>OY782667.1:0-1357500 GCA_963678135.1 Desulfovibrionaceae bacterium | reverse complement strand
CGTTTGAAAAGTATTTTGCCCCGAGGACTCAGCCTATTTTCTGTCGCTTGCTCTTTTGAGCCTTCCCAAACGTGGCGCATGATTTTTTTTATGCATTTTTTGTTTGCGGTACACTGAGATAAAAGCTCACACTTTTTACAAATATCCTGACATGATACATAGTGCCGAAAGCCTTGCCTGTCAGTCGTTTGATAATGAAGCTCTTGCCCTTTTGGGCATACATAGCAATCTGTTTCTGAATCATACTCATACAACCTTTTTGCCGTAATTTTTGCGGTCTTCCTCCACGGCGTCATCAAGCTCGCTCAAATATGTTCTGGTTGTTTTTGCACTATTTTACTCGCAAATTTATGTTTATTGGCATTTGCTTTCAAATGTGTTGAGTCTGTATAAAGTGTTCTACCCTCAAACATTTTCCGCTTCATAGCCTGCAAAACAATGTTATCAAAAATATCCTGAGCTATTGTAGTGCAGTTAAAACGTCTTCTTCTATTCTGACTAATCGTAGAGGAATCAGGTATTTTATCCTTTATTCCAAAACCAAGAAACCAGCGATACGCCATATTAACTTGTATTTCTTTTACAAGCTGCCTTTCACTTCTAATGCCAAATATATAACCAATAAAAAGAATCTTAAAAAGAACAGTTTGCTCAATTGCTGGACGTCCATTATTGCCACAGTAAAGATGTTTTGTTTTTTCATAAATAAAAGAAAAGTATATAAATTTATTTATCTTCCGAAGAAGATGATTTTTAGGGACTCATTCTTCTATTGTCACCAATTCAATAGTAGTTTGTTTTTGTTTAGGCTTTTTTAACATGAAAATAATATAAAAGAATCTTCACTAGGAGGCAAGAACTTTGTCAACAGCCTGAATCCAGAGGGGGTACCCCCTCTGAATTGGAACCAAAAGGCGGCTGAAAGTATAAAACTCTCCACCTTAAATTAACCGCTTACTGATACAAAAGAGTGAACCCAGCTCTGGCTTTGCTTTTACACTTCAAGGCTCAGGCGCATTCCTGCTTTGGTCTCAATGATTTCGCAGTGCCTGAGGTTTTGCCGTAAAAATGCAATGCCTGCATCGCCTGTGCAATGCCCCACATGAATACGGGGGATATGAAATTCTTGAATTGCTTGCGCTGTTTCATACATTGCTTCGCGTGTTGCACCAAAAAGATGTAGCCCCCCTGTTAGGCTAGCTATGGAAGCTATCCCTGTTTCTTTTTTAAGGTGTTCAAGTGAATTGCGCAGTCCAGAATGACAGCAGCCAAGCACAATATGCGTATGATTTTTTTCTTGGATACAGAGATAGGCATCATCAGGCACTAAATCCGGTATTTTTTTTACTGGATCACTATAAAAGCCTTGTATGGCTTGGAAGGCAGTGGGGAGCCGAGTGATATTGGCAAACATTGTTAGGCCGGGCATCAGTTCATAGTTTGCATGAACTTCTGTTATTTTTGGAAGCACGCCGGGTATTCCAATTTCACGATATGTTCCGTCTGGTTCAAGTGCGTATTTTTTTTTTAGTCCATCTGGATGCATATAAAGAGGAAGAGTATAGCCTTGCTCCTGAAGCGCGCTCAGCCCTCCGGTATGATCCCAATGACCATGCGAGATGGCCAAGCCTTGGGCTTTTTTGATATCTATTTGTAATTTTTTTGCGTTTTCAATAAAAAGCGGACTGGCTCCAGCATCCCAAAGCCATACATTATTTTTGTGTTCTATGCTGACGGCAAAACCCCATTCTGCGTGAAAGCCGGGCAAGGCTTTATTATCTATAAGTATATTTAAGCTGAGCATATTACTTGTGTTTTTCATCAAGTAGCAATTTGTATCTATAACAATCAACAAGTGCCTGCCACGCAGCTTCAATGATATTATGTGAGACACCGATAGTATTCCACGCGTGTTTGCCATCACTTGATTCGATAAGCACACGGACAAAAGAGGCCGTACTATTTGCATCACGCACAGCTCCAGCAACCACTCGCACCTTAAAATCTTTAAGACGGACATTGGCAATGCGAGGATAAAAACGCTCTAAAGCTTTACGCAAGGCGAGATCTAAAGCATTGACAGGGCCATTACCGCTAGCAGCCGTATGCTCTTCATTCCCGTCAACTTCCATCAGGACGGTTGCTTCTGTGATTGGCTCATGATCTTGTTGGCGTTTGGAGTCTGCTACAAAAAAATTCTTAAAAGTGAAATACTTACAAGGAAAGCCAAGGACTTCATGAAGCATGAGTTCAAACGAAGCTTCAGCCACGGAATATTCAAAACCGTGTTCCTCGCGTGTTTTAATGGATTGTAAAAATTGTGTTAAGCGAGGGTCATCTTTTTCGAGTGTATAGCCAAGTTGTTGTGCCTTAAAAAGAATATTGGCTTTTCCTGCTTGATCCGAGAGAAGAACGCGCTGAGTATTCCCCACAAGAGAGGGGTCAATATGTTCATAAGTTTGCGGATTTTTCATAACTGCGGAGACATGAATGCCTCCTTTATGAGCAAACGCTGATCCACCAACAAAGGGCTGACGCAAAAAAGGGCGTAAATTCGCAATTTCAGCAACATAACGCGAAAGATCAGTAAGGCCTTCGATATTTTTTGCTCCAATAGTTTTGAGACCTTTTTTGAACTCTAAATTAGGTATAATGGAGCATAAATTTGCATTACCACAGCGTTCACCATAACCATTGATCGTACCTTGAACATGTGTTGCTCCTTGTTCAACCGCAGCAAGGGTGCAGGCTACTGCAAGCTCCGCATCATTATGTGCATGTATACCAAGCGTGGCATTGGGGAATTTTTGTCGTAATATGCTGGTGATCTCCGCCACTTCATTTGGCAGTGAACCTCCGTTAGTATCACAGGCAATAAGGCAATCTGCTCCGGATTGTAATGCAGCATCTAAGCAGGCCAAGGAAAATTCCGGATTTGCTTTGAAACCATCAAAAAGATGCTCAGCATCGAAAAACACTTCTGCAAAATGTTGTTTGAGAAACGCAATAGAAGCAGCGATGATTTCAATGTTTCTTTCTAAGGAAATGCCAAGAGCAACCTGTGCTTGCATATCCCAGCATTTGCCAAAAATTGTTGCAACTTGAGTCTGGCTGTTGATCAGTGCTTTGAGATTTTTGTCGGTTTCAGCCGTCTTTGTCGGATGATGTGTGCTACCAAAAGCAACCAAACGTGAGTGTGTGAGTGTGAGGGGAGCCATGGACTGAAAAAAAGCATCATCAGTCGGATTTGCACCGGGCCAGCCACCTTCAATATAGTGAATACCGATTTGATCAAGGGCGCGTGCAATGAGTACTTTATCTTTTGCTACAATATTTAACTCTTCCGCTTGGGAACCATCGCGCAAGGTCGTGTCGTATATCTGTATTGTACTCATGATTTTTGCAAAGAGTCTGAATCAAGGTCAAATGCGTGGTGCAACGTGCGTACTGCAAGCTCAGTATATTTTTCTTCAATAAGGCAGGTTACTTTTATCTCAGAAGTGGAAATCATTAAGATGTTGACGCTGTCATTAGCCAAAGCTTGAAAGGCTTTGGAAGCAACCCCTGAATGGCTACGCATTCCTACTCCAATGACTGAAATTTTGGCAACATGTTTATCATACCGTATTTCATCGTAAGGGATTTCATATTTTAGTTCTTCGAGCATGCGTAAAGTGACTTCTAAATCAGCGCGAGGGATAGTGAATGTTAAGTCTGTGGTACCATCTTTTCCTGCATTTTGAACAATCATGTCCACAAGTATTTTTTTGCGAGCAATCGCGCCAAACACAGCCGCAGATACTCCCGGGTGGTCTTTGACATGTACAAGGGTTACTCGGGCTTGATCTTTATCATAAGCAATGCCGGAAACAAGAACAGATTCCATGGGATCCTCCTTGGTCACTAAGGTACCGGGTTCATCTGAAAAAGTTGAGCGAACATGAACTGTTACATTGAATTTTTTTGCAAATTCCACAGAGCGGATTTGCAGTACTTTGGCACCCATAGAGGCCATTTCAAGCATTTCATCATAGGTAATGGTATCCAGTTTACGAGCTTGAGAGCATACATGAGGGTCTGTAGTGAAAACTCCGGGAACATCGGTATATATTTCACATACATCTGCATTGATCGCAGCTGCAAGAGCCACGGCAGAAGTATCTGAACCGCCTCGCCCAAGGGTTGTAAGGCGCTGTGTATGGTCGCAGCCTTGGAAACCAGCCACGGCAAGGACATCATATTGCGTGAGCAGTGTTTTTAATTTTTGCGTATCAATATCCAAGATACGAGCGCGAGTGTAGGCTTGGTCTGTGAGTATATTTGCTTGAAATCCAAGAACTGAACGACAGGCAATGCCGTTTTTTTTGCAGAGCATGGCAAACAGTGCCGTGGAAACTTGTTCTCCGGTGGAAACCAGTGAATCCATTTCCGCTGGATCCGGTGTTTCATCCCATTCTTGCGCCAAAGAAATCAGTCTATTGGTTTCACCTGCCATTGCAGAAAGTACCACCACTACTTTTTTCCTCTGAGCAAGAGCGCGTTTTACTTTGGTAAGTACTTGTTTTTGACATTGTAAGTCGCGAACCGAGGTACCACCAAATTTTTGTACCACAATATTCATGCACAATCCTTGTTTGCTTCAGTTCTTAGATTGATATTGCCTTGCAAGGGACTTTTTTTAAGGGTGCTGTGAAGCATTGAAAGAATATTATTATGTTTCACTTGTATCTCCACACTGCGTACAGCCTCAGTTGAATGTTCAATGTGCCAGTAGAGGCGCAGCCAGTCAATGTTAAGCTGTATACCTTCTAATCGCTCTGCCCATTCTACAATGCAGAAATAATGTTCGTCCTCTAAAATATCAAGAATATCATCTCCGAGTAGACCATGCTCTAGTCGGTACAGATCAATATGCGCGACCGGAGGCGTTGTTGGGTAGATATTGAGTAGATTAAAGCTAGGGCTGCTCACTTCAGCCTGCTTTGCTCCGCGCAGGCTTTGTACAAACCCTCTGCTCATCGTTGTTTTGCCGGCTCCGAGGTCTCCATATAAAAGGATCCTTGGACTTGGGCATAGTTGGGAGAGTGCATGGCTTAAGCATTGCCCAAAGAGCAAAGTTTCTGCAACTGAATAAAGAGTAATAATCATCTGCTGTATGTTTGTTTTGACGCAATTTTGGGAAAAATATTTGCAATTTGAGAAGCTGTATTCCCGCGTTGTGGATATTCTTCAGCGAGCATTTTTCCTGCAATTCCATGGATATATACTCCAAGACATGCTGCGATATTTGCTTCAAGCCCTGCTGCTAAAAGAGCTCCGAGTAAGCCGGAAAGTACATCTCCTGAACCAGCTACAGCAAGGTTGGGAGCTGCCAAGGGGCAAAGCAATTTTGTGCCATCTGGGAGGGCAATAAGGGTTCCTGCTCCTTTAAGTACTGTGATAGCCTTTGTTTTTTGAACAAGTTTTTCTGCTGCGATAAAACGCTGTTTTTGAACTGCGTTCTTTGTTTCTCGCAGTAGGTGTGCCATTTCACCCGGATGTGGCGTAAGTATAGCATTTTTAGGTGTACGTTCTGGCATCAATGCTAAGTGATACAGTGCGTCAGCATCTATGACACAGGATACAGTCAGATGAGGCAAGAGTGCAGCCAAAAATTCTGTTGTTTGAGGATTGCGTCCCATGCCCGGGCCTAACACAATTGAATCAAAGGAGTTTTGTTTTGAGATAATTTCATTTGCGAATGAAGCTGCCCATGTTTGTTCTTTGGATATTCCTAAAGGGAGGGTCATTATTTCAGGACAAGCATACTGCATGTGCTTGGATACATTATTTGGACAAGCAATAGTAACCAAACCTGCTCCGGCGCGTAGTGCTCCAAGTGCAGCTAAATGCGGGGCTCCGGTCATGCCAAGTGAACCACCGATGATACAAGTATGGCCGGCTGTGCCTTTGTGCATATGGGGGTCTGGGCAAGGCCTTGCTTGTAAAATATCTGCGTTGATGAGTTTATGACTGGCTGGATGCTCGTGCATGAGCTGAGCTGGAATGCCAATTTCACAGACTTTGAGTGTACCAGTATATTGTGCAGCTTGTGGCAGAGTGAGCCCTAATTTATAGGCGTGCATAGTGGCTGTTATGTGTGCCTTAACAGCTTCAGGGCAAGGCTCTCCACTGAGTCCGTCAAGACCGGTTGGTGAATCCACGGCAAGGGTAAATACTTTTTGTGTGTTAATAAAACGAACCAATTTGAGCATATCAGGACGCAAGCTACCTGAAAAACCGGTTCCGAGTAAGGCATCTATAATGATTTTCGGTTGTGGTAATTCTGCAAGTTTGCACTGGGGCAAATACTTTGTTTGTACTCCAACACGCCGCGCAAGCTCAAGGTGATAGCGAGCTTCCCCTCGATACATTTTTTTGGGTTTCGTATGAAGCACTAAAGGCTGCGCTCCGGCAGCTAACAGTTTACGCGCCATGGCAAAACCGTCTCCGCCATTATTGCCTGGGCCTGCAAAAATAAAAATAGAAACATTTTTGACATTGATAGTAGCCATTAAAACATCTGTAGCTGCTCGTGCTGCATTTTCCATGAGCATTTCAGGGCGAAGACCGTATTTTTTGATGGCTAGCCTATCCCAGATACCCATTTCTTGAGGAGTCAGTAGCGGAGGGCAGAGATCGTGAAGAGCATAAGCAGGCGGAGTAGGCATAAATTATCCTTCTAAAATAACTGTTGCTGCGCTGATACCTTTTTCATGGCTCAGAGAGATATGCGCCTTTGTTACTCCAAGTTTTTTAGCATGTGCAAGCGCTGCTTTTCGTAATTGTATTTCTGGTTTTCCGCTCACGCTATGAATTATTTCAAAACATTGAGGATGAATGCCATGACTAAAACCGGTTCCAAGAGCCTTTGCTCCGGCTTCTTTTGCAGCCCAAAGTGTGGCAAGGTGTGGTGCAGGATCACGGTACGAAGAAAGTTTTTTCTGTTCTTCAGAAGTTAGGATTTTATCAGTAAAGCGTTTGCCAAAACGTTCAAAAATGTGGCGAATGCGTTCAATCTCCGCTATATCTATACCTATACCACAAATCATTATTTATATCACTTTTATTTTTATATCACTTTTATTTTATATAACTTTTATTTTATATAACTTTTGTTTTATATAACTTTTGTTTTATATAGTTTTTATTTTATATAACTTTGAGTTTATATTATTTTAGTCTTGTATTATCTTAGTTTTATATCGTTTTAAGTTAATATTTTTTTAGATTTATATTATTTGAAACTATATTATTTTAGTTCTATATTATTTTATTTCTATATTGATTTAGTTTTATATCGCTTTAAGTTTATGATAATTCGTTTATATTTTTTCAATAAAGTATTAATCGACAAAAGTACGAAGAATACTGACCATATCTCGCACGGCTTTATCTAAACCGACAAATACGGCACGAGCAATGATGGAATGACCTATGGAGTATTCCATAATATTTGGTACTTCTTTGAAGCTAAGAATATTTGTATAGTTGAGGCCATGCCCAAGATTTACTTTGAGTCCAAGCTCCTGAGCAAGAGCAATGCCGTCTAATATTTTGCGAAGTTCTTCATGTATATTGTCTTGCCCACGAGCATCTGCATAATGTCCTGTATGGATTTCTACAATAGGTGTACCGGTTGCTGCAGCTGCTTTGAGTTGAACAGGATCAGCGTCTACAAAAAGTGAAGTTTCAATTCCCTGAGCCCAAAGCGGTTGCATATATTCCCTGAGCTTATCTTCACGTCCGGCTACGGCAAGACCTCCCTCGGTCGTTAATTCTTGCCGTTTTTCAGGCACAAGGCACACCGTTTCCGGCTTAAGGTCTAAAGCAATGGCCTGCATTTCTTGTGTTGCAGCCATTTCTAAGTTCATGCGTGTATTGATGGTATCGCGAATGAGCACTACGTCTCTATCCATAATATGGCGACGATCTTCGCGTAAATGAATAATAATGCCATAGGCACCTGCTAATTCTGCTATGCTCATGGCAGTCAAAGGCTCTGGTTCCACTCCAGCGCGTGCGTTACGAAGGGTTGCTATATGATCAATATTAACACAAAGTTTCGGCATAAATTTTTCCTTAAAAACATGACAATGCGTTTACAAAATACGGGCTTATTGAGTTAATACAGCACAGATCAAGATTTTTTTAGAACAGGGCAATGCGTTTATAAAATACGCTTGCTAAGCATATTAACCGCTTATCTTTTTACGCTTTTTGCCCTCACTTAGCAACTGATGATTTTTTTGCATAGCAGTGCGACTGGATGTAAGTGCGTTTGTCTTTATGCACAGGGTCTTATATTGACAATACGCAGATATGAAATGTATTTTGTAAGTATCAAATGTACTTAGCGTTGTGCTAGTCTTAAAGATTTTAGCCGGAGTTTTGTTTATATTATGAATATTTGTATTGTTGGAACTGGATATGTGGGTTTGGTATCGGCTGCGTGTTTTGCGGAAATGGGCAATACAGTCTTTTGTGTGGATGTAAATCCTGAAGTCGTCAAGACTCTTGTGGCAGGCAAAGTACATATTTATGAGCCGGGCTTGGAGGACATGGTCAGTCGCAATATTCAAGAAGGACGACTGTTTTTTACCACAGATTTAGAGCAAGGGCTTCAGGATGCCTTGTTTGTCTTTATTACCGTAGGAACTCCTTCTGCAAAGGATGGTACCTGTGATTTGTGCTATGTGGATAAAGTGGCACAAGACATCGGAAAATATATGAACGAGTATAAGGTAGTAGTGAATAAATCTACTGTTCCGGTCGGAACTGCGGATCGTGTACGAAAAATTATTACAGAGGAACTTTCCACGCGAGGTCTTAATATTGAATTTGATGTGGTTTCTAATCCGGAGTTTCTAAAAGAGGGCGATGCGGTTACAGATTTTATGAAACCAGATAGAGTGATCGTAGGCACGGATAATCCTCGTACCGCAGAGCTTCTTAAAACATTATACGCACCTTTTGCTCGTAGCCGTGAAAAGCTGATCGTTATGGGAGTTCGCAGTGCAGAAATGAGCAAATATGCAGCAAATTGTATGTTGGCCACTAAAATTAGTTTTATTAACGAAATAGCCAATATTTGCGAACGAGTTGGTGCAGATGTACGCGAGGTGCGCCTTGGGATTGGTTCAGATCATCGAATAGGTTATCATTTTATCTATCCGGGCTCTGGCTATGGTGGTTCATGTTTTCCTAAAGACGTTAAAGCCTTGATCCATACCGCAAAACAATACCAATATGCAGCACAAGTTTTGGAAAGTGTCGATCAAGTGAACGACAGGCAAAAAGCTGTGCTTGCAACAAAAATCCGTGAATATTTTAAGCCACAAGGCGGGGTACAAGGCAAAACATTGGCACTTTGGGGCTTGGCGTTTAAGGCAAATACTGACGATATGCGAGAAGCTCCCAGCTTGACGCTTATTCAGCAGCTGACTGCCAGTGGTATGAAAATTCAAGCTTTTGATCCTGTGGCAGCTACTCGAGCAGTTGATGAACTTGCTGACAATGCGTCCGTAGAAATTGTGCACGATCAATATCTTGCTTTGAAAGGCGCAGATGCTTTGGCCGTTGTTACAGACTGGAATCAATTTCGTAATCCTGATTTTGCTCGCATTAAAAAAGAACTTTCTGCCCCTGTTCTTTTTGACGGGCGCAATCTTTATGATCCAAAAATTATGGCTCAAGAAAAAGGTTTTGCATATTTTTGTATTGGCCGTCCTGCCTTGGGCATTGAATAACTTTGTTTTTCCTTGATTTATTGACAAGATGAAGACTTCTTGCCACTCTTTACACCGCATTATGACAGAAAACATCTATGCTCTTTGCTCAAATTGAAAAAGGCGGTTCACATGATGAAAAAAGATAAACGTGATGAATCACTTATACAATTAGTTACTTTTTTAATTGGTGGGGAAGTTTTTGGCGTTGATATTTTGGCTGTTCAGGAAATTATTCGTTTGCTTGACATCACGAGAGTGCCACGCTCCCCTGAATTTGTTGAAGGCGTGATCAATTTGCGTGGTCAAGTTATTCCCATTGTTGATTTACGCAAACGCTTTGGACTTAAAGAACGAGCTTTTGATAGTGCAACTCGCATTATTGTTATTAACACGGAAAATATTACTGTTGGTTTTATTGTGGATGAGGTGGCTGAAGTTTTGCGTTTGTCTTCCAATATGATTGATACTCCGCCGGGCGTTGTTTCTGGACTGGATTCCGACTATATCAATGGTGTCGGCAAAATGGAAGATACGCTGTTGATTTTACTTGATTTAAATAGGCTTTTGTCAAACCAAGAGGTAGAAGCTTTAGCCAAAGTATAATCGTATTCTGTCTTGATTAGAGTCGTTTTGGAGCTATTTACGAAACGGCTTCAGGTTTATATTAGGTGCAGCCTTCTGTATTTCCGTCTGCTTTTGATCCGTTTTGGAACGGCGAGACTGAACATGTCAGGGTGTTTAAGTCTGGACTCGCTACGCAAGCCTTAGCTTGTGCAGAACTTTCGTCTCGTGGGCAGAACTGGGTTTTGCTTGTTCCCGGTTTAGCTGAATTGCGAGAACTTTCTGCCTTGCTTGAACTTTTTTTACCTTGCCCTCAACAATATGCTCCTGTTTGGGAACGTCCTTGGTTTTCCTTGGGTGCATATTCTCCGGTTGCTCCTCGTGCTACACAATGGGGAGCGCGAATGGCTGTAATGTATGCTTTGGCCTATGGCAACCGGCCGCGTGGTTTACTCATGACTGTCGATAATCTTTTACCTTTTTGGCCTGAGGCAAAAACAGTAAGAGAGGCCAATCTGCTTGTGCGTGTTGGAGAAGAACTTTCCATGGAACTGATCATGGAACAGGCGGTTATTTGGGGCTATGAATCAAAGCCTTTGGTAGAGCGAATCGGGGATATGGCGGTTCGGGGCGACATTATGGATATTTTTGTCCCAGGGTATCCCCAGCCACTGCGTTTTGATTTTTTTGGTGATGTACTGGAGGCTATTCGTTTTTTTGATCCTGCGACTCAAAATGCTGTAGGGGAATTAAAAGAGTGCATTGTACTACCTGTTTGTCCTTGCGTACTTTCTTCAAATAAGGCGAAGCAAGCAGGCAAGTGGTGGCATAAACTACAAAAAACAGGGGAACTCACAGCACACTGCCAAGAGGAATTATTAGCTTATGTAAAGAGTGGAAATGGTTTTTTCTTTCCGGGTTTATTCAGTGCTAGCCCTGCAAAATTGGAAGATTTATTACCTCCACAGGCTGTTTTTGTTCTTGGCTCTGCAGGTCGTTTGCGTAATGTTTTAGAAGATGTACAAGCTGCGTGGCGTGAATATTTAGAGAAAAATGGAAGAGATAGCGGACTGAATTGGCCAAAGCATCTCATATATCGAGAGGCAGAATCAGCTCGAAGGGCATGGCTTTCAGCCCCTCAGTTGGTATTTGAAGAATTGACCATGGGAGTGGAGAAGCGTGGTGTTGATTTAAGCGAAACTCAAATTTCTTCGTTTTCAGATATTTTTTGGAAGCCTGCTGAAGCACAACGTCCGTGGAGCGCATTAACAGAAGCCTTGCACCGCTGGACAAAAGCTGGCGATATTACTCTTCTTTCCTTCCGCAATGCTCGCTCTCGAACCCGTTTTTTACGTTTAGCCCAAGATGCTGAGCTGGATATCCAAACTGAATTATCTCCAAATCCTCAAGGGATATATGCTTTAATTTCTCCGCTACGCAAAGGTATGGAACTGGCGTGGCGATCCATGCGGATTCTTTCTGAGGACGTTCTACACCCTGAGAAACATAGTGCTACTGCTGGCCAAGCTGTTTCTGATTTTAAGGGGCTTGCACGCTATGATGACCTCAGTGACGGGGATTTGTTGGTGCATCGAGATTACGGCTTGGGTCGTTTTGGTGGTTTGCAGAGTATGGAAGTTGGCACATCTGCCAATGATTATTTATTGTTGTATTTTGATAGCAATGATCGTTTATATATTCCGGTGGATCGCATTAATTTGATACAGCGTTACAAAGGGCCTGAAGGTGCTTCGCCAGTACTGGATAAGTTAGGGGGATCGTGCTGGAGCAGAGCCAAAGCCAAGGCACGAAAGGCAATTGAAAAAATAGCACATGATTTGGTTGAAATGTATGCTTTTCGTAAAGTTGTCAAAGGTTTTTCCTATAGTGAACCTGATGAATTATACCGCGAATTTGAATCTACTTTTGGTTTTGATGAAACTCCAGATCAAGAAAAAGCAGTGCGAGATGTACTTGCGGATATGGCCAAACCAGAGCCCATGGATAGATTGGTTTGCGGTGACGTGGGTTTTGGGAAAACAGAAATAGCCTTGCGTGCTGCGTTTCGTGCTGCAAGTGAAGGGAAACAAGTGGCACTGCTGTGTCCTACGACCGTACTTGCCGAGCAACATTATCAAACATTTCTGAAACGCATGGATTCTTTCCCGATAAACATTGCTTTATTGAGCCGTTTTGTTCCCAGAGCTCGCCAAAAAAGAGTCGTGGAGCAAAGCAAGCGAGGTGAAATAGATATACTTATTGGTACCCATCGTTTGCTGTCTGCGGATGTTCGTTTGCCTGAATTGGGTCTTTTAATTTTAGATGAGGAACAACGATTTGGCGTGAAGCATAAAGAAAAATTAAAAACCATGCGTCAGGATATTGATGTTTTAGCATTAACAGCCACTCCAATTCCACGAACCTTACAACTCTCGCTTTCTGGTGTGCGTGAACTTTCTCTGATTGAAACTCCTCCTGTTGATCGTAAAGTCGTTGAGACTGCTTTGATCGAGCGTGATGATGCGATGCTCCGTAATATTTTGAATCGCGAACTTGAGCGAGGTGGACAAGTTTTTTGGGTGTATAATAGAGTGCGGGGGCTTGCCCGAACCGCGGAGTTTGTGAAAAATTTGGTGCCGGAAGCAAAGGTGGGCATGGCACATGGACAGATGAGTGAAACGGTACTTGAAAAGACCATGCACCAATTTTGGCATCGCGAAATCAATATTCTTGTATGCACCTCCATTGTTGAGTCAGGACTTGATTTTCCCAATGCCAATACTTTAATTGTTGATCAAGCGCAGTTATTTGGTTTAGGGCAACTGTATCAGTTACGCGGACGAGTTGGTCGCAGTGAACGACAGGCATATGCGTATTTTATTGTTCCCTCTGTGGATGATCTTTCTGAACTTGCTCAAAAACGGTTGAGAATTATTTTAGAAATGGACTATTTGGGGGCAGGTTTTAAGATTGCAATGGAAGACTTGCGCTTACGCGGCGCAGGGAATATCCTAGGGGAAGTACAGTCAGGGCAAATTGCTCGCGTTGGGCTTGATCTGTTCCTTGAAATGTTAGAGGAAGAAGTGCAACGTGTGCGAGGAGAAGCACCAAGAATACAGGCTGAGCCGGAAATAAGCGTACTTTTTTCTGCAAATTTACCTGCAGAATATATTGCAGATGCCAAGGACAGACTGTATTATTATAGAGCCTTGTCTGCAGCGCGAGAAGAATTTCAAAGAGCAAAGCTGCTTGCGGAGATGCGTGATCGCTTTGGGCATTTACCGCTAGAGGCTGCAACTTTCCTCGAAGTTCTTGCACTTAAGGATATTCTGCGTAGTTTGCGAGCAACAAGCGCGGAACTTCATTCAAAGCGCGTTGTGCTTTCTTGGAGCAAGGAAAGTGGCGGTGTTTCGCCTGCGGTTTTATTGGCTTGGCTTGATACTCGTGATTTTGCTGCATTAAAGCCTCCTGGAACTTTGGAGTTGCGATGTGTGCAAGCAGAATCTGTTTTAGATTGCCTTTCATTTATTCGAGAACAACTGGGCATTTTGCTTGCAAATATTGCCGTGGAAGATACAACTGATATGGATGGTTCATGAATAGACTTTTTTTGTTTTTTTTGTTTTTGATTTTTTGTCTCAGCGCTTGTGATAATGCGGTTGATGATACTGGAATTGTCGCGCGAGTAAATGGTCGTCCTATTACTTTAGCTCAGCTGGAATTTCAGCATGACCTGTTACATATGGATGGTCTTGGCGGAGGGATTCCTTCCGTGGATTCATTGCGTGCTGAATATGGTTCAGTGCTTGCAAAATTGATGGTTTTGGAATTGGTGGAGCAAGAATTGGAGAGTAAAGAGCTTTCCGTGACAGATGAAGAAGTTTTTGCACGGGAACAAGCGGTGCGCGCTGACTATCCTAAAGAAGTGTTTGAACAGGTTTTGGTTGAAGAATATATTGATTTGGCATTATGGCGTAGGCAACTGCGATATAGTCTTGCCCAAGAAAAGTTTTTTCAAAATGTCTTGAGGCCACAAGTCAGCATTGATTACTTAGAGGCAGACAGGTATTATAAACAGCATATTAAGGACTTTTGCTTCCCTGAAAGTTTTAAGTTTTTGATTTTGCGTGCAGCGCATGAAAAAGAGCTTGTTCAGGCTGTCGATTTGTATAAAAAAGACAATGATTTAAGTGCGCTAAACAGTGAAATACCTTCAGTAGTTACAAAGGAATTGAGCCTTGGAATCGGCCAACTTTCTGAAAAGTGGCATGAGATTTTGAGTTCTTTATCTCCTGGCGAGGCTAGCTCTGTACAGAAAATGCACAATGGCTTTGAACAGCTTATTTTATTGGAAAGAATTCCTAGGAAATTATTAGATCCTACACAGGCCTATCCCTTGGTTGAGGGGATTTTAGTGCAGCAGAAATTGACCGAGGCTTTTGATAAATGGCTTGATGCACAGCTGAAAACAGCTCATTTTGAAGTCAGTACATATCTTTTGGATAAAAAGAACATGATTGAGGAAACAAAAGAAAGTAATACAGCAAATAATTTTGACAAAGAAAGAGATAAAGAGAACTCTGATGGCAATATTCTTAGAGAAGCAATTGAAGATGCGCCAAATGTTCAAGAAGAAAATGCTGAAGAACCTGAGCTAAGTGAGGAGGAGTAAATGAAAAAAAGTATTTGTATAACTCTTGCGAAAGAATTTTTGAAGCAGCAACTCTATTTTTCGCTTCTAGCGCTTTCCATGTGTCTATTTGCATTTACTGCTCATGCTGAAGTTTTTAAGATTGCTGTTGTGGTGAATGGTAAGCCAATAACCGAGTATGATGTGCAGGCTCAGCTCAGCTTGTTTGCGAAAGCTTTGGTAACCCAAACCAATGGGAATATTGATCCTGAAGAACTTGCACAAAGAAAAGAGGCGGAACGGCCTAAAATTATAGAGAAAATGATTGAGGAACAACTGCTTGCGGAAGAAATAAGCAGAGTGGGCATGACTGTTCCTGATGAACAGGTTGAACTGTATATTCAAAGGCTTCGTGAAGAATCAAATTTGTTGGATGATACTTTTTTTATCGCCGAGTTAGAACGAATGGGACATACTCTTGATGAGTTTAAGGAGAAAATTCGTAAGGATATTTTACGGCATAAACTTGTGCAAGCCATGGTTGGCTCTAAGGTCGTGGTTACTGATGCTGAAATGGAAGAGGCTTTTCAGGAAGTTTCCAAGAAAATGGCTGCAGGGATGCGCTGTCATCTTTGCGTGATCATGATGAATTCTGAAAATGAGGCGGATTTGGCGTATCGAATCCTTCAGGAAGGCTCAGAAGATTTTATTAATGTTGTGGCAAAATATTCTGTGGGTCCTTCACCCTTACAAGGGGGGGATATTGGTTTTGTTCCCCTGTATGAAATGGCGCCAAGCTGGCAAACAGCTTTGCAAAATGTGCAGCCCGGAGAGGTTACTGAACCTTTTCCAAGCGAAGGAAAGTATATTATCTTAAAGTTGGTAGAGCTTGCTCCTTTGACCAGTATTGACTTCCCAAAAGAGCGAGAAAAATTATTTCAAAAAATTCAAGAGCAGAAAATGGAAGAATTATTTGATTCATATATGAATCGCCTTCGTGAAACTGCTGTTATTGAATGGAAGTAATTCAGTCTTAAGGTATGTAATGAGGATATCGCAATGAATTTGAAAGAGCTAGGGCAGCGTTTACAGCAGGAACGAGAAAGAATCGGCCAAAGCCTTGATGATATTAGCGCACAGACATGTATTGCTAAAAGTGTTTTAATATCTTTAGAGGAAGGTGATGCTGCAAACTATCCTCACCTTGTCTATGCAAAAGGATTTCTTCGTAGCTATGCCATGGTGCTCGGTATGGATGCTGAGGATTTAATTCGTGGAATTGATCAACATTTTTCAGAAAGTGTTGAGAAATCAGAGCCGATTGTGCATGAAAAACGCCGTGTTTCTAAAAATGAAAAAAACAGGGAAACTTCCGTAATAGAGCATAGCGATGATTCTTGGGTCGTTGGTTTTAGTGCTGTTATTTTTGTGATTATTCTTTCTGTGCTTGTTTGGTACTTTTCTTTTAGTGGTGTGACTGCTGAAAAAAAGGAACACCAAAAGGTGGAGAGCCTTGTGCCTCAGAGTGAAAAATTGCCCGCTTTTGCTCCTATCATAAAGAAATCAACGCAGCCACTTGAAGACGGCACAGCAATCAAGGCTACTCAGGATGCGCCTCTTTCTATTCAAGCTTCTGCAAGTGTTGATTCCACGACCGCTGAGATGGAGAAAGAAAATCCAGAAAGTGATGCGGAACAAGCAAGGGTATCAGAGACTACTCAGCTTGCACAAACAACGACAGAAGAACCCATGGAGCATGAACTGAGCATTGAGGGCATTGGTGCGTTTCCTTGTTGGATTGGGGTCTGGCTACCGGATGTAGAGGCCATAGCGAGAGATTTTATTGTTTCGCCGGGTGAGACAATCCATTACAAATTTACAGGAAAGCGAATTCTTCGTTTTGGACGTGTTGAAGCTGTGCGCTTAATTTTTGACGGAACAGAGCAAAAAGTCGCAAGGACAGGTGTGGCGAACTTAACTCTTCCTTAAATTATATGGATTGTGACGCTTTATGAATTTTACGGAAAAAGGTTTAATTCTTAAAGTTGGCCGTTTCCGTGAATCTGACGTATGGGTTCGCTTTTTTTCCCCGGGGCGTGGAGTTATGCAAGCCATTGCTTTCGGCGGTATGCGGAGTAAAAAGCGTTTTCCCGGCTGTCTTGATCCCTTAAATCTTGTTTCTTTGACTATTGGTTCTGATAAAATGGGGCGGTACTTAAGCATACGGGAAGGGGTCTTGCTTCATGCCTTTAGTAGCATTAAAACTGAGACTCTACGCTTAGGGCCAGCTTCTGTGTGCTTGAAGTTTGTGGAAGCAATTATTCAAGGCCAGCAAGATTCACGACGCGTATTTAATTTATTACTGGGAACCTTGCATCTTTTAGAGACAATGCAAGGTGGCTGTCAGGATATTCCGGTTTTGTTTCGGGCAAGGATTGCCTTTGAGCAAGGTTATCGCATTGCTCTCGGACAATGTGCGTGCTGCGGAGCGAGCCGAGAATTTTTTGACAAACCCTTTCTTTTTGTAGAAAAGGGGCAAGTTTTATGCTCAAAATGTGCGACTGAGGCACAGTCTGCATTGCCTCTGAGTTGGGGGGCACTTCGAACCTTGGAGTTTGCACGCGATATTCCTCCTGCAATGTGGGGGAGACTCTGCGTTGATCCAAGTGTACGAGATGAGGCTTATCGGGCTGTTGATCGTTTTTTAGCATATCACCTTGAATTGAGATTAGAAAAAGGTAGCTTTAGAACTATATAAATGCGGAGCCATTATGAATTTGCAAGATGTCATTATGAACCTACAGCGTTATTGGGCAGAGCAGGGATGTATTGTTGCCCAACCTTTTGATATTGAAGTAGGTGCTGGTACGTTTAACCCAGCGACTTTTTTTAGAGTTATTGGCCCTGAACCATGGAAGGTATGCTATGTCGAGCCTTCAAGACGACCAACTGATGGTCGCTACGGAGAAAATCCGAACAGACTGCAACATTATTATCAGTTTCAAGTTATTCTCAAACCCAGTCCGGACAATGTACAAGACTTATATTTAAATTCTTTGGCAGTGCTGGGGATCAATGCTACAGAGCACGATATTCGTTTTGTGGAGGATGATTGGGAATCTCCTACGCTTGGCGCTTGGGGACTTGGTTGGGAAGTTTGGCTCAACGGCATGGAAGTTACCCAGTTTACATATTTTCAGCAGGTAGGCGGTATTGATCTTTCGCCAATTTCGGTAGAAGTCACTTATGGACTTGAGCGTATTTGTATGTATTTACAGGAAAAAGAATCTGTTTATGATTTGCAATGGAACGATACATTCAGCTATGGCCATGTGCATCATCAAAATGAAGTAGAGATGAGTAAACATAATTTTGAGGCTTCAAACCCTCAGATGTTATTGCAATTATTTGATATGTATGAAGCAGAATGCCATAAATTATGTGAATTAGAATTACCTTGGCCTGCTTATGATTACTGCCTGAAATGTTCGCATACTTTTAACTTGCTTGATGCTCGCGGAGCTATTTCTATTACTGAACGCACAGGGTATATTGGAAGGGTGAGGGCACTTGCTTCCAAAATAGCTGCTTTGTATGCCCTGCAACGTGAAGAAATGGCTTATCCTATGCTTGATCTTATATAAACACAAAGGAATGAGAGATGCCGGATTTTGTCTTAGAAATAGGCGTGGAGGAAATGCCTGCGAGGTTTGTTCCAAAATTAGCGGACGAGCTTTTGGGATCAATACAAGAGCTCTTTAAGCAAGCAATGATTCCTTGGGGAGATATACAAGCATTTGCAACACCCCGTCGCATTGCTGTGTATCTTTCTGGTGTGCAAAAAGAGCGCGAGAGCATGGTAGAAGAGGTTTCTGGGCCTCCGAAAAAAATAGCGTATGACAGTGATGGCAATTTGAGCAAAGCAGGCCAAGGTTTTGCGCGTACTCAAGGGGTAGAAGCTACTCAGTTATATGTTATAAGCACGGATAAAGGTGAATATGTTGCCTGTAATGTAAGGCGCGGTGGCGGCCAAAGTATGGATTCTTTGCCTGCTATTTGCGTGCAAGCCATTCAGTCTTTGAGTTTTCCCAAAAAAATGCGTTGGGGTGTTGGGGACTTTGCTTTTGGACGTCCAATGCGTTGGATAGTGGCTTTGTTTGATGAAGAAATTATTCCTTTTGAGTTAGGGAAAATAGTCTCAGGGCGGACAAGTATAGGCCACCGCGTTATGGGCGCAACGTGTTTGCCAATACCTTCGGCCAAGGATTATCTTGCCTGCATTCGCGATGAAGGTGCTGTTGTTCTTGATCCAACAGAGCGCGCTCAATATATCAAAAATCAGGGGAATGAACTTGCACAAAAGTGTGGTGGGCGTATTGTTTGGAATGATTCTTTGCTTGAGGAAGTTTCAAATTTAGTAGAGCAGCCTTTAGCTCTTCTTGCTTCTTTTGAAGAAAAATTTTTGGAGCTACCGCGTGAAGTACTCCTGACTTCTATGGAAAAGCATCAAAAATCTTTTGGTGTTGAGGATAAAAATGGGGATTTATTAAATAAATTTTTAACGACCTTAAATCTTGTGCCTGATGAAGTAGAATTGGTACGCAAAGGCTGGGAACGAGTTTTGCGTGCTCGTTTGGAAGATGCCCGTTTTTTTTGGGAGGCAGATAGCACTGCAACATTTGATATGTGGCAAGAAAAACTTGAGAATGTTGTCTTTATCCAGCCTCTTGGCAGTATGGCAAGCAAAGTTCGTCGCTTAGAAAAACTATGTTCTTATTTGCTTGAAAATACAGATTCCGCTCAGATAAAAGCACTTTCTCATGAACAAAAAACAGATATTGCCAAAGCCGGAAGTTTTGCCAAATGCGATTTAGTTTCTGAAATGGTGATTGAATTTGATTCTTTGCAAGGGATTATGGGGGGGATATATGCAAAGCAAAAAGGTCTTGGGCAAACTGTAGCAGAAACTATAGCCGAGCACTACCTTCCGGCCGGACCGGATTCTGAGCTACCACAATCTCTTGGCGGAGCAGTACTTTCTATTGCAGATAAAGCGGACACCTTGGCTGGTTGCTTTGGGCTAAACATGATTCCTACTGGTGCCAATGATCCGTATGCACTCCGGCGAGCAGTTTTGGGGATTATACGCATTATTTTAGAGCATAATTTACGGCTTAATTTGGGTGATCTACTGGAGCAAGCGCAAAAGGGGTATGCCCAAGATATACAGTGGAAAATAGAACCTGTGAAAGCTCATGCAAAACTTTTAGATTTTTTTGCAGGTAGACTGCGCGCATATTTTAGCGGTTTGGGGCTTGAGACACGAGTTATTGAGGCTGGTTTACGCGCCGGATTTACAGATATTGTTGGCCTTAAAATTCGTTTGGAAGCATTGGAAGCCTTTACTCAAAAAGAAGATTTTGAGCAGGCTGTCCTTACCTTTAAGCGCGCAGCCAATATTATACGCAAACAAGGTGGAGAAACAGGCCAAACATTGAATGGTGTGTATGCTCCCAATCTTTTTGTAGAAAGCGCGGAAAAGGAATTTGCTGTGCAATTAGAGCAGATTGAACCACGTTTTGCCGAGCTTTGGCAGCAAGATGATTTTTTGAGTATTTTTGGCTTGTTGCGTGAATTACGCCCTGTTGTTGATAATTTTTTTGATCAAGTGATGGTTATGTGTGATGATACCCAGCTACGCGATAATCGCTTAAATTTACTGGCCTCATTGCTGCAATTATTACGTCCAGTAGCTGATTTTGATGCGCTGCAGGTGTAGCAGTAACGCTCCCTGCATACATCTTTAACGAATCCATTACGTTCAAGTGCCGTAAGAAATTTTAACTGTAGCTCTCCCTTGTTTTTACGAGAAAATTCTAGTTTTCAAAACTACGAATTTTCTGGGGGATTACCATCTCATTTAAGAAGCCGTTACAAGTTTTTTCATCAGGATATATTTCAGCACACAAGAGCGTTTCACAGCATTTTTTTCTACGAGCCTATACTCCGAGCCTATACTCCGGCCAAGCCATTTTCTTGTGGATCAACATACAGATAGCGTTTTATTTTTTGAGTTGGTGTTTTTTCAAAAGGTTCGGAGTGTTCAATGATTTGTACTACCTTGGCAAAACTGGCAGCGACTTGATTGGCTTCATTTTTTATGGACTCTAAAAGTTCTGTAATTTTTTTGTGAATTTCAGATTCAATCATTTTCGTTGTATCTAAAATTTTTTGTTCCAGCAGTTCATAGTTCAGGTGTACTCGTGCAGTAAGTTTGCCGTCTTGCCTGTAAACAAGTGATTCTACCACAAATTCATTTTGGTTGAGCACTGCTTCTATTTCTTCAGGATAAATATTTTCCCCGGAAGGACCAAGCACGACATTTTTGCTTCGACCGCGAATATAAAGATAGCCGTCAGTATCTATAATTCCTAAATCACCGGTTTTGAGCCAACCGTCTTGAAAGGCTTCTTCTGTCAGTTGAGGTGCTTTGTAGTAGCCTTTCATCACACTCGGGCCTTTGATTAAAATTTCTCCTACACCGTTTTGAGGGTTAGGTTTGTCGATTTTGATTTCTAGACCGGGAATCGGTGGACCACATGAACGGAATTTGGTGTCTTTAGGATCAGTACCAGTTATCATGGGAGAAGTTTCGGTCATACCGTAGCCGATGGAATATGGGAAACCACCCGTGTGCAAAAAACGCTCAACCTCTTGAGCAAGAGGCGCACCGCCAATGCACATACATTTAATTTTTCCGCCAAAGGCGGTGATGAGTTTTTTTACTGCCACGGTGCAAAGTATTTTATTTACCGGACTGATTTTTCTTAAGCTTCGTATCAATATGGAGCCACGCAATGCAGGAGCAACTCGATTTTTATATATTTTTTCAATGATTAACGGCACCACCAGCATAAAAGTCGGGCGGATTTTTTGCAAAGCAGGCAAGAGAGTACGTGGGGTTGGTGGTTTTTGCAGGTAATGCACGGAAGCCCCATAAAAAATAGGAATGACCAGTCCAAGAGTGCATTCATAAGTATGTGCTAAGGGCAACATGGAAACCATACGTTCATCAGGAGTAAAATCTACAAGTTCAGCGGTTACCTGAGCATCATACACTATATTTTTATGCGTTAAGACAACTCCCTTAGAATGGCCGGTTGTGCCTGACGTATAAATTATGGAAGCTTCATCGTCTTCTTCAATACTTATATCTCCTATATTCATATATTTTTTAGCATGATCTTTAATGCGTTCAAAGGTTTTACGGCCGGTCATAATGACTTCCTTAAAACGATCTCGTGCGTCTTTGCCACGATCTACACTGAGATTATCTAAGCGGATTACCGTGTGCAGGTCTCCATACGCTTCGACATCAACTTTAGCGCTCAAACGCTCAGAGATAAAAAGAGCCTTGGCTTCGGCATGGGTAAGAATATGCTTGATGGCAGATTCATGAAATTCTTGAAGAATAGGAACTGCTATAGCACCCATGCTTACAATGGAAAAATACGCAATACCCCAATTAGGAGAATTTTCACCCAGAAGAGCAATACGATCTCCTTTGCTGATTCCACGCTCTCTGAGTTCACGAGAAACAGCTTGCACACGCTCTCCAAATTCAGCGTAATCAAGGCTTTCGCCATCAACAAAAGATAAAGCAGTACGCTTTGCAAAATGGGTAATGCTACGTTTTAATACAGCATCTAAAGTAAGTTTTGGAAGTGAGTTCACAGAAAAGTTCCTATGGTTTAGGGGCAGTGCCTTTTAGTTTTCAAGTCCCAGTAAAGCTTTAGAAAAATCCTGTCCATTAAAAGGACGTAGGTCTTCCATGCCTTCACCCAGTCCGATAAAGCTAATAGGAAGGTCAAAATCAAGAGTAAGAGCAACAGCAATGCCACCTTTGGCAGTGCCATCGAGCTTGCTTAGTATTATTTCATCTACTCCAATAGCTTCATGGAAAAGTTTGGTTTGCGAGAGAGCATTTTGCCCAGTGGTTGCGTCTATAGTCAGTACACAACGGTGTGGTGCCCCTTCGTGTTGTTTGCTTAGCACACGCCTGATTTTCTTTAATTCTTCCATCAGGTTGCTTTTTGTATGTAATCGTCCTGCGGTATCAAGTAAGAGTAAGTCATAGCCTTCGGTTTTTGCTTTGTTCAGAGCTTCAAAGGCGACTGCAGCTGGATCAGCACCCTCGTTTTTTGTGAAAAAATCTACGCCAATACGCTTGCCCCAGATATCCAATTGCTCAATAGCTGCTGCCCTGAATGTGTCACCTGCAGCAATGAGCACTTTTTTTCCTTGCATTTTTGCCCTGTATGCTAATTTGGCTACTGTGGTTGTTTTTCCTACTCCATTGACACCGATCATCATCAGAACTTCAGGTGGAGTGAACGCCTTGATGCGTTTTTTCGTAGCAAAAATCTCGCCCAGCTCCATACCAAGTATATTCTTGAACTCAGATTTTTCGGATATTCCGATAGTTTGAGCTTTACTGCGTAGCCGTCGAACAAGTTCCATGCTTGCCTCGTAGCCCATATCCGCCATGATAAATATTTCTTCTATTTCTTCCCAAAAAGTATCATCTAATTCCCCACTACTGCCAATAAGTGAGTCAATACGCTGCGTTATTTGCTCACGAGTTTTGGATACACCTTGCGAAAGTTTGAGGAAAAGTCTGTCACGTTCATCGTCTTCGTCTTCCATATCCAGAGCAAGAGCCAGCCGATATTGCAATTCACTTTTGAACTCTACAAGATCGTGATACCCCATTGTTTCAAGCCAATGCTGAAGTTCCGTAACAAAAGCATTGGCTTCTTGTGCTGGAATTTCCAAGGCTGAAAAAAGAAAGAGCAAGCGTTCATTCAGCAGGGAACCTGCGCTTTTCACGTCAGAAGTGATGACATTTAGCCATTCAGAAAGTCGCGGTTCAGCTTGACGAAGCGACAGGGTCAGCTGTTCACGCCACTGATTATTTTGTTGCTCTGCTTGAGTAATTTGGGCTTGCTCTGCTTCTGAGCTTGTCCAGATATTTTTTATTTTAGAAAAGAAACCCATGTGCGTTCCTTTTGAAGGGTGAATATTTTTTCTTGTTTTAAGATGTTATGCCAATCGAAAAAATATACATAGCCTAGCTCATGCACTGATGCAAGAAGCAAGAATGCAAGCTATGGGCAGGCGCACTTAAATTCAGGGCGAACCCTTACTACTTTATCCTACCTCCCTTTTTGCCATTCTACCCTTTTTTGTCATTTTGCCTCCCCCCTCTTGTTATCCTGTGTCCATTTTTTGTCACAGCACGTTCCCCTCTTGTCATCCTGCGCGTAAGTCGTGAAAATCCAGTGCGTTACACAGCGTGGCAGTACATCCTCCTCCGTCATTCTGCGCGAAGTCGCAGAATCCAGCAGAGCTAAACTATGAGGGTTTGACGCAGTAAGAGAAAAAACAGGGAGGAAGAAGAGAAGAAAAAAAGAAGCAGCGAAGACAGAAGAACTGGATCCTGCGACTTACGCGCAGGATGACAGGAAGGGGGAAACAATAAAATGGGCAGGAAGTATTAAGCCTAAAATTAATATGCGTTTGCCCTGAATGCAAGCTTGTGGCAAGCTGTTGACCACAACAGATGCTCGGTATACATGCCAGCTTAAGGAGTTTATATTATGAACAGGATACGAGTAAACGAGCTTTTGTCTGCACAGTCAGCTTTGCAGGATGTTGTTGTAAAAGGTTGGGTGCGCTCAAAACGAGATTCCAAAGGTTTTTCTTTTTTAGAAATCAATGACGGTTCTTGCCTTGCCAATGTACAAGTCGTTGTGGATCATACAGAAGAAATTTTGCCTGTATTGGCTCAAGCTGGCACCGGGGCAGCTGTTGCTGTTTTTGGGGATATTGTGGCGAGTCAAGGTCAAGGTCAGGCTTGGGAAGTTAGAGGGAAATCGCTTGAGCTTTTTGGCGAAGCTGATCCTGAAACCTTTCCTTTGCAGAAAAAAAGGCATTCTGATGAATTTTTGCGAGGAATTGCACATTTACGGCCACGCACAAATAAGTTCGGTGCTATGTTTCGTATTCGCTCTGCTTTAGCACAAGGAATCCATGCCTACTTTGCAGATCGCGGTTTTTTTTATCAGCATACTCCGGTTTTGACTGGTTCTGATTGTGAAGGTGCTGGGGAAATGTTTCGAGTGACAGCCCTTGAACCCGGTGAAAAGAATTTGGAAAAGGATTTTTTTGGGAAACGTGCAGCTTTGACTGTTTCTGGGCAGCTTGAAGCTGAAATTATGGCTCTTTCTTTGGGGGATGTGTATACTTTTGGCCCGACTTTTCGTGCTGAAAATTCTAATACGCCACGTCATGTAGCCGAGTTTTGGATGATTGAACCAGAGATGGCATTTGCTAATCTAAATGATGCTATGGATTTAGGCGAAGATTTGAGTAAGCGAGCTCTTGAATATGTATTGCAACATTGTGCTGCAGATATTGAGCTTTTTGCTAAGTGGGTGGATAAAACACTGATGGCTACTGTGCAGAATGTGCTTGAAAATGATTTTGAACGCTTGCCCTATACTGAAGCTATAGAAATCTTAAAACAAGCAGGCAAAACTTTTGAATATCCTGTTTCATGGGGCATTGATTTACAAACCGAGCATGAGCGTTTTTTGTGTGAAGAACATTGTAAAAAGCCTGTCATTATTTATGATTACCCTGCGAGCATTAAGCCTTTTTATATGCGCCTTAATGATGACGGCAAAACCGTGGCTGCCATGGATACTTTGGTTCCTCGTATTGGGGAGCTTATTGGCGGTTCGCAACGTGAAGAGCGGTATAGCGTGCTAAAAGCTCGTATGCTGGAGCAGGGCATGAATTTAGAGGAGTACTGGTGGTATCTTGAAACTCGTCAATACGGCAGCGCACCTCATGCAGGCTTTGGCATGGGCTTTGAGCGACTGCTCATGCTCATTACAGGCGTCTCCAATATCCGTGATGTCATCCCATTCCCACGAACCCCTAGGCATTTGGAGTTTTGAGAAAGAGTATATCTAATTTTTCTTAGATAGTGTAGTCACGAGATTGACTAAATTTTAATTATGGCGAATTCGCCCTGATTAAAATCAGAATTATGGATTCTTTTCCATATTCCAAGATATTCTAATATATTACGATTTCTCAGCCAATCGGAAATAAAAAAAATCCATCCTTAGCTTTTAGCATATCGGTTAAGGAAAGATAATCGTCCTTTGTTACTGTGATAGTTTTGTCTGAAACTTGTATCTGGCTGTATTTATTGCTCATATATTTTTATCTCAGTAATCTTTTAAAACAATTATTTAGCACGATGACCGATTAATTGCCTAAAATTGTAGGCATCAAAAAACATAGCCTCATCCCTACGATAAACCATAAAACACAATATTGGTATCGTAGGGACGAGAAGGCAAGAGGTCAAGATGAAGCAAAAATCAGGATAGGTTCATCCAGCCTTTTATTAGCCAAAAATCTAGGGTCTATCTTACTTCAATCTTTTGATAATTATTCTTTCCCCCACTTCATCTGCTTGAGCCAGAGAACCACTTCGTGCTTGCCTCGTTCGTGAGCGTTTAAGGCAAAGGGGTAGTCTTTATCTTCTTTGAAGCTCTGCTCTCTTGGTCTTCCAATATTTTCACGGAAGTATCTTGCACAAGGATTTTCATTTGACTAATGGCGATTGCATTTAATCTTTCAAGGCGTGTGCTTTGTTCCAGACCTTCATTTATAAAAACTGCATTTAAGTTCTCAAGGTTTGATAAGCACACAAGCTGGCTCACATTTGCATAATCCCTTATGTTGCCATCTTTAGCAGGGTGTTCATCTCGCCATTGTTTGGCTGTTTTACCGAATAGAGCAACATTTAAGACATCGGCTTCTGTTGCATACACAAAAGATATTTGCTGTGGATTTAGATGACGGGGAATAAGATTTTCTTTGATGGCATCGGTATGAATGCGGTAATTGATTTTTGCCAAATTGCGTTTAATATCCCAATCTAGATGTTCTTGCTCTCGCTCTTTTAAGCGTTGGAATTCTTTAACAATGTACAGCTCAAATTCTACGGAAATCCAACTGGCAAATTTAAATGCAATATCTTTGTGGGCGTAAGTGCCACCGTATCTACCTGACTTAACTCTAAATCCTTTTGCGTTTGTTGCCTCAACCCATTTTTGAGGTGAAAGAGTGAAAGCATTAAGCCCTGCTTGTTTTTTAAACCCCTCGAATTCGAGGGGTTTGAAATCCGGATTATACAGACTTTCCCATACACCTAAAAACTCAATAGTATTACGATTCCTTATCCAATTCCCTATAACAGCACTTGCATCATTTGTTTTATATTTTGCGATGTCAGTTATACAGATAAAATCTTCCTGTTTTATCTGGGAAACTGTAATTTCAATCCCTTTAACTTCTATTGTTCTTTTACTCATCAAGGATCGCCTGTTTACGTTCTCTTTTGTGCATTGACTGCGCCCAGCTTGGTTATCCCTACGATACGCCATAAAACACAATATTGGTATCGTAGGGACGAGAAGGCAAGAGGTCAAGATGAAGCAAAAATCAGGATAGGTTCATCCAGCCTTTTATTAGCCAAAAATCTAGGCTCTATCTTACTTCAATCTTTTGATAATTATTCTTTCCCCCAGTTCATCTGCTTCAGCCAGAGAACCACTTCGTGCTTGCCACGTTCGTGAGCGTTTAAGGCAAGGGGGTAGTCTTTATCTTCTTTGAAGCTCTGCTCTCTTGGTCTTCCAAAATTTTCACGGCAGTAAGAGCTGGGTTCGGAAAACTAGACCAGTGTTTAAGGTGGATGTAAAGACTCTTAAAGGAGATTTTTTATGTCCCAAACAAGAAGACGATTTAGTGCTGAATTTAAGGCTCGTGTAGCACTGGATGCTTTGTCTGGCGAGCAGACATTGTCTGAGCTTGCAAGCAAGTACGGGGTACATCCCAACCAGATATCACAATGGAAAAAACAGTCCAAAGAAAGTATTGTTGCTTCATTCTCAAAGAAAAATTCACGAAAGCAAAAAAATGATGCAGCACAAATCAAAGAACTGCACGCCAAAATAGGGCAACTCACCATAGAAAAAGATTTTTTAGAACAAGCCTTTGCAAAAATTTGAGTACACAGCAAAGGCGAAAAATCATTGGGACAAAGCACTCAAAACTTAGCATTAGGCAGCAGTGCTTGATTCTCAAATTGCAACGCTCAACATACTATTACCAGTCGCGTGGTGAATCTAAAGACAATGTATTTCTTATGAATTATATTGATAAGTTGTTCTTAAAATTCCCTTTTTTAGGTTCACGGCAGATGCGTAACATTTTACGAGATCAAGGGCATCAGGTTGGCCGTAATCGGGTGCGACGGCTCATGCGTAAAATGGGATTGATGGCAATTTATCAAAAACCAAGGACAAGCCAAATGAATCCACAACATAAGACCTATCCGTATTTGCTGCGAAATTTAGCTATCACAAAGCCCAATCAGGTTTGGTGCGCAGATATCACCTATCTCCCTATGGAAAAAGAATTTTTGTATCATGTAGCAATTATGGACTGGCATAGCCGTGCAGTGCTGTCTTGGCGCTTGTCAAACACCCTGGACACTGATTTTTGTGTTTGCGCTTTGGAAGAAGCTTTGCATTTATACGGCGAGCCTGAAATATTTAATACGGATCAAGGTTCTCAATTTACAAGTCACGAATTTACAAATGTTCTCAAACAAGCGGGGGTAAAATATCAATGGATGGCAGGGGGCGTTGGATGGATAATGTTATGATTGAACGGCTTTGGCGTTCTCTAAAATATGAATGCGTTTATTTGAAAGATTTTGCGACAGGCAGTGAGATTAGCAAGGCTTTGAATTGCTAGTACAATTTTTATAACTGCCATCGTCCCCGGAGTACATTTGACGGAAGAAAGCCTATGCAGGTATATAGGCAAAACAATCCAGAAAGGGTACCCCTCTGGATTGGAATCAAAAGGCGGCTGAAAGTATAAAACTCTCCACCTTAAATTAACCGCTTACTGATACAAAAGAGTGAACCCAGCTCTATGCTGCACATAAAGAAGGATTAGATATGCCCCATGAGAAAGACCTGATTGACAGTTTGGCTCTTTATGAACGAGTTCATTCGAATACTGATATACCCCGTGAACAAGACTGGAGAACCGAGTTCGATCGAGACAGAGGAAGAATTATACATGGCGCAGCATTCAGAAGGTTGCAAGGAAAAACACAGGTAATGGGAACTGGAGAAGGAGATTTTCACAGAACCCGTTTAACCCATACGATGGAAGTCGCTCAGATCGCATTGGGTATTTTCCAAGGGTTTGGTGAGGAAAAAATAGCATCCGTGCCAGAAGAATTAAAACCATATCTAACAAACGCGCGTTCTTGCATTGCTGCAGCTTGTTATGCTCATGATTTAGGCCATCCCCCGTATGGGCATGGTGGAGAGCAGGCCTTGCATCAAAAAATGAGTGACTGTGGAGGTTTTGAGAGTAATGCTCAGACAGTACGTATATTGACTCGCCTTGAAAAATACCATGAAGGAAAGGGTATTAACCCGACAAGACGAGTGTTGTTATCTGTTTTGAAATACCCTGTCGATTTTTCTGACTACCCTACAATTGATCAACGCAATGAAAAGCCACCGAAATGTTATTACCATAGTGAGCGAGAGATTATAGACTGGGCTCTATCAAAGTTCGATGAGAGTGACCGTAAAAATTTCAGAGCCTTAGATGATGGGAAAAAGCCTAAACCGCAACATATGACTTTTGATGCATCGGTGATGGAGTGCGGAGATGACATTGCATACTGCACGCATGACTTGGAAGACATAATTGCCAGAAAGCTTGTTGATAAAGATGAATTCTTAGACAAAGTGAAGAAAAAGTTAGGAAAATTAAAAGAAATAAAGTGCGATAAGCATGTTATTAAGTTTACGGATTTTGAAGGAATGTTTAAAAGTAGTTATAATAGAAAGAATATGGTGGGCAAACTTGCGAACATGCTTATCACAACCGTCAACCTAGAAACGCACGAGGAATTTAATAATCCACTTTTGCGTTATCGTCTTAGGACTAATGAGCAATTATCTGACTTTATCCAATTTTTAAAAACAGATCTTACCTTCAAGCTAGTTGTTGGACAACCTTCAGTTCAGATGCTTGAACGCAAGGGCAAACGACTTATAGCAAGTCTTTTTGATGAATATATGACAGCCCCTGAATCCCTGATACCCGACTGGAAGCGTTTTCAACCGAAGGAGTCGACCAAACGCCGGGTTTGTGATTACATTGCAGGGATGACCGATGCATATGCAGAAAAAATATACCATCGGATGTTCAGCCCCGGCATTGGATCCAGCGGAGATGAGCTTTAAGAGTCTGCAGAAAGTTTGGTCAACGAGTGGCAATTCATAAAAAAGCCATGACCATATTCTAAATTAGAGTCTCCCCTTAAATGACCAATATTCATTATCTTCTACAGATAGAGACCTCTGCACATTTTCCATATTTCACTTTTTTAGTATTCTAAAACAAAATTTAAGCCTAGTTTATTCTCGTTTTCATATCATTTTTCTTTGTCTTTTTAGCTATTTTTAGGCTAAAAAGGCGAATTTTGGACGCACTTCTCCTGTCAGCATTGCAACAAATGAACAGTTTTTTTCAAATTAAATGCCATGGCAATGATATGAAACTCGCCCTCCACCTTGGCTTGCCCAACGTATCTTGACCTGCAAAACCCATAGCCACGCTTTAGTGTGCCAAAAGCCCGCTCCACAATTTGACGCACGCTGCAATACCCTTTGTCCGCATATACCTTTTGCCCAAATTCAAGCTTACTGTCCGCAACAAGTTTTTCAAATTCGCCAGTATCAGAATAATTGGCTGGAGTTATATGTCCACTCAGCAAAAATCCGTTGTGGCTGCCTGTAACTGCGTGGAGTTTATAGCCGTAATACTCTCGTTTTCGTTTGCGAAGCCAAGCTGCTTCTTTGTCGTCTGAGTAGTAAGTTTGATATTTTGTAGTGGGTTTTTCTGGAGTTTCGTCCTCGGAGCGATCTTCAGGCATTTCTTCATCAAGGGAAAACTCAATGAACCGCAAAAAAGAAAGGCGGTCGAGTAAAGCTTGTTCTACGGCAGGATCGCTCAGGTTGTACCAACGCTGCAAAAGGAGAATTTTGAACATGACAAGCGACGGATACGCTGGATTGCCCACAGCATTGGCTTTGCGTTTTATCTTTTTGCAAAGAAAGGCAGTTATGGGCTTCCAGTCGATGAGATCATTAATTTCATCCAAAAAAGTACGCTTGGTTCTCCTGAATTGTAAAAAGTAGTCAGGTAGCTAAATATCTTTCTTGCGAACAGCCATGTTATTCTCCTTGTTTTTGGATATAATAACATTTTATATCAAGTAGTTAAAGACAAAACTTGGAGAAATTGCCATGCAGAAGTCTTATATTTGCTAAAAATATCTTTCCGTACTCACATATTTGGTAATTTTTCCTTCATTTTTCAGACTTTTTGACCTGATAAAACATAAGCTATACAAGGCTTAACGGCGATTGTATGAGTACGCTACTGAGCCAGTTGTTCCGTACTCACATTTATACTCACAAAAGAGGGTGGATGTCAACGGATTGAGTCAAACCAAAGCGAACGTAAAAACAAAAAAAGGCTTGTTATTCTTTTTAATAACAAGCCTTTAACGTACATTGACGAACCGTATGGGATTATGGGAATTTAGCAACTGGTGGAGGCGGGGGGAATCGAACCCCCGTCCGAAAATGCTTCACTCGCAGCGTCTACAGGTTTAGGCTTGATATAAGGTCTCGCTCTTTGGATTGCCCCAAGCCATGCGCCAAAAAGCCAACCTTTGAAAATATTTCAGAGCCTTGCCCAAAGGTAAAGTAAGACGTCCTAGTCCGATGGAGGGTCGTCAGCTTTCTTTAAGTTTATCGGACGTATGCTTAAAGTGCCGCTGGAGTCATGCTCCAGAACCACAGTTACTTAAGACTAAGCAGCCATGGCGTAAGCGTAATCATCATTGGCATTTGTATGCCTGGCAGAATTGATAACGGGGCCAACTGCCATCCCCGACCTGCAACTACGGCGTCACTATCTCCGTCGAAACCAGTGCGCCCCCATGTCAAAGAGCTATAAAAGAAAAAATGCTACACAAGAGAAGCAATATCAGGATTCAATAATATAAGAATTTGCAATAATTTGGCAAGGGCAATATGAAGCTCACTCAAATTTTCTGCCGTGCAAAACAAGCTAAAAAGAAGTATACACGAATATTTAAGACGACACATAAGGGATTTTACAGGGCAGGCAGCTTGGTATATTGTCTTTTCATGCACAGCTATCCTGTTTTTCTCAATCTTAAAAACGCACACTGTGTTATCGTTGGCGCCGGGCAGGTAGGGCAACGCAAAGCGCAAACCTTACTCAACGCAGGGGTTGCGTCCTTGCTCATGCTGGATACGGCTCAAGCAGATGTATCATTGCAAGCCCTTATTCATAAAAATCCGAAACTTTCTTTTGCTCAACGCGATTTTTTAGAATCAGATTTAGAAAATTGTTTTTTAGCAATCAGCGCCACTTCTGATGCTGCTGTGAACGCCTTGGTAGCGCAAGCATGTCATAAACATAAAGTGCTTTGTAATGTAGCAGACAACCCTACCTTATCCGACTTTATTGTTCCTTCAACAGTACGCAGAGGAGATTTAACTCTTGCTGTTTGCACAAATGGCAAATCCCCTGCCCTCAGCAAATATATACGGACTCAGCTGGAAAAACAATTTGGTAATGAATATGCACAGTACCTTAGCCTGCTTGGAACAATCCGCTCTTTATTACTAAAACTTGGGTTACCGGTACAAGAAAATACAAATATTTTCAGAAAACTTATCCACTCTTCCCTTCTTATTGCACTACAAAATGAAAATATTGACGCTGCGACTTATGAACTGCAAAATATCTTACCGCAAGAATTGCATGACGCAATTGGAGGACTTTTAGATGAAATCTTTTGAAATTTTGCATTTCCTCACGAGTGGTGGCTATTTTATCGCAACCATGCTCTTCTTCTATGGTGTAGGACTCAAAAAAGAAAAGATTCGTGGCCTTGCCTCTACTGTGGCTTTATGTGCGTTTGCATTACATACTATAGACCTCATTCTTCCGCTTCGGCAGGGTTTTTCCCCTCTCCTGCAAGGCAATTTTTATGTTAGTTTTATTACTTGGATCTTACTTGGGCTATGGTTTGTACTCTGGCGTAAAATGCACACTCGTTTTTTAGGGATTATTATTTTGCCTCTGGCTTTAATTCTTTTTGTCTCCTCTCTGGCTTTAAGTACAATACATATTGCCATGCCTCAGCAATGGACTGCTCTTTTTTTCGGATTACATATAGGATCGTTGACTTTGACTCTGGCTCTCTCAACTTTGGGTTTTGCAGCCGGACTTATATGGCTTTTTCTCAATAAAAAATTAAAAACAAAGACAGCATTGCCCACTCTTGATACGAGCATGCCCTCACTGCTCATTTTTGACACTATAAATCACTGGATCATTTTGCTTGGTTTTCCCTTGTATACGCTTGGGATTTTTTCTTCATATTTTTGGTACTGGATTGATCAAGAGAAACATTTTACATGGGACATCATGAAATTAAGTGCATTGGCAGTGTGGTTTTTCTTTGCTTTTACTTTTCATCAAAGGCTTGTACTCGACTGGAAAGGTCGCAAACCAGCCTTATTGGCTATTTGGCTTTTTTTACTCATGGCTATATCCTTAGCGCATCATACCATCAGCTTTAATCGTAATTTATGAACAAATATATTCACCTTATTGGACTTAATCACAAAACTGCTGGTGTCTCAATTCGAGAACGCTACGCCTTGAGCAATGTAGAAAATTTTGAGACATCGCTTTTAGAGCATTGCCCTGTAAGCGAATGCGTGGCTCTTTCTACTTGTAATAGGGTCGAAATTCTTTGTGTAAGCAAAACAAACACTGAGAATATTCCGCAAAAAATTCGTACATACTGGGCACAATCCTGCAATGGCAGTGTTTCTGAACTGACTGAAAATACCTATGCTTTGAATGCAGTGGAAGCTGTTTCGCATATTTTCACCGTGGCCTCCAGCCTTGACTCTATGATAATGGGAGAACCCCAGATACTCGGGCAACTTAAAGATGCCTTTCGTGCAGCAGTGACGCAAAAAACGACTTCTGTAGTGCTGAATAGATTATTGCATAAGTCTTTTTCCGTGGCCAAACGTGTTCGCACAGAAACAGCTGTAGCAAGTTCAGCAGTGTCCATCTCATTTGCTGCCGTGGAACTCGCCAAAAAGATTTTTGGTGATTTACAAGGCAGAAGGGTCATGCTTATCGGTGCCGGAGAAATGGCAGAACTCGCAGCCACGCATCTCTTAAATAATGGAATAAAACAGTTAGTTATTGCTAACCGAACATTTGCCAGAGCAAAAGAATTAGCTGAAACCATGAATGGACTTCCTATTAGCTTTGAATCCTTTATTGAACATTTATCAGAGGTAGATATTGTTATTTCTTCAACAGGATCGCCTCATGCCATTATTCATGCTCGTGATATTAAACCAGTACTCAAAGCACGCAAAAATGCACCGATGTTTATTATTGATATTGCTGTTCCACGCGACATTGATCCGGACGTGAACCAATTTGATAATGTATATCTGTACGATATTGATGATCTCAAAGAAGTTGTTGAAGAAAATATCAATCAACGGCAAGAAGAGGCAGACAAAGCCAAAAAACTGATTGCCGAAGAAACAATCATTTTTCAAAACTGGTTACAATCCTTAAAACTTCAACCAACAATCGTTGATTTGCATACCAAAGCTGAAAAACTTGCCTTACGAGAACTGCAACGTACTCTACGCCGAATAGGCCCTGTCAATGAAGAAACACAAAAGGCTTTGGAAACTCTGGTAAAATCAATTGCCGGAAAAATGCTCCATGATCCTGTTTGCTTTTTACGCCGAAGAACAGCCGAAGACGGTTCTTCGGAAAAAGCAATTGATACAGCAAGAAAAATGTTTAATTTGGATACATTGAATCTGCCTCATAGAGCCCATTGTAGCAAGAATATCAAAGGACATTAGTCATGCGTTCTTATCTTATTGAAGACATTTATGCGGTTGATGCAAAAAAAATACTCGCCTCCTTACATTCTCTTGGCTACCAAGCTTCAATTGAAGATATTTATTATTTACCCCTGCCAAAAGAATATCTCGAGGCGGAGCAATTAGAGCATTTGGAACAATGTGGCCCATACATTATGGCCTTAGAGTCGATACCTCGTCTTGGCGAAGTACATGATTTCAAATTAGAACTTTTAGTGAGGGCGCAAGGCCGTATGCGTTGCTCTTGCGTAGCATATGCAACTCCCACGCAACGAGCGTATATGATTAACTTTCTTGATAAACTGATTAAAGATTTAGACATCTCCGTATAAAATGCAGACTGCTTACCAGCTCCAAGATTTAGCTCCAAAATGGGCACATTTTTGCCTAAACATAGAAGCATATTTCAAAAAGCTAGGAGTACAACTCCAAAACAGTTCTATGCTTGTAGCGTGTTCCGGTGGTTCGGATTCTCTTGCCTTGCTTTATATCTTACATTTTCTCGCCTCGCGTCATAATTTTCGCATACACATAGCACATCTTGATCACTGCCTACGCGCAGAAAGTACACAGGATCGTAATTTTGTACACGATATAGCTCAAAAATTAGCCTATCCATTCTATGCTGAAAAAATTGATGTTAAAATTTTTGCACAAGATAATAGCATGGGGCTTGAAGAAGCAGCTCGAATATGCCGATATAAATTTTTAGAAAAAATACGATTAAAAACTACCAGTTCATGGATTGTTTTGGCGCATCATCTTGATGATTTGATGGAAGATGTTTTATTACGGCTGATACGAGGTACTGGCTGGCCTGCTTTAGCCGGAATGCAAGCGATTGATACAAACCGTCACCTTGTACGACCATTACTCAAAATACATAAGCATCGCTTGCAAACATTTCTTCAAAGCATGAATATTGAATGGCGAGAAGATTTGAGTAATACATCACATGAATTTACGAGAAATCGTATCCGGCAATCTATTATCCCTCAATTTCTGCAAGAAAACCCAAAGTTTGGCCAAGCTGTGTTACGGCTACATACACAAGCAGAATACGATGACAAGTATTTCTCTGCCCAATTTCTAAAGCTCCCTGTACAACAAACACAAAACAGCATAAGCATTGCACGAACTGAGTTACTACAAGTATCACCAGCGATACGCCTGCGCTTTTATAAAAATATTTTAGACAAGCTCGGTCCAGGGCAAGTTCTGACGGATACTCTTTTAGCTTTAGATGCTGCTGTATCTCAGACTCCTGCTCCACGTTCACTGTGCTTTCAATTCCCGGGTGGTAAAAATGCTGTGCTGTACAATAAAATACTTGTTTTTTCTTTGAACAATACAAAAGAAAACTCCAAATATTGAGACATAGAAAATACATAAGTAGCTTCATATACAGACAACTGCTTTGAAAAAGGAGAACAATATGCCTCTTGCTGATTCTGCGTATCAAGACTTGAAAAAACTACGCAATACAAAACCTTTAATACTGAATATGACCAATTATGTTGTGGCCAATACAAATGCAAATGCTTTGCTTGCTCTGGGTGCTTCTCCAGCCATGACGCATAACCCGACAGATGTTGAAGAACTTATGGCTTTTGCTCAAAGTTTCGTGCTTAATATCGGCACGCCCACTGAAGAATTTTTAGAAGCAATGCACATAGCCGGCAAAACAGCAAAAAGATTGCAAACCCCGATAGTCCTTGATCCTGTGGCAGCTGGTGCAACTTCTGTACGCAGCAAGGCTGCGCTTTCATTTATTCAAAATTATTCCCCAAGGGTCATTCGTGGCAATGCTTCGGAAATACTCGCTCTTGCAGGAGCCGGAGGTGCTCCGCATGGGGTGGATTCCAGCCAAAGCTCAAATTCCGCACTTGAAGGCGCGACAGAACTAGCAAAATTATACCATTGCACTGTCTGTATTTCTGGTGAAACCGATTACATTACAGATGGGCAAAAAAAATTAGCTGTTTTGGGTGGAAGTTCCCTCATGCCTTTGGTCACCGGACTTGGCTGTACAGCGACTGCTCTCATAGGTGCATTCTTGGCTGTCAATCCAGATGCAATGCAAGCAACTGCCCATGCCATGGCTATTATGGCTGTATGCGGAGAAATCGCTGCTGAATCGGCAAAAGGTCCAGGGACTTTGCAACTGTATTTTTATGATGCTTTATATGCGCTTGATCACAAAACACTGAGCAAATGTCAGGTGAAAACAGTATGAATGATTTTGTTGATTTACGCTTGCACCTTATCACGGACAGAAATTTATGTGCTTCCCGTCGATTGGAAGATATTGTTCTTGCAGCTGTTCGTGGGGGCGTGAGTATTGTACAACTGCGAGAAAAAAATATTGAGACATGCGAATTTATTGAGCTGGCTCGAAGTTTAAGAGCTTTACTCAAAAAAACAGGCGTTCCCCTACTTATCAATGATCGAGTCGATGTTGCCCTTGCAGTGCAGGCAGACGGCGTACATATTGGGCAAAAAGATATGCCTTATACGGATGCACGTCGTTTATTAGGCTCAAAAGCTATTATTGGTCTTTCTGTGGAAAATATGGAACAAATTCAATCAACTCAAGGCTTGGAAGGTATTGATTACTTAGGTATCGGCCCTATTTTCGCAACGCAAACAAAACAGGACGCTGCGCCACCACTAGGCCTTGATGGTCTAGCGCAGGCCAAAAAACTGACGACGATTCCTTTAGTCGCTATTGGTGGCATAGATGAATACTCTGCAGCAAAAATTGTAGAGTCCGGTGCAGATGGACTGGCTGTAGTTTCTGCTCTTTGTGCTGCCCCCAATCCGCAAAAAACAGCACAGCAATTTATAGCTAGCTTTGAATAAACAATATGCATACTTTCAAAAATAATTTTTCACTCTTATTTTTTTACTTGCCGCATAAAAACTTTCCTACACTGGAGAAACTATGATTCGGCATAAGCTCGCCGTAGCATGGTATGCAGGCTTAGGCCCCTATACCATGAAAGAAAACATTATATTGGCAATCAAAGGTTGCTTTATGGGGGCTGCAGATATTGTTCCCGGAGTTTCCGGAGGCACTATCGCTTTTATCACTGGAATTTATGAAGAGCTTTTGGCAGCGGTGCAATCAGTGAGCCCAAAATTTTTTTCAAAACTTCTACGCCTTGATATTATCGGTGCAATACACTTGGCGCATCTCCGTTTTCTGCTGCCTTTGCTCATAGGTCTTATTTTTGCTGTTTTGGGTATGTCTCAAATAATACATTTTTTACTGCACACATATCCTATGCAGGTATGGGCTTTTTTCTTTGGTCTTATTGTCGCATCAAGCATCGTGATTGGGCAAAAAATCAAAAAATACGCTTTACAAGAAATTCTTTGTTTTTTGCTTGGACTCTATGGCAGCTGGATACTTGTAGGAAATATTGCACTCACAACAACGCCCACGAATTTGTCTTTTATTTTTTTATGCGGAGCCTTAGCTGTTTGTGCAATGATTTTGCCGGGGATTAGCGGAGCATATATTTTAGTTTTGCTTGGCAAATACGAATATATGACAGAAATATTACATACTCCGTTTCACTCTGCTCATCTTTTAATCATTGGGACATTTATTTTAGGCGGTTGCTGTGGGCTCCTGTCTTTTTCAAGGATTTTGCATTATTTTTTATCCCGGCACCATAGTCTTTCTATCAGTCTGCTGACCGGAGTTATGCTTGGTGCATTACGCAAAATTTGGCCATGGAAACACAGTCTTACTCAATATAATACTCACTTTCTGCATGACCTCAATTTCCTACCCCAAAAAATCGACAATGAATTTTGGATAATTATTTTTTTTATGCTGATAGGCTTTACTTTGGTACTTTTTTTAGAATGGCAAAGTCATAAAAAACTCAAAAAACCAGTCAGCTAGTCAGCTAGGCAAAAGTAGGCTTCAATAATACCCGAAAAGATACACAATACTCACTACGCTATACAATATGACTTCACGCAAAAATCCTAACTAGCCACTGCATTTTTAAGCATATGTACTGTCCCAGATTCCCCCATTTCTATGGGGCTTTGTTGCAGTTCTTCGCGTTGTTCTAATGCACTTTTATTCTCTTGCCTGCGCTTTTGTAAATACTGCTTTGTAATAGAGCGCACTTTTTCTGCGTGCCCTGCGCGTTGTTCTGGTGCGAGAAAAGAGCAAAGTTTCTTTTCCAATTTATAGGGATTTTGTTCACGATGAATTGCGATAATTGCTTCCATAATAAGCTTTTGGTTAAGTAACTCATTTCTTGTATTAAATTGAATAGCCTCTGCTATGGGAGCAAACAGCATATTCCCGATAAGCACACCGTATAAGGTAGAAATAAAGGCCACTGGAATACTCTTTAGGATAATTTGTGTATCATCTATACCCATCAAAAGTCCGATAAGCCCAATGACTGAACCGGCAACCCCAAAAGCTGGAGCAACACGCGCCAAATTTTGAAACACCCTCTCACTTTGCCCACGCCGTAGCTTAAAAAACATCATTTCTGTGGAAAGAAAATCACGAATCTCTGATTCTTTATAATTGTCAACGAGAAAGGCCAAAGCATTCCTTAAAAATGAAATAGATATTTTTTGATGTATTTTGTCCAAAGAAAGAACACCATCAACTTTCGATTTTACCGCGAGATCAAGTAAAATAAAAATAAGCTGATCCACAGTAATTTGCTTTGCTGTATAAGCGACTTTTGCCTCTTTCATCGCAACAAGTATTTTATCAAAAGGATAACTCAATAAAGCAGTTATGCCGAGCCCAGCTCCAACTACAAGAAAAGCTGTAAAGCTCCAATATGCTGCAATACCGCCTACAAAAAGAAAACTCCCAACAAAGAGAAAAGTACAAAGGACAATTCCTATAACATTTTTCCTATTCATGACATCCTCCTGATAGTATTCTCATTTACCAAGGTGAATTATAATCTCGACACGTTGATTAAGATCGGTCTGCGCTTTAATTTCAGGTATATCTGGCTTATATTCACCACGCCCGACAATAGAAAAGCGTGCAGGCTTAATTTTAGCTTTATTTATAAAATATGATGCAACATCAACAGCTCGCTCGGCACTTAATAAAAATCCATCACCGCCCCTATTTTCAAAGTGAGCTGTATAACCAATAACCTGAATTTGCCCATGAGACATTCGCATAATCTCTGCAACTTCTTGCAAATAGCCTTCGGCTGTAGAAAGAATCTCGGAATGTCCATTTTGAAAAAATCTTGATCCGCGTAAAACAACATGGACATCATCTCCATAACGATTGACAGAAACATCATGTTGCATTGATTTATACACTAAGTTGAGATGATCTGCCTTAGCTTCTGGCGTTTCTAAATCATAGGTACTGTCTATTCTTTCAATCACCCCATCAAGCTCTGAAGAAGATTGCACATTTTGAGCCAGTGAATTGCGGTCTGTAAAAACAAGCATGATGTCTTTTTGGGTAGAAGCATACACATAAAGAACCACAAAAAGTACAAACATAACCATCATCAGATCACTCCACGGAACTGCCCAATCGCTAATCATATTAGCATTTTCATCCATGGAATCATCAAAAATATTAAGCTGATTATAGGCACTTAAACCATGATTTTGCGGTTTATACATGCTATTCTCCCTTTTCAAACCCAAAAGCTTTAAAAATATATAAGCAACAAGTCTGCCATTAAATTTTTATGCTTTTATATCAAAGAGATAGAAAAAGAAGACGGTAGTATATAAACTCCGCATTGACTTTTCACCTGCTTTTGTGTCTGGATTACGACATGCCCAAATCAAATATATTTCACACCTGCTACCCCTTAGTGCTTGCCTCAAATTCACCGCGTAGAAAAACCTTGCTCTCAAGTTTAGGCCTGAGCTTTGAAGTCTTGGGAAGTACTATTCAAGAACCAGCCCCTAAAAAAGGAGAAAACCCAGCATGTTATGCGCAAGGCATGGCTGAACTAAAAGCACAAGATATTGCACAACACTATCCGAAAAGCCTCGTGCTTGGTGCAGATACTATCGTGAGCTTAAAAAGCCACATTTTGGGTAAACCAAAAAATGAAAAAGATGCGCTCGCAATGCTGAAACTTTTGAGTGGGCAAGAACACACGGTAATTACAGGCTGTTGCCTCTACCAAGCTGGTTTGAAAAAACACAGCTTTTTCGAGCAAACAACTGTGCGCATGCGCTCGAGTTCCCAAGCAGAACTTGAGGCCTATATTCGTAGCAAAGAACCAATGGATAAAGCTGGTGCGTATGCTATTCAAGGAAAAGGGGCATTTTTAGTCGAACAAATTATTGGTTCATATACCAATGTTGTGGGGCTTCCTTTAGCCCAGCTACTCACAATTTTAGAGGATATGGGAGCTGTTGCTCCTGTACACAATTAAACGCTGCATAAAATTTTGCTCCGTCATTCTGTGAGTAAATCGCAAAGCCTAGTTTTGCATGATTTTCTTTCCTGCTACTTTATGTTAATTAAATCTTATGAAAATACTTTTCCTTATTGCTGACGGTATGGGTGATTGGCCATTAGAAGAACTCAATGGAAAAACCTGTATGGAAGTAGCCGAGACTCCAAACATGGACGAATTGGCAGCCACAGGTATGGTAGGCCGAATCCATACCATTCCTCAAGGTATGGCACCCGGCTCAGATACAGCAAACATGTCACTTCTGGGCTTTGATCCAGCTCTATATCATACTGGTCGTGGACCGATTGAAGCTGCTGCCCAAGGCCTTGCTCTTGATAAAAATGATCTGGTATGGCGACTCAATCTTGTTAATCTCAGTTCCTTAGACCCCAACGGACATATGCTTGATTATTCCGCAGGGCATATTTCTTCCAAAGAAGCCACACCTATTATCGAACGCTTACAAAAACAGCTTGGGAATGAAACCTTTAGCTTTGTTTCTGGAATACAATACCGGCATCTTTTAATTCAAAAAAAAGGAGCTGTGGCAAAGGAAGCAAGGCTCAATATCAGCCCACCTCATGACATAACAAACAAAGCTCTACGCGCTGACTTAAAAACTTTTTCACAATCTCCTGTTCTATGGGATATACTACATGAGGCCAATCAAATACTTGCTGAAGATTGGAACACAAGTCAGGCCAAATCTATCTGGCCTTGGGGGCAAGGTAGTCCTCTCAAATTACCAAATTTTGAACAAACCTTTGGCCTCTCTGGTGCTGTAATTTCTGCTGTAGATCTCGTAAAAGGCTTAGGCCGAGCAGCTGGTCTCAATGTATTGGACGTCCCTGATGCAACCGGCCTGCTGGATACAAACTATCAGGGAAAAGTTGAAGCTGCTTTACAATTTTTAGAGCATGGAGATTTTGTTTTTGTACACCTTGAAGGGCCTGATGAATGTGGACATGGTGGCAATGCAAAAGATAAAATCGAAGCCATCCACCGCTTTGATACGCAAATTGTCAAGCCTTTACGCAAAGCACTTGCTGGTCAAAAGTGTGCGTGGTTTTGTGCATGTGACCATTTCACGCCTATTATTGAGCGAACGCATACCACAGACCCCGTACCATTTTTGTTACATTTTCCGGCTTGCCCTGCGTCTGGTGTTAAGGCTTTTTCCGAACAAAACTCAGCAAGTACACAACGAGAAATAAATCCGGGGCATGAAATTGTACAATGGGTACTACAACAAATACAAACAAGTCGCTAGCATGGGAAAAGTTTTCCCTGTACTTGCGTGGAGCCAAGCTATTTTTATACGCTCGCGACAATCATAGCCTATTGATTTTATTAGCTTCCTAAAAAATTTATTTCTGTATGACAAATTTATTATACACGGTATACAAATTGCTTTTAAGACTCAGCACTTATATTTTCCTGTGGAGGTTCAATAACAATGCGAATGATTTGCTTATTTCTGGTGCTGACTATTTTCTGTGTTGTAGGTATTGATCAAGCAACAACAAAACCTTTTGTTCCAATGGATCAATGGCGATATGAACCCCTGCTGAAAAAAATACAAACCAATACAGGGCCACTCTATTATTATGAATAAATTGTTCGTTTGGGTATTTATAGCCTGTATATCTATTGTTCCACTCTCTGCCTTTGCTGCAACATGGCAAGATGCTGAACGTATTTGTTTACGCCAATGCCCACCAATGCCACGCTATTCAGGTATAGAAACTGATGCACAGTACAAAAAAAGAATGCAACAACAAGCGGAGCACGACCGCTGTTTTATGCAATGTGCTCGCAAGACGTCCTCTGCTTATGCTCCAAACTTTGTGCCCATTGGCACAGTGGAGCAGCGATATTTTAAGCGCAATGCAGAATAATTCCCCTTACTTGATCGTCCACTTTTCTGCTTTACGCAAGTAAACGAAACTTTCAGCAGCATAGATTACAACCCCACTCCAGATAAAAAGAAAAGTGAGCTGTGTAGCAGCTGGAAAGGGTTCGTTGTACAATAAAACACCAAGCAAAAACATACCACTTGGGGCAATGTATTGAATTATTCCAAGAGTTGCTAATGTTAATCTTTTTATAGCAATACCAAACAATAACAAAGGCACTGCAGTTACAATACCGGCTCCAACAAGAAGGAAAATAATCGCAGGGGAAGCAGAGCTCAAAGCATCTTGCTGCTTGTGCATTAAACTTGTGATAAAAAATAGCGCAGGAATGGATAAAATACCTGTTTCCACCAATAAGCCACGCACAGAATCAATAGTGATAAATTTTTTGCTCAAGCCATAAAAACCAAAACTAAAAGCTAAAGCAAGCGTAATCCATGGCAATCGTCCAAACTCTATTAATTGCGTGAACACCCCACAGCAGGCTAAAAATACAGCAAGCCATTGTAAGGGACGCAGTTTATCTTGAAAAAAAAGAAAACCAAGGAGCACATTGACAAGGGGGTTAATATAATACCCAAGGCTGCATTCCAAAATATGGTCTGTGTTTACAGCCCAAATATATAGGAGCCAATTTATACCGATAAGGCAACTACTCAGCAGAAGAAAGAAAAAGTCACGAGAGCGAAACAAGGCAGTCATTTTATTCCTGCCACGCCATAAAAAAAGTAAAAGCACACTCAAAAAAAGAAAGGACCACAGTATCCTATGACATAATATTTCAAATGGTCCGACAGTGTATAGTGCTTTCCAATACAAAGGCAAAAGCCCCCATATACAAAAAGCTGTAATGCCTGCGAGTAAACCTTGCTTAGTAGGGGAAGACGAAAACATAACTCTAAGGCATAAGCGGTGCAAAGTTGAGTCCGGCCATAAGTTTAAGCCCTAACATACAATTAGCATTTGCCACGGCCTGCCCTGAAGCTCCTCTACAAAGATTATCAATGGCCGAGAGGATAATTAAACGTCCAGTTCTTGGGTCAACAACAAGAGCAATATCACAGTACATTGTACCACGCACCCAACGGGTTTCAGGAAATTTTCCCTGCGGTAATATTCGCACCCACGGCTTATTGCCATACTGTGTTTCATATGCAGAACGAATTGTAGCTTCATCGACATTCGGACAAAGATGCGTGTAAATGGTAGAAAGAATGCCCCTATTTACAGGCAAAAGATGGGTATTAAAGGAAACTCGTATTTCTTGCCCTGCAACAAGGCTAAGTTCTTGTTCAATTTCAGGAGTATGACGATGACTTGGCAAAGAATAGGCGCGAAACGAATCAGAGACCTCACAAAAAGCAGAAGAAAGCGTGGCTTTACGCCCAGCACCTGTCGTGCCTGATTTAGAATCAATCACGATATTCTCTGGCTCAATAAGTTGCGCCTTCAGCGCCGGAGCTATGCCAAGAAGAGCCGAAGTAGGATAACAACCAGGGTTTGCCACTAAACGAGCTGTTTGAATATTTTCTTCATAAAATTCAGGGAGTCCATAGACTGCTTCGCCAAGCAAAGCACTGCGAGTATGTTTTACAGCATACCACTGCTCATATACGTCCTGATCACGCAAACGAAAATCCGCGGAAAGATCCACGACTTTGCTTCCAGCTTGCAGTAAAGCATCCGCTAGTTCCATTGCGGTCTTATGCGGAACAGCTAAAAACACTAATTCACAATTTTTTGCCAATTCTTGCACATCTGGCTGTGAAATAATCAAATTTCCGAGTGTCGTACCGCTTAAAAAAGGATACAGTTGCGCCAGTGTTTTGCCTGCTTCAGAGCGAGAAGTGGCGCAAACAAGTTCTATGCTCGGATGAGCAAGCAGAATGCGAACCAATTCCATACCAGTATATCCGGTAACTCCTACCAATCCAACGGGAATTTTTTTTGTCATTTATTTAACCTTGTTCACATAGCGCATACGCAAATCATATAATAAATCGCGCAATAATTTGGCTTCTTCGTCTTGTATCCCGTTTTGAAATTTATCTTGGAGCATGGCCATGACATCAATGGTTTGCTTAGCAAGCTGGGGCATAAACATGGTTTCCCCCGTGCTAGGATCAGGCGTTTCGCCTAAAGCCATAAGCACTGATGAAGAAAGGGACATAAGAAAGGTGGAAAGGCTTACTTCCATAAGTTTAGAATCATTTATTTCAGATGTCATTATCAAAGCCTCCAATGTAGTATTTCTGTTTCATATAGCGCAAGCTGCAATACGCCTCAAGAAAATTGTCATATCAAAAAAAAGCCCTCGCTTCATGCTAAGGGCTTTTGAATATGCAGAGTAGAAAAACAGTAATACTAAAAACTTTTAATGACTGCCGCAGCCTCCAGCAGCCCCACCACCACAAGTATTTTCCGGGCTAAAACGTTGTAATTGACCAGCAGCAAGAGCTTTGACTGCTTCACCTACAGTTGGGATTCCAGCACCATAAAAAACTTGAATGCCAACTTGATCAAAACCTTGCAGAGGACGCATTCCCATACCGCCAGAAATAAGTACCTGTACTCCATTTTCCGCAAGATAGTTTACCGGCCCCATGCAACCACCTTGTTCATGTGGAATACTGGGCAATGTACGATTATCAGCAATCTGCCCATCTTCCAAGGTGATCAAAGTATATGCAGCGCAATGTCCAAAATGAGCATCCACACGAGCATCCAGTCCACCGCTTTGTTCAGACGGAACAGCAACAAGCACCTTTTCCATAATAGTTCTCCTTCATTGATTTTTTTGTATTTTAATTGAGTTGTTCTAATACTTTTTCCCAAGCATCTTGTAATAAACCACCTAAAGCAGCTTCATCATACTCAGTGATAACTTTCGCCTTGATCATGGCTTTTGTTACGCCTTTATGATGTGGAAATTTACATATAACAGGATAATCCCGCTCTTTGCAAAACATTTCAATACGTTCTGTTTCATTTGTATTGAGATCAAATTTATTGATGAAAACAGCCACCGGAATACGAAAATGAGCGCAAAGATCAGCCACTCGTACAAGATCATGACGGCCAGAAACCGTAGGTTCAGTCACAACAACAGCAAGACTTACTCCTGAGAGTGAACTGATCACCGGACAACCAATCCCGGGCGCACCATCAGCCAAGATAAGAGAAAGACCCCGCTCTTTAGCCAAGGCATGAGCTTGTTTTTTTATTTCAATGACCAATTTGCCGGAATTTTCCTCTCCCGGAAACAGTTGGGCATGAACCATGGGAGCAAATCTGGTTTCCGAGATATACCAATTACCGCATTTACGAGCCGGAAAATCAATGGCCTTTTCAGGGCATAAACTTACACAAACATTGCAACCTTCGCAACGAATGGGCACAACCTCGTAAGCATCAGTTTTTTGCACAATCGCATCAAAACGGCATACTTCAGCACACACACCGCAAGTAGTACATTGACTTGCATTGATAAAGGCTTCATTTCCGGAAATAAACGCAGTGCTTTCTTTGATTTTCGGTGCAAGCAATAAATGCAAATCAGGTGCATCAACATCTAAATCGCAAATCACATGATTTTGCGCCAAATGTGCAAAAGCTCCGGTAATAGAAGTTTTACCTGCCCCGCCTTTGCCACTAATAATGACAACTTCATGCATGGGCAACCTCCGCAAGTTTGGCTTTCAGTTCATGAACAATTTTTTCAAAATAAGGGCGTACACTTGCAAGGCTTAAAGCAGCTACTTGCCCTTGTGAATATGCCTCGGCAATGGCACGATCAAAAGGAATTTCCGCAAAAATAGGTAGGCCACGCTCTTCGCAAAGCGCACGGCACGAGCCATCGCTAAGTCCCACATTATTGATAACAACCCCCATAGGTATTTCCAAGGGAGCAAAAGCCTCAAGTGCAAGTTGAAAATCGTGCATTCCAAAAGGAGTAGAATCGGCAACCAAGACAATATAGTCACTATCACTTACAGCAGCAATGGCTGGACAACTTACTCCGGGCGGGCCATCAATAATCGTATCACGCCCAAAGCATGAAGGATCAGCAGCAATGGCTTGTTTGACCTGTTTCATCAGCGGAGGGCTCATGGCCTCTCCAATTTGTAATCGCCCCATATAAAAACGAATTTCTTTGCAAAAGCCGGATAAAATTTCACCAAGTACTCGATGACCGCTACGAATCGCTCCGCTAGGACAGACAGCCATACATCCGCCACAGCCATGACACATTTCAGGAAAAGTCATAATAGTATCGCCCAGAAGAGCAATGCCTTTGAATTGGCAAAGCTCAGCGCATAATCCACAAGCAGTGCATAACTCTTCGTCTACTTCGGGTATTTCAAGTACTGCCTCAATGCTCTCATCCAGAGCCGGATGAAGAAAAAGGTGTAAATTTGGCTCTTCAACATCCAGATCAACTGCAGTTACAGGTGCATTCCAAAGAGACACAAGAGAAGAAGTGACCAAAGTTTTTCCGGTTCCGCCTTTGCCACTGGCTACAGTCACAATCATTTGTGGCCTCTGGAATTGGGAGCGGAAGCATTTTGAGTATTGCCCTCAGCGTATGTCTCCACGGCTTGACGAACTGTCATATTTTGAAGGTCTTGCACAATAGCAATGCCTGCACTTTGTAAGGCTTGAAAGGCTTTGGGGCCAACAAAACCAGTAAGCAGAACTGAAACCTGCTCTCGCGCTATAAGTTCAGCAGCTTGAATGCCTGCCCCTTGTGCCATACTTTGGGAAGCGCCATTATCCACATAATGTGTTTCCATATTTTCAGGATCAACCACAATAAAACCAGCAGCACGACCAAATCGAGGGTCTACTTGATCATCTAGGCTTGGGCCTTGGCTTGTAACAGCTATTTTTTTCATTATCTGTCCTTTGTTTTGAAGTTTGATTGTTTTTCAATATCCCAAAACACAAAGCAAAGGCAATGCCGTTTTGAAAATACAATAATTTAAGATAGATATGAGTATGAGCATTCAAAAAATGGCTTAAAATTTACCCCGTGACATAATGCCATGGCGCATTTTACGCCTTTTTTATAGAGCAACGCTGTTTTTGCCCAACACAAAGCTCACGCTCCAGATTTGAAGGGCACTGGACTTTTGCGACTTACGCGCAGGATGCGCAAAAGCTGGAAAAAAATAGAATGCGCAAGGAATATTTACTCTAAAATTTATATGCGTTTTCCCTAGTTATACCACTTCCCAGCTCTCTATAGAACCTTCGGTCAAACAAAACAAAGGGTGTGGCTGTACAGTGTGTATCTGTTTGAGTTCATGAAAAAGTGTGTTGTTTCGTTTTTCCATTTTTTTCAAAAAATGTTGCCATTCATACGCGATTTGTCCTGAACTGACCATAATAGAGGTAATTTCGGTTTTTTCATGAAGAATTTTTGTACGATTAAAATGATAAGAGCGTTTGTCTGCTTCTTCAGCCACAGCGTGTAAATAATGCGACAAGGCGTGAAGAGGCTGTGGGTGTTCCTGAAAACGTATGAGTTGCGGATGTTTTGTATACCCCTTGGTTTGACCAAGCAGCACCTTTTGAGCAAGCAAACTTTCTCGCCATAAGGCAAGCAAGCCTTTTGTATCTAAATACTGGGGGTGAATACTCCAAATACGCATAAGTATGAAAAGTTCGTTTTAGGATATTAACACAACAAGACGAATAAAAAAGGTAAGGGCTAATAGTTCTCAATGTATCGCCAGCTATTCACCTCAAATCATTGAGAAGAACTGGTGGGCGATACGGGATTTGAACCTGTGACTTCCACCGTGTGAAGATGGCACTCTAACCACTGAGTTAATCGCCCCCAGAAAGAGAAATTGTTGCCAAAATAGTATAAACTTGGCAAGAGCTTTCTACTGCCCCAAGTATTTTAGGCAATGCCAGAATCAGCATTGACATGTGTGCGCTCTGCATCCTGCATATCTCGCGTATAACAAGTCAATCCACAACGCAAACAACGGCAGGCTTCCTCGTGCGCTTGCTCTTCATTCAAACAGCCTTCGATCTCAGCAAAACAGCGAACGCGCTCCTCCAAACTACACAAGTGCGGTTGTTGGCTGCGCTTTTTAGGAGAACAGCCCTCAAGGTCTGTGAATAAAGTATACGGAATCATACAGGTTTGCAGATTGTTTGGTAGTTCAATATGAGCTTGGGTCAAATAATGATGGATAGATCGTGCTGCCTTACGACCTTGACCAATGGCGGAAATAACTAAATTAGGGCCGGTGACACTATCTCCACCGGCAAAAACATGTGGTATGGGCGTTTGTAGACTTATGGGATCGGCATTAAGAGCACGCCATTTTGGATGCCTCAATGGATTGTCTTCACATCCTTCATCCTGCAGACAGGCAAGGTCTATACTCTGCCCAATAGCAGGAATAATGGTATCACAGGCAAGAACTTGTTCCGACCCTTCTACTTTTTCTGGTTTACAGCGTCCTGAAGCATCTGGTGCACCAAGTTGCATTGTAATATATTCAATAGCTGTTACTTGATTCGTTTCATTATGTATCACTTGAGTCGGAGCTGCAAGGAAAAGAAAATTGACACCTTCTTCACGAGCATCACGAATTTCTTCACTATGAGCTGGCATCTCTGCCTCTGTCCGGCGATACATCATAGTGACTTGCGAACCCAGACGTCGTGCGGTTCGAGCTGCATCTATTGCAGTATTACCTCCGCCAACCACCACTACCTGTTTGCCTAAACCACAATCCGTATGCAGCCCAACCCTTGTCAGCATTTCTGTGCCATTGATTACACCTTTGGCATCTTCGCCAGCAATACGCATCTCACGGCTTCCCCAAGCACCAACACCAAGAAAAATTGCATCAAAACCCTGTTGCTCCAAACTTTCTAGGGTAAAATCCTTACCAAAAGCTTGTTGCGTATAGACATCTACACCAAGGTCAAGGATACCTTGAATCTCCCAATCCAATACTTTCTTAGGCAGTCGATATTCCGGTATACCATACCGTAATTGCCCTCCCAGCTCAGGTAACGATTCAAAAATAGTTGGACTATGCCCTAAGCGGCGTAAAAAATAAGCACAAGAAAGTCCGGCAGGGCCTCCACCAATAACCGCAACTTTCTTACCAGTATCCGCAGCACAAGGGATTGGAATACGTTGGCCAGAGTTCATTTCCCAATCCGCAACAAAACGCTTCAGCATGTTAATAGCAACCGGTTCATCAACATGATTACGGCGACATTCACTTTCACAAGGCCGTGGACACACCCGTCCACAAACCAAAAGCAAAGGAATACGTTCTTTAATGGTCAAGATAGCATTTGCATAATCGCCTTGAGAAATATATTCGATATATTGTGGGATATTGATAGAACCCGGGCATTTTTGCCTACAAGGCGCAAGACAATCACTTGTTTGATTCAGATGCTGCAAACGGTCTGAAACGCCTAAAACAGTTAAAACACCGCGCGGACACGCTTCAACACATTTGCCACAGGCTCGACATAAATCAGGGTCAACAATGGGATAGCCGTTTGCTCCCATGTGAATTGCATCAAAAGGACACACTTCGACGCAAGTGCCTTCACCCAAACAGCCCTCAGGGCAAAACTTTTTACCTGCATAGAGCAAATGCTGTGCTCTGCAATCATGTGCTCCTTCATAGTGGTATATATCTTCAGCTCTGTACCCACCAGTGCAATCTACTTCTGCTTTTTTGGGTTCCACGGCAAGTACAGCCAGACCCATTACTTTTGCTACGGCCTCCGCCACTTCTTGTCCACCTGCTACGCAAACTTCAGCACCTACTTCACCGGCTACAACTGCTTTGGCTGCTGGAAGGCAACCGGGATATCCGCAGCCACCGCATTGAGCTCCGGCCAAAACTTCATTGACTTGGGCAATCAGTGGATTTTCCTCAACATGAAAAACCTTGGAAGCGATTGCCAAAAGTAAAGCTGCGGTAAAACCTATCCCAAGCAAAAGTAAGAGTGAAGTGCCTATCATGGCTATTCTCCTAAATCATGCCCTTAAAAGCAAAAAAAGCCAAAGACATCAGGCCGGCCATGATCAGCGCAATAGGAGTGCCACGAAGGGCACGAGGAATGCGTACCATGTCCAATTTTTCTCGAATTCCGGATAAAAGGACTAAAGCAAGAGCAAAACCCAAGCCTGAAGCAAAAGCAAAAACAATGGACTTTACAAAGCCAAAAGCTTCACGTTGCACAATAATAGCTATGCCAAGAATTGCACAGTTCGTAGTAATCAGTGCTAGAAAAATACCAAGCGATTCATATAAAGGCGGAAGCATTTTTTTAAGAAACATTTCCACAAACTGAACCAAAGAGGCAATAACGAGAATAAAAACAATGGTTTGTAAATACACTAATCCAAAGGGAATGAGCAAATATTTTTGAATAAGCCAAGTAAATGCTGTGGCAAGAGTGGCTACAAAAATAACTGAGCCCCCCATACCCACGGCAACATGTATACTTTTCGAGGTACCAATAAAAGGACAATTTCCAAGATATTGAGCTAAAACAATATTATTAACAAAAATAGCAGCTATAATGAGCAAAAAATAATCCATTTAGTTTCCTCCGCTGTGCTGGCACATTCCACACGTTTTACAATCATGCGTAGGAGCCTCTTGCAAAGGAAGGCCTTTCCGACGACGCTGCAAATTACTCAGCCAATTCATTGTGCCTAAAATAAGCCCTAAACAGATAAATGCCCCCGGAGCTTCAATCATCAGGCTAAACGGCTGAAAAAAATCTCCTGTAATATGTGCACCAAAAAAAGTTCCGGAGCCAAACAACTCACGCAATCCACCTAAAAAAGTCAGTGAAATTGTAAAACCAAGCCCCATGCCCAAACCATCGGCCACAGCGAGATGTACTGGATTTTTGGAAGCAAAGGCTTCTGCGCGACCTAAAATAATGCAATTTACCACAATAAGAGGAACAAAAATCCCAAGTTTTTCGTATAAAGGATAGGCATATGCTTGCATAAGCAGTTCGACTGCAACCACTAAAGAAGCAGCTATCACAATAAAACAGGCAATGCGTACCTTTGCTGGAATCAGTTGACGAACTAACGAGACAAGAAGATTAGAAAGAGAAAGCACAAAAATAACGGCGAGTCCCATGCCAAGACCGTTTTCCGCACTTTTGGTCACAGCAAGGACAGGACAAAGTCCTAAGACTAACCTGAAAGGTGGCAAGTCTTTCCACAGACCCTTGCTAAATTCCTTGAGCATTCTATTCATAATATTCTCCTCAAGAAGCAGGCCAAGCAGCTAAAATTTGCTCTTTTAATTTTTGATAGGTGCTCATGGCATTATTGACTGCACTTAAGACTGCACCAGAAGAAACTGAAGCACCGGAAATAGCGTCAATGTTTCCACCTTGAGATCTCAAAGCAAGCCTTGCAAGGCTATTGCCCTGAAACTGAGACGTAAACGTTTGTTCTGCTACTCTCGTTCCAAGCCCGGGGGTTTCCTTCATGCTGGTAATGCCTATACCTGCAAGTTTGCCTTCTTGGATATTCATGCCAACCATCACCCCCAACTCGCCACCAAAACCTTCTCCAAAAGATTCAAAGGCTATGCCTGTAAGTGTACCGTTTTTATATGCAGGAAAAAGCGTCACTGCGCTACTCTCCTCCAGTGCAAAGATTTTACGATCTTTCACCGGATCATTGTCTGCATCAGGGAATATTTGTTTCAATGCAGGGCCTTGTACAAAAATGAGTTTTTGCTCTTCAATACGAGGTGCTGTAATTTGTTTGAGCGTCGCCAAGGAAAAGCCAGAAAAACTACAAATAAGGGAAAGCACCAGTATCATACGCAAGGATTCAGACATCATTGCCTCCACGAGAAGCCTGTGCACCAAAAGGACAGGGACGAATTTTTTCTAACATAGGAGACAATAAATTTGCGACAAGAAGAGCAAAGGCAACGCCGTCTGGATGTGTTCCCCACTCTCGCATAATCATGAGCAACACTCCGGCAATAAATCCATAGCAAAGCCTTGGAATACGACCAACCGGAGAACTGGAAGTATCCGTAATCAAAAAAAAGGCAGCAAAAATTGTTGAACCAGCAAAAAGATGAAAACTTGGCAAAGCATGTGTTGCTGGTTCTATACTATAAAAAAAACTGGAAGCGATACATACGCCGAAAAGAAAACTCAGAGGCAAATGCCAACGAATATTTTTACACAACAAAAGATACACCCCACCAAGAAGTAAAGCCAAGACAGGGAAGGTTCCAAGCCCACTTGCTTGACGCCCTAGGATAAGGTCTACTGTGCTGATATTGGCTACAGCTTCCACTCCAAAGTGCTTTAATAGCGCCAAATGATCCACAAAAGTACAGTTGAGCATATTGAATTCAATGCTCATTTGCTCCGGCCAAGAAACTTGTAACGCAGCCCAGCCAATAAGCGGAGCACAAAAAGGAGAACCGCCCAAACCTCCAAAAATAGCTTTGCCCAAAACTATACTGATTGCACTGCCTGTGGTAACTAGCCACCACGGAGCTGTGACCGGAAGTAAAAATGCAAAAAGAAGCCCTATAAGCAGTGCATTAAAATTATCAGTTTCATTTGGACGTTCCATTATTTTCCAGCAAAGCGTTTCAGTTGTAATAGCAACAGCACTTGCAAGTGCCATGATCCGCAAGGCCAAAATTCCATGCACAAAAATTGCCATCAATATCGCCGGGATCAAGGCAATTAAAGTATTGAGCATATATCCAGATATTGTTCGTCCACAATGAATATGCGGTGGACAAGCCACAGTCAGAAGAGTTTGAGGAGGTCTGATCATTGTGCGTCTCCACCGGCTGTTTGCAGAGAATTGAGCGCATCAAGTTCACGCAGTTTTTGCTTTGCAAGACGTATATACTGTAAAAGCGGTCTACGCCCGGGGCAATAATAACCGCAAAGCCCACATTCCATGCAGTACTGCGCGCCATAGTCTCTCGCTTTATCATATAAAGAAAATTCAGCAGCACGACTAATTAAACACGGCTGAATACGCGCCGGACAATGTGCAACACATTCACCGCAATTGAGGCAAGGCGTATCTTGTGTGGGTTGATATTGATTTTGAGGAATCAGGGTAAGCGCTAAGGAAAATTTTTCAACGCCTTGGTATATATCATAAATAGCCTTTCCGCGTAAGCTGCCACCAAGAAGCAATCTATCTTTTTCTTGTGGAACAAGCTCTGCTTGTGCAAGTAAATCCGCAATATAAGTTCCTATTTTGACCAATACATTGTGCCCGTTAATGGACAGAACCGTCTCTGTACAAGGTAAACCACTGGCTACACTACGACCAATCAAAAAAAGTTCTAACGCGGAAATAATTACTGTATCCTCAGCTGTTTCGCTACCGGTTATATTATATATCACCAGCTGATCCAAAGAAGCAGGATATTCAGAGCCAAGGTTTTTTGCCGTACAATTACCTAGGCCTGAAGCATCAAGATTGATGCTTGCAAGAAAAACAGCAGTTGGAGCAACAATGATTTTTACTGCCTCTAAACCTCTGGCAATATCCTTTTTGTATTCTTTCAAAAGAAGGTTATGCAGTGTAATATTTGGTTCATGAGGCATGGCATTGATAATTAACGTTTTTGCCGTACACAATTTGCTCATATCATGTCCTAAACGAGCCAGCGTACTCCTCAGTTCTTGAGGCTGTACCTGCGACATATCAATTGCTTTTGCAGAGCAAGGTGTACATTCACTTAATCCTTGAGTGACCTTAATAATTAAAAAACGCTCAGAAAAACCCCTTATTTCTTGCACTGTGCCAAAAATTGGAGAATGTAAATCTCCATTTTCAGGAATACATGCCTTAGCAACTAAAGTTCCGGGAGCAACAGTATCCCCTATGTCTACTACAGGGCTATATTTATCCAAGGCAAGGGATACAGTTTCAGGCTGCGGGCCATTACGCAAAGAGCTGGCAGACAAAGCAGTTAAATCAAGCAGAGATTTTCCCATAGACATCACCTGATATGGCACCGATTGCAATCAGTTGCTTCAAAAGGGCCTTGCTGTTGTTTTTGATGACAATTCATGCACTGTGTATGCAAGGCATCTTTTCGAGTGAAAAGCAGTTCACCTTGCGCTTTAGGATTTTTATGGCACTGTTCACAAGGAATGACTGAGCTCATATACGATTGCGAAGGCTGTGTTTTATGGCAAACCTTACAATGCGTAGTATCTTTATCAAACCAATCATCATGGCATTGAGCGCAACGTGTATGAACAGCATCTGCAGTTGAAGGCATAGCCCCCTGATTTGTTTGCTCATGACATTGATCGCAACTTGTGGTCTCCGGATCAATATCACTGCTGTGATGGCAGGTTTGGCAATCGTCTCCGGCTATTTCTATATGCTCTTGGTGATCATAAGCCAAAGAACTAAAATCAGTATGATGACACCTTATGCAGTGTTCTTTTGTAACAAACAATTTGCTATGGTTTTGAATGTACTGCGTGCCAAAGTGAGTGGGATGACATGCACTGCACGCCAGTACCTGTGCTTCAAGAAGATTGCTTGAGGACTCATGATGACACTTTGTGCAGGGTAACTGCTTTTGCTCATGGTGTTTTTGATGTTCAAAAATAAGGTTTCCGCCACTATTTTTCATCAAAATACGCACAGGGATTTTTGGTTTACTTTCAGGTAAAGTATACGCAATAAACGCAATACTAAACAAAGCTACAGTAATACAGACGAGGACAAAATGTTTTTTTTGCAAGCCTAGCTCTCCCTCAGTTGTTTGTAGAGTTCTACGCTAGAATGATGAAATATATAACCTAAAAAAAACTGGTTCGTCTATCCCAAAGCAAGACTTTATTCTTTTTTCGTCATATTAAAGTAAACTCAGTACATCTTAAGGTAAAGGCATTAAATTTTTTCGTCATATTAGAGCAAAATCAGTACATTTTAAGGCAAAGGCATTACATTTTGGAGAAGCACTCCCTTGTCATTGAAACTCAAAGTCACAGAACCAAATCTTCATGCCCTATTCTTCGGCCTTTCACGTCTTGTTTTATTCTTCCCTCCCCCCTCCGTCAGCCTGCGCGCAAGTCGCAGGATCCAGCAAAGCCGAACTGTGAGGGCTTAACATTGCATGACAGTGCCACCCCCCCCCTCCGTCATCCTGCGCGTAAGTCGCAGGATCCAGCAGAGCCGAACTGCGCGAGCTTAACATTGCATGACAGCACCACCCCCCCCTCCGTCATCCTGCGCGTAAGTCGCAGGATCCAGCAGAGCCGAACTGCGCGAGCTTAACATTGCATGACAGTACCACCCCCCCCTCCGTCATCCTGCGCGCAAGTCGCAGGATCCAGCAAAGCCGAACTGTGAGGGCGTAACAGTACATGAAAGTACCTCCCCTCCGTCATCCTGCGCGCAAGTCGCAGGATCCAGCAAAGCCGAACTGCGAGGGCGTAACATTACATACTTCATGCCGTATGTCAGTGCCTCTCTATTGTTTCAAGCGCGGGTCAAGAATATCGCGCAGGCTTTCCCCTAGCAGATTGTATCCAAGCACTGTAGTAAGAATAGCTAGACCGGGGAAGAGGGATAGCCATGGGGCAATGCCCAAGACTTCTTTGCCTTCAGTAAGCATATTGCCCCAAGAAGGATCAGGAGGCTGTACTCCAAGTCCTAAAAAAGACAGCGAAGATTCCACTAAAACAGCTCCTGCCACTCCAAGTGTAGCTGAAACTAAAACTGGAGCTAGGGCGTTGGGCAAAATATGACGGCTAATGATACGCCAAGACCCAGCTCCGGATACTTTTGCTGCTAAAATAAAATCTCGCTCACGCAAAGTAAGCGTTTCCGCACGAACCAATCGCGCCACGCCCATCCAGCTTGTACAGCCAATTATCAGCATAATATTAAATAGACTTGGTTCTAAAAAAGCAATAACTGCTAAAATCAGGAAAAAACTTGGAAAGCAGAGCATAATATCTACTCCGCGCATGATTATCTCATCAACAAATTTGCCAAAATAGCCTGCAATAAGACCTAAAGCTACTCCGATAACAGTAGAGATGCCCACGGCAACAAAACCAACCCAAAGAGAGACGCGCCCTCCATATAACATGCGCGCAAAAATATCACGCCCCAAAGCATCTGTACCAAAAAAATGTTCAGCACTTGGTGGCTGTAGTATGGCCTGTACATCAATGGCTGTAGGAGAATATGGGGTAATCCATGGAGCACAAAGAGATGATAAAGAGACAATAGCAACAAGCACTGCACCAAAGCTGCATAAGGCATACGAGCCAGAAAACATTTTACGCACAGGGAAAATTTGCTGAATCATTGCCTGCCTCCGCTGCGTATGCGTGGATCAGCCAGCCCATAGCCTACATCTGCCAGTAAATTACCAGCAAGAGTCAACACAGCACCAAGCACTAGAGAACCCATAATCAAGGGATAATCACGCGCCATAACTGCCTGATAAAAGAGCTGCCCTAAACCAGGCAGGGCAAAGATCGATTCAATAATGACAGAGCCACCAATCAGCCCGGGTACAGAAAGTCCTAAAAGCGTGATGACTGGCATCAATGCGTTACGCAGGGCATGGCGAAAAATCACATTTTGCGTGGATAAACCCTTGGCTTTGGCTGTTGTAATATAATCCTGCCGAAGCACTTCAAGCATACTTGAACGCATAAAACGACTGAGTCCGGCCAAAGAACCAAAGGTATACACAAATAAAGGCATGGCCAAATGCCGTGCATAATCAAGCTGACGAGCAAACCAAGAAAGACTCTCATGCTCCATGGAACTCACACCAGAAATGGGCAGAACAGGCCACCACACTCCAAACGTTTGCATTAAAAGCAAAGCCAGCCAAAATCCGGGCATGGCAAAACCAAGAAAAACAAAAATTGTCATGGACTTATCAAACAACGATCCTTGCCAATATGCTGAAGCAATGCCAATGGGCACGGCAATAAACAAAGTAAGTACAAGAGAGGCAAGGTTCATGCTAAAAGTCAAAGGCAGACGCTCCACGATTTTGTCCCAGACTGGGCGATGATCACCAGATAAAGACTGCCCTAAATCCAAAGTGCATAGCCGTGAAAGCCACTTTCCGTACTGCACATAAATGGGCTGGTCTAAACCGTAAAGAGCTTCAAGGCGTTCACGCGCTTCTGGTGTTACCAAAGGATTAAGAGACGTTTCAAGATCAGTTGGAGAACCAGGGGCAAGATGAATAACCCAAAAGCTGATAAGTGTAATGCCTAAAAAAATAAGCCCGACCCAAGCCAGCTTGATAAGAATACGCATAAAAATTTTGCTCATGGAAAAAAGGATAAGATAAAGCGCATCAAGTGGCAATGACTCAAATACTGTTCTTCAATTCAAAAACATGGCAGTGCAAATGAGGGGTAAACTACATTTTGCTTTTTCTAGCGCCTCCTGCTAATTAAGCGATATAACCTGTAAAAATATGAACAATCCTCCCATGAACACAAAGACAGAAAATCCACTTGCCAAAGAACTACCACCCCTTGCAGAGCCACCGGTGGCAACAAGCTATCAGCCTCCAAGTGCCCCTTCTGTTCAAACAGTACAAAAACTTTGGGATCGCTTTGAGGTTGCCCCCCATATTCGCGAACATTCTGCTGCCGTGGCTCAAGTAGCTCATCATATGGCCTTACAAGTATCTGATAGCACCGTGCAATGCGATCCAAGCAGAGTTTTGGCTGCAGCTTTGCTCCATGATATAGCCAAAACTTATACCGTACTTCACGGCGGCAACCATTGCCAGATAGGTGCTGCATGGTCACTTGAAGCAACAGGCGATATGCTCATAGCACATGCTGTGTACCATCATGTTTACTGGCCATTTATACTGGACGTGAAAAAATATTTTATGCCACTAGCCATACTCTATGCCGATAAACGAGTGGCGCATAATGTTCTTGTCTCTCTTGAAGAGCGCTTTCAAGACCTTTTGAATCGCTATGGACGAACCCAGCATATTCGTGAAAGAATAGCTGAAACACATAGGCAAGTACTTGAACTGGAAATCCTGTTTTCAAAATTGCTTGGAGAAAATTTAGATGCATGTTCTTTTAATCGCGGGCGGTTGGTCAAGTGAACGGGATGTTTCCTTGGCCGGTGCTCAAAATATAGAAAACGCTTTGATACAGCTTGGACACAGTGTAGAGTGCTTTGATCTTGAGCCTAATATGCTGCGACTCATAGAACGAGCCAAAGCCGCGGACTTTGCTTTCATCAATCTGCACGGTTCTCCGGGCGAGGATGGACTGGTACAAGCAGTGCTGGATGCTGTACACTGCCCATACCAAGGTTCTCAGCCTGCAGGTTCCTTTTTAGCTCTCAATAAAAACGCAGCAAAAGCCGTACTGGTTTCTTGCGGTATACCTACCCCTCGTTGGCAACTCATAACTTCTCCAGAGATAAAAATACAGCTTCCAACACCCCTTTTTATAAAACCCAATCTCGGCGGTTCCAGTTTAGGAATGAGCCTTGTGCAGCATGAAGCAGAACTGGATCACGCCTTGGAAAAAGTTTTTAGTCTAGGCGATATTCCACTTGTGGAAGAATGTCTTGCAGGAGATGAAATAACCTGCGGAATACTCGGCAAAACTCCCCTGCCTCCTATTCTTATCCGCCCCAAAAAGGGTTCTGCTTTTTTTGATTATGAAAATAAATACAACGCACATGGAGCAGATGAAATATGCCCTGCTCCCATAAGTGAACAACTCAGCAATACTATTCAAGACCTTGCCTTGCGTGCACATGATGCTCTTGCTTTGTCCGGCTACTCACGTTCGGACTTTATTATCCATGAAAACAAACCTTTCCTTTTAGAAGTAAACACTTTGCCGGGGATGACCAATGCAAGTCTGCTCCCCAAAGAAGCTGCTACCTTCGGCATGGACTTTCCTGAACTCATTGCCGAACTCATTCGGCTCGGACTAACTCAACAACAAAACTCAGCATAGGCATGAAATTTTCGTCTTGCATACTACCGATTTACAATCTTGGCATGTACGCAGCCTTGCCTCTACTGTCTCGAAATCAACGCTTAGAACAGGGCTGGGAACAGCGCAGCTTTCGCTTTAATCTCCCTCAACGCGCTGAGCTTTGGATACAGGCAGCAAGTGTAGGAGAAACCTTCCTTGCATGGGAACTTGTAAAAAAACTCGCGGAAGTACTGAAAAATCGTCCCACTAAGATACTGCTCACCAGTAATACATCGGAAGGCTTTTCTATCCTCTCCCACATTATACAATCTCAACAGCACACACAAAACTTTGATATCCAAGTGGCATATTTTCCACTGGATATGCCCTCTATTATGCGACGAGCTGTAGCTCGCATCCAGCCTCGCACAGTAGTACTCTTAGAATCTGAGATTTGGCCCGGTTTTTTAGCAGCTTGCAAAGCACAAGGAACAAAAACCCTGCTCATCAATGGGCGTATGTCCACCTCTTCCCTTGCTGGATATTTAAGCTGTCCTCGCCTTTTCCAAGAAGTACATCCGGATAAGATTCTTGCCATAAGCGAACATGATGCCCTGCGCTTTTCCATTCTTTATGGGCACGAGCGCGTTACAACAATGCCTAATATAAAATTTGATCGATTAACTCCACGCGTATCCTCTTCCAAAAATCCTTTGGCTATTTTTTTTCATCCTTCAACGCCTTTGGCTGTTTTTGGCTCTATTCGTAAGAAAGAAGAAGGACATATCCTTGCCATCCTGCAAAAACTCATCAAAACTCAGCCTGATATATACATTGCGCTTTGCCCAAGGCACTTGCAGCGCATAGACGCATGGGAAAATACGCTGCAAAAAAACGAGTTGCCATATACTCTACGAAGTAAACTTTCATCTGAACACAGTTCCAAAAATCTTATACTCTGGGATACCGTAGGAGAAATGAATACGCTCTTTGAATTGGCTCAAGTCGCCTTTATTGGTGGAACTCTGGCTCCGCTTGGGGGACAAAATTTTTTAGAACCCCTTTCTGCCGGAGTCATTCCGATAATCGGCCCACATTGGAAAAATTTTGCTTGGGTTGGACAAGAAATCATTGAACTCGGCTTGGTGAGAGAATGTAGTACTTGGAGCAAGGTGCTCCAAGAAATGCTTGCAATTCTCCATGCTCCTCCTCTTAAAAAAGATGTGCTCAAAGAGTTTGCGAGCTATGTAAAAAGCCGTCAAGGCGGTACGCTTCAAGCTGCATCATGTATTGCACAATCACTAACAAGCGTGTAATATAATTTGAATAGGGCGTGCCTCATCGGCATCAAAAAATAACTATGAATACTTTTTTTACTATTGCTTTATACTTTTCTGCTTGGACTCAACTCTATACTCTTCAGGATGTTTTGGCATGAATACTTTGCCCCCCTGTTATGGCATTATTCCGGCTCGCTATGATTCATCACGATTTCCGGGCAAGCCTTTGGCCTCCCTCGGAGGTAAGCCCATGTTTTGGCATGTATATACCAGAGCATGTGCCTGCCCTTTATTCAAAAAAATAGTTCTTGCAACAGATGATGAACGCATAGAACAAGCAGCACAAAAACATGGTGTACCAGTTTTAATGACCAGCACGCACCATAGCAGTGGTACGGATCGCGTCTTGGAAGCAACAGAACTTCTCAGCGTGGAGCACGATTCAATTATTGTAAATATCCAAGGCGATGAACCATGCCTTAACCCTGAAATGTTCACTCAACTTCTTTCCCCATTTGTTGACCAAGAAGTGAGGATCACGACCTTGGCTTCAAGGCTTTCTGCTGATCTTGCTACTGATCCAGATAGGGTAAAAGTGGTACTTGCTACAAATGGAAATGCTCTATATTTTTCCAGAGCAACTATTCCGTTTCATCGAGATAAATCCTCTCACGCAGCAGTTCCTTTGCTGCATATTGGCCTGTACGCTTTCCGCTTGGAAGCCTTGCAAACTTTTGCTAAAATTCCACAAGGTGCATTAGAAAAACGCGAGGGCCTTGAACAACTTCGTTTACTTGAAGCAGGGATTCCTCTTCGAGTCATCATTACCGAGCATTCTTGCCACGGAGTCGATAGACCTGAAGACTTGGAAATAGCACGAAAGATTTTGTTGGAGCAATCACAATGAAAGCAATTCTCGCCCTTGAGGACGGTAGCATTTTTGAAGGCAGATCATTCACTGGCTCAATAGAGTGTGGAGGTGAAGTTATCTTCAATACCGGCATGACCGGATATCAAGAAGTTTTAACTGACCCTTCCTATACCGGACAAATGGTTACTATGACCTATCCACTGATAGGCAATTATGGAATAAATCCCCAAGATATGGAATCCTCCAAAATCCATTTAACCGCACTTATCACCAAAGAATGCTGCAAACAGCCCAGTAACTGGCGTAGCACGCTCTCTTTGCCTCAATATCTTCAAAAAACAGGTATTCCCGGGGTAGAAGGAATAGACACCAGAGCACTGACCAGGCATATCCGTATACACGGAGCTATGCGTGGCTTCATTTCTACCACAATACAATCCAGCAAAGACTTGACCCGCAAAGCTTTAGCTCTACCTTCTATGCAAGGACTAAATTTGGCAAGCCAAGTTGCAACTGAACGCCCTTATATCTGGACGCAAACCGGACCACACAACGTCGACCTTTCTTCTTTTTCTTGGCAGGGAGATAAGCCAAAACTGCTTATTTATGATTACGGCATCAAATGGAATATTCACCGCCTCTTAGCTGAACAAGGCTTTGAACAGCTTACTGTGCCTCCAAATTTTTCTCCAGAAGAAGTCAATAGCTTAGCACCTGATGCGATTTTTCTTTCCAATGGCCCAGGGGATCCGGCTGTGGTTCCAAACGCAGCACAAACAGCTAAAATTCTCTCTGATACATACCCAATAGCCGGCATTTGTCTTGGCCATCAAATCTTAGGGCTAGCAATGGGAGCTACTTCATATAAACTTGACTTTGGACATCATGGCAGTAACCATCCAGTCATGGACATGGAAACCGAAAAAATAGAAATTTCTTCGCAAAACCACGGATTTTGCGTTGATATTTCAGGTCTTGATTACCTTAAAGTCACACACAAAAATCTTAATGATGGGACACTGGAAGGTTTTGCTCATAAGGATAAACCACTTATCGCCATCCAATTCCATCCAGAAGCCGCACCAGGTCCACATGACAGTGCTTATTTTTTTAAGCGCTTTAGAAACATGATTTGAAAGCAACCTTTGATCAACGGAAAGCAAAATGTCTAAGGATCTTATCAAAGCCAGAAAGCTACTCACTCAAGTTGGCACCCAACTCAAACAAGGAAAATTCCTTTCGGCAGCGCAAGCCATAGGAGACGCCATTACCCTTGAACTTAAAACCGGTGTCACAAAAAGTGAGCGAGCGGAATTTAGTGAACTGCTTGATAACGCGGTTTACGCATTGAACAACAATGCAAAATTCCGTGAAGTGTATCCGCTGATCATTTCCTATACCCCGGGGGATGAAAAAGAGTTACTGCACAAAATACACGAAGTGCTTAAAAATTTACAGGAAAATGTGAATGAAGCTGTTCAAACCGAAGCTGCGGCAATACAGCGAAGAAAAGATGAAGGGCTTCAACAAGGACAAGACCACTTAGATAAGAGTGAGCATGATGAAGCGCGAACTGTTTTTAATGGCCTTGTCAATGTATTTCAGGAAGATACAGACCTCAAGGCTGCTGTTGCAGACAAATATATTAATTCAGGACTTTATGAGGATGCACACGCACTCTTGAATCAGGCACTTGAACATGATCCCCAAGCAATTTTTCTGTATAACCATATTGGAATTGCACTACGCCGCATGGGCAAATTTGAACAAGCTGAACAATATTATCTCAAAGCTCTTGAGATCAGCCAAAGCGATGAATATCTTTATTTCAACTGTGGCCGTCTCTACTATGACTGGGAAAAATGGGATAAAATGTTAGAGCTTGCCAACAAAGCCCTTGAAATCAATCCTGATTTTACCGAAGCACTCAAGATGAAAAATTTTGCACTAAAAAAACTTTAGAGATTTTCTAGCAAAATCAAGCCCAAAATAATTCTATAAAAACCAAAATAATTCTATAAAAAAAGGTGAAGCCGAGGCTTCACCTTATATCTTATCTAATGCTTTTCTGCTTGTGTAATTCTTTTCTGCTTGCAGAACCTTACTTTACATCCTCTGTTTTGGAAGCAGTCGCTTTTTTTGTACTTGCTTCCTTTTTAGGAGCAGGTTTTTTCTTAGGCTTTTCTTCAGTGTTTTCAGCTTTTGCTTTTGCTGCTACTTTTTTCTTTGGAGCTGCTTTTTTTATTGCAGGTTTTTCCTCAGCATCACCTTCAGCTTTTTCTTTTTGAGCAGTTTTTTTCGCTACAGGCTTTTCTGGCTGTTCGTCTTTGCTTTCTGGTGTTTCCTGTATTTCTTTCGCTGCTTTCTTTGTTTCTTTTTTTGCTTCTTTGTTTGCTTCTTTCTTACTTTCTTTGCTGTCTTTGCTCTCTTCTTCCTTTTTGGTCAATTCAATAACGACCATAGGAGCACAGTCTCCCTTGCGGGGCTGGGACAATTTCAAAATTCGGGTATAACCACCGCCACCTTGGGCAAAACGAGGACCAATAACATCAAAAAGACGCTGTACCAGCTGATGATTATTTAAGGCTTTATACGCCAATCTTCTGGAATGGAGATCATTGCGAATAGCTAAAGTAATGAGATTATCCACAACTTTACGCAATTCTTTGGCTTTGGGCTCAGTTGTTCTGATACGTTCGTAGGTTAACAAAGCACGCGCCATGTTCCGAAACATGGCCTTGCGATGGGAATTACTGCGGTTAAATTTGCGACCAGATTTATTGTGCCTCATTGCGTTCTTTCCTCTTCAACCATTCCTGATTTTTCTTATCAAAGTCCTCGACAACCATACCAAACTTGAAAGTCATGCTATCCAAAACCCGACGGATTTCATCCAACGATTTACGCCCAAAATTTTTGGTCTTTAGCATTTGGGATTCAGTACGCTGCACTAATTCACCTACAAGCTGAATATTCGCAGCTTTTAAGCAATTTGTTGCACGAACCGAAAGTTCCAACTCATCAATAGACTTGAATAAATTTGGATTCAAAGACATATCTGATTCATCGGATTGATTTTGTTCACTGGAAGATTCATCAAAATTGATAAACACAGCGAGTTGATCTTTTAATATCTTAGCAGAATACGCAACGGCATCTTCAGGCGTAACCGAACCATCTGTCCAAAGTTCAAGAATCAATTTATCGTAATTAGTCATCTGCCCAACACGCGCCTGTTCAATCGTATAAGCAACTTTACGAACAGGTGAAAAACTCGCATCAAGCGTAACAAGACCAATATCACTATCAAGACCTTCGTGCATTTCAGCCGATAAATAGCCTTTCCCCATACGCACTTCAAGTTCGATATTCAATTTTTTATTTTCAGAAAGTGTTGCTATATGTAAATCTTTATTAAGAACTGTAACATTTTGATTTTCTTGAATCATAGCTGCTGTTACAGGCCCTTTTTTGTGTGCAGATAAAGTCAAAACCTGAGGTTCTTCGCTGGTCATAGCCAAACAAACCTGCTTAAGATTTAAGACAATCTCGGTTACGTCTTCCATGACTCCAGGGATGGTAGTAAATTCATGCTGCACACCTTCCACGCGAGCAGCCACAATAGCACTACCCTGCAAAGAAGAAAGCAAAACTCGCCTTAGAGCATTGCCTATGGTAGTAGCAAAACCCCGTTCCAAAGGTTCGCATATAAACTTACCATAACTTGGGTTTGACTTTTCGTCCCTGATAAGCTGTTCAGGTTTGACCAACTCGGCCCAGTTACGCGTGTTAATTAATTTTTCACCGTCTTGAACAAGCATGGATCACCTATTTACTTAGAATAAAGTTCGACAATAAGTTGCTCATTGATAGAGAACTGAATGTCTTCGCGAGTAGGCAGTTCTTTAACAGCTCCCTTAAAAGCAGCAGCATCTGTCTCCAACCAATCAGGGCAACCGCGACGAGCAATAACTTCCTGAGCTTCAGCCAAAACAGGAATTTTACGAGCCTCTTCACGAACTTCAATAAGATCACCCTTATGTACTAGCTGAGACGGAATATTCACACGCCTTCCATTCACCTTAAACATGCCGTGACGCACCATTTGGCGAGCCTGAGCACGAGAGTTCGCATAACCAAGGCGATACACAACATTGTCCATGCGACGCTCTAATAAGATCAATAGATTTGCGCCAGTAACGCCTTTCATGGCGTCAGCGCGTTCAAAATAACGATGAAACTGCCCTTCTAAGATACCGTACATACGGCGAACTTTTTGCTTTTCACGCAATTGGACAGCGTAATCGCTCATTTTTCTTCTCATACGGGCATTTCCACCCGGTGCATATGGACGACGCTCATAAGAACATTTGTCAGTATAGCAACGATCGCCCTTAAGGAAAAGTTTTTCCCCTTCCCTACGGCACATACGGCATTTTGCTTCAGTATAACGAGCCACTTATTCTCTCCTTAAACACGACGACGTTTAGGCGGACGACAACCATTATGTGGAATGGGAGTAACATCGCGAATAAAACTCACCTTCATTCCGGCACTTGAGATAGCACGCATCGCAGCCTCACGACCAGAACCAGGGCCTTTTACAAATACACCTACTGTACGCATACCATTATCTCTGGCAATACGAGCAGCGTCTTCAGTGGCAATTTGAGCAGCAAATGGAGTTGATTTACGGGAGCCTTTATAATGAGCACCAGCAGAACCCCAGCTTATGACATTGCCTTTCATATCAGTAAAAGTAATAATGGTATTATTGAATGTGGCTTTAATATGAGCCAATCCAACTGGAACATTTTTCTTTTCTTTTTTCTTTTGGCGTCTAGGCTTAGCCATACTACGCGTCTCCTAAAATTTAATTATCGATTACCGCACAAACGCGATCAATACGCTATTTTTTCTTACGCTTCCCAACAACACTACGGCGAGGCCCTTTGCGAGTTCTCGCATTAGTTTTTGTCTTTTGCCCACGAACCGTAAGCCCTCTGCGGTGACGTAAACCACGATAACAACCAATATCCATCAATCGTTTGATATTGGAAGTAATGTCTCGGCGTAGATCACCTTCAACTTTCCAGTGCTGCTCAATCTCAGTACGAATGGCATTGACTTGGTCTGCATCAAGAGCATCAGAATTAGTCTGCCAATCCACACCGGTGGCATCAAGAATTTTAAGCGCGGACGCACGGCCAATGCCAAAAATATACGTCAACGCGATATCCATACGTTTGTTTTTAGGCAAATCAACGCCTGCAATACGTGCCACAATAACGCTCCTTAGCCCTGACGTTGCTTATGTCTGGGGTTTTCACAAATCACTCGCAAAACTCCGCAACGGCGAATGACCTTACACTTGGAACACATTTTCTTTACAGAAGGCCTAACTTTCATGACTATTTCCCTTATTTCTATTCAAAATCAAGCTCTTTCTTGATTTCTTTTAGTTACTTTTTATTCAAAACCCAGCGTGCTTATAATCATCCTAAAAATCTTATTTTAATACATCTCTTTTTACGACACTTTGAACTCATTGCAAAAACGAAGGTGTTGTTTACAAGTTTTTTATATAAACTGCAAGAAAATCCTTACTCAAAGCTCAATTAGATACGCTCAATATCCGTGGCCCGTTTTTTGTAATAGCAATAGTATGTTCAAAATGAGCGGAAAGTTTCCGATCTTTAGTGACCGCTGTCCAGCGATCCTCTAAAATATCAATCTCCGAGCTTCCTTCCGTAACCATTGGCTCAATGGCTAAAGTCATTCCGGCTTTTAAGGGCAAGCTTGGGATTCCTGTGGGAACAAAGTTGGGTACTTCTGGTTTTTCATGCAGATGGGAACCAATCCCATGCCCCACAAATCTTCGTACAATACCGAACCCGTTTTCTTCAACATACCCCTGCACAGCTGCCGAAATATCATACAAATCATTACCAACAGTTGCAGCCTTAATACCTCGCATCAATGCTTCGCGTGTAACATCAAGCAAGGTTTGCGTTGTTTCACTTACTTGTCCAACGCCAAAAGTACGCGCTGAATCACCAAAAAAACCTTGATACACAACGCCCATGTCAAAACTTACAATGTCACCTTCGTTCAAAATTCTTGTTTCCGAAGGAAACCCATGCACAACTTCTTCATTGACAGAACAACACAAGGCAAAAGGAAATCCTTGGTATCCCAAGAACGCCGGACGAACATTAAATTTTTCACAACGTGCTCTTGCTAATTTTTCAAAGATCATAGTGTTCACGCCAGGGGCAACATGTTCACCAAGTTCGTCTAATATTTGTGAGACCATACGGTTAGCTGTCCGCATGAGCTCTATTTCCTTATTATTTTTAAGGAAAACCCCTCGAAATTTTTTCAAAGCTAACGCCGTCCTTTCACCCGATTTCCTTTACCCATTAAGCCTTCGTATTGGCGAGAAATCAAATATGATTCAATTTGCCCCATGAAATCCATGCCAACCCCAACGATAATAAGTAAACTGGTTCCGCCAAAATAAAATGGAACATTAAACTGGGCAATAAGAAACATAGGCAACACACATATCGCAGCAACGTACAAAGAACCCCACAATGTTATGCGAGCTAACACGCGGTCAATATATTCATGAGTACGTTTCCCTGGCCGAATACCTGGAATAAATCCACCTTGTTTTTGAATATTATCAGCAATACCCTTTGGATCAAAAACTATTGCTGTATAAAAATAACAAAAAAAGATGACCACCCCTGTATAGATCAAATTATATACAATGGAAGTAGGCTGTAAAAAATTAGAAAGGCTACGAAAAAATGTAAAATCTGAAAACTGAGCCAAAGTTGCTGGAAACATCAACAAAGAAGAAGCAAAAATCGGAGGAATAACACCTGCGGTATTAACTCGAAGAGGCAAATGCGTGGTTTGTCCTCCAAACATTTTCCGCCCCTGTTGTCGCTTTGCATAATGTATGGGAATACGGCGTTGCCCTCGCTCCATAAAAACAATGAAGACCAAAACAGCAACCATTGCAGCGACCAATAGTGCCACAAACATAGGGCTCATAATGCCCTCAGACATAAAGGTAACGGTTTTTGCCACGCCAGAAGGAAGACCTGCAACAATACCAGCAAAAATAATGAGCGAAATCCCATTGCCAATGCCACGCTCAGTCATCTGCTCACCTAGCCACATAAGAAAAATTGTTCCAGCGGTCAAAGTAAGCACTGTGATAATGCGAAAACCCCACCCAGCTATTTCAGGAGGAACAACAGGGCCGGCTGAAGTTACTGTGCCTTCTAAACCAACGGCAATTGCTGCGCCTTGAACTATGGTGATCAACACCGTACCATAGCGAGTCCATTGCGTAATTTTTTTACGTCCGGCCTGCCCCTCTTCTTTTTGCAAACGTTTCAGCTCAGGGCTGACAACTTGAAGTAATTGCAAAATAATAGAGGCAGAAATATAAGGCATAATTCCTAAAGCAAAAATGGACATCTTCTGAAGTCCACCACCAGAAAACATATTAAACAAACCAAGCAAAGTATTTGCAGCATCCTTAAAAATAGCTGCCATTGCAATACCATTGATGCCCGGCACAGGTATATGAATGCCAATTCTGCAGACAATCAGCAAAGCCAAAGTCCACAAAAGCCGTTTTTTTAATTCCGGCAAGCGTGCAAGATTTTCAACACCAGAAAGTGCCACGTATTCCTTCCTTATTCAAAAGACTAAAGAACGACTAAGCGTCCTTAGTTTCCAAAGGCTCAATGGTTTTTGCGGTTCCGCCAGCTTGAGCAATTTTATTTGCTGCAGTTGCAGAAAAACGATGCGCTTCAATTGTAACCGGAGTATTCACTTCCCCTGTTCCAAGTATCTTCACCGGCGCATTCTGCTTGGCTAAACCACGGTCATAAATATTTTGTAAGCTAATCTCTGTCGTTCCTTCAAAAGCTTCAAGTATGCGAGCAATATTAATGGTTTCGTATTCAACGCGAAATGGATTCTTAAAGCCACGCTTTGGCAATCGACGAGCCAAAGGCATTTGCCCACCTTCAAAACCGACCGCAATAGAAGCACCGGAACGAGATTTTTGCCCTTTATGGCCTTTACCACTTGTTTTTCCCCAACCACTTCCTGAACCACGCCCTATGCGCTTACGATTCTTGTATTCTTCAGGGAAAGGATATATTTCATGCAGGTTCATGACTGAGTAACCTCCACGAGATGTTTCACTTTGTTAATCATACCAAGCACGGTAGGACTCTCTTCAAAAGTCTTTTCTTGGCGAATCTTACGCAAGCCAAGAGCCTCAAGAGTTTTTCGTTGATTGGGCTTGCAACCTATTTTGCTGCGTACCATTTTTATAGTAATATTGGCCATTTTTTATCCTTTTTCCGTTGAAAAACTCACTACTTACGCGGAGTTTCAACTTTTTTGCCACGCAAATGCGTCACTTCCGCAGCAGTCCGCAAAGAAGTCAAACCCTGCATCGTGGCTCGAAGTACATTATGTGGATTGTTCGTGCCAATAGCTTTTGTCAAAACATCATGCACACCAACAGCTTCCATAATGGCTCGGACAGGACCACCAGCAATAATGCCGGTGCCTCGACTTGCTGGCTTCAATACAACACGACCAGCACCGCACTGACCCAACACTTCATAAGGAAGCGTTCCATCTAATACGGCAATTTTAATCATCGCTTTTCTCGCCCGTTCAGTAGCCTTGCGAATGGCTTCAGGTACTTCGTTGGCTTTACCCAAGCCATATCCGACTTGTCCTTGGCCATCACCTACTACCACAAGACAACTAAAGGAAAACCGGCGACCGCCCTTGACCACTTTGGCCACGCGGTTCATATAAACGACCTTTTCGATCAGGCCGGATTCATTCTGTTCCATTTCCTGTTTCGCCATTAATATTCCCCTTAGAACTTCAGGCCGCTTTCACGAGCGGCATCAGCTAAAGCCTTCACCTTTCCGTGATAAATGTAGCCGTTACGGTCAAAAACTACAGTCTCAATTTTTCTTTCCAAAGCTCTGGCAGCAATCTCTTTACCTACAGCAACTGCTCCTTCCTTATTGGGCTTTACTTGTTGCCCAGCTCTTGCCAATTGCTGTGTTGAAGCACTGGCAAGGGTTACGCCTTGAGTGTCATCCACCAATTGTGCATACAAATTGCTGTTTGATCGAAAAATTACTAAACGAGGCCGTTCAAGGGTGCCAGAAACCTTTTTACGGATGCGAATTTTACGACGATGTCGTGCTTGTTCTTTCGTCATTCTCATTATTTCACCCTACTATTTGGCACCGGATTTACCGGCTTTACGCTTGATCTGCTCATCAATATATTTAATGCCTTTGCCTTTGTAAGGTTCAGGCGGACGTACTCTACGAATGCGGGCACAAACTTCGCCAACAGCCTGTTTATCAATACCGGAAATAGTGAGCTTACTTCCTTCGGATTTGGCTTCTATCCCTGCTGGTACTTCAAACATAACTGGATGTGAAAAACCTACATTCAATACAATATTCTTGCCCTGAACATCAACTTTATACCCAACACCGACAACCTCAAGGGTTTTGGCGTATCCCTTGGCAACACCTTCAATGCAATTTGCCAAAAGAGTCCGACGCAAGCCATGCTGGCTACGCGAGCGACGTGTGTCAGTTACAGGGGAAAGCACTACCTTGCCATCTTCTACCAGCACAGAAATATCGGAATCAATCGGGGTGGATAAAGCACCTTTAGGCCCTTTAATCTGCACCGCATCTTTACCGACAGAAACCTCCACCCCTGAAGGGATGTCGATGGGTTGTTTACCTATTCTGGACATAATTTTCCACCTACCAGATTTCGCAAAGTAATTCGCCGCCGACATTTTCAGCTGTAGCCTGTTCCCCTACAAGTACACCCTTGGAGGTGGATAGGATACAAACGCCTAAGCCATTTTGTACGCGAGGAATATCATCCACTCCCACATACACACGACGCCCGGGCTTACTGATTTTATTTATGCCAGAAATCAGCGGTTTTCCATCGGTATATTTCAAGGTAACGGAAATATTTCCATCTTCCTCACCAAAATCGGTAATATACCCCTCTTCCTTCAAAATACCAGCTATGGCCACCTTTATCTTAGACGCCGGAATAGATGCTTTTGTATGAAATGCACCTTGGGCGTTACGAATGCGGGTAAGCATATCAGCTATTGGATCAACGAGTGCCATTCAAAACTCCTTGCCTACCAACTTGCCTTACGAACACCAGGGAGTTCGCCTGCAAGAGCCTTATTGCGGAAGCAAATACGACAAATTCCGTACCTTCTCAAAAACGCGCGAGGGCGACCGCAGATTGGACAACGGTTATAGGCGCGAACCTTAAATTTTGCTTTACGGCGAGCCTTCACCTTCAAACTTGTACGAGCCACTTTGACTTCCTCCTACTTTTTGAAGGGCATACCCAGAAGATCAAGCAGCATCTTGCCTTCCTTGTCCGTTTTAGCCGTGGTAACCACAGTAATATTCAAACCCTTCACCGCTTCAACCTTATCTATTTCCACTTCAGGAAAAATAGTATGTTCCTTAACACCAAGCGTAAAATTACCACGCCCATCAAAGCCCTTATCAGGAATACCACGAAAATCGCGTACACGAGGTAGGGCAAAACTGACCAGCTTATCATAAAAATCCCACATTGCCTCTTTACGCAAAGTGACGCGAGCCCCTATCTTCATTCCTTCGCGGAGCTTAAATTGAGCAATGGATTTTTTGGCCGTGGTAACAACTGCGCGCTGCCCTGCGATCTTGGTTAATTCTTCAGCAGCTTCATCAACGAGTTTTGAGTTCTGCGTTCCTTCTCCAAGGCCCATATTGAGAGAAATTTTCTCCAAGCGAGGGAGTTCCATAGAACTCTTATAGCCAAACTCTTTTTGCAGTGCCGGAACGACTTTCTCGGCATAAATCTTTTCCAAACGGGTCATATCTTGCCTCTAATCGATCTGTTCGTTGCACTTTTTGCAGTAGCGAATTTTCTTGCCATCGCCAGTGATTCGATACCCAATCCGAGTCGCAGTGGTACATGCAGCACACATTACCATCACATTAGACAGGTGAATCGAAGCTTCTTTTTCAATAATCCCACCAGGTTGTTGTGCGTGTGGATTAGCCTTGGTATGCCTTTGAACTTTATTCACATTTTCAACCAGTACAGCATCTTTCTTAGGAAAAATTTTCAGTACTTTGCCGATCTTGCCTTTGTCCTTTCCGGCAATAACCATAACTTTATCATTTTTTCTGATTTTGCTTTTCATAGCGCACATCCCTAGAGCACTTCAGGAGCCAAAGAAACAATCTTCATAAAGCTTTTGGCTCGAAGTTCTCTGGCAACTGGTCCAAAAATACGGGTTCCGATAGGTTCACCCGAATTATTAAGCAGTACTGCAGAATTATTATCAAACTTAATAAATGTGCCGTCCGGGCGACCAACTTCTTTTTTGGTGCGAACGATAACGGCCTGAAGCACGTCTCCCTTCTTCACCTTAGAATGAGGCATCGCTTCCTTGACGGAAACCTTGATTATATCCCCGACGCTTGCATAACGACGCTTGGAACCACCGAGTACTTTTATGCACGCGACTTTCTTAGCACCGGAATTGTCAGCAACATCGAGTTTCGATTCTACCTGGATCATTGTCTTGCCCTCTTATTTGGCTTTCTCTATGACAGCTTTCAGGTGCCAGCGTTTACGCTTAGAAAGGGGACGCCATTCCACGATCTGAACCTTATCGCCTATACCACAAGAATTTTCAGGATCGTGTGCCATAAATTTAGCACGACGACGAATATACTTCTTAAATAACGGATGTTTGACCAAAGTCTCGACACGAACCACAATGGTCTTATCAGCCTTGTCGGAGACGACCAAGCCCATGAGGGTCCGCCTGTTTCCTTTATAGCGAAGTTCGGCCATTTTAGTTCGCTCCCATTGCGCGCTCGCGCTTCACAGTAAGGATACGAGCGATGTTTTTCTTGGCATCAGAGATGCCCTTAGTATTATCAAGTTGCGCTGTAGCATGCTTAAAACGCATAGAAAACAAGCTTTTGCGCTGTTCAGCCAAAGTCTCTTCAAGCTTTCCTTGATCCATTTCGCGGATTTCTTTAATTTTCATTATTCCATCCCCTCTTTGACCACAATCGCAGTCTTCACAGGAAGCTTGTACGAAGCACGTTTTAGTGCTTCACGAGCCAACTCCAAATTTACGCCTTTTACTTCATACAGTACACGTCCAGGCTTAACAGGAGCAAACCAACCTTCTGGAGAACCTTTTCCCTTTCCCATACGAACTTCCGCAGGTTTCCGAGTAAAAGGCATATCCGGAAAAATCCGAATCCAAACCTTTCCGCCACGTTTAATATGACGCATAATAGCGACACGAGCGGATTCAATCTGTTGAGCGGTTAATTTACAATGCCCCATGGCCTTCAGCCCAATATCTCCAAAAGAAATTTGGCTACCGCGTTGCGCCTTACCTTTAAGACGACCCTTTTGCCGTCTACGATATTTCACCTTTCTGGGAGAAAGCATTATTGTTCCACCTCTTGGTCAAGTATCTCACCCTTAAAAATCCACACTTTAACGCCAATAATGCCATAAGTAGTACGAGCAACGGCATAACCATAATCAATATCTGCCCGCAAAGTATGCAGGGGTACTCGACCTTCACGATACCATTCACTGCGAGCAATTTCGGCTCCTGCTAAACGGCCGGAACAAAAAATCTTAATCCCTTCTGCTCCAAAACGTAAAGCCAGTCCCACAGAACGCTTCATGGCACGTCTATATGCAACTCGGCGTTCAAGTTGTGTCGCTATATTTTCGGCCACTAATTGTGCATCAGCTTCAGGACGACGTATTTCAGAAACCTCAAGACTAAATTCTTTCTGAAACTCTTTACGCAGGTCTTCACGAAGTTTTTCGATTTCAACACCCTTTCGGCCAATAACAATACCCGGGCGAGCAGTATGAATAATAAGATGTATTTTGTTTCCAGGACGCTCTATTTCAACTCGAGAAATACCAGCCTGAAATAATTTTTCTTTAACCCATTTGCGAATTGTATCATCTTCATGAACATATTCTTGATAGCTTTTCCTGCTATACCAACGGGAAAGCCAATTTTTATTATACCCCAGTCGAAATCCGTACGGATGAACTTTTTGCCCCATGACGTATTCCTTACATTTCCTTCACTACCACAGTAATGTGGCTGGTGCGCTTGCGGATGCGATAAGCGCGACCCATGGCGCGCGGGCGAATCCTTTTCCAAGTCGGCCCTTCGTCAATAAAAACTTGAGCGACTTTGAGGTTATCCACATCAACTCCTTGTTGCTGTTCAGCATTAGCAACAGCGGAATAAAGTACCTTTCTCAATTCAAATGCAGCCTTCTTAGGCGTAAAAGTCAAGGTGTTAAGAGCATCCTCTACAGGCTTGTTCTTAATATTATCCGCGACAAGGCGCACTTTGCGAGCAGAAATACGCACAAACTTGGCAACAGCTTTGGCTTCCATATTTTCGCTCCCCTACTTCTTCTTATCTGCGGCATGGCCGTAGAAAGTTCTCGTGGGCGAAAACTCGCCAAGTTTGTGGCCAACCATATTCTCAGTAATAAACACCGGAATAAATTTGCGTCCATTATGCACCGCAAAAGTCATTCCAACCATTTCCGGAATAATAGTAGACCGACGCGACCAGGTCTGAATGACACGGCGATCACCTGCTTCGGTGGCTCGCTCTATCTTCTTGACCAAATGGCTGTCCACGAATGGACCTTTTTTAAGCGATCTCGGCATGATAACTCCTACTTCTGTCCACGACGCTTCACAATAAGCTTAGACGAAGCCTTTTTCTTATTACGAGTCTTGTATCCTTTTGTTGGCATACCCCAAGGGGAACAAGGATGTCGTCCACCTGAGCTACGACCTTCACCACCACCCAAGGGGTGATCAATGGGGTTCATGGCAACACCACGAACTTTTGGTCGATTTCCTAGCCAACGACTACGTCCAGCTTTACCCACTGAAATATTTTCATGATGCAAATTGCCTACTTGCCCGATGGTTGCCACGCAGGCAGCAAGAACCTTGCGAACTTCACCTGAAGGTAAACGCAACAAAGCATATTTTCCTTCTTTGGCAATAAGCTGCGCATAAGTGCCTGCAGAACGGCACATCTGTCCACCGCATCCGGGACTCAATTCAATATTATGAATAACAGTACCCACAGGTATTTTCCGCAAATAGAGGGCATTGCCCGGCTTAATATCTGCTCCATCTCCTGCAACAATTTGATCACCAACACCTATGCCTACCGGCGCAATAATATATCGTTTTTCTCCGTCAGCATAGTGCAATAGAGCGATTCGAGCAGAACGATTAGGATCATATTCAATTGTTGCCACTTTGGCAGGCACATCAAATTTATCACGCTTAAAATCAATGATACGATATAAACGTTTATGTCCACCACCACGGCGACGAGCAGTGATACGCCCATTATTGTTGCGTCCTGCTTTTTTGCTTAGTCCAACTGTAAGTGATTTTTCTGGAGTACCGGTTGTAATCTCTTCAAACGTTGAAATCGTTTGAAATCTACGGCCGGCAGAAGTTGGTTTCAATTTGCGGGTAGCCATGAATTATACTCCCTCAAAAATATCAATTTTTTCGCCCGGAGCCAACTTGACATACGCCTTTTTGAAACCGGAAATTTTTTGTACTGCTTGGCGACCGCGACTACGCTCTCGAGGCTTTCTGTTCACCAGATTAACGGCTTCAACCTTGACGCCGAAAATATTTTCAACAGCCTGCCGTACCTCGACTTTATTCGCCTGCGGATGAATAAAAAATGTCACATGCCCTGTTTCATCTTTAGCGATATTCGCTTTTTCAGAAATCACGGGTTTAAGTAATACCTGCGTGTAGTCCATGACTATTGCAACCTTTCTTGGATATCTTCAACAGCACTTTGCAGCATAATAAGCTGGGGATGTTTCAAGACATCATAAACATTGATCTTACTGGCATCAACAATCTTGATACCGGGAATATTTCGAGCCGAGAGGACGAGTTTAGTATCAACATCCTTGGCTACAATCAAGGCTTTTTTCAACTCAAGATTTTCGGCAATCGCGACAAAATCCTTAGTTTTAATAGCCTTAAGCTCTATTTTATCAACAACAGTTAAACCTGAATCGGCGAGTCTTGAAGACAAGGCCATCTTTAAGGCCAGCTGTTTGATTTTTTTATTGATCTTAAAAGAATAATCACGAGGCTGGGGACCAAAAATTGTTGCGCCACCTTTCCATAAAGGAGAGCGAACTGAACCGGCACGAGCACGACCCGTACCTTTCTGCCTCCAAGGCTTTCTGCCACCTCCGGTCTTGAGCGCACGGTTTTTAGTCGCGTGAGTTCCTTTCCGGGCAGTAGCCAAATGCTGACGAACTACCAAATGCAGGATTTCAGGTTTCACTTCCACCTCAAATACTTCAGGCGCAAGATCAATCTTCCCTACTTCTTTATTCTGTTGATCAACTATATTCACTTTGGCCATGACTGCTTTCCTCTATTTCTTGGAGATCATCACAAGGCCGTTTTTAGGGCCTGGGATTTGTCCTTTGACCACAACGACGTTTTCTTCAGGACGCACATCAATAATTTCAACATTGGGCAAAGTTACTTGAGCATTACCCATTTGCCCCGGCATTTTTTTGCCCTTAAACACATGACCCGGGAACGTGGCGTGACCAACTGAACCTGTGGAGCGGTGAACTTTTTCTGCACCATGGGAAGCGCGTAATCCCTTAAAATTCCAACGCTTCATTGCTCCCTGAAAGCCTTTTCCTTTGCTTACGCCACTTACCTTGACCTTTTCGCCTTGAGCAAACAATTCAACCGTAAGTTTTTGTCCTAATTCATATCCAGAAACATCTTCAATACGGCACTCGCGCAAATGTCTAAAAAAACCATTTTCAGTTTTTTCAAAATGCCCCTTCATGGGCTTATTTACTTTATGAGCCGGCAAGGCATCATACGCAATTTGAAGAGCGTTGTACCCGTCAGTATCTTGGGTTTTAATTTGGGTAATGGGGCAAGGTCCTACAGCGAGGACGGTCACAGGGCAGATGGTGCCGTCGTCAGCGAAAATCCGAGTCATTCCCAATTTTTTTCCAAGTAATGCAAGATTCTTGGCCATTATCTTTTCCTCGCTAGAGCTTTATTTCAACATCGACACCGGCAGGCAAGCTCAGCTTGCCTAAAGCGTCCACGGTCTGCTGAGTTGGTTCGAGGATATCCAATAATCTTTTATGGATACGCATCTCAAATTGTTCGCGGGACTTTTTGTCCACATGAACCGATTTTTGCACCGTTGTGCGGTGAATATCGGTAGGCAACGGAATGGGGCCGGCTATAGTAGCACCAGTATTTCTGGCAGTATCTACGATTTCGGCAACTGCCTTATCAAGGATACGATAGTCGTATGCCCTAAGCTTAATTCTAATCCGATCACTGGTCATAGTGGCCATGTGTCTGCTCCTGATTCCTTATTCTCTTGGTCGGCACAAAACCGAAACCTGTTTCAAATATGCACTAAGCGGAGGGAAGGCGTACAATCTCAAGCCACCGCTGTCAAGTAAATAGAGCGAAAAACTCTATCCTTTTTTGGTCAATTCCTCAGCCAAAGAATTTGGCACCTTCTCATAATGATGAAATTGCATGGTAAAAGTTGCTCTACCTTGAGTTTTGGAACGCAAATCAGTGGCATATCCAAACATTTCACTCAAAGGAACCATGGCTCGAATAACTTGGGCATTTGCCCTTGCTTCCATAGAAGCAACCTTACCTCGCCGTCCGTTAAGATCGCCCATCACATCGCCAAGATATTCCTCAGGCGTGACCACCTCAACACTCATAATCGGCTCAAGCAAACAAGGCGTGGCTTTAGACATAGCCTCTTTAACTGCCATTGAACCGGCAATATAAAAAGCCTGTTCCGAGGAGTCTACCTCATGGTACGAGCCAAAAACCAACTTTACCTTAACATCTACAACTGGGAATCCAGCAATAACACCGGTTTTCAGAGCGTCCTTAATACCTCTATCCACTGCTGGAATATATTCTTTGGGGATCACGCCCCCTTTAATCTCATCTTCAAATTCGTAGCCGTTTTCAAAATTGGGCTCTACTTCTAAAACCACATGCCCATACTGACCGCGACCACCAGATTGTTTTGCATACTTTACATCGACTTTTGAAGGCTTGGTAATAGTTTCCCTGTACGCAACCTGTGGTGCCCCAACATTTGCATTCACATTGAACTCACGCAGCAAGCGATCCACAATAATTTCCAGATGCAACTCGCCCATACCTGCAATCAGGGTCTGCCCTGTTTCCTCATCACCCTTAACACGGAAAGAAGGGTCTTCCTTGGCCAATTTTCCTAAACTTTGAGAAAGCAAATCTCTATCCGCTTTGGTTTTCGGCTCAATCGCAACTTCTATTACTGGTTCAGGAATATCCAAAGATTCCAAGAGAATCGGCTGTTTTAGATTTGCCAAAGAATCACCCGTAGAAATAGTCTTCAGGCCAACAGCTGCAACTATATCACCTGAAAAAGCTTCCTTAATTTCTTCGCGCCGGTTGGCGTGCATCTTCAATAAGCGTCCAATTCTTTCTTTTTTGCCGGAACGTCCGTTAATCAAAGTTTGCCCTGATTCTATTTTGCCAGAATAAATACGCAAAAAGGTAAGATGCCCCACAAAGGGATCAGTCATCAGCTTAAAAGCCAAGGCTGCAGTCGGCAGATCATCGTCACAAGGACATTCGATTTTTTTGCTTTCATCATCAGGATCTGTACCAACCATGGTCACAACATCCAAGGGACTTGGCAAATAATCAACAACAGCATCCAGTAATTGCTGAACACCCTTATTCTTAAACGCAGTTCCACAAAGAACAGGACAAATAGTCAAACTGGCCGTAGCCTTACGCACCCCTTCTATCAATTCTTCAGGCGTTAATTCCTCGCCCTCCAGATATTTTTCCATAAGGGTTTCGTCTTCTTCGGCAATGGCTTCAAGCATTTCAAGACGCATTGTTTCATACTGATCTTGCAGCTGCTCTGGAATCTCGCTCACTGTAAATTCCATGCCCATATTTTCAGGTTTATCAAAAATATAGGCTTTGCCCCTGATCAAATCCACCATTCCTACAAAATCTTCTTCAGCTCCGATTGGCAGTTGCAAGGGAATAGGCTTGGCACCCAGACGATCTCGAAGCATATCCACACAACGAAAGAAGTCCGCACCGATGCGATCCATCTTATTGACAAAAGCCATCCGTGGAACTTTATAGCGATCCGCCTGTCGCCAAACAGTTTCAGACTGCGGTTCAACGCCGGCAACAGCATCAAAAACAGCAATCGCTCCATCTAAAACTCGCAGAGCACGCTCCACTTCCATGGTAAAATCAACATGACCCGGAGTATCAATAATATTAACTCTATGCTCTCGCCAAAAACATGTTGTCGCAGCGGAGGTAATAGTAATCCCACGTTCTTGCTCTTGCACCATCCAGTCCATAGTAGCTTCACCATCATGGACTTCGCCAATTTTATGCGAGACTCCGGTATAGAACAAAATACGTTCTGTAGTGGTTGTCTTGCCCGCGTCAATATGAGCCATAATGCCTATATTGCGCTGCTTTTCCCTAGGAACCAGTCTACCCACTCTGTTTCTCCTGCCTACCAGCGATAATGTGCAAACGCCTTGTTTGCCTCAGCCATTTTATGCACGTCTTCACGTTTTTTAACAGCACCACCACGATTATTGAACGCATCTAAAAATTCGCCGGTAAGACGGGCAACCATCCCTTTTTCGCCACGATTTCGGGCATAGGTGATGAGCCAACGGATAGCCAAAGCAGCCTGCCTGTCTTGGCGAACTTCCATTGGTACTTGATATGTCGCGCCACCGACACGGCGTGATTTGACTTCTTGATGTGGTTTAACATTATCAAGAGCGCGCTCAAAAGCCTTCAAAGGTTCTTCGTTCGTAGTGGAAGCTAAGGCTTCTATAGCTTGATAAAATGTCTTTTCCGCAATGGATTTTTTGCCGGAAACCATGAGACGGTTAATAAACTTTGTCGCAAGTTTGGAACCATAGACGGGATCCGGAGTGACAGCCCTTTTGGGCACAGGTCCTTTACGAGGCATACTGCTCTGCTCCTTAACTATACAAAAAATTATTTAGGCCGCTTAGCGCCATATTTAGAACGTCCTTGACGACGATCATCAACACCAGCGGTATCTTGGGTACCACGTATAATATGATAACGCACACCGGGAAGGTCTTTTACACGGCCACCACGAATAAGCACAACAGAGTGCTCCTGCAAATTATGCCCTTCACCGGGGATATAAGCAGTGACTTCTATTCCATTAGTCAAACGTACACGAGCGACCTTACGCAGTGCGGAGTTCGGCTTTTTAGGTGTCGTGGTATAAACACGAGTGCAAACACCACGGCGCTGTGGGCATTCCTGCAGGGCAGGAGTTTTCTTACGTTTTCCCTGCGCTTTGCGTTCTTTACGGATCAATTGATTGATCGTGGGCATACATCCTCCAAACAAAAAAAGTTCAGTATCTTTTTGACAAAGAGGCTGGCTTTTACGCCACAACCAGATTGCTTGTCAAGCCCTACCCTGAAATATTGCCAAATTCACTAAAATATTTTGGCAATAAAAAATGATTTTATTCTCAAATGACGTTTTATTATTGTGAGAATATTGTTCACAATAAGCTCCTGCTCTTGCTCAAAAAAGATTCTGACCAGCCCAGACCATTCGACCACACATCCTTTAAGTGAAAAACATGAAAAATAAGAAAAGGAAAAATAAGAAGAAAAAAGCAGTGCAAATGCGGTGAAGGGAGAAATAGAGGGCAAAAAGAAAAAGGATTTACAGCACAATATACCGTAAATCCTTGTTTTTATCTGGCGGAGAGGAGAGGATTTGAACCTCCGGTTGAGTTTCCCCAACACACGCTTTCCAGGCGTGCTCCTTAAACCGAACTCGGACACCTCTCCGCAAGGAGATTGTCCCTAATACAAACACACTTTTTGGTCAAGAAAAAGACAAAAAAAAGTAAAAATACTTCATCGTATATCTCAAAAATTGACATAAAATCCTCTTAAAACAATACCTTGCACCACTCTGTGAGAACTCTAAAAAAACGTTTTCAAACACTTGCCAACGCATTGCGATACTGCTATAAGCATCGGTTCAAAGCAAACAATGACAGGAGATTTGTCATGAAAAAAGATATTCATCCAAAGCAATTCAAAGCAACCATTCGTTGCCACTGTGGCTACGAATCCCAAGCTCTTTCAACAAAAAGTGAAAACTTAGAAGTGGAAATTTGCTCTCAGTGTCATCCCTTTTATACGGGCAAACAACGCTTTGTGGACACGGCAGGTCGCATTGACCGTTTCCGTAAAAAGTATGCTAAATTTGATTCTGAGCAATCCAAGTAACTACGCTTTGGCTTAAGCCACAAAAATGACCTCTGCTGGAATTTTACCTGCGGAGGTTTTTCTATTCAAAATGCACGTTCACGATTGCTCACGTCCGGCATCATCTTTTTGGATTACTGGACCTTAATTCAAACAATAAGGCCAAGGACAAAAACAAATGGAAATGTGTAAGCTCTTTTTCATGGCCGCTCAGCAAACTGTTGGCGGACAAGCCGTCATCGAAGGGGTAATGATGCGCGCCAAAAATACCCTAGCCATTGCTGTACGGCGACCAAACGGAAAAATCACAGTGGACTGTCGTTCATGGTTCACTTTGTTGCGTTATCCTTGGCTTAAAAAACCTTTTATACGCGGTTTTCCTGTATTGTTGGAAACCTTGGTCAATGGCATCAAAGCATTAAACTATTCTGCACAGCAATCTTTACCAGATGAAGAAAAAGAAAAAACAGGGGGGCTCAATGCTTGGCATTTAGGCCTTACCCTTGCACTTTCTCTTCTGTTTGCCCTTGGACTTTTTGTTGTTCTTCCTCATTTTTTTGCTGCTGGTATGCAGTGGCTTGAAATTGCGGGGGATTTAGATTCCATTTCCTTTCATATTTGGGATGGTATGTTTAAGCTGACCATGTTTATTGGATATATTTTTTCTATTTCTTTTGTACCGGATATTGTGCGCGTATTTCAATATCATGGAGCCGAACACAAAACTATCTGGGCATATGAATCAGGACATGAACTGACTCCCCAAAATGCCACACTGTATTCACGCCTACATCCGCGTTGTGGCACAGCGTTTCTTCTTTTTGTCTTAGCAATATCTATTATACTGTTCACTATTCTTGTCCCTCTTCTCCTCCTCCCTTGGTCTCCTGAACATCTTATTATCAAACATCTTTATATTGTTGGCTTAAAATTTTTGCTGATGATTCCAGTAAGCTGCATCGCCTACGAACTCATCAAATTTTCAGGAAAATTCAAGGATAATATATTGTGCAAAGCATTGTGCGCTCCGGGGTTAGCTATGCAAATTTTGACCACCAAAGAACCTGATACGCAACAATTAGAAGTAGCCATAGCAGCACTGAAAGCTGCGCTCAATGGGGAGGGATGCTAATGCTAAGCAAACTCGAAGGGCTTGAAGCTTCTTATCTCAAACTAGAACAACAATTAGCAGACCCTGAAATTTTCAATGACCAACAACGCTATTGTAAAGTTTCAAAAGCACATGCTGATCTTGGCACTGTGGTTGCGGTATATCGCGAATATAAAAATTTACTCCTTGAGCTTGAAAATAACCAAAGTCTTTTAAGAGACGAAGACCTTGATATACGCGAAATGGCGCAATCTGAAATAGATATGATTGAACCACGCGTGCCGGAACTTGAGGAAAAACTCAAAGTGCTTCTGTTGCCTAAAGACCCCTTGGATGAAAAAAATATTCTGCTCGAAATCCGAGCCGGAACCGGTGGAGATGAAGCAGCACTCTTTGCAGCTGATTTATTCCGCATGTATGTTCGCTTTGCAGAAATAAATAAGTGGAAAGTAGAAATCTTAAGCAGTCATGAAACAGGTGCCGGTGGACTCAAGGAAATCATCGCGAGTATTGCTGGAGAACAAGTGTATTCCAGATTAAAATATGAATCAGGCACTCATCGCGTGCAACGCGTACCCACAACTGAATCGCAAGGACGCATCCATACATCTGCGGTCACTGTGGCTGTATTAGCCGAAGCAGAAGAAGTTGATGTCGCTATCAAGCCAGAAGAACTCCGTATTGATGTGTTTCGAGCCTCTGGTCCTGGTGGGCAATCTGTGAACACCACAGATTCTGCCATCCGTGTTACTCACCTCCCAACAGGCATGGTCGTCATTTGCCAAGATGAAAAATCACAACATAAAAATAAAGCCAAAGCTCTCAAAGTGCTCCGCTCCAGATTGCTCCAACATGAACAAGAAAAAGCCAAAGCCGAGCAGGATGAAACACGCCGTTCACAAGTTGGTTCAGGAGATCGCTCGGAACGCATTCGCACCTATAATTTTCCTCAAGGTCGCGTAACCGATCACCGTATCAATCTCACTTTGCATAAATTACCCCAAATAATGGAAGGTGAACTCAGTGACGTGACAGATGCTCTTATCGCGCATTATCAAGCGGAAGCACTTAAAGCCCAGGCATCTTGAGTACTATGCCCACTCTTCGTGATGCACTGCTCGATTTTACAGAGCGTCTTGCTCACGCAAACGTCGATTCACCACGCCTCAGTGCAGAAGTATTACTCTGTCATGCCCTTCACATTGAACGTACAGCTTTATTGACTGAAGCCTCGCATAAACTTTCTTCTTCTGAACTGAAAAAAGCTAAAAATTATATAATGCGTCGAGCCACGGGAGAGCCTGTAGCTTATATCACAGGGCATAAAGAATTTTATGGTTTTGACTTCTTCGTCACTCCGCAAACGCTCATCCCACGCCCTGAAACAGAACATATTATAGAAAAAGTACTCCAACTCTATGAACACAATAGCCCGCTACGCATCCTTGATTTAGGCACTGGAAGCGGTATTTTGGCTATCACTTTGGCACTTCTTTTTCCAAAGTCAACAAGCCTTGCTCTTGATATACAACAAGGGGCTTTAGACATTGCACAAAAAAATGCAAAAAAACACCATGTTGAACGACAAGTAAATTTTTTACAAGCCGACTTCACACAAGATTTATCTGATATTATAATACAAGCAGATTTTGACCTTATCGTAAGTAATCCTCCATACATAGAAACAAAAGAAATAACGCAACTCAGCCCAGAAATTATTAACTTTGAGCCACATACAGCACTGTTTTCAAAGAGGGACGGTTTAGACCATGTACGCGGTCTGCTACCAAATGCACAAGCAGCATTAAAAAAAGACGGGCATCTTCTGATCGAAATAGGCAGCACGCAGGGTGAAACAATGCTCCAGCTTTTACGCTCCCCTGACTCTGGCTTTAGTCAAGCTCAAATACATAAAGACCTTGCCGGATTTGATAGAATCGCCTCTGCCATACGCAATACAGCGAATGCAACAGATAAAATCACAGACAGTGTAGTAAAAACGCAAATATTTGCAAAAAAGACACAGTAGCACGACAAAGCATTAGGCATTTCTTAAAATTATTTGCAATAATATTAAGTAGATATAAATATAAATTGCAATGGCATTTTTTTTGCTCTAGCTACATCAAAATTAAGTATAATACTTTATTAAGCATAATACTTTATTAAGCATAATACTTTCTTTTAAGGAATAAGAATGCTCCAAACTACGATTCGCAAAAAAGTTGCTTGCACCGGAACAGGCTTACATAGTGGAAAGCAAGTCAAAATGACGCTATGCCCTGCAGCAGAAGATACAGGTATTTTATTCTCTTTAGAGGGAGACTCAGGAAGAATCTTACTCTCTCCAAAACCAGAACTGGTTGTCAGCACAGGGCTATGCACCACTTTAGGCTTGGGGGAAAAATCCGTAGCGACTGTTGAACACCTCTTAGCTGCAATCAGTGCCCTTGGTATTGATAATATACTCATCGAAGTTTCCGGTGCCGAAATCCCCATCATGGATGGTAGCGCAGCTTCGTTTGTATACCTGTTACACCAAGCACAAATTCGATCCTTAAACAAAGCTCGTAAAGTATGGATCGTTCGCAAAGACTTGAATTTTACAAAAGATGGTAAATACATAAAAATGAAACCATGCCATCAGTATACCGTTGATTATACAGTTGATTTTTCACATCCCGTCATTGGCAAACAGCGTTTGGAGCTTGCTGTTAAGCCACAAATTTTTAATGCTGAAATAGCTAAAGCCCGAACTTTTGGTTTTTTGCAACAAGTTGAGCATTTGCGCGCACAGGGCTTGGCACTTGGTGGTAGCTTAGATAATGCTATAGTGCTTGATGAGTATTCTGTACTCAATCGTGAAGGTCTACGATTTGAAGATGAATTTGTGCGCCATAAATTGCTTGATTTTATTGGCGACATGGCAATCATGGGACAAGCCATTAGAGGACACTTTGAAGTATTTGCTTCAGGACACGAACTCAATAACGAATTTTTACGTTTCCTCGCTGATAATAAAGAAAAATATCTTGAAGAAGTAATTCTGCATGAACCAGAGAATACTTTGGATGCAACAGAATTTCCAGGGAACGCCGAACTTTTACCTGCATAAATGAAAGTAAAGGCACTAGATTCCCCCAATTTACGCACAAAATAGCTGAAAAGCTAATAGACCCACCTCCTGCAGGGCAAGCATACAGGCCTAAGGAACGCCTAAGTACTCAAAAACAAAAAAATAGAGATTAAACCTTAGTGTGCACTGTATATCCTGCGTATTTTTGCATGATTTGCCTCTCCTTATTCAAGATAAAATCTTGTCCCCTCTTGACAGAAAGCAATTCACATTCCTATAGTTTTGAACCATTTTTGTCATTTTTCATAAACAAAAATCATCTGAGATAGTTGTAGGAAAAATGATGTACAGGGCAAATGAAGTAAGTCCACGTCAAGAATCAAAGCAAAGAGCTGAAAATACAAGCTCCTTGCTCACATAATATCAACGAATTGGAGCACACACCATGGCTGATCTGAATTCTCAAAGAACTTACGCATTGGTTGGACACGGAGGGAGCGGTAAAACCACGGTTGCCGAAATGCTACTTTTTGCAGCTGGAGCAATCAACCGCTTGGGGAAAGTCGAAGATGGCACTGCGACTTTAGATTATGAGCCCGAAGAAATTAAAAGAAGAGGCAGTTGCCAACCAGGGTTTGCCAATTACAATTGGAAGAAAAACCAGCACTTCCTGATTGACGCGCCCGGGGATGCTAATTTTTCAGGCGATCTTTCCTATCATATCACTGCTGCTGATTCTGCGGTTTTGGTGATTGACGCCGTGGATGGAGCAAAGCCTTTAACTCGTAAAGTATGGGAAAACATTCAGCATACAAATATCCCAGCAGTAATTTTCATCAACAAAATGGACAGGGATCGTGCTGATTTTGAAGCAGCGTTCCAATCTTTACAAAATATACTGAATATCAAGCCAGCCTTACTCTACTATCCTATCGGTGCAAAAGATGCCTTTCAGGGAGTAGTCAATTTACTCACGGCAGAGGCACTGTTCTTTGATGAAAATGGTGCTGTTACAAAAGGAGATATACCTGCCGATATAGCAGATGAAATAAGCACTATGCGCGAATCCATGATTGAAAATATTGCGGAAAGCGATGAAGCTCTTATGGAAAAATACTTTGAGGAGGGAGCTCTCTCTCCAGAGGAAATCACTCAGGGGCTCAAAGCCGGCATCCTTTCTGGTGAACTTGTCCCTGTGGTTATTGGCTCTGGTTTAGAGAATAAAGGCGCAGCCATGTTGCTTGATACTATCCAAGACCTCATGCCATCCCCACTGGAACATGCGGATTGGCAAGGTCAAGATGAGCAAGTTCGTAAATCCACTCCGGATGAAACAGTTTCTCTCTTTGTATTCAAAACATTGGCCGATGCCTTTGCAGGGCAACTTTCAGTAGCACGCGTTATGTCTGGAACCATTTCCGGTGATCTGGCAGCCACCAATACCACAGCAGGAGAAAAAGAACGCATTGGTTCTTTTCAGCTTGCACTCGGTAAAGAACAATCTCCGGCAAAAGGTGATTTTGGTCCTGGCTCCATCGTGCTGATGAGTAAACTTAAAAATACCTCTACTGGCGACACTTTAGTACCGGAAAAAGATAGTTTTGAATTTATAAAGCCTTCACTTGCCCCCCAACTGATTACCTATGCCTTAGCTCCAAAGGAAAAAGGAGACGAAGACAAAGTCTACGCTGCGGTGAGCAAATTACTTGATGAAGATATTACGCTTTCTCTGGCTCGTGATGAAGAATCCGGCGATATTTTACTCTCTGGTATGGGACAAAACCATATTGAAGTTTCCGTAGAAAAAGCCAAACGCCGTAGTAATGTCGATATTCTGCTCAAAACCCCTAAAGTTCCCTACCGTGAAACCCTCAAAAGCAAAGTTTCTGAGGTTCAAGGGAGACACAAAAAACAATCCGGTGGCCGTGGTCAATTTGGTGATTGCTGGATTCACATGGAACCTCTAGGCTCCGGCGGTGGTTACGAGTTTGTGGATCAAATTGTAGGAGGAGCTATTCCCGGACAATATATCCCAGCAGTGGATAAAGGCATTCAAGAAGCTGCACAGCGCGGTTACCTTGCAGGCTACCCTCTTATTGATTTTAAGGTAAGCCTTTATGATGGCTCCTACCACAAAGTAGATTCTTCTGAAATGGCTTTCAAGCTTGCAGGTTCCGCGGCCTTTAGAGCTGCCTGTAAAAAAGCAGGAGTAAAACTACTTGAACCCATTATGCAAATCACTGTTTCTGTCCCGGACTCCTTTATGGGAGATGTTATTGGCGACCTTTCAGGGCGTCGCGGTAAAGTGCTTGGTTCTGAAGCAAATGCCGGAGTAACAGATATTCGTGCCCATGTGCCTATGAGTGAAGTTCTGCGCTATGCGCCTGACCTAAACTCCATGACTCAAGGCCAAGGAACCTACACAATGGAATTTGCACATTATGAAGAAGCTCCGCCCAATATTACGGAAAAAGTAGTTGCTGAATCCAAAACAAACGAAGAAGATTAACTACTGCCACTGCTCAAAGTATATTAAGGCGGTTCTCTGTGGAACCGCCTTTTTTCTATAGCAAAAGATTTTCCATCTTGCCCAGTGACAATAAATGCCGTATCTTTTTCAAAAAAAGGCAAAATATGTTTAATATTTTACGCAATATATGCTTTTATCTCACTGCTATTCCGGTAACAATTTATTATATTCTCACGATGAATATAATGCTCTACTTGACCAAAAATAAAAGCTGGGGAGAAAAACTGGGATCACGCTGGGGCAAAGGCATCATGCGCTTTGCAAGCATTAACTTAGAATTTGATCTTACAGCTCTCACTCCTGGTGAGCATTATATTTTCATGGTCAATCATACCTCCAACTTAGATATTTGTGCTTTATATTTTGTGCTAGGTAGAGCTGGTTGGCCTCTACGCTTTTTAGCAAAAAAATCACTGTTTCACATTCCGTTTTTTGGCTATTGTATGCGCAGTGCAGGACACATCCCTGTTGACCGTTCAAATCACCGCGAAGGCATGAAGTCCATTGCCAAAGCTATAGAAATAACCCAAGCTGGTGCTTGTCCTGTGATGTTCCCCGAAGGTACACGCTCAACCGAGCTTTCACGACTGCAGGCGTTTAAGACTGGAGGAATGCTGTTAGCACTGAAAAGCAAGGTTCCGGTTGCGCCAATTATAATTGAAGGCATGGGTGATGTTCTGCCCAAGGGAAAACTTCGCATACAGAGTGGACAAACTGTTCGAATCAAGGCACTTGCACCTATAAATAGCGCAAACTACACCCCTCGCCAAAGAGAAGAATTCAAAAATGACCTTTTTCAAGTGATGAATACGGAATATCAAAAAATGCGGAGCCAACGCGGAGAAACAATATGAGCCAAGTAACTGTCCACCCTCTAGGCGGCCTTGGCGAAATTGGAATGAATTGTATGCTGCTCAAAACCGAGCAGGCCATGGTTATTATTGATTGTGGGCTTATGTTCCCTGAAGACTATCTCTTTGGCGTAGACATCGCTATTCCTGATTTTGCTCCTATTCTTGCAGAAAAAGAAAAACTCAAAGGCATCATACTCACCCACGGGCATGAAGATCATATAGGAGCTCTACCTTGGCTCCTTCCATTTATAGACTGCCCTGTGTATGGTTCTCGATTCACGTTGGGGCTTGTAGAACACAAGCTCACAGAACGTGAAATTGCAAAACACAAGCTCCTGCAACTGGTAAATCCAGGGGAACGCATTACACTGGAAGATTTCAGCTTTACCTTCTTTTCTGCTTGCCATTCCATAGTAGACGGCTTTGCCTTGGGCATAGAAACTCCTGTCGGACGTATGGTTCATTCTGGTGATTTCAAAATAGACCGTAATCCAATGGATGGCATTTCCACGGACATGGACGGTATTCGAGAATTTTCTGCCTCAGGGGTAAAACTGCTTTTTTCAGATTCCACTAATATAGAACGCCCCGGATTTTCTTTAACGGAACGAGAAATTAAAGCCAGCCTTCGAGATGTCATGAGGCAAAGTAAGGGACGAGTTCTTGTCACCCTCTTTTCCTCACATATACAACGTATTCAAGAAGTTTTCGATCTTGCAGATGCTTTTGGACGCAAAGTCGCTATCTCTGGAAAATCTTTACTTCGCAATATTGAGCTCGCGTCCGAGCAAGGACATCTGCGTATTCCGCATGAGGTGCGCTACTCTTTGGAAGAAATTGATACCTTGCCAGATGATCATGTCGTGCTGTTGGTAACAGGCAGTCAAGGAGAACCAATGGCAGCACTCTCGCGCATGGCGCAAAATGATCACCGCCAACTTTCCATACATGCAGGCGATACCGTTGTCCTTTCTTCTCGCGTTATTCCCGGTAATGAAGCAGCCATTAGCAAAGTCATTGATAATCTCTATCGCTTGGGTGCTGCAGAAGTCATTCATGGTCAAGCTACAGATATTCACGCTTCAGGTCATGCCTACCGTGATGAACTACGCTTGATGCTGGAGACTGTGCAGCCCAAATTTTTTATTCCAGTGCATGGAGAATACCGCCATCTCGTCAAACATAAACGTTTGGCCATTGATACAGGGGTGATGCCAGAACGCGCTCTTGTGATAGAAAACGGTACTGCTGTTACTTTCCTTGAAAACGGCATTCGCTTTGAAGAATCGCAAGGTGGAGGGAAAATATTGGTCGATGGTAAGGGCGTTGGCGATGTAGGCCGTACTGTGCTTAAAGACAGAGCCCTCTTAGCCAGCGAAGGTTTAGTCATCGTCCTCATCATTGTTGATGAAAATAGTGGAGAAATAGCCATTGGCCCAGACATTCTCTCTAAAGGATTTGTTTTTGAACAACAATATTCTCATCTTTTAGAAGATGCCAAATGCCTGCTCCTTGATGTATACGAAAATGTACCGCCCGGAAATACAGAAAAACTGAAAGAGCGCGTTCGCTCAACGCTTAGAAAATTTTTCCGCAAAGTTTTAGAGCGCGATCCAGTTGTCGTCCCACTGATTATCAGCATGTAACTTGAGGCGTTGGTTATGTGATGACTTTTATGGTAAAAACTTACGTTTATTATCGGTACAGCCCCAAAATCATTTGCTTATAGACATTGTAATGCAAAAAAGTTAATTCAATTGTTCTACAAAAAAAGTATAATTAGGCAGGAAAGTTTATAGTGAGTAAGCAAACAGAACGGCCAATCTCAGAAATCATACAGGGAAATGAAAGCATTTCTCCAGCAAATTTTGCGAGCATCGAGGAAGCCTGCCTGTTTGCAAGTGGTTTAGCCGAACAAGCAAGACATCTCATAGATATCGGAATGGCACTCTCTGGGGAGAGAGACATTAACCGCTTGTTTGAAATGATTGTGGACGAAGCAAGGCGTATCACCAACGCGGATGCCGGAACCCTTTATATTGTTAATTCCGAGCAAACGCACCTTGATTTTACTATCCTGCAAAACGACACCATGAATGTACGCATGGGCGGAACTTCAGGCATTGAAATTACTTTACCTCCGGTTCCCCTGTTTATTGAAGATGGTCATGCAAATCATTCCAATGTTTCAGCCCATGTGGCTCATGCCGGAGGGCTTGTAAATATTGACGATGTATACACAGCCGAAGGTTTTGATTTTACCGGCCCAAAAAAGTATGACGAAGCTACCGGATACCGTTCACGCTCTATGGTTGTTGTTGCTCTTCAAAATCACGAAGAAGACACCATCGGTGTTTTGCAGCTTCTCAACAGTAAGGACAAAAAAACCGATGAGGTAAAACCTTTTGATCCTACCCAGCTGTCTTCTGTGGCAGCCCTTGCCTCTCAAGCCGCGGTCGCGCTCACCAATACACAGCTCATTGAAGACCTTACCAATTTTCTATACGCCTTTATTCAATCCATCGCCAAAGCTATTGATGAAAAATCACCTTTTACTGCCGGTCATATTAATCGTGTCGTGACCGTGACTATGAGTATTGCCGAACGGATCAATGAAATGAATGAGGGAGTTTTTGCTGATGTTAGGTTTAGCGAAGATGAATTAGAAGAACTCAAGATCGCAGCATGGATGCATGACGTTGGGAAAATTGTTACACCAGAACATGTTATGAATAAATCCACAAAACTGGAGACGATTTTTGATCGTGTCGCTCTTTTGGAGACACGTTTTCATCTTATCTATCAGCTGAAAAAAAGTGAACATCTTGAGCATATAATAGAAATGCGTACAAGTGGTGCAGACGCACAAAGTATCCAAACAGCAAAACACGATTTTGAACAGTGGGCCGAGCAATTTGAAAGTGATTCTCGATTTGTCCTTTCCTGCAACAGTCCAGGAGAGTTCATGACTGACGAAGCTTTGGAAAGATTACATGAAATAAGCGCGAAAACCTATATTTATAACGATACTGAGCTTCCGTATGTAACTCAAGATGAACTGACAAATCTTTCCGTACGCAAAGGTTCTCTCACGCTTGAAGAACGCAAAATAATGGAAGCACACGCCACGGTAACAACCCAAATGCTGTCTGAACTACCCTTTATCAAGCGTTTACAAAATGTGCCCCAATATGCAGGACGGCATCACGAAAAATTGGATGGTACGGGCTATCCGGAAGGCTTGACCAAAGATGATCTTTCTTTGCAGGCAAGAATTTTAGCTGTTGCAGATATTTTTGAAGCCCTGACCGCGCGTGACAGACCATACAAAAAACCTATGGGGCTTCCGCAAGCGGTTAAAATTCTAGGTTTTATGGAAAAAGACAATCATATTGATTCCGATGTGCTTCAGCTCTTTATTAGCTCTGGTCTGCATGAAAAATATATGCTGGAAACATTTGGGCCGGAATCTTTGAAAGATTAGCTCAAAGCACGCGCCTACAAGCTTTCTGTCTTTGCTCAAGCAATTGCTTCACCCTTTATTTGAGCACCTGTCTTACCAAATCTGCGTTGCCGTTCTGCATACGAAGCCAAAGCCTTATCCAGTTCTCGCGTGCTAAAATCTGGCCAGAGCGTTTGGGTAAAATATAATTCAGCATAGGCAGACTGCCAGAGCAAATAATTAGACAAACGCAGTTCACCGGAAGTACGAATGACAAGATCCGGATCTGGCTGCCCAGCTGTATACAACTCGTGGGCCACAGTTTCTGCACTAATATCTTCAGGAGCTATCTTTTGCTTACAAATACTCCGAATGGCATGAACTATTTCATCACGCCCTCCATAATTAAGCGCCAAGTTAAGAATCATGCTTGAGCATTTTTTTGTTTTTGCTTGTACCATTTTCAAAACTTGTTTGACCGTATGAGGAAAGGGCTGCACATCACCCAGCACTCGAATTTGAATATCGTTTTCCAGCAAACGCGATAATTCTCGAGTTAGTGAAGTGATTAACAAGTCAAAAATTACTTTTTTTTCTGCTTCTGGTCGTTTCCAATTTTCTGTGGAAAAAGTATACAGCGTAAGGTGTGCTATCCCAAGTTTACGACAATGCGCCACAATATCTAAGGCTGCATCTGTGCCAGCACGATGCCCCTCAAAGCGACGAAGCCCTTGAGCCTCTGCCCAGCGTCCGTTACCATCCATGACAATGGCTATGTGCTTTGGAAGATGTATTGCTTCTGACATGTATTTTTAGGTGTAAAAACTGCCCTTTTCAAAAGCAGTAGTTTATCATGCTAAATCTCAAGAATTTCTTTTTCTTTTAAGGCCAAAGCTTCATCTGTTTTTTTAACATATTCATCGGTCAGCTTCTGAACATCATCCTGAGCCTTGTGCTGTTCATCTTCAGTGATTTCCTTCTCTTTTTGCATTTTCTTCAAAGTTTCATTCATGTCTCTACGAATATTACGGACGGCAATCTTGGCTTCTTCGGTATATTTTTTAGCAATCTTCACTAAATCTTTACGCCTTTCTTCGGTCAAAGGCGGTATGGAAATACGGATAATTTTTCCGTCATTCACAGGGTTAAGGCCTAAGTCTGAATTTTGAATAGCTTTTTCTATTGCGCCAAAAGCGCCTTTATCCCACGGTTGGATAGCAATCGTGCGTGAATCAGGTATAGAAACAGAAGCAATTTGGCTTAGCGGAGTAGCTGTGCCATAATAATCAACTTCCAAATCATCCACGAGCGAAGTAGAAGCCCTGCCGGTACGGAGCTTACCAAATTCATGCTCCAAATTGGAAAGCGCACCATCCATACGTTTTGTTCCATCTTTGATAACAGCTTTCATCTCGCTTAGCCTCCTTCTACAATAGTTCCTATTTCTTTGCCGCTTAAAACCCGTCCAATATTACCTTCATGAAACAAATTAAACACAATAATTGGCAAATTATTATCACGAGCCATAGAAATAGCTGTTGAATCCATTACACTCAAGCGTTTTTGTAAAACTTCATCGTAGCTCACACGTTGGTAGCGTACAGCGTCCGCATGAAGCATAGGATCTTTATCGTAAACGCCATCAACTTTTGTGGCCTTAAAAATTGCTTCAGTATGAAGCTCCATCGCTCTCAAGGCAGCAGCAGTATCCGTAGTAAAATACGGATTTCCTGTTCCAGCAGCACAAATAACAACACGCCCTTTTTCCAAATGGCGAATAGCCCTACGCCTGATATACGGCTCCGCAACTTCCTGCATCCCAAAAGCAGTCATCACTCGCGTTTGACAGCCAATTTTTTCCAAAGATTCTTGGACAGCAAGCGCGTTCATAACCGTTGCCAACATACCCATATAATCAGCTTGAGCACGATCCATACCCTTGGCAGAGGCTGCCATACCTCGAAAAATATTCCCCCCCCCAATAACCAAGGCAACTTGGAGTCCACTGCTTGCGACTTCGGCAATTTCCTTACAAAACTTACCAATAGCAGCAGGCTCAATTCCAAACTGTTGCTCTCCTGCCAGTGCTTCTCCGCTCAGTTTGATGAGTACCCGGGAATATTTCATCTCTACAGCCTCCTTGCAACATCATATGTAATGCACGAGATAATCAACATCCCGCCTAATAGCAAGCCAGAACAAAGAACTCGTTCTATTTTAGCTTGTCCAAAGAGTGATTCAAAGGGGTTCTCGCCATTCAATAAAAAAACGGGTTTATGAAACCCGTTTTAATGTATACTATTTCTGAAACACTGCTGTGTTTCAAGACTTGCTTAGTTCAAAACTAAACTATTTTTTCATCTTTACTCTTTTTCATCTTCGCCAAGGGCAAGACGAACAAATTCAGCAATAGAAATATTCGTTCCTTTCAAAAGATCTTTGACTGCCTTTTTATCTTCCTTGATAAATGGCTGTTCTAAAAGGCAGACTTCTTTATAATATTTATTAATACGTCCAAGGATAATCTTCTCAGCAATTTCCTCAGGCTTTCCTTCATCCATGGCTTGCTTTTTATAAATAGCCATTTCTTTTTCTTTCAACTCCGCTGGAATTTGATCCGGCTGAATGCAGAGTGGATTAGTTGCTGCAATTTGCATGGCAATATCTTTTGCAAGCGCTGCATCTTGTTCAGTCGCACCGCTTAAGCCTACAAGTACGCCGATTTTCCCATTAGAATGCACATAGGCTCCCACAAGACCGGATTCTACAGTAATGCGCGCTATACGACCAACGCCCATGTTTTCACCAATTTTGGTCACCAAGTCTGTGAGGTCTTTTAATTCTTCAGGAATATCTTCAGCTTGTTGGTACCCACCGGCAAATATTTTTTCAGCAAGATTGTTTGCAAATGAAGAAAACTCCTCATTTTTAGCAGCAAAATCAGTTTCGCATTGCAGCTCAACTAAAACTCCAGTGCCACCCTCTATTTTCATTCCGATGGTGCCTTCACTCGTAGCACGCCCAGCTTTTTTTTCAGCTTTAGCCATGCCACGTTCACGCAATAAAGTAATGGCTTTTTCTTCATCACCGGCAGCTTCTACCAAAACTTTTTTACAATCCATCATGCCTGCGCCAGTTTTTTCACGCAAAGCCTTCACTTGTGCAGCGGAAATGGACATTGTCTATATCTCCTTATCAAAAATTATTTTTCGTTTTTGTTCTCTGTGGCGTTCGCCTCTACGGCTACTTTTGGAGCAGCTTCAGCTGTTTCAGTTTTTTTGGCAGCTTGAGTTTTCTCTTTTTTAGCAACCTTAGGTGCAGGAGCAGGTTTTGCTTCCTTCTTAGCTGCTGCTTTTTTCTCTGCTGCCTTGGCTGCAGCTTCAGCAGCGCGTTCAGCTTTTTCTTGCTCAATTCTGGCTGCTTCGCGTTCTTTACGCATTTCCATGCCTTCTAAACTGGCGTCTGCAATATGTTGTGCAAAAAGTTTAATTGCCCGGATAGCATCATCATTACCCGGAATAATGTAATCAACAACATCAGGATCACAATTTGTATCAACCACGGCCACAATAGGAATCCCCAACTTACGACATTCTGCAACCGCAATATGCTCGCGTTTAGGGTCAATGATAAAAGCTACAGCTGGTGGCTCGGTCATATCTTTAATACCACCAAGGGCATCATTAAGTTTTTTCACATCACGGCTCATTCCAACAACTTCCTTTTTAGGAAATTTAGAAATAGAACCGTCTTCAAACATATTTTCCAACAATTTTAAGCGATCAATGGACTTTTTAATTGTTTGAAAATTTGTCAACATACCACCCATCCAACGATGAGTTACATAGTACATGCCAGCGCGTTCAGCTTCAGTTCTTACTGCTTCTTGTGCTTGTCGTTTCGTGCCTACAAACAATACCTTGCCACCCTCTGCCACAATCTTACTGATAACATCATGGGCAATAGCAAACATTGGAACGGTCTGTTGTAGATCAATGATATGAATACCGTTACGCGCACCAAAAATATAAGGACGCATTTTGGGATTCCAACGGCGGGTCTGATGACCGAAATGAACACCGGTCTCCAGCATTTGTTTCATAGTAGCGTGAGCCACGATTCCTCCTGGGTTTTTCCTCCGTTTCGGTCATAGATGCACACCCTGCCATCAGGATGCACCCAGTTATGTTGGCGCGAAACGTGTGAGTTACATACATTCAAGTTGGCACACATAGACCAGAATGCAAGCATTAGCAAGGCCTTAATCAGGAGAATAATACAAAAAGAATGAAAAAATGCTACAAAAAGTCAAAGACCATTGAGTTGAAGCAAAATACAGCACAGGGCACGGCCCTTGCAAAATAAACTCAAGTAGCAATTATTCGACAGTATTTTGACAATGCACCGGAGGGCACTGTGACACCACAAGCTATTGGCTATACACGATATTCACATGAATACAGCACCCTTTTTTCAAACAATGCAGCAGCATCTTTGCCCCTTGAGGGTACAAAGCAAGTAAATGCAGAAGAGGCCTCCGATGTTTCACAAAGCTCTTCCAAAGCATACAGCAGTGAAGACATGCTGTCTCTCTTGTCTCAAATTTCTGGTAGTGAAAGTTCTTTAAGTTTTGAACAAATTATTGCCCATAGGGATCAAGTACTCCAAGATTTTAAGCTCAACCTTTCCACAGAGATTGCAGAAGCTGAAATAGATACAACGCAGGACATAATCTTATCTTATGATGCAACTACAGAAACCTTAAAACTTGGTGCCACGCATCCCAATAAAACAGCAGTGGATAAATATTTTGCCTCCAATACCACAGCACGCCAAAAGTTTTCAGAGGCTTTGGCCTTAAGCAAAGTGACGGAACTGGCTCAAAAAACATTCCCTGCAGAAGTTATGAACACAGAACAGTCCCTTGCATCAATTACGCGCTGGGTGAACGCCAATAGCGCAAACTTTTTTAACGGAGGCAGTCTCTTAGTGCATGGGCAAGGTGGCGGAAAACTTGTTGGAATAGATATGCGAATTTGAGGATTATAAATCCCATAAAAAAAGCCCACTCTCCTCATTGGAAGTGGGCTTTTTACAAGAACTATTTTAACTAGCCTTCAAAGGCTTTGATAAAGTTAGGCGCAACTTGCTTTTTACGAGACATAACGCCATCAAGCCAAACAGGTTCACCTGCAGTGGACACACCAGCAAAAGCCTTGGCAACCACGGAAGGATCATCAGAAGCAATAAGCAGTTCTGTGCCTTCTTTCATAATATCAGTAAGCATTAAGAAAACAGAGTGACGCCCATCTGCCTTCACTTTTTCTATCTCAGCCTGCAAGGCACTTTTATGAGCATCCAGCATGGAGAGGTCAACAACCTCAAGCTGACCAATGCCGACTTTGTTTCCTGACATATCAAAATCTTTGTAATCACGGAAAACTAACTCAGAAGGAGAAGCACCGTCTACAGCAGATTTCACCTTAAACATTTCCATGCCCAAAGCGTTCACATCAGTAACTCCAGCAATTTTAGCCAAGGCTTCAACAGCTTCCTTGTCTTGTGGAGTACAAGTAACAGACTTAAACATAACAGTATCAGATAAAATAGCACAAAGCAGTGCACCAGCGATGTTGGCAGGGATTTCAACATTATAAAAATCATACATCGCTTTCAAAACAGTACCAGTACAGCCCACAGGCCAAACCCACATTTCCAAAGGATTGGAAGTTGTTACATCGCCAAGTTTGTGGTGATCAACAACAGCGACAAGCTCACCTTTGTCTAAATTATCTATGGTCTGAGAAATATCGGTATGATCCACAAGAATAATTTGCTGTCCAGTAGCATCTGTCACAATTTCAGGAGCGTCCAAGCCAAATTTTTCAAGTACAAAAGCACTTTCCGGTGCGATTTCGCCTTGGGTTATGGGTTTGGCTTCCATACCACGCTTGGAATACAAATCCGCCGCAGCAATTGCGGAAGCAACAGTGTCAGTATCAGGATTTTTGTGTCCTACAACAAGAATAGCCATAATATTCCTCCAAATAAAGTTAATTCCAAAACAACTATACGTCTATAAAATAGCTTGTTCCGAATATCACAAAGTTTTACGCCTGCCAAGTCAAAGAAACAAAAACTAAAAGATCAGCATCAGCAATAAAGCACTTCCCCAAAAAACAAAATATGCCGGAACTACTCGCAAAGAAAGCAAGCCTCCTAAACTTGCAATCAGCCAAAGACATAGCCAACTTATAGAAGATTGAATGAGCCAAACCTGAGATACTGAAAAGAGCAAAGAAACAAGCAAATGGAGCAAAAGGATACACAACAAAAAACACACAAAATCAAAAAGAAATGCTCGGCAAAGTCCTAAATAAATTATTTTTTTGGGAAACGAGGAAGCAAAGGGAGAAGCAAGCCAATCTTGACAGGCTTTATATGCACCAGAATTTTGAGAGCGCAGTATATTTTCACATTCTGAACCAACCCAAGCCATGGGTATAGCTGCTATCATGATAACGAGCCATTCACCAGGCGTGGTGACACCTTGAATAAACCCTAAAGATAAAGCTGCAATTGTTGCCAGCGTAAGATGGGGCGGAATAAAAGTTCCCACAGGGATAATATCCAACCAAGCCAATTCAAAGAACAATGCAACAGCAAGCGAAGCTTCAAACTCGCCAGTCATACAGCCACATACAAAACCAAGAGCTAAAGGACGCTCAATTATTCCAAGACTGATGCAAGAGCGAAAAAGAGAAATAAATGCAGCCAGACAAGCTACGACACAATAATAAATGAGAAGCGACATACTTCTTCCCTAAAATAAAACAGCTTTTAAGTCATTTGGCACACAGCGAAAATCAAGAACAACCCCAAGTCCTTGAAGCTCTTTCAAAATATCCTGTTCTTGATTTGAAAGAGCAATGCTGGGTGAAATTCTTTTCTTGTCAGATTCTTCATGAATATTACCAATATTCAAAACATCAAAAGCACAGCTGGTACGGTACACATGCAGGGCATCTTGGCATTGTGCAAAAAGCACAAGACAATTTTCAGCAAACTTTGAAAAGCAGGGCTGAAATTGTTCAAGGGTTACAAAATGTGCCTGAATGGAAGAGGGAACAGCAAGGCTCATAATTTCTTGCTGCAACATATCACCTGCAAGCGCATCGTTGGCAACAATCAAATCTGAAACGCGCAAAAAAGGAAGCCAAGATTCAATAATCTGACCATGGATAAGTCTATCGTCAATTCTGAACCACTGCACCTTGCCCCTCGCCTTATAAAACTTATCGCTTCACACGCAACATTTCGCCGGCTGCTACAATTCCGTTGCATCCTGCTTCGCGTACTAAAGCAGCCAATTCAGGAAGTGTCCTGTTTCTTGATTGTAAGGCCTTAATCAGTAATGGTAAATTCAGGCCAGTCACAACTTCTAAGTTCATTTCGCGTAACAAGGACAAAGAAAGAGTTGTAGGAGAACCACCAAAAAGATCCGTCAAGACAAGGACGCCAGCTCCTTGCTCCCTTTTCTTTACGGCCTCCCGAATTTCATCAACAATCTCTTCCCCAGATTGGAGTGGGGCAAGAGAGACAAGACCGATATCCTCCTGTGACCCAATAATCATCTCGGCAGAAGACAAAAGAGCAGCACCGAAAGTACCATGGGTAACAATAACAATACCCACAGCGTGTAAAACAGTAGTATCTTTGTTCATGCTCACATCAACTCCACATGTCTGTGCTCAAATGTTACAGTATAACCATGTTTGGCAAGATTGTGTACAAGAAACTCAGCAACACTGACTGAACGATGCCTCCCTCCGGTACATCCGATACCAACAGTTACCCTGTAGCGACCTTCTTGGGCATACAATGGCAGAAGATAGTCCAAAAAATCAAGAAAGCGTTCGCTAAATTTTAATCCAACATCACTTTTGAGCACATAGTCGGCCACGGCCATCTCGCGACCAGATAATGACTTTAATGACTCATCAAAATATGGATTTGGTAAAAATCGCATATCAAAAAGCAGATCGCAATCACGAGGAATGCCATACTTGAAGCCAAAAGAAACAATATGAACTCGCAAACTTCCTGAGACTTTTTCCAATATATCCCATTTGGCCTGTATATCTCGGCGTAAATCATGAATAGAATATTCACTGGTATCCAGCACAAGGCTTGCTCCCAAGCGCATTGGAGCAAGCAGTTTTCGTTCTTTTTCCAAGGCTTGTTCTAAACCCAAATCTTGGCATTCCAAAGGATGTGGTCTTCTGGTCGTTGCATATCGGCGTACCAATATATCAAGCTGAGATTCTAAAAAAACAATTTGTGGGCTGAACCCGCTCACAGAAAGTTCCTGTGCCGTAGCTTCCCATTCAGAAAAAAAATCAATTTGCCGTAGATCCATACCCAAAACAAGTCCACGGTGCTGTGCATCGCGCCCTGAAAATAAGCCCACAAGTTTAGGGAACATAGAGACCGGCAAACCATCCACACAAAAAAAACCGAGGTCTTCAAAGACATTAAGCGCGGTTGATTTTCCAGCACCGGATAATCCGGTAACAACAATAAGAGGAAAAGTTCCGCGTGCTTCCATGCTACACATCGCCTTGGCTTAGCTTTTTTGCAAAAGACTCCAGATCTCATCTTGATCAGTTGCTGAGAGCAGATTATTTCTAAATACTTGGTCTTTGAGAAGCCTTGATATTTGCGCCAAAATTCGCAAATGTTGCCCTACGATTTTTTCAGGTGCCAAAACAAGAAAAAAAAGAGAGCATGGCACCTTATCTAAAGCCTCATACTCCACCCCGTCTAAACTCCGCGCAAAAACAAGGATTATATCTTCGAGCTTCTCTAATTTTCCATGTGGAATAGCAATGGCTTCACCAATCCCTGTCGTTCCAAGGGCTTCTCGTGCTAAAAGCACTTCCAAGGCTTGGTCGGTATCGAAATCTTCCAGTAGCTCAGCAACAGCTCCAAGCATTTCCCGAAGTACCCCCTCTTTTGTCTTGGAGTGCAATTCAGGAATAATACACTGTTTGTTGAGGTGTTCAGCAAGCAACATCCTAACTTTCCGGAATGATGACGCCAAAATCACCACTCTTGCGTTTATAAATAACATTTATAGAATCTGTCTGCGAATTTTGAAAAACCAAAAATTCTAAATCTCTGGCCTGAATCTGTTCCGCGGCCTCTTCTACACTCATTGGCTTTGGTTCATATTTATCTGATTCTAAGATTTTAGGATCTGAAGTCGCTTCTGCAAAGCTAATAACATCCATTTGCACTTGTTGGCGTCTACGACGGCGAGATTTTTGCTTATCACGAATCTTAGCAAGCTGGGCTGAAAGTTTATCAAGAACTTTATCAATGCTTGCGTACATATCTTCTGATTCTTGATACGCAGAAACATGAATATCATCAGCGGAAAAAATCACTTCTGCCATTTGACGAAATTTTTCCACAGATAAATGCACTGCAAGCTCAGGATCGGTTAATCCGGAAACAAATTTTTCAATTTTCCCAAATCGTTTTTGTGCATACTCTTTCAAATGCGGAGAAGGATCGAAGTTCTTGAAATTAAAGTTAATGTTCATGAAACAAACTCCTTAAAAGGTAAAAGACTTAAGACACATCTTAAAAAATTTGCTTTCGTTTACTTGAAGATGGAATATTAAGAACTGTTCGGTATTTTGCAACGGTTCGCCTTGCAATATTCACTTCAAGCTCCTTTTTCAGCATTTCCGCAATCACTTCATCAGAAAAAGGTTTTTTAGGATTCTCTTCATCAATAATCTTTTTTATAATAGCTTTAACAGATTCACTGCCCACCTGAGTTCCATCTTCCAATTCCAAAGCAGAATTAAAAAAGAATTTCAGTTCAAAAATACCATGCGGAGTTGAAACATATTTATTGGTGGTAATTCGGCTTACCGTGGATTCATGCATTTCAATATCTTCGGCAACTTCTTTCAAAATCAGTGGCTTTAATTTGGTCACACCAATTTCAAAAAATTCTCTTTGAAAGCCAATAATAGACTCAACGACTTTATACAAAGTCCGTTGACGCTGATAGAGACTTTTCATCAGCCAAGTAGCAGAACGCATTTTTTCTTGAAAATATTCCTTTTCAGTCTCATTTTTCGCTTGCACGCCATCAATGAGAAATTGATTCATTTGTAAACTGGGCAAACCTTCATCATTCAAAATGACAACAAAATCATCCCCATATTTATACACAAAAACATCAGGTGAAATATAATGTGGTTCACTATCGGCAAAACTGCTTCCCGGCATGGGATCCAATTCTTTGATAGCGTCTAAATATTCTTTCAGCTCTGCCAAAGACAGCTTAAATTTTCTTGCAAGCGGTTTGTACCGACGCTTTTCCATGTCTTCAAGATGTTCCGCAACCAAACTTTTCATGATGGGATCATCAATACCTAAAACTTCCATCTGAACCAAAAGACATTCTTGCGGTGTCCGTGAAGCCACTCCCACTGGGTCCAGACGTTGGATACGCAGCACAACCTGTTCTACCTCTTCAGGTGAACAATCAAGCATCTGCGCTATTTCTTCATTCTCAGCTTCCAAGAACCCAAGATTATCTAAATTTCCCAAAATCATATCTGAAATAGCCAGTTCCGCATCTGAAAAATCCGCAAGACGTATTTGCCAATTCAAATGCCCAGCCAAGGAAGGTTTTGAAGAAAGCCTTGCCTCAAAACCAAGCCCCTCTTCTGGCAAATCAATTTCCCGAAGTTGTGCTTGCTTACTCGTTGAGGAAAACTCACCAAGATAATTTTCCCAATCAGCATCTCGAACAAGTTCAGCATCCGTGGGGTCAAGAGACTCGCTATTTTCATCTTGAGCAGAAGAGTCAGCTTCATTTGTAGAGCCTTCCTGATCAAGAGCCCCGTCTTGCTCTTCTAAAAAAGGATTTTCTAAAAGTTCAGTTTGTACAGCCTCTACTAATTCAAGACGTGAAAGCTGCAACAGCTTAATCGCCTGTTGTAGCTGTGGGGTCATCACCAGTTGCTGGCTTAATTTAAGTTGCTGTCTAAGTTCAAGAGCCATACTATTTAATACACACTGTTTGCTTATTCCCTTCAGCTATATAAACGACAATGCCTCAAAAAATCATCATGACAAGTAGCCGAGTTTACTCCTGCTACGCTTTCTTTATGACATAGGGTCAAGGCAAAAACAAGTTGAAATACATAAGCTACCGAAAAAACACACTTGCCTTTTTACTTGCCCAAAGCTAGACATCCGCATAAAAATATACCTTCCTTGACTCAAGGGTCATAAAGTCAAAAAATCTACGCACAAGTATATGATAAATTACATAGCGAGAGACAAATGATCAATAAAGCATTGGTGGATTTATTAGTTTGTCCTGTTTGCAAGCATGGGCTTGAACTGATTCAAGCAGAACGCACAGGACTCTTATGCAAACATTGTCAGCATGTATTCCCCATAAAAGAAAACATCCCTGTCATGCTTTCAAAGCACGCCATAGCCTATAGCGAATGGACAGTGCAAAATCAAAAGCAATATATTGTCGAGTAATATCTTGCAGGACTACTACATAATATCCACAAGATTGAGATCAAAAATCATGGTTTTTCCTGCCAAAGGATGATTACCGTCTAAAGTAACTTGCTGCTCATCAAACTCAGAAACCACAACTCTTTGAGTCGATCCGTCCTCTAAAGGCACTTCAAGCATCAAGCCTTTTTCCAACGTGATTTCAGGAGGCATTTGTTTTCGAGCGATTTGAACAGTCAATTCAGGGGAATGCGTGCCGTATCCATTTTCCGGTGACACTTCAATTTCTTTGGTTTCACCAATTTTCATGCCTGTAACCCCTTGTTCAAAGCCAGCAACGACCATACCTTGCCCAAGAGTAAATTCAAGCGGTTCACGCTCAAGAGAACTATCAAAAACAGTGCCATCCTCAAGACGGCCTGTGTAATGAACCTTTACTGTGTCTCCGTTTTTGGCCGTGCTCATATTATAACTCCTCAGGCTAAAATTAAAAAAATAAAAAAATTACAATCTAAAAATTAAAGTTTAAGACAGCGCGCAGTTCGTTCATTGTTGCACTTGCTTGCTCCCGGGCTTTGCGATTACCACGTTCAAGGATTGCCCAAAGTTCATCAGGATTATCTAACAGCTCGGTTCTACGTTTTTGAATAGGAGCAAGAAAAACTTCCAGCGATTCTAAAAGTTTTTTCTTACAATCAACGCAGCCCCACGAAGCATTTTTACAGCCACTTTCAATGGCGGGCAATTCTTCAGCCAAGGTCATAGCTTTATGATAAGGAAAAAGGTTGCACGTTGCAGGATCACCCGGATCAGCTTTACGCAAACGATTTTCATCCGTGAGCATTTTCATAACCTTGGGGCGAATATCATCCATAGTTTCCCCAAAGCTGATAGTGTTTCCATAACTTTTAGACATTTTACGTCCATCTAGGCCCGGTAATTTGGCATCAGGGGTCAACATATCCTGAGGTTCAGGGAAAAATTGTGTATTATTTAAGTGGTTAAATCTTCGAGCAATTTCTCTACAAAGCTCTAGGTGTGGAAGTTGATCTTGACCAACCGGAACCGCGTTTGGCCGAAACATCAGAATATCAGAGCTCATAAGTACTGGATATCCTAAAAAACCATAGGTGTTGAGATCTTTTTTTGTAAGCTGTGCTTTCATCTCTTTATACGTTGGACAACGCTCAAGCCAGCCCAAAGGGCTCAGCATAGAAAGCATAAGGTGCAGTTCTGCAATTTCTTTAATGGCAGACTGCTGATAAATAATACATTTTTTTTCATCTAAACCAGCTGCCACCCAATCCAGCACAAGCTGTGGAATAAACTGTTTAATACTCCTTGCATTGGCGTATTCACTGGTCATAGCGTGCCAATCCGCTACGAAAAAATAACACTCGCTTTCTTCTTGTAAGGAAAGCCAGTTCGCAATAACTCCAAAATAATGCCCCAGATGCAGGGCACCGGTCGGACGCATACCGGAAACAATACGCTTTTTCTTCTTCATTTCTTCTCTCTTTGGCTTGCTACAGTACATTAGGAAAAAACAGGCAGCCTTAAAATTCCAAAAGCAAAATAAATAGCAGGTATCAGTATTTTGCTCAAAAGACCTAAAACCGCGAGCAAAATTATAAATATCATCCCATATTTGGCAAGAGACATGTATTGACCGGCAAAAGGAGGCGGTAAAAATCGAGCAAGGATTTGAGAGCCATCCAAAGGCGGAATAGGAAGTAAGTTAAAAAAAGCAAGGAGCAAATTGATAAATACGCCCAAATAACTCATCTCGCAAAGCAGGCTCATGCTTTTTGCCCAAAAGACGGAAGTAAGTTGCAAGCCTACGCTCCAATGAAACACAATCGCCCAAAGCACAGCTTGTACAAAATTAGCCATTGGCCCTGCCAAGGCCACAATCATCATGCCTTGCCGTGGTTTTTTGAAATAGTTTGGATTGACAGGCACTGGTTTAGCCCAACCAATACGCAGTACAAAAAACAGAAGTGCTCCCATAATATCTACATGTGGCCAAGGGCGCAGAGTTAAACGGCCTGCCAGTTTGGCCGTTGGATCCCCTAGCCGAAAGGCAACATAACCATGCGCCACTTCATGAAAAATAATACCATAAAGAAAGGGGAAAGCCATCAAAGATATATTAAGCACATACCCTAAAGGGTCGCTGAACAGCTGCTCGAACATGGCAATGATCTAGCATGATGTGCTTCCCTTCGCAAGTTTCAGCGTTTTCAAAAATTGAGCGACCACAAGCTCAAACAACTCATTTTTTTGTTCATCTTACAAAACTTGCCCAGAAACTGAGAATCGTCTACATCAACGAGAAATAGGGTTTATTTTTTTGAGGAGATTAGATGCCTCTCAGTTCACATTCAAAACGTCTTGCCACCGGAAGTATTTTACTTGTGATTTTGCTCAGTGCCCTTGTGCTGGGTGGATATTTCATGCTGGCAGTCCTGTTACTTGTTTGTGAACTTAGCTTGCTTGAATTGTACAATCTGTTTTGGCCAGGCAAAAATCAGGCCTATATCAAAATATTTTTCCTTGTTCTCACAGCTCTCCTATTTTGGGCGTTGGTCATGCAAAATTTTATCTGGAGCCTGCTCCTTATTTTAACGAGCCTCTGGCTAAGTAATCTTGTATTCCTTAAAAATTACAGTGCCAAGGGCGATGCTGCCTCATTGCAAGACAGCTTTATTTTTACCGCCGGACTACTGTATATTCCGCTTTCTCTTCACTTTTTCCTCAGCATGAACTCTACGGAATGTATACTCATTTTACTGGCAGTCATTGCCTCGGACACGACTGCTTTTTATTGCGGGACAGCGTGGGGCAAAACAAAAATTTGGCCACAAATCAGCCCAAAAAAATCTTGGGTTGGCAGCATAGCTTCACTGGGTGGATGTGTGCTCACGACAAGTATTATAGGATATTTATTCGGTCATGCTCCATGGTGGGCATATTGTTTCTTAGGCGTCGCGCTCAATATCGCAGCGCAATTTGGAGATTTTTTTGAGTCCGCGCTTAAGAGAAAACAAAAAACGAAAGATTCAAGTTCATTCTTACCCGGACACGGTGGCTTTCTGGATAGGGTTGACTCCTTACTCTTTGCGCTCCCTGTATATATTTTTTGGGTCACTCTTTTCCCAAAACTTATTCCCTCTCCCTGCTTTTACCCGATATTATCTCCCCTGTTCACCCCATAGGCTATAAAAATTTTGAGAAATACAATGCTTCGCTACATCTCTACTTGGCCGGAAATAGCTTCTTTACCTTCATTCCCACGCAAGCTCAGCATTCTAGGCTCCACAGGTTCTATTGGCACTTCAGCCTTAAAAATTGTAGCAATGCACCCTGAAAAATTTCAGGTCATTGCCCTTACTGGTGGACAAAATATCAAAGTATTGGCGCAGCAAGCTACACATTTTCGGCCAAAATTCCTTGCTGTACTGCATGAACAAGCCGCAGCTACCTTACGTTCCTTGCTCCCTGCAAACTATACCCCAAACATAGTAAGCGGTGCTAAGGGCTATCAAGAACTCGCAGCACTGCCAGAAGTTGATACTGTGCTTTCAGCCATTGTTGGTGCAGCTGGTTTTCTTCCCACTTTGGCAGCAGTGCAGGCAGGAAAACTCGTAGCTCTTGCCAATAAAGAATCTCTTGTCATCGGAGGCAGCTTCATTCGCAAGGCTTGCAAACAATCCCAAGCTGTAATCCTTCCGGTAGACTCAGAACACAATGCACTTTTCCAAGCTCTGAGTGGGCATTCAAACCAACACATCCACAAACTCATTCTCACAGCGTCTGGTGGCCCGTTCAGGGGCAAAGATAAACAATTTCTTTCTCAAGTTACTCGTGAGCAAGCCTTAAATCATCCTAACTGGAGCATGGGAGCTAAAATTTCTGTTGACTCTGCTACTTTGATGAATAAGGGGCTTGAAATAATAGAAGCCTGCCATCTGTATGGCCTTCCTGTAGATAGGGTCGAGGTTGTCGTACACCCTCAATCCATTGTGCACTCTTTGGTTGAATATAAGGATGGTTCACAAATCGCGCATCTTGGAGTCCCTAATATGCGTATTCCCATTGCACATTGTCTATGCTATCCTGAACGAGTTGAAACCGGGCTTGAAAAACTCTCTCTTGCTCAGACCCAAACTCTCAGTTTTGAACAGCCGGATATGGAAACATTTCCTTGCCTAGGTTTAGCAAAAGAGGCCTATGCAGCAGGAATAAGCTACCCCATAGTGCTTAATGCCTGTAATGAAGTAGCAGTAGACCTTTTTTTGAACAAACAATTGCACTTTATGGACATTCCAAACATGCTTCAAACAATGCTGGAACAACATCAGGCCGAGGATATTTCTTCACCTGAAGTAGCCTTGAATTTAGATGCACATAGCCGAAGCAAGGCTCTGGCTTGGGCAAAACAAAAAGGAATATATGGATGACCGGTACACTCGCGGTTGTTTTAGTACTTGGCGGATTAATTTTTTTCCATGAACTTGGACATTTCCTTATGGCACGAGTCCAAGGCATTGGGGTAAAAACTTTTTCCTTGGGTTTTGGCCCTCAATTATGGGGAATAAGCCATAAACGGACACAATATAAAATTTCCGCCATTCCCTTGGGTGGCTATGTAAGCCTCGTAGGAGAGTCACAAGACCCTGATAAAGACACTGACTGGCCACAAGAAACGCATTTTATAACAAGACCTCCTCTGCAAAAACTATTGGTTGTATTGGCTGGTCCAGTCTTTAATTTTATACTTGCATGGCTACTTTACTGGGTGATTTTTCTCCAACTGGGGTATGTTCCGATTTATGAATATACAATACACAAGGTGGTTCCAAACTCACCAGCTATGTATGCGGATTTACGAGCAGGCGATATTATCACCAAAATAGATGGCGACCTTTCATACACGCCAGAAACAATACAAATGACTATTCTTTTTGCCCAAGATGATCCGCTTGTTTTCCAAATCCGGCGCGGAAATTCCATTATAGAAAAAAAGATCACTCCAGCTTTTCTTTCAGAAGAAGATAAGTATGGAGAACTGATCCCAAAACCTAAAGTAGGGATTGCCTTTCAGCCTGCTTTAATTGAGCAAGACCTTGGACTTTCTTTTGGTGCAGATGCAGCATTAGACAAATGTACAGATGCCATTGTGCAAACAATTCAAAGCATGGCCTTAATCGTTAGTGGCACGGTTTCACCAAAAGCCATTGGTGGCCCGATTATGATCGTGCAAGAAGTAGGTTCAAGGGCTAAAAATGGTTTAATCTCTGTCATTTTCTTAGCTGCATTTATTTCTATTAACCTTGGTGTCCTTAATCTATTGCCCATTCCAGTACTTGATGGAGGGCATATCATCTTTTTCGCTTTTGAAGCCTTGACCCGAAAACCAGTGAATGAAAAAATACAGCGCATGGCTGGCTATTTTGGCATGGCCATACTCATGAGCCTGATGCTTTTGGCTTTTTACAATGACATTTACCGACTCTTTACCACTGCCTAATGGTCTCATCCTTGTCCTCAATAATTGTGAGGAACGCTTACAGCTGGTCTTAGGGGAAAGCACAGATACTGACTACAGCCTGCTGGCTTCAAGGGAGCTGAATGTCCCTCGGCGTAGTGCCAATTTTTTGCTACCGAACGTGCAGCAAATGTTCTTGGAACAAGAGCGTTTAATCACAGAGCTGGTTGCAATTGCCTGCGTGCGCGGGCCGGGCAGTTTTACCGGGATTCGCCTTGCCCTTTCAGCCATGGCAGGTTTGGCTGTAGGGCTTCCTCATCCTGCGCTTCTCACAGGGCTTGATCTACTCCCCTTGCTTGCTGCCGGACCTTTGGCTCTGTGTAGCGAACCCGTTGTGGTTTTAAGCTATGCACGCAGAGATCATGTGTATATTCAAAGTTTTTCACACACAGCAAATCAGGACATCCCCCTGCAATATGTAACAAGCCAAGAAGCAAGCGAATTGATTCAAAACACACAGCAAACAGCATTTTTAGTTGGTAGCGGTTTGCACAAAAATACCGATATTTTTTCTCCCCTTACGGCAAAGGGCTTTGCCCTACTTGGCAAGCAGTGGAACTTTCCTTCCCCTGAAATACTCTTGCAGGCAGCACGCCTGAGTTCATATAGCCTTGAATTTCCTGAACCAAATTATGGTCGCAAAACAGATGCTGAAGACAATTTAGAAACTATTGCTCACCAAAGAGGGCTTACTTTGCAAGAGGCAAAGCAGCAATTGGAATGCAGCAAAAAACTTCTCGCCCAAGACACAGCTCCTCACTGTACAAAATCAAAAAGCCGGCTGTGAACAAAGCCTTTGAATAACATTTTCCATGGCACGCCCTGAAGCAGTCTGGGCTTTTAATTCACGTTCCACTTTGGCAATTCCATTTAATACCGTGGAATGCTGACGATTAAACTCTCGCCCTATGGCCGTAGAAGACATTTCTGTATGTTCACGCAAAAGAAAAAAAGCAATATTTCGCGCAAGCACATTTTGAGCTTTACGACTTTTGGAGCGAAGTTCTTGCCGTGAAAGCCCATAGGCAGAACAAACAAAAGAAAGAATATTTTCCCGATCAAGATGAACTTCAGAGTTTATGAAGTTTTTCAAAGTTTCTTGCGCTAAGCTGACAGTAATTTTATTTTTCAAAAACCTTGCACATTCTATGAGATTATTTAAGCAAGCGTGTAATTTTCTAATATCATTTGTGACTTTATCGGCCAGCAATTCAGTGACAGGAAGAGGAATCTCCACTCCTTGAATTTGAGCACTTCTTTCCACAAGACAACGCCGATCTTCAAAATCCGGAAAATCAATAGGAGTTACAAGCCCTGAGCAAAAACGAGAAACCAACTGATCGTCAAGATTGCTTAATTCACTTGGTCTGCAAGCACTGGTAAGCACGGTTTTGCCCCCACGCTCTTGCAAAGCATCTAAAAGCCCTATGAGCTCGCCTTGCATGGTGGCCTTGCCAGTAAAGGCATGCATATCTTCTAAAATTAAAATATCCACTTTTTGTAGCAATTCATTTTTGAATTGCCCTACCCATTTTTCTCGTACAGCAGTGCCATAATACTGAGCAAAGCGTTGGCCAGTCATACATACTATATATGGATTTTGCTTATTGCATTGATTAAAAAGTCGGTATCCAACAGCACAGGATAAATGCGTTTTGCCAAGTCCAGTTCCTGAAGAAATAAATAAGCGATTATCCTGTATGCCAGTTTCACAAAGCCCCATGGCTGCAGCTTGTGCCACTCTATTGAATTTACCAACGACAAAATTTTGAAATCGAAATCGCCCTGCGGTCAAACTTAATGGAACTAAAGTGACGCCTGGTAATCGCGGTTGTGCTGTTTGCTGTACTTCCACGGAAACAACTTGCTGTTGCATTGGCATTGTGTGGCAGGCCGGTTTTTGTACAATATCAAGCTTACGCTCTTTGATCTCAATAACAATCTCAGGTACCTGGCCCAAAGTCTTTGCTGCAGCTTCTTTGATTATATTCATCTTACTGCGCCGAATGAGGTCTGCAACAAAATTATTCGGAGCATATAAGCGAAGCTGCCCACCAGCATATTGTGCTTGCAAAGAATCAAGCCATACAGCCTTTTCCCAAGGATATTGTTCTACTAAAAATGTAAAGATTGTATGCCAAACGTCCTGACTCATGGGCATGAATATAAAGTGCTATTCAAAAAACACAAACCGAAGGATAAGCAAAAACAAAAAAGGCATCCCTTGCTTATCGACAGTATAAGCGTTTGAAACAACAAAACAAAAATAAAAATACAAAAATTCTCGGTAGATAAGGCAAAGACTACTCCAAGCCCCTTCGTATGCAGGATTTTCTTGAGCTCTCAAGGGCAGTTTTACACAGTCACCCTATTTTTTCCACAGACGCTTTCTTTTAATATTTCCATTTTACGGAATTTTAGTTTTTTTATTGATTTCATAAACAGACTCCATACGAACAATAGATTCCTTTTTCTTTTTCAAAAGAAAAGAAAAAATAATGCGTAAGTACCTTATTAAACACACTTTTACTTAGATTCAAAGTCAAATAAAATAAAAAATACAGAAAAATGATGGGTAGTGGCCTCAAAACAAAAGCTATAATTTTAGATTGATAGGTTCTCTTGCTCAAACTCAAAACTGTAACATGCTGTAATTTATAGTCTTAAAAAGTATTGACAAAGGTAAAACAAAGGATTCTAAGCAGTTAAAAAATGCGTTTTTCCTGTTCAAGAGGCAAAATAATTTTATGCTTGCTCTCGTGTAGGATATTTACCACAGCTAAATTTTGGCGATTCTGGGCAATAAGAGAGAGATTCACAGGCTGCTCCAGCTGAAAGAAAAAGAGAAGGCACTGCGTTTTTGCATAAATCAAGCATTGCATTCGCCAGCATTCGGATTTCCCACTGAGCTCGTAAACAGCAACGTAGATTAAAGAAATGCAGCAAACTACGAACATTCATTGTAAGCACAATTTTGGTTTCCGCAGCTTGTGGTAAAACAAAACGAGCATCTTCATTGGCTTTGCTTGCCCTGCCATGCTGCGTGAGTATTGATTTTAAGTCCCCATACGCATTGCTCACTTCCAGCATAAATGCTTCAAAACGCGCTTTTGCTTCAGGAATGCCGGCAATGGCCGGAGGTATAATATAATCCATTGTATCCGTTACATAACGCTGACTTTGCTGAGAATAGGAAGCAATGCGATGTCGCACTAATTGGTGAGAACAGGCTCGGGAAATACCTTCAATCGCAAAGGTAAAATTGACATGCTCGACAGGGGAATCATGTCCGGACATGAGTGTCTGCTGTACAAACTCAGCTTGCTTTTCCTTTGCAATATCACCGCTTAGAAGTTTTTCCCACATATCACCGACATATCCTACATGGTAGCACTGCCGAAACGCAGCATAAATCAATGAAAGAGCATCCGGTGTCTGTGCTAATAATTCAACACGCATATCTTTTGGAGGCATAGCCTACTCCTTTTTCAACAGACCTTGTTATCGTACATTCCCAAAAACCAGCCAGCTATCGCCAAGCTATACGCTTTTGCTCGCCCATTTTGAGCTTCACTAACTGCCCCTGAACCATTATCGTAACCGCTTTTTTTGCACCAAATACTTTAATACAAAGTTCCTGAGCAGTCAGCTCAAGCAAATAATTCACACGCCTAAAGCGCAGTGGCATCTTGAGCCTTACAAAATGCGAAGGCAAGTGCGGATCAATAGCCAAGCATTCTCCACTGCTATCTATTCCTGCAAAATATTTAGTAATAATATCAAGCGTTCCGGCCATTACTCCAGTATGGATACCTTCAGGCGTTGTGCCACCTTGCGTATCATGAATATCACTGAGCAATGCTTCCATAAACCATTGCCACGCGGTTTGCTCGTCACCAAAATGTGCGGAAATAACCGCATGAACAACTTTTGATAAGGTTGAACCATGCGAAGTTCTCGCTTCATAATATTCGTAATTTCGTTTAAGAAACCGGGCTGCATCCCCAACATCAATATTCAGGTCAGCTAAAACTTCTTTTACCTGCTCAGGATGCAGTAAATAAAAAGCCATCAAAGTATCTGCCTGCTTGGCAAGCTTATATTTATCAGGGCTGTCTCCTTCTGCTTTAAGAATACGATCCAAACGATGAATATCCCCGTACTTTTTGCGGTAGGCTTCCCAGTCCAATTCTTGAAGATCAAAATACCCCTCAAACTGTTCAATAATTCCATCGCGTACACCAATATTCAAATGAGAAGCCACCTCTGCCCAATGTTCAAAATCACTTTGCTTTAAGGCAAGTTTTTGCTGAAGCGCGTTTCGAGTTTTTACTGGCAGTAATTGTAAAAGCTCCAAAGTTTTTTTAAGCAGCCAAGAAACCATGACATTGGTATACGCATTATCGCGTACCCCATCCTTTACCGAGCCATATGCTCGTTCATGGAATTCATCAGGGCCCATGACGCCCTCTATATGATATTTAGCATCGCACTGATCTTTTTGAGCAATAGAAGCCCAAAACTGTGCAATAGAAAGCATAAGCTCTGCGCCCTGATTTTTTAAGAATGTATCATCACAGCTTACTTTGATATATCGCCAGACATTATAAAACACAGCAATGGACACATGCCTTTGACGCCGTGAAAGGTCAGGCCCCCATGTGTCATCCTTTGGATTATAATGAACCTCTTGTGTTTCTTCCTCTCCCCCATCTGCCGTCTGCCAAGGGTACATAGCACCGAGGTACCCATGTTCTTGTGCATATTCTCGCGCTCCTTCTAAACGATTATAGCGATAGGCTAAAAGAGCTTGAGAAACCTCTGGCAAACGCAAGTCATAAAACGGCAAGATGTAGACCTCATCCCAAAAAATATGCCCACGGTACGCTTCGCCTGAAAGACCGCGCGCTGGCATCCCCACATCTAAAAAAGCATTATGCACAGAAGCCGTAATCAGCAAATGATAGCTATGCAAACGCGCGGTTTGCTGTACTAACCTATCTCCCTGTATCGTGATGTCCGCACGCTGCCATAATTTTCTCCAAGCTCGTGTGTGCGCTTGGAATAGTTGCCTCCAAGTTCCTGCGCTGAGCAGTCCCTTGCAGGCCTCTTCTTGCGTGTGTTGTGTATCTCTTGAAGTGTGCACGCAAACTGTTTTTTCCAAAGTATATTCAACCCCTTGCAATCCTGGAAGAATAAATTCTTCCGCAATCAAAGCCTTGTCTTGAAGCACAGTTTTTTCAATGTGGACTTCTTTGCCCTTGGCTAAAATCTTGTTTCGCGCTGCCATCACTATTTGGTATTGAGAAGAAGTAGTTTGGACATGTAAGAACACTCCGGCTGTAAATTTTCCAGCATCGACAAATTCCAAATGCTGCTGATTCAAAGCGCGGTAGCGTGGCACACCATCATTTGTAATATTTCCGTCAATACAAGAACGGAGGGTAAGAGGTGCAGAAAAATTCACTGGCTCTATGCTAAAACGCAAAGCCAAAAGATGTGGATGAGCCATTGAAGCAAAACGAACAGAATGGATCCGTACAATACGTCCCAACTGATCTTGCACCACCATATCTCTGTGCATACTGCCATTTTTCATACATAATTCATGGCGATATGATAAAATATTCATGGAAAAAGGACTAACAAAGGCTCCTTTACCAATACGCAATTCCAGCAAAAGCCAATTAGGACAATTGACAAGATCATTATTATAAATATCTCGCCCATGTAAACGAGTTGGGGTTTTATTAAAAATACCGGCTAAATATGTTCCGGGATAGCTCAGCGTTCCGGCTCGTTCCGTTTCTAGTGCTCCACGTACACCAAGATAGCCGTTGCCCACCGTCGTTAATGTTTCACGCAATTTTTCATTTTCAGGTTCAAATCCTGTGTACCCAAAAGTCCAAGCATCGCGCTCAAGACCTGTGGCAAACCATTCCTTCACTTGTGCAACGCTTATTTCCCCTAAATCAGTCACAACAATGTCCGCACCATGTTGGAGCAATGCTTGGCCTGAGACTTCTCGTGCAAGGCCTAAGATTAAGCCAAAATTACCAGCACGTCCGGCCTGAACACCTGAAATGGCATCTTCTACTACAACACACTCTCCGGGAAGCAAGCCCAAATTTGCTGCTGCGGTCACAAAAATATCAGGATTTGGTTTACCGGAAAGACCCAATTCCAAAGAAACATCCCCGTCCACACGAGTTTCAAATAAATACTCCAAACCGGCCAGCTCAAGAATCAATTGGCAATTACGGCTGGACGAAGCTACTCCCACTCGAATGCCAGACTGTTTCAAATTCTTAATAAATTCAACCGAGGACGCATAAACTTCAGGGCCTTCTTTTCGTAAAATTCTTTGAAAATCAACATTTTTACTATTGCCAAGTCCACATACCGTATCCAGCCCGGGTACGTCTTCATGACTACCAAAAGGCAGTTCAATACCACGCGATTGCAAAAACGTACTTACCCCTTGCATACGCGGTCTACCGTCTACATAAAGCAAGTAATCTTCTTCTGTGAACTCGGTAAAAGGGAGGCCTTCGCGCTCAGAACGCTCTTTAAGATAAACATCAAACATGGATTTCCACGCCAAAGCGTGTACTTTGGCTGTACCGGTGATAACACCATCTAAATCAAAAATAACGCCCTTACACTGTACCATTCTCAACACTCCCTAAGGCAAAGATTCATTGGCCAAACACGCAAGCGCAGCCACAAAAACATCTGGACAAGAAGCAATGACCGTATTTGGACACAATGCCTGTACCTCGGACGCAAGCTCGGCATCTTGAGTAACAAACAGGCTCCATGTTTCTCCATTACCGCGTATGCCGGCACGCACAAGTGGCAAGTCGCTGCGCGTATCCCCTGAAATAAGGGTACAGCCGGAATCCATATCAAGATTCAATTGTTCATTGAGAAAATATACACCTTCTTCTTTATCAAAATCTTTGCTTTTGTTGCCTTGCCCTTCCACAGTTAAAATAATCTCAACATCAAGGCCTGTATCCTCAATAACAAAATTTTCTTTTTTCGGGTCTAGCTCCTCTACAATAGATTGAATTGTATGTAAAAAAGCCAAAGAATCAGCTTCTGGAATGCTCCGAGTAATATCCTGTCTTGCAATGGTAGTTTGCCCAAATTTACGCTGGTACCCTGAACCTATTAAGCAAAATTTCTCTTGCCTTGGCTGCGCAAGTTCCTGTTCTAAACGAGAGTTAAACTCTTCAAGTACATTTTGCTTCAAGGGATCAATCGCGTAACTGTAGTGCTTCCCTTGCGTATCAATAAACTCGCGCCCTTTTGATCCAGCATACACAAAAACACCCTGCGGATTCACTGAAACATCCACAATCCCAAAGTTCGACAAAGGCGCGGAAGTGATAAACACAGCATGTTTTGTTCGTTTTTGTGCAAAGCGTGAAAGCCAAAAAGCATTATATACAGATTGCACCGAGGAGTTGTAGCGTCCGCAATAATTATTCGTGGTACCATCACGATCCGTAATCCAAGTTGTATATTGCCTCCCTGCTAAAGCCGCAGCGACTTTTTCAACTTCTTCTAAAAAACCATGGTGCATTGAAGCAAGGTACTGCTTAAAGGCCTGTTCTCCGTTTTTCAGGAAAAAAATGTCCTTATATAGTTCAGTCAGTTCATATTTCAAATTCACCGGCACAGTGACTCCGGGGGAAAGCTCCAGTATATATTCTCCTTGCTCTTGCCGAATACTCTCTAAAGTAGCATGTGCGGTTTCCAAGTACATAATATCTGCAGTATCAATGGCCTTGCCAAGTATTAAGCTCTGCACCAGCTGCGCACGAAGTTTGGCAGTATCGGCCATCAGTGCGTAAAAATCCTTAAGTGTTACAATCTTGTGCATAAAAAAGCCCTTATCAAGCATCACCAGTAATTTGTAATTTCTCAAGCACGTCTTCCACAAGTTCTTCCGCAGGCTTCACGGCCTGTAAAATATAATGCAAAGTACGCATACATAAAGGTTCTTGGGCTTGTAATTCTGCAAACAACTGCTCGCGTAAGGCTAGCTGATCTTGCTGCATCTCAACTTCAGCGCGCTGGGCAAGAGTGGCAGCATCAACCATAAGATAAAATACCTTGCCCCCTCGGTGCAATAAATTTGCAACGCCTTCCTGCTCTAAAAGTTCTGCTGAAACAGTGGCAACCTGCCCACCCTGTTTGACCAATTCCGCTAATTTTTGCCAATCCAAGGCATCATGAAATGGCCGAGTAAGGCGCTCTGCGACTTTTTGGCCAAGAAAAGTTTTTCCACTCAAGCGCGGTCCAATAAAAAACACATTCCCTCGACCGGATGCTGGCTGAGGAGGTTTCGCCCCGTGCACCGCAGTTTTTGTTTGCTCTTTTACATGTATTTTATTTTGCTCAAACTCTGCAATCGTGTTTTTATTTTTTTGATTCATAGTAGCTCCTTTGCCCAACTTTTTTATATGCTATGCACAAGCATAGCCGAGCCAAGGCATATTGAAAAGCCCTGAGCAAAACAGGTTTTCGCAAAGGAATTGTTTCAGCATCGTTTGCAAGCTACTGCTTAAAATTGCCGGTCTGTAATGCTTTTTTGAACGCTTTTACAATGTCTCGTGAAGATGAAAAATCATAATATTCATGAGCAAGATGAATAGAAAGCAGTATTTGCTCATCTGAAGCTATGTTATTTCCAATAGCATCCTTAATAAAATGTAAGGTTTCAGCAGGCATTCCTATTTTCTTAGCACAATCAATGACATATCCAAGAGACTCTGAAGATTTTTTTGTCTCATATGCACGGTATGCATACTCCCAAGCATATTCAGGTAAAAAATCCTTGTTACTTTTTGCGTATCCTAAATCAAAAATTCTATTCATATCATATAAAATTTTACACGCTAAGAGACAAATATTATACTTTGTTTCTTTGTGTTCTAAAATTAAATTCACATATTTATTGTACGCTGATACATCGCAATGTGCTATTTTAGGAAAAAGTTTCTCTAAAAAATATACGGACGTATTGGAATCCGCATACAAATACATTAACTGTAAAAGTGAAATAATGCTATACTCAGTATCTGTTTCCGAGCTCAATTGCAGATGATAGCTTCCTTGTTCTGTTTGTCCTGCAAAAGTAATATATGCACTTCCAAGTAAATTCTGCGCTAAAGCAAATTGCTTACTTGTCTTTTGCGTTTGCTTTAATATATTCAAAGACTGTGTTATATTGCCACCAAAACGACAGCCATGATGATACTTTGCGATTGCTTCATATAATTGCAATTCATCATAATGCTCTTTTTTGCGTACCTTTGATATTTTTGATAAATTTTGAACATATTGCAGAACTGATTGCGCTCTATGGAAACTTAAGTGCTGATTGCGACACAGTTCCTGACCCTGCCGAGCAATTGCCTGAAATTGTGAAGGATTAGCCTGAATTTTTTCTAACAATTCAATAATATTTGCTGGAGAATACGCGACATAATGCGTTCCTGCTTGAAAGTATTTACGAACTCCTTGGCTTTTGCTTTCAGACAGCAAAAGAGAGCCTGAAGCTAGTGCTTGAAAAAAACGCAAATTTAAACCCGGAAAAAAATTTTCATTAAGCACCACATGGGATTCACTGAACAAATCAAGCATTGTATCTTTTGAAATTCCCTCGACAATATTAAGCTCAAATCGTTCACTAATAGAATCCAAAAGATTTTGACGCTTGAGTCTCTGTTCATCAGTTCGACCCACAAAAGTAATAAAATGCTTTTTTGACGCAGTTTGCCGAAAATCAGATTCCGATGCACACAAAGGGAGCCAATGCACATCGACCCCACACTGTTGCAAAGTTTGAACACTTGAGACTTGGTCAACAAAAACCATGTCAAAGCATTGCGCTAATGGTTTAAGCCAAAATTCATTTATTGATGAATCAATGCAATATAAAATCAATGGATATTCACACTGATAGATTTCGTTTGGAATACACGAGGGACCAAATAATTCAATGAATACAAAATCAGGGGAGACTCCGGTCTCTTGTATAGCTTCATTGAGTGTGCGCTCTTGGGATAATTGAAGAGTTACAAGATCACAGCCTGCACCTTGAAAGCCTTCTTTCAAAAACCAACCAGAATATAGTATTTGCATAAGTACCTAAAAAATTTGTGCCAAAAAATACGCTAAACCCTGACGGTACATATACTAAATCCATAACAATCTCAATTTTTTTGAATCAAGCAACAAAAAAAAGGATGCCTCGCGAAGTGACATCCTGTTTTTTTCTGGCGGAGCCGACGAGACTCGAACTCGCGGCCTCCGGCGTGACAGGCCGGCGTTCTAACCAACTGAACTACGGCTCCGCAATATGTAAAAAAGCTTAAATACTTAAGCTGCTTATCCTGATGGTGGGCGGTACAGGGCTCGAACCTGTGACCCTCGGCTTGTAAGGCCGATGCTCTCCCAGCTGAGCTAACCGCCCACAGGAAGCTGTCACTAACGTAGCTAACATGTTTTTGTCAACTACTTCACCCCATAACAAGGTCAGCAAACCCACACGGGAAGCTGGGTATCGCATACCTCTCAAGCTACTGTCAATTCCTTTTTTATATTTCTATACAACTTGATAATAGCTTAAAATAACACGCTAAAATAACAGTCGCCAAACAACAAACATCAAACAACAAGCATCAAGCATCAGGCAACAGGCAACAGGCAACAGGCAACAAGCATAAACTATATTCTATGCACAATCCAATGTTCCTCGAAAAGATTCAATATCTTGAATATCAAGTTTTTCCATTTCTTGTGGTAAATTATTAATAATCTTAAAAACAGTATCCGGACGATGGAAATTAGCAGTACCTACTTGTACAGCACTTGCACCAGCCAAAATAAATTCCAAAACATCTCGAGCCGATGTTATACCGCCTATCCCTACTACGGGAATAGAGACGGCCTGTGCAGCCTGCCACACACAGCGCAAAGCCACAGGCTTGATAGCTGAACCTGATAATCCGCCAATAATATTGGCTAAGCGTGGCTTCCTACGCTCGACATCAACAGCCATTCCGGCAAGCGTATTGATGAGTGAAATAGCATCTGCGCCTCCTGCCTCAGCAGCACGAGCGCAGGCAGCAATATCCGTAACATTTGGTGAGAGCTTTATCCATACGGGAACACTACCGGCACGAGCTTTTACAGCCTCGCTTACACGGCTGATCATATTCGGGTCTTGCCCAAAAAGAATCCCACCTTGACTCACATTTGGACAAGAAACATTGACTTCCAAAGCAGCGATTCCGCTTGCCCCTACAAGTCGTGCTGCAAGCTCTGCAAACTCTGAAGCATCACAAGCATATAAATTCGCCACAATCGCTGTTTTTTGCGCTGGTAATTGTGGCAATATTTCATCTAAAAATTTTTCCACCCCCGGATTTTGAATACCAATAGCGTTCAGCATCCCACAAGGAGTTTCAACAATTCGTGGCATGGGATTACCAAGGCGAGGCTGCAAAGAAAGACCTTTGACCACAATACCGCCCAAGGTGCTGATATCCCCATAGGAAGCAAACTCTGTCCCAAAACCAAAGGTACCGGATGCGGTCAACACCGGATTTTTTAATTCCAGCCTTCCTACCTTAACGGCAAGATTCATAAAAATTCTCCAACAAAATTAGAAAACAACATCATCAGCCCAGAAAACCGGGCCTTGGGTACAGGTTTGCACCCTTTTTCCCTGTCCATTATCACAAACACAGCCCAAGCAGGCTCCAACCCCACAGGCCATACTATTTTCCAATGAAACCTGACCACGCCCTTGTATGGCAAGCAGTTTATTTTGCACAGTTCGCATAAATGGTGTCGGTCCGCAACACAGCACCAAACCGTGTTGATATTCTTGCACTTTATCTTCTACACCAGCAATGATTGCAGGCAAATCCTCAGCATTTTTTTCTTGCATAGCGGAAAAGCGTAGCTTGTCTTGCAGGTGCTTGACTGGATAACAGTCTAAGGCAGCCTTGTGTGCAAAAAATACTTCAATCTGTTGTGGGGCAGGATGTTTCAAACAATAGCCTATAAAGGGCGCAATTCCCATGCCTCCTGCTAAACAGAGCGTTGGACTCTCAGGTTCTACGGCAAAGCCTTGCCCCAAAGGCCCCCAAACTGTAAGTTTATCCCCGGGCTGAAGTGTGGCTAATTTTGCGGTTCCTTTTCCCACAACTTGGATAAAAAGGGAAAACCACTCATCTTGAGCTCTACATATAGAAAAGGGGCGTCCCCAAGTGAAATCAAGCCCCCATGAACACGGGCGCAACATGACAAACTGCCCAGGATGGTAATTTTTCCAATCCGGAGCTGTAAGTTTCATCTCAAAAAATATACCCGGCATTTTTGTTTGACCGACAGGACATATTTCCAATACCTTCACGTCCTGACAGTATTTCTTATCCATAAAAATTAACCTTTGCTAAAAATGAAAACACATACACCTGAAATAATGGCTCCAGCAGGAGATACAGAGGCTTTACTCGCTGCTATTGCTGCCGGAGCAGACGTTATTTACCTTGGGCTCAAACATTTCTCTGCTCGTATGCAAGCCCCTAATTTCTCTAGCCAAGAACTTGCACGCATGGCACAACTTGCTCGCGAACACGGAAGCAAAGTCTACGTTGCCATGAACACTCTGGTCAAGCCAAGAGATACAAATGCCTTGGCAAGACTTATGGACAGGGCAGAGCAATTAGTAAAACCAGAAGCCTTCATCGTTGCAGACTTTGCTGCCGTTCGCATTGCAAAGCAAGTTGGTATTTCAGGGGAATTGCACTGTTCCACTTTGGCAAACTTAAGTCATCCTGCAGGCTTAAGCATGGCAAAACACATGGGATTTTCTCGTGTAGTCGTTCCGCGTGAGTTAAATTTAGATGAAGTACAGGAAATGGCTCAAGCCTGTCCCGCAGGGCTTGACTTGGAAATTTTTGTTCACGGTGCCTTATGTCATAATGTTTCCGGACGCTGTTGGTGGTCCAGCTTTCTTGGAGGAAAATCCGGACTGCGAGGTCGTTGCGTGCAGCCCTGTCGTAGATTATACGACCGCCCCTCCAAAAAAATTCATGCTCAGCGTCTATTTTCCTGCATGGATCTTTCGCTGGATGTGCTCACCAAGCCTTTACTCCAAACACCACAAATTCGAGCATGGAAAATTGAAGGACGTAAGAAAGGGGCACACTATGTTTTTTATACGGTAAAAGCCTACCAGCTGCTGCGTGATGAACCCGGCAATCCTCAAGCTCGTAAAATGGCTTTGCAGTATTTAGAGCAGGCTTTGGGGCGACCTTCTTCCCACTCTATTTTCCTGCCTCAACGTCCATTTCAACCCGTTAATCCGGACAAGGACACTGGTTCTGGAAAATTCATTGGCAAAATAAAAAAGGAAGGGAAAAATTTTTATTTTCATCCTTTTGAGCCTCTCATTGCCGGAGATTTTTTACGCATTGGCTATGAAGATGAGCCAGGGCATATGACCCTAAAAATTCGCCGTTTTGTTCCCAAAGGTGGACGCTTAAATCTTCCTCTCAAGCCTTCTTCTGCAAACAAAAAAGGTACATATTCCAAGGGAAGAGGCAAAACATGCGCTCCGGCTATAGGAAGTCGCGTTTTTCTCATTGATCGGCGTGAGCCAGAACTCTTGAACAAAATAACAAAATTGCAACAGGTGCTACAAACAATCCCGGCCATAAAGCCGGTAGTATCTACAATCACGGCAAACCCTGTGGCTACGCGTCAAACAACTCGCCATATGCATATGCGCGTTGGGCATACACTCCCACAAATGTCTAAAAACGAGACCCCCGGCATTTGGCTCAATAAACATACACTGCGGCATATACCGCGTGGCCTCAGCAAGCGTATTTGGTGGTGGCTCCCTCCGGTTATTTGGCCCAATGAAGAAAAACTTTGGAAAGAACTGATAGAAAAGGCCTTAGGCACTCAGCCAGCAGGTTTTATGCTTGGCGCGCCATGGCAGCGTAGCCTCTTCAGCACCCCTCTGAAAACTGAACTGTGGGCTGGCCCGTTTTGCAATATTGCAAATGCACAGAGCATAGCCCAGCTCTTGGAACTCGATTTTGCTGGCTGCATTGTCAGCCCTGAACTCTGCAGCCAAGATATTTTAGATTTACCCGCTCTTGCACCTCTGCCTTTGGGAATATTGGGCAAAGGCTACTGGCCGTTCGGTATATCTCGCATTTTAGCTGAATCCGTACAGATAGGTGAAACATATCGCTCGCCTCATGGCGAGGACATGTTTGTAAAAAAAATCGGGCAAAACCATTGGCTATACCCGACTTGGGGTATTGATATAACAGACAAAAGCAAACAATTAAAACAAGCAGGTTATCAAGTGTTTGTACAATTCCAAGAGCAATTACCCAAAAAAATACAGGGTGCAAAGCGCAGCTCAAACTTTAATTGGGATAATCAACTGCTGTAATTGAAAAAGGCTTTTTTCAAAAACGCATTGTATCAAGGATATTCTTTTGTACCCAGTGTTTATCCCACCATTCTTGCGGATTAACTGGAACACCGGAGACCAAGACGCCAAAATGTAAATGGTCTCCACCTGCAAGACCTGTGGTTCCAGTTTGCCCCAATTCGGTGTTCTCATAAACTGTATCACCGACATGCACCATAATTTTACTTAAGTGAGAGTACAATGTTTGCAAACCAAGTCCATGATCCACAATAACGCAGTTACCATATATTCCATAAAATTCTGCAAGAACAACAACTCCGCCAGCTGCTGCGCCCACCGCTGCGTTTTGAACACTGGCAATATCCACGCCTAAATGGGTTTGTTTATCTACTGTTTTGTCGCCATAGTAATAATCACGACGTTCACCAAAGCCCGCGGTTTGCTTCCCGGGCTGGCGGTGCAAAACTCCTCTGGGACGAAAAACTGCAGTACTTTGTAAACCAATCTCCAGTAATCTGCCTCTATTTTCTTGGCGCAAGACGCTGTTGACTTTCAGATAGCAGATCAGTGGATCTGTTTCCGGATCACCCTGAAAAAAACGCCTAAAAAGAGACATCTTCGCTCGCAAAAAGCGTGAGGAAATATTGATGCGATCTTTTTTATACTGAGCAGCACGAGCGTGTACAGTCAACAAACGTTTTTGAATATTGCCTACTTTATCTTCCCCCACAAGCTGAGCCTGAAAATCTGCAACGGTAAAGTCTAGGGGCATGGCAAAGAGACAGCAATATGCCCCGCTTTTTTGCTGATACGCAGGGAAAAACAATTCTCCTACGACTATTCCAGCGTATTTGAGCGGTTCAGAAGCCTTAAAACATAGTAAAGCACTGCCCCCTTGTTTGATATACAAAGGCTGTGAGCTGAGCTGAAATTCTGGTGGGCTCAAATCAACAACATATTCCTTAGATTGTATCGCAGGTCGGGCAAAAGGATACAGAGAGGCATCTAAAAGCGTAGCAGTAACCTTTACTGCGCCATCCTTGTACCGCTTTGGGTTCAGTTGCAAAGTTTCTGTGTGCTGCTTTGGATAATTTGCAAAACTTCGCTCAATGCGTTCTCTTATCTGTCCAGATTGGCGAGTTTCTACTATCAATTGTTTAATACCAGAATGCTCATCCTGTAGCATAAAAACAATATCAGCATCAGCAGATATAATATTTTGATCAGGTTGAATACTGAGTGTTGGTGGGGTTATATCCTGAAATAAAAAATAGAGAGTAATCAAGGACAACAATATACCGCAAGCGGATGCAATACTCCACACAGTATTTCGCTTTTTTTTCTCACCTTTTTTTTGCTTCACGTTTTCCTTGCTCATACTTTTATTACCGTACAGTTATTTTAAGATGTACTTGTTTTGAAAATATATTACATAAATTTTATTTTTAATTTTTCAATAATTTTTTAGATTTTTTATAATTTTTACTGTTTTTTTACAAATTTTTATGAATTTTCACAGATTTTCATAAATTTTCACATCTTTTTGCAAAATTTTACAGATTTTCACGATTTTTTACAATTTTTCAACAAGTAATCAAGTCATCAAATAATCATGTGGAATTGTACGACCACGAGGAATAACCTCTAAATCCAGATTATGGGCACAGCCCAAGCCTGCAAGCAAGTATCCGGCATAGGCAATCATTGCTGCATTATCTGTACACAAGGAAGCACTTGGCATAATGAGCTCCAGCTTATATTCCTTGGCTAATTCTGCCATTGTATGACGGAGCAAGCTATTGGCAGCTACCCCTCCGGCCACAATCGCAGCTTGTACTGGTAGGCCTTTGTGTGCAATATGCTCTAAAGCTCGCTGTACTTTGATACGCAAACTATCTGCCACCGCCCAATTAAAAGCAGCGCAAACAGAAGCCATTTGTGCTCTGGTTTCACGTTCTAAAGCATCTAAACCAGACATAGATGATAAAATAAGATTTGGATGGGCATCGACATAATTGACGACCGCAGTTTTCAAACCACTAAAAGAAAAATCCAAAGAATCATTATCAATAAAAGCCCGTGGGAACATGGCTTTATCCACTTCTGAATGCGCTAAATATTCAAGAGCAAGCTCATCAATAAGTCTGCCTCCGGGATATGGTAAATTCATACGCTTGGCAGCTTTATCAAAGGCTTCACCTGCAGCGTCATCCAGAGTCTTCCCAAGCAGACAAAACTCCAAGGGCGAATCAATACGATAGGTATGGGTATGACCACCTGAAACAAGAAGTCCAAAAGCTGGAAAAGATATGGGGCGTTCCAAGCCAGCAGCGAGTAAATGAGCGTATAAATGATTAACGCCGATAAGACGCGCTCCTGTAGCCAAGGCAAGCCCTTTGGCAAAACTTGCTCCCACCAAAAGCGAACCAAGCAATCCAGGACCACGAGCAACAGCAACAGTTTGTATATCTTGTGGAACGACACCGGTTTCAGTCATCAGGGAACGAAAAAGAGCAGGTAAAAGCCGAAGATGTTCACGCGAAGCCAATTCAGGCACGACCCCACCAAACAAGGCGTGTATATCCGCTTGGGTCGCCAGCTTTTCTGCTACTAATTTCCCCTCTTGGACAAGCGCGACTCCTGTTTCATCACAGGAAGTCTCAATCCCTAAGGTCAAGCCCGGTTCAGACACCGTGCTCCTCATATTGCTGATAAATTTCAGATACTTTTTGTACATCCTGAGCAGAGCCGACAAATAGGGGAACCCGTTGGTGTAAGCGTTCCGGTGCAATATCTAAAATTCGATTTATTCCATCCGTGGCCAAACCACCGGCTTGCTCTGCGATCATGGCCATGGGATTGGCTTCACATGTTAAACGCAGTTTTCCCTGCGCTCTATCCGGATCGCGATGATTGGCAGGGTACATAAAAATACCGCCATAAATCAAACTACGATGAAAATCAGCCACTAAAGAGCCTATGTATCTATGGCTACAAGGCCTTTCGGCATCTTTTCCTATGCCCTTAAAATAATTAACAACCGCTTGTGTCGGCTCATCCCAATAATTCCAAAGTCCCTCGTTCACAGAATAAATTTTACCCTTGTCAGGTATTTGTAGATTGGGATGTGAAAGTAAAAATTCTCCAACCGATGGATCTAAAGTAAAGCCATGCACCCCTTCGCCCGTGGTTAAAACAAGCATCGTGGACGTGCCATACATAATATAGCCGGCAGCAACCTGCTGACTGCCTGCTTGTAAAACATCAGACTCTCGTATGTCTTCATCCATTGGACTTTGCCTTCTGTAAATAGAAAAAATTGTCCCAATATTAACATTAACATCAATATTCGAGGAACCATCCAAAGGATCAAAGATCAGAACATACTCACCAATCGGAAAACCACGAGGAATCGTTATAATATCAGCGTTTTCTTCACTGGCCATGCCACACAGCACTCCAGCTCTGGATAATCGATGAATAAGAATGGAATTCGCATACTCATCAAGCTTTTTTACTTTTTCACCCTGAACATTTATTTCGCCGGTAAAGCCCAAAACATCGACCAAGCCTGCCTTAGTCACCTCTCTGGTGATAATCTTGGCAGACATAATAAGTTCATTTAATAAAAGGGTAAATTTGCCGGTCGCCTTTACCTGAGACTGACTATACAATAAATGCTCAGTAACTGTAACTTTTTGAGGCACCTCATCTCTCCCTTGGACATCCAGTACAGTGTGTACCTCCACACTGCAAATTATTCATAACATCTTCCTGATTCTCACTCAGGCGCAACTGAAGGTGTGGCATAAAGATATGGAGTGGTGCCAACATAACGCACAAGCCATGTGTACGACACGCCATCAACCTGTACCTCTCCACACACTGAGTCCGCAAGCATTTCTCTCCATGGCAAGGCACTGAAAGCATTGGTGTCAAAATCTTCACGCGGAGTCCATGTTCCTCCACCTGGCTGAGAAATAATCAATTCTTTGGGGTCTGAATATAAGGTGAACAACACTTGCGGATTAAAGGACACAACGACAGCGCCTTGAAAATCCGCATTCCCATAAATCGGCGTCCCAACATACAGTCTGGATTCTTGGCCTACAGGATTGGCTTCAATTTGGATAAACGGCTTACGGTTTTTTGATTTTATATTAACAGAAATTTCTTCCTTCTTTATAAGGTCACTGGGATAACTTTCAGTGACTGTTCCTTGTGCATCAGCAATAAAAATAGAATCAACCCATGGATATTTATTAAACAGCAAAGTAGTCCAAGTCTCGTCTGGTGAATGATCTTGATCCGCAACAAACTGCACAAGAGAATCCAAAGGGCTATCTACTACAGCCAGTATTGATGCAAGTTTTTCAAAGTTTGCATCATCCAAGCCAGAAAGTTGCGTCTCACGCTGTTTGATAAACACGCCCTGATCCCATGTATCCCAAACATATCCATAGGAATCTCCAACCGTTTCAATCGTAGTAGCGCACGAGGCGCACACAAAAAGTAGCCCTGCAAGCAGTATAAAGAAGCCAAGGCGGTGCATGTTATTCTCCTTTTGGACAATACAACATAGCTTTGTTTTATGTATACAATTCTTCATGATATTCACTACGCTTAAAAATAATTTTCATCACATTACACGTTTTGAACCCTTGCTTCAAAACGTGAAGCAAGGGTGTCCAAAACAGAAAGCAATCTATTTTTTGAGTGACGGCTAAAAGCATCTGCTGGATCAGGTTCAGGAGATTTATCCTGCATAAGAGCTTCTATCCGTGTTATATGGTTCTGAATAGCATCAATTTCGGCCTTATCAGTACACAAGAGAAGTTCACGATAAATTTCCAGCGCCCCTTCATAATCTCCTTGCGTTGCAAGCACCGAGGCCATTGTTTTTGTGTATAAATGACGTGGCTGTTCAGAATTTTGTTCGATCTTTGCAGAAAGCTCTTCATCGCTTTCTTTGTGCTTTTCGATAAGAGGCTCTGAGACAGACTCTGGGACAGGCTCTGGGCTTAAATCTTCGGATAAAATCTTTGGAGCACTTTCTTGCTGAGGCCGAGGCTGAGTAGCAGGCAATGTGCCAACAAGACGGTCAGCCAAAGTATTCACGCCTTCAAGCATAATATCTGCCCATGAAATATTTTCGCCCTGCAAACCTGCTCGCACCAGCATAAGGTACACAGCAAAATCACGTTTTTCCACGGGTAAACTTTGAGCCCAAAGTTTCCAAAAATCAGGATAATTTTCAAGAGGAGTCACGACTTGTGCAAGCTGTGCAAAGGCTTCTTCAAATCTTTGTAATGAAGAAAGCACTTGAATATACAGCATTCGTGCTTCCAAATACTCAGGGTGCCGTTCCAAGCCCCGGCCTAATGCAGACGCTGCACTTTCTAAGTCCCCTGAGTCCACATAAAGCTTTGCTAAAAGAAAAAATACCCTTGAACTGGGTTCAAAAGAGATGACTTCTTCAAACCATTTGATTTTTTCACTCATGTCAGGGTTCACTCCTCAAGTCAGCTGTGGACTGATCCTGCTCCACGGGAAAAACGTACAGAATCTCATTGTCGCCCACATAATTCATTTTTTCTCGCACGACTTGTTGCCGGTATTGCTCATTAGACAGCCATTCTCGTATTTCAGCAGATAATAACACGCCTTTCGTGTCTAAGTCTGCCAGTTTGTGGACTAAAGTAGCGTGACGACTCTGCTGCTCCCAATAGGCTAAAAATCCTCGCTTGCCCCAGACAAGGGATACAAGTACAAGAATATTTGCGAGAAGCAATCCCCAAAACGCAACACGACGCCAGCTCATGTAATCCTCATTGCACTTGCCCTGAGCAACAACATGTGTTGCCTAAAGAGTGGAAAACGCCTTCAAGCTCTTCAAGAAACTTGGCAGTTGCGACTTCAACACGCTCCATGTCCTCTTCATACAAGGCAATGCTGTCTATTTTTTCAAGAAAACGCCTCAGGTATCTAAACTCTTCCGTCATGCTTTGTGCACAGTCTAAACGCGCAATCTCTGGTTCAAGTTCCAGAATGGTTCTTAAACAATTGCTAATGCGTAAAAGACTTGTATTGGCTTTGTAAGTACTCATTTTTCCCCATGCCAATGTGCAGAAATCCTATCCATTCTCCATCTCTAACAAATTTTGATAGAATTTGTACAGATAATTTAAACCAGAAAAAACTGTAAGTATTAAGGATAGATACAGCAGGATATCGCCTACTGCCCCCCAATGTATCCCTAAAAAATATTGATTAAACAACAAGGCACCGCAGGCAAAACACTGCAGGGTTGTTTTCCATTTTCCATAAATATCAGCAGCCATCACAATCCCCTGTTCCACGGCAACTGCTCGAACTCCGGTAACAGCCAATTCGCGTGAAAGAATGCAAGCCACAACCCAAGCCGGAGCCAATTCAGCACGCACGAGCATTATCAAAACACAACCAATAAGAATTTTATCTGCCAAGGGATCAAGAAATTTTCCAATAGCCGTAACTTGCCCCCGCTTTCTGGCTAATTTTCCGTCAATAAGGTCTGTAAGGCAGGCAAGGGTAAAAAAAAGAAGTAGTAGCCAATTGATAAAACTTCCGGGGTACCAAGGAAGATACATAAACAGCACAATTAAAGGTGCTGCTAACACGCGAGAGAGGGTAATAATATTCGGTAAATTAAAAGCAGACATGCTCTCCCTCCAAAAAATATCGTTAAGAATGAATAGAAGAAGCAGCTTCGAGACTTCGCTCTGCTGCAGCAGCAACATTTGCTGCAATCTCACGCAGAGCAATTTTAGCTGGGCTGTCCTCTTCCAACAACACTACGGGCGTACCTCTATCTCCGGCAACAACAGTTGCAGGGTCTAGGGGCACTGCCCCTAGAAAATCCAGCCCGTACTTTACTGCTAATTGTTGACCGCCACCTTTCTTAAACAAATCAATGCTTGCACCGCACTGTGGGCAAGATAAGCCACTCATATTTTCAATAACGCCCAAAACATTTGCTTTGGCATATTGTAAAAAATTTATAGATTTACGGACATCTGCCAAAGAAACTTCCTGCGGTGTCGTAACTACAACACAGAGTGCTTCAGGTACTGTTTTCAGTACAGTCATTGGTTCGTCTCCTGTTCCGGGAGGGGAATCAACAACAAGAAAATCCAAATTTCCCCATTGCACATCAGAAATAAATTGACGGATGGCAGATGTTTTCATTGGACCGCGCCACAACACAGCTTGATCCGGATCTTTGAGCAAAGATTCCATACTGACCACATGTAAATTATCATTGAACCGCTTGGCTTGCATCAGCGAGCCACGATCCACATCAAGTTGCCCGGAAAGCCCCATCAGGGTAGGAACAGACGGGCCATGAATATCAACGTCTAAAAGCCCTACAGCATATCCCATGTCTGCCAAGGCTGCAGCTATATTCACAGAGATAGAACTTTTCCCCACCCCGCCTTTGCCACTCATAACAAATATCTTAAATTTAATGTGGGCAAGAGTAGAAGAAATCAGTTCATCTTGAATTTTAAGCTTAGTACTTGTCTGAGACTGTGCATTATCTTTTTGTTGAGATGGGCAAAAATCGCCGGAACAAGAACTCATACATTCTCCTTTTATAAACTAAAAATAGGCTTGAGCAAAAATCAAACTGACCAACCATGCTCGCCTACAAGATCAACAAAGCAAACATCACTTTCATCACGTTGTATAAATTGACCGTCACGCTTTTCAATACATAGCAAACGCTGCTCATGTCGACAATCTCCAACCGGTATGACCATACGTCCATTTTCTGCCAACTGTGCAAGCAGGGGTTCAGGTATGCGTGGCCCCCCTGCTGTAACGATGATACGATCAAAGGGAGCTTCTTCAGGCCAGCCCATGGTACCATCATCAAGCTTAAACCAAATATTAAAAAATCGCATATCAAACAACAAATCGCGCGCACGAAAATGTAAGGTGCGGATTCGCTCTATGCTATAAATATCCGCACCCATGCTGGCCAAAATAGCTGTTTGGTATCCTGAGCCAGTGCCAATTTCCAAAACTTTCATCTCCGGCTGTAAAGCCAGTAGTTCAGTCATTTTGGCAACGACCAGAGGTTGAGAAATGGTCTGCCCTCGCCCTATAGGTAAAGGAAAATCAGAATAGGCCTTAGCAGCCAAGGCTTCTTCTACAAACAGATGTCTAGGAACCTTTCGCATAGCACTTAAAACCGCATGATCGCTAATACCGGCAGCTTCAATCTGATCGCTGACCATGCGCTCGCGTAAACGTTTGGGATCCACTCGCACTCTTTGCTCTCTCCTTGCAAACGCAACTGAGTCACGTCAAAAGATGCAGACCAGATTTTAAGGATCAAGTCAAGATAAGTAGACAAAACTATGAGTTACAACTTTTAACATAAAAGTCTTTGTACCTGTCTTGACACTTTAGTATGGGGTAACTATCTTTATGCAAAACAAAAAAGAAACATTGCCACATGGGACAATACCATTGTCCTCTATTTCCTTGGCAAGCACGACACACAACTACAAGGAGAAATATCGATGGCTGCTGAAGTAACTGACGCTACGTTTGAAACAGAAGTATTGCAAAGTGATATTCCGGTTCTGGTTGATTTTTGGGCTCCTTGGTGTGGCCCATGCAGAGCTATGGGGCCAATTATTGAGGAACTCTCGCAAGAATTTAAAGGCAAAGTAAAAATCCTTAAAATCAACGTGGATGAAAACTCTGGCTCCGCGACGAAATACGGCATACGAGCTATTCCTACACTCATTCTTTTTGACAAAGGTGAAATCGCAGAACAAAGTTCAGGAGCGATGGCCAAATCTTCACTCAAAGAATTGCTTGAAAGCAAACTATAAAAGCTATGAAATCCTATGATGCTGTTGTAATTGGCGGAGGCCCTGCAGGCTTAACCGCAGCTTTATACCTCCTGCGCTCTGGCGTTAAAACACTTTTAGTTGAACGTCTTGCTCCGGGTGGGCAAGTTTTAATGACGGCTGAAATAGAAAATTATCCGGGCTTTCCTGCTGGCCTTCAAGGCTTTGAGTTGGCGGATAAATTTGATGCACATTTAGCGGACTACCCGTTAGAGCGCATTACGGATGAAATTTTGGATATAGAAATAGGAAGCCAAAGCCACAAAATAAACGTAGGGAATGAGTGGATTAAAGCAGGAGCTATCATCATAGCCTCCGGTGCTCAGTATCGTCCTCTAGGAGTGAGGGGCGAAGCCGAAAATATTGGCCGTGGCGTTTCCTATTGTGCTATGTGCGATGGAAACTTTTACCGCAATAAAACCGTGGCAGTCGTTGGTGGTGGAAACTCTGCCTTGGAAGAATCCTTGTATTTAGCCAAATTGGTAGACAACCTGTATCTTATCCATCGCCGTGAAGAGTTTCGAGGTTTGCAATGCTATCAGGACAAATGTTTTGCCCATCCTGCCATTACTGTCCTGCGTAGCCGGAAAATTGATTCCATAAACAACGATCAAAATGGCGTAAACTCCATTTCCTTAAGCCATGTTACTGATGAAACAAAAAAAGAAGAAATCAAGGTAGACGGGGTCTTTGTTTTCGTAGGGTTTAACCCTAACATGAAATTTATACCCCAGGACATTGCTGCGGATTCCAATGGTATCATTACTGATATTGAGATGAGAACGAATATTCCGGGCATTTTTGCTGCAGGTGATGTCCGTTCCAAGGCATGTCGCCAAGTTGCCACTGCCGTAGGTGATGGAGCGACTGCTGCAAACAGTGCTTTTTCTTATTTGGAACAAAAAAATGCATAAATACATTCGTTTTTCCTTGTATATTATTTTACTTTTGAACCTTTCAGGCTGTGGGCTTCTTGACCATTTCTTCCTCCCCGAACCTGAAGAAACTGCTCAGGAAATTTTTGAATCCGGCATGAATTCCATGGAAGATAAAGAATATTCTAAAGCTGCCGACTACTTTAATGCACTCAAGGACCGCTACCCTTTCAGCCCCTATGCAATCAAAGCAGAATTAGCACTTGGAGACGCATATTTCTACGATGAAGAATATCCTCTTGCTGCTGATGCCTATAAAGAATTTGAGATGATGCATCCCAAAAACGAGAATACCCCTTATGTCCTTTTTCAAATAGGGCTTTCTTGCTATAAACAATTTAAGTCACTTGATCTACGCCAAGAAAATATTGCAGAGGGTATTGAATATTTTCGGCGAGTGACCACGAGTTTCCCTGAAAGTGAATATGCTGCCAAAAGCCAAGATTATATTAGCAAAAGCCGAAGGAAATTAGCAGAGCATGAGCTTTATGTTGCTGATTTTTATCGTAAAAATGAACAATACGGCCCTGCTTGGAAACGCTACACTTATGTAGTAAATAATTTTGCTGAAATAGAAGACCTGTACAACTATGCTAAACAACAGGTAAAATTTTCTTATTTTGAATACCAAAGACAGCTTTCAGAAGAAGAACGGCGCGAAGTACATGGTGGCTTCGTTGAGTGGTTTTTGGATTGGCTGTAATACGAAAGCAACATGACACAGGACACAGTTCCTTTTCTTGATCTTTTTGCAGACGAGATATTCGCAGCTGCTTATGCAAAAATTCCAGCAGTGCACCGCGCCTTGCTGAAAACCTGTATAGCTCGCCTTCATGCTTGGTATACACCGACGGGAAAGAAACAAACTCAAACCATAACCAATTGGGCACAAGGCTTTTCCTCGCTCACCTTGAGCTCACCCAAAAAGCGTTGCTTGCTTGCAGCTCCTGCAAATATTGGTGCTGCGACTTTGCTGGCTGCATTTGTGCCAGCTCTTTGTGCCGGAGTGCCAGAAATTACTGTTGCCTTTATTGGGCAAGCTCCTTGTCATGATGCCACCTTACTCGCTTTAGAGCTGGCCGGACAAGAACGCGTTGGTCGCCTTGCTGAAAAAGATTTCCCAAAACTTGCAAAACAATATGAGACGTCACAAACATGTGTTCTCGCTCTTAATCAAACCGCCAGCTTATTAACAAATTTTTCCGGCACATTATGGAGCAACCCTGATGTTCATCGCATAGGTGTATTATGCACAGAGAACGGCATTTCTCTTGAGGCTGTCACTTTTGCTCACCCTGACGCAAGCATTATTCAAATAGAAGCTACAAACCAAGAACCAGCACAAGCCATAGAGCAACTTTTAGAGGCTGAGCTGCATGGCGTATTTGCCTCAAACTCTCTGCACCCCACTCTTATACAACATATTCCTCTTCTCTTTGGCCTTGGGCATGAAGGCTGTTGGCTTTATCCGCACTTGGACATGCAATTTTTTCGTATGCAGCAAGTCGCGTGGGGCAACACATACCTTGAGACAACAACATGAGCACCCAAGGAGCCTTTGGTAATTACGCAAAAATGCTCCGTAACATTGGCATTATTGCACATATTGATGCTGGCAAAACTACTTTGGCAGAGCGAATGCTTTTTTATGCGGGAAAAATTCATCGTATAGGAGAAGTACATGAAGGCACCGCAACAATGGACTATATGCCAGAAGAACAAGAACGAGGCATCACTATAAGTTCTGCGCTGAGCACTTGTTTTTGGAAAAAGCACACAATCAATATTGTTGATACCCCGGGGCACGTGGACTTTACCGTTGAAGTTGAACGCTGCTTACGAGTCTTAGATGGTGCCATAGGGGTTTTCTGCGGAGTTTCTGGTGTAGAGCCTCAATCGGAAACAGTGTGGAAACAGTCTGAACATTATAAGGTTCCAAAACTCATTTTTATCAATAAAATGGATCGACCCGGCGCGAATTTTCAAAGGGTTCTTAAAAGCATAAAAGATCGCCTTCAAGCCAACCCACTTCCTCTCCAAATACCAGACGGTGAGGAAAAGAATTTGACCGGAGTTTTTGATCTCATCGAAATGAAGCGCATTTCCTTTTCCAAGGAAAATCAAGGGCTATCGTATTCCAAACACGGCCTCACTGAAGAAGAAACAACACGCCTTACTCCGTGGCAGGAACAAATGCTTGAGACTCTTGCAGAGGTAGATGAAGAATTTTGTGCTATCTATCTTGGAGATCAAAAGTATGATACGAATACGATTAAAGCAGCTATCCGCAGGGCTACTCTTTTAGGAAAAATAGTTCCTACTTTTGCTGGTTCTGCTCTCAAAAATATTGGTATACAAGCTGTTATGGATGCAATAGCTGATTATTTACCCAGCCCATTGGATGTAAAACCGGCAATTGGTACTGATCCTCTTTCAGGGCAAAGCAAATATTTTTCCCCATCTCCGGGGCAGGCACTCTCTGCCCTTGTCTTTAAGGTCACAATGGAATCTGGTAGAAAGCTGGCCTTGTTGCGCATTTATTCAGGGCGCATCAAAGCCGGTGAAAATGTATTCAATGCCACCAAAGGACAAACAGAACGCTTTGCACGTCTGTTCCGTCTCCATGCTGAACGTCGTGAAAAAGTAGACGAAGCCAGAGCCGGAGAAATAGTAGGGGCAACCGGTATTAAATTCGCGCAAACAGGAGATACGCTTTGCCTTGCTACAGATAAAATTATCTTAGAAAACATCGAAGCATACACTCCGGTTATTTCGCTTTCCATAGAACCACGCAATTCAGAAGAAGCAAGCAAACTTTCAGAAGCCATGGAAAAATACCTTTTGGAAGATCCTACCTTGCACCTCAAAACAGATGAAGAAACAGGGCAAGTGCTTCTTTCTGGCATGGGGGAATTGCACCTGGACGTTGTATTAAAAAGACTGACAAGAGAATATAAAATTACGCCACGAGCTGGAAAACAGCAGGTGGTCTACCAAGAAACTATTTCCTCGCAGGGGACTGCTCATGCTCTCTTTCGCCGTGAACTTGCTGAAGTTATGCATCACGGTGATGTGAGCTTATCCGTCAAACCACAGACTCGTGGGGAAGGAATAAAAATAATTTTTGAAGTTGATCCTGATGCTTGGCATGAGACATGGTTACAGGCCATAGAAGAAGGTCTTGAAGATGGCTTGTATTCTGGTGTAATTAAAGGCTATCCCCTGCAAGATATCGCAGTACATGTTACCGCTTTGAACAATATCGCTGGAGAATCCAGCCCTGTTGGTTTCCGTATGGCAGCTGCCATGGCTCTTAAAAAAGCCTTATTGCAAGCAAAACCTGTTTTACTTGAACCCTTGATGTGGCTTGATATTTCCGTGCCTGACGAATTTACAGGGGACGTTATTGGTCTTTTGGGAGCCAAGGGGGCAAAAGTAGAAAACATGATAGAGCAAAAGAGTGGCAAAATTATTCAAGCTCTCGCTCCTTTAAGAAAATTCTTTGATTTTTCCACAGCTTTACGCTCTGCCACACAATCACGCGCCGGATTTATAATGAAGTTCCACCGGTTTGATGTGCTCCCTTAAGGAAATCCATGCACAATTCACACAAAACTCGACATGGATACTGGGCACAAGGGAAGCGTACTCTACGCTATTGGTACTTGCGTGTGTTCAGGCAAAATGCAAGCCCTAAAAATATAGCCCTAGGTCTCGCCCTTGGTGTTTTTGTTGGTGCATTACCAATTATCCCTTTTCAAACCGTAACAATTCTCCCTCTGGCCTTTCTTTTTAGAACAAACAAATTATCGGCTTGGCTCGCGACCTGCTATTCTAATCTCATCACCTTGGTACCCTTTTATACCTTTCTTTTCTTTGTGGGCAAAACAGTGCTTCCAGTAAAAAATATCCATTTTGCAAAGAATAAATTGGAAATGCTTCAGCTGATTGAAACAGGCTGGGATGTTTTTTTGGTTATGCTCACTGGCGGATTTATTTTTGGGATTGTCGCTGGTATATTCACTTATTTTATCGCGCTTCAGGCTATTACACGTTTTCGTAGGCTACGAAGAGAGCGTAGAAAAAATCGCCACAACAAAACAAGGTCTTTGTAGCACAATATATTGCCTCACTCTGGTATTAAAAACGTAATATACTTGCTCTTTTCTCTGCTCAGGAGGGCAAGCTGGCCTGTGCGGAACCATTCATACCAAGGGCAGCATAAATAGCATTCATATCCAAAGCATCACGAACAAGGCTTGCCAAATTATCAAAAGAGCTTTCGAGTTCATAGGAAACCGGAGATATGGCAAGAGCAGGAAGCCCTTTATGAACACGTAAGCCATTGATAAACCAACGGCGAAACTCATCTTCATCAAAAATTCCGTGCAAATATGTTCCCCAAACTCGCCCAGAACTTAAAGCATAACCAATTGGAATTGCACTGCCTTGCTCAAGTCGTACAACACAGGCGCGCACAGAATCTGACAAAGGTTTGCTTTGTCCATGGTGAATTTCATAACCTTTCACGCTAAGCCCTGAAGGCTCATGGCGACCTAGAGTACGCTTTAAGGTTTTTTCTTCTGCCATTGTGGTGCGCAAGGGCAGGATGCCAAAGCCTTCAATCTGTTTATCACGAGTTTCTATCCCCAAAGGGTCATCAATTTGCAGGCCAAGCATTTGAAAACCACCGCAAATACCTATAATCTGCGTTTTATGGGCTAAAGATCGCAAAGTCGCAGCCATGCCCATGCCTTTCAATACTTTCATGTCAGCTACGGTGCTTTTTGATCCGGGTAAAATAACCGCATCAGGCCTGCCCATGTCATGCGGTGAACTCACCACGCGCAAATTAACGTCCGGTTCACAGGCCAAAGCGTCAAAATCATTAAAATTAGAAATATGCCCAAGGTCAACAATGGCAATATCCACGCACTCTGTTTCTTTTACTCGTTCATTGCAGGGCAAACATCCGGTTTTGAACGTAAGAGAATCTTCTTCTGGAAGCCCCAAGTGCGGGATATAGGGAACCGTGCCAAGTATTGGCTTGCCTGTTCGCCCAAAAATAGCAGAAATCGCTGGTTCCAAAAGCGATTTATCGCCTCTAAAACGATTGAGTATAAAACCACAAATACGCGCTCTTTCTGCTTCTTCAAGCAGTTCCATAGTACCCAGCAATGACGCAAAAACTCCGCCTCTATCAATATCCCCAACAAGTACAACCTGTGCCTCAGCGTATTCCGCCATTTTCATGTTGACAATATCATGCTGTTTCAAATTGATTTCCGCCGGACTGCCCGCACCTTCAATAAGCATAACATCATGTTCGCTACTTAGTGCATCATAAGCTGCTGTAACTTTAGTAAATAATTCGGGTTTTACTTGTGTGTATTCATGCACATTCATATTGCCCAAAGCACGACCCATAAGCACTACTTGTGAACCAATGTCTGAACTTGGCTTGAGTAAAATTGGATTCATACGCACATCCGGCTCGAGACCACAGGCCATGGCTTGAGTGACTTGAGCACGCCCCATTTCACCGCCATCTTTGGTGACAAAAGAATTGTTAGACATATTCTGTGCCTTAAACGGAGCCACAGAATAACCATCTTGCAAAAAAATACGGCACAAGGCCACAGAAAGAACTGATTTTCCAGCGTTTGAGCAAGTGCCCTGAATCATAAGTGCTGGTTTTTTGGGTTTTCTTAAGATCACCGGCGATTTACGAATGCCATAAAACTCTTCCATACATTCAGTGAGTTTCAGATTATCTTCCTCCGAGCGTATTCCTATCCTAAAATATGAAGAATTAAGGCCACGAAAATTATCACAGACACGAATAGCTATGCGCTTGGACAACAATTTTTCCGCCAAGGGAAGAGCCGTTTCATCTAAGCGATTTGTACGACAAAGCAAATAATTTGCTTCAGACGGAAAAACAGTAAGGCTAGGGAACCAGCGGAGCGTAGTAGCAAGCCTCTCCCGTAAATCTCTCACAGCTGTACGAGTGGCAGCTTGGTAAGCATAATCACGCAAAGCCCGTGCACCTACCCTTTGTGCTACTATATTGGTAGACCAAGAGGGCAAGAGCTTTTTCATTCTGTGAATACTTTCCGGCGCAGCAAAAGCCAGTCCTAAACGCAGTCCCGGGATAGCATAAAATTTTGTGAGGGATTGTACGACAATGACATTATCTGGCCTGTTTCGCACCAATCTCTCCATGTGCGGAACAAATTCAGCAAAACTTTCGTCCACAATAAAACGGCAGAGTGGATGCTCCGCAGCAAGGTTACAAATATCCTGAGCACTTGCAAAAGTACCTGTAGGATTGTTCGGCTGTGCCAGAAAAACAAGGGAAGGTTTCTTCAGATATGGCAAAAGAACATGCGGATCAAAATCAAATTTTTTTTCAGGCTCAAGTTGAATAAAACAGGTTTTCAATCCAATCATTGTGCACAGCCGTTCATAGTCTGAATATGTTGGCACAGGGATTACTGCTTGGGTGACTTTATCCCAGCGCAAAGCGTCCATGGCTGCAGCCCAAAGCAATTCGGAAGCACCGTTACCTGCCATGAGCTGTGTTGGCCATACTTTGTACAGTTCACAGGCAGCCAAACACACATCAGAGGCTTGGTGATCAGGATAAGAGGCGACCATCTCGGCAGCACGCCCCATTTCCTGTCCTAACCATGCAGGCGAACCAAGAGGATTAATACTAGCAGAAAAATCAAGGAGTTCGGACATTTTGCATCCGGCTTTTTCAGCAAGAAGGCGAATATCGCCACCATGTTGAAATTGACGCTCGTCTGAAATATCCAAGGAGCAACACAGAGATTTTTTCATCGTATGTTCAGCAGACTGTTTGTACCAAGAAGTTGAGTTTTTATAAGGCCTAAAATTTTCACATTTTTTTGAAAAAAAGAAGCAAAATACACTTATTTTACACGCCCAGCCACAGCAGGTGGAAAGCACATGTATTATACTGAATATAGCCATAATGGGCAACGCAATTTAATTGCTTTTTCCTTTTCTTGCCCCTGTAAAATAATCTCTGTATAATCTCATAAAAAGATACAGTAGGTAGAGACAAAAGCACATGGCCAAACTTAAAACCCTTCTCCTGCATCCTGATGCTTCCCTGCGTGCAGACTTGCGAAAAAAACTTGAAAAAGAAGATTTTTTGCACGTTTTAGGTGAAAGTATCTATGGTTTAGAGGCTTTAGAACTCCTCGAAAATATTAAATATGGAGCTGTTTTTTTAGCTTGTGACCTGTCCGGCGAACTTTCTGCTGCTGATTTCGCGCGATGTGTCAAAGGTCGTAAAGATAATCCGGCTTTAATTTTTATTTCTGAGAATGAAGCAGGAGCTTATACGGCGTTTGAGCTCGGTGCGCTTGACTATCTGCTTTGGCCACCGAACAAAAAACGCTGGGCAACCACTCTGGAAAAACTGCAAAATTTTAAGAATAAATTTCGAGAAGTGCCTGAACCTTTGCTTTGGGAAGAACCAGAAGCCGGAGGTGAAGCCACGGCCGAGGAAACCGTGCGTTTGCCTCTGAATGAAGAAGAACAGGAAGTTTTTCTCACTGCCTTGAAAAATGCTTGGGAATTTTCACGCAGTCAAACACCAGAGATAGAAAAACTGGCTGTAAGCCAAGATGGTAAAACCATTCTCATTCCATACACACGGATCATTTTTGTGGAAGCATACGAAGACTATTCTTATGTACATACCAATGAACAAAAATTTTTGACATCACATAGACTAAAAAATTTAGAGGAACGGCTGGCACCGCACCGTTTTTTTCGAGTACACAGAAAATATCTTGTCAACTTGGATATGGTCACTGAAATTGCGAGCCTTCCGGGTTCTAATTTCATGCTCAGAACAGCAGGGAAAACTCGCATTGAATTGCCCATTTCCCGAAGAAGGATTGCAAAATTAAAACAGATACTCGGATTTTGAACCGCTTGTCGGAAACTCCGAGCCTTTTACCGAAGAACACTGCGTAGCCCAGCTCAAATAATGACAATATGCCAATCAGCTGAGCGAAACTGGAAGAAAATATGGAAGAAAATCTAAAACAGATGGAAATTATTGAAGAACGGGTCATTCGACCTTTGCCTCAATTCGTGGCTGAAGCAAACCTCAAGCCAGCACAGGTTTCGGCCTTGCGCCAATCAGCTTTGGAAAATCCCTTGCGATATTGGGAAGATGCAGCCGATGAACTTGAATGGTTTCAGAAATGGGATATGGTTTTGGATGAGCAAACACCCCCATTTTATAAATGGTTTCCCGGTGCCCGTTGCAATATTGTGCATAATGCCTTGGACAGACACATCAATACTGCCAATAAAAATAAATTAGCTCTTATTTGGGAAGGAGAACCCGGGGACGCCAGAACCTATACATATTTTGAATTGCACCGTGAAGTATGCCGTTTTGCCGGAGCACTCAAAGGACTGGGCATAGGCAAAGGTGATGTCGTAGCCTTATTCATGCCAGCGTTACCGGAAACCATTGTGAGTATGCTTGCTGTTGCGAAAATAGGCGCAGTGCATTCTTTGGTATTTGCAGGCTATTCAGCCAAAGCCTTGAGCGAACGCATCCGTGACCTGCAAGCCAAGGTGGTCATTACAGCGGATGGCTTTTATCGTGGTGGAAAACTTATACATCTAAAAGACACGGTTGATGAGGCTCTTTCTACTTTTCAAAAAGTACAGGCTGTCATTGTTGTTCGCCGTACCGGTCAAGATATACAAATGCTCAAAAATCGAGACTATTGGTATGAAGAAAGTATTCGCCACGAGCGAACGTATACCACGACTGAAGTGATGAAGGCTTCAGATCCTCTTTTTATCTTACACACCACTGGAGCAGCAGGCAAACCAAAAGGGATTATCCATGCTCATGGTGGATACATGGTAGGCGTGAATCGCACTTTTGCCTCTGTGTTTGATATAAAATCTACGGATATTTATTGGTGTACCAGTGACCTCGGCTGGATCACTGGACATACAGCAGCGGTATACGGCCCGCTTTTGGCAGGAACAACCACGGTTATTTATGAAGGGCATCCCAAATATCCGCAACCAGACAGACTCTGGTCAATTGTGGAACGCTATGGCGTAAATATTCTTTATACAGCGCCAACAACAATACGGATGCTCATGCGACATGGCACGCAGTATCCGCAAGCACACGAACTTTCAAGTCTGCGCTTACTTGCTACTGTTGGTGAAACCATCAGCCCAGAAGCTTGGGAGTGGTTCCATCGTTATGTGGGCAATAGGCAATGTCCGGTGCTTGATACTTGGTGGCAATCTGAAACAGGAATGTTTATGCTTGCTCCTTTGCCAGTTGCTGCCCTAAAACCGGGAAGCGTTAGCAAGCCCTTGCCCGGGGTAGAACTTGAGGTTGTGAATCGTGAAGGCCAAGCAATTGCTCCCGGAGAAACAGGGCTTTTGGTTGTTTCTCAACCTTGGCCGGCCATGATGATCGGGGTTTTGGGTGATACAAAAGATTATTGCCGTGCTTGGGAATATATACCGGGAGTGTATTTTGCCGGAGATGCAGCGAAAAAAGACGAAGACGGCTATTTTTGGATACAAGGCAGGGCAGATGATGTACTTATCATTGCCGGACACCGCATTGGAACGGCTGAATTAGAGGGTGCGTTTTTCTCGCATGAAGCCGTGGTTGATGTCGCGGTTATCGGCGTTATGGATACGATTAAAGGCGAAGCAGCTAAAGCCTTTGTCGTGCTTGCAGATGAAGTATATCCGGATGAAGAAACTGCAAAGCTGCTGAAGGCACATGTTCGAGCTGAACTTGGCCCTGTGGCTGTTATTCAAGCCATTGAATTTCGTGAAGCACTGCCTAAAACAAGCTGCGGAAAATTACTGCGCCGCGTTTTGAAAGATGAGCAATCAGTAGTATAGGACACACAATCAGGATAATTTTTTACTCAAAATACTACTCACAAGCCCCGGGTTGGCCTTGCCTGCGGTTTTACGCATGATTTGTCCCATAAGAAAGCCAATCACTTTTTTATCGCCAGCACGCACTTTGTCCGCTTCAAGTGGATTTTCACTAATGACCTCATTAACAATCTCTTCCAACGCGCTCACATCAGATTCTTGAATCAGGCCTTTGTCTTTGACATATGCTTTTGGAGCTACCCCGCTTTCACAAAGAGCTGCAAAAATATCTTTACCAATTTTTATGGAAATCAGTTCTTCATCCACAAGTACAAGTAATTCTGCTAAGTTGCTTGGGCTCAGCTGGCACTGTGCCAAAGAATTTTGTGTGGCATTCAACCAAGGAAGCAAATCTCCAATAATCCAATGGGCTACTTTTTTGGCCTTACCCTGATACGCCTGCACACTTTCTTCAAAAAAATCAGCTAATGCTTTTTCTTGGATAAGAAGCCTAGCATCCGCCTCGGACAAAGCCATGGTATCAACAAAACGTGCAAAGCGTTGCGCCGGAAGTTCAGGCAATTCTTTTTCCCATGCTGCAATCCACTCACTTGGCAATTCCATCGGCACTAAATCAGGGCAAGGAAAATAGCGGTAATCATGCGCTTGTTCTTTGCCACGCATTGTATGGGTCGTTCCTTTTTCCGCATTATATAAACGGGTTTCCTGCACCACTTTTCCGCCATCTTCGACAAGGTCTATCTGACGACTGATTTCATATTCAATTGCCCTACGCACATTTCTAAAGGAATTCATATTTTTTAATTCCGTGCGCGTTCCAAATTCACTACTCCCTTGTGGCCTGATCGAAACATTGGCGTCACAACGAAATGAACCCTGTTCCATATTACCATCACAAATCCCAAGATATGTGATAATAGAATGCACTGCATGTAGGTAGGCTTCTGCTTCTTCCGCAGAACGCATATCCGGCTCAGAGACGATTTCAAGCAGTGGGGTACCTGCTCTGTTAAGATCAACAAAACTGCAATTTTCGCTGCTTGAGTGCACAGACTTTCCAGCATCCTCTTCCATATGAATCCGGGTTATCCCGATGCGCTTTTGCCCTTTACTGCTTTCAATAGTGATATAGCCAAGGCCACATATAGGTTCTTCAAATTGTGATGTCTGATAGCCTTTGGGCAAATCCGGATAAAAATAATTTTTACGAGCAAACACTGAACGAGTATTGATTTTACAATGTACTGCAAGCCCCATTTTTACTGCATACTCAAGCACCTTCTCATTCATGACCGGCAAAACACCGGGCATACCAGCGCAAACCGGACACACATTGCTATTTGGCTCACAGCCAAACAGGGTAGAACAATTACAAAAAAGTTTGGTTTTGGTAGTCATTTGAGCATGTATTTCTAGCCCAATAACAGCCTGATATTTGCTCATTTTATTCTCCTAAAACCATGAAAGTCATCTCAAATATAATATGCAGGTATTTTAGCAATTATGCCCTGAAGCTAAACATAAGACAGCTGAATCAATAATTTTACGTCCATGCACAGCTCTCACTGTATCTAAAGCCCCTACTTTCTCCAATAAATCTTCAGCAGTACGCGCCAAAGTAAAATCATCAGGAGCATGGGCTGCAGCAGTAGACGCAATTTTCGCCTCTTCTTTCAAAGCATACGCATCACAATTCATAAGGGACATACGCAATAATAATTCGCCAAAATCGATCATAGGCCCTTCATTCCCTAAAGATTTCAATAAATTGAGCATAAATTTATTTACCGCAAGCGTATGCTCTGCTACTTTATCTCGCAATCTTTCCACTCGAAGTGCACTGGAACCCTCGTTTTGCTCTTGGCGCAAACGAAAACTCACCCAATGTTGGCGCATAATGAGTTCTCTTAGCCCTGCCAAACCCTTGACTTTCGGAATAGTATCAGAATCATAATCCGGATCACCATAATGCCAGTCTCGACAGGCACGAACTTGCAACTCTATACATTCCAAAAGAGTGCCCAGTAGAGCTTTGGCTTCATCACTTAGCGAATGCATCTTCCATTACCTCCCTGCTCACAAGCCAGTACACTCTCACTTTGTTCCAAATACGGCGAGCTATATTACCAGCACGTTCCCCTTCCCCTATATAATAATCCAAACGTGCGCCTTTAATGGCGGTACCGGTATCCTGAGCCAAGCCAAGTCCGCGCACCGTTTGGAACATACCATTTTCAGGAGACGGAATTGTAGCGTTCATGATTAACATCGCTCCAAGCGGTAAAACTTGAGGATCAGTCGCAAGGCTAATCATAGGGCTGAGTGCTTGTTCAATAGAACCCTGTGCCCCTTCTTGCCCAAACTTAAAAAATACATATGATTTATTTTTTGCCATCAATTGGCGTGCTTGTTGAGGGTGATCCTGACAAAATGCACGGATATATGGCACAGAAAGTTTCCGTACCGGCAAAATACCCTCGTCACGCAATATAGCACCTAAGCCCTTAAAAGCATGACCATTTTTCCCTGCATAAACCAAAGAGCGAGTAGAACCGTCAGGGAAACGAGCTAAACCGGCTCCTTGCACTTGAAGATTAAAGACTTCAAATGCACTTTTTGCCCAAGCAATCTCTAAACCACGGTTTTGTAGCACTCCTTCCAAATCAATTTCTGCACGAGTATAATACGGGCATTGCACACCTTTGCCATCTTTTTTTTGTGATAAATCTTGAGGTAAAGCATAGATAGGAACAGAGTACTCAAAAGTTTTATTGAAGCTGACCTCAATTTCCGGTGTATAGTAACCAGACATAAGAGGTTCTGGTTGCAACTCGTACCAAGTAAAATATTTAGAAAGCAAATAAGGATTATAATCAAGGCGAGGCAAAAGCCCCAACATTTTTTCAAGACTTGCTGTTACTTGCTGCCATGTCAACGTAATACCGCCGGCTGAGGCTGCATAACTTGTTGCTGGCTTAGACTTCGCATAGGCCAAGCTACGACGCAAGGGGGTTTCAAGTTCCAACCAAGAAATAAGCCCTTGAGTCCGCAGATCCAGAAGCAAGGTTTCACAAAGAATCCCGCCGTCATGAAAACGATGAAAACGAGCCTTATCTTCAAGATTCGGTCCAACTGGAATATCCGGCTGTTCTTCCTCAACTTGAGTTACTGGTACCTGAGTCACTGCACAGGCAGTAAGAAACCACAAGAGCGAAAAAAGCAAAAACATACGTCGCATTGAATTCAGCATCCCTCTATTCTACACACGGCATTCATCAATGGCAACATCACAAAATTTGCCCACTCCGTATTCTCTACGCCTAAAAAATAAATCTTGGCGTGGCCCTATTATTTGTAATTCCCGATGTATTTTTTGTACATCAAGTGCAATGTGCATTTCCTTGGTACAGCCTGTAGAGTAGGTGGAATCTTTGCCTGCCCAAACAGGAGGTACTTTTTCACCTAAAAGTTCAAAGCTGCGTTCAATATCAGCAAAAGATTGAAATCTCCAAACATTGAGCAAACCACTGCGCTGTACTTTCTCCCACATAAACATCAGATCGTCCGCGTCCATGCCTTCTTCAAAATGTTCACCCGGATTTACTATATACACCCCGTCCAAGCGATCTCGCAAGTCCGCTACAAAAGTATTGATCACCTTGATTGCCGTATCAACCTGCCCAGGGATAGAGCCTATAATACCGGAGTAAAACATCACGATACACCCACGTTCCTTGGCCTGACGCATTTCCGCAATCAGGGCATCGGCTTTCGCTGAAATATACTGCTCGCTAAATTTACGAACCCATGATGCAGCTGGGCGAAACGCAAGAAGCAACTCTCCTTTTGCCCCACGGCGATAATTAAAAATATCCCTTGTAAATTGGTGCTCTGTTTGAAACAGCCTACGATATTGCCCATAGCCTTCAGAAATAACAAGATCACATTCTTTCCAAGCTCGAGCCAAAGTTATGGACATACGGTACGGATTAAAACGTTCCCGTATACCTTCAGAAATAACGACCAAAGAATGCTCTCGTAATTCCTGAAGCAAAGCATTTTTAGACATAGTTAAATTGCTGATTCGCCGTATTCCAGTAAACGCTGTTGCCAAGACAGGGTCTGTTTCTACATCCCAGTATGAGACATAATCAAAATAAAAGCCTTCCTTAAGAGCCAATATAACTTTATGCCCTTGCCGAACCAAAGCATTGGCCAGTTCCAAATCCAAAAGAACTGAACCTTCGCTGCTTGGCAAAAGCAGTATCTTCAATGATTTTCCCGCGCCAGCAGACAATGCACGCTCCAGAGGCAAAAAACCCTGCTGCGCTTGTTGCAGTGTCGCATCAACATTACCCAAAGCCGTAAAATACGCTGAAGCACCCTCATAGCGAGTTAGGGAAGCCATTGCCACCAATCTTTTAATCTCCAGCATATTGAGTTCATGCCGTACACAGTCCATACCTCGAGTGGTATCAAGTTTCCCCGGACAGGCTTGTACGCATCTCTCCCACTCGTAGCTATCAAGAATATTTTGCACCATTGCACTGCGTTTCATCTTTCGTGCTCGGTAAGGATCATCTATCCCGGACTGGGTCATAAAAATAGTCAAAAGTCGCTTCATCAGCCTTGAAGGAATAATTATAGAAGCACCAAGAGCCATACGAAATTTATAACGACAAAGCTTGTATATTTTACGCCGTAAATACGAGTCAGGAACAAATTGCGCCACAAGCACTACAAGATTGTGCCAAACCTGCCGATACTCCTTGGTCAGCAAGGGGGTAATCCCAGGATTGAGCAATTGCAAAAACATTTCATCTGAGCATGGCGCAAAAAACGCGCCTTCTCCAAGCGCAGCCAAGAAACGAATCTGCTCGGGCGAGGCATTTTTTACAGGATCAATGGTATATTCCAATCCGTTTTCCGTCATAAAATGCAGGAGCATTGCATCCAGTTCAGGGCTTTCCCCAAACTTGATATCAAGCACGGATTGAATATTTGATAATTCGCACATATTACATCTCCGAAAGAAAACCCTTGGTTTTTAATTTTTCAAAAAACCGAAGGGAGTGTATTTCTGCAAGCAGTAGATCAAACGTATAGCGCTGCACCACAACTCTGTCTTCACATTCTAGTTCTACAATTCTTTGCCCATCTTCGGTAATGGAAACATCCGCAAGTTGTTCCTGAACCTGAAACTCAAGGCAAGCAGAGGCAGGAACCACCAAAGGCTTAAAACTATTCAAAAAAGGACAAATAGGAACCACGGAAAAAGCCTCCATCTCCGGTAGCAGCAGTGAGCCACCAGCAGAGACCCCATAGGCTGTAGAGCCAATGGGCGTACTCACAATCACCCCATCGCTACGCATAAAAACAGGCGAAGTGCCATTACAAGAAAAAGCCAGCTGTATCAGCCGAGCAAGAGGGCCACGAGAAATAACTATTTCATTGATAGCAATGCCTTGATGAACAACAGCTCCTTTTCTCTCCACCTTATAAGCTATGACTATACGCGGAACAATAGAAAATTTGCCTTGCAAAAGATCATCTAAACCCGTTTGCCAATCATTTGCTGGTACATCAGCTAAAAAGCCTACTCGCCCCAGATTCACTCCAAGCAAAGGCACTTTTTGCGCTATAAGCTGCCTTGCAACCGAGATAAACATGCCATCTCCGCCCAGAACAAGCCCAAGATCGTATTTTTGTTTGGCAACTAGCTGATGCGACAACGGCTTCTGAGGAGAAAATACACATGATTTTGTTACACATTTATGCTCTGTAAAATAATGTGTAAGAGCTTGTGCAAGCTCTTTGGCTTTCACGCTGTTGCGTTTACTGACCAACAAAATATTTTTAATAGTGCCTTGCATCTGCTCCGCTCAATAAAATTTACTATAAAAAGCTATAAAAATGTTTTTTTCTTCTCACAGCCCTAAAGTTTTTTTTTTTGAATGTCGATAGTTCCATAGTATGGGAGAGTTATTTCTATGAGTGCGAGTTCAATACGAGTGCAAAAAATGTTGCAAACCTATGGGCGACATTTAACAAGTGCCAAACGCTTGGCTCGCTTTAGGCAAGCCCTTTTAGGCGAAAAAAAAAATCACAAAGCCCAAGATGCCAGACGTAAAGAATGGGTACAAAAAATTGCAACTGAAATCATTGAAAATATTATTGTCAAAGGCTCTCAAAATCCCCTGATCCTTGAAATAATGGATGCCTTAGAAAAACAATTTGACGCAAAAATTATGTTAGAATATTCACTCAATACAGAAGAAATTATTATTCTAAAAACAACAAATGAAAATTCCGTAGAACTCCAAGGCCAAGAACGGCAAGAAGTCATGCAATCCCTTTGGGAGTTGACGCTTGCAAAAGTTGATGCCACCATGCTCTAAAATACAATGTATGGAGAGATTTCATGAATATTAAAAATGTTGACAACCTATCCACTTACTCTGAAAGGCAAATACAAGAACGTTCCAAAACACCCCAAGCTGAAAACACCGTGACTGAAAGCAGTACGGCTTCTCAGCAGGACACTGTTTCACTTTCCGGCGAAGCCAAACTTCGGGCAACAGCCCTAAGCGAGGCAACACAAACGCCTGATGTAAGGCAAGAAAAAATAAAAGAATTAAAAGAAAAAGTTCAAAACGGAAGTTATGAACCAGACTTCAAAAAAGCAGCAAGTAATCTCCTACTGGAAGAACTGCAATTGTCCGAAAGCTAGAGAACGTAAAGAACAGAAAATCAATTTACACTTTGGGCTCAAAAAGCTCAAAAGGCTCAAAATAGTTTACTCATTTTATATCGACCAACGCCCGGAAAGCTACATCTTTTGTGCGAAAAGCCAATCAAGAGCATCATCCAAACCTTTTGATTCAAAATCAGCCCGATCTACTATATGGCAAGTCTCTGGATAAAATGGCCCCCATTTTATTTGTGCTTTAGTATTATTAGGATACACCACAATCCTTGGTTTATGCCAGCAACCCGCAATATGTGCGGGGGCAGAATCATTTCCTAAAAACCATCCACAACGAGCAATTATTTCTGAAAGATAGGCAGCATCAGCTCCAAGATGAATAATATTTTCCCCATAAATAGCTGCTTGCACAGTTTGTCGCTCAAAGGGAGCACACACCACTACCACCGGATATTTTTTGGAAATTTTAGCCACAGCCTTAGCCCAAAGCTGCAATGACCATTGCAAACCATTAGAAGTTTTCCCAGCTGGATGTAAAACTACATATTTTCCCACTTCAAGACCATGGCTTGCAAGTTCAGCCTCAACTCTTTGTGCAGCTTCATGATCTGGAAACAAGACAGGAGGGTCTAAGTGAATTGCATGTCCAAGGGCACGGCTTAAAAAGTGTCCACGTTTTTTAAGAACATGAACCCCGTCAATGTCATCACAAATATGATTAATAAACTGAAAAGAACCCTTAAGCTTTTGTCCAGCTCTAAAGGGTACGCCACTTAAGAAAGCTAATAATTCATTGCGTACACCGGAACGAAAATGCAGAGAAATATCATATTTTTGTTTTCTCCATTGCTGTACCAATTGCATCTGTCGTCTGAATGAATCCTGCTTTTTATCAAAAATATCTATTTGATCCACGAGCGGATGAACTCGCAGTAGTTCTGCACTAGTTCGATCGACAACCATAGTAATCCTAGCCTGTGGATATAATTTTTTTATCTGTTCCAGCGCAGAAAGGACAATGATTGAATGCCCAAGCACACCATTTGAAAAAACCAGCCATTTACTCCCTGAAGGAGATAAATTTAATGAAGGCATCTCTTCCTCTTATCAAAAATAAAAAAATATTTGAAAAGCGCATGAAGCACAAACATAGCTTTCCCTACTAGCGTTCGTGCATTCCAAAGACGAGGGTGTCGAAATAAGGGTAGGTTAAATACTCAAGAACCGTTCGCGTTCCAGTATGAATAGCACACATAATCTGCATACCCGGAAAAAGTTTGTGCTTATAACCACCTTCTCTTTCAAAATAATCCTTTTCAGTTGCCACTCTCACCCGATAAAAAGTTTCCCCTGACTCCAAGGTGACAGCATCCGGACTGATATTCACCACTTGCCCTTCAAGTTTACCAAATCGACGAGCATCGGCAGTAGGCAATTTTATAACTGCTTTCTGCCCAGCTGCCACATACCCAATATCACGCACAGGTAAACGAGCTTCAATAACCAAAGGATCACCAGCAGGGACAATATCCATAATAGTGACTCCCGGGCGCACGACTTCTCCCTCATTCACAAGATAAAGCGAGTTTACCACGCCATCTACTGGTGAACGAATTATGGTTCGCTGCTCTATATCCGTAAATTTACGCAATCGTTGCTGCATTTCTGATAATTCTTGCCGTACTTTCTTAAGATCAGTGCGTAAATCTTCAAAATACTCATTTTTTGCCCCTTCCAAATCAGCACAAGCCGCTGCATACATGGAACGAGCACGGCGCAAAGAAGCACCGTTTTCGTTAATATCAGAAATTATATTATTCATTTCTTTTTGATGTCCAATAAGCTGATCTTCTTGGATTAAATTCTCTGAAAAAAGCTCTTGGTCTCGTTCTACTTGTTTACGAACAAGAGGAAGATTATCGCGTAGATTTCTTAAGCGAGACTCAATTTCCGTGATTCCCTGCCTACGTTGACTAATTTTTTCAGAAAGAGAGGACATCTCACTTTTATGCTTATATTGACGTGATTGAAATAATTCTTGCGCTTGTTGCACACGTTCAGGTGCATTTTTCAACAAGTCTTCATCAAATTTTGGAGCAGCCAAGCCTGCTTCTTCAGCTTCCAAACGCGCAACTTCTATACGTAGTGAAATAACCCTGAGTTTCAATTCCTCTGCTGAAGATTCAGAGGCGACTTCTTCGAGTATAACAAGGGCTTGATTCTCTTTTACCGGTTCAGCTTCATGCACAAGGATTTTGCGAACAATACCGCCCTCCAAATGCTGCACCCTTTTTACCTTAGAACGAGGAATAACTTCTCCCATGGCAACAGAAACAATATCAAGTTCAAAAAAAGCTGCCCACGCTACAAAAGAAACACAAAAGGCCACACAAAGGAGCAAAAAGAGATGTGTCATTTTGCTTATATTTTTTTGCTCCTCTTGCGGTGCTGCAATCTTTTGCTGAGGAGCTGTCCTCTGCTTAGCAGCAATCTGCTTGTTCAAAGATTGAGCATTCTTTTTTTGCTCGATCTTTTTTCTCGCACCCAATTTTTGTTTTAAGGCAACTTTTTGTTGAGGAACAGCTTTCTGTATTTTGCCAATTTGTTGTTGTGAAGCAGTAGGTTGCTTAGAAACAGCTTTCTTTTTTGGAGTAGCCTTGCCCTTTGGAGCAGGCTTTTGTTTTGAAACAGGCTTTTTCCCTGAAGTTGCTTGCTGTTTTGAAACAGTTTTCTGCTTTGAAGCTGTGAATGCAGATTTTAGCTTGTTTATCATAGCTGATGCCTATTTCGAGATTTTTCTTTTTTCATTGGGAGAAGCCATTGCTCGCATTTGCTTAATGCTTGGCACGGGCTTTACGGAAAAATCACAAAGGAGAGAAACACCCTTGGCAATATTTGGATCCTGCGTAACAACAATAATTGTTTTACCTGCCTTATGCATAGTATTCATAATCTCATAGACAGCTTTACGGCCTTCTGCATCAAGACCTTCGGTGGGTTCATCTAAAATAACTAAAGGCCCGTCCACAACCAAAGCTCTTGCCAAAGCAATTTTCCTACGAATACCATGAGGTAAATCACGACCGCCCTCGGCCATCATCGTTTCAAGCCCGTCTTTGCTCGTATCAAGGAAACGTCTTAAACCCGCGCTTCGTATCACTTCATTTAATCGTGTATCATCAATCTCCGGCGCAGCCATAATAATATTTTGACGAATGGTCGTACTTAAAAAGAGCGGTTCTTGTGGAACATAGCATACTTGTTTCCTCCACCAGTCAGGAGCAATTTGGCGCAAATCAATACCATCAACTAAAACTGCTCCGCGTGAAGGCTGCAATAATCCAACACATATTTTACAAAAAGTAGATTTGCCCGCACCATTATACCCTGCAAGGCCTAAAACCGTACCCGGAGCAATATCCAAATGCATTGATTCAAATAACGGTGAAGCTGCTCCGGGGTGCATGATGCCAACGTCTTTAAGTTGTAGCCTTCCTGAGTATCGTGATAAAGCTGCGCCAGATGTTGCTTCCATGGGTAAATTCAAAAATTTGTTTAAGCGAGCAATATCCTGCTTTGTTTTTCCCAAAACAAGGAAAGTTTGCATAAAGGCGGAAGAAATTTGCAATGCTTTGGCAGAAAGGATGTTTGCACCAATCAAAGTGCCGACTGTCATATCTCCGGTGACAACTAATTTAGCACCGACAGCGTAAATACCTATACGCAAAATACCATTGATCCCCTGTAATAAGGACGAAGACATGGCCTGTTGCTCACCTGTTTGCTTATGCAGCACTCCAAAAATTTGGAGCTGTCGATTCCATACTTCTTTAACAAAAGAAATAGCCCGAAAAGCCCGTATCATTTCTGTGCCTGCAATAAGAGATGAAACAAACTGACGATGCACGGATTTTTCTCTTTGCATTTTGAACGCATTCACTCGTGCACGTCTCATAGAGACCCAGCTCGTTATCATAGAACAAAATAAGATTAAAAGCGTAATCAAAGCCAAAATAGGGCTTAATAGATAGGTTGCTAAAAGAAATAAAAAACAAAAAGGTACATCCGCAACTGCGTTGATTCGAGGAGCAGTAAAAGCAGCTTGAATACTTTTAGGCAAGGCAACAAGTTCGTTAATAACTGCATCAGGAAGTGAGGAAAGGGCTTGAGTTCTTCCGAGCGTAAGAACGTTGACAACTCGCTCTTCGATTTCCTTGTCCGCAGCAATGCTCACTGCAGAAGCAAGTTTATTACGAATAATCTGAAAGAAAAAAAGAAGGACTGTAGTCAACACCATGCCTACAGTCAACGTGATCAAGGTGCCATCAAATCCGTATGGAATATAGCGTCCGAGTATTTGAATGACATAAATGGACGATGCCAAAAAAAGCAAATTGATAAAAAACGTAGCAATAAGGATTTCAGCTGCAAGCCCTGGCTTGCGAAAAAGGCGTTTTAATAATTCTTGCATAATGCTTAGCTACGATAGCCCTTATTTTGCTACAATTTTATCTTTAATTTTATCCTTCTATAATCTCAATACCCATACGCCCCATTTGAAAGAGTAGTGTATATGCAGCGATATTATAGTCAAGCTCAGCACCTACCTTGGCACTCATTGCATTGATATAATCGCGCTCACCAACCAAGATGTCAAGTAGGCCGACCTCGGCTCCCATGGCCTTCTTTTTCTTTACTAAAGATAAGAACTCCCATGTAATATTCGCTTGGTTTTCGTAAAGTTCAACATTGCTATACAAGGTTTTCAGGTCAAGCCAGGCATTACGAACACTTTCCTCCACTGTTCGCGCACGATCCTGCACGGAGAGTCGCGATGCTGTAAGTCCGGAACGAGCCGAACGCAAAGCAGCGGAATCACCACCACCATTATAAATATTATAATTAAACTCTGCACCGCCACGAAGTTCCCAGCGAGCACCTTCAGCCCCTTGATCTTTTTCTTTGCGAAGATATTCACCCACTAAATTAAAGTTTGGATAAAATTTGGCGTCTGCAACATCGACTTGCCCAACATTTCTGTTCACGGCAGCCATCAATTCAAGCAAAAAAGGATTTTCTTCGCGCGCAATTTCAATGCATTCCTCTATTGAGGAAGGGAGTATAGCTATCGGGGTCTTCGGTGTATTCAAACGCATAAGCTGCGTTTGCATAAGCTCCATACCAAAGAGAGAGCGGAAAGAGTTTACAGCAGTTTGCAGGCTTCGCTCTGCATTAACAACAAGAGCCTGTGCTCCGGCAAGTTGCGCCTTAATCTGCAATTCTTCATAAGACAGACCAGCACCACGTTGAACCAAAGCCTCCTGCATACCAGAAAGATTTTTAATATTTTCCTCTGAACGCTTCGCATACTTAAGCATTTCACGGCTTTTCACTAAGGAAAGATAGGAATGTACACCACGCGTCATCAACTCTTGCTTTGTTTGCTCAAGTCGAAATTGTGCTTCCTGTACCATGCACTGATACATTTTAATATTACCATCTGTAGCACCAAAGTCCAAAACCTTTTGCGTCACATTAACGCTTTGTTGATTACGATTTTTCCAAGTATCTGGTTCGCCATCTACAGATTTTATAATGCCTTCGTTGCCAACACTTGCCGAAACATTGACTTGAGGAGCCCAAGCTGCTTCTGCTTGCTCCACGAGACATTCCGCAGCTCTTACCGCTGCTTGAGCTGCTTGAACCCGTTCATGCGTGGCAAGTAACTCCATTATCAAATCTCGTAACTCAAGACTTGTTGGTATTTTTGCGAATGCATTTGTCGTAAAGACAAAAAATACAAAAAACATGGACAGGCACAGAGTAGAAATTTTGTTTTTTTTCATAGCAGTCAACTTTTGTTTATTTGATGTATGCAATTATATTTCCCATCAAAACCACCCGAAAATCAAATTGCGTATGATACTCTATCGGCAGTCCCTACAAATACTTTATGATTCTTGATAACTTTTTTGTGGCTGTACTTTTTTTTATAAAAATTATATATTTTGATCCTCTAGTGAACGAAAGAGTTGTCATAGCAAGGGGGGGGACAATGATCTGGCCTTGGCTTAAAAAAGCATTCAAAAAAGACAAATTATTACTCCTATTTATTGGATTCACTGTTGCAATAGGCGTCATATTCCTCCAAATAAAATCTCCTTGGTTCTTAAAACTCATGGACTACAGGCTGTATGATGTTGCCTTAAAATCCAAACCAGCAGTAAAACGTAGCGGTAAAGTCGCTATTATTGATATAGATGAAAAAAGCATTGCTGAAATAGGACAATTCCCTTGGGCACGCCATCGGCTCGCAGTGCTACTTGATACCCTCAAACAAGCTGGCGCGCTCTCTGTCGGGCTTGATATTGTTTTTGCTGAAAAAGACAGAACATCCCCAAACAGTATCGTTGCTGAGCTCAAGAAAAATTTTCCGAAAGCCGCTCAAAACCTGAACATTAGCGGACTACCCCCTATCTTAAACGATAATGATCAGCTTTTTGCCCAAGTCCTTGCCACTGGCCCCTTTGTTCTTGGCTATACCTTTCTCTATCAAAATGACAGTGGCTTTTCAGAAGATATCTACCCTGACGAAGACCCTTTAGGGCGAATCAATATTGCAGTAAAAACGACTGTTGCCGGACATTCTGCTGATCCAACAAGGCATATGTATAATGCTGATAGTGCTGTTTACCCTCTGCGTAATCTTATGGACGCAGCTCCAGCAACAGGCTTTTTTACCACAGGAACAGATGAAGACGGTACTATTCGGCGTGTTCCTTTACTCACAAGCAAGCACGGCAAAATCTATCCAAGCTTGGCTTTAGCTACCTTACTGGAAGCGTTGCGCTTTCATCAAAATAAAAAAATCACCCCTATTCTCAAAATTCAAAATTTTGGTGCTGAATCACTACGCATCGGCCCTTATACTATTCCGGTGGATTTAATTTGCCGGGTTATGGTTAATTTTTATGGAGGCAGAGGAGAATTCCCCTATATCTCTGCTTCAGACATTATCAATAAAGACCCCGAAGCCCTAAAACAAGTTGCCGGAAAATTTCTCTTTGTAGGTACTTCTGCCAAAGGGCTTGAGGATATTCGAACCACCCCCTTTACCCAGTTTTACCCGGGCGTAGAAACCCACGCAACAATCCTTGATAATATCCTGACCAAACAGTTTCTTCAAACACCACACTGGGGAAAAGCACTTGAAATTCTCGCTGTTTTTATCTGTGGTCTCCTTGCAACTATCCTGCTGACTTGGGCACCGGCCAGATTTGTACTCATTCCCTTTCTCGGTATGGGCTTTGGTCTTTGGTTCGGTTCCATGCATATTTTTTCCTCTGAAGGCTACTGGGTATCCCCTCTTTACCCTCTCATGAACCTTGCCTTAACCTTTACAACACTCACTTTGATTAAATTCTGGCGTGAAGAACGACAAAAACAATTTATTCATGGAGCTTTTGCACAGTATCTTGCGCCAACAGTTATTGAACAAATTATGGATAATCCTGATGCTCTGTCCCTTGATGGCGAAGAAAAAGAAATCACTATCCTGTTTTCGGATGTGCGTAGCTTCACCTCTCTTTCAGAAAAACTGAGTCCGACACAAGTTACAGACCTCTTGCATGATTACCTCACACCCATGACGCGCATAATCACTCAAAAATCAGGGACCTTGGATAAGTTTATTGGTGATGCAACCATGGCCTTTTGGAACGCCCCTCTTGATGTGCCAAACCATGAAATTCTTGCAGTGGATTCTGCTATTGAACAACTGGCAAAACTTGATGAACTCAATGTTTTATTTCAGGAAAAATTTGGTTTCCCAATTGCCATTGGCATAGGTGTTCACTCCGGACTTGTTCGCGTGGGAAATATGGGCTCTGCCGATCTTTTTGACTACACACTGATTGGGGATAATGTAAACCTTGCCTCACGCTTGGAAGGCTTAACAAAATTTTACGGGCAACAAATAATTGTTTCACAAGTTATCCAAAAAGCCTGTGGCGATAAATATGTTTTCCCTGAAATGGACAGCGTCAGGGTCAAAGGAAAAAAAGAACCCATAACTATTTTCACTGTTCGCACTCATGAGCAAGCTGCTGAGCACAAAGTTGAGTTGGACCGTTATGCCGAAGCTCTGGCTTTATATAAGTCCATGCGGTTCCAAGATGCAATTCTCGCGTTCCATGCTCTGGAAAAAGACTTTGCAAACAAAGTTCTCTACTCTATGTACGCTGAGCGCTGTGAACACTTGCGCGATGCACCGCCTGAAGGTGATTGGGACGGCGTATTCACCCACACTACGAAATAAATACACTGCTACTGTATCGACACAATACAAAACGAGAAGAGTAGCGCAAAATTTTTTTATAAAGGGTATCACTTGAATATTTCTGAACTGGATGAATTTTATGAAAGGCTAGGCGCACTGCATGAATTTCCCTGTAGCTACCCTTTCAGCTTTATTGTTCCCCCTGAACAAAAAAAGGCTGTCCAAGCTCTTTTTCCTGAAAGCAAAATCAGCATTCGTAAATCTAAAACAGGAAAATATATCAGCATCCGCTCCGAAATTATTGCACAAAGTGTCAATGAAATCCGTGCTATTTATGAAAAAGCTTGCACCATCAAAGGCCTCATCGCCCTGTAATAAACATAAAGCAAAAACCAGGGCAAACGCATATAAATTTCAGCGAACACTTAGTTGAAACAAATTCAGGAGTATCCGATACCTCCCAGTCTTGTTATGCCTTTCTTGCTTGTCATTCTGCGCGAAGTCGTGAAAATCTAGTGCGTTACACAGCATGGCAGTACATCCTCCTCCGTCATTCTGCGCGAAGTCGCAGAATCCAGCAGAGCCAAACTATGAGGGTTTGACGCAGTAAGAGAAAAAACAAGGAGGAAGAAGAGAAGAAAAGAAAAAGCAGCGAAGACAGAAGAACTGGATCCTGCGACTTACGCGCAGGATGACAGGAAGGGGGAAACAATAAAATGGGCAAGAAGTATTGAGCCTAAAATTTATATGCGTTTGCCCTGAAGCAAAAACGGCTGCACTTGACTTGTAGTCCTTTGTCAATCAAGATATTTTTTTGTGCTGATTATTGTTATTATTCAAACGCATGGTCTCAACAAATACCCAAAGGAACATTTTTTCCATGAGTGATTATAAAAAAACTTTACTGTTGCCTCAAACAAAATTTCCCATGAAAGCCAATCTTCGCCAGCGCGAACCGGAAATGCTCAAAGAATGGGCAGCCAATAATGCGTATGACGAAATGATTAAAGCAAATGATACGGCTGAAAATTATGTGCTACACGATGGGCCACCTTATGCTAATGCACATATCCATATCGGCACTGCGCTGAATAAAATACTCAAAGACATTGTTGTAAAATCAAAAAACTTGCAGGGTTTTCGTACTGAATATGTTCCCGGCTGGGACTGCCACGGTTTGCCAATTGAGCATAAAGTTACCACAGAATTACGAGCCAAAGGAAAAACAGTTCCAGCGCAAACCTTGCGCAGACTCTGCCGTGAATACGCCAGCAAATGGGTAGGAGTACAGCGAGAAGAGTTCAAACGCCTTGGTGTACTAGGCACATGGGATGAACCGTACTTAACCATGAACCCAGCCTATGAAGCAACCACGGCAAAAGAACTAGGGCGCTTTATGGAAGCAGGTTCAGTAGTACGCGGACAAAAACCCGTGCACTGGTGCTGTAGCTGTGAAACCGCTTTGGCCGAAGCTGAAGTAGAATACTTTGATCATACTTCTCCCTCTATTTATGTACGCTTCCCTCTGCCAGACAGCAAAGTGCACGCTTTTGCACCCCAAGCAAAGCTCACGCAAACATTTATTATCATTTGGACAACAACGCCTTGGACAATTCCTGACAATATGGCTGTTGCTGTGCATCCTGATGCGGACTATGTTTTTGTTTCCGCAAACAATGCTACATATATTGTAGCCGAAGCGCTGCTTGAACAATGCGCGCAACGTTTTGGGTGGGAAAATATTACTCTCCTTGCTACACGCAAAGGAATTGAGCTTGAAGGATTAGAAGCTCGCCATCCTATTTATGATCGAGCCTCAAAAATACTCAGTGCTGATTATGTTACCCTAGATACCGGAACCGGCTGCGTTCACACTGCCCCAGGTCATGGTAGAGAAGATTTTGAAACCGGCTGTAAACATGGACTCGAGCCACTTTCACCCATGAATGGCGAAGGCCGATTTTTAGAGAGCGTCAAATATTTTGGCGGACTCACTGTGTTTGAAGCCAATCCGGAAGTGATCAAAAAACTGACTGAGCTTGGACATTTGCTTGCTGCGGAAAAAATATCCCATTCCTATCCCCATTGTTGGCGTTGTAAAAAGCCCCTTATTTTTCGAGCCACCACACAATGGTTCATTGCAATGGACGAAAACAATCTTCGAAGCAAAGCTTTAGAAGCCATTCGTAATAAAGTACACTGGATTCCGTCTTGGGGAGAAGATCGTATTTATAATATGATAGAGAATCGCCCTGATTGGTGTATTTCCAGACAACGAAACTGGGGAGTTCCTATCATTGCCCTACTTTGCAAAGAATGTGACGAAGCATGGTTTGACGCTGATTGGGTAATGGCTATTGCTGATAAATTTCAAAAGCATCCAACTGGTTGTGATTACTGGTATGAAGCCGAACTTTCAGCTATCGTTCCAGAAGGTCTTACTTGTCCAAAATGTGGTAGCACACACTGGACACGCGAATCAGATATTCTTGATGTTTGGTTTGATTCAGGAACATCTTTCGCTGCCGTGGTACAACAACGCCCTGAACTTTCCTTCCCAGCCGATTTATACTTGGAAGGCTCAGACCAACATCGTGGCTGGTTCCATTCTACTTTGCTTGCTTCTCTCGGAACATGCGATCACATCCCATATCGCAATGTACTCACACACGGCTATGTTGTGGATGCTGACGGCATAAAAATGTCAAAATCTTTACAAAATGTCATTGAACCGCAAACGGTTATTGATGAATTTGGAGCAGACCTTTTGCGCCTTTGGGTCTCGTCTTCAAATTATCAGGAGGATATACGCTATTCCAAACTGACCATGCAAAGACTGGTCGATGCCTATCGTCGTATACGAAATACATGTAGATTCCTGCTTTCAAATATCTTTGACCTCAGCGCGCAGGATATTTTGCCTGTGGAAAAATTATTAGCCGTCGATCGATTAGCTTTAGATCTTATTTTGCAAGGACACCAAAGCATTCAAAGCGCGTACAGCAATTTTGAATTCCATAAGGTCTATCATACACTGCATAATCTTTGCGTTACAGACCTCTCTGCTTTTTTCTTAGACATAGCCAAGGACAGACTCTATGTAGAAGCAAAGGACAGCCTCAAACGCCGTAGTGCTCAAACTGTTCTCTGGCACGCACTGAATGCACTGCTTCTTGATATGGCTCCGGTTCTTTCCTTTACCGCAGAAGAAGTCTTTAGCTATATCCCTGAAACTTTACGGCCACCAATAAAAACAGTATTTGCTTTGCGCCCAAATCTTCCGCAAACAAATTGTACATCTTCAGAGCGTAGCCGTAGGCAGCTCTTGCTTGACCTGCGTAGCGAAGTAACCAAAGCCATTGAGCCCAAGCGCCAAGAAGGACTCATTGGGAAGCCACTTGACGCAAGCATTACGCTTTTTGCTCCTGAATCCATTCATCAGGCCTTACACAATATAGATATGGAGGAATTTTTCATTGTCTCCCAAGTGACTCTTAGCGACCCTGCCCAAAGCACTGAGCACGCTTTTATTTCCGAGGAAATTCAAGGATTGTCCATCCTTGTTACGCAGGCCTCTGGTGAAAAATGTGAACGCTGCTGGCGTTATACAACACAAAGAGGCACAAACCCTGAGCATCCCTCTGTTTGCCCACGTTGCTCAGATATTTTGGCTCAATATGAGGCGTAGATGCACTCGTACCAGCTTTATCTACGCACTTTGTGCATTGCTCTCGGTGTTTTTTTGCCGGACATCCTTACAAAATGGCTGATCCGTGTGCATTTAGAACTGTGGACACTGAAACCGATTCTTCCAGGTTTTTTTAATTTAAGTCATGTACGCAACAAAGGTTCAGCCTTTGGCTTTCTCAATAACACTGCAAGTGACTGGCAAGTACCGCTACTCATAGGAATTAATATTGTCTCTATTATGTTTTTACTTTCTCTGCTTCGAGCCAGCCAGAAACCTCGCCTCGTATTTGTCAGTGGCATAGGCCTTATACTTGGGGGGGCACTCGGTAATCTCGTGGATAGAATTCGTCATGGATATGTGACAGATTTTCTTGATTTTTATCTTGGTTCTTGGCATTGGCCTTCTTTTAATATAGCGGATATGGGCATTACCATAGGCGCAGCATTCCTCGTACTCGCCTATTTGCGAGAAGGGCATACAAATGCATCCGATACTCTATAGTTTTGCTTCAATCTCTATCCATACATATGGTGTTTTTATGGCACTTGGCTTTGCGCTGGCCGTGCTTTGGTCTATACGCGAAAGCAAAAAGGCAAAATTAGACTCTACACTGGTACCAGACTTAAGCTTTATAATTCTTGTGGGCTCTCTTCTTGGAGCACGTTTGCTCTATGTCCTACTCAAGCTACCGTATTTTTTGAAATACCCTTTACATATTTTTATGTTCTGGGAAGGTGGAATGGTTTTTTCAGGGGGGCTTGCAGGTGGTTTTCTGCTAGGATTTTGGATTATACGTCACAAACAACAATCATTTTTACAATGGCTTGATTGCGCGGTTCCGGGAGTGGCCTTGGGGCAAGCCATAGGGCGCATAGGCTGTTTCATGGCTGGTTGTTGTTATGGCAAGCCCTGCGAACTCCCTTGGAGCGTCACCTTTACTCAACAAAAAAGTGTTGCTCCTCTTGGAATTGCACTGCATCCTACACAATTATATCATAGCATTTTAAGTTTCTTACTTTTCCTGATTCTTGTAGCCATAGGGCAAAAATTACCTCGCCAAGGACAACGAGCCGGTGTGTTTTTACTCCTTTTTTGTTTCAATAGATTTCTTGTAGAATTTTATCGGGCTGATTTTCGAGGAGCCTTCGGCCCTTTAAGCGTGACTCATATAAGCACTGCTTGTTTCGGTATCTTCGGCCTTTGGCTTTTATTTTTTAACAACCCCCTTCGGAGTAGCTAATGTTTGCGCAGCTGAGCACAACACAACTTATTTGCTTATTTTCTGTTTTGGGCTGCGCCTTAGCTCTGACCATGTTTTGTATGTTTGATATTTATCGTAAACATAAACATAATCCACTGCACATGATGATTTGGCTTCAAATTTCTATCCTTCCCTTTTTTGGAGCCTTAGCATATCTTATCAAAGGACGTTCAACCAGTGAGAATAAACATGACTAATAGTACAAAAATTTCTTTTTTGATTGTTTTCCTTATCTCCGGCTTGTTTCAAGGCTGTGCCACACAAGGTGATGTTGAAGCCTTGCAAGCACAAACACGGCGAGACCGCCAAGCTCTTCAGCATCAATACCGTGAACTGGAAAACAATCTGGCCACTAAAATAGAGACAACTTCAAGCCCAGTTCAGGAAAGACAAGCTGATCTTTGGGCAGAGGTAGCAGCTATAAAACAAAATATAGCCTCAATTTCAGGGGAATTAGACGACATCAATTACAGGCTCAACGCTCTTTCTCAAAAAGATGAGAATGCCACAGTCACGCTCCCTGAACTGGCCGTAGATGTTCAAAAAATAAAATTCGCCTTAGAACATCAGCTGGCCGTGGACCTTGATGAAAAAAGACAGCAACAAGCAATACAGACACAACAACCGCAGCAAGACGTCTCCATAACTGCAGCTGAGGTAGCAAATGTTGAGCAGCAAGCATTAGATCCTACTGTCGCAAATATTGAAACTGCCCCTATTGAGATTGCCCCTCTTGATACTGCTCCAGCTAGCACTGCTCCTGTGAATACTGCTCCAGAGGAGATGACCCCGAACAACACTGCCCGTATTGAAACAAGTCCTGCTGGTGCTGATCCTCTTGCTCCGGAAAATACTGCTCAAGCTAATACCGCTCAAGCTGAGGCTGTTTCTGTCAATACTGCTCCTACTCATACTACTCCGGCCAACACTGTTCCTGCCCCTTCCGCTCCTTTGGAAAGTGTCTCCCAAACGCAAAATACAGAGCAAGTTGCAACTCCGCAGCTTGATCCAGCCCAAATTTTGTATGAAAAAGCTTACGAAAACTTTGGAAAACGCAAATACGATACTGCACGTTCTTTGTGGGCAGAATTTACTACCACGTTCACTGACCATGCCTTGGTGCCCAATGCTATTTTTTGGCAAGGTGAATGCTGGTATCAACTCGTTGATTACCAACGCGCGATCCTTGCCTATCAAGATGTTATAAAAAAATACCCTAAATCCACAAAATATAAATACGCGCTGCTGAAACAAGGCGTTTCCTTTTATCGTTTGGGTAAAGCAGACCTTGGAAAAATCGTGCTGGAAGATCTTATAAGTAAATATCCAGAGTCCACAGAAGCCACTCGTGCAAAACAATATATAAACGAAAACTAAGGCTATTGGAGTCACTATGAGTACGCCCAATAATGCTTACAGCAAAATAATTTACCTGACCTTTCCACCCATGGTTTCCGGGCGTCCGGTGGTTTGTAATCTTGTAAAATTGTATAACCTGTCTTTCAATATCCTCAAAGCAGACATCAATCCTAGACAACAAGGTGCCATGACCCTTGAACTCACAGGGCAAGAAGATCAATTTGAGCAAGGAATCAATTACCTGAAAGAAGCAGGAATACGCATCACTCCGGTAGCTCAAAAAATATTCCGCAATGAAGAAGAGTGTATACACTGCGGTTTATGCACTTCCCTTTGCCCTACTGCGGCGCTGAGTCTTGCTCCGCAGTCGCGAACCGTAACCTTTGATGTAGATAAATGCTCAGCCTGTGGCATTTGTACTCGAATTTGCCCTGTAAAAGCTATGTCTATTGATCTAGATGACCTGATCTTAGACTGATTGCATAAGGAGGGGGACTTGTGATGCATGGCCAAGAAAAATATGCCAGTGTGCCCACAAGAATTCTTGGATTTGCAAGGATCACAGCTTCTCTTGACGATGAAATTCGCTTTACTACAGTAGCTCCCCTCACGCCTCCGATAGCAGGATTGAAAAATGCAAAACTCCCAAATAGCCTTATCCAATTCCTTCTTGGATTAGACAAAAAATTGGATATGCTTTTGGCGCATCAGTATGTAGAGCAACTCAAAAATGAGTACCCCTTGCAATTAGACATCCGCAAAATTTCTGGGGATACAATCTCCTTCGCCTCTATACCGGAAATACCGGATAATACTGCCCTTGAAGTCGTCATGATGCTGCGTCAAATGCCCTTGCAATTAGCTGCAGCCAAAGGAACCGCACAAAAAATACAAAAGGGTAAAAAACACGATCAAACCCTGCTCCAATTCGCGAGTATACGAGATACAGATCAAGAAGCCGTGGTTTCATTTGTTTTTGAAGAGCAGCGAGAGCATATACGCCGGCAAAATAAAAATACTTAGGTCAATCCTTTTCTTTGAGGGAATATAAACAATTGACGCCCTACTTCCCAAAGGACTCCAAGAATGAGCAAAGCTAAAAGTACACTCAACAAAGCAAACTTACATGATATATCTTGTAAAATAATTTCAGCTCTACACAAAGAAACAGAGAGCCCTCTTGGTGAATCTGCTGCCAAGCAAGTGCAAAATATCATTGCCCAAGAAGTGAATAAAATACTAGCGGATTCTGATTTTTATCGTGCGGTATCAGGCAATATGGAACACGGGCTGCGTAATATTTATGAAGAACTCAAGTCTGTAAAACAATCTTCCCAAGCTTCTCAAAATAACATTCAAACTCTTAGTATTCAGGCCGAAAAATCACCTCATGAACTTTTTGAAAAAGCCTCAAATCAGCTTGATGAAGTGCTAATTGCCACGGAAAACGCTACGGTAAAAATACTCGATCTTGTTGAAGGGCTACAAGACATGAGTCATTCTCTTGGCAAAATAGTAAAAGATTTTGAAACCGGTGGGGTCAGTAAAGAAAACAGATTACAGCTGAAAGACATACACAGCGATTTTAACACAAAGCTCAATGAAATAATGGTTTCCCTTTCTTTTCAAGATATTACCGGCCAGCGTATCAAAATCATAATCAATGCTCTCAAATCCATTGAAAACATAGTCAAAGAAATGATCGTTTCTACCGGTTTGATGATTGAAACCAAAGAAACTACTCCTGAACTGAATATTACAGATATAAAAAAACAGGCCAAAGAAAAGGCCTCCGTACTTGAAGGCCCTTGTCGCAATGCAGATCAAGCCTATGTAGACGACATGCTCGCTAAGCTGGGGCTGTGATCTTGGGTTTGTTCACCCGGCATAAGAACTCATATATTTTCAATTTTTTGATTTATTAAGAAAATTTTTCGCCCCCTTGCCTTGCCTACTGTCCAGCTCGAAGCATTTCCCAATATTTTTCATATATAACAATACTTTCGCCGACGTCTCCTTGAAACTCGCTACGCTTCAAGACTTCCTCAGGTGGAAATATTACAGGATTGTTCGCAATATCAGCTGCTAATAATTTAATAGCTTCTGTATTTGGCGTTGGGTAGCCATATTCCGTACAGCAAAGAGCAGCAATTTCCGGCCTCAACATAAAATCAATAAATTTCAGCGCATTCTCATAATTGCGTGCGCCTTGAAGAATAACAAAATTATCCATCCAAAGCAGTCCACCCTCTTGAGGCCAAATAAAATTAAAATACTCGGATTCCTCTTGCACCATATAGGCTTCACCATTCCAGATGCCCCCAATACTTACTTCCTCATTTAAGAAAGGTATTTTGGGGCTGTCAGAATTATAGACTAAAACTCCGGGGGCAAGCGTTTTCAACAGAGCATAGGCATCCTGAATTTCTGCCTCAGATCGACTGTTGATAGAATGCCCTGTGCAAAGCAGCGCAATACCGAAAACATCACGGACATCGTCCTGCAACAAAATCTTGCCTTGGTAATGTGTATCCCACAAACTTTTCCAGCTTATTGGCGTCTCTACTGCCTCACGGCTGTCATATAAAAGTCCAGTGCCTCCCCAAAGATAGGGAATAGAATATTTATTGCCCCTGTCATGTTCTCTATCAAGAACCTGTGCGTTAAGATTATGGAAATTATGCAATTTTTTGCTGTCAAGCGGTGCAAGTAATCCTTCCTCTCTCATTTTAGCAACATAGTAGGTAGAAGGAACAACAACATCATATCCCTCGCCGCCCACAAGTTTTACTTTTGCATACATGGATTCATTGGAATCAAAGGTGGAATACACCACTTTGATACCGGTTTCTTCTTCAAAACGGCGAAGCGCTTCTTCCGGAAGATATTCTGTCCAATTATACACCACAACTTCACCTGAGTCTAAAGCCTGCTCACTACGTTGTTTTGCGTCCTGACTTCCAGCAGGATCATCTGTACAAGAGAAACATGCAAAGCAAATAAACATGAACCAAAAGAACAAATGGAAACCTTTCATTTTTTTCTCCTTATTAAAATCTGTGCCGTTAAAACACAGATTGAAGTAACACAAATCATGAGTGCAGAAAGAGCATTGACATCGGGCTTCACGCCGAGGCGTACCATGGAATAAATTTGAAGTGGCAGTATTTCAAACCCGGGGCCGGTAGTAAAAAAACTCACAATAACATCGTCCATAGACAGAGTGAATGATAACAGCCAACCAGCAACAATTCCCGGGATAAGTAAGGGAAAAATAATATACCGAAAGGCCTGTGCCTCTGAAGCACCAAGGTCTTGGGCTGCCTCCACAAGGTGTTCATCAAAACCAAGCAAACGGGCATACACTGTTGCGGTAACAAAGGGGAGGCAAATTGCAATATGTGCCAAAAGCAAAGTACAAAAACCAGGTTTTAAGCCAAGGCCAAGAAAAAGTATGAGCAAAGAAACACCCATTACAATATCTGGACTGACCATGAGCACAAAAAGTGAAGATTGTAAAAACTTACGCCCTGTAAAACGATAACGATGCAAAGCAAGTGCAGTCAGTGTTCCCAATAACGTCGCAGCAGTAGCAGCCAAAAAAGCAACGAACAAAGAATTGAGCGTAGCATCTATCAGAGAGGTATTATGCCAAAGTCGCTCGTACCATTGCCATGTCCAAGCCTTCCAAACCACTGAATATTTAGAATCATTAAAAGAAAAAATAATCAACACTAGCAATGGCAAATAAAGGAAACAATAGACCAGTAGCATCAAAAAAAAGCGTTTTGAAAACAAAGCTCGCGAAGGTCTCATTGCATAGCTTCCTTGGAAAAATCTGCATTTTTCAAACGAGTGCGAGATGCAGTATATTTATAGTACAGAAGCATTCCAAGCATAAGCAAGGTGAGCAATACAGAAGCAGCTGCCCCTGCTGGCCAGTTTCGAGCAATCAAAAATTGATTTTTAATAAAATTACCCACCACAGGGTTTTGTCCACCTCCTAACAAATCAGGGATATAAAACATGCCTAAAGCTGGCAAAAAAACCATCATGCAACCAGCCACCACCCCGGGTAAGGTTAAGGGGAAAATAATATATCGAAATGCAGCAAAAGAGCCTGCCCCTAGATCATGAGCTGCATCCACCAAGGCATAATCTAATTTTTCAAGGGAAGCATAAATAGGCATAATCATAAAAGGCAAAAGCGTGTAGACCATACCCAAAAGAACAGCAAAATCAGTATATAAAAAGGAAAATGGTTCATTGCTAATGCCCAAAACAAGCAAAAGCTGGGAAAAAATACCCTTGCCTTTCAGTAAAAAAGTCAAGGCATAGGTTCGCACCAAAGAATTCGTCCAAAACGGAAGAATAAGTAAAAACAATAAAAGATTTTTCCATTTACCACAACGGGAAAGCCCATATGCAAAGGGATAGCCAAGCAATAAGCAAAAAAACGTTGCCGAAAAAGCAAGTAGCAAAGAATTCCAAAAAACAGTGATAAAAGCAGAACTTAAAACCGTACTGTAGCCTTTCAGGGAAAAACACATTGCAACAAAAGTTGATTCATCACGGGCTAAAAAACTCACAAAAAGAACAAGGAGAGCCGGAAGCAAGGCAAAACAAACAAGCCATACCGCTGCCGGCCAGATAGCAAAAAAGCGAAACAACTTAATTTTCATGCTGCAATAAAACCTCCCACCCATCATGCCAGCTCACAACGACCTTTTCCCCGGCGCAAAACGTCATATCTTCAGCATCTTCATCAAAAAATTTTGTTACCAACACTTCTGGCCCATGCTCTAAGCGAATCAGCATATCCCAAGTAGAGCCTTTGTATGTTGTCTCAAGAATAGTACCTTCCCACCAAACCTTGCTATCATTTTCAGGAACTTCTCTGGCAACGAGCAAATCCTCAGGGCGGAGCAAAACATGCACAGCTTGCCCCTGCATAAATTCTTTTTCTGTCTTAAAAACGCAGCGCCTGCCTTCGAGCAATACTTCTAGAAAATCACCCTGCTTTTGCCCTGCAAGCCCTTCAAATACATTGGTTTCTCCCACAAAACCAGCAGTAAAAAGATTCACGGGTTCTTCATATACTTCCTGTGGGGTACCTATCTGTTCAATGCGTCCTTCATTCATTACCACTACTCGGTCAGACATAGAAAATGCTTCTTCTTGGTCATGGGTAACAAACACAAAAGCAATGCCAAGTCTTCGTTGCAGTTCACGCAGTTCTCTACGCATCCTCACTCGCAGCGATTTGTCCAAAGCTGAAAGAGGCTCATCCAAAAGAAGTACTAAAGGACTGTTCACTATTGCCCGAGCAATGGCTACCCGCTGTTGTTGCCCCCCTGAAAGTTGCATGGGGACGCGATGTTTCATATCAGAAAGCCCCACTAAGCGTAAAACTTCATCTACTTTTGCCTGCCGAATGCCAAAGGGAACCCCTTCCATTTTCAAACCAAAGGATACGTTTTGCTCTATATTCATGTGCGGAAAAAGCGCGTAGCTTTGAAAAACAGTGTTGACTTGTCTTAGCTCAGGCGAAACACCATCAACATTTTGCCCGTCAATACTAACACTGCCACAATCAGGGGTTTCAAAACCTGCAATAAGACGCAACAAAGTTGTCTTTCCACAGCCACTTGGGCCAAGAAGTGTGAGAAATTCACCATGACAAATGGTGAGGTCAATGTCTTCAAGGACAGCTTGCCCGTCGAAGTATTTGGAAACACGTTCCAAATAAACAATGGGATGGGTCTTTGCCATGACCATCCTCCCCTGCAAATAACGTCACCCTAAAGGGCGCAACCCGCTTTGTGAAGCCCACAATTAAAATGAATCAACAGTGGTGCAGAAGAGACATTGCGGAAAAAGGACAATTCAGAATTAAAGACTAAAATGCAAGCTTTTTTTACAGATTGGCTCATAAAAAATAACTTTGATACCAAGTGTCAAAATCTTTTTTTGCCCTTTCAGCATACTGCTGTTTACGAATTTTACGCGGGGCTTTAATGCTTGGCATCAAACCATATTGAACATTTGATGGCTGGAAATGTTTCTTTTGCTGCTGCAAATGATCCATAAGTGCCCCTAAGGCTGTGGTCACAGGAGGCACGGGGAGCTGTAATTGAGAGGCAAGACGCAAACCCAAAAAAAGACCGCAGGCTGCAGATTCCAAGTAGCCCTCTACTCCGGTAATCTGTCCGGCAAGAAATACTCCCCTTCGCGCTTTAAGCTCTAAAGTATCCAAAACTCGCGGAGCTTCAACATAAGTATTTCGATGAATAGAACCCAAGCGTAAAAATTCCACTTTTTCCAAGCCGGGGATCATTCTAAAAATTCGTTTTTGTTCTTGATATTTCAGCTTTGTTTGAAAACCAACCATATTAAAAGCTGTTTTGTTTCTATTTTCAGCTCGCAGTTGCACTACTGCAAAATGCTCTTTGCCTGTTCTTGGGTCAGTGAGCCCTACTGGCTTGAGTGGTCCAAAAGCTAAAGTCATTTCTCCACGCTGAGCCATCACCTCTATAGGCAAACAGCCTTCAAAATGAACAGTTTTTTCAAAACTTCGGGGCTCAACTTTTTCGCCTTCAAGCAGAGCCTTACAAAAAGCAAAATATTCTTCTCTGTTCATTGGACAGTTAAGATAATCCTTGTCTTCGGGGCGATAGCGTGATCCCCAAAAAGCCTTGTCCAAATCTACAGAATCAAAATCAATAATCGGTGCAATCGCATCATAAAAAGACAGGCCACCATCGCTTAAAGCAAATAATTCCTCGGCCAAAGAATCAGCCAGCAAAGGTCCTGCAGCCAGCACTATTGCTCCAGCTTGTTGCAAACGCGTATCTTTGAGACTGCTCATTTTCTCTCGTATTAAATGAATTTTTGGATGCTCAGTCACAGCTTCAGTTACATATAAGGCAAAAGCCTCACGATCAACGGCCAGAGCTTGGCCAGCAGGAACACGAGTTGCGTCCGCAGCTTTCATAACAATGGAACCCAGCGCACGCATTTCTTCTTTTAGTAGGCCGATGGCAGTAGTCGGTTCAGCACTGCGAAAAGAATTAGAACAAACCAATTCTGCCAAATGAGGGCTGACATGCGCTTCGGAATATTGCTTTGGTTTCATTTCAAAAAGGCTTACTTCAATGCCTGCCTGTGCCAGTTGCAAAGCACACTCACATCCGGCCAAACCTCCGCCTATGATGGCGACATGTTTTATTTCAGCATTATGCTTTATTGTCCTTGCGTTCATTTTCTCGTATACCCTCTTCAATTCGGGAGTTGTAATTGTATGGCAGACATAGAGCAAAGCACAAAGCACAAGCAATCTTCTCTGCTTAAAGTGCGTGATTTAAGCACTACTTTCAGCTACTCAGGCAAAGTGGCTCGTGCCGTGGATACCGTGAACCTGACTGTCTCGCAAGGGGAAACTCTGGCCGTAGTCGGGGAATCCGGTTGTGGAAAAACAGTACTTGCCCTCTCCATTATGGGGCTTGTACCAAATCCCCCCGGAAAAATCAGCACAGGTTCTATCGTATTTCAAAACCGTGATCTCCTCACTCTCAGTGCAAAAGAATTGTGCTGCATTCGTGGAAATGATTTAGCCATGATCTTTCAAGAACCCATGAGTTCTTTGAATCCGGTCTTTACCGTGGGTGAACAAATTGCCGAATCCTTACGCAAGCATCGCAAACTTCCTGCAAAAAAGGCTCATGTCTTAGCAATCAACATGCTCAAAACAGTAGGCATCCCTGATCCAAAATTGCGTGCAACAAGTTATCCTCATGAGCTTTCTGGCGGAATGAGGCAACGAGTCATGATTGCCATGGCACTCTGCTGTGAACCAAAGTTACTTCTTGCAGATGAACCAACCACAGCTTTAGACCTCACGGTTCAGGCGCAAATTTTGGAACTCTTAGAGCAAATGAGACAAAAAAATAATGCTGCACAAATTCTCATTACTCATGACCTAGGAGTTGTTGCTCGAATGAGCCACCGCGCTCTTGTCATGTATGCCGGACAAGTTGTGGAGGAAGCCTTGGTTCACGATCTTCTCACAACACCCCTGCACCCCTATACCGCCGGTCTATTAGCTTCCCTGCCTTCACCACAGTCACGCCAAGCCTTGACCCCAATTCCGGGAACCGTGCCTTCCATTTTTGCCCTACCGCAAGGCTGTCGCTTTGCACCGCGATGTACACAAGCACATAAAAAATGTAGCGAAATACCCCCTCTTTTTGATTATGGTGACAGAAAAATACGGTGCTGGTTACACGAAACAGGGAGTACAGAATGAACACCCTGCTCCGCTTACACAATATTTCTAAAATCTATGAAACACGGCAAGGACTTCTAGGATTCAGTAAAAATCGCGTTCATGCTGTCAATGAAGTGACTTTAGATATTAATGCAGGAGAAACCCTTGGCCTTGTTGGTGAATCCGGTTGCGGAAAATCCACACTCGCACGACTTATTTTAGGATTAGAAAAGCCCAGCTCAGGGCAGGTAGAATTTAAGGGAGTCCCCATCAACAAATATAATCAGGCTGAATTTCGCAAAAAAGTTCAATTGGTATTTCAAGATCCCTATTCCTCGCTTAATCCGCGCCGTACAATTGGAGCTACTGTTCAAGAAATTCTGGATATACACAAACAAGGCACTCGCGCTCAGCGCGAAGAAAAAGTTTTGCAAGCCCTTGCTTTGGTCGGCCTGCCAGCTGAATATGCAAAGCGTTATCCACATGAATTTTCAGGGGGGCAACGCCAGCGAGTTGCCATAGCCAGAACCTTGATAATGAAACCGCAGTGCCTTGTGTGTGATGAGCCGGTTTCTGCCCTTGATGTTTCAATTCGCGCTCAAGTACTGAATCTCTTTACTACGCTACAAAAAAAACTCCAGCTTGCAATGCTCTTTATCTCCCATGATCTTTCAGTTGTGGGATATGTCGCTCAAAAAATAGCAGTTATGTACTTGGGAAAAATAGTAGAATGTGCTGATACACAAACAATTTTACACAAAGCAATGCACCCCTATACCCGAGCTCTACTTGCTGCGATCTTAACCCCAAACCCAAAACAAAAAACTCTCCACCTTCCCCTTGCCGGAGAACCGCCAAGTCCGCTTGCACCGCCCCCGGGCTGCCCATTTCACCCTCGCTGCAGCAAAGCAATGCCTGTGTGTGTTCAAAAACCACCTCAACTGCAAGCAATACATTCAGGGCATAAGCTCGCCTGCTGGTTGCCAAACAATTAAACGCTGCTTCTTTTTATATTGCGTACTGAAGACATGGACTTTATAGCTCATAAAACAAGACTTGCTGCTTGAGCATTCTCTGTGTTCCAAATTTTTTTTTAATTCTTCTCTTGGCAAAAAAAAATTGATGCCTATATTTTCACAGTCCCAAAATATGCCCTCTTTTTGAAACTCAAGATAATATATGAACCACAATAATTACAATATATCCACTCGCCCTTACAGAGCCATCTGGACTTTGGCTTGGCCACAAGTACTTATGATGATTTTACATTTTTTTATTAGTGCGGTGGATGTCAAAGTAGCAGGCATGATCAACCCTTCGGTGCAGGCTTCCTTGGGCATGATCACTCAAATATTTCTTTTCGTATTGGTCATTGCCATGGCTGTTGCCAATAGTTCTGTGGCTGCCATTAGCCAATCCGTTGGAGCAGGACTGCATTCACGGGTACGCCGTTATATACTGCTTTGTTTAGTCTTGGGCTTTATTCTTGGTTTTTTGCTTATGCTCCTCAGTTTTCCTCTGCGAGGAATCTTGCTCAAAGCCTTACAAGTCAATCCTGAAATACTTCCCTTGACCACCTATTTTTTGGAAGTCTACCTGCTTATCACGCCTTTTTATTATGTTTTGCTCATTAGCAATGCAATTTTTCGAGCTCAAAAAAATGTCATGCAACCCCTGCTAACAATGGGCTTTATCACTGCACTGAATGCAATAGGCGACCTTGGATTTGGGCTTGGCTGGTTCGGGTTTCCGGTATTAGGAGCCAAAGGTTTGGCTTGGGCTACATTTTTTTCTATTATAGCAGGAGCTTGCTTAAATATAATACAGCTTTGGCGACAAAAATCCATGAGTCTGACAGCCTTTCCGCCTTGGCGCTGGATACGGTATGCTGCTCCTTATCTTTTCAAAGTAGCGTGGCCTGCAGCTCTTACGTCTGCCGTATGGAACTCAGGCTACTTACTTCTTTTTGCCTTAACTTCCTCTCTGCCTATTGGAACAAATGCAGCAAATTTAGCTCTGGCCGGATTAACCGTAGGAAATCGCATTGAAAGTATACTCTTTTTGCCTGCACTTGCCTTTAATATGACCGCAAGCATCCTTGTGGGACACTGGCTGGGCAAGGGCAAGCCGGATGTTGCCAAGGCTTTTGGCTACCGCATCCTGTGCATAGCACTTGTAACAGTTGGAGGCATTACATGGCTTCTTTGGTATTTCTTAAACCCTCTCGTACTGTACTTTGCTCCAGAACCCAATGTATTAAACGAAAGCATCAGCTACTTACGATGGAATATGCTGGCCATTCCCTTTACCGTAACTTCAATGCTTCTAGGCGGAGCTTTGAGTGGTGCCGGTGCCACAATCCTTAACTTGGCAATCTTTGGTTCTGCTATCTGGTTCGTGCGTCTGCCTCTTGCATGGTTTTTAGGGCATCATACAATGCAGTCTTCCGAAGGCATCTGGATTGCCATGTTTGCTTCCCAATTTGCTCAAGCCGGAATCATCTTCTATATTTATCACTGCTATGATTGGTCACGCTTTAGCCTGATCAAGCGCAAACAAAGGAACAGTTAATGCAGCTTAAATTTGAACAAATCTCTTTAGAACGGCAAGCCGAATATAATAGTATTCTTTCCTCCTGTCCCCAAATACCCACATCAGACTATGCTTTTGCAAATATTTGGGGCTGGGCGAAACACTATGCCCTTGAATGGGCTTTTCAAGACGGGATATGCTGGCTGCGCCAAACAGCACAGACTCATGGCAAACACGCTGTGTATTGGGCTCCACTTGGGCCGTGGGATCATTATGACTGGGCGAACTGTCCTTTTATACGCTCTGCAAAAGAATTTACAAGAATCCCTGAATATTTAGCCGATCTCTGGGATGCAGCGTTTCAAAAAAACATAAGCCTCAACGCCTGCCGTGATCATTGGGATTACATATATGATGTACGCGAACTTACAGAACTCAAAGGCAATCGCTTTCATAAGAAAAAAAATTTACTCAAACAATTTTCAACAAAATATGTATCAAACTATTCTCCCATGGGTTTGGAGTGTGTAGAAGAAGTCCTTGTTATGCAAGCTGATTGGCTTAAATGGTTTGAAGAAAAAAATCCTTCCCCTGCCTTGCTTGCGGAAAATACAGCCATAACTCGTGTCCTTCAAAGCTGGGATCAAATCCCTACACTACGCGGTGCTGCGCTCCGCATTGAAGGAAAAGTCGTAGCCTATACCATTGCTGAACCTGTCGGCGCAGACTCCGTGGTTATACATTTTGAAAAAGGCAATACTTTTTTCAAAGGCATATACCAAGCCATTAACCAGATGTTTTTGGAAAAAGAAGTGACCTATATTCCTTATGTCAACCGCGAGCAGGATTTAGGGGATGCAGGCTTAAGAAAAGCAAAAATGAGCTATAATCCAAAATTTTTCCTCAAAAAATTCAAGGCCGTTATTTCGTGACTGCTCGCTCCAGACTGTGCGTACTTGGACTGGACGGACTTTCTCTGGATATTGCGAATTTCCTTGCTCCGCATTGCCCAAATCTCGCCACTATAACGACACAAGCTGGAACTCTTCGTTCCGAGCTTCCAGAGCTTTCTCCTGTAAATTGGACCTCTTTTTTTACAGGCAAAGGCCCTGAAAAGCATGGTATTTATGGATTTACCAGTATCAATCCTCAAACATACCAACTTTTCATCAATAATTTCACTCAGGTTGCCTGTCCTACTCTTTTCGATTCCTTGGGGCAGCGTGCTAAAATAAGTAAAAGTATCAACCTCCCTACGACTTTTCCTGCGCGTTCCTTGCGAGGTATGATGATTTCCGGCTTTGTGGCAACAGATATACATCAGGCTGTATATCCCCGGTTTCTTGCCAGTGCATTAGGTGATTATCTTTTAGAAGCTGATACTCTGCGCGGTGCTTCAGATTCAGACTATTTACTGCAAGAACTGCGAAAAACCCTTGCCTCACGAAGTCATGCTCTTGATTTACTGTGGCCTGACCTTGAATGGGATCTTTTTATCTTTGTGCTCACGGAAACAGATCGCTTGTTTCACTTTTTCTTACCTGCTGTTTTGGACGCACACCATCCCTTACACCACGATTTACTCGCCTTTTTGCGTGACTGGGATACTCTTATTGGGCAATTCTTTTCTCGTTATAAGGCACTTCCTGAACCAAAAAGACTTTTAGTCCTTGCTGACCACGGTTTTTGTAACTTAAAAATCGAAGTCGATATCAATGTCTGGCTGAAACAACATGCTCATCTTATCTTACATGCTTCTCCTGCTTCGGAATGGGATGCTTCGCATATTGCTCCGCAAACAACAGCCTTTGCTTTGGATCCCGGGCGTATTTATCTGCATTGCAAAGAAACTTTTCCCAAAGCTCAATACCAAAGGCTGGAACTCGCACCTCTTCTCCCAAAACTTATAGAGGAACTCATGCTGCTACGTTGGCAAGGTCAGCCGGTATTTAAGAAAATTTTTCTCAAAGAAGAACTATATGGTACTACGCCAACCGGACTAGCCCCTGATCTTATCTGTGAAGCAAATGCCGGTTTTGAGCTCAAAGCAAAATTTAATCGCCAAGAAGTTTTTGGGCATTTTGGCCGTTTTGGAACACACACTGCAAACGGAGCTCTCTTTTTTGATAGCCAAGGAGAACAAGCACATTTGCTCAGAGACACAGGCCAAATTATCCTCAAGCATTTTGGACTCTAGTTTTATCACTGCCTCTCCTCTTTCAGCTCTCTGCTCTCCCTCTTGTCATCCTGGGCTTGATTCGCGGGATCCAGTTCTTATTTCTTATTTTCTTCTTTTACTTCTCTCCTTCTTTGCTTTTTCTCGTACTGCGTCAAAGCCTCACAATCTGGCTCTGCTGGATTCTGCGACTTCGCGCAGAATGACGGAATGAGGAGTACTGCCATCCTGTGTAACACATGGACTTTTGCGACTTCGCGCTTCAAGGACAGAATGAGGAGTACTGCCATGCTGTGCAAAGCATTGCACTTTCGAGACTTACGCGTTTCAATGGCTGAGAAGAAGGATTGCCATGCTGTGTAACACATGGACTTTTGCGACTTACGCGTTTCAATGGCAGAAGAAGGTAGCTGAGTGGCTGAAAAGTTAATATGCGTTTGCTCTGTCGTGGGATATTGATTTTACACTACAAACTGTGCTCATAGATTAATATGCGTTTGCCATAAGCAATTTAATAATTTCCTTGTCTTTTTAAGCCAATAATGTCATTATATAGCTAATTATTTATGGTATCAAATAATTACGGGGAGATACAATGGATACTAATACTACTTCTGATTCGGCTATCAACGATAATACTCAAAATAATACGTCTGAAAACAGTGCTCAGCAAAGCACACTTGCAAGCGAGACCATACATGAGAGTACTACCGCTCAAGGTGGAACAACCACCACTTCCGACCAAGCTACGAATCAATTTTCTGTTGCTAACAATACAGAACCGACTCTTCAAAGTAGTCGCGAAAATAACCTTACTTTTGAGGATGAGGAAAATGTTTTTGGCGATCAAGAGATAGATCATAATCTTTTCGGCATACCAGAAAATAGTGCAAATAATGAACTTTCTCAAAATGAGAGAGAAAATGAACCCTTTGCTGACTTCAGTGAAGAAGGTATTGCTAGCAGTGAACAAGAAAATGATTTTCATGTTGACGATACTGAAATTCAAAACATCACAAGTAGCTCACACTTTAACGTTCTTCACAATAGCGCAATGACGGCTTTTGGCTCTGAATTTGAGAGTAATCCCTTTGCAACGAGTTGGACAAATACTTTGAGTTTACATAATACTGCGACTGATACTCTTGAGCCTCACTGGGAGCAGGCAAATCTTTACAATACGCTCGACAACGAAGATTTTGCTATAAATCCGGAGAGCAATATTCTCCAACATGATATTTGGAACAATCAAGCTGTTTCTACTCAAGACCGGCTCTCTAACCTCTCAAATATTTCGCCAGAAAATACTGCTGAAAACAATGGTATTATTAACAGAGAAAATAGTAACAATACCACTCATGCCAGCTCTAAGAATGACACTATTTATGGCACGGAGGGGGATGATACCATTGATGGTAGCTCCGAAAATGATATTATAGAAGATAATTGGGGTAATGATATAATCAACGGTGGAGACGGCGATGATATTATAAAGGACAGCTTTGGTAATGATACTATTTATGGTGGCAACGGAGATGATATTATAGAGGATGTTTGGGGGGAGGATGTTATTGATGGTGGAGATGGAGACGATACCATCGATGCAGGATGGAATGATGATACTGTATATGGTGGCAATGGAAACGATACTATCAATGCAAGCTGGGGAGATGATATTGTTTACGGTGGAGCTGGAAATGACACCATAGATGGTAACTGGGGGAATGATACTCTTCAGGGTGGCGCTGGTAATGATCTGCTTATTGGAAACAGAGGAGATGATATTTATCTTTTTAATGTACACGATAGCATTGGTACAAGTGATGGACAAGATACTATCAATGATGTTGCAGGCAGTGATACAATTGTTTTTGCAAAAGGAGAGCAGGGAGATATAAATGCTGAGCAAGTAAGTTTCTGGCAAGAAGGCGATTCTTTATTTCTCGGTATTATTGGAACAGAAGATTTTATTGAAATAGAAAATTGGTACTTAGGCGATGCTTATAAAATAGAAACTGTTAAATTTAGCGATGGTGAGACAATGTCTGCCAGCGAAGTCGAAACCGCAGCTGTCGGCGGTCTACCCACCTACACGACTGAAACTGATATTGATGACATTGCAATATCCGAAGACGAACCATCTGATACTTCTGTTAATACTCCTGCTGACACTATTGATGATGTTATTAATGATACTATTGGATTAGAAGACGAACCCTCTGAACTTCCTGCTGAGATTATTGAATTAGAAGACGATCCTTCTGATACTCCTGTTGAAATTGTTGATGATATAATTGATGATGATACTATTGAATTAGAAGAAGAACCAGCTGAGCCTCCAGTTGAGATTGTTGAGGATGTAATTGATGATGTTACTAACGACGATACTATAGACGCCAGCACAGGGGGTGATATTGTAGCTGGTGGCAGTGACAATGATGTTATTGATGATATTGATGCCAGCACAGAAGATGATACTATTTCTGGTGGCGGTGATGATGATGTGATTGATGATATTGATGACGTTACTACTGACGATGATATAATCGAAGATAGCACTGAAGATGAAACTATTAATGGTAATAATGCTGATGATATAGTTGAAGATAATACGAGTGAAGATGATGTTATAAGCGATGATACTGATGATGATATTGATATTAATGATGATATGATCGATGATAGCATAGAAGATGATATTACAATACCAGAAGACGAACCATCTGAGGCTCCAGTTGATACTATTGACGAGAGTAATGATGATATAATTGATGATGATACTGTTGAATTAGAAGAAGAACCAGCTGAGCCTCCAGTTGAGATTGTTGAGGATGTAATTGATGATGTTACTAATGACGATACTATAGACGCCAGCACAGGGGATGATATTGTAGCTGGTGGCGGTGACGATGATGTGATTGATGATATTGATGTGATTGATGATATTGATGACGTGACTACTGACGATGATATAATCGAAGAGAGCACTGAAGATGAAACTATTAATGGTAATAATGCTGATTATATAGTTGAAGATAATACGAGTGAAGATGATGTTATAAGTGATGATATTGATGATGATATAATCGAAGATAGTGCTGATGATGATATTACAATACCAGAAGACGAATTATCTGATACTTCTGTTGATACTCCTGCTGATACTATTGATGATGTTATTAATGATACTATTGGATTAGAAGATGAACCCTCTGAACTTCCTGCTGAGATTATTGAATTAGAAGACGAGCCTTATGATACTCCTGTTGAAATTGTTGATGATATAATTGATGATGATACTATTGAATTAGAAGAAGAACCAGCTGAGTCTCCAGTTGAGATTGTTGAGGATGTAATTGATGATGTTACTAACGACGATACTATAGACGCCAGCACAGGGGGTGATATTGTAGCTGGTGGCAGTGACAATGATGTGATTGATGATATTGATGACGTTACTACTGACGATGATATAATCGAAGATAGCACTGATGATGACACTATTTATGATGATAGTGGAAAGGATGTAGTTGAGGAAAGTACGAGTGAAGATGATGTTATAAGCGATGATACTGATGATGATATTGATATTAATGATGATATAATCGATGATAGCATAGAAGATGATATTACAATACCAGAAGACGAACCATCTGAGGCTCCAGTTGATACTATTGACGAGAGTAATGATGATATAATTGATGATGATACTGTTGAATTAGAAGAAGAACCAGCTGAGCCTCCAGTTGAGATTGTTGAGGATGTAATTGATGATGTTACTAACGACGATACTATAGACGCCAGCACAGGGGATGATATTGTAGCTGGTGGCAGTGACGATGATGTGATTGATGATATTGATGACGTGACTATTGACGATGATATAATCGAAGAGAGCACTAATGATGACATTATTGATGATGATAGCGGAAAGGATGTAGTTGAAGAAAGTACGAGTGAAGATGATGTTATAAGCGATGATACTGATGATGATATTGATACTAATAATGATATAATCGATGATAGCACAGAGGCCAACATTATTTATGGTACGGAAGAGGATGACATTATTTATGGCACAGAAGGGGATGATATTATTTTTGGTACGCCAGGGGATGATATTATTTACGGCATGGGCGGAAATGATATTATCTTCGGTGGCAGTGGTAAGGATTTGATACATGGTGGTGAGGGTGATGATATTATAGCCGGTGGAGATGGCAATGATTGTTTCTATGATAATGAAGGATATAACGTCATATATAACGGCAAAGGCAACAGTACCAGTTATTATAATGGATCAAAAGGCATCGTACTCTATGGTGGCTCTAGTAGCAATATTATCATAGCTGGAAATAATGTAGTTGATATTGAACCTCATACAGAATTACGAGAAGATCCCGCTGTTCTCGAGTCTTATAGAATATACGAATACTATCTTGCTGATAGCGAATCTGATATAATATACGGAGCCGATTCTGATGATCGGTACATATGGAGTAAATATCCTGATGATATTAACACAGAGGTAACCGTAATAGAAAATTGTGGTGACGATGCTTATGCTTTTGGCAAGGCAACACAAACAATCATAGATTATAGCGGTAACGAAGGCTACGCTCTTTCAATAGGTATGGGACAAAATATCGTAAATGATTACGGTGGAGTAGATGAGTTGCTCTATTATGGTTATGTGTATGACAGTAACTTTACTCTTTGGCAAGATGGCAATTCTATGATGTTTGGCATTATTGGAGCCAAGGATACGGTCAAATTTCAAGAATGGTTTTCAAACGATGAGCATCAAATAGAATACCTCAGAACTAGTTCAGGTAATAGATTTGATATATTTACTGGCACTCAAAACGGAGATATTTTAGAAGGCAATGACGGAAAAGATATTCTGATTGGCGGTGCAGGCGATGACTATCTCTATGCTGATTCATACGGAGATGTTCTTTATGGTGGCACAGGAAGCGATCATTTATACGGTTCTGACAGTGCGACTATTTATGTATTTAATAAAGGTGATGGACAAGATACTATTTACAATGAAGCAGGTGAGGGCACTTTAAATTTTGGTAAAAATATAGATAAAGATAGCCTTTTAGCTTGGCAAGAGGGCGATTCTTTAGTGATTGGTTTTACAGATACTAGCGACACTGTCACAATTACAGATTGGTTCTTAGGAGAGCAGTATCAAGTAGATTATGTTCACTTCTATAGTGAAGATTTAGGAGTGGAAGATCAAGCAGATGCTCTTGAGTTCTATCGTGACGATTTTAGACATGATCTTCGCGCAATAGTTGCAGAGGCTCTTACCCCTGACGCTACTGACGATGATGTTATTTCTGGTGGCGGTGATGATGTTATTGATAATATTGATGGCAATACTACTGACGATGTAATTATCGACGATAGCACTGATGATGACACTATTTATGATGATAGTGCGGATGATATAGTTGAAGATAATACGAGTGAAGATGATATCATAAGTGATGATATTGTCGATGATATTATTGATACCAGCACAGAAGATAATACTATTTCCGGTGGCAGTAATGATGATATAATTGATGATGATACTGTTGAATTAGAAGAAGAACCAGCTGAGCCTCCAGTTGAGATTGTTGAGGATGTAATTGATGATGTTATAAGTGATGATATTGTCGATGATATTATTGATGCTAGCACAGAAGATGATACTATTTCCGGTGGCAGTGATGATGTGATTGATGGTATTAATGACGTTACTACTGACGATGATATAATCGAAGATAGCACTGATGATGACACTATCGATGATGATAGTGGGGATGAGATTGTTGCTGCTGGAAATGGGGATGAGATCGCTGATTCTGGTGGCACGGAAGATACAATGATTTTCGGTGCAGGCATTACTGCGGATCAATTAGTGTTCTGGCAGGATGATGATGACTTGATGATTGGCAATACCAGCTCAGGCGATATTATTGAGATAGAGCGGTGGTTCGATGATAGTTTTGCTTGCCAAATAGAAAACTTTGAATTTGAAAGTGATGAAACCATACATTGGACTGCTGATGACGTAGAAGAAATGGTGATAAGGGATAATGTTGTCTGGGGAACATTAGACAGCGATATTGGCGATACTGCTCTTACAGGCACAAATGCTGACGATACCATCTACGGTCTTGGTGGAAGAGATGCCCTCCATGGCGATTATTTTGATTCTTCTTCTTATTCAACTGGCGACGATGACACACTCTATGGCGGTATAGACAAAGATTACCTCTATGGCGATTATTTTAGGTATTCTGATTCTTCAATTGGCGGCAATGACACACTTTATGGTGGCGAGGGCGATGACAAACTCTATGGCGATTATTTTTATTATCATTCTTCTTCTTCTTCAACTGGCGGCACTGACGTACTCAATGGCGGCGAGGGAAACGATTATCTCTATGGCGATTGGTTTTGGAGTAATTATCTTTCTGCAACCCATAGCAAAGACACACTAACTGGCGAAACTGACACGCTTAACGGTGGCGATGGTGATGACAAACTCTATGGCGATTTTTTTTGTAGTAATTATTCTTATTCAACTGGTGCTACTGACACACTTTATGGCGGCGAGGGAGATGACAAACTCTATGGCGATTATTTTACTGATTGGTGTTCTGGTACCTTAACTGGTGGCGATGATTACCTTGAAGGTGGTACAGGCAATGACACACTCTATGGCGATTATTTTGCTTGTTATTCTTCTGATTATTCTTCTCCAACAGACGGAAATGACACGCTAACTGGCGGAAATGATACTCTCTATGGAGGAGAAGGTGCTGATATCCTCTATGGTGATTATTTTGATGATCGTGATTCTGGCACCTTAACTGGTGGGAACGATACTCTTTATGGCGGTGCTGGGGATGATAATTTGTATGGCTCTGCTGGTGAGGACTTTCTTGATGGTGGCACTGAGGATGATTACCTTGCTGGTGGCAAAGGAAATGATACCTATCATTTTGAACTGGGAGACGGGCAGGATTATATCTATGATGAAGCTGGTGAGGCAGATAAAATAACCTTTGGTGAAGGCATCACTGCTGACCAACTGTTCTTCTGGCAAGATGGTAGCTCTTTGATGCTTGGCAATACCGAATCCGAAGATACTATTGAAATAGGTGACTGGTATTCTAGCTCCGATAATCAGATAGAAACCCTTATACTGAGCGATGGAACTCGCTTGACTGCTGATGAGGATGGCTTCATCGCGTTAGGTGATGATACTGTAGATGGTGGAACTGAGAATGAAATCGCTGATGAAAGTGATGCTGTAGAGAATCACTTCTATTTTTCTGAACCATTAGAAGAATATAATTTTGATATAGGCGATGGCGATGTTACTCTTCATGATGATACTGGTTTTGGTAAGTTAATCCTTGGCGAAAATATAAACAAAGAAGATGTTGAGTACTGGCAAGAGGGCGATTCCTTAATGATTGGTTTTGCAGGTGCTGATGACACTGTTGAAGTTGCAGATTGGTTCTTAGGAGAGCAATATCAAGTAGACTCTGTTAAATTCCTTGGAGAAGAGAATGCTGGATGGTTTAATTTATCCTCGCTAGTTGATAAATATTTTGTTGCCCAAGATGCTGATAAAATAACAGAATTTACTGACATATATGGTTATGACATCACACAATACGAGAACAAAATTGAAATAGTAGGCACTGAAGATGACGATGTACGTGAAGCAAGTCATTGGAGTAGTGTTTTGTATCTGTTTGGAGGCAATGATATAATCACTGATTCTGCTGGCGATGATGTCTACTATGGCGGCGCAGGAAATGATATTCTTGATGATTCATACGGTAACGAGACATATTATTTTACGATAGGTGATGGGCAGGACACTATTGATGATAGTTATGGAGAGAATGATACTATTCTCTTTGGAAAAGATGTCTCGGTTGATTCAGTAGAGTTTTGGAAAGACGGTACGTCTTTGATGCTTGGATTAAAAGGAACAGAAGACTTTATTGAAATAGAACATGGATATTCAAGTGACTCTCATAAAATAGAGACCTTTAAGTTTTTTGATGGTACTGAAATATCTTCCAGTCAGGCTAACGAAGCAGCTCTCAGTGGTTCTCAAACCTATACTACTGATACAAGAGAATTTCCGGTTGAAGAAGAAAGCACTGCTGACTCTGAATATTGGGAAGACGAGAACAGCTTTGAGTATAATGACGATGAAAGTATCCAAGAATATACTTTCATTTATGGAATTGATAAGGACGGCAACCCTTGGTATCCAATTGCTCCAGAAGAAGTCACTGAATTTGAGTATAGAGGAAATGAATATTTTTATGATTATCATGATCCATATGAATATAATGGCATAGATGATGGGCTAGATGAATACGATCATATAAATGAGCCCTACTATGTCTATGAATACAGTGACATAGATGAATATAATTATGTAGATGAATATTATGACCCATATGAATATGCAGAGATGCATGGAGATCATCAAGGATATAATATTGTGTTTGCTACCAGTGAATACTATGCACTCAATGGTGATGAAAACTACGAAGCTAATGATCCATATGAGAATGAAGACATGTACTGGCCGGAAAACGTCAATGAATATTATGGTGAATATAATGAAGATATATATGAGTATGAGGGGGTATATGAATACGAAGAAATGAATCCTACCCCAGAGTTCGTAATATTAGGTACAAATGACAGCGATGTACTTACAACGACACACCAAAACGATATTGTATTCCTGTATGAAGGTAATGATATTATTGATGACTATTCTGGCAATGATACTTATCTTGGCGGAAGAGGTAATGATACCTTTCATGATTATGATGGCAATGATACATATATCTTTAATCTCGGCGATGGATACGATATTATTGACGATCCTATGGGCATTGATACCGTTGTTTTCGGAAAAGGTATCACTCTTGAGCTCTTAAATTTCTGGCAAGAGGAGCATTCCTTGATGGTGAGCATTGAAGGCACAGATGATATGATTGAGATTCAACACTCATTGCCTGATGACCCTGCGATAGAAACATTTGTACTGATTGAAAATCCTTTTGATACTGGCGAAGAGTCCTTTGAATATTATGACGAAGTATAATTAAAGTTTAATTTTATCATTTTTTTAGTTTTATAATTCTTAAGGTAAACGTATTTGAGTTTTACGACTCATGCGAGGGATGACGCAAAAAGTTTAGATGCGCTTTGCCCTGCCATGCGCTTTTACACGCTTGCCCTCCATAGCCCTATAGGCTAGCTTTGGGTGAGTTATGATTGATTATAAGCAAGAACTCAATGCTGCCCAGTACCAAGCTGTTACGCATACTGAAGGGCCGGTGCTGGTCATTGCCGGCGCAGGTTCAGGCAAAACACGGACTATTGTCTACCGTCTAGCACATCTCGTAGAATCCGGAGTACGTCCGGAAGAAATTTTACTCCTGACCTTTACTCGCAAAGCAGCACAAGAAATGTTGCAGCGTGCTGAAAATATTTTGGCTCGTTCTCTTTTAGGAACCAACGGAGGCACGTTTCATGCCTTTGCGTACAAAATTTTGCGTATGTATTCTCACGCGCTCGGCTTTGAAAAAGGCTTTACCCTTATGGACAGGCCGGATGCAGAAAGAGCAATCAAAGAAGCAAAAGAAAAATTAAATTTGGGTAAAGGCGACCGTTCTTATCCTAAAAAATCAACTATTGCCGATCTACTCAGCAAAAGCCGAAATAAAGAAATCAAAATAGATACTGTAATAGAGCAGGAGACCTTTCATCTTATCGATTATGCTGACGACCTACGCTCCATTGCTCAAGGCTATGAAGAAATAAAAAAGCAACATGCTTTTTTGGATTATGATGATTTACTCTTTTGCTTAGAGCAGGTCTTGCGTGAAAATTCTGATATTCTCAAGGCTGTACGCAGTCATTACCGCTATATTATGGTAGATGAATACCAAGATACTAATCGTGTACAAGCACGGCTGGTGGCTCTGCTTGCACACGCTCAAGATGACAAACCAGCTAATGTCATGGCTGTTGGTGATGATGCTCAATCCATTTACGCTTTTCGTGGAGCAGATGTTTCTAATATATTAGAATTTCCCAAAATATTTCAGGGAACAACAATCATTTCTTTGGAGCAAAACTACCGTTCCACACAGCCAATCCTTGATATGAGTAATGCAATCCTCGCTGGAGCAAAGCAAAAATTTGAAAAAAAACTCTACACGGAAAAAACTGACGGTAGCCTCCCCCAAATGGTGCAACCCCTTTCAGATCAAAGCCAAGCAAAACAGGTTTTGAGCATGATCAATACCTTAAGGGCAAAACATCCATTGCATGAAATAGCCGTTCTTTTCCGAGCTGGCTATCATTCTTTTCCCTTAGAAGCGATTCTTGCTCGTGATGGAATTAAATATCAAAAATTTGGGGGGATTAAATTTCACGAAGCTGCGCATATAAAAGATGCACTTTGTTTCATGCACTTAATCACCAACCCTTCGCATAAGTTTGCTTTCTTACGGATTTTAGAGCCACTCAAAGGTATTGGCCCAAAAACAGCTGAACGCATCTATGAGGCATATATGCTTGGACATGCCGAAGCGCAGCAACTTGACTTGTATGCTCAGCCAAGAAAAGAGATAACTAGCGAAAAATACTTGCAAACTCTTTGCAAGAAAAACCAAGAACTCCGGCAACTTTTAGCAGACATTGATACCCTGCGTAAAACCGCAAGTACTCCGCTTGCCACCTTAGAAAAAGTGCTGGATATTTATACTCCGTTTCTCAAGCTTCGTTACCCTGATGATTACCCAAAACGACAAGCAGGGCTTGAACAACTACTCAAAATAGCTGCACAATACACCGATATTGCACAGTTTACAGCAGAACTCACCCTTGATGGTGATCAAGAAGAGGAAAAAACAAAAGAGGACATGCTTGTGCTCTCTACTGTGCATTCTGCTAAAGGCTTGGAGTGGGATGTGGTTATTATTATTGATCTTGTTGAAGATCGCTTCCCTTCTCGTAAAGCCCTCAATAAACCCGAAGATTTTGAAGAAGAACGCCGTTTGCTCTATGTTGCATGCACCCGAGCTCGCCATAAATTAGCTCTTTTTGTTCCTTCTGCGGTCTATAACCGTAGCAGCGGTATGAGCGAAGCAACTTTGCCTTCTCCTTTTCTCCGTGAATTACCTTCTACAAGCTATACTGTTTGGCAAGAGTCATATTTAGGTGGATTAAATCAAAAAAACTTAGCAGAAAACAACACGTTGCCTGTAAAAAACAAGCCTGTTGCCCCTGAAAAACTTGGCTATTGCCAACATAAAATTTTTGGCAAAGGGAAAATTATTGCGAAAATCAGCCCAAATAAATATCGGGTCAATTTCATAGACTTTGGTCTGAAAACAATTATTGCAGATTATTTGCAGCTTCTCTGAACTTTGCATTTAGCTTAAGTTCCCGTACACTTTTTCCATGCACAGCGAAGATCACTTTCTTGCACTCATTGATAAACATTTCCCAAACAAAATCTCTTTGGATGCTATGTCCTGCCCTGTACAGTCCAAAATCATTTTGGGACGAGGAGATGACTGTGCTATTCTGGATATTAATGAACCCACTGCAATTTCCTCTGATATATTTTTAGAAACTGCCCACTTTAGGCGTGAATACTTCAGCCCTGAAGATATTGGCTATAAAGCCTTGGCTGTCAATTTAAGCGATTTGGCAGCTATGGGAGCAAAACCATTTGCCTTTAGCCTTGATCTTATGATTCCCAAAGAACTTGACTACGATTTTTGGGATAGACTCCTTGCTGCAATGGCTCAATTAAGCCATAAGCATGGAATTGAATTGATTGGCGGTGATTTAAGTCACTCGCCAATACTTGGACTCGGCATCCATATTTGGGGAACTCCTTGGCCTAATGCTATTGCAAAACGTTCTTTTCTTACACGAGGCAATGCACAAATAGGAGACTTGCTTGCTATAGTCGGGCAGCTCGGCTTAGCACATTGTGGTCTTCTGGCTTTAGAAAACACAGGCAGCTCAGCAATCAAACATTTTCCACAGGCAACAAAACAGCATCTCCGCCCTTCTCCGCGCATCAAGGCAGGACAAATTTTAGCACAATCAAAAGAAGTCCACGGGCTTATGGATATCTCAGACGGCCTTGCTCGTGATCTTCCACGCTTTTTACATGCTTCCAAACACGCTGGAGCAGAGCTTATCCTTGAAGAACATAATCTTCATCCGGAATGCCTTCAATTTTGTGCAGCAAACAAGCTTTCGCCAATAAAAACCGCCATGCTGGGGGGCGAAGATTACGCTCTACTTACAGCGTTTCATCCAGCTATTGCACAAAGCCTACAAGCCAGTATCCCTGATCTCTGGATTATTGGCACAGTAAGCGATACAGCTGAAATTCTATTGAATGGCAAAAAATACACTGCAAAAGGTTTTGATCATTTTGGAGAATAAATATGGACATCACACTGCGAGCAATAGGTAAAGTACGCTCTGCGCTACGCAATAAAGCAACCGCGCCCAAGCAAGGTCATGAAAACGCACCAGACGCACATATAGAAATCTTCCCAGCGTATGCAGATGCTCTGGATGGCTTAGAAGTAGGCGCGCGCTTGATCCTGCTTTGTTGGTTAGATAGAGCGGACAGAAATTACCTTAAAGTTCACCCACGAGGAGACACGACTCGCCAGATTCGTGGCGTCTTTGCCACTCGCTCTCCGGATAGACCCAATCCAATTGGCCTGCATGAAGTCACGCTCAAAGCCATTGATGGTTTACAGCTCCTCGTAGGCCCACTGGAAGCACTGGACAAAACACCGCTCGTGGACATTAAGCCCGTACTTCATAAACAATCGTAAGCAGGTTAATACTCTGCTACAAATAAAGGCCTTTTGAAAGGCAAAATAACGCTTATCACATTTCAGGAGGAAAAAATCAGGCGGCTTTTTTGAGAAAGGCACCATGAAACAGCTCTGGCTAAAGATTCTAGATCTCCTGTTTTATTCACACGGGCAACTTTTCCTTGCAATCTATCAGGCAATATATCTTGAGAAAAAGCATGGACAATAATAAAAGGAGCCGTCGGGCTTTGCATTATCTGCTCCCAAAAATCAGACGTATCGCATCCACTAAGTTGCATATCTATAAGCAATAAATCCGGTGGAGCTGGTGAAGCCAAAGCTAGCAAAATCTGCTCGGCATCCTTTGCGCTGCTCACTTGATATCCTTGAGACAAAAATTCTCGCCGAAGAAATTTACGCACGTTAGAACTGCGGTCAGAGACCACGATACGGAAAACTTTATCGCTCATGGCCTTGCTATGGCAAAGCTCATGCCAGACATAGCAAAAAAATAATCACTTGTAATTACTAGGTTTATAGATACACACAATGAAATTTACAAAGATTAAATGTCCGCATTTTTTACACTTTGCAAAGATCAACTAATCTTTGCATCAATACGCAGACCATATTTTTCTATCTTGGCAACCAAAGTAGGGCGTGAAATACCTAAAATTTTAGCGGCTCTGGTACGATTTCCACCAGTGAAAGTAAGAGCCTGGCGTATAGTCATTGCCGCTACCTGATCTGTAATTATTTCCAAGGCATTCTTTCCGGCATGTCGATTCAATGATTCCGTCACCCACTCTTGCATAAGCTGAGCATGTGATACAGGCTCTCTTGATACATTCATCCCCCCAAGAATTGAGGCTATATTTTCTGGCAAAATAGGACCGCCTCTGGAAAAAATAATGGCCTTATGGAGACAATTATCCAATTCACGCACATTGCCCGGCCAATGATAAGTGCACAAAAGATCATGAGCTTCAGGAGTAATACCAGGATTTTCCAAACCGGTGGCTAGGGCATGACGCATAAGGAAATGTGTCGCCAAAAGACGGACATCGTCACCACGATCTCTCAAGGGAGGAGTGTTCAATGTTACCACCTTGAGCCTATAATAAAGGTCTTCACGAAACCGCCCTTCGGCGACAGCAGCTTCTAAATTGCGATTTGTAGCAGCAAGCACACGCACATCAACATTGATCGTCTCGCGACCACCTAATCTCTCTACTTGTCTCTCTTGCAACAGGCGTAAAATTTTTGATTGGATAGTTAAGGGCATATCTCCTATTTCATCCAAAAACAGCGTGCCTCCGTTTGCCTGCTCTACTTTACCAATTCGACGGCTCGTAGCTCCGGTAAAAGCCCCTTTCTCATAGCCAAAAAGTTCACTTTCAAGTAAAGTTTCCGGAATAGCCACACAGTTGATAACCATAAAAGATCGATGGGCACGATGGCTGTGTTGATACACTGCTCTTGCCACAAGCTCTTTTCCCGTACCAGATTCACCACGAATAAGCACTGTGGCATCAGTAGGTGAAACACGGCCAATAGATTTAAATAAATCCTGCATACTGGGACTTCGGCCAAGAATAGCTTCATCACATATTTCGTCAGGAGCACAATTCATTCCGATCCTCTTGCGCATGAATTTCCCTGCTTGCAAAGCATTTTCCACGAGTTTAAGAAGTGCCGGAATATCAAAAGGTTTCAACACATAATCATACGCTCCGAGTTTAGTTGCTTTGATGGCTGTTTCTGTTGTGCCATAGGCGGTCATAATAATAACAGGTATACGCGCCTCTATTTCGTGTATAGCCTGAAAAGTATCTAAACCGTTCATGCCAGGTAGACGGAGATCAACAACAGCGAGATCAGGTGCCTGTTCACGCACAAGATCTAGTCCGGCTTCTCCTGATGGAGCTTGACGTACTGTATGTCCTTCAGAAGCCAGAAGTTTAACAAAACTCTGACGCAAACGAGGATCATCATCAATTATCAATATATCTGCCATTTCAAAACTCCCTACTTGGTAAGGCTATCTCAAACAAGGCACCACCATCCTCAGGACAGAAAACCTTAAAAGTTCCGCCATGCTCCATAACTATACGCTTTGTTATGGCAAGCCCTAAGCCAGAACCATCTTCTTTGGTGCTAAAGAACGGTTCAAAAATATGCTCCAATATTTTTTCAGGAATACCAGGTCCCCAGTCTCGAACGCTCAATACTGCCATTTTTCGGTGCTCAACATTCCTTCTGCTTGCTACGGCAATGCGAATACGCCCACCGCCCGGCATAGCCTCACAAGCATTAAGTAAAAGGTTGACCAAGACTTCCTTAAGACTTTCTGGATCAGCATCAATGGATTCATAGCCAGCCTCAAGGTCAGTCTCCACTTCTATGCCATAAGAGTCCAAGCGGTGCCGCAACAGGCGAATCGCATTTTCAACAACTTCTGCCAGCGAGGTATGTTCCTTTTTTATTGCTGGAGAACGCGCAAATTCAAGAAAATGCTGTAAGATAGTATCAATATGTCCTATTTCCTCGGTAATAACTTCAAAATCTTCGGCTTGAGTCGAATCTAAACGCAAACTACGACCCAATGAAAAAAGGCGCATTTTAACCGAGGTTAAAGGATTGCGTACAGAATGAGCCACTCCGGCAGCCAATGTTCCGGCCAAAGCGAGTTTCTCAGACTGCATCACATGCTCGCGTACCCGATTCATATCATCCATAAGGCCATGCATCTGTATATCTAATGCTTCAATTTCATTACACTCAGAAACACCTTCACCCTGTCCTGCTTGAACAAGTCTGCGCACAGGATCAAGGACTTTACGGATAAGCATATATCCCAACACAAACGACATAAAAACAGCTGCTGCCATAGCCGACCAGGCCAAATAAATCATTGTTTTTGCTTTATTTTTGGCATTATCCGCAATAATTCGAATACGCTGTCCCTGATCTTTCTTAAGGGCTTCAGTTTGTGTTGCTAATTCATCGAAATGTTTACGCACTTGCCAATGCAACTCAGAGCCTTCAGTGTCACGTCCTTGAGAATATAAATCAATAACTCGAAGTCTATCCACTACATACTGATGATATTTTCTGGCAATTAATTCAAGAAGTTCACGGGCATTTTCCGCATAAGAATGTTGCAAAGCCTGATTAAGAAGCTGTTCAAAGGAATCTGTAAGAATCGCAAGTTCTCTCAGGTAGGTTTCATCGTGGCTAATAGCGTAATACGTGGCATAGCCCTTCTGCATATTTAGTTCACCTGAAAGTTGCTCCGCAATTCGCAAGCCCAAAAGGTCTCTATCCAAAATCTGTTCAAGCAGTCTGCGAGCTTCAAGGGTATACCAAGCCGTTATCATGCCTCCAATCACGGCCGTCATAGTCAATACACCCAAAAAGAAGAGAATCCTCTTACGCAAGCCAAGCCGATGTCTTGTTTTACTGACTGTACTCTTTGCAACGTGTTCGTTCATGATCTCTCTTTATAATTCTTTTCCGTATTTCAAAAGTATTTTTTAAGAATCACTTTGAACGTGCTGTGGGAAAACGCAAGACACAGCCTGTTTTTAATTTTTCAAAAGTAAGCCCCAATTCTTCAAAAATTGTTAGATAAGGCGCAAATTCCTTCATTTCAGAACTGAGATTGAAATAAACCATAGCTGTACCTTTCTCGCTTTGACATTGCAGGCTTACATTCCCTTGAGCTGCAGATTCAACGCAGGCTCGCAAGCACGCTGCAAGTGCTAAAAGAAAACGTAAAGGATGTCCGCTAATACTGATGCCAGACTCAAGCAAGGAGGAGTCAAGCTCGACACAATTTTGGGAGGCATGACGTGTCTCCAAAATTACAGCCATGGATACCAGTGTGGCTAAATCAACTTCCGCTTCAGGTGCATCCGCAAGATGCGCTAAAGAGTTAAGGGTTTTAGCCGTGCGCGTTCCTTTACTCGTCTGGCGATCAAGGCTTTCAACAACACGTTTGAATTTATCTGCATGTGGCAACTGTTCAGGTTGAAGCATATATATAATATCACGCAACAGTCCTCCTGCATTTTTGGTCACAGCTAAAACATTATTAAGATCGTGCGCTGCCTCAGCCACTATGCGCCCTAAAAGGGCTACCTCCGCTTCTTGCATACCTTCTCCTTTAGCAAACCAAACAGTTCAGGGGGAAGTTCCCTTTTTCAACTCTTATGCAAAAACAGTGCAGCAACAACGCACTACAATACCCTTATAATACAATAGCATAATTTCATGTTTTTGGAATTTGATACCCCTCAACTGCATGTTTGTTTTACATACTGTAAAAAAAGCAAACACCCACGTGCTCAATCAAAAATAAATGAAGAGCTTATTCCATATTTATTCTTTGAAATTTCAGCGTATTAAATCACAAGCTAATATGCCTCACACATGGCACAGCACTTGTAAAGATTGATTGAGAGAAAGCCCTGAGGAGGGAGCATGAAAGACAAGCAAGCCCTGCGCGCAGGACAGCCCAAAGATGCCAATTATTATCTTGGGCTCGCTCGCAATATGTCAGTGAATATCATCGTGGTGGCTCTTACCCCAATGCTTCTTGTCGCCGGAATATTTGCCTACCAGTTTCATCGTTCTTATGAAGAAAAAGTCCAAGCTCACCTTGAGGAACTGATACTCAAACACCAGCATGAAATTGAATCCTATCTGGATCAACACCTTGGCTTAGTAAGTTTATTGGCAAATGTTTTTTCTCTTGAACAACTCAGTCAAGAAGATTTTTTAAGCGGGCTACTTGATGAACTACGCAGTGAATACGGACAGGAATTTGCAGACCTTGGCCTCGTGGACGATCAAGGCAATCAGGTAGCCTATGCCGGTCCATTTAGGCTGGAACGGGCACTCTATGCCGGAGCAGAATGGTTTGAGCTTGCACGGGGACAACAAACCTTTATCAGTGATGTTTTCCTTGGGCTGCGAGGCCTTCCTCATTTTATTGTAGCTGTGCATAAGCATACTCCCCAAGGAGAATTTATCCTTCGAGCTACTGTGGATTTTGAAGCCTTTAGCCGATTGGTAGAAGCCATTCGTGTAGGTGAAACAGGGTTTGCCTACATAATAAATAAACAGGGAGAACTGCAAACTCAATATAGCTCAAGTTTTGAAGAACGGGTTCCTCTGGCAGCTTGGAGCAGCTCAGGTTCAAAACAAGAAACTGTAAGTTCATGCACTACTCAGGATAATTCAGGGCAGGACTATGTACAAGTTTCAGTGCCACTTAAGAATGGGGATTGGCGTCTGGTCTATCAACAAAATTCACAAGACGTGTATCGTATGCTGGTGCATACTAAACTACTCACCATAAGCGTGCTTTTACTTGGTTCAATACTCATAGTGACCACTGTACTTTTTCTTTCGCGCCGTATGGCCAATCGAGTAGCTCGAGCGGATAAAGAAAAAGAAGAAATGGATAAACAAGTCGTTGAGGCCGGACGTCTGGCCACAATAGGTGAATTAGCTGCCGGTATTGCACATGAGATCAACAATCCTGTCGCTATCATGATGGAAGAAGCAGGCTGGATGCAAGATATGCTTGAAGATAATGAAGGTAATATACCCTCAAAAGAACAGAATACAGAATTTAATCGCGCACTCAAACAAATACGTCAGCAAGGTCAACGCTGTAAGGAAATTACACATAAACTTCTGCATTTTGCCCGTCGTTCAGATTCCACAGCCAAACCGATTCAAATTGACACAATGATTGAACAGATCCTTGATCTGGTGGAACAAAAGGCACGTTACAGCAAGGTCAATGTTGTCTCTCAGCTCAGAGGCGGTATTCCTCCTATTCTTGGTTCTGACTCAGAATTACAACAAGTAGTACTCAATCTTATGAACAATGCCATTGATGCTATGGGGCGTGACGGCGGAATAATTATGGTAGCTACAGGAATCCGTAAAACTGGACAAAAGAATGAAGCATTCATCCAAATTTCAGATAATGGTCAGGGTATCCCTGAAGCCAATTTATCGCGCATTTTTGATCCGTTTTTCACAACCAAACCAGTAGGGCAAGGTACCGGCCTAGGACTTTCCATTTGCTACGGCATTGTTACTCGCATGGGTGGGGATATAGAAGTTCAGAGTAGCCCCGGAGACGGAACTGTATTTACAGTAATTTTCCCTATACCTGATCCTGCTTCCCTAGAACTCGCCTCAACAGAAAACAAAGAGTCCGCAAAGGAGACAAAGGCATGAGCATGAAAAATGAAATCACCGCACCGCTCAAAGTACTCCTTGTCGATGATGAAATTGGATTTTTAGAAGTGATGCACAAAAGACTCACGCGCCAAGGCTTGGATGTTATTTTGGCTCAATCCGGTACCGAGGCTGTTCGACTGATGCGCGAAAACGATTTCGATGTAGCCACAGTAGACCTTAAAATGGAGGATATGGATGGCATAGAACTTTTACGCATCCTGCGAATGTTAGACCCTGAATTACCAGTTCTTATACTCACCGGACATGGCTCAAAACAGGCGGCTAGGGAAGGAATGGCCTTAGGCGCGGTAGATTACTTAAGCAAACCCTGTGAGCTTGAAGATTTAGTGAACTCTATCCGAGCCGTTAGCAAAAAAGGAAACAGGCGATGTTCCTCTTAAATATATTTATTGTAAATACTTGTCTTTGGGATCTCAAAACAAAAATGATGTCTATAAACAAAAAGGACAATGCCCTATGGGCTGGTCACATAAAAATAACCATATAAAAACAAGGGGAAAACACTTATGAATTTCATTAGACAACTGGGCTCTTTCATGATGATGGGGGCTCGTGCTCATGCTCAGTGGGAAATTGAAACAAGCCAAAGAATTTTATTTTCCAAAAAGCGTATGCTTATTTTAGGGCTACTCATACTTCCGATTCTGGTACTCGGTGTTGCCTATGCCGCGGACGTAGCTCAGGTACTTCCAGACGTTTTGGGAGGTAAAAAAGCTTACAGTCCTGCGTATTACACGCTCGGTATATTTCTTGTTTCCATTGCCGTCGGACTGATGGCCGGATTTATCACAGGTTGTATCGGTGCAGGAGGCGGATTTATTATTGCCCCTGCGCTCATGAGTGCGGGCATCAAAGGTATACTTGCGGTTGGCACAGACCTGTTCCACATTTTTGCCAAAGCCATCATGGGTAGCGTCATCCACCGTAAGCTGGGAAATGTCTCCGTAGCATTAGCAGTCGTTTTTTTAATAGGGGCAGTAAGCGGTGCTACAGGAGGTGGTCTCCTGAATCGCTGGCTCTATGAGCTTAATCCGGTTATCTCAGACGCCTTTATCACCACTATTTATTGTTTGATGCTTGGCTTTTTGGGGCTCTACGCCATGATAGACTTTCTTAAAGCATCTCGGGCTTCACACAATGGCAAGCAAAAGATTGAAACAGGAACTCACGGAGCAGATAATGAAGGCGTTGAAATGGGCAATCTGCCCAGAATATTACAATCTGTAAAAATCCCACCAATGATACGCTTTGACCAAGGTATTACTGAAGGGGGACGTTCCATTTCTTGGGTATTCCTTGTTATCTCGGGTGCCATTGTAGGCATGGCAGCTGGTATCATGGGCGTTGGAGGAGGCTTTTTAACTTTCCCCATTTTTGTTTACATGCTTGGTGTCTCCTCTGCGACCACAGTTGGCACAGATATTTTCCAAATCATCTTTACCGCTGGATACGCATCCATCACCCAGTATGCTATCTATGGCTTTATTTTTTACACTTTAGCCATGGGTATGCTTCTTGGCTCCCTTTTGGGCATCCAAGTAGGTGCCATGGTTACAAAAGTTGTCAAGGGAATTACAATTCGTGGTTTCTATGCCATGGCTGTACTTGCTGGATTCGTAAACCGTATTTTTGCTCTGCCTGCTAAGCTGAGAAGCATGGAGGTACTCGATATATCTGCCGGGCTGGCACAAGGCCTTGAAACAATTGGTATTTGGGCATTTTTCCTCGTTATCGGTGGCTTCGGTTTTTGGGTCATTTCCGTATTCATTAAAAACATTAAGGTTCTCAAGGGCGAGGAGGTATAAACATGATAGCCAACCGCAAAGAATTTTACTCTGGCATGGGTATGATGGCCATATTCCTCATAGTACTTGGCCTTTTCTTTACCCCAATATATAATGGACACAACGGGCTGTCCTATCTGGATAATCTCTACAATTCCATTTCCAAAGGATCGGCAAACTATTTAGAAATAGTCAATAAAACCGCTATATCACATTTTGGACAGACTGTTGAAGTAAGCCTGTCTGCAAACAACACTGATCAGGCCAAATCAATGTTTGCTCTACTGCACAAGGCAGAAATAAGCGCAACGATTAGTGGCGAAAAAACGCTTACTGCCAAAGGTGATCTTGGAATGATTTTACAGGCCGCAGCACAGGATGCAACAGACATGTATCATAACCAAGGTCAAATCGTTTCAGAGCGTAGAGATATGGAAGAACGTAACGTGCTGTATACTTGGTGGAACCTGCTCGCTTCTCTGGAAAAACAACTTAAAAAACAAAAACGATTTACTGAGGCCAAGCAGGTAGCCCTGATTGTAAGCCGAGGCATAGAGCCTGCATACAATTATTATGGAGTAGAAGCGCAAAGCATCATGGATCGTATGGCTGTGGTAGCATTCTCTCTTATTTTCTATGTAGTGTACACTCTTTGGTATGGATTCGCTATCTTATTCATGTTTGAAGGCAGCGGGTTTAAGCTAGAGCATTGATTCTAGCTTGAACCGGCAACAATGGCCGGTGCGGATATATTCCGTACCGGCCGTATTTTCTTGGCCTTAAGCCAATAAAAGGCTATTCTCAATGCAACAATACAAGGTAGACAGTATATGAGCTGGTTTAAAAAAATCCTCGGCCATACAGGGGCAAACCATTCTCAAAGTGCAAACTCCCTGCAAGCTGACTTTCGCAAACGATACGCAATATTTCTCAATGTACTGCAAGCGAATAATCAAGGCTTAGAAATTTTCAACGAGCTCGAAGCAGCCTTACGCGGCGAGCGCCTTTTTGGTATGGCCTTTGTGCGTTCCAGAGCAAATACCGCCCTAGACTCAGCTGAAAAAATGGCCTCTGGTTTAATTGCTCTTGCACCGAAAAAGTATGAAATACTTGCTGAAAGAGTAGCCAAGCTTCGGGAAACAATTCATCCCCTCCTTAAAATTCACTGTGCAGAAACTGCAGGACCACTTGTTATTGATCTCTACGACATACATCGCGAAAGCGCAGATATGGTTGGCGGTAAAATGGCCAATCTTGCTGAATTAGCCTCTGTTTTCAAAATAGCCGTACCCAACGGTTTTGTAGTCACATCTGTTGGCTATCGCCGTTTTTTTGAGAATAAAGGTCTGCGGGAACGTATCCTAGCGCGCATAGAACAGCTTAAATCCCCTGATTCAATGGATGAATTACGACAGCTCAGTTCCGATCTTCAAAATATGATACTGCAGGCGGAAATCCCCAACGATCTCAGCAACGCTATTACTCAAGCCTATACGCGCCTACGAGACAAAAGCAAAATACCTCTCTATCTCGCTCTACGCTCCAGTGCTGTGGGCGAAGATTTTGCGGACATTTCTTTTGCCGGGCAATATCAAAGTAAACTCGGAGTCACAGAGGATAAATTGCTACAGACTTACCGCGAAATTATAGCCTCAAAATATACGCTCACAGCTATAAGCTACCGTTTAGCAAGAGGAATAACTGATGAACAAACTCCCATGTGCGTAGGCTGCCTGAAAATGATAAAAGCTTCGCGTAGCGGAGTGATGTATACGCGCAATCCGCTATCCTCCAGCTCGAACAAGTTGCTAATATCCGCAGTATTTGGTTTGCCCAAAGGAGTAGTAGACGGCAGCACTCAAAGCGATCTGTACATCATAAAACGTGAAGGGCCAGTTACTCTGGAGTACAAAGAAATTGCGGACAAGAAAAAGCAATATCGTACACTGGCAGATGGAGGAATTAGTTTAGTCCCGGCGACTTCTGAGCAAATATCTGCCCAGTACTCACGGAGTCTCAAGCCGTAACTCTGGCAGAATTGGGCTTAACCCTTGAAGCATTTTACGGCTTACCTATGGATATAGAATGGGCCTTTGATGAAAACGATAAACTGGTATTATTACAATGCCGTCCCTTGTCTCTGACTCATAAAGAAAATGAAGACAGTGCCCTTCTGGACGACCCAGAGCATACGTTCAATTCGGAAAAAGCATTGATTTCAGGCGGATTAACAGCCTCCCGTGGGGTGGCCTCAGGCTCAGTACATTTGGTGCTTAAAGAAGCAGACATGCTCTCTTTTCCCCATGGGGGTATACTGGTTGCACAGCAATCATCACCTCGCCTTGCGCCACTTCTTGCTCGTGCTGCCGGTATTATTTGTGAGCAAGGAAGTGTAACCGGACATCTGGCCAATGTAGCCCGTGAATTTGGCGTTCCTGCTTTATTCGGCATAACAAGTGCCTTCACTCTACAACAGGGGAAAAAAGTTACTCTGGATGCAGACATGCGGGCTGTTTTTGAAGGGCAGAGAGAAGAGTTACTTACGCGCCAAAGCAAAGCTCGAAATCTTATGGAAGGTAGCCCTGTGCTTTCAACTCTTCAAAAAGTTTCAAAGACGATAGTTCCCTTAACTCTGCTTGACCCTGATTCACCTGGATTCCGAGCTTCAAACTGCATGACTTTGCATGATGTAACGCGCTTTTGCCATGAACGTGCTGTGCATGAAATGTTCAGATTTGGCAAACATCACGAGCATCCAAAGCGTTCGAGCAAACGTCTGGTAGCAAATACCCCAATGCAATGGTGGGTGCTTGATCTGGATGATGGCCTCCAAGGTGACGACAAAGGAAAATATGTCCATCTCAATGATATAATTTCTATTCCCATGCTCGCTCTCTGGGACGGAATCACGGCTTTACCCTGGGCAGGACCTCCTGCAGTAGATGGGAAAGGTATGGTTTCTATATTTTTTCATTCTACCATGAATCGTTCCTTGGATCCTGCCTCACCTTCACTATACTCTCAGCGCAATTATTTCATGATCTCTAAAAATTATTGTTCATTACATTCCAGATTTGGCTACCATTTTGCGCAAGTGGAGGGATTGGTTGGCGATATACCACGAGAAAATTTCGCCAGTTTTCGTTTCCAAGGTGGTGCAGCAGATGATCTGCGTCGCCAACGGCGAGTGCTGATGCTTGGTGAACTACTCGAAGAGCGAGGTTTCCGTGTAGTATTAAAGGACGATCGGCTCTCAGCCAGACTGGAAAGGCTGGAGAAAAAAAATATGGAAGCAGGGCTACGCGTCTTAGGTCATCTGCTCATGCACACTCGTCAGCTTGACATGGTTATGAATAATAGCGAGCAAGCAGCGCATTGGCGTTCACGTTTACGGCAGGATATGGAAACAGTTGCCACACTCAAATAAATTGAACACTATACAAAAAGATCAAATCATTACTGAAAGATGCGCGTAAATGTTTTTGCATCCCCGTCATCTCATCTGCCATGCAAGTGCTGATACGCTCCATGAATGACTCGTAACACGTCCTTAAAATCAGCTGGCTTAAACAGCGTATCATAAACACCAAGGCCAGCACATTTTCTCAGCCCTTCCGCAGGGCCATGTCCGGTCATGATAACAACCTCAACCTGATATGCATTTTTACGAATTTCATCTAAAGTTTCTACTCCTCCCATTCCCGGCATCAGCATATCCAAAAAAACCACATCAAAATCATCCTCTGCAAGATATTTCAGGCACTCCATACCACTATACACACAGTGAACATCCATACCTTCGACTTCCAAGCGTAGTGCCAACATATCCAAAAAATCAGGTTCATCATCTACAAGCAAGACACGAATAGGTCTATTACACATTATCTACCTCCTTTTTCGCGGTAAACTGAAAATCAAGAGGCAGGGTCAAAGTAAACTGTGCTCCTTGTGTGCTTTGATTGCAGGCTACAAGCGAGCCTCCAAGTTTGTGCATAATATCCCTACTCACATATAAACCTAGACCAGTCCCCTGCCCTTCCGGCTTGGTACTAAAAAATGGTTCAAAAATATGGTCTATAGCCAGTTCAGAAATTCCAGAACCATCATCCATAACCCGTACACAAGCTGCATCCTCCAGCAACTCAAAATCCACCTGCACCTTTCCATTATGCTGTGCAGAATGAACCGCATTGCTTAACAGGTTAATGAATACTTGTCGCAATTGTCCCGGATCAGATCGAATCAGCATGGCCTGAACATCTTTCACTTCAAACGTAATATTTTTTGCCTTTGCCTGTTTTTCCACTAATTCCAAGGCTTCACGAACAACAGCACAAAGATCAATTTGTTTTATTTCAAAATCGCTCTGACGTGCATGCCCCAAAAGCTGATGCGTTATACGGCCGGCTCTTTGTGCGCTTGACTCAATCTTGCCCAAACCTTTAAGAAGTTCTTTTTGCAAAGGCATATCTTTTGGAGAATCCTGTACCAAGCCAAGTAACCAGCCTGCTGCATCATTAATAACGGCCAAAGGATTATTCACTTCATGTGCGATTCCCGAAGCAAGTGTGCCCAGCGCGGCCAAACGTTCAGCCGCAACTATACGTCGCTCCATACGCTCACGAAACTTTTGCTCCTGAATTTTTTCTCGCCTGCGTATAATTTTCTCATAAGCCTGATATATCTTTTCTGTCAGGTGTTCCAACTCGACAGGCTTCGTTAAGTAGTCAAAAGCTCCAGCCTTGATGCCTGCTATACCGTCCTCAGTCGAAGCATGACCTGTAAGTAAAATGACTTCAGTTTCTAAAAATTTGCTACGCAAAACTGCCAGAGTGTCAAGACCATTCATCTCTGGCATCTTCACATCAAGCACGACCACATCATAAGAAAATTTTTCCATACATTCCAAAGCATGACGGCCACTTTCAGCTTCACATAAAACAAAGCCTTTACGCGAAAGACGCTTGGAAAGAACATGCCTAAAATCATGTTCATCATCCACAAGCAGTATACTCACCTGACTCACTCGCACCTCCCGATTGATGGTACGCTTTGGAAACGCCGGCGGGATAACGCTAAACTTGGAATACCGGTGCTGTGTTTTGTTCCGTTATCAACCGCCGGAGATTTATCTCACTACTTTATTGTTTCCTTTTCCATAATTTCACGAGCCATGTCTAATTCACCTGATTCAGCCATGGTTGCAGCGATAAGAGCCGTATCCACATTATGCACAACACGCTTAAAATTACTATAGGCACGATTAATAGTCTCCATAAGACTGTCCATTTCCACTGGCTTTTCTAAATAGGCATAAGCACCCATTTTGCGAGCTTTTTCCTGAGTTTCAGGAGTACTATGTCCAGTCAAAATAATAACCTGAGTCGTGGGGTACGCACCCTTCACCCTTTGTAAAACCTCAAGTCCGTCCATCCCAGGCATTTTCAAATCTAAGACCATAACCTCAGGCTCTTCATCTTTTACCTTTTTGAGGGCTTCATCTCCGTTCAAGGCAACCTCAGCCTTCATCTTGCGTAATTCAAGCCTATCGGTCAGGCTATTCACGAAATCCTGCTCATCATCGACAACAAGAATTTTATATTCCTGCATTATACCCTCCTTGCATTGGTCATCTGGCGACCTCTTGGAAATTTTTGATACAAAGCCATACGGTTCCAATCGCAAAGAAAGTGCCAAGATTTTTTCTTATACCTACCAAGATTATCATGCTGTTTTTAATGGATATTCTCAAAATACGTTCGTCATTTGAAGGCCTCAGCTTTGTCTAAAGTGTCAGCTTTTTTTCCAATCTGTCGACATGTATACAGCAAGACGAGCGTGTATTCGCGTTCTTATTATTTCTCGCCTAAGTTACAACAGCTCAGCAGAGTCACACGACAAGCCCTTGCCCCTGTAAGATAGAAAGATAGAAAAAGAGAAAGAAAAGAACTGGATCCTGCGACTTACGCGCAGGATGACAAAGAGGATATGCAGGACGACAAAGAGGATATGCAAGAGGACAAAAAGGGACGCAGAAGAACAAGAAGAAAAACAGGAAAACAAAGAGAGGCGAGGAGAACAAAGAGATATATGACATGGCATAGAGTCAAAAATCAGTAAGCCGGCGCAACAATTTGCTCCGGCTTGCTGATTTTTGTTGTCTATTTTATACAAGTATTACGCATCGATACAAGCATTGCTTAGCTATACGCAGACTGCTCGCTTATGCTTATATTCGCTACTTATACAAGTTTTCCCCATGTATACAAATTTTATTTACTCGCAAGTATACTTTATTCGCAAGCATCTCATGCCGTAGTACTTTCCTTTGCCTCCGCAATAGCATTTACTCTATTGATCGCTTCACTGGCAAAAATTATTGATAGGACAAAAAGAGCTAAAAGTCCTGCAAGAATAAGAATTAATACAATATTTTTTATGATTTCAAAAGAACCTATAAATTGAAAGGCCAATCCTAGTATACCCACGGAGAGGTAGGTAAGAGAAAAAGCTAAAGACAGGCCTTCTGACATTTTTGGGATACTGAGCTTATGCTTTGCAATATAGGCATTACAGTCTTTTGCCCAGCCCCAAAAAGCTTGAAACACCCAATAATACGCAAAAAACGGAACAAATAACAAGCCCACAGCTCTGGTTGGAGTGGTTCTGCTGCCTTCAAATTGTATCGCTTGCCATATTTTATACAGCAAGACATACATAAGAGTCACTGCGTAGATTATAAGAGCAGTTCCAATAATCACAATAAAAATAAAAGGAAGAGCGTCTATAATCGTAGTATATTTTCCATACGCTGTGGCCATTGGAAATGATTCGACCATGGGCATTGCTAAATAGAATCCTACGCCTATAATAATAATGCTAGCAAATGTTCCGCCAATAATTGAAGTAAGATACAATGCTTTAGAAATTCGTTTTACAGTACATTTTTTTGTGCAAGTGTCTTTTGCTTTTACCTGAGATATTGCTGTTATAATTGCATTGGCTCCATCAATGCCTTCAAGCATAAATATGATCATAAAAATAGCAGCCACCGAGAGTGGAATCATCAGGACATAACTCAATATTCCCAAAATTGCTGTATCCGATACGAAAAAACGCGATATTAACCCATAAATTAAGGGGGAAGAAGCACAAATACATAAAATTAAGGCCATTTTTTCTGACATTTTTGGGGCATCAATATTATTTTTTGCGATGTATGTATTGTAATCTTTTGCCCAGCCCCAGAGAGCTTTGAACCTCCAGTAGATATGAAACACAGGAATAAAGGAAAGGCCAACAGCCTTGCCAGGTGTTGTTCTCTTGTGTTCAGGTGGAATGGATTGCCACATGCTATGTAAAAGAGTAAAATGAACAACAAGCTGATAAATAAAAATGCTAAAAATAAGTAAAACCGTAATCCCTGCCCCTATTACATAGGGAGTAAAATCCAAAAGAGTTGATTGCTCTGCTATTTGTGCCAATTCGCCAAAAATACCTCCAACAATAGTGAGAAGGCACATCCCTGCCAAGCCTCCAAAAATTGCAGTGAGATAAAACTTTTTAGAAATTGTATCCACCTTCTCCTCCTTCAGTTAGGAAAGTCGAAATATTAAGCCATGCGCCTTGTGCGTTTCTGGTGTTATAAATATCAATATGTTGAGAGTTCATATACTCTATCCCTGTATTCTAAGCAATATAGTGTTTTTCCTTGCCCTCAATACTTTTACTTGGAAAAAACGGTTTACAGGCCTCTTCTTTTTAGCTACTGCAATCCTTCTTGCTTATGTCTGTCTCTTTGCTCAAACCTTGAGGTTTTCCCAAAAACAGCTAAGCAGAATTTCAGGCTACTTACTATCATTAAAGTATAGTATGAATTATAGCATTGATACATCAATAGTATTGATACATAGCCTGAAGCATATTTTTATCGCACTGAGTGCGTACCGGGCTTGAACATGGGCGTATGCGCCTGTCTGCCTGCGAAAACCTCGTCTGCCTCGGAACGGGAAAAGGTTTTTGTCTTGGCTAGGTTCTTGCCTGATAACATACGCAAAATACATTGTCCGAGGACCAGTTGGAGGTAAATAATGGAAGACAACAACAAAAAAGACCCTGCAATGGATGAGCTGGATTTTGCATCCGCGCTTGATGATTATCTTAATGATGATTTTGGTGCATTGGATGAAGGAAGCATCATTCTTGGAGAAGTGGTCAAAATCGAAAAAGATCATGTTCTTGTTGACGTCAATTTCAAGTCTGAGGGTCAAATTCCAATAGCTGAATTTATGGATTCTGCCGAAGAATTGACCGTGAATGTTGGGGATAAGGTAGATGTTTTTGTTGTCCGCAAGGATGAAGGCGAAGGAACTATTCTCCTTTCGCGTGAAAAAGCCAAGCGCATGCAGCTCTTTGATAAACTTGAAGAGGGCATCGAACAAGAAGAGACCGTTAAAGGGCGCATTATTAAACGCATCAAAGGTGGCTACACTGTTGATCTTGGTGGAGTTGAAGCCTTTTTACCCGGTTCCCATGTCGATCTCCGGCCTGTACCGGATATGGATGCTTTGGTTGGGCAAACATTTGAATTTAAGATATTAAAAATCAATCGCAGACGCAGCAATGTTATTGTTTCACGTCGCGTCTTGCTTGAAGATTTGCGTAGCGAACAGCGCGGTCAGCTTTTGGAAACTCTTGCCGAAGGTCAAATCGTGGAAGGCAAGGTCAAAAACATCACAGAATATGGTGTATTCATAGACCTTGGCGGTTTGGATGGTTTGCTACATATAACGGATATGAGCTGGAAACGCATTAAGCACCCCAAAGAAATGGTCAAAATCGGGGATGATCTCAAACTGAAAATCCTGAGCTTTGATCCTTCTGTACCCAAGGTTTCGCTTGGCCTTAAGCAATTCATGGATGACCCTTGGGAAAATATTGACGGCAAATACCCTGCTGGCTCCAAATTCACCGGAAAAGTCACAAACTTGGCAGATTACGGTGCTTTTGTGGAATTGGAAGAAGGAGTTGAAGGCTTAGTACATATTTCTGAGATGTCTTGGACTCGCAAACTGCGCCATCCTTCACAAGAAGTACACGCCGGACAAGAGGTTGAAGTTGTTGTTTTGAGCGTTGATCCTGCGAGCAAGCGTATTTCCTTAGGACTGAAGCAAGTTAAACCTAATCCTTGGGATTTGGTTGCTGAAAAATATCCTGAAGGAACAATTCTGGAAGGGCCAATCAAAAACATTACTGAATTTGGCCTGTTCCTTGGCATTGAGGAAGGCATTGACGGCCTTATTCATGTTTCGGATATATCTTGGACGAAAAAAATTCGTCACCCTTCAGAAGTATACAAAACCGGCGATGTGGTACAAGTCAAAGTACTTACCGTGGATAAAGAAAATGAAAAATTCACTCTGGGTATTAAGCAACTTGCAGAAGATCCATGGTTGCAAGTTCCCACAAAATATCCCATTGGAAAACTTATCACCGGCACTGTGACTAATATCACGGATTTTGGTTTGTTTGTTGAAGTTGAGGAAGGCATTGAAGGCTTAGTGCACGTTTCTGAAATCAGCCGGAAAAAGATTAAATCTCCCTCTGAAAATTATGAGGAAGGTGCACAAATTGAAGCCAAGGTCATCAATGTCTCTGCTGATGATCGTAAACTTGGACTTTCTATCAAACAAACAACTGAAGAAGCTGAGAAAAAACGTGCAGGTACTTCCAAAAAATTTGGAGATGCCTCTGCTGCAGATGCTGGCAATACTTTGGGAGACTTGCTGCGTGAAAAGCTTGAAGCTGCAAATAGCGAGGAAATAGCTGAAGCACTGAGCGAAGAAAACCCTGCGCCAGAAGAAGCTCCGGCACAGGAAGACGCTCCGGCACCAGACGAGGCTCCAGTGCCAGAAGAAACTCCGGCACCGGAAGAGACTCCAGCACCAGAAGAAAACACTGACGAACCTGCGCCTGAAGCAGAAGCTGAAGTCCCTGAAACAAAAGAAGAAGCCGAAGAAGCCAAGGATGAAAGCTAAGCAAAACTTTGCACAGCGACATCCGCTGTTCTTTGGCTTAATAATCTTAACATTGGCCGTGCCCCTTGCTCTAGGGGGCTCGGCCTTTGTTCGTAATTTTGATATACTCGCCACAGGCCCTGAGCGTTTGGGGGTTGTGTACATAGAAGATGTACTCTTTGATGTTTCGGATTACATAGACTTTATCCATGAACTGAGAGAAGATCCCACTATAAAGGGCGTTCTTTTGCGTGTAAATTCTCCGGGAGGTGCTATTGCCCCTTCCCAAGAACTCTATCAAGCTGTGTGCAAACTTCGCAAAGCCAAACCAGTAGTCGCTTCTTATGATTCGGTTGCAGCCTCTGGTGGTTATTATGCTTCCTGTCCTGCGGATATTATTGTTGCCAATGCAGGGTCAATAACTGGCTCAATTGGCGTGCTTATGCAGTATGTCAATGTACATGAGCTGGCTAAACATTGGGGAGTTCGCTTAGAACTTTTGACTTCTGGTTCACAAAAAGGCGCAGGCTCTCCTTTGCGTGAACTCACGCCTGAGCAGCGTCAAGCATTTATGGATATGCTCATGGATATGCACGAGCAATTTATTACTGATGTGGCTCAGGCACGAAAAATGGAAAAAAGCGCGGTGCAGGCTTTGGCTGATGGACGCGCATATACTGGTAAGCAGGCTCTTGCCCTTGGGCTTGTTGATGTGCTTGGTTCTTTTGAAGATGCCTATGATATTTTAGCCACACGCTGTGGCGTCAGTGCTCAAGGTGAACGTGTTGAAGGCCCTGAAAAAGAAGTACCGCTTATTGAACAACTTTTGGGAGAAACGAGACTCAATCAATTCGTCCGTAGCCTATCTTCTGGAGTGCGCTTTTTGTATCAATAAAACCTACACGCCCCTAATACAAAAGGCTATGTTATTTTTGCTGTGATTGTGTTAAGTGGCAAGGGTTCATATTTATGCTGCCCATGATACACTTCTAAAAGCTCCAAGCCTTTGCGCCTATTATGTAATACTGTACAGACAATCTCTTGGTTGATGCGTCCCATGCGTCTGCGCTCTGCAAAATTTGACAGCAGCGTTTCCATTTGCGTGGCAAGGCATTCATAATCCTCAAGCTCACAAAGCAGGCCTCCTTGCCCATGACGCACGAGCTCAGGGATCCCTCCGGCCTTTGTGCAGACCACGGGTAAACCAGCATAAAATGCCTCAGCCAAAATATTAGGCAAACTTTCCTGTCTGGAAGAAAGTAGCAAAATATCAGCCCAGACCATTTGTTCAAAAACTTCAGTATGGCTGAGTAGCCCAAGATTCGTCAGTCGTTTTGCGACCTTGTGAGAAATAATATGCTGAAAAGGCTTAAGGCTCTGTGCTCCTGCGACCACAAATTCAAGGTCACGCAAATCTGTTTTTTTTATCAAAGCATTACAGGCGAGAAGAAACGTGTCCAAACCTTTGGCCGGAGCTTCATTTCCAACGTAAAGAATACGCAGACCGCGTTTTTTTTGTACACTTCTATCTGGCAGTGGAACCTGCGGAATAAAGGAATTATAGACCACGTTTATACGCTTTTGAGGCACCATTATTTTGCCCAAAGAAGCAGCGCAAGCAAAAGAATTAACTATCATGCCGTTAGCAATGCGTGCCCAAAGCCCAAACAGAGGATTTGGCGTAAAAATGACTCCTCTGCCAATAAATAGCTTAAACTGAGCCCCTAAAAGTTTTGCCAAAATTCCGGCTTTATAGGTTTTATTATGAAAGGTATGCACAATATCTACATCATGCTTTTTTATAAGTTTTTTAATCAAAAGTGCTGTGGATAAAGGCTTTTTAAGATACCTACAAGTAATCACATTTGTTTTTTTAGGTAATGCTGATTCAATAGCAGAATCCGTGGGAAGAAGAACGCTCACCTTAAGCCCAAGGTCAAGCATGGCCTGAGCATTATTAACTAATTGACGAGCACCACCTGAAAGTTTTTTTGAATCCGTAGTATACAAAATATGCTTTATTACTGGTTTCGTATGGTACTTTTTGAAAAATACTCTTGCTGTAAGCTTGCGACTGTACATGGCAAGGCGTTTTTGTATCCATTGACCATCCTTGCCAGAACCCACGCCAATGCGATTAATACGAAAAGGATTGGTACCCGGAGAATTGCTCCAGCGTTCCAAGGTAAAAGCCGCACAAAAACCAGCCTTTTGTAATTCTTGCTCGCTGAGCGCATCAAAGGAACCCCAAGGCCAACAAAATAATTGTTCATCACATGTGTTCAGTTCCCTGATCCGCTCAAAACATTGCACAAAATCTTTTTGGCAAAAGACTCGGCGCTCCTGCGTGCTTCTTTGCGTAAAACAAGGTGGATTGTCTTTATTTGGCCAATATCCATTGTATACATATGCACTGCCTTTTTCAAAAACAGGTAAATTTGGATCAAAATGTGTGTAAATAGACCAAGCAGTCCAATGTGCCAAAGGATGTCCCATGGGTATAGCATGATTCATGGCCTTAAAACAGCCTTGATGCCTGCATCCATGCGCATACACTTCATGACCGGCTGATAGCAAACTTTTTATTTCGCCAGAGTTAATAAATTGTGAATAATTTTCATCTATTAGAGCTTGCTTAAAAGAATCAGGAGTGCTTAAAAAAAATGGTGCTTCCCTAAGTTCTCTGACTGAAGCATTTTCAATAAAATCAGTTAAAGCAAAAAAAACACCTGTCATTCCTCGTTTTTCAAGTTCAGGTGCAGCATGGAAAAAGGAACTTATATGCCCGTCATCAAAGGTGATAACTACTGTTTTAGGTTCTATTGCTCTTTTCTTTTGTAAAACATGCACAAGCTGGCGAGCGCTTATGGTCTTAAAACCAGCATCAAGAATTGCGTCAAGGTGCTCAGCAAAACAGGCAGGGCTATGACCACCGCCATCAAAAATATCATGATAACACAAAACCGGAATCGAAGGAGTAAGCATTTTTCCTCGCTTGCAAACGCAAAAATAATGCAAAAAGACCTATCAAAAGGACTCGCAGTGGGCAAGGTGTGAACTCTTAGAAAAAGTTGAACTCTGTTTCGGTTAAGGCTATGATACTTTCATGGCTTCAAAAACCATTTTATTTATAGCAGACGCACAGTCTGTCACAGGTATTTTTCCGCCTCTCAAAGAAGCCGGTCTACAGGCCGGAGTTGCGGATAATCTGTCAGGAGCAATCAGTTTTATCAAAAAATCCAAGCCGGCCTTGATACTATGCCGTCCTGAATTACAAGCCTTTACTGCAAAAAAATTATTGCAAGAGGCAAGTCGTGCTGGAAACTATCCACCTATAATTATTTTCACCAAACATGGTAATGCGGATGAAGCACGCGAATTTCTTGAATTAGGCGCACATGATTATTGGTTAGAGCCTTTGCTTTTTGAAAAAATACGTTTGGTCTTGCCACCTGAGCAGCCTGAAGAGCTGCCGGACCCAGAACCCCCAGAACCTTTGCCCACGCAAGGCACAAGCTCTCCTCCAAAATTTCAAATTATCGGAAAGCATGAAGCTGTATTGCGTGTATTGGCTTTGGCAAAGCAAGTTGCTCAAAGCAAAGCCACAGTACTGATTTCTGGCGAATCAGGAACAGGTAAGGAAATGTTTGCTAGATTTTTACACCTGCATTCTGATCGAGCGGACCAGCCTTTTGTAGCCATTAACTGCGCGGCTTTACCGGAACATTTGCTGGAATCAGAGCTTTTTGGGCATGAAAAAGGAGCTTTTACCGGAGCAATTAATAGAAAACTCGGTAAATTTGAGCTAGCCTCAGGTGGAACCCTGCTGCTTGATGAAATCACGGAAATGGACTTAGGGCTACAAGCCAAACTTTTGCGTGTTTTGCAAGAGGGAGAAATAGACAGGGTCGGCGGAATGGATACTGTCAAAGTAGATGTCCGTGTTCTGGCTACGACCAATAGAGCTATTGAAGAAACAGTCAAGGAAGGGAAGTTTCGGCAGGACTTATTCTACCGCCTCAATGTTATCCCCCTCAAATTACCGGCACTCAAGATGCGAGGTGAAGATGTTCTGCTTCTGGCGGAATATTTTGTGGCAAAATTTTGCGCGGCTTACGGCTTGGAGCAACTCTCTTTTTCCGAAGAAGCGCAAACATGGCTACTCAGCTATGATTGGCCAGGTAATGTTCGTGAACTGCAAAATTTAATGGAACGCGCGGTTTTGCTTGCTGGTTCCGGTTTGATTCGTACTTCGCATTTTCTTGTAGATTCAGAGACTTGGGTACCTGAACCCGAACAAGAGCTCACAGCCAAAAATCTTGCTACCAATATCGAGCCACCAAAAACGCCAGAGCAGGCTATATCAGTTATGCCCATCCATGAAATGGAAAAACGGCTTATCCTCAAAAGTTTGGATGAAACTCAAGGTAATCGAACGCAAGCTGCGGATCTTTTAGGCATTTCTGTGCGAACCTTACGAAATAAAATCAATGAATACAAAGCTCAAGGAATGCCTGTTCCTTGAGAGCGCAAGATAGGAACGGCATGAATAACCCACAATCCAGTGCAAAAAAATATATTTGCCTTGAGCAGTTTCTCACGCTGCAAGCTGACTTGCCTCAAAATTTTCGCTTGGTTTTTACCAATGGTTGCTTTGATATTTTGCATCCGGGTCATGTTGATCTCTTGGAGCGAGCGCGAGCTTTGGGTGATGGGCTTATCTTGGGTCTTAATTCCGATGCCTCGGTAAAAAGTCTAGGAAAAGGCCAAGACAGACCAATAAATACAGAAGCGGACAGAGCGCGAGTTGTGGCTGGTTTGGCTTGTATTGACTGGGTTATCCCCTTTGCACAATCAACCCCCTTTGAGCTGATTCGTGCGATTCGTCCACATGTTCTCGTCAAAGGCGGAGATTGGCCTGCCGAGCAAATAGTGGGACGCGAGATTGTGCAGGAACTTGGCGGCCAAGTACTCAGCCTCCCTCTCCTCTCTACTTATTCCACAACTTCACTCATTACCCGCATTCGTGGCTACACTATCTAGGGGAAGAAAATAAAAGCTGACAAGGGATATAAAAATAATTTAGGAGGATACGCCTTGTGCTGCTTTGCGCGTTTTTGCCAAATCCAGTTCATGGTCAAGGTATTGCACCAAAATAAGTGAGCAGGTAGAAAATCCAGCTGCACACCAAAACACAAGTGCCGGATCCACAAGCCAGAGCATTCCTCCCAAGGCCGGCAAACAAACTGCTGCAACATGGTTAATGGTAAAACCGGTTGCCATGCCCGAAGAAATATCCGCAGGGTCAGCAATTTTTTGAAAAAATGTACCAATGCCAAGGGCAAAATTATAAAAAATATTATTCACTACATACAAAACTCCGGCAAACAAAGCACTGCTTGTCAAAGCATAGCCGGCAAAAACACCTATTAAAACAAGATATTCAAGGCTTAATACCCGTCTTTCCCCAAAACGATTCACAGCCCTGCCAATAAGAGGGTTCACCCAAAAATTCACTGCATTATTGAGCACAAAAAGCATTGTTATCTGAGTAATGGAATAGCCAAAACGGGAAACCAGCAAAAAAATAGCAAAGGCCACAAAAAATTGTCTCCTAGCTCCGGCTAAAAAGGTTAGCACATAAAATAACCAGTATTTTTTACGCAACAATATTTGCTTACGCTGCATGGGTAAATCAGGATTTGAGGGATCAATACACAAGCCCCACAATCCGGCCAATACAGCCACAATTCCAAGCAAAGCAAAAAGGGCAGTATATTCCAAAAACGGCGACAGTAGCCATACCAAAGCACCGGTAATAATATTTGCCAAGGCAGTAAGGCTTCGCAGTCGCCCTAAAACCAAAGGGGCTTTCTGTTCATTAAAATATTGTAAAATCAAAGATTGGTTCATGGTCTCATAATAATGGAAGCCAAAAGACATCAACAGAGTTGTAGTTACAATCCCCCAAAAGTCAGGAAATACACCGCTTAAAGCAACTCCCACACCTAAGAACGTAATACCTGCTGCAGCCAATCGATGCTCACGCATAAAAAACAGCAAATAAATAGCGAGCAAAGCAAAAAAGCCCGGGATTTCACGCACGGATTGGATAATGCCCATTTGTGCACCATCTATATGCGCTATTTCCACTGCAAAATTATTTAATAAATTACGCCACCCCTGAAAGGAGACTGCCCCTGCCCCTGCCAAAATAATAAGAAAAAGATACATGCGCCGAGTCTTGATGTCTGTCATGCCTTGGGTGTATGCCCTAAGTTCTACTCTTGGCAAGCACACTCAAAACAAAAGAGAAATATGAAAAACAATCCCCCAATTCTTGTCAGTGCATGTTTGGCAGGCCTTGCAACGCGCTATGATGCTAGCTCTGCTGCAAACACATATGTTCTTGAACTTGTGAGACAAGGCCGGGCACTGCCGGTTTGCCCTGAGCAGCTTGGAGGCAGGCCTACTCCGCGCGCGCCCAATGAAATACGCAATGGACGGGTTATTGATGCTTATGGCAATGATTGGACAGCTGAGTTTTTTCGCGGTGCCGAGCAAGCCCTTGAACTTGCAAAGCTCGCAGGCTGTAGCCAAGCCATTCTAAAAGCACGCTCTCCTTCCTGTGGTTTTACCCGAATATATGACGGCTCATTCAGCGGACAGCTCGTATCTGGGCATGGCGTTTTTGCTGCGCTGCTACATAAAAACAATATCAAAATTTACAGCGAAGAAGATTTTCCCTGAAAACCCTCTCAGCCTCTTATGAATATTGCTTTACTGATTTGATGGCACTACCAAATTGCGTGATATGATAAATAAGGAAGAATACTGGATTTTGCGACTCACGCGCAACATGACGAAGGGAGAAGCACTACCATGTAGCATACTGTACTCATGTTGCGATTGCGATATGTAAAAAAATAATATAGATTTAATTATTCTTTGCATAAGATGAGATTATCATAGTACTTCACTCTAATTATAGTGTTAAAATATGCACTATAATCAACAATAAACACAATAAGACCATAAACTATGCAAGCATATTTCTCAGAAAAGAATATACGAATATTCAATGGCGATGTTGTGGAGATTCTCAATGCATTGCCATCAGAATGTATTGATTTAATTTTCGCTGATCCACCATACAATTTATCTAATGGAGGATTTACATGCCATGCAGGGAAAAGAGTTAGCGTCAATAAAGGGAAGTGGGATCAAAGTAAAGGAATGATGGTTATATAATTATGGAGTTAAAATTTAATGAAAATTTAGCACTTAATTATAAAAGCAGTTCTCAAAAAGTACGAGTAATGAGCGAGCATTGGGTAAAGAAAAATGCTTATTGCTTACTTTGTGGAGCGAATCTTCACTCACATAGAAATAATAATCCTGCTGGTGATTTATATTGCGCCAGTTGTAAAGAAGATTATGAACTTAAAAGCAAACAAGGTACGCAAGGTAAGGTCAGAAAAATTGTTGATGGTGCTTACTCAACTATGATTGATAAAATAAAGCAAGATAAAGTACCTAATTTTTTCTTTTTAACTTATACAAAAAATTATGATATATCTAGTTTAATAATTATTCCTAAGCATTATTTTACTGAAATAATAATTGAAAAAAGAAAACCTTTAGCGAAAACTGCTAGGCGTGCTGGTTGGATAGGATGTAATATTAACTTAAATCCAATACCTCAAAGTGGTCGTATTCATTTAGTGCATAATAGTGTTATGCAAGACAAAGATAAAGTTATTGAAAGTTATAAAAAAACTTTTTTTCTCCGAGAATATCAAGATAGTGCCCAAAAAATTTGGACGCTAGATGTAATGGAATGCTTAGAGCTACTCAATAAAACTGAATTTGAATTGCATGATGTTTATACCTTTGAGGGCAAATTACAAGCAAAACATCCTAAAAATAACAACATCAGGCCAAAGATACGGCAGCAGCTGCAAATTTTAAGGGATAAAAATTTTATAGAATTTTTGGGGAAAGGAAAGTACAGGTTAAAATGAAAAATATAAACAAATGGTCTTATGCAATAGCAGAAAGAATAGCTGACGAATGGACGGGTAAAAGCGATTTTCCAGAAGATGCTATTTTACTTCAGGAAGTTCTATATGATTCACTTAGAAAGAATCCTAAAAGTTGTAAACGGTTAATTAACACAGGCATTATTGAGGAAGATTATTTTGAACCAATAGATTTCTAAAAATTTGAAAAACAATTCCGCAAAGTACATGCTAAATTAAAACGCACAAAAAATGGAGAACTAACACTCAAAGAAACAATGGCGATCACTATGATAGACCCCGTCAATGTCCGCCAGAAAGAATTTGAAGATAGCCATGTGCTGACAAAATTGAAAAAAGCAGTTGTTGTTGCAAGAATTGTCGGTAATCATGTTGATGAACCAACATATATTCATTCAATTACAGAGTTTAATCTTTCTGCTGAAATGTATAAGGCTGTAAAAGCAGACTATGATTTGGTTCGTGATACATTATTAGAACAATTTCAGGATATTCAATCGTTGACAGGGCACATGGGTGTTTATATTCAACCGAGGACAAAGGGTTCAGGACATGGTTCTACTTCAAGAGCTTTTTATGCGCGGCCTAAGTTTTTGGCCGAATTTATAAAACTGTAAAAAACTACTCCAAGTTTCCCTGCTTGCCTTTACCGTCTGCAATAACGTCCGAAGTTAAAGACACTGCCATTCTGCGCAAAGTCGCAGAATCCAGTTTTTCCTTAAGACATGATAATGGACAAACAAGCCTTTGTTTGCGCTCAGCTTAGATTGAAACGATTTTTTTATTTCACGACCTGTATGATTAAACAAAATATCTGGTACCTCCCCAAAAATAGCCAGTATCAATACTTTGACTTTTCTGTTTCCTCTGCTATTTTGAGCACTCAATTATTGGCACAAAAACAGCCTCTACTTGCAACTAGACATAAGTAAAAAAATACCCTTTATGCTTCCAAAGGATTGCACCATGACAGATTTTCAAAAAGCACTGGCAAACGGCAGACCACCAAGCGTCCAAAAAATATTCCCAAATTCCAAGGCACTGCTTGTTTCAGGGAAAGTCATTGATCAAGCCATGCTCAAAAAGGGCAAAGCCATGACCATTGCAGCCAATGGGCGCAATATGTTTGTTATTCGCGGTGTGCTTGCAGCAGCCCAAAGAGCAAACGCAGCGGTTATTATTGAGATAGCCAAGAGCGAGTCCACATACTGCCCGACCACCATGAGCAATATTGCCCGTCGCGTGGATCAAGCCATGAATGAACTAGGGATAACTGTTCCAGTTGCTGTACATGCAGACCATTATTTTATTAAGGGCGAGTCAGATATGACTTGGGCAAAAAATGAAATCCCAGCACTTTTTGAACACGGAATAACCTCTATTGCCATTGATGCCTCACATTTGCAGGATGATGATAATCTAGCTGCGAACATAGAACTTGCTCCGCTTATTCCCACTTGGGCAGGCTATGAAACCGAGGTTGGCGAAATCAAAGGAACTCAAGGACTTTCCACTCCACAAGAAGCTGCATTTCTTATCAAAGGACTGAATGCCCATTCCATTATACCGGACTGGATTGCTCTTAATAACGGTACAACCCATGGCATAGAAGCGACCGGAGCCGGTATTCAAGTAGAACTCACAGCTGAAATTCACGCTGTACTTGCGCCTTATGGAACTTCCGGTGCCCAGCACGGAACATCCGGAAACGATTCAACTCGGCTTAAAAATATTGCTGAAAAGACCAATACCACCAAGGCAAACGTAGCCACTGCTCTGCAAATGATAGGGCTTGGGGTCAAGGTAAATGAATTTGGCAATGCAGAAATGCAGGACGGGCAATTTATCAAACTACCGGATGAGGGGTGTAGCGAAGAACTGTGGGACAAAATGTGTGCTTATGCCAATGAACAAGGCTGGACTGGTGGAGATTACAAAAAGCTCAATTTGCCTTTTGAACGCCAGATGGAAAGCCTGCCCCTTAATATAAGAGAGCGCATGGCAGGGGCTATTGAAGATTTTACCTATGATCTTTTAGTAAACGTATTTAATGCCAAAGATACTGCAGACATAGCCATTGAGCTGCTGTGCAGTAAGGGCTTTGACCCCGGCCTAAAAGCCACAAGCATTGAAAACCCAGAAGAATGGACAGAAGAAAAATTCCGTGCTCGTTATGCAACGATGGATAGAGACAGAGGTCCTGAAGGTGACTTTGACGATTAAAAAGGATTAAGAGGAATAAACAGTATGATTGGTATTTCAAAACTTTATTGTGGTTCAGTCGAACCTTCAGATGCGCTGCGCTATGGCCGAGAGTCCGGTAAGCTCCCTTCTCATCTTTTGCAATTTGCAGCAGATAAAAAGCCAGTTGTAGTCTGGAACATGACCCAACGCTGCAATCTCAAATGCGTACATTGCTATGCCCACGCAGTAGACCCCTCAGCCCATAAAGACCCCATATCCACGCAGCAAGCCATGGACATGATTGATGATCTTGCAGGGTATGGTGCGCCGGTACTACTTTTTTCCGGTGGCGAACCCTTGGTTCGTGAAGACCTTGTAGAGCTTGCCAAATATGCCACAAGCAAAGGAATGCGTGCTGTTATCTCTACAAATGGAACACTTATTACTAAAAGCAAAGCCAAAGAACTTAAAGAAGTTGGCCTCAGTTATGTGGGTATTTCTTTAGATGGGGCAAAAGACATTCACGATCAATTCCGAGGCGTTTCCGGCTCTTACGAGAAAGCTTTGCAAGGCGTGGAAAATTGTCAGGCAGAAGGGCTTAAAGTCGGTTTACGTTTTACACTCAATAAACGTAATGTTTCAGAAGTTCCGCATCTTTTTGATCTTATTGAAGAGCGTGATATTCCGCGTATTTGCTTTTATCATCTGGTCTATTCAGGGCGTGGTTCAGAGCTGATCAAAGAAGATCTCGATCATGCTGAAACCCGTGCCGTGGTAGACCTTATAATGGATCGCACTCGCCAGCTTTTTGACAAGGGTAAAGAAAAAGAAGTCCTTACCGTGGATAATCATGCGGACGGCTCACATGTGTATTACAGACTACTGAAAGAAGACCCCGCGCGAGCTGCTGAAGTGCTTAAACTCCTGCAATGGAATGAAGGAAATTCTTCAGGTCGTGGCATTGGCTGCATTTCTTGGGACGGCCAAGTACATGCTGACCAATTCATGCGCCACATTACTTTTGGCAATATTTTAGAACGTCCTTTTTCCGAGATTTGGGAAGATCAAAGCATTGAGCTCTTGCACAAAATGAAGGATAAACGCCCACATGTCACTGGTCGTTGTGCACAATGCCGTTTTCTGCATATTTGCGGTGGCAATTTTAGGGCAAGGGCTGAAGCATACCATGGTGATTTTTGGGCACCTGATCCGGCTTGCTATTTGAGCGATGAAGAAATCACTGGTGAACCTGTGGGTATGAAACCTGCGTCTTAAAAAAAGAGGCTCTTGCATGTACGAATTTCATCGTGGCAGAAGACTTCGGAGTAGCGCGACCTTGCGCGAGCTTGTAAGAGAAAATGAGCTTCGCCCCCAAGACTTGATGATGCCTTATTTTGTTGTTGAGACAGATGAGCAAAACTTTCGAAAGCCCATCAGCTCTATGCCCGGGCAATTTCAACTTTCTCTAACTGAACTTGAAAAACAAGTTTCCAAAGCTGTAGACAAAGGCCTCAAAAGTCTCATCCTTTTTGGCATTCCCAAAGAAAAAGACCCTCTTGGCTCCCAAGCATATGCCTCCCAAGGCATTGTGCAACAAGCTGTACAAAGACTAAAAAAAGCCTTTCCCAAGCTACTTGTTTGTACTGATGTCTGCTTATGCGAGTACACTTCACACGGACATTGCGGAATCATCCATGAGCACACTGTCCAAAACGATCCAAGCATTGAACTACTTGCCCGTACAGCTCTTTCCCATGCCATGGCCGGAGCGGACATGGTGGCTCCCTCAGATATGATGGATGGACGCGTTGCTGCGATTCGCGCCATGCTTGATGCTGAAGGTTTTGTGCATACTCCAATAATGAGCTATGCTGTCAAATATGCCTCAGCCTTTTACGGCCCGTTTCGTGAGGCAGCAGAATCTAGCCCTCAATTTGGAGATCGCAAAAGCTATCAAATGGATTCTGCAAATAGCCGTGAAGGCCTACGAGAAGCCGAAGCAGATGCTTTGGAAGGTGCAGATATTTTGATGGTCAAACCAGGTCTACCCTATTTAGATGTACTGCGCCGTTTGCGTGACAGCTTTGAGCTTCCGCTTGCTGCCTATCAAGTTTCTGGAGAATATTCCATGATCAAGGCAGCAGCTCAAAACGGCTGGATTGATGAAAAGGCCGTGGTTATGGAATCTTTGCTTGCCTTCAAACGAGCCGGAGCGAATTTAATCCTCAGCTATTTTGCGGAAGACGCCCTTGATTATATTGGCTAAAAAAGAGAATACAGAATGAGCACGCACACACATCAATTAGCTTCTCATACAAATGGACATTTTCCCGGGCACCCACAAGCACACCCTCAGGCTGATAGCGCGCCTGCCATGAAGCTTGCAGACGGAAGCCCTGCTTGCAGACTCATTGCTTGGGAAGTCACGCGCTCGTGTAACCTTGCGTGTAAACATTGCCGTGCCGAGGCACACACTGAGCCATATCCCGGAGAGCTCAGCACCGAAGAAGCCAAAGCACTTATTGATACATTTCCAGAAGTCGGCAATCCCATTATTATTTTTACAGGTGGCGAACCTCTTATGCGCCACGACCTTTTTGAATTGATTCCATACGCCAAGTCCAAAGGCTTGCGCTGCGTGCTTGCTCCAAACGGAACTTTGATCAACGAAGATAATGTACTGCAAATCAAAGAAGCAGGCATTGAGCGTTGCTCCATTTCTATTGATGCTCCAACTGCCGAGCAACACGATGAATTTAGAGGGGTTGCCGGTGCCTTTGCTGCTTCCATGAATGGTATTCGCTTGCTCAAAGAAATTGGGCTTGAATTTCAAATCAATACCACCGTGACCAGACAAAACCTCCCATTTTTCAAGGATATTTTTAGGCTGTGTCAGGAGCTAGGTGCTGCTGCATGGCATATTTTTTTGCTTGTTCCCACAGGCCGTGCCACAGAGCTTGGGGCTGAAATCATTTCAGACGCAGAGTATGAAGAAGTTTTGAATTGGTTTTATGATTTTCAAAAAACAAGCGATATGCAACTCAAAGCAACCTGCGCTCCGCATTATCATCGTATTCTGCGCCAACGTGCCAAAGAAGAAGGCATTCCTGTTAATTTTGAAAACTTTGGGCTAGATGCGGTTTCTCGTGGTTGCTTAGGGGGTGTGGGTTTTTGCTTTATTTCGCATAGAGGGCAAGTGCAACCATGCGGATATTTAGAACTTGACTGCGGTAATATAAAACAAACACCGTTTCCTGAAATCTGGCGTACAAGCGAGCAATTCCTTAATCTGAGAAATCCCAAAGTCTATCAGGGAAAATGCGGTATTTGTGAATATGAACGAGTCTGTGGCGGTTGTCGCGCTCGCGCTCACACCATGAACGGTAGCTACCTTGCTGAAGAGCCTCTTTGTTCTTATACACCAAAACGAAAGCAACGAGCCTAACAATGGATGTGTACGATAAAGAAATATTAAATATCATTCAATCTTCTTTCCCTCTCGACTCGCGACCATATGCGATCATTGGTGAACAAATAGGACTTTCAGAGGATGAAACACTTAAACGGGTCAATACTCTACGAGAAACAGGGGTAATACGTCGCTTGGGTGGCAATTTTGGCTCTCGTGAATTGGGTTGGCGTTCCACGCTTTGCGCTGCTCAAGTGCCGGAAGACAAATTGGACTGCTTTATCAGCGAAGTAAATCAATATCCGGGAGTCACGCACAATTATTTACGCGAAAATGAATTTAATATTTGGTTCACCTTGATAGCTCCTGACTTGGAAAGCGTAGAAAAGACTCTTGCTTCTATCAGTCAAGCCACAGGGATAAAAATACTCAACCTTCCGGCAGATAAAATGTTTAAGATCAAAGTTGATTTCAAAATTGAGACAGAAAAGGCAGACTCATGATTCTTTCCCCTTCCTTACTTTCCTGCGATTTTTCACGGCTGGCAGATGAACTCAAGTCTTTGGAATCTGCTGGTTTGCAATGGATACATCTTGATATAATGGATGGGCTCTTTGTACCCAATATCACCTTTGGCCCTCCTGTTATCAAAGCCATGCGTCAAGAATGCTCTCTGTTTTTTGATACGCACCTCATGATTGAGAAACCAGAACGATATATTGATCAATTCGCAGCAGCCGGTTGCGATCTGTTATGCGTTCATGCAGAGGCCACGGTACATTTGGAGCGCACAATAAGCGCGATTACAGACAAAGGGCTCAAATGCGCTGTTGCCCTCAACCCTGCCACTTCTTTAGAAACAGTGCGTTATCTCTTACCTCAACTTGATATGGTCTTGCTCATGTCTGTGAATCCGGGATTTGGCGGTCAAAAATTTATTTCATTTTGCATGGATAAAATTCGAGAATTAAAAACAATGATAAGGGAGGCTCAAGCAAATACCCTGATTCAGGTCGATGGTGGGGTCACGCTTGAAAACTGCAAGGCTTTAGTCCAAGCAGGTACAGATATACTTGTTTCCGGCTCTGCTTTCTTTAATCATCCTCCATATGCAAAACGAGTCCATGCTTTTAATAAAGCATGTGACCTGTAATCCCTCCATACTGCACTTCATGGAACATTCAATTGAAAAAAGTCGCTCCCAGTGCAAACGTGAAATGACAGCTTTGCAAAAACTTGGAGAAGAACTGGCTTCTTTGGGCGAAGAAAGCATTCGCAAAGCTCCCTTAACTCCTGAGCTCAAAACCGCTGTACTTGAGGCCAAAAAATTACGCAGCCACGAAGCAAAACGCAGACAAATGCAGTATATTGGAAAACTCATGCGTAGCGTGGAGCAGGCAGAAATCAGTGAATTTTTACAAAATATCCGCACTGGAAATGCCAAAGCAAACAAAAACCTGCAACAAATAGAAACTTGGCGAGCAGAGCTTCTGGCCGGTAATCAAGAGCTTATAGAAGATTTACTCCTACGCTTTCCGCATGGAGATCGCCAAAAACTTCGTCAGCTGAGCTTGGCTGCAAAAAGAGAAAAAGAGCGTGATCAAGCTCCCAAACAAGCCAGAGCACTTTTTCGCTATTTGCGAGAATTACTTGCAAATGCTTGAAAAGCTCTTGACTCACAAGTAAAGAATCTTAGATTGACAAGCATAACAACACAAGGAGTCTCAACATGAAATTTACATATGCTGGCATTGAAACTGAACTTGAAGATCATGATTGCCCTCATTGCAATGTACCACTAACCCCACGCATTGGCCCACCTGATTCAGGTTGGGGCGTTATTCTGGTTTGCGAAAACAATGATTGCCCACACTACAAAGGCTCGGACAAAGATATTGTAAATAAGCGTACAGATTGCTCTCTTGGTTGTCGCTATGCTGAAAATCCGGATAACGGCTACAAACCCTTTAATCTTGTAGCTATGTGCTTTTAGTCAACTATCCATGCCGTTGATTTCTCTTCCTGTCCTTGCCCTCTGTGCAGCAGCACTGCTTTGGGCCAGTTCCTTTGTGGCTCTTAAAATTGCTTTTAATTTTTACGACCCCATGTTTGTAATTTTTGGGCGCATGTTGGTTGCGACCTTGTGTTTTGCCTGTTTTTGGAAACATCTGCGACCACGCAGATACCAAGCAGGTGACTGGAAGCCTTTGCTTTTCATGGCTTTTTGTGAACCATGTGTGTATTTTATTTTTGAAGCGCTTGCTGTCAAAAACACACAAGCAGCCCAAGCCGGCATGATAGTTGCCATGCTTCCCTTAATGATGGCCGTGGCTTCTCATTTTATCTTAAAAGAAACAATACACAAACAAACCCTGTTTGGCTTTGGGCTGGCTGTAAGCGGAGCAGTGCTCCTCTCTGCCGGTGCGATAGAAACAGCAGGCGCACCAAACCCTGTGTTGGGCAATATTATGGAGCTGCTTGCCATGGCCTGTGCCACAGGCTATATGATTACACTCAAAAAACTGTGTTCCAGATATTCACCTTGGTTTTTGACTGCTCTGCAAGCCTTGCTCGGTTCTATTTTTTTCTTTGCTTTACTCTTTCTGCCCGGAACAAATCTCCCAGATGGCTTGTATATAGAAGGGCTGGGAGCTATTCTTTATCTTGGGATAGGAGCAACGATTTTGGCTTATGGTCTCTATAATTATGGAACAAGCCAAATTCCAGCACATCAAGCGTCTGCATTTGTCAACCTTATTCCTGTACTGACCCTTTTCCTGAGCTTATGCATTCTTGGAGAACGTCTTACTCTTGTGCAATATATAGCCTCAGGCCTTGTGCTCCTTGGTGTTTTCCTTTCACAAAAAAGGCATAAAAACACCACAAAAATAACATAATCTCCAAGGCTAATATGCAAAGGGCGAATCAAATTCTGCCCATAAAGGCAGAGCTGTATCTTTTGTTGAAAGAATTGGGGCTGCTACTGGCCAAGTAATGCCAAGTTCTGGATCGTCCCAACGAATTCCGCCTTCGTCCTGCGGACTATACAGAGCATCAACCTTATACAAAAACTCGGTTTCTTCAGAAAGTGTAATATAGGAATGAGCAAAACCAACAGGCACAAGCAAACGCAATTTATTATGCGCAGAAAGCCTAAATTGTCCCCATTGACCATAGCTGGGGGAGCCTTTGCGAATATCCACAATAATATCCAAAACCGCACCGCGAGTTACCCACACAAGTTTATTTTGCGCGGTCGGCGGAGCTTGGAAATGCAAACCACGAAGCACCCCAACTCCTTTGGAATACGCATGATTATCTTGGATAAAATCAATATTGATCCCAGCGTGTTGGAATACTTTTCGATTCCAGCTTTCCATGAAAAAGCCTCTATTATCACCAAAAACTTTGGGCTTTATGCAAAATACATCAGGAAATTTTGTCTGAAAAATTTTCACTTGTTTCTCCACGGCTGAAAAATAATATAAAGCCTAACGCAAAAAATCCTCACTCTCAAGGCAGGGCAAACGCGCTCAAATCAAATCTTGAATTTTTTATTTTCTTTCGCATTTTCTTTTGCTACATATTGTAGCTCACAACAGGGGGAGTCATGAGCATTTGCGATATTTTAATCCTCGTGGTTTTACTGCTTGCCACGATAAGGGGATTCTTTAAGGGTTTCATACAAGAACTATTCACCCTTTCAGCTCTTGCCATAGCCGGTTTCATTGCTGCCAAATTCCATGGCCTGCTTATCCCCCTTCTCGGTCAATACATATCAAATTCCCTGATTACCAAAGGCGCAAGCTATGGGCTTGTGTTTTTAGCAGCTGTTATTATCCTCATGGTATTTGCTCAAATCCTTCACAACGCCAGCCAAAAAACAAATTTCAATAATATTGACAAGATATTAGGCAGCATATTTGGTTTGTGTGAAGGCATACTTGTCGTACTTCTTCTCAGTCTTGCCATAAGCAATATTTTTACAAACACCTCTTTTTATCAAAAATCCATGCTTGTTCCTAAAATTTTCCCATATGCTCAAAACATAGAACCTTTTTTGCCTAAAAAACTCCTTGAGTTTATTGGAACTGAGCAAAATAATCCGTCCGCATCCTAAGAAACAAGAATGCAATTCTTTTATTTTTCAACACTTAAAAGCAATGACAAAAAACTATGCACAAAGACGCGCTGAACAATCTACGCAATGTTATCCATCAACTCCTTGGCCCGGGCGGTTGCCCTTGGGATAAAGAGCAAACTCCGCAATCTCTTTGTGATTGTGTTCTTGAAGAAGTCTTTGAACTCATTGAAGCCATTCGCGATGACAATACTGAAGATGCCATAGAAGAAATGGGGGATGTTCTATTTTTATTGCTCTTTATTATTGAACTGCACGAGAGAGCAGGGAATTTTACTCTTGATGACGCGTTGAATTCCAGTGCTGCTAAAATGATCCGTCGCCACCCCCATGTTTTTGCTGACACAAAAATAAAAAATCAAGAAGAACTACTAAAAAATTGGGAAAAGATTAAGCGCAGCGAAAAATATACTGAGAATGGGAACAAAACCGGTATTTTCGATTCTTTGCCCAAAAGTTTGCCTCCTTTGCTCAAAGCCTACCGCATTCACTCGAAAGCAGCACGCTCCGGCTTTACTTGGGAAACTGATCAAGACCTTATGAGCCAACTTCACAGTGAATGGCAGGAATGGGAACATGCTCTGGCTTCTGAAGATACAACAGCACAAGAAAAAGAGTATGGAGATTATTTATTTACCCTTGTTGAACTTGGACGCCGTAAAGGCTTTAAGGCAAACACTGCCTTAGATTTTGCCAATAAAAAATTTCTGCGCCGTTTCAAAATCATGGAACAACAAGCTCACGCTCAAGGAATGGATATAGCAGAGTTGTCCCTTGAACAGCTCAATAGTCTTTGGGATCATGCCAAAGCAAATGAACATACTTCATAGCCATTTTTTTCTGCTTATGGAGAGCCTCATCCCATGCATATTTGCTTTGTAAATACCAATATAGCTTGGGGTGGCGGTGAACGCTGGGTACAACAATTTGCCAGACTCAGCCGTGATGCAGGGCATTTTGTCTCTGTTATTGCCCATCCTGCCAGCGAGCTGGCTCTTTGCTTGCAAAAAGAACAAGGAATAGTATTGCACACTGCGAGACTTAAAAATATCTCTTTTCTCAATCCAAAACATTACCTCAAACTTGCGCATTTTTTTTCCACCCAAAGGGTAGATACAGTCATCATGTCTTTACCGCGTGATCTGAAAATCGCAGGCCTTGCAGCAAAATACGCAGGGCTACAGCGAATTATTTACCGCCGAGGCATTGATGTGCCGGTCAAAAATACTTGGCTCAATACTTTTTTTTACCAAAAGGTAATACATAGGCTTATTTGCAACAGCCAAGCTACCAAAAAATCAGTACTGAGCAATAATCCCAAGCTGATTGCTGATGAACGTATCTGCATTGTTCCAAACGCTTTTGATATAGCTGAATTTGATGCAAGGCCTGTCAAGGCATTAGCACTTCGGCCAGATAAAGCTATCACTATTGGCTGTGCCGCCAGACTTACCCCACAAAAAGGTCTGCACCTGCTTCTTGAAGCAATGGCACTTCTTGCGCAACAAGGGGAACAATTTCGGCTCCTTCTTGCAGGAAGCGGTGAATTAAAAGCAAAACTGCAAAACATGAGCCGGCAACTTGGCATTGAAGAACACACTCAATTTCTTGGCTTTGTTCATGACATCAAATCATTTTATGCAAGCATAGATATTTTTGCCCTGCCTTCACTTTTTGAAGGTTTTGGCTATGCCCTTGTGGAAGCAGCACGTTGCGGTAAACCTGCTGTTGCCTTTAATGTTTCCTCAAATCCTGAAGTCCTGCTGCATGAAAAAACAGGCCTTCTTGCAAATCCCAATGATCCCAAAGATTTTGCAGATAAAATACAAAGGCTTATGCGTGATACAAATCTTAGAACGAGCATGGGGCAAGCTGCCCAAAAACATGCTTTGCATTTTGATACAGCACATGCCTACGCCTGCTTTGAAAATGCAATCAAAGGATAAAAAATGCGCCTTGCACTTTTTGAACCTGAAATACCGCCCAACACAGGCAATATCGCCAGACTATGCGCTGCAACAAAAACCGAGCTTCATCTTATTGAGCCCTTGGGTTTTACAATCGATAATAAGCACCTCAAACGCGCTGGTCTTGATTATTGGCCTCATGTTCCCTTGAGCCTGCATAAAAATTGGGAAAAATTCTGTACAGCAGAGTCTGGTAGGCTTGTGCTTTCCTCTGCCAAACACGGCATCCCTTGGTGCGAATTTACATATACTGCAGACGATATTTTAGTCCTTGGCCCTGAAACAAGAGGCTTACCTGAGCATATCCTCAAACAATCCGTACACCATGTACGCATCCCTATTTACAAAACCGTCCGTTCGCTCAATCTCAGCACGGCTGCAGGTATCTTGCTCATGGAAGCTCTCCGCCAAACCAAACAACTCGCAGCATAAAGCATCTACTCCTTGCGAAGAAGACAAGCCAAGGCTATGTAGAGTACATAAGTACAAGCGAAAAAATATAATTAAAAAAATATAATAAAAGAATATAATAAAAAGAATATAATTAAAGGATATAATTATGCGGCTTTTGGTCACTGGTGGTTGCGGTTTTATTGGTAGCAATTTTATTCGTTTGATGCGTCAAAAGCATCCGGATTGGCATATTGTTAATCTTGATTTGCTGACCTATGCAGGCAATCGACTGAATCTTGCTGATTTAGAACAAAACGACAACAAATACAGCTTTGTTCAAGGCGATATTCGCGATACTGAAATAGTTTCCTCACTGCTCACAAAGCAATCAATCAATGCAATCATCAACTTTGCAGCAGAATCGCATGTGGATCGTTCTATTGATAATCCAGCGCCATTTATTTCTACTAATGTGCAAGGCACGCAAAATATTCTTGAATGCGCTCGCCAAGCAAAAATAGAGCGAGTGGTGCATGTTTCTACAGACGAAGTCTATGGTTCACTTGGCTCTACAGGCAAATTTACCGAAAATACTCCGCTTGCTCCAAACTCTCCTTATTCTGCCAGCAAAGCCGGAGCAGACCTGCTGTGCCGTGCTTATTACGAAACCTATGGGCTGGATGTCGTTATTACTCGCTGCTCCAATAATTATGGTCCTTACCAATTTCCAGAAAAACTCATTCCCTTGATGCTCCTGAAAGCACAGTCAAAAAGTCCTTTGCCTGTGTATGGTGATGGAACAAATATCCGTGATTGGATATACGTTGACGACCATTGCCACGGCGTTGAACTCAGCTTGTGTCACGGGAAAGCAGGTGCTGTGTATAATTTTGGTGGCAATGCGGAAAAAACAAACTTAGAAGTGGTTAAGGTCATACTTGCTGCTCTTACGCTCCCTGAAGAGATGATACATTTTGTTAAGGATCGCCCCGGCCATGACCAGCGCTATGCCATGGACTATTCGCTTGCAGAGCGCGAGCTTGGTTTTTCCCCAAGTATAAGTTTTGAGCAAGGACTTCAAAAAACAATCACATGGTATCATGAAAACGCTCAATGGCTTGAATCCGTACAAAGTGGGGCATATAAACAATTTATGAATACTTGGTATCAAGGAAGAACATAAATGAATCCTCTCTCTGTAGCCTTAGTCTTAGGCGGAGCCAGCGGGCTTTTAGGGCAAGCCTTGGTTCGAGCCTTGCGCCAAGCAGGGCATAAAGTTCTGGCTCCTTCTCGTCACGAACTCAATCTGACAGATACCCATGCCCTTGGGAGCTACTTAAAAAAAAATCGTCCCACAGTGCTTTTTAATACCGTGGCCTATACCGCAGTAGATCAAGCAGAAGACGAGCCCCAAGCAGCGATGCTACTTAATGCAAAATTGCCGGCTTTGCTTGGACAGCTCTGCGCTGAGCACTCCATTATATTTGTGCAGTATTCCACAGATTTTGTATTTAACGGACAGCACAACTCGCCCTACACGGAAGAGCACAGCCCGTGTTCAAATTCAGTGTATGGACAAACAAAACTTGAGGGAGAAAACGCGCTTTTAGACCTTGAGTATGAGGATTTGCTCATTCTTCGAACAGCATGGCTCTTTGGCCCGGATAAGACAAACTTTGTGCATAAAATTCTTGGCGTTGCACAGCAACGCTCTGAAATAACTGTTGTCGCTGATCAAATAGGTTCACCAAGTTATGCTCCGGATGTGGCCAAGCATAGCATGGAACTTGTTCAGCATAAAGCTCGGGGAGTCTTTCATGTGGTCAATAGCGGACAAGCAAGCTGGTTTGAACTGGCAACGCAAGCAGTCAAAGAACGCAACATACAGTGCCAAGTAAGGCCTGTTGCTACTTCAGCCTATCCAACAAAAGCAACAAGACCAAAATATTCTGTTCTGGATACTAGCAAATTGACGCAATTTACCGGCACAAGCCCTCGGCCTTGGCAGGAAGCCTTGCATCAGTACCTTGCTTTATAAGCTCAAGTATTGTGCTCTTAGCACATGAGGTCGCTGATCATGGCGTTTGCATTGGCAATACGCGAAGCGAGTAAGTTGACCAAATAATGATCAATTGCTGATTTGAGTTTAGGCATTTTTTCTTCAACTAAGGCCACACGCCGTTGAGAAAGCCTGAACACAAGCACATCTGTTGTTGCCACAACACCGGCAGAACGTGGGGCATCCATGTATAATCCCATTTCACCAAAAATCGCTCCAGGTCCCATTTTTTTGAGGCGCAAGGTTTTGCCCCCGTCTAGCTGGAGCTCAATTCGGCACATACCTGATTCTATAAAATACATGGAATCAGAAGCATCACCTTGCTGGAAAATATATTCTCCTGCTTTGAACTTAAAGGGTTCCAGAACTTTCATCAAGGCAGGTATATATTCTTTTACAGGAAATACCGGAGCAAGGATTTTTGCCAAAGATTGCTTTTCCATTTCAAGCAAATTCGCTTCTTCAAGCAAACGGTTTTCAGCCCATTCCAAGGCATAGTCTAAATTTTGAAATATTTTTAAGCCATGTTTTGGCTCACTGCTCACCAGTTCCAAGGTTTCAAGAAAATCAGCCATTTCAAGGGAAATATGTGTCAAAATAATATTGACCCCATATTCTTCGCCAAAGGCGTATAATTGTTCAAAGCCTTGGTGCATGGACGCTCCAAAGCGTTGCACCGCACTGAAATCATAAATAAAAGACGGAACAGACTCTTGGCTTATGGCTTGTGCTTTTTGCTTGGATTGGCGAATAATTCCATATAAAGCCCCCACGGTAACAAAGCCTTGGAGCCTAAAGACAAGGACTGAATCGCCATGTTGCTTCAGATGCGCACGCTGTGCCGGAGCACGGTCTACCGTACTGCTATGATTTGCACCATGAAAAATTTGTTTAAGTACTCCACCTGAAGCACCGTGGCGAGTAACGGAAATCATCATTATAAGGGCAAAAGCAAGCCCTACACCAACAGTTAGTCCCATGCTCACAGTAAACACAAAGCTTAGAAGAAGAAGGTAATAATCCTCTCCTTTGAAAAAGTCTTTACGCACCACCACAAGCCATTGGTAAAGAAGTTTCAAAGCAAAAAAGAGCAAAACACCGGCCGGAACAAAGGCTGGAATAAATTTATACAGTGGTGACGCAAAAAGTAAGAGTGGAATAAGCACAAGCCCTGCCAAAATTATGGACAAAGCACCGCGCCCCCCTGAGTAATAATTGCCAAGACTACGAGCAAGGCAAAAAGAAAGAGGAACTCCGCAGCTCAGGGCTGAGAGCATATTATTTGCTCCCAGTACTTTGAGTTCTTGATCCAGCTGTATATTTTGCGAAGCCTCACTTTCTACCAAGGTTATTTTATACAAGGCCATGCTCAGCAAAAGCAAAACACCAGCGACTATCTCGCCTCGAATAGCATATAAAGCATTCCAATCAATTTGCCCCCAAAAATCCCCTGAATAAAACAAAATATAACGTGATGTATCTAAGGTATGGGAAAATCTGCCCATTCCGTAGGAAAGTTGCAGAAATACATCTAAACCAATGAACTGCACAAAAGGAGCTATGGCACAGGCTACAAAGACCGCAATAATCCCCCATATTGGGCGGTGTAGTGTATAAAAGAAAACAAATAAAATCAGGGCTAAAATCACTGCCGGCAACCAAACAAGAGGAATATTGCTTTCTAAAATATTCGGGGCATAAACCATACCGGGCACAAATTTCGCAATATGAGGCAAAACGCCGGTGATTGATTTTATGCCCACGCCCAAGATTAAGAGTCCCAGTCCGGCAAGAACTCCACCAAAAATTTGTATGGGGATAAATCGAACCCAATTACTGCTACCAGAAATTCGTGTAAACCAAGCAAGCACTCCAACTGCAAGAGAAACAAGTATCGTACAGCTTAAAGCCGTGGTCAAAAGCACTGCTTCTTCTGCTTTGGGCATTGCTGCAAATAAAGCATGTAAAAGAATAAAAAGCACGGCTGCAACGCTTGGACTTGGAGCAAGCAAGCCAAAATGCACTCGACTACGCAAGGGGGTAAGTAAGAAGCCAATGATGCTTGAGACAAGTAAAACATCTAAAATAAGAGGGAAATATCCCTGCTTCCAGCCATCAGGCAAAATAAGTACGGCCAAAGCAATACAGACAATCCAAGAAAAAAGTCCGGTAAAAAGTCCAGCACTGATATTTCCAAGCAGTCCGCCGTAGGTAAAAGGAATATGCTCTTCTGCATAGGGTGCAGAATGCTTGGCAAGTGCTTCGAGCGATTCTTGTGGTGTTACTTCTATAATTTCCCTGCACTGCGGGCAACGAACTTTTTTGCCAAGAAATTTATCAGCGACTGTTTCTTTTATATCACAAGCTGTACAATGAAAAATTGCCACACGCCCTCCTCGAAAACACCTTATTTGTTAGGTTTATGACTTATTACGCTATTACGAAGATACGGGCAAGCCACATTTGAAACCGCTTTTGAAAAAGAATTACGCATGATATGTATCAATTCCTGCAATCGATGCGCATAGGTATGCTGTGCTAAAACTCTTTTTCTTGCTGCCCTTGCCACGCCTTTTCGCCCATGAGCATCTGCTAGCCATTTCCCGATAAGTTCAGTGACTTCCTCAGGATGGTGGTAGCAAATTACTTCCCTTCCGGGTTCAAATAAATTTTCTATTTGTTCACGCCAATCCGTGATCAAAAAAGCACCGCAGGCAGGAACATCAAAAACGCGCTGGTTCACAGCACCCTTCATTTGCACACTCGTGCAGTTAAAGTTAATCTCCATAGAGGAATAAAATGCAGGCAAGGCATTATAATAATCAAGAATTCCTATGTGTTGCCATTCGCTTCCCTCTAATATGTCAGCCCAAGGCTTATCTCCTGCGATCAAAGGCTTAAAAGGCAAAATACCACGCAGGCACTGCATTCTGTATTGCCTTGCTGCTTCAAAGGTCACAGCTCTTTCACAAAAACGCTTCATTTCAATATCGGCTAAATCCGATACTTCTTTATAAATATCCGGAAAATGCTGTTTGAGAAAAGTGAGTGGCACAAGCTCTTTAGAATCGACAAATTGTGCAGCAATCACAGACAGACCAGCTTGTAATTTGGGAACAGCTTGCATCTGTTTTTTCAAGTTCAAGACCTCGGTGGTATTAGAATCTCCCGCAAAGCCCAGTTTTGCATTCCGATATCGAGTCGTATTTTTTTTAGGATAAAAACACTTCGGATCAGTACCTAGGGGTAAAAAATGTACATGCTCAAATCCTACCTGTTTCAGCCAAGAAAGACTTGAAGCATCATAAGAAAAAATACAGGTTCCCCCCAGATTCTGACGGGCATACTCATAGATGATCAGTTGCGGACTATCCACAAACCACGAGGCTAAAGGCAGGGCAAGTTCTTCAAAAATTGAAGCTACATGCCCCTCACGATCCAAGCCAAAATGATTAACGGTTAAGGCAAAATCTGGCTTAAAATGAGCCACAGTACTTAAAATATCACGAATAAATTCACTGTGTAAAAATTCTCCCTCGGGCACGGGTAGGGTTTTATATGTGCAGCCAAGTGCGTCCAAAGCCCTGTGTATCTCGCGATATAAAAAATATTTTTTATACAAAATAAGCACGCGCGGTTTTTCAGAATCAAAATGCGGATACGACAGATTTTCTTGCAACTGCACCATTGCACAAAGAGCTTTGGCCAAAACTTGATAATATTCAGGAACAAGCCGTAAGTATAACGGAATGTGTATGGGGTGAACCTGTGTAAAGCCGAATTGTTTTCTGAGCCTAGAAACTTGATCTAAAACCTGCTCAATATCGCTATTGAGCAGATAAAAATTTTCATGTTTTTCATAGCGCGTAAGCAGGCCAGTAGCCTTCAAAATATCTTTTTCCCTGTCCACCACAAGCACAGGGCCACGCTCAAGCAAGGTTTTTAGGCAAACTCCAAGACCGGTTCCAAGCAGCACGGGCAGGGCATCAGCAGGAACCTGCTTTGCTAAATTCCTTTCCTGCTCGTGCCCACTGCGTCCCCATAAACGCCATGTTTTACCCCTATCTAAATGCAGGGCAATATCGGATACTTGTCCGGAATCAAAAATTATTTCTGTGCGGTATTTCATAGAATCCAAGCATGGGTTGCAGATAAGAACAAAATTTCGACACAAAACTCTCGCCACATATACTCATACAAAAATCGTGCAAAGAGAGAGCTTAATTGGTGCAAATATGATACATTAATCGTGCAAAGATGATGCATTAACGTAGCGTGGCAAAGGCATATAAACTTTAGGGTACATAAAGGGGGGGGAATGTCTGAATAACAGAAAAGTTACTATGCGTTTACCATACTGTATTTCCCTACAATACAAAAAGCTCAAACCAAAGGGAAAATAAATTATCACTTTGATTTGAGCCTGTTCGTACAAAAGAGTAGCCAGACAGAGTTTGGCCAGCAGGTTATTTCTTTTTACCGCGCTTGGTCCAAAGCTGCATTTCTTTCATTTTCTTACGGCGTTCACGTTGCAAGGATTTGCAAACCAAGGGTTGGCCTTTTTTATACCCAAATTTCTCGCGATATTCAGTAGGGCTAAGATCATGAGTAGCTAAGTGTTTTTTGGTAAGAATTTTGAATGTTTTACCGCAAGCGCAGCAGGCAATGCTCTTTTCTTTTATGGCTTTTTGAGGATCAATCACAGCCTGTACTGTATCTTCAGACCCTTCATCTAAAGCAATATTCTTAATGCCATTTGCAATTTTATTGACCATAGAAATGATCTCTTCTTCAGTCATATTCCTTACGCTGGCCTGTGCTTTGACTATACTCAACGCTTCCTTAAGATAATCATCCATCAATATTCTCCTTTTGTTTATACTATATGCTCAAAGATGCACATATTTACTTCGTAAAAGACAATAAACATTTCATAGCACGCTGTCTACTCTTAGCACGCTGTTTACTCTTAGAAAAAAGAAAGTATGAATGTTACTTTTTTATACCAAAGGAAAAACATAACTATCATTGTTTCATAAAATCTTCTTTGCACTTGTTGCTACAGCAAAGAAAATTCAAAATAGCCATTTTTATACGCGAAAAATATTACTTTTTTATCATACTACGCAACGCAATACGAAAAGTAAGACTGGGCACCTAGGGCAAACCCATATAAAATTTAGGGTCAATACTCCCTGCTCATTCTATTGCTTTCTCCTCTTGTCATCCTGCGATTTAGTCGTAAAAGTTGAGTGGAGCTGGGGCTTTTTTTCTTGTCATCCTGCGCTTGAGTCGCAGGATCCAGTTCTTTTTTCTTCTCTTTTCTTTTTTGAAAACTCAAAATTCACATAAAATATATAAAAGCCAAAAAAAATCCGCAAAATGCTTATATTTATTCTGGAAAAAATCTTGATTTTTCTATACTTCTTCTGATAAAGACTTCGTATTATTCTAATTTCTGGAGGACGTATGCCTCAAGTAGCTGCGAGAATCACGCAAGACCATGAAAAATGGCTCAAAGAATATTTCAAGACCAAAAGCGCGGGCGCAGAGTTTATTTTGCCATGGGCTGTTGATGTTTTTTTCAAAACAATTCGCAGTATTGCAAGCGATTTTTCACAAGCTGAACTCAAAACCGTTTTAGAAGCACACAGAGAAGTTAAGCTACTTCCCAATCAATCCAAAAAAGCCTATCTCATGCTACGAGTAGAAGAGGCTTGCGATGAAAAAGACGTGCATATGCAACACGGAGCAAGTAAAAATCACCTTGAAGTAAAATTACGCCGTCTGGATGATCTCCAGGCAACATCTCTTATGATCTGGGCTACTGCGTATTGGACTTCAAGAACGTGGAACGAGGCCACGGTCGATGAATACGTCAAACTTTCTTGTGCTTAAGTCTCTTTGTATGTAAAAGCACTGCTTACAATTGAGAGCATAATGCTCTCTAATGTATTGCTTTGCTTATGTAATAAAAAAATATGCGTATACCTCCTTGTATTTTGACTATTGCCGGTTCTGACCCTAGCGGAGGAGCTGGCATTCAAGCTGACATTAAAACTTTTTCCATGCTTGGCACCTATGGCGCAAGTGTGCTGACTTCACTGACCGCACAAAATACCAGCGGTGTGGACGCAATTCATGCGCCCCCTCGAAAATTTATTGCTCAACAACTTCGCAGTGTTTTAACTGACATCAATATCAAAGCAGCTAAAACAGGTATGCTCTATTCAAAAGATGTCATTGATGCGGTTGCCCCTTTTTTGCAAAAAAAACGCTTTCCTTTGGTTGTTGATCCTGTTTCTGTTTCAACTTCCGGCCATACGTTACTGGAAGATTCCGCTGTTTCTGCAATGGTAAAACAAATTTTTCCCTATGCAGATTTACTCACTCCTAATTTGCCGGAAACCGAGCTTTTTACTGGAATACGAATCACTCGCCGTGAGCATATTGCACAAGCTGCAAAAAAATTGCTTGCCCTTGGGGCAAAAGCTGTACTCATTAAAGGAGGACACAATCTTTCCTCCATGGCAGTGACTGATTGGCTTGTCATCAAAGGGCAAGCACCGCTGCCCCTTATGCAGGCTCGAATAAAAACAAAAAATACGCATGGTACTGGTTGCACACTTTCCGCGGCAATAGCAGCTTACCTTGGGCTAGGTAAAAATATGACCAACGCAATTATTGCTGCTCAAGAATATCTCAACCTTGCGTTGCGAGCTTCTTTTAAGACTGGGAAAGAAGGAGGCTCACCAAATTTTATTGCTCCAATTTTGCGGGAACAAAGTCGTGAAAAAACACTGGTCGCTTTAGAATCCACAGGTTTTGAGCTGGAAACAATGGCACAAGGAGCGCAACTTCTCGCCGGTCAAGGCAATCTTGCCTTGGCATTGCAATGGGGCTCTACTATAAATGATGTCGCTTCTTTTCACGGAGGGCTGATAGAGTCCCGATGCGAGAGGATTCGTCTCAATGGTGCTCCTTGTTTTGGAAATGAAGACACAGCAACAATAGCTCTTCTTTCAGCGCGAAGAGTACGCCCTGAAATACACTGTCTTCTGAATGTCCGTTTTACCGAAGCAAGCCTGCGCGCAGCAAAAAAGGCAGGGGTCAAGATTGCAGTCTTTCGCTGGGATAAGCAACCTACGGGGCTGAGCACTGATGAATTAGGCGTACTTGATTGGGGAGTACGGGAGGCGATTATTTCCCACCCTGATCCAAGTTCTGTAGGCATTGTGTATGATCGTGGAACGCAAGGTATTTGTGGTAATCTGCGGATACTGGGGAAGAATTGTACAGAACTTATGGCAAAAGTATGCGCTATTTTGAATAAAATGTAAGTGCTCTTAAAGAAATTACCATCCTGCAGGCTTTTGAATAATTTTTCCATTAAGATAGATTGTGTTTGGAAATTGTGCATTATTTAGGTGTGTATCCCTAATGTGTCTAACAAATGTCACAACATTTTGCAGGCCTTGAGGGATATTATCATCGGGACATATAATCCCAACAATTTTGCCAAGTTGCTCTTTGATTATGCGTAAAGGTTCAATAAAATCAGTGTCTTTTGTAAGGACAATGGCAACATCGAAATTGTTTTTACAGGCATCGAAAATTAAATGAGTAGCTAAATTTACATCAGATCCTTTTTCTTCAGTGTTATGGACTTCAACAAATTTTTTTTTGTTCTTAACGAGTGGCCTTGAAATTGGTTTAGACAAAAAATTACCATAGTGAATTTCTAAACAAGGAATTGAAGTAAGGGCACTTAAGTATATTTGTTGCCGTTGTGGTTGCCCAGCGTCTTTGTTGCCTGAAACTCTGGCAGTATAGTAATTAATTTTTTCAATTTGATTACTTGAATTTATAAGCTGCTTAACGAGTTCGTAATAATTAAGCCACTTAAAAGGACTATTCAATAGGGCTCGATAATAAAAATTGAAGCCATCAATATATACGCGAGTACGTCGAGTTTGTGGTACCATATTGAACCTAAACATAAAGCAAAGGCTAGAAAGGATTACTCCCCTCCAGCCTTTGAACTGGTAGCACGCTACCAGCGGGTAGTTAAATTTCTTAAAATGAAAAATAAACGGTAAACATGCGCGAGTCAATACAAAATATTGTGAAGCAAACATTCCCTCAAGCTAGAGGAATTTCAAAACAAAATTAAAGTTAGGCTTTGCGCTTCAAGTGATAGAAGGACTACATCAATATATATCCCTTCAAACTTTATCCCCAAGCATGTCTTCGGTAATTCCTACGATACTAATGCCAGCTTTATCTGCTGCCCGAATTGCAAGCTCCGCATCAAACAGCAGGCTTTTCCCTGCCTCAAGCCCAAGCACCGTGGCTTTTCCTTCAGCCATAACCGCAATCGTGTCAGCACCGGCACTGGGTAAATCTACCCGCTCTTCCTGCCCTGGCTTGAATACCTTGAGCACAACGGAATCGTTTCCGCCGTACATACAGCCACGGCGAATACATTCATCCGTACCTTCAAGAGCTTCAACCGCAGCAATAATCCCTTCACGCAAGACAACACACTGGCCAATATCCAGCTTCCCCATGCTTTTTGCCACTGAAAGCCCAAGTCGTAAATCAGTCCATTCACGCTCTGTGGGTTTTCGCCTTGTTAAAACACCTTCTGCAGTGAGCAGCTGTGGCACAAAATCATTTGGGCTCAACACACGCATCCCCTCAGCCTCAAAAGCCTGAGTCACTGCATCTAAAATAGCAGCATCACCTTTGCTGGCTAAACTCAAAATCAGGCCTAAGGCTTTGAGATCAAAATGACGTACATCCATGACCCGAAACTTATTAACGGTTCCGGCCATGATTATATCTTGAACTTTGTTTTGTTTGAAAAACTTAAATAATTTAGAGAGCTTGCCAAGTGGTAGCATCGCAAAAACATCAGCATTTTCCGCAAGTTCACGCTCAAGGTCTACATGACCTTGCAAGCCAGCAACAATAAGTTTATGTCCGGCTTTTCGTATTTGCTCGGCCACTAAAACAGGGAACTGGCGCCCTCCGGCAATAAGTCCTATAACACGCGCTGAACTCATGGAAAGGCCTAGTCGTCATCTGCTTTTTTCTTTCCCTTGTCTGAAGCAACCCCATTTTGAGAATTACGAATAAATTCAATAAGATTTGCAACTTCAGGGAAATCAGGAAATTCTTCAGCACATTGCTTCAAAGCCAATTCACGCGCAAGGCCGGAGCGAAAAATTGTTTTATACGATCTACTTAAGGCTTTGGTTGTAGCATCTGTAAAGCCATTACGCTTAAGCCCAATGCGATTAACCCCCACAAGACGTCCACGAACACCATGGGCAAGCATGTAGGGAGGAATATCAAGATTATATCCACTCGAACCGCCTAGAAATGCGTATTCACCAATGCGTAAAAATTGCTGGCAAGCTGCCTGCCCTGAAATAATAGTGTTCTTGCCCACTTCGCAATGTCCAGCAAGCTGCACGGCATTGGCCATAATAACATTGTCGGCTATAATGCAATCATGGGCAACATGGGCATAGGCCATAATAAGGCAATTATTGCCAACAGAGGTCTTGCCATGGCCTTGAACAGTTCCCCGATGGATAGTCACAAATTCCCGAATAATATTATTATTGCCAATAATTGTTTCGGTTTTTTCACCTGCGTACTGCAAATGCTGAGGCTCACCACCAAGCACAGCATTGGAATGAATATGATTATTTCTTCCAAGGCGTGTTCCTGATTTGAGGTGCACAAAAGGCTCAATAATGCATTTATCACCAATAACAACATCTTCTCCAATAATGGCATAGGGCGCAATCTGCACCCCCTGTCCTATTGAAGCCGAGTGAGCAATGACTGCGGTTTCATGAATCTGGCTTTCCATCAGACCTTCTCCTTGTCCACTAAAGCTGCGGAAAGAGTTGCTTCCACCGCAAGTTCACCATCCACACTTGCTGTCCCTTGCATTGTCCAAAAGCTCATTTTGTGCCTAAAATTAAAAGTTTCCAAAATCAGCTGATCTCCGGGCACAACAGGCCTGCGAAACTTTACCCGATTGATTCCTGAAAAGACAAAAACTTTGTCCTGCATATCAAAATCATTTGTTTTCAAGACATAAATACCACCGGTTTGAGCCAAGGCTTCAAGCATTAAGACCCCTGGCATAACTGGTAAATTTGGGAAATGCCCCTGAAAAAATGGTTCATTGATACTCACATTTTTCAAAGCACGAATATGTGAACCAGACTGGTACTCAAGAATACGATCCACCAAAAGAAAAGGATACCTATGCGGTATTCTTTCCATAATGGCTCGAATATCAGTATCCTGTTCAGACATTGTCTTCTCCTGCCAATTCGTGTGCTATTTGTTGCACTTGCTTTTCAAGTTTACGCAAACGCTTCAAAGCATCAGGTAAGCGAGGTAATCCTGCACTGACCCTTAAAAAGCTATTAAGATCAAGGTGTGGGCTACCTGCAACTTTTGCTCCGGGCTGTATTGAATTCGTCACTCCGGTTCGCGCTCCAATCATGGAACGAGCGCCTACTTCTATGTTATCCTTAAACGCTGCACCACCACCCATAAACACAGCATCGCCCATGCGTACACTGCCGGCAATGCCAACTTGTGCTGCTGCCAGACAATGCTCGCCCAAAATAACATTATGTGCAATTTGCACCTGATTATCTATCTTTGTCCCTCGGCCAATGCGCGTCACATCAAGTGAAGCGCGGTCAACGCAGGAATTGGCTCCAATTTCAACGTCATCGCCAATTTCGACCCGTCCAATTTGTGGGATTTTCATATGCCCTGTAGGCTCTTGTGCATATCCAAAGCCATCAGCACCAAGAACAGTACCTGCATGAATAATAACCCGATCGCCTAAAAAGCAGTCACTCATTATAGAAACATTGGGGTACAGCGTACATTGCGTGCCCAAAGAACAACGCTCCCCTATATAGCATCCGGGAAAAATTGTGCATCCATCCCCAATATGTGTGTCCCCTGCAATAAAGGCAAAAGGATACACTGTTACATTCTCTCCAAGTACCGCGGATTCATCAATACATGCGAGTTCACTGATCCCTGAAAAATTACCTTGCGACCGAACAAACAAAGCCCCAATCTTTGACCTGTCTTGGGGAACATTGCGACTAATAAGAGCTGAGGAAACTTGCGAAGCAAATTCCTCTGTACATAGTACAGCTCCAGCTTGTGTTGTAGCAAGTAGGGCTGCAAACTGAGGCTTTACAAGAAAAGAGAGCTCCGTTTTTCCGGCGCTCTCCAAAGTACTCAGTCCAGTGATCTCAAGGTCAGGCCCGGTATGAACGAGCCCGACCTGTTGTGCGATCTCACTCAGTAGCATTGTTTTAGTGTCGTCCTTCGGACTTCCACTTTTTATCACAGTATTTGATGACATCTTTGGAAACTTCATATTCCTTCTTAAAGAAAGCCAAAGCACCTCTGTTTGCATCAATAACCATTGTGTACCCTTGTTTGTCTAGATACTCAGTCGCGTATTTTTCCAAAAAGGTATTGATCTCCGGCAAAAACTTTTGGCGAGCTTCTTGATCAGCCTGACGGAATGCAAGGGCAAGCTGCTTGATTTCATCTTGTTTACGTTTGATCTCAATTTCTTGCAGTCTACGACTTTCAAGGCTTAAGGCAGCTTCTTTTTTCTTAAAGTCTTCAACCAAGGCTTTGTACTCTTCCTGCCCTTTTTCAATGGCGGTACGCAGTTTGTCGGTCTCCCCCTTGACCTGCTTTTCACCGTGTTGTCCGGCAAGAGTTTCACTATAAATAAGCGCAGTGTTGATCACTGCAAACTTATCATCTTTGGCAGCAAAAGCTGCGGAGACCTGTAAGATCAGCACGGCAGCAACTGTAAATAACAAAACTTTTTTCATCATCCATCTCCTTGCAAAATTTTCTACACAACACCCAACAATATTTGAAAAACTCAAAATTGTTGTCCCATCATAAACTCAAACCTATGAGAACTGCTGTCCTCAAGCTTATCAAGTCCATAGCCATATTCAAGGCGTATCGGCCCCATGGGTGACATCCAGCGAATCCCGGCACCAATACTTTTATAAAGATTATACGAAGGCTTTTTCTCGGATGAACCAGTCATGTCCGGCGCAGAAAAGAAGGCTTCACCTTCACGCCACGCATTTCCAGCATCAAAGAACAATAAGCCCAAGACACCATAATCTCTGTCCAAAGGATAGGTCAGTTCAAGGCTTGTGCTTGCAAATTTATTACCACCAATGCGATCTCCGTCATCATCGCGCGGTGCAATTTTATTTGAACTATAGCCTCGCACAGAGTCCAATCCTCCAGAGTAAAAACGTGAAGCAGCCGGAATATCATCACCGCTAAAATTCTTATGCACAAGCCCGATTTTTCCCCTTGCATGGAAAACAAGGCTACCAATAAGCGGTGTATAATAATCAGAGCTGTACAACCATTTGACATAATGGTCTGTTCCGCCAACTCCGGCATAGGTCATGCCTATGGAGTTCAAAGCACCTGCGGAGTAATAAAAACCATCACGCTCAAGCGTAGACCTAGCAAAAGTTATACCAACAGTACTTGCAAAGTGACTACCTTCTGCTTCCTTGACCAAATCTGAAGCGTCTACATCAATATCAGATAAATCATAAATATCTGCAAAATAGGCTACCCTAAACGAGGTAAACTCACCGAGTTTTCGTGAAGCATTCACGCCCAAGCCTATCGATTCTTTGTCGTAATCAGTATATTCTTTATCGGTCAAACTACTGGTAAAGCCCACACCCCAAGGAGAATCATATATTCTGGGATTAAAAAAGTTTAGATTCCAACTTGTGGCTGTTTCACCAAGCTGCATCCCTAAAGATAATTCATTGCCCATGCCCCAAAGGTTACGCTCAGTGATATTTGCGGAAATAAACGCTCCGTCAGAGGAAGAATAACCAACGCCACCACCCACGGTGCCGGTAGATTTTTCCTGCACCGCAACTTTTAAGTCAACCTCAGTAGGATCTCCTGTGGGAATGGGTTCTATATTAACGCCTGCAAAATAATCTAAATTTTCAAGCCCTTTTACTGATTTTTCAACAGCAGTTGTTCGGAAAAGATCACCATCCCCTACTTGCAACATACGCAAAATAACATTGTCACGCGTGGCAGTGTTTCCGGAAAGAACCACACGGCGGATATGCACTTTTTGCTGCTTCTCTGCCACAAATAAGACAGCAACAGTGGCCTGTTCCATATTAGGCAGATATTTTGCTTCAACATTGGCATACGCATAGCCGTGATCCCCGTAAAATTTAGTTAAAGCAGCAATATCTGAACGCACGATTTCACTGTTGATATACTCATCGTCCTCTTGCAATTCATCAAGGGCAATAATCTCTTTATATTCTGTTTCATCAGTCAGCAGTTCACCCTCAAATGTAATATCACTGATTTTGAACCGCGGGCCTTCTTGCACCCTAAAGGTCACATAAATACCATCTTCTTGGAAATCAACTTCAGGACGTGCTACTTTAGCAGCAAGAAAACCTTTTTTATTATAATATGCCTGAACCGTTGCTCCGTCCCTATCAAGAAACTCTTCATTTAAGACCCCTGAATCATCAAGCCAAGTAAACATCCATTTTTCAGATAAAGCGAGCTGATCTTTCAGTTCATCAACATCAAGCTGCTCAGCTCCGTCAAAAATAATTTCTTCAATATAGAGCTTCTTTCCTTCTTCTATCTTAAAATTAAGGCGTGCTTGGCCATTTTCTCCGCCCTCGACTTCATAAGTAACTTTTGTATTATAATACCCTTCGTTTTTATAATACGAGCGGATCATGGCTAAATCAGTACGCAGTACATTTGGGTTCAGCACTGCGCCTGTTTTTGAAGAAACAATTTCAAGAATATCATCATCATCAAGTTCTTTGTTTCCGGATACGCCAAGAGATTGAATCCTTGGTTTTTCCTTTACAGTCAGGATAACGCGTTTTCCTTCAGGTTCATCGCTTACGGTCGCAAAAACATCATCAAAATATCCAAGTTCATAGATATTTTTTATTTCTTCATTCACGGCCTTGGGAGAGAAAAGATCGCCTTTTTGCAGGCCAAGGTGCATAAGCACCACTTCTTTATCCAAGACCCCTGTACCTTGCACATCCAAAGTCGAAATAATGGTTTCACGGGTCAAAAGGGATCGCACTTTGGCAACAGTATTATCCACAAGAGGCAATAAATTTATAAGTCCATTTTCCGTAGATGATATTGCTTGGACCGGTTCCATGCCATAGGCATCAACCAGTCTGGACTCAAGATAAAACGCATCTTCAACCTGAGAAAAAACACCATAAAAAGCAAAATCAGCTGAAGCGTCTAAAGCAATTTGCCTTACATTTTCTATGTCCAAACTATTGATATTTTGTCGTACCATGGCTTGTTTGGCTGCAGAGACGGCAACCACTTCTAAGCCTGCGTCTTTGAACCTATCTGCCAAAAGTTCAGGCAGACTCTCTTCAAGATAACGCAAATCTTGTGATGCATTGACTTCAAAAGGTAAGATAGCAATACTTACAGCATCCTTTTTTGCCAGGGCAAAAGAAGCAAAGCATAAAATAAAAATCAAACTCGCGAAAAAGCCAAAATAGAATTTACTGTTGGGCATAAAGTGCTCCTGAACGCAATTCCAACCTCCGTCCCATGACAGAGGCAAATTCAATATTATGGGTCACAACAACAAAGGCCATCCCAAGCTCTTTGTTTAAGGCAACCAAAAGATCCCCAATATGTTTTCCGGTTTTTTCATCCAAACTACCGGTCGGTTCATCAGCAAGCAATACTCGCGGACGAAGCACTATGGCACGAGCTACAGCAGCTCTTTGCCTCTCTCCGCCTGAAAGAGTTGTTACTTTGAAATCCTTTCGTTTCATAAGCTCAACCTGTTCAAGGGCTTGTTCTGCCATATATAAAGCTTTTTCCTGTGTATATCCAGCAATAATTCCAGGCATAGCTACATTTTCCAAAGTATTAAACTCGGGTAACAGGTGATGAAATTGAAAAATAAAACCAATTTCATTTCGGCGGATCATGGCACGTTGTGTATCATCCCACCGGCTCATATCCCTGCCCCCAAATTCTATCTTTCCTTCCGAAGGCAAATCCAAAGTACCCAAAATATGCAGCAAAGTACTTTTACCCGAACCGGAAGCTCCTAAAATAGCTACGGATTCTCCTGCAAAAACGTCCAGTTCTACGCCGTTTAAGACTTCGACCTCCTCTGAAGGCCCTGCAAAGTATTTTTTAACACCACGCAAAGTATATAGCTGTTCACTATTCATAACGCAAGGCATCCGCAGGGCGTAGGGCAGAAGCTCTATGCGCCGGATAAATAGTTGCCACAAAACATAATAAAAGTGCTGCCAACCCAATCAGTGTGAGATCAAAAAGTTCTAACCTTATGGGCAAATAATCCACAGGATAGACATTCTTAGGTAGCTCAATAAATTGATATTTCTTCAAAATGAGGCTTAGAGGAACACCAAGCAAAAAACCAATGCCAGTTCCCAGCATTCCAATCCAGGCACCTTGCAGCATGAAAATGCGCCGTATACTGGAATTTTCTGCGCCCATAGACATCATGATGGCAATATCCTTTGTCTTTTGTAAAACCAGCATGACAAGCGTGGTCACAATGGAAAATGAGCCAACAAGAATGATCATGGCCAAAATAATAAACATTGCGGTTTTTTCTAACTTGAGGGCAGCAAATAAATTCGCATTCATGCGTTGCCAGTTATCGACATATACAGGGCTAGACAAAGTCACATCGCGTATCTTTTTGGAAATCGCTTCAACATTATACACATCATCAACCTTGACCTCCAAACCAGTCACTGTGTTTGGAGGATAGCCCATCAAGCTCGCTGCTGCAGGAAGCGTTACATAAGCAAGCGTAGAATCGTATTCAAAAAGTCCGGTTCGGAAAATCCCCACAACTTGAAAGGGCGTCATCTTTGGAGAAAAACCTGCAGCTGTCTGTGTTCCTGCAGGCGAGAGTAAGAATACTTCTGAATCAACACGCAAGCCAAATCGCTCGGCCAGCTGTGATCCAACAATAATTCCGGGTTTATCGTGTTGATTGGCAAGGTTTTTAACACTTCCGGCAATGAGATCATCATGAATGGACAGTACTTGCGAAGCAGTTGTGGGGTCAACTGCCCGTAGCGCAACACCCTTAACCCCTCCTTCAGGAACAGAGAGCATAGCCTCTGCATACAAAAAAGGAGTCACACCGGTAACGCCTTGAACCCCTTGTACAGCACTGCACACGGTTTTATATTCAGGAATAGCACCGCTACTTGCGCCCACAACAATATGTGCGTTCACTCCTAAAATTTTATCTTGTAAATCTTTGGTAAAACCATTCATAACCCCCATAACAACAATCAGAGCAGCCACGCCCAAAGCAACACCGCACACGGCAAACACGGAAATAAGGGTGATAAAGGATTGCCTTTTAAGAGCAAAAAGATAACGTGTTGCAATAAACGATTCAAAACGCATATTTTGCCCTATCCTTCCGGCCTGAGCAAAGGAAAGAGTATCACTTCCCGAATGGAAGCAGAATTAGTCAAGAGCATGACCAGCCTATCAATGCCCACACCTTGCCCTGCAGCAGGAGGCATTCCATATTCAAGGGCACGAAGATAATCCTCGTCCATATAATGTGCCTCCTCATCCCCGGCTTCTTTTTCCGCTACTTGTTCTTCAAAACGAAGTCGTTGATCCATGGGATCATTGAGCTCGGAAAAAGCATTCGCCACCTCGCGTCCGGTCATAAATAATTCAAAGCGATCCGTGATATGAGGATCGTCTGCATTACGCCGAGAAAGCGGAGAAATATCAGTTGGATAATGATATATAAAATGTGGCTGAATCAGTTTGGGTTCAACCAAAGAGTCAAAAAGTTTGGCCTGTATTTTCCCCAGTTTTTCCCCTTCAATAATTTTTTCCCCTTGCTCTTTGGCAAAAGCCACGCATTTTTCGTAGTCAGTATAAATTTCAGGCGAAACGCCCCCTATTTTTTCTAAAGAATCGTGGAAAGACACCCGTTGCCAAGTGCCAGGGCTAAGGTCAATTATCTCGCCTTGATACAGCACTTGAGGACTTCCAGTGACCTGTTCTGCGACAAAGGAAAACATTTCTTCCGTCAAATTCATAAGATCGTAAAAATCAGCATATGCCCAATAAAATTCCAGCATGGTAAATTCAGGATTATGCTGCGTGGAGGTTCCCTCATTTCTGAAATTTCTGTTGATTTCATACACTTTTTCACAGCCACCAACTAAAAGTCGCTTAAGATATAGTTCAGGGGCAATACGCATATAAAGCTGCATATCAAGTGCATTATGATGCGTAGCAAAAGGTCTGGCAGTTGCTCCGCCCGGGATAGGGTGCATCATCGGGGTTTCCACTTCCATAAAGCCCCGTGTGTCAAGAAAATGTCGCAAAGCCTGTACTGTACGCGCGCGTTTTACAAAAACTTCTTTGGTATGCGCCGTTACGATAAGATCAACATACCGCCTGCGGTAGCGCATTTCTATGTCTTTCAAGCCTTTTTGTTTGTCCGGCAAAGGGCGAAACGTTTTTGTTAAAAGCTGTACTTTTTCACATTCAAGGGTCAATTCACCTGTCTTTGTGCGAAACAATTTACCTACTACCCCTACAATGTCACCAATATCGCACTTTTTGAACAGCTGGTACGCTTCAAGCCCTAAACCTTCTCGCGTGGCAAAACATTGCACTTGTTCCATGCGGTTTGAAATATGAAAAAATGTTGCTTTACCAAAGCTACGCCAGCTCATAACGCGACCGGCCACATAAAAAACTTGGTTCAAAGAAGCCAAATTATCCGCATCGGTCTGCCCGTAGCGTTCATTAATTTCGCTGACTTCAATATTTTTCTTAAAATCATTGGCAAAAAGTTCGAGCCCACTGTCAAGCAAAGCGCAGGCTTTTTCCACACGATTTGTGATGATGGAATTAAGTTTTCCTTTTGCCGCAAGAGCCTCAAGCATGGGGAAAAATTGCCCTGCATGTTCACTCTTTGTTGCCAATTTAATTTTTTTCTTTTTTTGCTCGCTAGCCAAGGAAGTTGCCCTCTATAAAAAAATTCTAAAAAAAATCAAAAACTTTTTTATTCCTAACTTAGGCTCTAGCACCCGTCAAGAACTTAGATAAGAGCTTTGAGGGCAAAAGCACTTAAATTTTAGAGCGAACATCTGCTTATTTGCTGTGTGAAGGAGAGCTACTTCCCCTTCTCATGTATCAAGGGGTATCCCCATTCTTGTCATCCTGCGCCCCATTCTTGTCATCCTGCGCGTAAGTCGCAGGATCCAGTTCTTCTGCCTTCGCTTCTTCTTTGTTTTTTCTCGTACAAAGGCAAAGATTCACAATCCGGCTCTGCTGGACTGTGCGACTTCGCGCTTCAATGGCAAGAAAGGGATGAAAAACGATAAGAACGTGTGTAGCCTAAAATTTATGTGCGTTTGTCTGACTAATTGAAGCATAGTTCGAAAGACAGAGCAAACCTAGTGCCGTATTGATTTTTCAAAAGGCTTTGATTAGTGGATATGCCTTTTCTAATCATCTTCCAATTCTTCGTCTGTATAAACTTTATATCTATGTCTAGCTACTGAAATGATAAGATCAAATTTCTCTTTTAATTCCCTTTGATTGCGATTGATGGCTTGATTACAACCCTTGAGTGCTATCTCCTCAATATATTGTAATGTTCGTTCATATCGTTCAATTTCAGAATCTTCTCTATCTAATTTACTTTCTGTCATTTCCCTCTCCTAATTAAAAATTTTGAAATTACTCCATCTCGGCGCGCTTTATTCTCAAACAAGTTCGAGTGCGTTCTAAGGAGCACTATTGCCTGTTCAAAAAAAAGCGGTCTCTCGACCGCTTCTTGTATATGCCTATTTATTATATCCTTGTTTTTTATTCTTTCTTTCTTTGTAAATAAGATAAAAGCAAAAGAGGCTAACAGTAATAACTGCACCAAACGAAAGCAATATTCCCGTAGAATTGAGTTCAATCATTTTTTCCTCCTTTGTAATAAAAATAGTTAGCAACAAAAATTGAGACAATACCAGCTATACTAAGTTTTATTTGGTCCGAAGCACCAATAACAGATGCCACAAAAAAAGCCACGCTCATTGCTGCCAACCAATTTGCATTAAATTTAAGCACTTTTTATCCTCCTGTCTAGTTCAGTCAGTCTGCCACACCCCACGCCCCTGCCCAGCATTTTCGCTATTGACATCCACTGTTACTTGCCTATGCTTCTTGAGTCAATTTGCGTTATTTATGCACAAAAAAATGAGGGTGTTATGTTTACAGATACGGAACTTGAAAAATACGCACAGACTTTATGGTGGGGGCTGAGCACTGCGCGCGGTAAAACATACCAAGCCGGAGAACTGGTTCTTTTGCGCTACGACCTTGAGTCGCTTCCACTCGCTGAAGCAGTGTTTGAATTATTGATTGAAAAAGGCCTTGTTCCCGTGGTGCGAGCCAACCCGTCTCCAAAAATGGAATATAGCTTTTATGCCAAAGGAAATAAGCAGCAAATCACAACAATTGCTGATGGAGACCGTGAACTTATGAGTAATCTCAGTGGACTTATATCCCTGATAGCTCCTTCGTGCTTAACGCATCTTTCTACAATTGACCCCTCCAAAATGGGCATGGCTGCTGTAGCCCGTAAATTTTTGCGTGAAATAATGGAAGCACGGGAACAAACAGGGGATTTTGGCTGGACTTTGTGTGCATACCCGACAAAGGCTTTAGCGCAGGCTGCAGGGCTTTCATTGCAAAGTTTTACAGATCAAATACGCAAGGCCTGTTATTTGGATGAGCCGGATCCTGTTGAACAATGGAAAGAATTATATCAAGCCGCTGAAAAAATAAAAAAACGCTTGAATGCTTTGCCTATCGCTTCTTTGCATATCAAAAGCGAAAACATAGACCTTATGGTCACTCCCGGGGAGCAAAGACAGTGGCTCGGAGTATCAGGACATAATATCCCCAGTTTTGAAATTTTTCTGTCCCCTGATTGGCGAGGTACCGAGGGCGTATATTATGCTGATCAGCCATCATATCGCTCAGGAAATTTGGTCAAAGGGGTACGGCTTGAGTTCAAAGCTGGAAAGCTTATCCACTCTACTGCTGAAGAAGGTGCGGATTTTGTGGCCAAACAGCTTGCAATGGATACGGGTGCTTCTCGTTTAGGTGAATTTTCGCTCACGGATCGGCGTTTTTCGCGTATAGATGCTTTTATGGCAAATACTTTGTATGATGAAAATTATGGTGGGCTACATGGAAATTGCCATGTGGCAGTCGGAGCTTCGTATGCTGATACCTTTGCAGGGGATCAAGCCACTCTTGATAAAAAGAAAAAGCAAGAACTTGGCTTTAATGATTCTGCTTTGCACTGGGATTTAGTCAATACTGAATCCAAAACAGTCCGCGCAAACTTGTGCGATGGCTCTACAGTGATTATTTATGATAAAGGAGAATTTCAAGATATATGATTTGCGTACTCACGATATATGATTTGTGTATTCACTCTTTGGGTAACCTGATACACTGATAATTGGCAAAAATTTTACTGCATATTTTTGCAATATTTTTACCAGATATTTTTTGAAGTATTTTTGCTGGATATTTTTTGAAGTATTGACAAAGCACAAAGCAAAGCTATACAGATACATTCCGTTTTTGGGACATAAAGGCGCGTAGCTCAGGGGGAGAGCATCTGCTTGACGTGCAGAGGGTCGGGGGTTCAAATCCCTCCGCGCCTACCAATAATTTCAAAGGTTTACGGTCGATACCGTAGGCCTTTTTGTTTTTTAGTAGGTACAAAAGTAAATTTTGTGGACACCCCATATTCTAAGAAAATGGCAAAGGACAAGGTATGTCAGGCAAGGGAAGCATATCTGGAATTTTTAAATATTGCTTAGCTATCTTTTTGAAAGGCTTGTCATAAGTGTACAGTATTTCGGCGTTTTTTGCGAGAGCAGTAGCTAATATTGTACAATCTGCCTGAAATTCCCTACGAATGAAACCCATCCTTTTTAGCTCTTCATATAGCTCTGTATTTTTGTTTTCTCTCCAAATTTTCCCATAATACTTAGCAGCGAGGCTATCAAAAGATGCCACTTTGATAAATTTTTGTATTTCTTGACGTATGGTATCGTGTTTTTCTTTAGGCACACCACAAAGCATTTCAGCAAGGCTTACACTTGAAATATACAAATCAACTTTTTGTTTTTCTAATTCAGAAATTAAATACTTAGCTTTAGGGATAAACACTTTTTGTTTTTCATTAGCTTGACCGAGTATAGCCCAAATCACGATTTGAGTGTCCAGAAAAACTACTGACATGCCTATCCTCGCCGTAAATCTTCCACAAAAGAATTTACGTTTCCAATATCTTCAAAAAAAACTCCAATATTTTTGGTCAATTGATCAAAGGCTTTTGTGAGAGGTTTGTCTTCGTAATCTAAAATTTCAATCAATTTGAAACTTTGCAAAGAACCATCTTTATTTTCCCACTGAGCATATCCACGCAATCCTAGCCAAGAATATATCCGTTCTCCAAACATAGGAGCCTGCTCATGCGATATGTCAATTGAAACGCGAGAGCCATCTGACTGTCGTAACCAAACAACTGGAGTATTGGCTCCGCCAACACTTTCAACTTTGCCGTAAATAGTGGTTTCCCCAGCTAAGGGGGTATCTTCAAGCAAGTGAGTCTTTTTTTTGAATGGGATAATCACAGCATTCGGACGTTTATTGCTAGAATGAAGGCGCAACTCAAACTTACAGTCATATTTATAGGACAGTTCTTCAAAGTTATGTATCGAAGTACGCACTTCCTTTGGATAGGATTCTCTATTTTTCGAGTTTACTGCCTTACACATCTCCTGCATAGCTGGCTTTATTATTGCTTTACTTGCTTCGTCAGTGGATTTTAATTCAAAAGCTGCACAGCCTTCCTTGATATTCACCAAACTAACGCCCAATTCAGATTCAAGTATAGAGGCAGAATTTTTTTTCACTAAAGCGAGTAAGCCTTCCTCAAACGCCTGTAGGACTTGAGTAAGATCCTTGATGCGGATATTGTGGGGGTGAACGGATTCACTATTAAATTTAATTTGAAACCGATCAGAGCGAGGCTTTTTTCCCATTCTCTTATGCCTAATTTTAATATTTACATTAGCAATCGGATAGCCCAAACTGGTACCTATCGCAAGTTTTTATTCTCCAGTCTTGCCCTTACAAAACCAAAAGCCTTCCCGCAAACTAATCAAAATCAGCCAATATCGCACCTATTTGCACTCCGGCAATTTCAGAGCGGGTCTTATACTCAGAGCGGATTTTCCAGACCGCTTCATGCAAATGACCGGCAGAAATACCATTTTTAATAGCACTGTATGCTTCAATAAAGGCAGAAAGGCGATCGCAAACCTTGAGAAGCTCGCCATCCTTTGGGTCAAAGCAGTCATGATTATGCTCTTGTGCCAAGCGTTTTGAGGAGCACTTTTGCACTTTGCCGTTCACAGTAGCACAGGCATCAAACTCTGAGCCAATATCCATGCCCAGAAAAAATTCCAAACGATCAGCAATATCTTGAAATCCGCCTTGCTTTAAGGGGTCAAGCACGACTCGCGCTACTTCCAGTTCTTCATAATTACGGATTAAATCAGCCAGCTCCGGTGCGGATTGTTTGACAGGGGAAATAATATCCCGGGTCAAAAGCTCTGGCAAATCATGAAAAAGCCCACCAAAAAAATTATTTTGCAAACGAGCCCTGCAAGCTCCTAGGCTCATGCTGAAAAACCAAGAAAAGGCAGCGACCATAAACACATGCCCCAGCACAGTGGTTTCAGGGACGCGCGGAGTTTGAGACCAGCGTTGCTGAAAACGAAGGTGCCCACAAAGCTCTGCTAGCTTTGCCAGAGCATTTCCATTTTCAGGTTTTTCAAAACCTTCAAGTAAATCCGCAACCCCAGCCACGTCCTTGGAAAGCTTGCTCAATCGTTTTGTAAAACTGTGCTCAATATCCTCCATATCAAAACCCGGAGGGTTGAAATTTTTAATAAGCCTAAATTCATGATAACTGGCGTATAAATGTGCTGAGGCAAGAATACTACGAGTTAAATCTGGTTTTCCTGTTTCTTGAAACCACTGAGTCATGCTTTGCCAAAAAGATTCTCCCACAGGAACAAGCAAAGGACGTAATTTTTGCAGAACCCAAGCCGTGAGTTTTTGATATTCTTCTGCATTTTCTTTAATGCGATAAAAAACAGGAGGCTTAATGTCTGTAATAACCAGACGGTAGAGATAATCAAACATACCGCCTTCCACAATACGCCGACCTATTTCTAATTGCTCTTCACGCTCCATGCCCCGTGTATTCACCATAAAAAGGAGCCATGCCACGATCATTTTATGCGCTTGCTTGTCCACTTCAACTAAATCCAAAGGACGCAATTTATCATTCCAGCGTTTCATATACGCGCCAGAAAAAATAAACTCGAGAAGGCTTTTACGAATGATAGATTGCACGCTTTGATTACTCCTTGTTTGTATACATCAGCTATCCAGCTCAGTATATTTTTATGCGCGTTCAAGCAAAGCCACACACTCTATATGCGGAGTATGTGGGAACTGATCAATCGCCTGAAGTGTTTTGGGCATATATTGTAGTCTAGCAATATCCCTTGCCAAAGCAGGAGGATCACAAGACACTGCGATAATACGCTTGGGGGAAATGAGTTTAATCGCATCCACTACTTTGGGGTGCAAGCCACCACGAGGTGGATCAAGAATCAGTAACTCAGGGTGAGCATATGCCTGCAATGCTCTGGCTTCTTTTTCAATGTCTAAAATAGAAAACTTGCAGTTTGTAGTGCCATTTAAGGAAGCATTATATTCAGCATCATCTACCGCGCTTTTGACTGATTCAAGCCCCACAATATTTCCTGCCTGCGCTGCCAAAGCCAAAGAAATTCCTCCACAACCACAGTACAGGTCAAGCACGGACTCTGTGCCTTGCAAGGCAGCAAAATCAAGGACGGTTTGATACAGCAAAGTAGCAGATCCGGTATTGGGCTGAAAAAAAGCATTTGGTGAAATAGCATAGCGTATTTCATGCCCTCCAACATTGAGCTGTTCTTCTATACGACGCCCTCCAAGCTCTAAAACTTCCCATTCTCCAAACGCGAGTTCAGCTGCTGATTTACGAGTGGAATGCACAAAACAATCAAGTCCTAAAGATTCACAAAGATAACGGCCAAGCATTTCAGCTGCTTTGAAATAACGCCTCCCAGAGGCAGTAATCAGGTGCACTAGGCATGTGCCCAAAGCAGCAGATTCTCGCAACACCAAGTGTCTCCAAAAACCTTCCTTGCTTTTTGGGTTATATGCAGGAATGCCGGATTCACGGCATAAAGCACGAGCTTCTTGAAGCATCTGTAGAGATCGCTCAGTCATGAGCTGGCATGAGTTTATATTCAGTACTTTTTTCGTTCCACGTTCGCGCAAGCCAAGAGCAAGCCCTTTGCCGGTTCCGCTAAAGGCAAATTCCATTTTATTACGATAAAACCGCTGTTTTGGCGAAGGCAAAATTGGCTTCACATGTGCAAAATTCAAATGCCCTATGCGTTGCATAATATCTTCAAGCTGTGCTACTTTTTCCCTTAGCTGCGCCTCATATTTCATATCCTGATGCAGGCAACCACCGCATTCCCCAAAATGTTTGCAAAAAGGTTCTTCAAAATCAGCAGACTGTTTGATGATGTTCACAGGCCTTGCTTCTGCAAAACGCTTGGTGGATTTTGTTATTTGCACTTGCACTGTTTGTTTGGGCAAAGTTCTTTCCACAAAAAGGACTTTGCCCTCAACACGGGCAATCCCACGTCCTCCAAAAGCCAAGGACTCTATGCTACACTCCAATATATCACCTGTTTTCATTCATATCCCCTATATTCATATCTCTCGCCTCGTGTGTATTGATATCGCCTGTACTCGTTTTTATAAGCATTTTATCGGCTAAGGCCACCTTATGTATGCAAACAAGTGCATGTCTGTAAACAAAGACTTGTGAGTTCATTGCCGGGCTTATGGAAAAAGCTGGGTTCAGAGAATTGCGCGCAGAATGACGGAGTAGGTGGCGCTGTTATATTATGCAAAGGCTGACATGCCGTGCAGCAATTGTCACGCTACACAAAATCAAGCGTACTCTACAACTGGAAACGCAGCACAAGTTCACACAAGGCTTTTGCAATGCCTTGATCATAATTCCTGTTACTTAAAAGCTCACGGCAAGCGTCTGTAATGCTTTGAGCTTTTTTACATTGAATCCATCGATATTCTCAAAAGAACTCATAATTATTTCTCGTACACTTTGACCAAATTTGTTTGCCTCTTAAATGCACTTTTTGCTGCTTGCCCTGCGGTCACTATCGCAATATCCCCGTCTGCAAAAAATTGGCTGTGTCGTATAAAATGTTCTGCTCGCTTCTGATGGCTGTCAATGCTCACATCAGGGATAGCAGGAGTAACGCCCCAAGATAAATTACTAAAATGTCGAGTACGGCAATCAGGGCTCAGGGCATAAATAGGCTGGCGTGGACGGCAAGCCGAAAGGGTTCTCGCGGTAGCACCAGAGGAAGAATGGCAGACCAAGGCTTTTGACCTTGTTTTTTCTGCTAAAAGACAAGCAGCATACGCTAAAAACTTTGAGGGACGCTCCTTGTCATCAGGTTCTTTCGGCCCTTTATGCGCATGTTCAAACTTATACTGTTCAGCGGTTTGGCCTATTTCCACCATAAACTTGACTGTTTCGCTTGCATACTTTCCTATAGCGGTCTCCTCAGAAAGCATAATGCAATCTGCTCCGTCCAAGATGGCATTTGCCACATCCGTGGTTTCCGCACGGGTGGGCATGGGATTGGAGACCATGGATAAAAGCATCTGAGTAGCAACGATTACAGGCTTAGCAGCTGCATTGCAAACCTGTATTATTTCTTTTTGCAAAGTGGGCAAGGTTGCAAGATTACACTCTAGGCCAAGATCTCCACGCGCGACCATAATACCTTCTGATTCTTCTACAATACGCTGGAGATTTTGAATTGCAGCAGGTCTTTCAAGTTTGGCGACTATGGGCAAAACCTTGCCTTGCTCCTTCATAAGAGCTTTGAGCCCAAGTATATCTTCAGCGCGTTGCACATAACTCAAAGCAACAAGATCCACCCCAAGCTCCAAACCTATGGCTAAGTCACTTTTATCCTTCCCAGTAAGAGCATCAAGCGTAGTTGTTTTACCGGGAAAGGCTATTCCTTTTCGTGGAGGGGCAATGCCTGAATTTTCCGCAAGCAAACGCAGCACATGTTCGTTCACCCTTTCCACTATCTTAAAACGTAGCATTCCGTCAGATAGGGCAACAGCTTCTCCCTCTTTTAAGTTGCGGATGATCTCTATTTGATCCAAACAAATATATGGTTCATCAAAATCTGCTTCAAAACCGGGCATTCCAAGCAAGACTTCTGTGCCTTTCACCACTTCAATGGTTCCTCGCCCAATATCACAAGTGCGTATTTTAGGGCCAGAAAGGTCTTGCAAAATAGTCAAGACCAAGCCGGTTTCTTGCTCCACTTCGCGGATAGATGTGACCAAACGTGCAAAAAAATCTCGTCCTCCATGAGAAAAATTCAAACGAAAAATTCGCACTCCGGCAAGAGCCAAGGCCAAAATAGCCTCTTTACTTTCAGAGGCCGGCCCCAAGGTCGCGATAATTTTTGTACGCATAGACCCTCCAGTCTTCACGATATAAAACATCAAGTCTTCACTGCATAACGCACCCAGCACATACAGCATAACTTGCTATAACGCACTCAGCACACACGGTACAAAGTTTTGAGTCTTCAGTTAATAAAGCACCCAACCCGTAAGTCATAACGCGCCCAGTATTCACGGCATAAAAATCTTCAAAATTCACGTCATAAGAACTTAAATATTCACTCAATTTTACATGACAAAAAGAATACCGAAGGTCAACCTATAACATTTTTTCAGTATGATAAGCAGGACAAATGTATATTAACTTTTCCTCATTCAGCCACGCCTCTCCGTTATTTAATGTGCACTTCCTCTGTCATTCCGTGCATAAGTTGCAACAGTTTAGTAGAGCTGGGGTTCCCCTCTTGTCATCCTGCGCGTAAATCGCAAAAGTTCGTGTTTTGCACAGCGTGGCAGTACTTTTTCTCTGTCATTTTGCGCGTAAGTCGCAACAGTCCAGTCTTCTCTTTCCCTCATGCTGAGCTCCCCCTCCCCTTTCGTCATCCCATCTCCTCTACCCTTTCCCTGCATCCAACACGCCCCCTGTCATTTTGCACATACTTTGTGAACGTTCTGCATACATAAAAATATAATCTGAGCTTTTTCTCGTTATTTCTTCGTTTTCAAAAGATTTTGTGTTGACTCGTTGTACCAAGGCGCGTAGGGATAGGTGGTAGAAAATGGGAAGTAGTGGTAATAAGAGGTAAACAAAGGCAGTTGCTACCCAATATGTGGAGAAAATATGTTCTTTCTTGGACACGTTGATCGCAGTCTTGATGACAAAGGCAGGCTTATGCTTCCGCCGGAATACCGGGATTATTTCACATCTCAGGATGCGGAAGGCTGTCTTGTCTTTACTTTTCATAGAGGGACGATCATTGGCATCACTCCAAAGCAGTGGGAAGATTGGCTGGAAAAATTACTCGTTCCGGGCAATCATAGTGATGCTTTGCGTCAGAAGATCAACACCTATCTCGCAACCTATGAAAAAATCAAAATAGACAAGCAAGGCCGTGTTCAAATTCCTCCGCGACTGAAAAAAAGTGGAAATTTAGAAGGCAAGAGCAAAGTTGTTGTCGCAGGGCAAGGAAAACATTTCGCAATTATGAGTGAAGAAACTTTTGACGCTCAATTAGCAGTACCTGATCAAGATGTTTCGCATGAAATGGATGAGAAGGGCATGATCCCTGATTTTTAGGGAGCACAGGCAGTGAATCCTGGGCTGGAAAATATACATAAAACCGTTCTTTTACAGGAGGTAATACATTGGCTTCAGCCTCGTCCAGATGGCTTTTATGTTGATGGCACTACCGGACTAGGGGGGCATAGCCAAGCCATTTTAGAAAAGGCCAAGGGGAAGGCAAACCTACTCTGCCTTGATCGCGATGCGCAGTCTCTTGCTCTGGCTCAAAAAAGGCTTAAAAAATGGGCAGATAACATACAGTTCATGCACCTTGCGTTCAGCAACATTGAGAACGCTTTGGAGGAAATAGGATGGAAAGGAGTTGATGGAGTCGTACTTGATCTGGGGGTTTCCTCCATGCAGCTTGATTCACCGCAACGTGGATTCAGTTTTATGGAATCCGGGCCTTTGGACATGCGAATGGATACAGCCAGTGGGCTTGCACCGGCTTCCTCTCTTGTGAATAAAGGCTCTTTTTCAGAACTCAAACGCATTATCGCCATGTATGGCGAAGAGCCACTCGCAGGGCGCATTGTAAAGGCAATTATCAGAGAACGCGAACAAGGAGAAATTGTAGATACTGCACATTTAGCTAAAATTGTAAGTGAAGCCTACCCAGCAAAATGGCGCGCCAAAGCGCGAACACATCCGGCGACACGAACTTTTCAAGCCCTTAGAATAGCTGTGAATAACGAGCTAAAAGAACTTGAATTGTTTTTAGATTGTATTGCTGAATGTCTTAAGCCAAGCGGAAAAGTAGCCATTATTTCCTTTCATTCACTGGAGGATAGACTGGTAAAACGAGCATTTAGAGCTTTAGCTGAAGGCTGTATATGCCCAAAATATCAAGCACTATGCACTTGTGGGCAAGTAGCGAAAGTACAAATTTTAACAAAAAAACCGCAAATTCCCACGGAGGAGGAGATGGGGAGTAATCCAAGAAGTCGAAGTGCAAAACTCAGAGTTGCTCAAAAACTCAGCAAGGAAGCACTGTCGTGAATATCCGTATAGTGTTCAGCAAAATAAGTTTTCTTTTGCTTGTAGCACTATTACTTGCACTGACTTCTGTTTGGCTCAGTACAGAGTTTACGCAACTTTCCTACAAGGTAAGAACCTTAGGCAGAGAAGTAGCAAAACAAGAAAATCTGATAGCAAAATTGGAAGTAGAGCGAGACAATCTCCTCTCACCAGCGCAACTTGAGCTTCTTGCCCGGCACTATAATTTAACACAAGCCAAGTCCGGTCAAATCCGAAGCCTTCCCTTTGCAAGGGAAAAAGCAGATACAGAAAAGGCAAAGTCATGGTTTCAACAATAAAAAAAAGAAACCCTACACATAAAGGTGGAAAGCTACGCCTACTTTTTGTTGGTTTCTTGTTTTTTATTATTTGGGCTATTCTCCTTGTTCGCTCTGCATATGTTCAATTATATAAAGGCGATGAATACAGTAAACTTGCCTCCAAACAAACGCTTTCGCGTGAATTTGAATGTGGCAGACGCGGGCGGATTTTGGATAGAGAAGGCAATCTGCTGGCCACAAGTGTTGAAGTCAGCTCAGTCTATGTTCACCCTTTCCAAATAAAAGATAAAGAAAAAGCAGCAAACCTGCTTTGCTCCACCTTAGGGCTTTCCAAACAAAAAATTGCTCATATTTTTTCCTCTACAAAAAGTTTTGTTTGGGTCAAACGCCAAATAAAAGACCGTCAAGCAGCTCTTTTAGCCCAATCTCCCATGGAGGGTATTTATCTTACCCATGAATATGTTCGCCTTTATCCACAAGGCAAACTTGCAGGACAGGTCATTGGTTTTGTTAATATTGACGGTAAAGGTTTAGAAGGGATTGAACAGCATTTTGATGCACATATGGCCGGTAGCAAGGCAGAATTTGTTGTGCAACGCGATAATTTAGGCCATCGCCTCTATTTAGACGCTGCCGGACAAGAAGTTTCTGTAGATGGGCACGACGTTACCTTAACCATTGACTCCCGAATCCAAGCGTTAACAGAAAAAGCTCTTGCCAAAGCCGTGATAGAGCATAAAGCCAAATCAGGTATGGTTGTTGTGGTAGACACGGCAAGCGGAGATATACTTGCTTTGGCAAGTATGCCTTTTTTTAATCCAAACAAAATACGCAGTTCAGCTCCCGGGCAAAGACGCCTGCGCCCGGCACTTGATATTTATGAGCCCGGCTCAACAATGAAACCTCTTCTTTTTGCTGCTGCCCTAGAGCAAGGCACAATACATGCTGGTGATCGTATTAACTGTGAAAATGGAAAATATAAAATAGGCACGGAATGGATCCATGATCACCATTCCTATGCTTGGCTTACTACGAATGAAATACTTCGTTATTCTAGCAATATAGGCGCGACAAAAATAGCAGAATCCCTTGGGACGCAAAATTATTTTTGGTATCTTAGCCGTCTTGGTTTTGGCAAAAAGCCGGTTCTTCAATTGCCTGCAATTTCTTCAGGAAAACTTCGTCCAGTAAAAGATTGGCAAATATTTGATTTGGCTGCAGCTGCTTTTGGGCATGGCATTGGGGTAACGGCTTTGCAATTAACACAAGCATATATGCCTCTGGCTTGCGATGGAGAACTGCGCCCCTTACGGCTCATTAAACAACCCCTTTCCCTAAGTGGCAGCCCTGCGCCGCGCATTTTTTCTCAAAATACCGTAAAAGAAACCCTTGCCATGATGTGTGAAGTGGTTGAGCTTGATGGTACAGCTAAAAATATCCGCATCCCTGAACTCAGCATTGCTGGAAAGACCGGGACAGCCCAAAAGCCAAAAAATGGAACATATTCTAATGACTATCTTTCTTCTTTTGTTGCTCTTGTGCCCGGGGATAAACCACAGCTACTGATCATCACCATGATTGATGAACCAAGTGGCAGAGTGAATGCCGGAGGCAAGGTGGCAGCACCGGTTGCCAGAGACATTGCGCTGGGAGCGCTTGCCTATAGTGGGCATATCCCTGCATCTTCTGTGCAAGATGGTATACAGCCTGCTGAACCAGTAAAAATGTCACTCTCATTTCCTGTTTCTCTAAGCAACAAAAACACTGTGAATCGTATGCCGGATCCGGGCAAAACAATTCCAGACATGTGTGGCTTGCCCTTAAGACGCGCACTGGAAATTCTTTCACAAAAAGGGATAGTCCCTGAGTTCAAAGGTAAGGGAACAAAAGTTTCTAGACAAAGCCCTCAAGCAGAAAAAACTTGGTCAAACCATCAAAAAAGCCAAAAACCCTTCATTCTCTGGCTTTCATCACCAAAGGCAAGGAAAACACATGGATAATTATTCTTGCAGTTTTCAAGACGTACTGGAAAAAGTGAGCCGTGGACTCATGGTGCGCACGGATTCTCGTCTTGTGCGCCCCGGGGATGTTTTTGTTGCAATACCCGGCACAGCAACAGATGGTGCAAATTTTATTCAAGAAGCTGCTGCTGCCGGTGCAAGATATATCGTAAGCTCCACACCAAACAATACAGTCCGTGGACAAGGAGTGCACATCATTGTGCATCCGGACACGCCCACAGCCTTGGGGGAATTAGCCAAAGCCTATTTCAAAACCGATCACCATCGCCTAAAAATCATTGGCATTACCGGAACAAACGGCAAAAGCACCAGCACCTTTATTCTTGAACATTTATTAGCCGAGACCGGTCTTAAAATCGGTATGTTGGGAACAGTTCTTTATCGCTGGCCCGGTTTTACGCTTAACTCGACCATGACGACCCCTGATTGTTGGACGCTGCATGAGCTCATTGCCAATATGGCTAAAAGCGATGTGGATGTCGTGGTGATGGAAGTTTCTTCACACGCAATACACCAAAAACGTATTGCCGGATTATCCTTTGATATTGCAGTGCTGACCAATATTACCCAAGATCATCTCGATTACCATGAAACTATGGAGCAATACCGACAAACAAAAGCAACACTTTTTCGCTCCTTTCCCTTTGAGAACAAACTCAATATCTTCAATTACGATGATCTTGACGGAAGAAAATTACTTGAAGAATTGCCTGAAGCCACGGGCTATGGTTTAAGCACTCCACCAGCCAACATACCCTGTATTTCCGGTATCATCAGCAATGAATCCACTCAAGGCTTTACCCTCACCACATGCAAAGACGGAAAACAATGGGAAATCAACACGCATCTTATCGGCAGGCACAATGCTTTTAATTTACTCGCAGCACAAGCAGCAGGCCTTGCACTGGGTTTATCAGAAAAAGATTTTAAGAAACTTGAACAATTCAAGGGGATACCCGGTAGATTGGAACGAGTACCTAATCAACAAGGCTTAAATATTTTCATTGACTACGCACATACTCCTGACGCTTTGCTGAATATTCAAAAAGCCTTACGGCCTCTAACAAAGGGGCGTTTAATTACCTTATTTGGCTGTGGCGGAGATCGAGACAGTAGCAAGCGTCCACTCATGGCCAAGGCTGTAGCACAGTATGCAGATGTCGCTATACTGACTTCTGATAATCCGCGCAGTGAAGATCCACTGCAAATCATGGCCGAGGCAAGCGTGGGTTTGACCGGCTGTAAACAAATTTTTGAAGAAGTAGACAGGGCAGAAGCTATTGCGCTTGCTGTGGGCATGATGTGCCAAGATGATATTTTACTGGTCACAGGCAAAGGACATGAAAGCTATCAACAAATAGGTGCAAATCGTTTTCATTTTAACGATATGCAGGAAACAAAAAAGGCAGTGGAGGCTCTTGGCTCATGTTCAGCTTACGGCAAATAGAACAGCTCTTGCTCGGAGCAGCTGAAACTCCAGAGCAGCAAGACAAACAAATCCTAGGGATTAGTACGGACTCACGCCTGAGTTCTTCTGGTGATCTGTTCTTTTGCTTGGAAGGAAAAAATTTCGATGGCCATCAATTCGCGAGGCAAGCAGTTCAAAAAGGAGCTGTAGCCATTATTGCAGCTCGGCCATTACCAGATATACAAGATGCGCCCGTTTTCGTGGTCAAAAGGACAGAAGACACCTTAGGGCTTCTTGCTGAAGAGAGAAGAAAAGCCTTCAAAGGTACAGTAATCGCAATCACAGGCAGTGTAGGAAAAACCACAGTCAAAGAAATGCTGGCTCAGGTTATTTCCCAAGAAAAAATTGTTAGTAAAAATGTAGGAAATCTGAATAATCAAATCGGGCTGCCCCTTTCTATTTTTCGAGCAGATATGCAGGCTGATGTGTGGATATTTGAACTGGGTATCAGTCAGGCCGGCGACATGGACATCCTAGGGCAAGTAGCACAGCCGGATATAGCAGTACTGCTTAATATTGCCCCCGCGCATTTAGAAGGTTTGCACGATCTCAAAAGAATAGCGCAGGCAAAGGCTTCTTTGCTCAATTATCTTGCACCACAAGGCATTGCACTGGTGAACAAAGATTATGAGCTTCTTTGGCAAGCAGCCACAACTCTTTGTCCAAACGCTCTTTCTTTTTCAAGTAAAAATGACAAAAGTCCTCTCTATTGTCTTGCCTTGGGCATGGATGAACACAGCGAAAATCATTTTCATCTGGTGACTCCACAGATTGATACAAAACTCTCTTTGCCATCATGCCTGGCTGATTATGCAGAAAATATTGCTGCGGTTGCAGCCACAGCCCAGCAATTACAAATTTCCCCTGAATCACTCTTGCACGGACTCTCCAAACAACCACAAATCAGGCAGCGTTTTATGCTGACTCATATAGCTGCTTGGACGCTCATAGACGATACATACAATGCCAACCCCAAATCCATGAATGCTTCAATGCAAGCAGCTCGCGAGATTGCAGCAAGTCGTGCGCTGGTTCTTGTTTTAGGAGATATGCGAGAACTGGGTACATACGCCCAAAAAGCCCACGAGGACTTGGGCAAAAAGGCCAAAGAACTTGGCGCTGATATGCTGTGCTTTAAGGGAGAGTATGCTCAAGATGTTGCCAAAGGCTTTGGCAAAAAGATTTTCCAGCTACAGAGCCCAGCGCAAATAATACAAATATTGAAAAACAGCAGCCTCACTGAAGCAGTTGTTTTATTCAAAGGCTCGCATTCACTGCATATGGAAGAATATGTACACAGTTTGAGCCAAACGCTGAGACAGGGAGGGCTTGCCCAATGATATATCATTTACTCTACCCTCTCAGTGACACTGTCAGTGTTTTTAATGTCTTCCGATACATTACCTTTCGCTCTATCTATGCCTTGCTCACGGCTTTAGCTCTTTCCATTCTTTTCAGTCCGCGCATTATCGCATGGATGAAGCGAGTTCGCTACGAGCAATACATCAAACAAGATGGCCCAAAGCACCAAGGCAAAGAAGGAACCCCCACCATGGGTGGTTTGATTATTATTTTTTCTGTCATGCTTTCTGTGCTGCTTTGGGGAGATTTAAGTAACCACTATCTTTGGCTGACGAATTTTGTTTTTATCGGCTTTGGAAGCGTTGGTTTTTGGGACGATTATACCAAAATTACGCGCCAGCAAAATCAAGGTATTTCAGCGAAAAGCAAATTTTTAGCCCAGCTGCTTATTGCCGGTATTGCGATCATAGTCCTGCTCTATGAACCTGCGTATTCAACCAAATTGGCTGTACCATTTCTTAAGAGTTTTCAGCCAGATTTAGGCTGGTTTTATGTTCCATTAACCCTGTTTATTCTTGTGGGAACCTCCAATGCCGTCAATCTTACGGACGGGCTTGATGGACTCGCTATCGGCCCTTACATCATTGCTGCCTCATGCTTTGCCCTTTTTATCTATGTGGCCGGACACGCCACTATCAGTGAATATCTCAAGGTAATGCCTGTTCCGGGCGTTGGAGAAGTCACGGTATTTTGTGGAGCTCTTATTGGCGCAAGCCTTGGCTTTCTTTGGTTTAATGCCTATCCGGCAGAAGTTTTCATGGGAGATGTTGGTTCCCTTTCTTTGGGCGGAGCTCTTGGATTTCTTGCTGTGCTTTGCAAACAAGAGCTGCTTCTTGCTATTGTTGGTGGCGTCTATGTTTTTGAAACCATCTCAGTCATTCTTCAAGTAAGCTATTTTAAGTTTTCCGGCGGTAAACGCATTTTCCGCATGGCACCCTTGCATCATCATTTTGAACTCAAAGGCATTCCTGAATCCAAAATCATCATCCGCTTTTGGATTATTTCAATACTTTTAGCCTTGCTTGCCCTTTCAACCCTTAAATTGCGGTAAATGACAATGACAGCACTCATAGATACATTTCAAGGGGAAAACCCCTACGCAGGCAAGCAAATCGTTGTGGTTGGTGCTGGGGCTTCTGGTTTGGCAGCAGGAAAGCTGCTCCTTGCCTTGGGTGCGAAGCTACGAATTGTCGATTCTAAAAAAACACAAGATTCTGCTGTGTACAAGGCTTTGCCCAAAGCAGAATTTTTATTTGGGGAACATACAGCAGAGCAATTTCAGGACGCTGCATTTGTCATACTTTCTCCGGGTGTTCCGCTACAAAAACTCCGGCCTTTTTTGAAAAATATTGCTCAGGACAATATTATTTCTGAACTCGAATTGGGCTTTGGCTTTGTACACGAAGCAATTATAGCTATCACCGGAACCAACGGAAAAACCACGACAACTTCTTTGCTTTCTTCTCTTTTAGAACAAGCCGGAAAAAAAATATTTACCGGTGGAAATATCGGTACCCCCTTATGTGAATATCTCCTAGCAGATCAAAAAGCAGAAATACTGGTGCTGGAAGTTTCCAGTTTTCAGCTTCAAAATATCAAACAGTTCAAGCCAAAAGTAGGCGTTTTACTCAATTTTTCAGCCAATCATCTGGATTATCATCAGAGCATGGAAGAATACTTAGAGGCTAAACTACGCCTTTTTTCCAATCAAGATGCACAGGATGTTGCGCTCCTGCCTCCTTCACTACACGCAATATTTCAAGAGCAAAACACAGGGCAAGGACGATATATACCCCTAAAATCCGAAGAACTCTTTGAGGCTCCGGCACTACAAGGCAAGCATAATCAAGAAAATATTACGGCTGCATGGCTTGCAGCACAGCAGTTTGGCGTAAGTCAAGCTGATGCAAGCAAAGCCATATATGATTTTAAGGCACCAGCACATCGCCAAGAAATCATCAGCGAAAAAAACGAAGTTCTTTTTATCAATGATTCAAAAGCCACTAATTTAGACGCAAGCATTGCTGCCATAAGCAATCAAAATCGACCTATTCGCTTACTCTTAGGTGGAATTTTCAAAGGAGGAGATGTTAAAACCCTTATTCCGGTTTGTGCAGATAAAGTCATTCAAATAGGTCTTTTTGGTGCTGGTCGGGAGCATTTTGAACCCATACTCAGCCCTGAATTTCCTCTTTTTTGGGAAGAAAATTTGGAAAAAGCAATGCAACGCATGATAGCAAATGCCATGCCCGGAGAAGTCATTTTACTCTCACCGGCAACCTCTAGTTTTGACGCATACACAAGTTATACAGAACGTGGCGAGCATTTTCGGCGTATCGTGGAGGCTTTATGATCAAGCGTACAGGCTCTGCTTCACACAAAAAACCGCAATTAGATTATTATTTGCTCTCCGCGGTATTACTGCTGGCAATCATTGGTTTGATCATGATGTTTTCTGCTTCCAGTCCAATTGCAATACAGCGTTATGCTGACAAATGGTATTTTTTAAGAAAGCAATCAATTTTCTTTTTAATTGGAATAGCCAGTATGTTTGCCTGCTTTTTTATTCCAAGGTCTTTTTTCTATAAACATATATATCTCTGGATGAGTTCAGCATTACTTCTGTTAGTGCTCACCTCTTTTAGCCCTTTAGGGCTTACGGCTGGAGGGGCTACACGGTGGCTTGATCTGAAAATCATTACAATCCAGCCCTTAGAGTTTGCCAAACTCGCTCTTGTTTTTTATTTATCCTATTTTTTTGCAAAAAAACAAAAGCATATCAAAATTTTTGCCATTGGTTTTATTCCCCCTCTTCTTGCTAGTGGTTCTTTAGCTGCGCTACTCATCATTCAACCTGATTTTGGCGGAGCTGCCTTTATCATGGGAATTCTCTTTTTTATGTGTTTGGTCGGAGGAACTCGGCTTCGCTATCTCTTTCCTGTTTTTGCCATAGCCGGCATGGCTGCTTGGATGCTGATTGCCCAATCACCATATCGCCTCAAGCGTTGGACAGCCTTTCTTGATCCTTTCAAAGCAGCGCATGATGCAGGCTATCAAACCGTGCAGTCATACTATGCCTTGGGCTCAGGCAAACTTATGGGTGTAGGGCTTGGTGATGGTACGCAAAAACTATTTTATCTCCCTGAAGCGCATAATGATTTTATCATGGCGGTTATTGGTGAAGAGACTGGTTTTATAGGTATGACTGTGGTTTTTTTACTTGTGGGGCTTATTCTCTTCCGCAGTTTACAAATAGCGTACAGGCAAAACGATTTGCAAGATAGGTTCATGGCTTTTGGCCTGACCCTTATTTTAGCTTTAGGATTTTTCCTGAACTTAGGTGTTGTTCTAGGGCTTATTCCGCCCAAAGGCGTACCCATGCCCTTTATTTCTTACGGCGGTTCACATTTACTGGTGACTTTTCTTGCTATTGGTTGGCTACTCAATATCAGTGGGAGAAAAAAATAATGCACATCACGCGCCTTGTTATAGCTACTGGCGGAACAGGAGGGCATATCTTCCCTGCCCTTGCTGTTGCTGCCGAAGCCCAAAGGCGTTCTCAAGCCTGTAAAATACTCTTTATGGGTGGCTCAGGGCCAGAAAAAGAACTTGCAACAAAAGCCGGGCTACAATTTGTCTCGCTTCCGGCCAAAGGCATTTTAGGTAAGGGGGGAAAAGCAATTCTTGGTTCTGCATGGATACTGAAGGCACTGTGGCAAGCAGGAAAACAGCTAAGAAAATTCCGTCCGGAGCTGGTTATTGGCTTTGGTGGCTATGCAGGATTTTGCCCTGTACTCAGTGCTGCTCTGCTCAAAATACCCACGGCCATACACGAACAAAATTCTGTTCCCGGGGCAACAAACCGTATTTTAGCTCGCTTTGCCAAAACAATTTTCCTTTCTTTTGCAGATGAAAAACAAATTTTTCCAGCCTCTAAAACCTTGCTTGTGGGCAATCCTGTACGGCCGGATATTTTCCAAGCAAGCCAGCAACGTGCTTCCGCAAGAAATTTACTTATTGTAGGCGGAAGCCAAGGGGCAAAAGCAATCAATGATGCCGTAATAGAAGCACTGCCACAATTACAACAAAGAAAAATCAAGCTCTTGCATCAATCAGGCAAAGCTGATTACTCACGGGTATGCCAAGCATACCAAGCTGCTGGTTTGGACGCATCATGTGTTCATGAATTTATTGAAGACATGGGAGCTGCATATTCTTGGGCAAACCTTGCCTTGTGCAGAGCTGGAGCAAGCACGGTTTTTGAAGTTGCTGCAGCTGGTCTACCCACAATATTTATTCCTTTCCCCCATGCAACGCATGATCACCAAACATATAATGCAAAAGCCTTAGAAAACATGGGCGCTGCCATACTTATACCCCAAGCAGGTTTGACTGGTTCTCAAATAGACATCAGCGTTGGAACGCTTTTGGATAACCCTGAAAAATTAGAGCGGATGGCAAGTGCAGCGCAAAAATTTGCAAAAGCAAATGCTGCAGCATGTATCATAGAACATCTGGAAAAGACGATGATTCAGGAGTGAATACATGAACACAGGGCAAAAAATAATGCACCCAAAGGCAGATATACGGCACAGTCCTATCATGGCTACCCGCGTGAAAAAAATTCATATGGTAGGCATTGGAGGCAGCGGTATGAACGGAATTGCCGAAGTGCTTATCAATATGGGTTTTGATATCTCGGGTTCAGATATAGCAGCCGGAGCTGCGGTCAAACGGCTGGAAAAATTAGGAGCTCAAATTTTTGTTGGTCATGGTGCAAATAATGTCAGCGATGCCGATGTGGTCGTGAAATCAACAGCGATTGCAGCTACGAATCCAGAACTGATCAAAGCGCGTGAACTCAATATTCCTATTATCCCTCGGGCAGAAATGCTGGCAGAGCTCATGCGTTTGCAATCAGGTATTGCCGTTGCCGGAACACATGGCAAAACCACGACCACCTCGCTTTTAGCCACTATTTTTACTGAAGCAAAATTAGACCCCACAGTTATCATCGGGGGCAAACTCAATGCTTACGGAGCCAATGCCAGACTTGGCACAGGCGAATATATTATTGCGGAAGCTGACGAATCAGACGGATCTTTTCTGCTTCTTTCGCCAGTCATTTCTGTTGTGACTAATGTCGATTTAGATCACATGGATTTTTATGCAAGCCAAAACGATATTGATAATGCCTTTATTGAATTTATGAACAGCATTCCCTTTTATGGAATGAATGTAGTTTGTGGCGATGACCCGGGGGTAGCGCGATTACTCCCAGAAATCAAACGCCCCTTCTTGTCTTACGGTTTTGAACAACACAACAGGCTTCGAGCAGAAATTATTGTTGAAGGTATTCGTTCCCTGTTCAAAGTCTTCTTGGATGGAGAATTTTGGGGGGAAATCAGCCTTTCCCACCCGGGACGCCATAATATTTTGAATGCCTTGGCTTCCATTGGTGTTAGTATTGAAGCAGGCCTGCCTCAGGAGGCTATTTTGAAAGGCCTTGCTCTTTTTGGTGGCGTTGGCAGACGTTTTGAACGAAAAGGAGAACGTAGCGGAACCCTTATTGTTGATGACTATGGGCACCACCCTGCAGAAATTATGGCAACCATTGCCACCGCCAAAACCTGTCATCCTGAGCGCAGGATTGTGGTTGCCTTTCAGCCACATAGGTTTAGCCGTACCCAAGCGCTTTTTGGTGAATTTTGCAAAGCATTTCAAGGGGCAGACCTGCTACTTTTAGCAGAAATATATCCTGCCGGAGAATCGCCCCTGCCCGGGATAAACAGCATTTCTCTGGCTCAAGGAATACGCCAAGTCAGCAATGTTACAGTAACCTTTTTCCAAAACCTGCAAGAACTCGAACAGGAGCTGGAAATACTGCTGAGTCCTGGGGATCTTTTTATCACTTTAGGCGCAGGGTCTATCTGGCAAGTTGGTGAAAATTATTTGAACAGCCCGTCCAAACAACAGGACACACAATGAATAGGAATCAAGGCCTTTCAATACTTAGACCCGGCAAAAAGCTGGCAGAATACACAAGCATTGGCATCGGTGGCACATGCTTGGCTGAGGTCTTAGTGCGCGAAAGTGCTGATTTAGAAACACTTGCTACGCTCCTGCACTCTGAACGAGGCAGACCCTTTGTTTTAGGCGGAGGTTCTAATCTCTTAGCCACAGATAAAGAGCTTGATATTATTTTACTCAAAATCGCATATCAAGACTTTGAAATTCTACGCGATGGCGATTTGCCACGCATCAGAGTCGGGGCAGGCATGAAATTACCTGTACTTCTCAAAAAATTACAGGAAACCAGCCTCAGCGGTTTAGAAGCTCTTATCGGTATCCCGGGAACTATTGGCGGAGCTGTGGCCATGAACGCTGGCAGTTGGGGAACAGAGATAGGAGACAAAATACTGAGGGTGGCGCTTTGGTCGCCAAGTAGCGGTCTCATCTGGCTTGAGCGTGAGCAGCTCAATTTTTCGTATCGTACATTTTCTCCAGCACTGCCCGGAAAATGGATAATCTGGGAAATTGAGATAGAAGTAGCACAAAAAGAGAGCGAAAGTATCAAAGAAAGTATGAAGCTCTACAGCAAAAAGAAAAAAAACGCGCAACCCATAGGAGAACGCACTGCAGGCTGTATATTTAAGAATCCAGATTCTGATTTTGCCGGCAAATTATTGGAACAAGCAGGCATGAAAGGCAAACGCATTGGGGATATGGAATTTTCTCCAATGCACGCAAACTTCATGGTCAATACAGGGCAAGGGAGCTTTGAACAAGCCATGGAACTGCTTACTTTAGGCAAGCAAGCCGTTATGGATCAATTTGGCGTGGAATTGCAAACGGAGGTCATCATACTCGTATGACGCGTGCAAACATCAGAAAAAAACCAAATACAACAAAAAATGCTTGGCTTGCCAAAATTTTCAGCTTTTCTTTTTTTAAGTCACAAGGAAAAAAGAAACACACAGTGCAAAAGCGCAGGGCTTTGGGAAAATTTCAGTACAGTAGCCTTATCGCAGGTATACTCTTAGCTCTCTTTGTACTGATGGCAGCTTTGCTCAGCACTTATCAATGGGCGACTTCCACAGAATTTTTTGCTTTATCCAAAATCCTGCTCACAGGCGAAAAACATCTAAGCTATGGAGAGGTACTGGCTGCAGGGCAAATAGAGCACCATGCCAATTCCTTTGCACTCAATATTTCAGCAGCACAGGCAAGACTTGCCCAACACCCTTGGATAAAATCCGTTGCTCTACGGCGTGAATTACCAAATACGCTAATCATCGACATCGAAGAAAAACAGCCTGTATACTGGGCAGTGCGTGGTCATACTCTCTATTATTGCGATGAATTTGCACAGTATATTGCGCCGGTAACGCCCAATAATTTTGCCTCACTTCCTGTTTTGGACATTTCTGATGATTTGCAGGAAAAAATATACCAACTCCCTGAAATACGAAGAATCTTACAAGGTAATACAATTGATATTCCTGCATTTGCCTTAGCCTCAATTCAAATAAATAGCGCAAGAACAGTGCAATGCTTTTTGGATCAAGATAATCTTATGCTCCAATTTTCACTTGATAATTATAAAAAGCATCTCAAACAAATTAAGCAAGTCATCCTTAATTTACAACAACGAGGAGAACTTTCCCGGGCAAGAAGCATTAGTGCTGGGGATAATCGAGTTTGGGTAAAAAATGCAAAATACCTAAGAAGCCAATAAATAAAGGGAGGAAAGGCATGACAGCTCACAACACAGATATTGTTGTCGGACTTGACATTGGAACCACAAAAATATGCGTGGTTGTAGGCGAGTATGACGGTGAACAGGTCAAAATCATCGGAACCGGAGTTGCTCCGTCTACAGGTATGCGCCGAGGCATGATCAACAATATTGAAATGACCTCACGGTCTATTGTTAAGGCCTTGGAAGAGGCCGAACGCATGGCAGGCATAGAAATACGTTCAGTATATGTCGGCATTGCCGGAGGGCATATAGAGAGCACGGATAGCACTGGCACCATTGCTATAAAAGGTAGTGAAATCTGCCAAAAAGACATCGACAGGGTCATTGATATTGCAAAAACAACAGCCCCTGTGGATAAAGAAGTTATCCATATTTTACCGCAAGAGTTTGTGGTCGATAATCAAAACGGTATCCATCAACCTTTGGGCATGTCCGGCAATCGCTTAGAAGTCAAAGCACATATTGTTACAGGTGCTGTGAACAGTGCAAAAGACATTATTCGTGCCTGCCACCGTGCCGGTTTAGATGTTGCGGATATTGTTTTAGAATCGCTGGCCTCTTCGCAATCTGTTCTTGCAGACGAAGAACGCGAGCTGGGCGTAGCCCTTGTAGACATCGGTGGTGGTACAACTGATGTCGCACTTTTTGTTGAAAATTCCATTAAAGATACAGCCATCATTGGCGTAGGCGGACAGAATTTAACCAATGATATTAGTTTCGGACTCAGAACCCCAATGGTCAAGGCTGAAGAACTAAAGGTAAAATATGGCTGTGCATTGGCTGAACTTGTGAACAGTGAGGACATGATTGAAATTCCAAGTGTTGGAGGTAGAAAAAATCGCTCACTTTCTCGCCATACTTTAGCGGAAATCTGTGAACCGCGAATAGAAGAAATCCTTGTTTTGGTTGATCAAGAACTCCTTAAAAGTGGTTACAAAAGACTGCTAGGCGGTGGAGTCGTACTGACAGGGGGTTCTTCTCTCATAGAAGGCATTACAGAACTGGGAGAGCAAATTTTTGACCTTCCGGTGCGTGTCGGTGCACCAGATAGAATTATCGGCTTGGTCGATCAAGTGAACAGCCCCATCTATGCTACAGGTGTCGGCTTACTCCAATTTGGTTGCGAACAAGCACAGCAAGGTCGCGCCACAAATTTTGGAATTCGGGCAGACGGTATATTTGCAGGTATTTTAGAAAGAATGCGTAAATGGTTTAATGACATAGCCTAAGACAAAGCGTGTACAAAACCAAAAAAATACACAAACAGGACAGTAAGTTGAAAGGCTCACTGCCCGAACAAGAGGAGGAACAACTATGGAGATCACGGCAATTGAACATGATTTAACCGCGAAAATCAAAGTCGTTGGTTGTGGTGGCGGTGGGGGCAACGCCGTTAATAATATGATTCTGTCTGCTTTAAGTGGTGTGGATTTTATTGTTCTCAATACTGATGCTCAAGCCATTGATAATTCCTTGGCCGAGCATAAAATACATATTGGGACAAAACTCACCAAAGGCCTTGGTGCTGGTGCAAATCCAGACGTTGGGCGTGAAGCCGCGCTCGAATCCATTGACGAGATTACAGCTGCCATTTCCGGCGCAGATATGGTTTTTGTTACTGCTGGCATGGGCGGTGGTACGGGCACAGGAGCTGCTCCTATCGTGGCTCAAGCAGCTCGTGAAGCCGGAGCACTCGTTGTTGGTGTGGTGACCAAGCCCTTTTTCTATGAAGGACGGCGCAGGCTGATGATTGCTGATGAGGGCATAAAAAATCTCGCCCAGCAGGTTGATTCCATTATTACCATTCCGAATGACAGACTGGTGCAACATGCTGCAAAACAAGCCAATTTGCCGGACATGCTCCGTAAAGCAGACGAAGTTTTGTATTATGCTACCAAAGGTATCTCGGATCTGATCACCATCCATGGCTTAATCAACCTTGACTTTGCCGATGTCAAAGCAGTTATGGCGGATTCCGGTCTTGCGCTCATGGGAACGGGCATCTCTACTGGTGAAGGACGAGCCAAAGATGCAGCTCTTAAGGCCATTACTTCGCCCTTATTAGAAGACATCTCCATTGATGGCGCAAAGGGTATACTTTATAATATCACCTGTTCCAGCTCTGTACTTATGTCCGAGGCCACAGAAGCAGCTGATACTATTGCTTCTGCTGCTGATCCGGACGCGAATATCTTCTTTGGTATAGTTATAGACGATTCTTTAGGTGAAGATATGCGGATAACGGTTATTGCTACTGGTATTCAGCAACAAAACGTCATTGGTACAGATCAATCTGATAAGCAAGGCAGACGCAATTCTAATATCATTGAGCTTGATGATGTACAGCGCAATCTCAAACACCAGCCACCCTACAGACGGGTGGGTAAATCTGTAGAAAATAGTGATGTTCCTGCATATTTACGAAAAAAAAAACATGGGCAGGAGCTGAGGGGACTGGCAGAAGTTAATGCTGCCCCCGGAGCTGTGCAATACCTTGGGGATGATGACACGCCAACATTTATGCGTAAAAATCAGAGTTAACAGGATGTTACATTGAAAATTACTGTGCAAATTCGCTCCTTAGATATGTTGCATTAAAACTATTGTGTGAACCTTATAATGCAATACTTTGAGCCCAAAAGTACTAAGAATAGTCAAGTACATGGCTCTTTTGCATTAAGAGTTTTGAGCATAGTCACATACAGAGCTCTTTTGAGTTAAAACGTATTTTGTGAGTTCGCTGATTAGGTGGTTAGGGTGTGGGTTGAGACGGAACTCCTCCCTTCGTCTCAACTAACTTAGGCCGGGTTCTCTGTTTGGACGCAAGCAGAGAACTCGGCTTGCTTGTTTTATTTTTAGGAAAAGAACTGGATCCTGCGACTTACGCGCAGGATGACAAGAAAGGGCGCAAGGGGTGGCAAAAGCAGGCCTGACCGGGTGGTTGGAAAGCGAAAAAAGTAGTACAGGATAGCAAAAAGAGGCTCGCTCTAAAATTGAAATGCGCTCATTCTGCTCGACAAAACCTCCCCTTTACATAGTGCTATCAATTTTCTATGAGCAAGGAAAAGGAGGATGAAAATGCTTAAACAAACAACATTAGAAACAAAGCTCCCCTCTTTAGAAGAAATGTTTGAAAAGTTCAAAAAAGCAGTGCCAGAGCTAATAAAACAGGACTTGGCAAACGGATTTCCAGTTTCTTATAGAGATGATCAAGGAAACCTGGTACGAGAATATCCAGACGGATTAATAGAAATCCTAGAAAAGGCTTAGGTATGCCTGAACTACTTCTTATTTGCGGACCAAATGGTTCTGGAAAATCTACTTGGACAAAAAAACAAAGAATAAAAGAAAAAATGCCTCTCTTAGACCCTGATTTTATTGCCAAGGATGAGAATCTCAATCCAGTGGCAGCAGGTAAGGCAACTATCACACGAGCCAAACAATTTATAGAGGCAGAAATATCGTTTGCCAAAGAATCTACCCTCTCCTCTAAATTTGATTTCACGCTCATGAACTTGGCTCAAGAACGAGGCTACAAAGTAAAACTCGTATATGTTGGCTTAGATACACCCATAGATAACATACACCGTGTAGAAAACAGAGTATTAAAAGGTGGACATTTTGTCCCTGAGGAAGACGTTATTCGGCGTTATGAACGAAGCATGAAAAATTTAGAAAAAGCACTAGCAGTTGTTGATAAAGCTCTTATTTTTGACAATTCAGGGCGTAGCCCAATGAAAATAGCTATTATTGAAAACGGCAAAGTCATAGACTTAGCTCAAAACCTGCCTTCATGGATTACAACAGCTCTCCCTTCTTTAGAAGAAAAAAACTCAAAATTTTAGGGCTATTCCCATGACAAACAAAAGCTACTGGTGTAGCCCCAATCTGTCTATGCAAAGCCAATACACTAAAAACGATACGACCGTTTTTTGCCTTTGATTTGCCCTATTCTTTTTTTTCCTTAACTAAGGAAAAATTTTAGCCTCAGCTAAAACCCCCTCCCCCTCCGCAAGACGAAGCGGACGGAAGTCCTTGAGAGATGCCGGTTCCTCCTTTGGAACCTGCACTTCCCCGACTCACGGAAATGATTCGTTTACATCCGGCTTCGCCACATTTTGGGCAGGAAGGTTTTTCGTCTTCTTGAAAAACCAATTCCTCAAATTCATGCCCACACTTTTCACAAACATATTCATAGATAGGCATATTCACTCCTTGCATACGTCAACATTATTTTGCGTATATAAATATCATCTTGCGTGCAAGAGTATCACACAAACTTTGCACGCAGCAATGATTATATAAAAATGCCAGCGTGGCGCAACATATTTGTATGCTCAATATCGAACAATCGCCATTCCTTCCCCTCATGAGGACAAAAGCATATTCCCCCTCCCCCCATCCAGCTCTCCACCTTCAATGAACCGCCTACTGGTACAAAAGAGTGAACCCAGCTCTCCCAGCTCTGTGCTTCAAAGCCTGGGAAAGGTGCTGAACTAAACAGTTCAAGCGTAAACTTCCTTGTGACTATTTTCTTCTGGCATAATGGCTTTTTCCATTTTTGCATTGTCTGTATATTCTTCGTCAAAGTTGTCCCAACCTTCAACCAGTTCTTTTTCTATGGGTTTTACTGTTTTCCATTCCTCGGTATTATTTTCAGCAGCCCAAAGATCATACTTCATTTGCAAACCAAGCCAGAGCCGTGCAGAAGGCGGAAAAGCGCGAGACAGGCGCAAGGCAATATTGGGAGTGATAGAAGCACGCTCATTCAATATTTTAGAAAGTGTATTGCGACTTATGCCCAGGAGAGAAGCAAACTCCGTAACGGTCATGCCAAGTGGCTCCATGCAATCATATTTCAAAATACTGCCCGGATGCGTAGGCTTGCGACTTACCTTAAACTGCATCTTTACCCTCCTTTAATGATAGTCCAAATAATTAACAATATAAACATCACCGTCTTCAAAATAAAAGGTGATGCGCCAGTTACCAGACACTTTGATACTCCAATGGTTTTTGAGCGAACCAGACAATTTATGGAGGCGATAACTGGGTGTATTTATTTCTTCTATATTTTTAGCTTCATCCAATACATCAAGGATACGGCTCAATCGTTGAGCATGTTTGGCTTGAATACCACGGGTAGAACCAGTGATAAAAAATGTTTCAAGCCCTTTGTGTTTGAAGCTCTTAATCATGGATAGGTTGTAAGCTGTAAGTTTGCAGGTGTCAAACCATGCAACTGAAAAAACTCAAATTTTTAATCAGTTTGACGGACAGGTTTTCTGCTTTACTCGGCAATATTCAAAAAAAGCTGGGGAATATTGCTAATGACATACAAAGAGCCACTATACAGCATGACAGTATATCTCCCCTCCCTTTATCAGAGCGCGTAATGCGCTGTGCAATATTTTTGCACATCTTCTAAAAAAAGTGCAATACTTTGCACAAAAATATGCTGCATATACACCCCTAGAAATAAAAATCTTTATAAATTAAGCATTTACAATTTTGGCACAGTCTCTGCTTTAAGCATAGTAACAAAAACGCTCAGCGTATGCACAAACACTGTAACCCTAATAACAAACACTGAAACCGTATTTACAAACACTTTAACCCTCTATGGAGAGATCGCAATGAAAACACAAAAAACTCTTTTTATCGCAGCTCTTATGGTTACTTGCCTTGCCCTTGCTGGTTTGGCCGAAGCGCGTGGCAATGGTACAGGAATGAGACAGCCTCATGGCAATATGAACGCTCCAATGTTCAGCCAGCTTTCCCCTGAAAAGCAAAAAGCCGTGGACAGCATTATGGATAAGCATCAGCAAACTATGCGTACACTACACAATGACTTTTGGGTCAAGCGCACTGAGCTGGATGCACTGGTTCGCTCCGGTCTGGCAACAAAGCAAGACATCAAAACTTTAGTCAATGCAATGGCAAAACTGCGCCTTCAAATGCAGGAAGAACGCGATTCCTTGCACGAAAAACTTGAAAAAGCCACAGGACTTCAGCTCCCAAGACCCAGGGGCATGTCTTCCAAAGCTGGCATGGGCAAATCTGGTATGAGGCAGGGATGTGACCGTGGCATGTCTCAAGGCTTCGGCCAAACCGGATGCGGTGGCTTTGCAAGACCCTAGCACAATACTTCACTCCTCCTTCACGGACGGCCAAGGAAAACTCCACGGCCGTCCGTTTACAAAGCTTTAATAAATTTGCACAATGGGGAAGGAGAGCCTTTTATGGAAATACGCTCACAAAGCCATGGCATTGCCCCTATTGTTGCTGCTGTTTTTGCGCTTATCATCTTGGGGCTTGGTTCTCTTTACTTAACATGGCAATCCATTCAGCATCAGCGCAAAGTTGCCCAAGAACATGTTCTGCTTTCCGGTACTGTTATTAGCAAGGGTTTGGAAGGCAATCTCATACGCCTTTTGCGAAGATTACCCCCACAGCCGGACATGTACGCGCGAAATATAAATATCTTCAAAGACTATTTTAATGATATATCTGAATCCAAAGAAATAAATTTTTTTTGCTTGTATGATGCTCAAGGAGAATGCCTTGTCGCCTCAGCAAATGCTCTTGAGCAACTGCCCAATGATTTTCCAAACATTGCTCAGCAAACAATAGGCCTTTCTGGTCGCTGGCATGAAATGACAAATTTTGAGTCTCAATCGGTTTTAATTTTAGCAATGCCACTGCATCCTCGAATTGCTGAAATGCTTGGGCTTGTCTCCATACCAAAAAATGCACACAATTTCCCTCCTTGCACTCCGGAGATAAAGCCACATAAAAGGTTCAAAGGTTCTGTTCCCTTGCTTGTTGTGGGCTTAAATGCTGAAGATTCTTTCGCCCAATTTAAGCTCTTTCGCAAAGCAGCCCTGCTACAAACCGGCTATGTTTTTGGCGCAGCCATTTTGCTTTGGCTGCTTATATTTGCCTCGCTCAAACGCCGAGGGCAAAGCCAACGCATGAGTGAACTGCAACATTTTCAATCCAAACTTTTGGATAATATGCCAGATGGATTACTGACCGTGAACCAGCAAGGGGAAATACTGGCAGCTAACCCTTCAGCCATACGTTTGCTGGCTCCTGAATCTTTAGATGCTACAAATACACAAAAAAGCCCACTTCTTGGCAGAAATTGGTCCGAATTTCCATTCAATGCACTGGGCCAAGACTTAAAATGGCAACAATACGAGTATGCTGGTTATTGTTTGGAGATATTGAGCGTGCCTTTCCAGTTTCCAGAGGGCAAACATGCAGGCTCAGCAGAAAGCCACATGATCCTCTTACGAGATCGCACAAAAATCCGTTCACTTGAAGAAGACTTAAAAGAAGCAGAGCGTCTGGCGACCATAGGTTCGCTCGCTGCCGGCATAGCGCATGAAGTACGCAATCCTTTAAGCTCACTGCGAGGCTTTGCCCAATTTTTTGCAGATAAATTTACCGGACAAAAACCCTATGCAGATTATGCTACAACCATGGTCAGAGAGGCAGACCGCTTAAATAGAGTCGTCACGGATTTACTCTACTTGGCCAAGCCTCGGCAGCTGAGCATACAAGACATTTCATTACAACATACAGTAGACAACTTAAAGCGACTCTTGCGCTTTGATCTGGAAAATAAAAACATAGAATTTACAATTGATTTACACACTGAAACAATTCAAGCTGATGCTGACGGGCTGGCTCAAGTATTACTCAATCTTGTGCTCAATGCTCTTGATGCTGCGCCTTACGAAAATGGATGCATTCGTGTGACAGCCAAACAGCAACCAGATGGCGTCTCCCTTTTTGTAGAAGACAATGGCTCCGGCATGGACGAGGCGCAAAAAAAACAGGCCATGGAACCCTTCTTTAGTACTAAGGGTAATGGCACAGGACTGGGCTTAGCTATTGTCAATACCATGCTCAGGGCGCATCACGGGCGAGTCACATTTGAAACAAGCACTCTTGGGGGGCTTTGTGTTTCACTCTTTTTCCCAAAACAATAAAAACGTGCTCACAATAGAAACAAGCAACTAAGATTATTGTAAATTATTGTCAAAGAAAAAAGGCAATCCTCTTCAATTCCCCTCCGGCGACAGGGGTGGCAGGGCAAGCCTGATGGGGTTCTTATCCTCAATATCGAACGTACTCGAAGAGAAATTAAAAAAAGTGAATCAAACTACCGTGCAAGGGTCTACAATATGAAGGATACAAAAAAAACACTGCTTGTTGTTGATGATGAAGCCGGACATAGGCAAATGGTTCGTGCCGTGCTTGAAGATGTTGGCTGGACAGTGTGTGAAGCAGAAAATGGAGACGCAGCACTGGAAACTTTATTGCACAAAACAGTACACACCGCGCTTGTGGATATGCGTATGCCCGGTATGGATGGCATGAGCCTGCTAAAAAAAATCCACGCGCACACGCCACAGCTACCCGTGGTTTTGCTCACTGCCTATGGGAGCGTAGGACGCGCCGTAGAAGCCATGAAAATGGGTGCTTTTGATTACCTAACCAAACCGGCAGATAACGAAGAACTCAAAACCGTGCTCAATAAAAGCTATGATTACTACAGATTGCTCAAAGAAAATGCCAAACTCAAGCAAGATATAAAGGCAAAAAGCCATACACTCATTGGTACAAGTCCTGCTATGGTACAAGTTCGCGAGCTTATAGAGCAAGCAGGGGCAAGCGAAGCCACCGTACTTATCACTGGAAATTCAGGTACGGGAAAAGAACTGGTGGCCGAAGGATTACACGCAGCCTCCAACAGAGCAGCTCACAGCTTGATCAAAGTAAACTGTGCTGCTCTTCCTGAAAATCTTCTTGAATCTGAACTCTTTGGCTATGTAAAAGGAGCCTTTACCGGAGCAGTGAAAGATAAGCCAGGGAGATTTACGCTTGCACATAAAGGGACTCTTTTTTTAGACGAAATCGGCGAAATGCCTTCAAATGTACAAGCCAAACTGTTGCGTGCTTTGCAGGAGAAAACCGTGGAACCCTTGGGCAGTATTGCTGAACTGCCCGTGGATGTACGCATTGTGGCTGCAACAAATAGAAATCTTCAAAAAGAGGTTGCACAAGGAAATTTTAGGGAAGATCTCTATTATAGGCTTGCTGTTTTGGAAATCAATATTCCGCCCTTGCGCGAGCGTTTAGCAGATATTCCGCTTTTGCTCAGCTTTTTACTTCGTAAACTCGGAGATAAAAACAATACACATATCCGCACGGTAACACCTGCTTTTTTAGATGCTCTTTACGCCTATGACTGGCCGGGTAATGTCAGAGAGCTGGAGAACGTGCTGGAGCGAGCCTTGATACTTTCTCGCGCGGATGAATTGTATCCAGAACTTTTGCCACCGCAAATACTGCAAATGCAGGAAACACTACAAGCTCAGGAAAACCTGCAAACTCAGGATACACTGCAAGCTCAAGAAGTATTGGATACAGCACAAGTCTTGGGGAGCGCGGAAAAAAAAGCTCTTGTTGAAACCTTGAACCGCTTTGCCGGACACCGAGAAAAAACAGCGGATGCCTTGGGTATTAGTCGTCGTACTTTGCAGTATAAATTGAAAAAATACGGGCTTATTAAACGCTAAAAAATATAATCTCCCTACTCTTTCTCATCATAAACACCTCACCAAGCGACGCCTGCCCTCTTCTTGTCATCCTGCGCCCATTATTTGCTGTACCACCTCCCCTTCTTGTCATCCTGCTCCCATTTTTTGTTGTACCACCTCCCTTTCTTGTCATCCTGCGCGTAAGTCGCAGGATCCAGTTCTTCTTTCTTCTCTTTTCTTCTTTTTCTTCTTCCTTTTTTCCTTTTCTTTGTCTTCCCTTCTTCTTGCTTCTTCTCCTACTGCGTCAAAGCCTCCCAGCTCGGCTCTGCTGGATTCTGCGACTTACGCGCAGAATGACGGAGGGGGAAACACTTTCACGATATGCAAGGCACGAACTTCTGCGACTTCGCGCAGAATGACAGAGAGGAATGTACTACCACACTGTGCAAAGTGCTGGACTGTCGCGACTTCCGCGCCACAATGACGAAGGAGGCAATACTGTCTCCTGTGTAAGGCACGGACATACCGCGCCTCGTTTCCGTTTTACGACCACTCCGTTCTTTTTTCTTCGCTTCTTCTTTCTCTAAAACAAAAAAGGCACATCCCATGTACTAGGACGTGCCTTTTGTTTCCACTCTCAATTAATCTTACCAAATGCGCCAGTTCACACCAAAGCTTGCGGTTAAATCAGGTGTTGTTCCATCTTGGCAATCAAAGGCAAAGCCTACGCGAGACACAAAGAACAAGCCCTCTTTGTATTCCCACTTAAAGCCAAAACCAACTTCGCCCCAATCCGTATCCTTTGGTGCAGCAACAGATTCGCTATTACCTGTATGAGGGAAGTAAGCAGTAAAGGGGCTGTAATGATCTTCAAAGCGGTGATTCCATGCAAACCATGTCCAAGCACTCAAGGCCTCAGTCAACTTTGTATTCAAGTTTGCTCCAAGTCTCAGCTGGGTAGACCTTTCAGTACGTCCACCAATAGTACCCTGTACAAAAGCTGAAGCCTCACCGTCTTCATCGTATCCATCTATAACCATTTTTTGCCAAGACAGTTCCGCAAACGGGCTAAACACAACGCCTTCATCCAAACGTGCTGCCCACTGTGCCCGTCCAGCAAAAGCAATGACTTCTGCTTCAGTAGCACCATAGGCAACTACGCGTTTACTTCCACTATGATAGGCACGATCAATTTCTATATCAAACTTTTGCCACAAGGCACGCATACTGAGTTGTAAGTGACTATCTTCAGGTTCCCATGCAATAAAGACACCCGGGCCAACTGCTTTTAAGCGTTGCTCTCCATCGTTTGGCATTTCAGTATCACGGCTATTAGCAAACACTCCAAGCCCAAGGTCAAAGTCATGACCGGTTTTCCAAGTCAATCCAAGTCCACCACGCAAGCCTAAATCATCACCATTTAACTCTGCACTAGTGGTCATAGTACCCACAAGCCAAGCATCCAAGTGGCCTGTATTGTCGTTACCAGAAGCAAGACCAGAACTTACAGGTTCCTCATCAGCCTGAGCCATTAAGCTATTGATTGCCGGAGTGACAACATCGTCCACAAACACAGAGTGCAAATTATCAAGCGCAGTATTGCTCAGGCCAAGTGCTGCAAGGTTTATGCCTGAAATGGCGGAAATGCTTTCACTTAATTCTTCTAAGGAAGCTATTCCAGCTCCACTATCATTATCATTCTCCTCCGGCTTAGTTTCCGTTCCGCCACCAGTACCTCCTGTGTAGTCTTCTCCGCCCTCCTCAAGCTTCTCAATATACTTATCAAGATCGCCTTGACCCTTAGGGAAGTTCATTACATACACACTGTCTACATTTGAATATTTACCAGTTCCAATAACCCAAATTGCATTATCATCTGCAATGCGCACGTCCGTGGCATTGGTTAAAGTCCAGTTATCCGCAGTTTCCCCCAAAGCACCGCTCAAGGAAACTGCAATCCCTTTTTGAGCTTTGTCGTCAACCGTACTCCAGATAAATGCTCTATTACCAGGATCGTTATCATCGTCACCAGCATCATAATAGTAACCAACCATGACCGAAGCATCGTCTGTAATACCTTCTACCGAGGAAGATGTTACTGTGCCAAGAGCTTCTGCAAAATACAGGTAGTTCGCAAAGGTATGATCCGCATCACCTATATTATAGTTCCAGTAACAGGCCATGCTTTTATGATTACCAGCCACGGTATATGAAGAACTTGTCGTATGCGTAGTATTCAAGCCGGAAACAGCCTTGGCAGCATAATCTGCGGTTGAGTTCTCAGGATAGCTAAACTGTGTCGCCTTCCATGAACTGGTATCATCATCATTACTTACATAGCCCCAAGCATAAGCATCACCTGAAGCCTGCCCCACAGCAACCTTACCGTCAGGGGAAAGCCCATAGGCCACAGAACCATCTGTTGTAGATATTTGCTCAGATGTTCCATCTGTTAAGTTAAAGCGAGTAGCAGTGGTGGTAGTCTTATCATCCTCTGTATAGCTCTTTTGTCCAACAGCATACAATGTCTCGACATCATCAGCAGTAGCAACAGTCACGACATCATAGAATGCAGACTTGCTGTAATACGGGGTAGTAACTTCATCCCAGCCACCTTCAGCATTTCTGATACTGTATGTACCCATATCAGACCCACTGCTACCACAAGCTATGGCATAAGAGCCCTCACTCTTTCCAGCACCTGTATCAAAACGATAGTAGACTACAGAGTCACTGTCAGTATTCAGGGCATCATCATAAGCATCCGCATCACCCACAACATCTTGCACTTCGCTCAAAGCAACTTCGAGGAAATACTTACTCTTACCATCTGCATCAGAACCGAGAATTTGAATCTTACCATCTTTCACCTGTACATCAGAGATACTCACAAGTGAAGAATAGTCTGCATCAAAATCAGCTAGGCTCACGGCTAAACTTAAGTTTGTGGTTTCGCCATCAACTGTTACAGCTTGCGTAGCAGTAGAACACCAAATGAAACAGCCTGCAGTATCACCAGCACCGGTATACGAACCCACAACTATAATATTATCTGCATCCTCAGCATACACCCCAAGGCCTTCCGAGGAAGTTGCTCCCAAGCCAGCATCAAGCGTCAAGAGAGTTTCGCTAGCCTGCCACTCATCCTCAGTTGAGGAAGTTGTTCCTGTCCAATACGCAGCATTGCCTGAGCTAGAACCAGCGACATAATAATCACTGGTAGAATCTTCACGAATGCTAATATTTGTAGCCGTGGTATCTGAACCAAGGGAGATAGAATCCCAAGTATCGCTGCTGCTTATAGCAGTTGTAGTATCAGGATTTTTCCAAATATAGCCTTCAGTTGGGTTTGTCTTCACAGTACCCACAATAAGTGCTGCATCATCAGATATAGCGTTAGCAACAGAGCTATTTTCACTAAGCGTTACTGACTCACCAGTTGTGAAATCAAAGATTACGGCATTGTCATCAGAAGAACCAACCGCATAGGTATTAGTCGTTTCGCTACCTTCCTCACCGGTAGTCACCTTCACAGCGTCCGCAAGATGGGATTTAGCTATTGGAGCATTGTCAACTGAAACTTTGTCCCAAGTTGCCGGAACTGTCTCCGGATCTGTAAGCTCCCATAAAGTACCATAGCCTTCATCATTGCTACCGCAAGCCACTATATCATTAGCAAAATCATCACTAAAGCGATAAGTTAAAGCGTCTAAAGTATCGCTATCAAGATCATCATAATCAGAACCACCTAAAGCATTATCTTTTACATAAGTATCTAAGTAGCTCTTTGCAAAACTATATACATACATCTTATCAGTACTATCGACACCAACAACCCAGATAGTTTTGCTTTCGCCTGTACCGGTAACGCGAACATCCGTAGCATCTTTTAAGTTAAGGCCGGTTGTAGTGGAGTTGACTTCATCCAAAACAGTAACCAAATCAACAGCAATATTCGCGCTTTGCTCGCCGTCTACTATTGCACTGCTCGAATCCCAGATAAAGCAGCTGGTGTAGCTTGTGTCATCCTCTGTATACTTATATTGACCAACAATCACTGTGCCGTCTTCGGAAACACCATGAGCAACCGAACTATCTGGTCCATCAATAGCTGAATCAAAGTCTAAAGTCGTTGCAGCAGACCAAGTGATAGAGTCTGTACCCTTAGTACCTGTCCAGTAGGCCGCTTTGCTGACACTTGCACCAACAACAGTGTAATCACTGCCGTTCAAATTAGACACTGCCCACGCCTCGCCAGCTCCAAGGGTGGAAGTTGCAGTCCAGCTGTCCTTGCCTGTCCAAACATAGGCATTGCCACCATCAACACCAGCGATGACTTCTGCATCCGTGGAAATGCCACGGGCAGCTGAACCATTCGTGCTAGAAAGCTGAGTCGCCTTACCATCGTCCAAGGTAAAGACATAGGCAGTATTCTCCATATAACCAACGGCGTAAGTTTTTGTCGTCACCTGCGTAGCGTCATAGAACTGTGAAGTAGAATAAAATGCGCTCGAAATCTTGCTCCATTTCTCATCAGCAGTACTATCTGCCTTCCAGAGTGTACCGCTTTTATCTTGAGATTTGCCAACAGCAATCAAAGAGGCATAATCTGTTCCGTCAAAATTATATGTACCACCAAGAGTAGCATCAAAACGATACATGATATTGTCAGCATTGGCAGTAAGAGCATCATCGAACGATGTACTTGGCTGACTATAGTCAGGATTATCTTCCAAAATTTCATCAACCTTAGTACTCAAAGTACTACGCAAGAAGGAAGTGACATAGGCTCCACTCGCGTTTGAGCCAAGCACCCAAATATATTCCTTGCTATCAGTACCAGTAGTGATGCGTACATCCGTAGCCGTAGTAAAACCTGATAAGCCTAAATCGCTAAAGCTCACAGCGATTGTCTTCTTCTCGGTAACAACCTCTGTGCCGTTATAAGAAGTATACTCAACACCGCTTGCATAATCCCAAAGGAACAATGAGCTATCAGCTGTTCCAACAATCACCTCACCATTACCGGAAACGCCCATGGCAACAGAATTGCTTGGAGCACTCACAAAGGTCAAAGTATTCGCAGCAGACCATGTAGAACCTGAACCTGTCCAATAGGCAGCCTTGCCATCACTTTGACCAACAACAGTGTAATACTCATCATTTGCTTTCGTGTTATCAGGATCAATGAGATTAGAAACATCCCAAGCCGTACCACTGCTAGGATTACCAGAATCATTAGTGGTTAAGTTATACGCAGTCCAGCTTCCTTTGCCTGCCCAGACATAGGCATTCGTGCCATCAGTACCAGCAATCACCGTTGCATCAGAAGAAATAGCATTGGCAGAAGAACCAGACGTGAGGTTAGCACCGTCAGCGTCTTTCAATACCGTAGCTACTGCCGGAGTTGTGAGATTAAAGACTGCTGCTGTGCCCTTCTCTGTTTCTGTATCATAATCTTTTACACCAACAGCGTAGGTGGTCGTGCCATCACTTGCAGCATCACTAAATACAGAAGCCGTATAATAGACATCTTCTGCTATCTTGGTTCCAGTGCTTGTGCTAGTCATGGTCCATACGGTTCCCATATTGCTCGCTGTGGAACCAGCAGCCATGATGCCATCATAATCCACTGAATCTATGGCAACTGTTCCGCCAAGAGCAGAGTCAAACTTATAGCGGATATTAGCAGCAACATAATCGTTACTATATGTATTAGTACGCAAATTCTCATTTGCCGTTGCTATCTTGCCTTGTATACCACTCAGAGCAAGGCCAGCAGAAACATAGGCATTGTCGCTATCATCAACACCAATCAGATAGACATTATCATCAGCAACACGAACATCGGTGATGCCGGTTATCGTACCATCAAAACTAAAGCCAGCAGTACTTAAATCAATAGCGCAGTTGAAATATTCTTGAGTGCCATTAACATAAACATATTCACCTTCGCTACTTGAAGAATCCCAGATAAAGCTATTATTTGTTCCGTAATTACCAACAATCAGGTAATCAGAAGTACCATAAGTAGTAATGCTCTTGGCTACAGAATCGCCTACTGTGGTGATAGCAGAATCAAAGCTCAAAGTCTTTGCCTTGGCATTAGTCCATGTAGTGCCTGCACTTGTCCAGTACACAGCGTTATCATCACTTTGACCAACGACAACATAATTAGAACCATTCAAAGCAACATCCCACGCCTCGCCAGTACCAAGATTATACGCAGTCCAATCGCCAGAATCCCAATTATCAGTATCAGTTAAAGCACCGCTATTTGTCCAAACATAGGCATAGGTATCCGTAGGCGTAGATGCATCTGTCATGGTCTTTTCAGTAGTCAGACTACCCACGGCAACCGTAGCCTTCGTACCGTCATAAGCAAGACCATGCGCTACAGAAGACTTTGTAGCTATATTATATTCAGTTGTGTTTGTTTTATCCGCTGTAGTTGCATCAAGCTCTACGCTTTTCGCTGTGCCTACAGAACCAGTGCCATCTACATCAGAATAATCAAAGAAGGTAGCATAGCTATTGCCGTCCGTATATTTCTTTTCACCAACCGCATAGGCAGTCTTTGCAGTCTCATTGATAACTACATCATGCAGTACTGCGCTTCTGAAATAGACGTTAGAAGCAGTTGAACCAGCAGTCCAGTTATCCGTACCAGCTTGCGTCCAGTACAGGCCAACTTTAGTGTCTGCGCTTGCACCGCCAAGGGCAATGAGATTAGCTCGTGTCGCTGCACCTGTTTTGGAATCAAACTTATAAGCAGCGATCGTTTTACTTGTAAGAGCACTTGCATATGTATGATCACTACCAACAAGGGCATTGCGAGCATCAGTCAATAAATTAGAGGTACTCAAGTTTCCAGTGTTCGCGCTATTGTGTAATTTTGCAAAGAACACATCGCCACCATCCTCTGCACCCAGCACCCAAATGCTGTTATCACTAGCAATCTTCACATCAGAAATCGTGCTCAGGTCTGTAAACTCCGCATACTTTGAAAGATTTAAAGCCTGAGCAAGAGCTGTTGGATCGCCATCAAGATAAAGGCTGTCGTTTGTTTTTGTCCAGATAAAGAAGTTACTTGTGCTGCTTGCAGTGTATTTACCAACTATCACACTAGCATCTTCTGTAACGGCAAAAGCCTCGGAGCTGGTAACATCATCAGTGGAGTCAAGATTATTATCTTGAGCAAACTGAATTAAAATTGGGTCAGACCAATTCGTTGTTGAACCTGTCCAGTAAGTAGCCCAGGCAACATTATTAGGCTCTCCAGTTGTTCCTATATACTTTTGACTTGAACCAACGACAGTATACCCGCTATTATCTTTGGAAATAGCATTGAGCGTACCAGCACCAAGCTTATGTTCATGCCAATCAGCTTGAGTACTCAAAGTGCCGTTGTTATACCAAACATAGGCATTGGTATCATCAGCACCCACAACATAATTCTTACTCGAAGAAATAGCCGTAGCATATGTATCTTCTACAGAACTTAATGCAATACTTTCCTCTGAGCCAGTATTCAGCACAAAGAAATAAGCATAATATTTACCTGTATCATTTGCATCTGTCCTATATAGTTTTTGACCGACTGCATATGTATTTGTGCCATCACTATACGCATCATAGAAAGTTGAGTTCCAGTATTTATAATTACTACCCACGTTTTCCCAGCCACTACTTGTCTTTGGTTGCCACAGCATACCTTGATTATCTGCATTCTTACCTGCAGCAAGCAAATAATCCAAAGTTAAAGTATCGAGTGTATATGCTGCGCCAAGGTCACTTGTACCAAAACGGTAGTGTACACCAGATGTATTAAAGGCAGTTTTAAGCTCTCCAAGCTCTGCTGCATATTGTGTTGCAGCATTGCTCACTGCTGTATTAAACTCCGCCTCCGAAAGGCTAGTTACATACATGGAGCCACTATCTTCACCTAAGAGATAAATAGTTCCATTATTAACACGTACATCCGTGACTTTATCAAAGCTGGTCAAATTGCTTAAATTAACATTATAGGTAGTAAGATCATCAAAGCTCAAAGTTACTGGTAATATCGTGCTTGCGCCAAATTCATCAATATCAGGATAACCTTGATTTCTATTCATAATAAAGCAGTCATCACCAGCTGTAGACTCATAAGTACCAACAATATAATTACCATCACTAGAAACTCCATAAGCTACAGAGGCAGTGACCAGAGAAGTTGCAGAATCAAAATCTGCTAAATCTTCTACAAAGTTTGAAATCGTATTCGCCGCTGACCAGCTAATATCTGTAATGTCTGTAGTGTATATACCTGTCCAGTAAGCAGCATTTCCGCCATTTTCACCAACAACCGTATAACTTGTACCATTCACATCAGAAACAGCCCAAGCCTTACCAGCATCGAGCTTCTTATCGCCCCACGAAGAATCACTGGTATTATACATCCAAACATAGGCATCAGTCCCAACATTACCAGAGATAAGCAGGCCATCAGCAGCAATACCAGTAGCTGTAGAAGTAGCAGTAGAAAGCTTTGTATACGAACCGTCATTCAGATTGAAAACAGTTGCATAGGTTCCGGCCGTTGTTGTTCCTTTTTCGCCAACTGTATAGTCTTTTGTGCCAACAGCGTAGGTTGTTGTGTCGTTATTGGTAGCATCATAGAACTGAGAGTTGGAATAATAAACATCCTTATCTGCATCCACTATTACTTTTTTGTCAAAAGCAGTGCCACTATACGTCCAAGCTGTTCCCATATGACCATTCGTAGCGTTATCTACATAACCGGAAGCAATAATATAATCATTCGTACCAGTGCCATCCCCTGTGGTATTCACTGTGGACGCAAATTTATACGTCATATCACTATTAGCAGCAAAGGTCGTTGCTGGGCCGGGTAAAGTATTACTCTCAGCTTGCCCTGCTGTTGTCAGATCAGCACTTGATATCTGACTCAGCAGCATAGTACCATCATTCTTCGTACCTAAGATATAAACAGTACTATCTGCAACACGGACATCCGTGATTTTCGCAAAAGAAGCTAACCCGGAATAATCTGTGCTAAACTTATTATCTGGATCGTTCACAAAATAATTAAGGCTCAAAGCCACGGGCAGAATCTGAGCTTTTTCATCCAATATATAAGAGGTGGCTGAATCAAGGTCTGAAATAAAGCCAGAGTAACCACTGCTCGTGCGGTACTGTCCAACAATAACCTTACCATCAGACGAAACGCCATAGGCTGTGGAGGAAGTAGCACCTAAGCTATCGTCAAAAGCTAAAGTCATTGCATTTTCAAAATCTATTGTAGTAACTGGAGTAGCTGCATCCGTAACCTGTACAGAGCCTGTCCAGTAAGCAGCAGTGCTGCTACTTTGCCCAACTACAGTATAGGCATATTCATTATAATTATCGCCACCTGTTACCTCGATAGCCTGGGAGCTTGTTTGTACTACATCCCAAGCAGAACCAGTACCAAGGCTTGCACTTTTCCAGTCGCTGGCAGTAGTTAAGGTACCGCTATTTATCCAAATATAGGCATTTGAATCAACAATACCAACAACAGCCTTAGCATCAGAACTTATGCCCTGCGCTCTAGAACCGTCAACAGTAGAAAGCGTTACGCTTTTCGCTGTACCTACAGCACCAGTGCCGTCTACATCAGAATAATCAAAGAAAGTAGCGCATCTATCGCCGCCCACCGTCTTTTCACCAACCGCATAAGCAGTCTTTGCAGTCTTATTAATCGCTACATCATACAGTACTGTGTCTTCAAAATAGACTTTAGAAGCAGTTGAACCAGCAGTCCAGCTATCACCATCGGTGCTGTTCCAAGCATTGGTCCAGTACATACCATTTGTCTTCGGGTTATAACCAAGGGCTATGGCACTCGCGCGAGTCAGTCCAGTTGTAGCAGAATCAAACTTGTACATTTCAGTGTTTCCACTGGATTTACTTGTATCACCCACGAGTGCCTTCAGCACTAGGTTAGATAAAACAGAAAGCGTAATATTTTCATACTCTGTCGCTCCAGCTATACTACGTTGTAATTTTGAGACGAAAACATTGTTATAACCGTCTGCTCCCAGCACCCAGATACTATCATCATCATCAATCCTCACATCCATAATTGAACTCAAACTGAGCTTTGAATCTGTCGTATTCAGAAAAGCAGAATAGTCATCAATTGAATCAATATCTATAGCCTGAGCAAGAATTGTTGGATCGCCATCAAGATAAATGCTCCCGGTTGTTTTTCCCCAAATGAAGAACTGATCCACTGTTGCTGATTCTATTAAATTATATTTACCAATAATCAGGCTAGCATCATCAGAAATAGCCAGGGCTTCGGAACTGCTAACTTTCTCTGTAGCAAAAACGAGTTCTTGCTTACTCGCCTGCCAAACAGTTTCATTATCAGAGCTTAAGGCAGTCCAGTAAGTAGCTTTGCCGTCACTTGCACCAACTACAGTATACTTGTTGCTGGCAGTATCTTTATTTGACACATCCCAAGCTGAACCTGTGCCAAGGTCTTTTGCCTGTGACCAAGACCCTGCGCCAGTCCAAATATAGGCATTGCTATTATTCTGACCAACAATCACTTCAGTATTAGAAGAAATTGCATTGGCAGAAGAACCGGCAGTAGCACCAGTTAAAGTACTTGCAACCGTATGGTCTGTAATATTAAATATAGTAGCTTTCTTGTTATCTGTAGAATCGTCTGTACTATCCTGTGTACCAACTGCATAGGTATCACTATCATACACGACTGCATCCTTGAATACAGCGTTTTCATAATAAACCTGCGTATCTGTTGCCTCGCCTTTCTTTGTCCAATCAGAAGTTCCTGTCTTTGCCCAGACAGTACCCATGCTCTGACCTGTTATTTCTGTGGCTTTACCTACAGCAATCAGGTAATCGTAAGTTTCCGTGCCAAGCGTGGTATTAAAACGATAGCGCACGTTCGCAGCAGCATAGTCATCGCTGTAGCCATCAGTACGTTTTTTTGTAATAGCATTATCTATTTTGCCTTGTATTGCACTCAAAGTGCTATTTGCAACATAGGCTTTTTTGTTATTATCAACAGCAATAAGATAAACATCTGAACCAACAACACGAACATCCGCGATTTTATCTAAAGTCGCTCCAGTATCTAAGCTAAAACTAAAGCCTGCAAATTCTGCGTCTGTGCCTGCTACTTCGTCTTTTACAGTAATAGCGCAGTTCAGGTCGACTGCTTCGCCATTAACAAAGAGTGAATCCGTGGTTGCTTTTGAGGAATCCCAAATAAAGCCACCAGAACTCTGTTCACCAACAATCAAGTAATTACTTTCAGTTCCATAAGTAGCTACACCATAGGCCACAGAACCAGTACTTGAGAGGCCGGTTGCAAAATCTAAAGTTTTCAGACTCGCCTGCCAATTATCAGAGCTAGTACTTGCCGAACCTGTCCAGTAAGCAGCTTTGCCTGTAGTATCAGTACCACTTTGACCAACAACAACATAATTAGAACCATTCAGCGCAAGACCCCAAGCCGTACCTGTGCCAAGGTCTTTTGTTGTTGACCAAGACCCTGCGCCAGTCCAAATATAGGCATTGCTATTATTCTGACCAACAATCACTTCGGTGTTAGAAGAGATAGCATTAGCAGAAGAACCAGCAACAGCACCAGTTAAAGTAGTCGCAACCGTATGGTCTGTAATATTAAATATAGTAGCTTTCTTGTTATCTGTAGAATCGTCTGTACTATCCTGTGCACCAACTGCATAGGTTTTTCCATTATACACTACAGCATCGTTGAATACAGCGTTTTCATAATAAACCTGCGTGTCTGTTGCTTGTCCTGCCTTGGTTCCAGTGCTTGCATCTGCCAGCGTCCAGACAGTACCCATGCTCTGACCCGTTACTTCTGTGGCTTTACCCGCAGCAATCACATAAGCAAAATCACCAGTATCAGTTGTATTTACAGAAGAAGCAAAGCGATAGCGCACGTTCGCAGCAGCATAGTCATCGCTGTAGCCATCAGTCCGCCGTTTTGTAATTGCATTATCTATTTTGTCTTGTATTGCACTCAAAGTGCTATTTGCAACATAGGCTTTCTTGTTATTATCAACAGCAATAAGATAAACATCTGAACCAACAACACGAACATCCGCGATTTTATCTAAAGTCGCTCCAGTATCTAAGCTAAAACTAAAGCCTGCAAATTCTGCGTCTGTGCCTGCTACTTCGTCTTTTACAGCAATAGCGCAGTTCAGGTCGACTGCTTCGCCATTAACAAAGAGTGAGTCCGTGGTTGCTTTTGAAGAATCCCAAATAAAGCCACCAGAACTCTGTTCACCAACAATCAAGTAATTACTTTCAGTTCCATAAGTAGCTACACCATAGGCCACAGAATCCGCACCCGAAAGACCAGTAGCAAAATCTAAAGTTTTCAGACTAGCCTGCCAATCATCAGAGCTAGTACTTGCCGAACCTGTCCAGTAAGCAGCTTTGCCTGTAGTATCAGTACCACTTTGACCAACAACAACATAATTAGAACCATTCAACGCAAGAGCCCAAGCCGTGCCTGTGCCAAGAGAGGTATCACTGTTCCATGAAGAAGTGCCGGTATTGTATGTCCAAAGAGTGGCATTGCTATTATTCTGACCCACAATAACGTCAGCATTAGAAGAAATTGCATTGGCAGAAGAATTGTCCGCGGCATTTGTAAGAGTCGTTGCAACTGTATGGTCTGTAATATTAAATATAGTAGCTTTCTTGTTATCTATAGAATCGTCTGTACTATCCTGTGCACCAACTGCATAGGTTTTTGCATTATACACGACTGCATCGTTGAATACAGCGTTTTCATAATAAACCTGCGTGTCTGTTGCTTGTCCTGCCTTGGTTCCAGTGCTTGCATCTGCCAGCGTCCAGACAGTACCCATGCTCTGACCCGTTACTTCTGTGGCTTTACCCGCAGCAATCACATAAGCAAAATCACCAGTATCAGTTGTATTCACAGAAGAAGCAAAACGATAGCGCACGTTCGCAGCAGCATAGTCATCGCTGTAGCCATCAGTACGCCGTTTTTCAATAGCAGCATCTATCTTGCCTTGTATTGCAGTAAGATCAAGGCCGGTAGAGACATAACCTACGCTAAAATCATCAACACCAATCAGATACACCTTATCACCAGCAACACGTACATCCACAACACTGCTTATAGTGTTATCAGCCCCAAAATCAAAGCCCGCAGTTGTTACATCAATAGCGCAGTTCAGGTCTACTCCTTTGCCGTCAACAAAAAGGGAGCTTGGGGTTGCTTTTGAGGAATCCCAAATAAAGCCACCGCTAGTATATTCACCCACAATCAGATAATTACTATCAGTTCCATAAGTAGCAACGCCATAGGCCACAGAATCCGCACCCGAAAGACCAGTAGCAAAATCTAAAGTTTTCAGACTAGCCTGCCAATCATCAGAGCTAGTACTTGCTCCGCCAGTCCAGTAAGTCGCCCAGTCAACAAAATTAGGCGTCGTCGTTTCACTGATATCAACTTTACTTGAACCAACGACGGTGTAATACTCATCACCAGTATCCGCAGTGCCATCAGGATCAATGAGATTAGAAACTGCCCAAGCATTACCACCAGTAGTAGTCAGGGCATGGGAAGTATAAGAAAGCTCGGTATACTCTGTGGTATTATAAGTTTTCGTAGTAAAAGCCATAGACCAAACAGTGGCCTCAGTACCATCAGTACCAACTACTAAATCTGCATTAGAAGAAATTGCATTGGCAGAAGAATCAGCTTTTGTAGATAACGTTATATAGGAATTATTAATTACATTATCAGTATCTGTATCCTTTGATATTTTCTCTCCTGCAAAATTAAAGAAGGTAGCTTTGCTGTCTTTTGTACCAACTGCATAGATATAATCCGTAGAATCAACAGTTACCTTTGTGGCATCATAGAATAAAGAGCTCTTATAATAGATTTCATCCTTAACATTATTCCAAACCAGTGAATCAGCTGAAGCATCTTGCAGTGTCCAGCAAATGCCATATCCTGTTGTATTTTGACCCAAGGCAATGAGCTGTGCGCCGGCCTCAGTGCCTAAAGTATCACTGAAGCGCATTGTTTTATTTGATCCATTTGCATAGGTAGTATCAACATTCAATATATCTGCAACATACTCATCGAAAATATCTCGTCTAAAGCTATACAAATATGTGGATTTTGAGTTGCTCTCATGCCCAAGCACCCAAATTAAATCAGTAGTTACCGTAATAGTTTTATTTTCTGCATCAAGCTCTTCATATTCTACCCCTGTCTGAATGCGTACATCCGTGGCCTTTGAAAGCACAATGCCCGTCAAATCTAAATTAGGGCCATCGTCACTTTCTAAGAAAGTAGCTAAATCTACCGCTATATTCACATCCGAATTGTAGCCATCCGTTCTACGCTCAATATTATTTTTTGCATCCCAAACAAAGCTGCCAGCATCACTATTATAAGAACCCACAATGAACTCGCCATTCGCGGAAACGCCATAGGCTGTGGAGGAAGTGGCACTTAAGCTACCAAAATCCAGAGTCTTTGCAGCAGTCCACTGAGTAGTTGCGTCCTCGATATAACTTGTCCAGTAAGCAGCTTTGCTGTCACTTGTACCAACGACAGTGTAATATTCATCATCATCTTTAGTTTCATCAGGATCAATGAGATCAGACACTGCCCAAGCAGAACCAGCACCAAGGCTTGTACCGCTACTCCAGCCACTGCTTAAATCAGCAGTGCTATTTGTCCAAATATAGGCATTTGAGCTAGCAACACCAACGACAGCCTTAGCATCAGAACTCATGCCATGCGCTACAGAACCAGCTGTAGTAGAAAGCTGTACGCTCTCGCCTTTATGCGTGCTACCGTCTGCATCAGAATAATCAAAGAAAGTCGCCTTACCGTCCTTCTCACCGACTGCATAGGCAGTTCTAGTAGTCACTTCATCCACAGTACCTTCATTCGTAACTACGTCTTTATAATATACATCATACAGCGTTGCATTCGTGAAATAGACATCAGTACTTTGAGGGCTGGTAATATTGCTTGGAGCAGTCCAGTTATCCGTGCCGGTCTGCGTCCAGTACAAGCCGGTTGTCTTTACGTTTGCACCAAGGGCAATGGTATCGCCTTTGCCCAACGCATTTGTGGTAGAGTCAAACTTATAGCTTTTGATCGTTCCATTTGTTGCGAGAAGATCATCGCCAACATAATTTTTAAGCACTTCAAGTCGCAAAAGATCTGCAGTAAGTGCTGTTGTTCCATCTTTTACCTGCTGAACCACGGCAATGCCGTCGCTATCCGCGCCAAGCACCCAAATGCCACCACCGCTGACAATGCGTACATCATGCAATGTCTTCAAACCTGAGACACCATATGAGGAGAGATCAAGAGCCTGAGCAAGGCTTGTTGAAGAACTATCAATATATACACTGTCAGTAGTATATGCCCAAACAAAGAAATCATCCGTAGAGCCCGTATTCGCCGTTTCATAGCTACCAGCGATCACTCTACCATTATCAGAAACAGCCAGAGCCTCGGAGCTGGTCATTGTAGAGCTCGTAGCAAAAAGGAGTTCCTTTGCGCTGTTCCAATCTGTATCGTCAATTGAAGCTGTGCCTACCCAGTAAGCAGCTTTATTACTACTGTTTGCACCAACTACAGTATACTTATCTGTATCATGTTCTCCAGAAACTGCATTGGCACTGCTTGCACTCAGAAATTTCGCTTTCCAGTCAGTGCTAGTGGTCAAGCTGCCGTTATTTATCCAAAGATAGGCATAGCTGGCATCATTACCAACCACCAGTTTTGCATCAGCAGACATTCCCTTGGCGGTAGCATCACCAAGAGCAGGAAGCGTTACGCTCTCGCCTTTATGCGTACTACCGTCTGCATCAGAATAATCAAAGAAGGTAGCCTTGCCGTCTTGTTCACCAACCGCATATGCTGTCTTTGCAGTCGTATCAATTACTACATCATACAGGGTTGCATCTGTGAAATACACTCGGCTTGCCTTTGAACCGGCAGTCCAGTTATCACCATCGGTTTCGTTCCAATTTTCATTTGTCCAATATAAGCCTAAATCATCGCTCCCTGTTCCAAGGGCAATGGCATTGGCTTTGCTCAAAGTTGCATCAGTACTGGAATTAAACCTATAGGCATAGGACACTGTAGCCGACGGAGTAACAAAATCAATCTCACCGACAACGTTCTTAAATACAAAGGCGTCAAGATCAGTTTTGCTGATGGTTTTAATATATGCACCAGAAGAATTTGTGCCTAAAACATAGATAGTGCTACCGCTGACTTTAACATCTTGAACGCTTTCAAAAGTATTATCATCAAGCACTGTTGCTAAATCCATGGCCTTAGCAAGGTCAGTAGGTGTACTGTCAAGATAGACCTTGGTCGTATCGGCCATATCTTTCCAAATAAAGAAACTGTCAGAATTATACTTACCAATAATCACACTGCCATCATCAGCAACTGCACGGGCTTCCGAGCTTGTGATTGTTGTCGTAGCTCCAATAGAAGCAAAATCAATATCATGATCACCAGAAGTAACAGCAGTCCATGTAGAACCTGAACCTGTCCAGTAGGCAGCATTGCTACCACTTTGACCAACGATAGTGTACTTACTGTCATGTTCGCCAGACACTGCATAGGCAGTACCAGTTGCAGCTAAAAGTGTTTCCGTGGCAGAAGCATCACTTGAGAAATTACCAGTCCAAACATAAGCTCCAGTATCTATCGTACCAGCGACGACCTTGGCATCTTTTGAAATGCCTTGAGCTTTGGATCTTTCAGTGCTGGAAAGTTTTGTATACGCGCCCTTGCTCGTGCCACTTAAGGTAAATATGGCTGCGTAAGACTTGCTGTCACTATAGGTTTTTGTACCCACAGCATAGCTGTTTGTTCCACCATTAGCAGCATCATAAAACTCAGAGCTGGAATAATAGACATTTATCGCTTCTACTTTGCTCCATTTATTGGTATCAGTGGTATCGCCTTTCCAAACAGTACCCATATGCTTATATATAGTATCATCAACCCAGCCGGTAGCAATGATCCCAGAATAATCAGTTGAATTTATGCTCACTGTTCCGCCGATATTGTCATCAAAACGGTAGCGCGCATTTGCGGAAGCAAAAGTAGTTGCAGGCATTCCAGTGTTCGCAGGCACTTTGTCTGTATCGTCCAATGTATCAAGAAGACTTTGATTTTTCAGACTCGCAACTTTTACCTTACCGTCACTATCTTTGCCTACTATATATATATCAGTACCATCAGTGCTGACATCTGTAATAGAGGTGAACCCGGACAGCCCAGAAAGCTCGGTAGTGCTCAAACCTACAGGTATAATTTTACTTTCACTATCAAGTATAAGCTCCGCACCTTTTGTGGTATTTGTAATAAAAGCTGAAGTTGTGCCGTTATCCGTATGCGTTCCAGCCATGATGCTGCCATCAGCAGAAACCGCATAGCCCACAGAATCTGTTACCTTCGTGCTTACAAAAGCTAAGAAGGTTGGATCAGACCAAGAACTTCCAGCCCCTGTCCATAAAGCAGCTCTATTTGCAGTTGTGCCATCAACAACACTCGAACCAACCACAGTATATTTAGCAGAGTTTAAGCTAGAAACATCCCAAGCCTTACCTGCGCCAATTTCATTCTGCGTCCAGCTACTAAAAGTAGGGAGACTATCATTATTTGTCCAAATATAGGCCGTAGTGCCATCATTACCAACAACGGCAGAGGCATCAGAGTTCATGCCATGCGCCACAGAACCAGCAGTAGTAGAAAGCGTGTGGCTCTGGCCTGTGTGCGTGGTATTAGTTTCAGAATAATCAAAGAAGGTTGCCTTGCCGTCCTTTTCACCCACGGCATAGGCTGTCTTTGCAGTATCGTTGATTACTACATCATATAACGTAGCATTTTTGAAATATGCCCATGCACCGGCAGTCCAGTCATCCGTGCCGGTCTGCGTCCAGTACAGACCAAGGCCATCGCTCCCTGTTCCAAGGGCAATGGCATTAGCTTTGCTATTTGCAGTAACGCTGGACTTGAAGCGATAGGTATAGGACACTGTAGCCGACGGCGTTACATACGCAATATCGCCGACTTGGCTCTTCACAAGAGCCTTATCAATAGCACTTCGTGTCCAGTCTTTTGTAAGCACTCCGCTTGTACCGGTACCTAAAACGTAAATCGTATCATCATCAGTGCCTGTAACAATTCGTACATCAGAAACACTCTCAAATGTGTTCCCAGAAAGCTCAATGGCTTCATCTAAAGCTGTGGGATTGCCGTCAACATATACTTTCGTATCTGCCCAAATAAAGAAATCATCTGTATTATAACTACCAACGATCACGCTAGCATTATCAGAAACAGCCAGCGCTTCGGAGCTTGTAACCGTAACTCCGTCTATAGCAAAACCAATTGTCTTTGCAGCATTCCAGCCTGCATCTGAAGTAGAAGCCGTACCTACCCAGTAAGCAGCTTGGCTACTGCTTGCACCAACGACAGTATACTTATCTGTATCATGTACTCCAGAAACAGCATAAGCACTGCTACCTCCGGCCAGAGCTTTAGGACTTCCCCAGTCACCGGCAGTGGTTAAGCTACCAGTATTGATCCAAACATAAGCATTGGTACCATCATCACCTACCACTAATTTCCCAGTAGAAGAAATACCCTTGGCTGTGATGCCAGAAGTAGCAGAAAGCTCTATGCTTGTGTGGGTGCCATCCTTTGAATAATCAAAGAAGGTTGCCTTACCGTCCTTTTTACCAACCGCATACACCGTATCACCATTTGTATACGAATCGTATAAAGTCGCGTTTTTGTAATAGACCCTGCTTGCTTTTGAACCAGCAGTCCAAGCAGAGTTTACCCGCTTCCAGTACAGACCAAGGCCATCTTTGCCCTTCCCAAAAGCTATGGCATTCTCCGTTGAAAGTGTGCCAGTTGTTGTATTATCAAAGCGGTAGGTATATGAAGTCTGACTGTTTGTATCAAAAGCAATATTGCCCACAACGTTCTTAAATACAAAGGCGTCAAAGTCAGTTTCGCTGATGTTTTTAATATCTGCACCAGAAGCATTTGTGCCTAAAACATAGATAGTGCTATCGCTTACTTTAACATCTTGAACGCTAGTAAAAGTAGTATCATCAAGCGCTGTGGCTAAATCCATGGCCTTAGCAAGGTCAGTATGTACGCTATCAAGATAGACTTTGGTCGTAGCTTCCATATCTTTCCAGATAAAGAAACTGCCAGAATTATAGTTACCAATAATCACGCTACCATCATCAGAAACTGCACGGGCTTCCGAGCTGCTCACTGTCGCTCCAATAGAAGCAAAATCAATATCATGATCAGTAGTAGGCGAAACCCAGCTTGAGCCTGAACCTGTCCAGTAGGCAGCATTGCTATCACTTTGACCAACGATAGTGTACTTACTATCATGTAAGCCAGAAACTGCCCAAGCCACGCCAGTACCCAGGCTCTTAGCAGTTCCAAAGCTAGCGCCAGTCCAAACATAGGCATTGCCATCAGCTTTACCAACTATGACCTGAGCATTTTTTGAAATGCCGTAGGCTGCCGAGCCACTAACTGCAGCACCACTTTCGTTCTTAAGCCGTATGCTCTTACCAGTTCCAGAGTAGGCAGTAGCATCAGTTGTATCGCCATCCACACTGGAATAATCAAAATAGGTCGCATAAGTACCTAAGACTGTAGTACCATCTGTATCGTATTCTGTTTTCGTTCCCACGGCATGGGCTGTTCTTTTATCACTGCTGGTATCAGCAACAAGATCATGTAAGGTGGCGTTTTTGAAAAATGCACCTGTATATGTGCCGTTTTCATCATAAAAGTTCGTGGTATAATCAACCCAAGCACCATCTGCCCGTGTCCAGAACAAGCTCAGCTTACCATTTTGGCCAAAAGCAACAACATCATTCGTTGTTGGAGCAGCAGTTGTGCTATCAAATTTATAGCCTGACATCGTGACGCCAGTAGAAGAATCCTCACCAACAAGCGTTTTGAAAATTGCTTTAGATAAATCGCTTGCGCTTAAGCTAGCAAGGCGGATAAAATTACCGATTTGTTCCTGTGTAATTATTACTGAATTACCATCATCATCTGTTCCATCTACCTCTACGGTTTCCGTTCCATATTTATAACCCATGATAGAGATATTATCTCCGGAAATACTAACGTCTGTAATGGAATCAAAATCAGCTAAAAGATTAGTTATATTTTTATCGGCAATTTCATTAATTGCTGTTGTAATTGTGTTAATATCAATAGCCTGTTCAAAACTTGTGTCATCGTTATCAAGATACACCTTCTTATCTCTATCATAGACAATAAAGAAACCGTTTTTACTGTCAAAAGTGTAATCACCAAGTATTACTTTGGCAGCGTCATCAATAACCAGAGCTTCGGAGCTTTCTACTGTATCATTTGAAAGATAAGCAGTTTCAGCCGCATTTTGTATGGAAGTATCTGTAGCAAAAGGTATTGCTTTTGCACTGTTTTGCCAAGTACTTGCATTATCTGAACGCAAAGCAGTCCAGTAATAGGCTTTGCCCACGGTAGAGGTGACAGCGTCGTCTCCCTCACCTTCAGTTGTAGTTTCAAGCCCTTGCCCAACTACAGTATACTTATTACTCGTAGCGTCAGCATCAGAAACAGCATTGGCCAGACCGGAGCCAAGGGATACTCCATCCCAAGTGCCTATAGAATTCTCAGACAACTCACCGCTGTTTGCCCAAACATAGGCCTCAGATGCCTCATCAATGCCAACCTTACCAACAACTACATTAGCGTCAGCAGAAAGACCATAAGCACGGGAGCTTGTATCGTCTGAAAGCAAAACATAGGCAGTATTGACTGCATCGCTCGCATCAGAATAGGTGCCTGCAAAATTAAAAAGTGTAGCTAGACTGTCCTTTGTACCCACTGCATAAACACCGCCATCTGCAACAGGCTGAGCAGCATCATAGAATTGAGAAAAATAAAACTCATCACCTTGATTCGACCAACCGCCAGTAGCGTTCGGGTCTGCAGTCCAATACAAGCCAAGACTGAAAATATCATTAGATTGCCCCACAGCAACCACATTTCCCGCTGTTATTTCATTATATGTATAATTTCCACCAAGGTTTGGAGAAAAACGATAAAGTGCATCCTTCGCTATAAAGCTCGCATCTTCTTTGAGCTTAAAATCTTTCTTAGCGAGTTGTGCTAACTTATAAAAGTACGATCTCTCCAGCATAGCAATTATAGCATCTCCATCGTCATCCTCACCTATCATATAAAGATCACCATAACCATCACCTATGTCTCGCCGAACCAATTCTACATCCGTAAGCTTGGCAAAATCTGATAAAAACGAAACGTCCGTTGCACTACCTCCTACGTCCGCGTGCGTTATATTGCTCGTTATATAGTCAAAGCTCAAAGCCACAGGGATACCTAAGGTTTTTCCATCAACGTTCAGAACTATAGAAGTTTGGGTATCGATCAGATTATAGGCTATAAAGCATTTCTCTTTTCCGTCCTTGTCTGTATACATACCACCATAGGCATATGAATTACCAGCAATCGCGTAGGCCACAGAAGATTGTGCAACTCCGCCATATTCTGAAAAAACAGTTGGAGTAGGGCTACGCCAAGCGCTCGCCTTTCCTCCTGCATAATTCATCCAAACAACAGCTTGATTATTGAGTTGCCCGACTGCTCCCACATAATTACTAGCAATAGGACCCGCGCTCAAATCCCAAACCGCGCCAGTACTAGAACTTAAAATAATCTTGTTAAATGTATTCCCGATAATCTCTCCGTAATCTGTATTACTGTATACGTCACTTGTGCTGACCCATACACAGGGATACGAACCACCATCCACGCCTCCCAAAAGAATTTTTTCATAGCTTTTTATAGATATTGAGGTAAAAGAAGAACCAGCGGTAGCGGTGAAATGCTCATCTGTACTAGCATCTGTTAAGCCAGAAAGTAATAGATACGAATGATCATTCAAATCAAAAATTGCTGCCTGATTATTTTTTTTGCCTAGTGCATAGCCTGCATAGGAACCATAAAAGACTGAATCATTATAAAAAACATTCTTTGATATTTTATCCCCGTCGTCCGAAGCCGTCATCTCCCACGCAGTTCCCATGCTTTTCCCGTCTGTTCCATCTATGGCACCTACTGCAATCACATCCGTTACGTCCAATGTTACACCCATCAGTATTGTTCCAGTATATGTATTCCCGTAACTAGAGCGGTACATAACTTCACTAGCACTGCTGAACTTGGTATCATATGGTGAGCCTGAAGCATTGGCCTGAATATACGTCCCCAGTGTAGTACGGGAAAGGCCACTTACATAAGCCTCTCCACTATCGCTTACGCCCACGACATAAACAGTTCCCCCACTTTCCCGGACATCATCAATATGATCAAGGCTCCCAGAGCTAAAGGAAAAAGTAAATCCAGCATCCGCTGCATCCACAGCAACAGAATATGTTTTTTCAACGTTATCCAAATAATATTTAGAACCAGTACTATTATCATAAATAAAGCTACCGCCAGAATATTCCCCAACAGCAAGAACCTTCCCACTACTATCAACATCAATACCATTGGCGTAAGAGCTTGTAACCGTAAGGTTTTCATCAAAATGGATAGTATTTTTTACACTTGCAGCCGTCCAGTCCGTGGTACTTGTAGTGCCTACCCAATAAGTAGCCGTAGTGCCACTTGCACCTGCAACGTAATACGTTTTGTCGGTGCTATAGTATTCCACGGTGTTTGCCGAACCCGTGCCAAGGTCTTTTGTAGTTTCCCAAGTCCCTGCGCCAGTCCAAAGAGTAGCCTTGCTATTATTCTGCCCAGCAATCACTTCAGCATTAGAAGAAATTGCATTGGCAGAAGATCCGGTAGTAGCACCAGCTAAAGTACTCGCAGCGGTATGGTCTGTGATATTAAAAAAAGCAGCTGTATTACTTTTTGTACCCACAGCATAGGTATCGCTATTATATACAACTGCATCGTTGAATACAGAGTCTGTATAATAGACATATGTTCCGCTTGCCTCTCCTTTTTTCGTCCAAACAGAGGCTCCTGTTTTTGCCCAAACAGTACCCAAATTGCTCACAGTCCCATTCGTGGCTTTACCTGCAGCAATCAGATAGTCATAACTGGAATCCCCAAGCGTGGTATCAAAGCGATAACGCAGGTCATTGGCTGTATTAAATGCAGAGCTGTACTTTGCATTACGAGTATCGGTATTCGCAGTATCTATCTTGTCTTGTATTGTAGAAAGAGCAAGGCCAGTAGAAACATAGGCTTTGTTATCGGCATCAACACCAATCAAGTACACATTATTTGAAGTATCAAGACGCACATCCGAGATACTCGTTATCGTGGCACTGCCAAAATCAAAGCCAGCGGTGCTGACGCCAATAGCGCAGTTCAAATCTGTTCCTACGCTATCAACAAAAAGTGTCTCCTCGGTTGCTTTTGAGGAATCCCAAATAAAGCCACCAGAAGTATATTTACCAACAATCAGGTAATCAGAAGTACCATGAGCTGCAACGCCATAGGCCACAGAACCCGTACTTGAAAGCCCAGTCGCAAACTTTAAGGTTTTCAGACTATTTTGCCACTGAGCTTCTGTGCTGGTCAGTGCACCTGTCCAGTAAGCAGCAGTGCTACTTTGACCAACAACAACATAATTCGTACCTGCTTCTGCAACATCCCAAGCCTCACCTGAGCCAAGAGATATGTCACTGCTCCACGAAGAATCGTATGTCCAAACAAGGGCATTGCTACCATCAGTACCAGCTATTGCCTGCGCGTTATCGGATATAGCATGAGCAGTAGTATTAGCCGTGTCACTCAAGGAAGTAGCGGCCACATGGTCTGTAAGATTAAAGATTGCTGCCTTGCCATCCTGTACACCCACAGCATAGGTCTTGCCGTTATCTACAACTGCATCATTGAATACAGCATCTGTATAATAGACATCTTCTTTTACTTTGCTTCCGGTGCTTGAATCGGTCAAGGTCCACAAAGTACCCAAAATAGTAGAAGAACCATCAACAGTATCTGTCGTGCTACCAGCAGCAATAACATAAGCAAAAGTGCCGGTATCCGTTGTGTTCACAGAAGGAGCAAAACGGTAGGAAGTATTTTTGCTATTATTTACTGTATTAAAGGTATCAACATAATATTCTGTATCAAGTTTATCCTGCACATAGGTTTTGAGGTCACTGCGTGCAAGACTCGTGACATAGTAATTAGCACTTTCATCAAGGCCATCAAGGCCAATGGCCCATAAGGTATCAGTCGTATCAGTAGCAATCCGAACATCAGTAAGAGTGACTACAGTCGCTCCAAAAGTAAACAAGCCTGTGTCCACAGCGTTCACAGCAAAATTATGCGCTTCAGCGTTCCCATCAACATAAATGGTTTTGCCGGCTGCAATATCATAAATAAATGGGGAGCTACTATTATAGTTACCAACCATAACAGCACCGCTACTGTTAATATCAATCCCATTGGCTACAGAGCTTGAGACCGTAAGGCTGGTATCAAAATCTATAGTATTTTTTACACTTGTAGCCGTCCAGTCCGTGGTACTTGTAGTGCCTGCCCAATAGGTAGCCGTAGTGCCACTTGCGCCTACAACGTAATACTTACTGTCACTGCTATTGTAATCCACAGCGTTTGCCGAGCCCGTGCCAAGGCCTTTTTCACTCCAGCTCGCTCCGTCATATGTCCAAACATAGCCACTCGTGCCACCAGTACCAACAGCGAGCAACCCGTCAGAGGAAATGCCTTTGGCTACAGTACCGGCAGTAGTAGAAATACTTTTGACCGCAGGGGTGGCCTCAGAGGAATCATAAATTGCTGCCTTGCCTGTGTTGTTTTGCCCCACAAGGTAAAATTTCCCTGTGTTTACAGAACTACTCACCAGATCCCGGATTTCAAAACCATCGGCATCATCAACATAAGCTCCTGAAACCTCTGAGCCATCACTTGTGCTTGTCATTGCCCAGACAGTGTCTTTGCCTGAGTCCGTATCCACCGTTCCATCACCACTTTCATCGACCCACACTCCGCCGGCAGCAAGAACATAATTACCAGCAGCCTGCCCCAAGGTTTCGTCAAAATGGTAGTAGAGAGGCGTGACGCCTGTGAAAGGTCTGGAAGCTGCTTTAATGGGAACAAAGGCTAAAAACTTCTCTGATGGGAGGTATTGCTCATTACCAAAGGAATCAAGTATCGGGTCCCCATACTCATCAACAACAAGAGTAGGCTCTCCTAAATCCCCTATCATATACTGCCCATTAGAGTATAAATAAAACGAGGGGTTGGCATAATAGGAATCATCATCTATATCAAAAGTAACATTCAGGGAGCTAACGCCCGTAGGTAAATCAACCCCAAGAATCTTTTTCAGGTAATCCTGCAGTGCCATGGCACCAGTATCTGTAAATTTGCTATTCCAGTAAAAAAGGCAGTTGTCGCCATAGTCTGTATGGGTTCCGCTTCCAACAATAACTTTATCATCTCCTGGAACAGCAACCGCAAACGCTCTAAGAATGCTATTCTCAAAGCCGGAACCAGATTTCGTTTTTAATGTTTTTACGTCAGTTGTATATGTACTATAATCCCAATAATAAAAAGTATTATTTTCAGCACAGTTACTACCAACAAAAGCCTCTGGTGCTTCGGTCGTACCCCCGACTTTTACGTTGCTTGCAGTGGCTCCACTAGGGACGGCAAAAGAAAAAGAATCTTCAATTGCCTTTATTGATGGTAGCTTGTCTTCCTCTGTATAAGTTGTATAATCTGTATAATCATATCGTAGTGTAGCAGGCCCCTCGGCTCTCTTATTAACTAAAATATAATATGTGCTGTCACCATCTAAAAAATAATCAACAAGCTGTGCCTCGTCCATAGTATACGCGTCTAAATAATTGATTCCAGCTAACTCAAATCTGCTAAAATTGTAAATACCTATACCGACGGAACCGGTGGCTGTGTCTTTCACCCAGTCGGTAATACATAGCTTCTTATCTCGTGTAACCAGCGCGTGAGTCAGGCCTGGCTGATATTTCCCAGAAGGCAACGGCTGCAACTCAATGAACCTACCATCCTCAAGACGAAGCGCAATACTGTAGTAGTAGTCGTACGGGTATGTTATGGGGTCATCAATTTTGTAGCTCTCATTAACACCATATACCGTGGCCCCATTAGAAAAACCGTAAAGTTCAGCAGCGAAGTCATATATGTTATCGTAACCTACAACCGGTGCAGTAGAACTGTCCCACTCTTCATATGCAAAATCTTCAAACCCATCAGTTGAACTCACGGTTTGAACGCCACTCGTAAAATTCCCAACATATATTGTGCCTGAAACCCAGCTAAAGTCAGTATTTGTAGTAGTAGTAGTAGACGATTCCTTTATCCATTTGTCCTCCCCTCGGCTTTCCTCCGCCAGCCCAGCAAAAAGCCCAAGAAAAGCACAGAGCACAGCCACAGTACGCAAGGTAGCCAAACTGCTTTTCCTCAAACCAGCCAAAGCTCCCCCAGCCAGGCCAAACACAGCAAAGGCAAAAGATTGAGCGAGCGCGAAAAGTTTACGGGACGCAGCAAGTTCACGGAAAACGAGAGATTTACAGGACACAAAAAATGTACCGAACGCAAAAAATTTGCCGAGTACAGAAAATGTACTGGAAAGGAAAAATTTACCAAAGCCAGAACGTTCACGGGGTGCAAAAAGTTTACGGGAAGCGAGATGTTGAGCAAACCCAGAAAATTTATGAGATACAGCGCGTTCACAGGGAGCAGAAAATTCACAGGGAGCAGAAAAATCACGGGAGGTAGAAAATTCACTCGACGCACTACTCCTATCTGTCGCGTTTTTGACGCTCCGATCTCGCAAGGATAATATGCGCCCTATGCAGGGAAAATATATATGGGATTTTAACTCAGCCTGTGGCGCCATGATTTGATGCACCACTTTCCTTAATGTTTTCAACATAGTGCAACCCCCTTAACTGCATTGCACTTGTCCTTCCCCTTATCAAGAGCCACACTCTGTTTGTAGACAGGGGAAGAGGGGTAATGTGAACGATGCATTTCAGACATGCCTAAAAAATTTGCAATTCTCATGCCTAACTTATCGGCCACATTCTTTAATTCTTTAGTCTTCTTTGCGTGTTTTTATTTTTCTCCCCTCTCAAGCTAAAAGTCAAGCAAAAAACAATGCACTTAGGCAAAAAAAATAGGGAGAAATGAAGAAAAAGAAAAAAAAGGAAAAGACAAAGAGGGGAGTAGAAAAATGGGGGGACAGGAAAACATGGGAGGGAGTAGAAAATGGAGGGATAGAAAATGGAGAGGGGGTAGGAAAGCATGGGGGAGGGAGTAGAAAATGGAGGGGTAGAAAATGGAGAGGGGGTAGGAAAGCATGAGAGGAGTAGGGTAATCCTCCCTTTTTTAAGTGTTCTGAAAAGTAGAAAAAATGGGGGGGTAGGAAAAAAATGAGGGGAGGTAGAAAAACATGGGAGGGAGTAAATTCCCCCTCTTGTCATTCTGCGCGAAGTCGCAGAATCCAGTTCTTCTGTCTTCTTCTTTTCTTCTTCTTGCTCTTCCCCTTTTCTTCTTCCCCTACAGCGTCAAGCCCTCATTATCCGGCTCTGCTGGATTCCGCGACTTACGCGCGGAATGACGGAGGAGGAGGTACTTCCACGATGTGTAAAGCACTGGATTCCGCGACTTACGCGCTTCAATGACGGAGGAGGAGGTACTTCCACGATGTGTAAAGCACTGGATTCCGCGACTTCGCGCTTCAATGACACGGAGGCTATAAACAGCCTGCAGGCGCAGTATCCAGTTCTTCAAAACATCAATTTAAGGAAAAATATCATTATGTTGTGCAAAACAACAACGCAAACGCGCTCCCCTTCCTGTCATCCTCTCCCCCCATCATCCTCTCCCCTTCCTGTCATCCTGCCTCCCTCCGTCATTCTGCTCCCCCTCTTGTCATTCTGCGCGAAGTCGCAGAATCCAGTTCTTCTGTCTTCACTTCTTCTTCTTTTCTTCTCTGCCTCCCCCTCCCGTCATCCTGCGCCATTTTTTGTTGCAGCACCTTCCCCCTCTTGTCATTCTGCGCGTAAGTCGCAGAATCCAGTTCTTCTGTCTTCAAAAAAAAGTAGATACAAAGTCCCTCAAAAATCATACTACGCAGAATCCAAAAAATCTAAACTTAAATCCTTCCACTCAGGGTTGCTCTTTTCAATCAAGGCCAATTTCCACTCTCTACTACGATTTTTTATTTTCTTCTCCACTTCAATAGCCTTCGCAATATCCGTTCCTGCCTCAAACCAGACGAGTTTATTAACGGTATACCTTGCTGTAAAACCCTCGGAACACGTTTGAGCCTTATGCTCGTGCACACGCTTGAGCAAATCACTTGTCACGCCGGTATAAAGAGTTCCGTTGCGTTTACTTGCTAAAATATAAACAAAGGCTTGTTTCCCCATTTTGTGCCTCTTAAAAAGACTGGATTCTGCGACTTACGCGCAGAATGACGGAGGAGGTAGCCCCCCCATATGGTGCAAAGCCATAACATGATGCAAAGCTATAACATGATGCACCAGTCCCTTTACAGTAATTCCGTAAGCAGAAAAATGCAAAGACTGGACTATCGCGACTTACGCGCTTCAATGACACGGAGGGGAGCTATAAAGGACTTGCAGGGCAGGGCTGACCGGGGGCTCACATAAAAAAATATGCATCTTCTTATTTTCACAACACGATTGACTTACTACCATCGGGTGGTATATTCTGTTGCTCTATATACCGCAGGTGAACGCATGACATGGACAGTTACATTTACTGCTAAGGCTAAAAAACAAAAAGAAAAATTGCCAATTCGCTATCAAGCTATCCTTGAAGCCCTTACAGCGGACATTTGCTTTCATGGCCCAATAGTTCCCTCTTGGCCCAATTACGGAAAATTAAAAGGAAAAACAGACTGTTTTCACTGTCACCTAAGTAAAGGCAAGCCCCGTTATGTGGCCATATGGAAAATAGCAAACAACATGATCCAAGTAGTGGAGGTACGCTATGTTGGAACTCACGAAAAAGCAGACTACAAAACAATATGCTGAAAAAAAACTCTATCCAGCCTCTGAGGTGTTTCCTGAAACTCATGCTGGACGAATTTTGCGTGGTTTTCGTGCTCGTGAAGACATGACTCAAGCTCTGTTGGCTGAAAAAGCCAAACTCAAAGCACATCATATTTCTGAAATGGAGAATGGTAAGCGAACCATAGGCAAGGACGTAGCAAAAAGATTAGCTCATGCCTTGAATATTGATTATCGTATACTCTTGTAAGTGGCAGGGCAGGCCTGACCGGGGAAAATGGCGAAATAAAGCAAAGTCAATATACGTTTGCCTAATAATATTCCGTACAACAGTTCGCCATACTAAACGTAATCGAAAAATTCGCTTTTTTTTCCGCCTCAGGTATAGATAAACAAGCAAAGGCCTCAAAAAACCGCTTAAAACGCGAGTGAAGCCATATCCACCTGAAAACACAGTATATTTCGCAAGGCACCCGTTTTTTTACAAAAAACACTGAGCAAAACTGCCTCCCCTCTACCCTTTGATGCGAAAAAACTTGACATGTAGTCACTTTGTAGACACACTCAGTAAAAAAGGAAATATTCATGCCAGCGATACAAAAACAAGACTCCTTTGTCAGGGCGAGGATCAATTCCGAAACAAAAGAAAAAGCGGTCAATGCTCTAGCAAAGATGGGGCTCTCGGTTTCCGATGCTATCAGATTGCTTTTAATACAAGTAGCAAACGAATGCCGATTACCGTTTGAGGTCAAAGTCCCAAATGACACCACTCTTCAAGCCATGGAAGAACTTGAGTCTGGAAAAGGTCGCAGGTTTAAATCTGTAGAAGAAATGATGGAGACTTTTGATGCGGGAAATTGAAACTTCAAATTCCTTTGAAAAAGACTATAAACGGCTCAAAGCAAATCCGCAGTATTCCAAAACTTACAAAAGGCTCTTGCTCTCTGTTATTCCTCTTTTAGCACAAGATAAAACTCTTGCACAAAGACATCGTGACCATGCCCTCACAGGTAATTGGAAAGGATATAGAGAGTGCCACTTAAAACCTGATTTGCTCTTAATTTATGAAAAAAATGAACCTGAAATTTTACGTCTTGTTCGAATGGGTTCACATTCTGAAATTTTCAAAAAGTAAAATCCCCCTACCCTTTGATGCGTAAGTCGCACATTCCAGCCTGCTTTTCATTGTGTCACAGCCAGACTTAGCCCCTTGATTTTTTCTTGCCATTTAATTTACGGTCATAAATAAGCCCACAAACAAACACCGTGCACATAAGAAGAAAAGCACCCAACAAGCCCCAAGGATTAGCTTTAAGTTCTATCATTTTTTTCTCTTAAATAATAAAAAAAGTTAGCTAAAAGAATCCCAAAACAAGAAATACCCAAAAAGAAAAATAAATGCGAACTTTCAAAACATGATGCCACCACAAACGCAGCACTCATTCCTGCTATCCAATTTGCATTAAACTTAAACACCTTCTCCCTCCCTGTCTAGTCATTCCAAACCTTTTTCTTGTTTCCCTAGCCCCTTATCATTTCATTTGACATATAAGTCGCGACATCTAATCTCCCCTCCTCTTATCATCCTGCGCGTAAGTCGCACAGTCCAGCCTGCTTTTCCCCCCCTTACTTCGCACAAAGCAAATAAAACAGCGTCTCAAGTTCAGTGAGTAGCTGAGCATACAAGCCTCCGGCGCATGGCAAAGTACCAAAAAGGCTTTCCTTTTGCTCTGAAAGACCGGCTACGGCCTCTTTTCCGGTATGCAGTACGGTCATGGCAAGGCGTTCGGCCAATAAATAGCCACGCAGACCTTGATGAAAAAGGTTCATGGTACAGGCAAAATTTTCCGAGCGTGTAGCCCAAAAATCCAAAGCAGCTTTGTTTGGCTCTATGGCCAAAATTTCACAAAAAAGAGCATACAGCGCGTTAATACCAGCCCCGGGAATGCCCCTGCGCCAACCAAGGAGCCATGGGGTACGCCAAAAAAGCAGCAGATTATCAATACCCATGGCTATGGCTTGGCGCATTTGCTCTTTACTTTGCCTGAGAACAGGATCATGCCACTTTTCTGGAGCGTCCTCAAGATTCCAAGCAGGAAGCCCGGGCAAAGGTGTTTGTACTGCTAAAAAATTCCCAAGCAAATGACTCAGCCACGCATTGGCTTGGGCTGAAGCCGGTGTTTCCAAATGTGCATAGCTGAGGATATATGTCCCCTGCCCGTACTCTCCGCTGACCACGCAAGGATTGCCCTGCAAAAAATCAGGGCGAACCCGAATGCCGTACATGGCTTCCCAATCATCCATAGTGCCTGTAGGTAAAGAGCTCAGGGCTAAATCCGCCACCCAAAAATCCGGACCAGGACGACCAAAAGAGGCCAGCACCGTGACCTCTTCACCTTCTGGCTCAAACTGCCCGGGCCACCATACAGGCAGAAGCGCAGCTTCTCCCAAACTACAGGGGATAAGACTTTGCTCCATATTCAGGCTAACATGAATATGGCCGGACAAAAAATGTTGTAAACGTGTAGAAAAACCACGGCGTTTCCACGGACACAATCCAAGGCCACCAGCACCAGAAAGTGCCAGCCCAGCCCCACCGCAAAAACCAAGGTAGCCACCACCAGCTGCCACATAATCACAAACAGCTTGCTTCCCTTTGTTGCCAAGAGCCTCAACCTTGCTTTTTGCTCGTCCACCCGGGACAAGTAAAAGCGCAGGTTTTTCTTTGGCAAGAATACCTTGGCGAATCTCATCTGCACGCAGCAAAGAATAAGGAATACCCCATTCTTTCAAGGCTCGCACAGCCATAAGACCCCAAAAATGGGAATCATCCCAATATATGTAGACGCTTGACATCAGGCTATCTCCAGCTAGGGTACAGCATACGCTAGCAAGGGAGTCTTGCTTAGGCAAGTCCGGCCACGATACTGATAAAAAAGCAAAGAGAGGATATATGTCTTCAGCCGAGTTGCCCAAAGGCTATGAGCCTTGGGATGTAGAGAAAAAATGGCAAAAGTATTGGGAAGAAAACAAAAGTTTTCACCCTGACCCTCAGGATACGGGCGAAAGCTATGCCATTGTTATTCCACCGCCAAACATCACTGGTGTATTACATATGGGCCATGCCCTGAACCAAACCCTGCAAGATATTCTTTGCAGATTTTACCGGCAGCAAGGCCGAAACGTGCTTTGGATTCCCGGGACTGACCATGCAGGAATTGCCACGCAAAACGTGGTTGAACGTGAGCTGAAAAAAGAAGGCAAAACTCGTGATGACCTTGGACGGGAAAAATTCATAGAGCGGGTATGGAAATGGCGTGAAGACAAAGGTGGAACCATCTTGCAACAAATTCGGCGCATGGGTGCTTCCGTGGACTGGGAACGGGAAAGTTTTACCTTAAGTAAGCCCTTGAGTGAAGCTGTGCGTAAAGTCTTTGTCCGCCTTTACAATGACGGGCTTATCTACAAAGGCGAATACCTGATCAATTTTTGTAATCGTTGCCATACCGCGCTTGCAGACGATGAAGTGGAACATCACGAGCGCAAAGGCTTTCTTTGGCATATCAGCTACCCTTTAAGTGATGGCACCGGCAAAGTAACCGTGGCAACCACACGTCCGGAGACCATGCTGGCAGATACAGCCCTTGCTGTGAACCCCAAGGATGAGCGCGTTAATATGCTCATCGGCAAGCAGGTCACTTTGCCCTTAGTTAATCGAAAAATTCCAATTATCGGAGACAATTATGTGGATATGGAATTTGGAACTGGCTGCCTGAAAATCACCCCCGGCCATGATCATAATGACTGGGAGCTTGGACGCAAACACAAACTTGAAATCATCTCAATACTTGATTCCAAAGGCTATATCAATACAAATGCCCCTGAAAAATATCAGGGACTGCACAAGCAAGAAGCGCGTGAACGCATTGTTGCTGATCTCGATGCTCTGGGACTTTTAGAACAAGTAGAAGAGTATGAAAACTCGGTAGGTGAATGTTACCGTTGCCATGAAGTTGTTGAACCGCATGTTTCCATGCAGTGGTTTGTGGCCATGAAACCCTTGGCAGAAAAGGCCAGGGCAGCAGTACCAGCACAAACCAAAATTTATCCGGAGCACTGGACAAAAACCTATTACGATTGGCTGGATAATATTCGAGACTGGTGCATCTCTCGCCAAATATGGTGGGGACATCGTATTCCGGCCTGGACATGCACCCAGTGCCAAGAAATCATCGTTAGCGAGGTTGATCCTACTTTTTGCCCAAAATGCGCCTCTTGCGCCTTAGAACAAGAAACAGACGTACTGGACACTTGGTTCTCCTCGGCTCTTTGGCCTTTTTCCACTCTGGGCTGGCCAAAAGATACTGAAGACTTAAAACGCTATTATCCGACAGCCTGTCTTGTTTCCGGATTTGATATTCTCTTTTTCTGGGTCGCACGAATGATGATGATGGGGCTACATTTCATGGATGAAGTACCCTTTAAGCATGTGTATATTCACGCACTTGTGCGCGCTGAGGACGGTAAAAAAATGTCCAAAAGCGTGGGCAATGTCATTGATCCAGTAGATATGATCGAAAAATACGGTACAGATGCTTTGCGTTTTACCCTCTGCTCCTTTGCTGCCATGGGTCGCGATATCAAACTGTCTGAAGAACGCATTGATGGCTACCGACATTTTGCAAATAAAATATGGAACGCTGCCCGTTTTGCTTTAATGAACCTACCAGAGCACATGGATGCTGATGAATTACAGGCCTGTAGCCAAAGCCAAGACCTTGCCAACGCATGGATTTTACACCGCCTTGAAGAGGTCAAGCAAGAGATACTCAAAATTGTTGAAGAATATCGTTTCAATGAAATGGCACAATTGCTTTACAAATTTATCTGGAATGAGTTTTGCGATTGGTATCTGGAAATGATCAAACCAGCACTCCATGGGCAAGATGAACCAAAGAAAAAAGAGACCCAATATGTGCTGCGTAAAGTGCTTGGCGAAACTTTGCTCCTTTTACACCCAATTATGCCCTTTATTAGCCAAGAAATTTGGGCTGCCCTTCCTGCTACTACAAACAAAAACATCACAACTCTAAGCTACCCCAAGTCATGTCCCCAAGCCATAAACCAGGATGTAGCCAAAGATATGGAACTGTTTATGGGCGTGGTTTCTGCAATACGCAATATTCGCACCGAGCTGGGAATTGATCCAGCAACCAAACTTGATCTACAAATAAAAACAAATAACAACAATATTGAGACAACTGAGACAAGTGTCCTGCAGCAACATACTGAACTTATTGGATTTCTCGCAAAAGTGAGACAGATCGAATTTGGGCAAAACATCAGTGCACCCAAGGCTTCTGGCACGGCTGTAGTCCAAGGACATGAATTGTATGTACCACTTACAGGTAAAATTGACTTTGATGCAGAGCTCGCAAGACTGGAGAAAAATCTAGCGAAAATATCCAAAGATTTTAAGGCGGTAGAGGCTAAATTAGCCAACCCCAATTTCTTGAACAATGCCCCTGAAGAAATAGTAGCTAAAGAGCGGAAAAAATTGACAAAAATGAAAGATGAGCATGAAAAAATGCAAAACCTTAAACAACGCCTCTCAAGCGTCATAAACTAGGAAAATATATGTCAAAAGTATATCTTATAGGCGCAGGTCCTGGCGATCCTGGACTCCTGACCATCAAAGCTCGTGAAGTGCTCAGTTGCTGTGATGTTTTAATTTATGATTATTTAGCCAATGCCGAATTTCTCAGCTATGCCAAGCCCGAAGCAGAAATTATTTATGTTGGCAAAAAAGGTGGCGATCACACTCTGCCACAAGACAAGATAAATGAACTGATCATTGCCAAAGCGCGTGAAGGCAAGAGCATTGCTAGGCTCAAAGGTGGTGATCCTTATGTGTTTGGACGTGGTGGAGAGGAAGCTGAAGAGTTGGTTGAAGTTGGCATTGAATTTGAGGTCATTCCAGGCGTCACTGCTGGGGTTGCTGCCCCTGCTTATGCTGGCATTCCCGTGACACATCGGGAACATACTACAAGCGTCTGCTTCATCACCGGACATGAAGACCCCACAAAAGAACAATCAGGGCATGATTGGGCTGTATACGCTAGCTCAAGCTCAACTTTGGTCTTTTATATGGGTATAAAAAACCTGCCCATGATCTCCCGTAATCTTATAGAAAATGGGCGTGATCCACAAACACCTGTAGCCCTGATCCGTTGGGGTACCAGAGCAGAGCAACAGAGCTTTGTATCGACCTTGGAGAAGGTTGCAGAAGAAGCAAAAACTCGTGGCTTCAAAGCTCCCTCAATTATTGTTGTTGGCGGAGTATGTTCGCTGCACGATAAACTTGCGTGGTTTGAAAAACGTGCTTTGCTCGGCAAAGGCGTGGTGGTAACTCGTGCAAGGGAGCAGTCTTCTGGTTTAGTGAATACTCTTGGTGAGTTAGGAGCCAAGGTTTACGAGTTTCCTACCATTGCTATCCAGCCCTTGGCAGATTACACCCCTGTTCAAAAAGAAATTCAAAACCTTGCTGCTTGGGATTGCTGCGTGTTTACTTCTGTCAATGGCGTTAAAAAATTCTTTGAGCAAATAGATTACCTGAAACTGGATGCGCGTATTTTTGCTGGACTGTATATCGCAGCCATTGGCCCTGCCACAGCCCTTGCCTTGCAAGAAAAAGGGATCAAGCCAGACTTTGTGCCGGAAAAATATGTAGCCGAACATGTGCTCAAAGGAATGCTTGAGCATGGAGTTGCCGGCAAGAAAATACTTATCCCACGCGCTCAAAAAGCTCGCGAAGTGTTGCCAGAAAAATTGCAGGAAGCAGGAGCAGAAGTGCTTGTCCTGCCTGTTTATAAAACAAGCCTTAGCCAAGAAGACCCCACAGAAATATCCACAGCACTGGAGCAAAATAAAATCCAGTATATCACCTTCACTTCGTCCTCTACAGTGGATAATTTCTTTACACTCCTCAAGCCAGAACTTTTGCAGCAATATAGAGACAAAATACAGCTGGCCTGTATTGGCCCAATCACGGCCGAAACACTTGCCAGCTACGGCTTTACACCGGATATTCAACCAGAGAAGTATACTATTGTTGCTCTTGTTGATGCCTTGGTCAAAAACATGAATACTTAAGGAATATACATGCCACTGCCAATCGCTGTTCTTCTCTCTGGCTCAGGCTCAAACCTGCAATCTATTATTGATACAATAGAGCGAGGAGTACTTGATGCTGAAATAAAGCTGGTGCTTTCCAATACAGCCAATGCTTTTGGACTACAAAGAGCTGAAAAGCACGGCATTCCCACTGCCCTTGTTGAGCATGAGCAATATCCTTCCCGTGAAGCCTTTGACACGCAAGTTGTCAAAGCCATCCAAAAAGCAGGGGCAAATACTGTTATTCTTGCTGGATTCATGCGGATCATTACCCGTGTTTTTCTCAGTGCTTTTCCAAACCGAGTTCTCAATATCCACCCTGCTCTTTTGCCTAGCTTTGCTGGCGCACACGGTCAAAGTGACGCAGCCAGCTACGGAGTCAAAATTTCTGGCTGTACGGTACATTTTGTAGATGAAAAAATGGATCATGGCCCTATTATTATCCAAGCTGCGGTTCCAGCTTACTGCGGAGAAAGTGCAGACGCGCTTGGCAAACGCATTTTGCACATGGAGCATCGCATTTTCCCGCAAGCCATCCAATGGCTAGCCCAAGACCGCCTGCGAATCCAAGGTCGCTTTGTCAAACTGCAAGCAGCAACACAAGGGCTTGCTCCCTTGCCAGAAAACGTACTTGTCAACCCTGGCCTTGAGCAAGGATTCTGATGTACGCGAGGCGCAAAAGGCTATGATGACTGTTGATATAAGCATTCCAAACCACAACAAAACCACAAAAAACGTGAACACTCTGCTCATGAAACAACAACAAAAAAAATCACATACGCCCAGTACAGTAGCTATTGCAATAATTACTAAGATAAAAACACCAAGCTCCAACAAAACTACAAAAGGCCTGATTTGCAGTGATATTTTTAAGCATATAAAGTAAAACCGTATAAGGCTTGCAACTTTCGGGTAAAAATAAAAATACAAATGCTTGCAATAAAATAATAAAATAACAAAACAATAAAACAATAAAACTACAATACCATAAAATAATACAACAATAAAAACTAGATAAGACTTGGAGGTTACATGTCTCGCCATTTCTTTTTTATTCTTTCTGATGAAGAAAAAGCATTGCTCAAAGAACTCGCAAAACAGTCCATAGCAAGCACACTTGCAGGAAAAGAAGTTCAACCCGAAAAGCCACAGTCAAGCAAACTCAAAGAAAAAGTAGGTGCGTTTGTTACCCTTACTTTGGACGGTAAATTGCGAGGCTGCATAGGCAATTTACAGGTTGAAAAAGAGCTGTATAAAAATGTTTGGCATATGGCTCGCTCCGCTGCCTTTAAGGATTCTCGCTTTCCAGTGCTCAGCCAAGAGGAATTTGAAAAAATAGAGATAGAAATCTCTGTGCTGAGCCCAATTACAGAATGTCATGACTTAAACGCTATTGAAGTCGGACGGCATGGGCTTATTGTGCAGCGCGGTGCTCAAAGTGGCCTACTCCTGCCACAAGTGGCCACGGCTTGGAATTGGAATCAGGAACAATTTATTGCACAAACCTGTCGTAAAGCTGGGCTTGAGCCTTCGGTCATCAACCTTGCCGGCACCCATGTTTTCTGGTTTGAAGCTGTTGTGTTTTGATTATTGAGCCTCTTTCTATTGAAGGCCTATGTTTTGATTGTATAGGCTTTGTAATCGTATTCAGTACAAGACAGAAGACTGGATCCTGCGACTTAAGCGCAGGATGACGGAAACTATGTATGGAAAGCCTCACACCTCGGCGCAGCTCATAACAAAATTTTTAGCGAGTTCAGGCCTAGAGGCAAAATGCAAATGAATATACGAACCTAGCGTTTTTTGCACGGTATATCCTTCCAGAAAATGTTCTGCATTTCGTCCAATATCTGAATTTCGCCCAAGAACTGTATTTCGTCCAAAACCTGTATTTCGTCCAAAAACTGTATATACTTTTTGTTCATCCAGAGAATTTTTCAAAAACGAATAATGAAACTCATGTCCGCGTGCAGTATCCCCAGCAGTTCCAAGGATAGTATTTTTTGTGAGGCAAATCTCCCTATACCCTAAAGCAGAAAAACGCTCTCCTAAAACGACCGTGCCCTTAAATACCCCACACATGGCATATGTTGTATTTCCAGTAGCTTCCAAAGCATCCAAAAGATACATAAATCCGCCACATTCAGCATACACAACACCATTATTTTGTGAAAAAGCGCGAATACTTGCACGCATTTCGCTATTGCGTTCCAATTGCTCGGCATACAGTTCAGGATAACCGCCTCCAAGATATATGCCCTGAATATTTTGAGGCAGTTCTTTGTCCCCTAGCGGAGAAAAAACGACAAGTTCTGCCCCATACTCCTGAAGCAAACTTAAATTTTCTTCATAATAAAAAGAAAAAGCTGCATCCCTTGCTACAGCAATGCGAACACAAGCTACTGTTTTTTGTTTTTTCTTCTTACATTGCAGGGGGAGAGCACAGGATGCACAGTCTAAAAGTTTGTCTAAATCTATATGCTTCCTTGTCCACTCTGCCAAAGCCTGATACCGCGCTTTTGATGTTTCATGCCCAGCTATAAGCCCTAAATGCCGTGAGGGCAGATCTATAGCTTCTGTACGCGCTAAGGTTCCTAGCACAGGAATAGCCGGCAAAGCATATTGCACTGCCTCACGAAGAAGCTGAGCGTGCCGAGCACTGCCCACCTTATTAAAAATAATGCCAGCAATATGCACATCAGGATCAAAGCTCACAAAACCTTTGACCAAAGCAGCTGCGGAGCGAGCCATGGAAGAGGCGTCCACCACTAAAATAACAGGAATGCCAAGGAGTTTTGCTAAATCCGCTGTAGAACCAATCCCCTCTATGGCAGAAAAACCATCATACAGCCCCATAACGCCTTCGAGCACTGCGACATCGCCATGATGTGCCTGTTCATAAAAAAGCTGCTTCACGGCTGCTTGAGGCATCATCCAAGTATCAAGGTTATGGCTCAGTCTTGTTGTACCACTCAACAAAAGTGCCCTTGAGTGATGTGCAGGATCAATAAAATCAGGGCCGGCCTTAAAAGGACGAACATCCAAGCCTCTTTGGGCAAAAGCACCCAAAAGGCCTAAAGTAACAGATGTTTTACCACATCCGCTCTGGGTTCCGGCGATGCAAAAAGAGCGTGGCACGTTCATGGGAATTATACGGAGATTTTACAGGGAGCTTTCTTTATTTTTTGCAGAGAGCTTCCCTTTTGTTTCAAGGTGTTTATAAAAGATTTGTCCGGCCTCATGTTTGGGATTGAGCTTTAAGGCATCCCGTACATACTCTAAGGCCTTGGAAAAATTCCCTTTTTCATAATATACACGAGCTAAATTAAGATGCACATTTTCATCTTGCTTAGAAAGTGCAAGTGATTTTTTATAATACGCAATCGCTTCATCAAGCATACCTGATTTACGCAAATTCATGCCAAATTCATTAAAAATATGCTTATAGTCTTCAGAAAAGGCTGCATCAATATGAAGCACGCGCTCAAAAACTTCACGCGCTTTTTCTTTTTCACCGCGTGCAATAAATATCAAGCCAAGGCCAAAATTTGCGCGTACATTTTTATCGTCTAAAGCCAAGGCTTTGCTGTATTCAAGCTCTGCTGTAAAGGTTTTGCCGTTTTTACGAAATTTATCCCCACGAGCTACTTTTTTGCCAACTTCGCCTTGCCCTGCTGGAACTTTTTTGTGGCACATTTCCTGTTCCGGCGAATATTTTTCTAAAAAATCTGCTTTTGAAATAATTTTTTTTGGCCCTACCGGAGTGTGTTCATCACTCATAGTTTGGATGGCAACATGGGTCTCGTCATGCTTAAAAGCAAAATAATAAAACCTTTGCTCTACTTTTCGACTTGTCGTTCCGCTACCGATCTTTTTTGTTTTCTGCAAAGAAAAAAGACCAAGCATTTCACCCGTATTATTTTGTAAGGATTCACTTGTCATGGCTTATTCCGTGTCTAAAAAATTTGAATCAAGATACAAAATTTATACACAGTTTACATTTGGCATTTTTGTCTGCACATATTTATTAAATTATTAAACTTCCTCACACTTCAAACTTAAATCTAACTTTTTCCTTAAAAAATACCATCAGCTCTCTAGTACCTTAGGATACCGTTTACGGTATTTCAAAAAATACATGGTGGGGATGCTAATATAAGCTATTCCCACTAAACACATTGACCATGGCTGCGACAAAAAATTATTTACGAAATTATAACTTCCATTATCATGCGTCTTCCAGACCCCTAAAGTAATAAATATTGCCCCGATAAAGAACGCCAACGCATTAGCAACTATTAACCTAGAAAATCCAAAAAAAGTAGTATGGCTGGAAAATATGTCTTTAAAAGGATTTTTTGTCGTTTGTATTCCTAAAGGCATTCCACGAATGACACCTGTTATTATGGGGTAATGTTTTTTATTATGCAAAATCTCAATATTGACACCATCTTTCGTGTCCAAAAAATCGAAATCAATATTAATTGCATTATTATCGTTCTCAACAGGGTTAAGCCGTACCTTGTTTACATCTCTTGTTTCCTTTACAATTTGATAACGCAAAATGGTAGAATCCTCTTCAAAGGACATTCTAATTGGATGGTCTGCAACAATAGACCTGCCCTCTACAGTTTTTGTACCATCATTCCATAAAATAATATTTGTTTTAAATAACTGGTTTATTTCTTCGTCTTTGTAAAAAACACGTACTTCTTTAGGCATTTTATCGTGTTGAGGGCTTAAAACGGTCGTTTGAAATAACATTGCGCTTAATTTTGCCTTTTGTTTTGCTCTCACAGATGTAAAAATACCAACAATAAGACCTAATAAACCTACAGAAGTTCCTATCCATTCAGGGCTTATTGAGGTAAACATTGTCATAGTGAACTCCTATCTTATGTCTATACATTGTCAATATACAAAATTTATACACAGTTTACATGGCTTTGAAAAGAGCACAAATACAGTTCATACTCCTACGTTGGCTCTGTAGCCTTCCAGTGATAAAAAGAAAAAAGAACTGGATTCTGCGACTTACGCGCAGAATGACAAGAAGGGGGAGAGACTTCCACACTGTGCAAAAGCATGGGCACCCTGCGACTACTCGTTTCCGTGACGGAAGGGGGAGGTGCTATTATACTGTACAAAACTAAATTTTCGCGAATTTGTGCTTTTCAATGACGGAAGGAAACGCAGGATGATAAGGGGGGCAGGATGACGGGGGAGAGAATGACGGAAAGAAATGGTAGCTGAACTGCGGACAAGTTAATATACGCTTGCCTGTATTGCTTCCATGAGTCCTTGATTACCTACGAGCCATTGTTTATACACAATATTATGTCTTTTGCTCGATTCGTTTTACCCCTCATTGTGTTTTTTTATGCTTTAGTGCCAAGTCCTTTTGCTGGGCAAGCTGCCTGCCCTACAGATTTTCGTGGCATTTTATTTGGAGCAAAAAAAGAAGAGCTTTCAGGCTTTATTCCATTTACAGACTCGCAAAATGCGGTGCAGGCCAATGCTGATTTATACACTCGGGTCAATGAGGATTTACATTTTGGACAAGCTGAGGTGCAAGCTATACTCTATGCTTTTAAGCAAGGACGGCTTTATTCCGTGCATCTGATCTTTCGTGGGGAAGCAGATGCTTTTTTAAGCAAGGAAAAACTCATTGCATTGTATGGCACTGGAAAGCAGATCGGTTCACAATATGGTTGGGGCTGGGATAATTTTTCTGTGGTCATGAAAAAATCAATGGCCAGTGATCTCAGTGTACTCACATACACCCTTGAGACTTTTGAATAATGGGTTTACTGGAATAGGGACGGATTATACAGATACAGCGTGTGACCTATTAAGGGAGATGCTGAAGGGGATACATTATGCGTAATATATTGATTTTAATTGTGTTTACTTTTTCTTTGTGCCTGACTGTGGGCTGTTCTATGCAAGCCGGCGATGCTGAAGAACCAGAAGAATTTAGTACAGAATTAAAACCGGCAAAGCCCATAACAGAACCCGTGGCAGAACCCATAGCAAAGCCCATGGCAAAGTCTATGGCAGAGCCGAGCAACAATACGACTGATAGCACAGAGTCTTTGGAAGCACCTGCTACTGTCGAAACTGTCCGTATTGCAGATGTAGAACAAGGGCTTGCCCAAGCGCTTGAGCGTATGGATAAACTAGAACTCGCGCTTTCTTCCCTACAGCAAAACATACTCCTTATTGAACAAACAGCGTCCCAAGCTCTTACTCTAGCTCAGCATTCTCCTTTTGCTCAAAACATGCAGGGACTCGGGCAACAAGAAGCGGAAAAAGAAAGTATCAAGCAAAGCCTGCAAAAAATAATGACGCTTTCCAATGAATTGCTTGGACGCATAGAAGGCAAAGCACGTTCTGTTCCTGCTTCTAAACCAGCTAAAAAGACAGAATAAAAATTGGGGCTGTACCAGATAACTCTTTTTAGTTATGGGGGTCAGCTATGCGAAAAAGCCGTTTCAGTACCCTCAGGGTGAGATTTTTGCTGTGATTTGAGCCTCTGAAAAAGTCGCCATTTCACGCATGGTATCGCAGGCTGCACGCACAAGCATCAATGCAAGGGCTGAGCCTGTGCCTTCACCAAGGCACATGGAAAGATCAAGAAGCGGTCGCAAGCCCAGTTTTTGCAAAACCATGATGTGTCCCGGTTCTGCCGAAGCATGAGCAAGTATGCAATATTCAGCAACATGAGGACAGAGTTTCCACGCTGCGAGATAGGCAGCAGTGGAAATAAAACCATCAATAAGCAGCACTTGTTTATTGCTTGCTCCCCCTAATATTAAACCTGCCAAAGTAGCTATCTCCAGCCCCCCTAAAGCAGCCAAAATATGGAGAGCTTTATCTTGTATGATATGTGCTTTGTTGCAGTGCAAAGCCTTGGCAATAATTTTGGCTTTATGCTGAATTTTTTCGCCTTGTAAGCCTGTTCCTGGCCCGCTTATTGTGTATGGATCAAGGCCTAGAAAGGCACAAAAAAGAGCCGTGGATGCTGTGGTATTACCAATGCCCATTTCTCCGGTCAGTAGTGTTTTGATACCTGCTTCATGAGCTTGCTTGGCAAGCTTAATACCTAAGAAAATTGCTTCAAGGCATTGTTCATGGCTCATTGCCGGTTCAATCGCGATATTTCCGGTTCCTGAACGTATTCTTTGTTTGATAAGTAGCGGATGATCTTCATGTTCCTGACCGCAGCAGCCCGCATCAACGATCATAATCTCGGCTTGAGCACTGCGAGTTAATACATTGATTGCAGCCCCCCCATGCAAAAAATTTTGTACCATTTGGCGCGTCACTTCCTGGGGAAAAAGGCTGATGCCTTCTGCTACAACGCCATGATCGCCGGCAATGGTGTAGCAACGAGCCGGATCAGGAGAAGGAAGCCTGCCACCTTGAATCATGTATACTTGCAAAGCGATTTTCTCTAATTGCCCCAAGCTGTTCAGTGGCTTTGTTAAGCTATCAAGCCTTGCTTGGCCTGAAATCTTGAGCAAAGGATCAAGTGGCTGTATTGTGGCAATATGAGATTCTAAGGCCGAGTTCATTGAGTCTCCTCAAAAAAAAATCTGGATACATGAAGTAGCTTGAGGCGCGTGCATTGTAAACTGAGAAATCAATCGAAGTACATATCAAATCTACGGCTAAAGAGCAGGATGCCAAGAAGGGAGTTATCACAAGGGATTTATGTGCTGTATTTCTTATACATGCTATTCATTTTCTTCATGAATGCTGTGTATGGTCTGGGCGTAGGCCTTAAAAACATCTTCTCTATTGATAAGTCCTAAGACATTCTTGGAATTAGCCCCTTCCACAACAGGTAATTGTGGATAATCCGTGGCAACGAATTTAAGCAATGCGGAATACAGGTCATAATCTGGCCGTAAATACGCATATTCGGTCATAAGATCGTGGGCAAGGGTTAATTCATACATATGCGATTCAAACATTACCTCGCGAGCGTGAGACAGGGTAAGGCAGCCAACAAACTCACCATCTTGAGCATGAACAGGGAATAGTAACTGATTTGTTTCCGCAATAATGGACGTTAATTGCTTGAGCTTCATGCCTTCCCAAACCGTAACCACCTTCCTTTCTTGGAAAAAGTCTTCTACCTTTAAGTCTTCCAAAATGTTGATGGTGGAATCAACAGTATGCGCTGGGGAATCAAATTTACTGTCTACCTGATTTTCATAAAGAGAAAATTTACGCCCCAAGATAATACAAAGAGCCGAGGCCAGCATAAGCGGAGCAAGTAAACCATAACCGCGAGTTAATTCCGTGACCATAATCAAAGGGCCAATCGGAGCATTTGCTACTCCTGAAAAAAATGCAGCCATGCCCACAAGGACATAGCCACCTGGTTCAGTAACAATATCAGGGTAATAACTGTTTGCAAGTTTCCCAACCAAACCACCGCTCATGCCCCCGACAAAAAGAGCCGGAGCAAACATCCCACCGGACATTCCGCTTCCAATAGTCAGTGAGGTTGCTAAAATTTTGCCAAAGATAATCAAAAGCATAAAGAGCAAGGTGGTATGCCCAAGTATGGACTGTTCTAAAAGACCATAGCCACCGGAAAGCAGTGCAGGTTGCCACATTCCAAGTAAACCCATGAGCAGGCCACCGATTCCAGTAGCCCACATAATGCCTAGCCTCTCTTTTATTTTATAAAACACTGAATATTTTACAAAATAAAAACTTTTGACATAGACCCAGCCACTCAGTGCACAGGCAAGGGCTAAGATCGCGTAAAAAATAAGTTCTCTTGGATCACTAAAATGAAAATTGGGAATCCCAAAAATAGGATCAGTTCCATAAAAAAACGTGAACAAGGAATATGCAACTACCGAGGAAAGGACAGAAGGAAGGATAGCCTCTGCTTCAAAGTCTTCTTTATAAATGACTTCTATGGCTGTTAGTGCACCGCCCAGAGGTGCTCTGAAAATAGCTCCAAGCCCTCCGGCTGCTCCTGCGAGTAAAAGAATTCTGCGCTCTTTGACCGTAAGGTTTAATTTTTTGGCAAGATAGGAACCAATCCCTGCACCTATTTGCGATATTGGGCCTTCACGTCCGGCAGATCCGCCGGAAATAATAGTCGCAACAGAAGTCATGCCTTTGATAATAACAGCTTTTGCCTTGATTATTCCGCCTTGATAATGAAAACTTTTAATCATGGCGTCCGTGCCATCTGTACCCGCACGTTCTGTTTCTGGAATAAACTTTTGTACAAGCCAGCCTGTTATTAAAGCTACGCTCGTGGTTGCTATGGGAATAACCCATGCCCTTACAGTTTCAGGCTGTGCATGGAAAAGATGTTCCCCTTTTGGTGCGGATACCGGTAAGCCAGCCAAAAGGGTTTGTATCCAATATTTTCCCAGTTCAATCGCTCCAAAAAAAGCTGCAGCAGCCAAACCTGAAAATAATCCCACAAGAATACCCAGTAAAAGCCAGCGTACAGAACTAATGCGATGATAACGGTGTATAAAATCTCGCAAGGGTGCGTGTAAAAACCTCAGTAAGTTCACTTCTGCGCTCCGGTATTTTGCTGAGGCTTTGCAGAGAGAAACTTGGTACTTAACACGGCTTGAGCATCTGCCGGACTGAGTATTTTTCTTGTTAATTCAATGTCGTACTTGATGCGCTCAATCAAGGCTTCCACGTTTTCAAAACGCTGTTCATCTCGAATACCTTGCACAAAATGGATACGCAGCAAGCTGCCATAAATATCTTGGTCAAAATCTAAAATATGCACTTCCACGGAAACAGCATCATTGCCAAAAGTAGGATTGCAGCCAATATTTGCAACTCCGGCCAAGGGTGCTGATTGTGCATTCTCCAGTTCAATCCAAACAGCATACACGCCATGCTTGGGTACCAGTTCATCTTCCAGTTTGAGATTTGCCGTGGGAAAACCAAGCAGTTTCCCTCCACGATCTTTGCCGTGAACTACTGTGCCCGTTATTTGGTAAAAACGAGAAAGCAAAGCCTTTGCTTCCCACACATGACCGGCTTGTACCAAGTCTCGAATACGAGTTGAGCTCACAATGGCACCGGCTGCGATAACAGGCTCAATGCGTTCGACTCCAAAGCCCAGCCTTTGGCCTATTTCTAACAAGGTTTCAAAGGTACCGCTACGAGCTTTGCCCAGATGGTAATCATAGCCAACAATCAATTCTTGTACCCCAAGTCCTTGCACTAAATACTGCTGTACAAATTCTTCAGGCAAAAGCGAAGCAAGCTCATGGGTAAAGGGTAAAACCAAAGTACAATCTGGCTTAAGCCCTGCAATAAGCTCAAGTTTTTGCCGAGTTAAGGTGATAAACGGAGGAGTATGTGAACCCACTAAAACACGCAAAGGATGTGGATCAAAAGTAACAAGTACAGAAGAAAGCTGGCGTGCTTTTGCTCTTGCACATGCACACTGAATAAGATGCTGGTGTCCAAGATGCACTCCATCAAAATTACCAATGGTAACGCAAGAGTGGCGCATGGACGCAGGAATTTGTTTTATATCATGTGCAACAAGCATTAACGGCAAGCTCTCAATGCGTTTGCCCTAAAAAAACAGAGTTTACGGCACTTAAAGAATGAGAAATACCTCAAAGTGCTTTTTCCTTCAAGTTGCTTTTTTTACTTTTCGTCTTCAAATTCCTGACGCGCTTTTTCAAAACTTTCTATTTCCTTTTTTTGCTTTTGATTTTTGGCAAGATTCTTTGCTTTTTCCAGATTACGATTCATATTTGGCGTATCTCCGGCATATAACTCGGAATAGGCTAAATGCAAATAGCCGTGAAAAGTATCACCCATTGCGCCTTCATAGTGTGCAAGGTGATAATATACATCCATATCTTTTGTAACTTTCTCCAGAACGCGTTTCATATATTGCACTGCTGCCGAATAATTACCTTGTTCTCCAAGCAGCCGGCTCTTGGTATACAGCGCGTATATATCATCCGGTTGTTTATAAAGAGCCTTGTCTAAATATTTTAAGGCCTTTGTAAAATCGCCGATCTTAAAATAAAAACGCCCTGCTTGTCGAAGAACCAGAGGATCATCTCCAGCACGAGCCAAAGCTTTTTGAAAAAACTGCTTTGCTTTATCAGTTTGTTTGAGCCTTGTAAGAGCCATACCCATGGCCATATCATCATAGCATGTTCTTTGACTTTGACTTTCAATGGTCGCAATCGTCCAACTTGGGTCTGAGACACGCCCTCGAACAAGAGCCCTAATTTTGAGAAACTCTTTGCTCGTATATGGCCTTGTATGAATAGCTTCAGGCAGTTTTTTTATACGTTCATTCAAATATGCCACGCGATCTGCTAACTGGGGGTGCGTATAGAGGTAGCCTGGTACACTGTTGTCTACACTTTGAAAACGGTTACGCGCCATAAGCTCAAAGGTCTGAGGCAAGCCAAAGGGATTATAGCCTGCCTGAACAAGATAATTCAGGCCAACATGGTCTGCTTCTCTTTCATTTTCCTGTGTATAAACTAAAAAAGCAGTGTGTGCTGCTGCTTGAGAGCCTATGGTCAAGGCCTGCCCCAAACCTTCATTGTTCTCTGAGGCAGCCATGCCAAGAAACAGTCCGGCCATTGATCCTACGGTGCTTGCAATATTCACCTTTTCCATTTTTTTCATGCGATCGACCACATGACGCTGCGTGACATGCCCTAGTTCATGGCTAATCACTGCAGCTAATTGATCTTCATTTTCCAGACCCGCGATTAAACCAGTAAAAACATATACATAGCCACCGGGCACAGCAAAAGCATTCAGGGCATTATTGGCAACAACCGATGTGGTGGTCTTAAAAGCCTGAGACGGAACCTGTGCATAAATATGCTCAACAATCTCTGTCACATAATCATTAATGTATGGATCATCGACAAAGTGAACAGAATGCTGAATTTTAGCATGAAATTCACGCCCCATTTCTGCTTCATCCGCCATAGAAATAGAGCCAAACAAAGCCACACAAGGACGTGGGAGTAAGAAAATGGCCAGTATAGCCAAAGAGATCAAGGCGCGCTTGGACACTGAAAAGCACTCCTCGGGCAAAAACTATTTATTCATCATGTCAAAAAAATCACGATTGGACTTAGAACCTTTCATTTTATCAAGTAAAAATTCCATGGAATCAATCGGACTCATGGGAGCGATCAGTTTACGAAGAATCCACACTTTATTCAAGACTTCAGGCGCAAGCAAAAGTTCTTCTTTACGAGTTCCGGAGCGATTAATATCTATGGCCGGGAAAACACGTTTTTCTGCTAAATGACGATCCAGATACACGTCCATATTGCCGGTGCCCTTAAATTCTTCATAAATCACTTCATCCATGCGTGAACCGGTGTCAATAAGTGCAGTCGCTACAATGGTTAAGCTACCACCTTCTTCTATATTACGCGCAGCTCCAAAAAAACGTTTAGGACGCTGCAAGGCATTAGCGTCTATCCCACCAGAAAGAACACGACCAGAACTTGGGGTCACAGAATTATAGGCTCTGCCAAGGCGAGTAATGGAATCAAGCAAGATAACAACATCCCGTCCACGCTCAACTAATCTTTTGGCCTTTTCTATGACCATTTCTGCAACTTGCACATGCCTTGTCGGGGCTTCATCAAAAGTAGAACTAACAACCTCGGCATTGACTGTACGCTCCATGTCCGTGACTTCTTCAGGACGCTCATCAATAAGCAAAACAATAAGATACACCTCAGGGTGATTTGCATTGATTGAATTTGCAATGGTTTGCAGCATCATGGTTTTCCCTGTACGAGGGGGTGCCACAAGAACTCCACGTTGGCCTTTTCCCAAGGGAGCCAAAAGATCAAGGATGCGTGAAGTATAATTTTTATCCCCATTTTCCAAATGCAAGGTTTCCTGCGGATACAAAGGAGTGAGGTTATCAAATAAAACAACATGTTTGTTCTTTTCAGGTGGCTGAAAATCTATCTCACTGACGCGTAGTAGCGCAAAATAGCGTTCTCCTTCCTTAGGAGGCCGAATTTGACCGGAAATAACATCCCCTTTTTTCAGACCAAAACGCCGAATCTGAGAAGGAGAAATATAAATATCATCTGGCCCTGGCATGTAAGAATACATAGGGGAGCGCAAAAAGCCAAAACCATCAGGTAAAATTTCTAAAACACCATCACCAAAAATTTGCCCATTTTGCAAAGCGCATTGCTGCAAGATTCCAAAAATAAGCTCTTGCTTGCGTAAGCCAGAAGGGTTTTCAACCTGAAAATCAATAGCCATCTCAAGCAGTTCCGACATGCTCTTCTGCTTCAGCTCTGTAAGATTTATTTTGTTACAGTTTCCATTAGAGGAAAGTGCCGGATTTTGCTGCTCTGGTACTTCACTCACAGCAATTTTGTCTTTTACAGGAGCTTTCCTTGGCTTTTTTACGGCTCTTGGAGCAGCAACTTTTCTTTTTTTACTTTTAATTTCAGTTTGTTCTGGCATATGCGTTATTACTTAAGTTAAATGTTGATATAAAAATTCTGCATAAAAAAGGCAGTACTCCACCTTTATTATTCATGCACGGCATGACCACAGAAAAGAATTACCGGAAAGAATTCTTCAGGCTTTGATAAAAGGGATATAAGTTCCTTAAAAATTCCGTTGAAGAAAGGTTTTATTATTTTCTCAACCGCCACTTAGCAAGCATGGGCGGAAGTATTCGTGGAAAGGAATGGAGGCACCTTAGCCAAACAAAAGTTCTTTGGCAAGAGTATCAAGTATCTTTTTCTTCTTTTTCTTTTACATTGATAACATCATCAAACATTTGCATAATATCATCACGAATATCGTCTTGATCACGATTTAAGGCAAAGGCCAATTCCATTGAAACAAGCCCCATGGCCTGCTCTAATAAACGCCTTTCGCCAAAGCTGAGTTCTTTGTCTTTACCTATCAAAAAAAGTTCTTTGAGCACATAGGCTACATCACCCAAATAACCGGATTTTAATTTTTCAGAATACTCCCGATAGCGACGATTCCAATTTTGTCCGGTATAACCGGTAAACTCTGAGCGGTCATCAAGTGAAGTCAAAATAGCTTGTCCTTCACTGAAGCTGCATACAGAACGCAGGCCTACATTTTCCGCATTAGCAACCGGAACCATAAGGGTGACATTATTCGACAAAATGCGAACAATATACAATTCAGCGCAAGCCCCACCTATCTCTTGGGATTCTATGCGCTCTACCCGTCCAACTCCCTGTGAAGGGTACACTACCAGTTCGTTAAGTTCGAACACCTTGCAACAATCTCCTTACAGCATAAATAAAAACATGACGTGCATTAGATAGTATAGAACAATTTATGGCAAGAGTCCATGCCCAACTGCTTATTCCTCTGTTTTTGCTTTACTGTGTAAATTTTGCTGTGCAAATGAGACTCCACGCCGAAGCAAAATCTCTAGTCCATAGAGTGCCTTAGCTACTGTTTCTTGGGCGAGCAAAAGCTCTTTTTCACTCATTTCATTAAGAACATAATCACTTGTTTGCCAACTTTCTTGTGGCCGGCCAATGCCCATTCGCAGGCGAAAAAATGATTGTGTGTTAAGAGCCTCTTCAATAGAAAGCACCCCATTATGTCCATTGGCACTCCCTCCACGCTTCAGTTTTATACGTCCCAGCTCAAGGTCTAATTCATCATGCGCCACGAGTACTTGAGATGCTTGCATTCGGTATTGCCCCATAATTTTACTCACAGCACGGCCAGAAAGATTCATGTACGTTAATGGACGCAAAAGCAGGCAAAAAGCTCCAGCAAAATTGATGCTGTGCAAAATATAATCATCAGTTTCGCGTACAAGGGCAAGGCGCATGGATTTTCTCTCAGCAGCACGGCGCAAAATGCCGTCCACTAAAAAAAAACCCATATTATGCCGAGTATACTGATATTGTGTTCCGGGATTGCCTAGCCCGACAAATAGCCAATGCGCGTCCATACAATTCTCAAAGTTTAGCGTTACAAAGCATATTCAAAAGTTAGCGTTACAAAGCAGAGTATAGCAAAAATATTCTTAAACGAAAATCCCCCAGAAATAGCTCCCTATACGAATAGCACAGAAACATAAAAAAAGCTGGATGCTACGACGTTGTGCAGCATCCAGCTTCAAAATTATTGTTCAGTTTGATATAATACCCAACTACAAAATTATTCTTCAGTCTTTTCCTCAGCTTCTTCAGCAGTGGCTTCTTCAGCAGCAATTCCATCTTCTTCAAGTTCTTCTTCGGAATCATCAACAACTGCAATAGAAACAAGAGTGAAATTCTCATCAAATTCGCAATGAACCCCTTCAGGGAACTGATAATCTTCTATATGCAAGTTGTCATTAATATCCATTTCCGTGACGTCAATTTCCAAAGCCTCAGGAATATCCAAAGGCTTACAAATAACCTCAAGCCCATCACGATACACATCAAGCCGTCCACCAAGTTTGACGCCTTTTGCTTGTCCAACAATAGCAAAAGGAACAAAAACTTTGAGTTCCCTTTCTAAATCCACACCAAAGAAGTCAACATGCTGGGGCATGGTACGGACAGGATCGTGTTTAATACGCCAAATCAGGCTAGGCAGTGCTTCACCACCGGCAATTGATAAATTAAAAACCTGAGTTGAGCCTACTTTTTTGTACAATTTATTCAAAGGCAATTCTTTTACCTGAAAAAGAATATTAGCCCCTTTTTGATCATAATATACGCCCGGAATAATCCCTTGTGCCCGTAACCTACGGTTTGGACCTTTACCGGTAGCAGTGCGTTGTTCAACGTCTAGGGTTTCAAGTTTTGTTTTACTGGCCATTGTTTTCTTCCTCCTTCGCCCCGGACGTCACCCATTGACGGACAGGCGATGTTGTCAATTTAAGTTACAAATTAAACAAACAAGACACTCACGGAACTTTCCGTGTGTATATTGTTAATTGCTTTTGCTAAAAGAGCTGCCACAGAAAGCTGATGCAGTTTAGAGCATTGTTGTTTTTTAGCATCAAGTGGCAAGGTATCCGTAATGATGACCTGCGAAAAATCTGAATTTTCAATGCGTTCAAGCGCAGGTCCAGAGAGCACAGGATGTGTAGCACAAGCCCGTACTTCACAGGCACCATTTTCTAAAAGCACTTTACTTGCAGCCACCATGGTTCCAGCAGTATCAATCATATCATCCACAATGATAGCGACTTTATCTTGTACATCACCAATAACATGCAAAGCAGATGCTTGGTTTGGTTTATCGCGACGTTTGTCAATAATAGCGAGTCCTGCATCCAGTCGTTTAGCAAATGCTCGTGCGCGTTCCACTCCACCAGCATCAGGACTGATCACAACCACATCGTCTTCTATCTTTTTCAAATGCTCCAGTAAGACTGGTGCTGCATACAGATTATCCACCGGACAATTAAAAAAACCTTGTATTTGTCCGGCATGAAGATCTACGGTAACAATGCGATCCATACCAGCAGTGCTTAAAAAATCTGCCACAAGTTTTGCGGAAATAGGAGCGCGTGGAGCAACTTTGCGGTCTTGCCGGGCATATCCATAATAGGGAACCACTGCAGTGACTCGTCCGGCACTCGCGCGTTTAAGAGCATCAAGAATGATGCACAGCTCCATGAGATGAAAATTTACGGGCTGGCATGTTGGCTGGATAACAAAGACATCATCGCCTCGAACATTATCGCCAATTTCAATGCGAATTTCTCCGTCACTAAACGATTCACGGAGCATCGGACATGCTCTTGTTCCCAAGTGTTCACAAATTTTATCAGCCAGAGCGGTGTTTGCAGAACCGCTGATAATTTTTAGATCACCGTGCATCTGAGCCATGGATTACAAACCTTTCAAAAAAAAATGGCTGGGGTGGTAGGACTTGAACCCACGGATGGCGGGACCAAAACCCGCTGCCTTACCAACTTGGCTACACCCCAGAATCAATACTTTTGTATATAAACTTTTGCTCCGCAAGATAACAGCCTCTGAACAATACGATCTGTTTCAATATCATGAGCAAAAAGAGCAAAAATACTTGCTCCAGAGCCACTCATCCCTGCTCCCAAGGCTCCAAGACGAAGCAATTCTTCCTTAACCGCTCTGATTTTTGGAAATTCCTGAAAAACAAGATTTTCAAAATCATTGCAAAAAACAAGCGGTAGCTTGGAAATGGGTTCAATATTACCTGTGCCTTGTGTTGTCAAGCCAAAGTCTTTGTTCTTGTATCCATCAAAAGTAGTATAGGCCCATGCAGTATTGACCTGTTCATCAGGGCAGGCAAGGACAAAAGTTTTTCCCTTAAAATCTAAATTGATAGGGTCTAATTTTTCGCCAATGCCCGTAGCCCTTGCTGCACTTTTAAGCAAAAAGAACGGGACATCCGCCCCAAGTTTTGTGGCCAAAGCATGAAGTTTTTCAGGAGAAAGAGCGTGTGCTTTGGCCTGTGTATTTAAGAAACGTAGCAGGGCAGCAGCGTCACTGCTTCCACCTCCAAGCCCTGCTCCACATGGAATATTTTTTTCAATTGAGACATGTAAATCAGGCGCAAAATCCGTGGCCTGTACAAAAGCATGATAGGCTTTGAAAACAATATTTTCTTCAGGTTCAAGGCCGGGTAGATTGCATCCAAGGCGTAATCCTAAGCCGGATTCAGCTTGTGAAATACGCAAAAGATCATAAGGCCTTTGGAGCGGGAAAAAAACGGTATCTAATTCATGATAGCCATCATCCCGTTTACCTGTAATTTTTAAGTACAAGTTTACTTTTGCCGGAGCGTGTATAACAGTCTGTGCAATGCTCATATCAAGTATCTAGCTAAAAAGAAAAGCCTCTGGCAAGCCTTTTGGTAGGCGACAGGACTTGGAATCACCGTTTACAGGACGATGAGGATGCTCAATATTCCTAGCAGAAAAATATTGTGCAATTTTCGGGAAAAGCAAAATTCAAGATTGGAAAATATTGCTGACAATGTTTCAAAATATAGGCGCATAACAAACTATTTTCTATAAATTGCCCCTGTGGATGCGCTGGTTACCTGCTTGGCATAGCGCCGGAGAAAAGGTGAAGTAATTTTCTTTGTCTTTGGCACAAACTCAGCTCGGCGTTTTTCCAGCTCGGCTTCATCGACCAAAAGAGTCAACTCACGCTTTGGAATATCGATACGAATTTGGTCACCATTTTGAACCAAAGCAATCAGTCCGCCCTCTGCAGCCTCAGGGCTGATATGTCCAATAGCAGCTCCGCGCGTGCCACCTGAAAAACGTCCGTCCGTAATCAAAGCCACGGATTCACCGAGTCCCATGCCGGAAATAGCTGAAGTCGGGGTAAGCATCTCGCGCATACCAGGGCCACCCTTAGGCCCTTCATAGCGAATAACCACGACATCCCCTGCAATAATTTTACCGCCTAAAATCGCAGCTGCAGTTTCTTCTTCAGTATCAAAAACTTTGGCAGGGCCGGTGCGCTGCATCATTTCAGGAGCGACTGCTGCCTGTTTTACAACACAACCATTGACCGCCAAATTGCCCCGTAAAATAGCAATACCGCCTTCTTTAGAATACGGGTCATCTGCTGGCCGTATAACCTCTGCATGTTTACAAGGAAGCTGCAAGGCTTTGACATTTTCCCCTATACTACGACCTGTTACGGTCAAGGCCTCTTCTTCTACCAGCCCAAGTTTGGCGAGTTCCCTAAACACAGCCGGAATACCTCCTGCCATGTGCAAGTCTTCAATATGATGCTTGCCCGCAGGAGAAAGCCGACACAAATTTGGAACGCTTCGGCTGACTTCATCAAAAATATCTAAAGTAAGGTTCAAACCAGCTTCATGAAAAATTGCAGGTAAATGCAAAACCGTATTTGTGGAACCGCCAAGAGCCATGTCCATGGCCACGGCATTTCGTACAGATTTTTCAGTAACAATATCTCGTGGTTTCATATCTTGCCTCAGTAACTCCATAACTTGAAGTCCTGCATTTGTCGCAAGCCGATACCGTTCACTCATCACTGCCGGAATAGTGCCATTACCGGGTAAGGCTAAACCAATGGCCTCGGATAAACAGTTCATTGTATTTGCCGTAAACATGCCAGAACACGAGCCACAAGTAGGACAAGCAGATTGTTCCAATCCAGCAAGCTCTTCTTCTGACATGTCACCGCGTCGCACCCGACCAACGCCTTCAAAAACAGAAATAAGATCCGAAGGTGCATCTTGCGCCCCACCGGCAAGCATGGGGCCACCTGAAATGATAAGAGCCGGAATATTGAGCCGTAGCATTGCCATAAGCATTCCGGGCACTATTTTATCGCAGTTTGTAACGCAGACAAGGGCATCAAAAGGATGCGCCGTAGCCATTATTTCAATGGAATCAGCAATAATTTCACGGCTTGGTAAAGAAAATTTCATGCCTTCATGGTTCATTGCCAAACCGTCGCAAATTCCAATCGCCGGAAACTCCAAAGGAACGCCACCACCAAGTCGTATGCCGTTTTTGACTTTTTGCGTAATCTGCCCAAGGTGCACATGCCCGGGAACAATTTCATTGCCAGCATTGCATACGCCTATCAAAGGTCTTTGTATCTCATTTGCACTCATGCCTGTAGCGTATAACAGGGAGCGATGAGGAGCTTTTTCCAATCCACCAGTCATTTTTTTACTTCGCATATTTTTATCCCTTGCTAGATTTTGCTCGAAAAACAAAACTCTTATTAAAGAAAACCAGTAAATATTTTAATAGACAAAACTCTTATTAAAGAAAACCGCCGAATCTTTTAATAAGCAAAAGTCTTATTAAAGAAAACGGCTAAATTTTTTAATAAGAAGCCGTCATAGCCTTCTAGCTCTTGTAAAAATAATGTATAGAAAATTCATCAATTCGCATTCTTACCTCCTTACAGCCACAAATGAACTAAGCATGGCAATAAAAATAGCCATAGCCATCAAAGCCAGCCAATGCTCCTGAGGCAGGTAATCAATCACTAAATATAAAGGAGGAAAATTAAGAACATCTTTGAAACTTGCTTGCGCTAACTTAAGAATACCTAGAGCCAAAGCACTGCCAAGAAAGCCTTGCACAGCTCCGGCCATCAGCAAAGGGCCACGAATATACCATGTTCGCGCTCCTACAAGGGAAAGAATTTCTATTTCATCACTGCGAGTTAATAATGAAAGGCGCATGGTATTACTCACAACCAAGGCAATAACCAGCCACAGCATCCCGATAACCGGCCAGATAATCCCATTGACCAAGGTTATCCAGCTTTGCGCCAGTTCCATTTGAAAGGGGTTATAATGCACACTTTCAACCCAAGGTAATTTTTCTAATTCATTAAGCAAGGCTTGCGTCCAAATTTTCCCTTCTTCTCCTGGTTTCAGATAAAAAGAAAGGTAAGCCGAGGCAGGTAAAGGGCTATGCCCCTTTGCCCACAAAAATGTTTCTGCAGAGTCCTCTTTTGTTTGCAGCTTGCGAGTCAGTTCTTCTAAAGCCTGTTGGGGTGAAAAAGTTTGGATGCTTTTTAATTCTTGTATGTTTGATAATTGTTGCCACTGCTTATCAATTTCAGCTTGCTCTGCATCTGTTTGCCAGTATATTTGAAACTCGGCCTGCCCTCTGGAAACCATTAATTCTTTATTCACGTTATCTAAAAAAATCAAAAAGATTCCGGCCAAAAGCACGACCATGGTCACAGTGAATAAAGTAAAAAAATTGATCAAGGGATGGCGCAGCATATCCTGCAAACCACGAAAAAAAGTGAGCAGCAAACGAATCATGAATCCTCTCCGCACATATCACTTGGCAAAAGTTGAATCAGTGTATCATCAATTGCAATGTCCGGTCGCTTTGCCTGCCGAGTGTGATCTATAACTTGCCCCGCTTCCAAGTGCAAAATACGCGCTTCAGGTACCCTGCTTAAAACTGCTTTGCTGTGCGTAGCCATGATCACCGTGGTGCCATAAGAATGAAAGCGTCGAAACACATCCATAAGGTGATCAGTAAGATCAGGGTCTAAGTTCCCTGTTGGTTCATCAGCAAGAATGAGCCGAGGGTTTACTACCATAGACCTTGCTATGGCCACGCGCTGCTGTTCTCCGCCGGAAAGAGCTTCACTACGGACATACGCGCGATCCTCAAGACCCATGGCCTGTAACATTCCACGCACGCGCCTGTCTGATTGACTTTTTGGTAGCCCCCGTACTTTGAGTGCTAATTCCACATTTTCATAGGCAGTCAAATGTGGGAGTATCTTAAAATCTTGGAAAACCACACTCACTCGTCGCCGTAATTCAAAAATTTGTTTCTTTTTTAATTTACGCAAATCAAATCCAGCTACCGTGGCCTGTCCAAAAGACAGCTTGAGTGCTCCATACATAAGGCGCAACAGTGAAGTTTTACCGGCACCAGAATGCCCTGTAAGAAATAAAAATTCCCCTTTATCTAAAGAAAAAGAGACATTTTGCAGTGCCCATTGAGCACCAAAACGATGGGATACTATCTTAAATTCAACCATGTTTATCTTGTACTCGTGGGTTTATGTTTTGTAAATGCCACACAATTCTATACGCCAAAATCCTTTTATAAAACTTTGCTGATTTGAATATCCAAAGCACTTTTCTTTAAGGTCTCATCACTGCCAAGCACAACTATATTGCCATGTTCAGCCAAGGCTTGAGCAAGCTCTGCAAAATCATGAAAATCCTGCTTCCCTGCTGCCAAAACTTCTTCACGAAGATTTTGTCGCCACTCAGAAGTAATGCCTGTAAGGTGCCTGAGCATAGAGGCAAAACCCTTGGCATCAGGCAATAAATATTCATCCAGTGTACCAATAGTGCCAATAATAGCTTTTTCTAAGTCATCCTTACTCATGCTCACCTTGGCAAGATATTTTCCCACAGAATCAAAGGTAGCTAGTGTCTTATCTATATTAGGATCACGGTAAGAGACAAAAGCTAGGCTTGCATCCAAACGATCAAGTAGACTAAAAGCTCCATAGGCTCCGCCTTGTACCCGAACCTTGTCCCAAAGATAACCGGTACGCAAAAATTTATTCACAAGCTCGGCACTTCCGGCGCATTGCAGACCATAGGCTGAAAGATTTACAGCTTTGCCCACATAATTGACCATGCTCGGACTGGAAAGGCCTTCCACTGTATTCAAACACGGTATTTCACGTTGCGTACTCTGTACGCCAATATCAGGCAGCACTCTGGTTAAAGCCACAATATCTGGAATTAAACGCACAAAATCGCTTTCTCTGGCCGTGATATTGATAATGAGATTATTTTTGGAAAAAATGATTTCTTTTAATGCTTCAATGTCCTTGAGCACTGTAGCAAAATTGTGTTCCACACGCTGGATAAAATCACGCAAGAAAAAGAGAGCACTCACCCCTGAAAATTGTTCTTTAATCCAGCCACTTTCGTTCATGCTCGCTTTTAATCGTGTTGCTACCAAAGAATGCCCTGAAGGCACAATGCTTTGTTCAAAACGCGCTTTGGCCTCCAAGGCCAGTTGACGCAAACGAGTCTGGTTATCAAAACAGGTCTCGGTCAAAACCTTGAGTAAAATTGCTATCAATTCAGGAGCTTGCTCTGCAGTTGCCTTGCCACGCAAAAATAACTTGGCAACTGTTCCTCCGCCTAAAACCGAAGAAACAAACATTTGGGGGTGAATACCACCTGTTTTACGAGCAATACGGTTTTGCAAGGCAACATAATCTAAATCTTGCGTTCCCATTTCAAGCAATGCCTTGCCAAAAAGTGGCACATAGGCCATCAGCTTATCTGGTAACCCCGTAAGATCAAAACCTATATCAAGGTAGACCAAGCCATTGGTTTCCAAACCATGCAGCAAGGTTTTAGCCTTACCCTTTTCAAAAATTTCCAATGGAATGTGTCTATTTTTTCGGGGTAAATCACTTAATTTAAGTCTGGGGATAGTTCCCAGATCATGCAAAGAATCTTCTTTTGCCTGTAATTGCTGGAGTAGCTGAGTTTCAGTAATAACTTTTTCCAGATCCTCTGCGCTCATGGAGTCTTGTATTTTTTTGAGCCTTGCTTTTTCTTCGGCTTGTTGCAAGGTAGCCAACTTCGTATCCGGACTTAAGAGCAGTACGCTGCGATGTGTATTTTCAAGCAAAAAAGAACGAATCAGGGTCTCAAATACCGGCATCTTGGCTTGCAGCTCTTTTTTGAGCTGTGCAAGCGGTTTTTCAAACTCAAGTAAAAGCAAGGGGTCTTTGCCATAGAGCCAAGTAGAAAGCACACGAAACATAAGGAGCAAACCACGAGGATACGAGCCGGTGTTGTTCTCACGCAAGGAAAATTCAACAGAATTGAGCGCAGCTTCAATATCATGCTGCGGTATCCCTTCAGTCAGTTTCCAAAGCGTTTGCTCAAGGAGAGCTTCGGCTTGCGGTATATCCGTATCTGCAATCCCTTGCAGGCCTATGGAAAAATACATTTGCCGCAGATCAGTTTCTAGCCCCACTCCTGCAATATCTTCTCCCAAGCCAGATTCAATCAAGACTTTACGCAAAGGGGAAGAAGGCAGGCCAATCAGAATATGCTCCAGCACATGGAAGCGGAGATTGAAATCAGGGTCAGCAGTTTCACACAAGCCGTAGTTCATGGTGAACATAGCTTTGGCTTGATCGTCCGAAGCAGCATACGAAGCTGCCACTCGCCGTAGCCCGCTAAATGAGGCTTGCAAGGGAATTTCTTCCGAAGCTTGTGCAGCTTCAAAGCGTGAAAAATAACTCTCGAGCATTTTAAGACGTTTGTTTGGATCATCATCTCCATAAAAAAAAGCATAAGCATTTGATGGATGATAATTTTGCTTATGAAAGGCCATAAACCTGTCAAAACTTAAGTCCGGAATACATGCAGGGTCACCACCTGCATCAAAAGCATAGGGAGTATCCGGAAACAAAGACTGCTGCGAACGCTCAGATAATATCCCCTCTGGCGAGGAATACGCTCCTTTCATTTCATTAAAAACCACACCCTTATAAACTAACTCTTTGCTTGTCTTAAAATCTGGACTTGGTTCAAGATGCCAGCCTTCCTGTCGCAAGGTATTTTCCGTAAGCCTTGGGAAAAACACTGCGTCCAGATACACCTTTACCAAATGAGCAAAATCCTGATGATTTGTGCTCGCAACCGGATAGCAGGTTTTATCAGGGAAAGTCAGGGCATTAAGAAAAGTTTGCAGCGAACCTTTGAGTAATTCTACAAAGGGTTCCTTAACCGGATATTTTTCAGAACCACAAAGCACTGAATGTTCTAAAATATGGGCGACTCCGCTTGAATCTTGCGGTGGAGTGCGAAAGCTAATGCCAAAAACCTTGTTTTCATCCGTATTTTCCATGGATAAAACCTTGGCTTTTGTTTTTGCATGTTCATATATTTTTGCAACAGAAGAACATTCTGCTACTGTTCTTTCTTCCAGTAATTTGAATCCATGTATTAAAGACATGTTTGCTCCGTTTTTCTTTGCAATATAAAGCAGGATATCAAAAAACCTGTGGACGGGTCTTGCCCTTGTTTAAGAGTTCTTAGCAGAATGCAAAGCAAAAGAAAAAGGGCGATTGTGAACACCAAAAAATGCCATGGCAGAACAAACGTATATAAAATTTAGGGTCAATACTCCCTGCTTATTCTCTTGCTTCCTCCTCTGTCATCCTGCGCGTAGTCGCAAAAGTTTAGTAGAGCTGGGGTTCCCATCTTGTCATCCTGCGCGTAGTCGTGAAAATCCAGCGTTTTACACAGCGTGGCAGTGCTTCCTCCCTCCGTCATTCCGCGCGTAAGTCGCGACAGTCCAGTCTTACTTCCCCCTTCCTGTCATCCTGCGCGAAGTCGCAGGATCCAGTTCTTCCTTCTTATCTTCTTCTTTTTCTTGTCTTCTTTTTTCTTCTTCTTTGCTGCTTCTCGTACAGAGGCAAGTCCCTATAATCTGGCTCTGCTGGATTCTGCGACTTCGCGCAGAATGACGGAGGGAGGAGGCACTGCCATATTGTGTAACACACTGCCATATTGCGTAAAGCACGGGTATACTGCGTAAAGCACGAGCAGAGTGTGCAAAGCATAGCCTTTGCGACTAAAGCGCAGGATGACAGGAAGGGGGAAATAATAAAATGGGCAGGAAGTATTGAGCCTAAAATTTATATGCGTTTGCCCTGCACTTCCTACTCCTCCTTTTTGGGCAAGCCTCTCCCAAAATCCCTGTCAATAGGGAAATTGTTATACTTTTGCTTTCCATTTAAGGGATATTTTTATCCTGAGCCGAAAACATGGGGTATAGTTGCTGAAAACTCAAGCGTGAATCGGAATCGTCCGCACACGCAAACACCGCTAGGAGGCAGTAAAGGAGGCAGCATGAGTTTTCACAACAATTATTTTTTGGCAAGGGATGCTTTCAAAATGCATTTTGAATATGACAAACAGGGCAAAATTATTCGCAAAATCGAACATGTGGCAGGAAAAAATCCACGAGAGCTTTATTATGCCTACACTGGTGGCAAATTGCAGACCGTGCGTACAGGCGCAGACCACTTTGCTCCAGCCCTTGAAATTTATCAGTATAATGCCCGTGACCAACGAGAAGAATCATGGCACTACGGAGCTGGTACAGAGCAAAATCACTTGAAATATTATTATGTTGGCGACCGCTTGCAAGGCGTGAATAACGAGGTAATTTTTAGGGATACAAACGGCTTTCGGCGTGAACGTGTGCTTGGGGATGAAATTTTGGAACGCTATTTTTATGCGCCAGATTATCGGCTTTTGCGTGTGGAAAAATCGGGGATTACTATTGATTTTGAGCATGATGAAAATGGGCAGCGCAAAGCGAAATTTATCAATGGACAGTGCGTTGAAAGCTACAAATGGCACGATTTAACACGCATGGACTCTTGCAATATACAAGGTATACTCCTAGATTTTCTGTATATTTCTGATAACGACCGCTTGCCGAGCATGATGCTTTATGGCGATGATTTTTACCATTTGCTGTATGATCAGGTTGGTTCGCTTCGGGTGCTTGCAGATGATGACGGAAATGTGGTAAAGGAAATTCTGTACGATTCTTTTGGGCGTATTTTAGAGGATACAAAACCTGAAATGTTGGTTCCGCTGGGCTTTGGAGGCGGTTTGCATGACAGGGACACAGGCTGGGTACGCATGGGCTATCGGGACTATGACCCGGAAACAGGACGCTTCACCGCCCTTGACCCCCTAGGCTACGCAGGCGGAGACAGCGACTTGTACGGCTACTGCTTGGACGATCCTGTGAACTTGATTGACCCTGAGGGGCTTAGAGCTGGATTTTGGAGTACAATCTCGGATTGGCTTGTGCCTCCAGCAGAAGCTGCAACCTTGGTAACTGATATGGATAATAATACCACAACTTTTGACCCACGACCTGAAGACCCAGACGGTAAGCCATTTACTATAGAAACACGCAATAAAATTATTTCATCCTCTGCGCCTGGGGCTGATGATCCTTTTGAAACTGAGGATGTTAATGTTATTGACACCGTGACAAACCATAAATCTTTTGGACCTGATGGAGCATATATCGACACTGGTGATCCTAGAGGGCGAGATATTCATGGTGGAGGAGGGGCTAACGAAAAAGAAGCTATAAAGGCTCGGCAAGGATGGCGTCCAACCTTTGGTTGCACACGGGGGCAAAATAAAGATGTTATTAAATTAGCTGATGAAATCAGAAAATTTCAACAACGTCATCCAGCCGCTAAAATACCATATTCTCGACAATAAGAGATTGTGACTATAAAAAAAGGAAAGTTCAATGCGGATAATTATTATTTTGTGCTTTTGTTTTGCTTTTTTTGGGGGAAAATTTGTTGTTGCAAATAGTAATTATCCGTTTCCTCAATGCTTAGGGCCAGTTTGCTTGCAGAATATATGGGCAGATGCAGAACCGTTCTTTAAAAAATACGGAAAAGGGTTTGCTGATGAAGGAAAGTTCCCATCATATTGGTATACAACAAAACAAGGTATCCACATAAATATTGAGCGTTATCATGGAGAAAATCGCCCAATTAACCATATTACGATAAGCGCATATCCCCTTGTTCAAAGGGCTGTTCCAAATCCAAAAATACCTTTTCCTACTCTTGCAACTGAGCTAGGAATTCAGCTGGGAGCATCCCTCGATTCTGTTTTGCATCTATACGGTAAACCATTTTTTTTTCTTAATAATATGGAAAACACACGTTATTATTTTCCTGAAAGTTGGGATTTTCTGGAAAAAGACAGCGTAATCGTACTTGATTACAGAGAGACTAACGAACCTCTTTGCAAGGAATTTTTTATTGTTTTTGAAAATAAAAAAGCTATCTTAATCTCTCTTGCTACCCCCGCTGGCTAAAGGTTGTAAAGTAGACACAATATTTAAGAGAATTATTTTTGATGCAAAATATAAAAATCTTATGCCTCAAAATTGATACGGGGGGTATGAGTTTGGCGATGTTTTTTTGAGAAAAATAACAGGCTGGGTACGCATGGGCTACCTAGACTACGACCCAGAAACTGGACGCTTCACTGCCCTTGACCCCCTAGGCTACGCAGGCGGAGACAGCGACTTGTACGGCTACTGCTTGGACGATCCTGTGAACTTAATTGATCCTGAAGGGCTGAAGACTAAAGTGCATTATTATGACGGAATAAAAGGTCATATTGCGGTTGATCCTGGGGGGCAAGGAAATGCTTTTGGAAAATATCCAAAAGAAATCTCGGATATAGTTGGAGGTGAAGGTGAATTTCGCAGAGAAACGGAAACTCCAGTTTATATAGTGGAACTGGATACCACGGCAGAGCAGGAACAAAACATGCGAGAATACTTAAACAAGGCACAAAAAAGCACAACGGTTCATTATAGTCTTGGCTCAGATGACTGTGTGGAAGCTGCGGATACTGTATTGCAAGTCGGCGGAGTAAAAACTGGAGGTGCTTTTGGAGTAAAGCTCCCTAAAACTTACATCCAAGACCTTGAGGAAAGATATAAAAGATAAGGAGTTAGTGGGAGGATTGCACTTCACAACAAGGGTATAACTCATGAAAAAAAGAAATTTTATAATATTGGGATTCATTTTTCCATTTATTTCGTGGCTTTTTATTTGGCAAAGTCTTGTCAATATTCCACCACTTCTTCAAGTCTTTTTAATTGCTGCATTTCATCCCTTAATAATTATTGCTCTTCTTTTTATAAAAAGCAGTTATTTTATCAGTACAGTTATGATAGTGCTATCGGTAGTCCTCAATACAACGCTATTTTATTTAGTAGCCTTACTTTGGGAAAATCGACATAAGCGAATTATAAATAAAATTTTGCTATTAAGTATTGCTTTGCTATATGTATACCATATATTCTTTTGGTTAAAAGCATTTTATGAAGGTACTTAATACTAAAAATATATATTCCAGCTCTCGACCCTCTCGGCTACGCTGGCGGAGACTCGGACTTGTACGGCTACTGCTTGGACGATCCTGTGAACTTGATTGACCCTGAGGGGCTTTCTTGGCTTGAATATGATGATGAGAAAAACAATATTAGCATTCATACCAAAGATGGCACTCAATATGATTTCCCAGCGGACAACCAGACCGTTTCAGGATGTGAACAGTTTCCACAAGGTGAATATAAATACTCATGGCATAGCCCTCATTCTGGCAAAGATACAAATAGTGATGTTGGAGAAAACGGGAATTTTATTTTTGATGTTCCAAAGCATGAAGGAATGGGCGTACATGCAGGAAGGGCTGATTCCAAAGGTATTCATCATCCAACAGAAGGGTGCATTAGAACAACGGGCAAAGGAACTCAAAAAATAAAAGAAGTACACAGGGAAGACCCTGTCACGCATATTAAAGTAAAGAGAAGTAAACACTGACATAAAAACGGTTATGTATTTTATTAACATTTTCACAAAGCAGTCCGCTAGAGAATAGCGGACTGCTACTGAGGGAAATATGAATGAAAAAATATATTTTATTACTAATTATGTTTTTTTTGTTTTTTATGCAGAATGTTTATGCAGAAATTTGGGTAGATAAAAACTTGCAACTTTGCGTTTCAAAGAACATAGATTCATATGAACAGTGTTTAGAAGGTTCTGAAATTATGCAAGCTTTCAGATTTATATTTAAGTCTTTAGAAGAAAATGATTCAAGTATTTTGTGTAAAGCAATCAGTGATAAGAAAATTTCTTTAAAAACTTTATGGAAAATGCCGCCTGTTGTTTATGTTGATGGTCCTCAATATAAATTATGGCTTGAACAAATTCCAAGCCCCAATGATCCAGCACTTATGTACATAGATGCAGCTGCATCATGTCACGGAAAATATGCAAATCAATGTAAAAAAGTTTATATTGATTTTTTGAAATATAGTGATGGCTATTTTGCTGACTATACTTATAATGATGCATATAAATTTTTATTAAATGCAAATTTAAATACAGCTGATTTTGAATTGCTACAATTATACCTTAGTCATATATTTTGTTATTTCCAGTATATAGAGAAAGACAAATTAAATGTTCTCATAGATAAGTATAGCAAGCTTGATGATTCTTTAATGAAGCAAGAAATTCTCCAAATACTTTTTAAGGCAAAGGAGGAACATTTTATCCCTGAAAATTAGTTTTGAAGGTCGTATGGTTAGATAGATATTTCAGATGAAGGCACTAGGCTGGGTAAACATGAGCTATCGTGACTACGACCCTGAAACAGGACGCTTCACTGCCCTTGACCCCCTAGATAGTGTAGTCACAAGATTTCTGCCCATAATGCTATACATCGGATATGTATAGCTGCAAGAAATGAATTTGAATTTTTTGCATATCGAGTTGCAATGCCACGCCACCTTTTCAAACAGAGAAATGCGTTTTCAACTAAGTGTCTAATTTTATAAAGATACTTATCGTAATCGCGAAGCTCTTTTCTGTTTTTTTGGGAGGAATAACTGGTTCCATTCCTTGTTTTTTTGCTTGAGCAACTATCTCGTTTGTGTCATATCCTCTATCTGCCAAGAGATATTTGGCAGTAAATCCTTCAATCAAAGCAACTGCTTGAGAGCAATCTGTTGTTGTACCTTGTGTAATAATAGCCCTGACCGGCATACCATGCGAATCCACGGCCAAATGCAATTTTGTGTTGAGCCCCCTTTTGTGCGACTCATATCTTGATTTCCGCCTTTTGCCCCTGCTGCGTGTGGGTGAACTTTACAATGACTTGCATCAATCATAAGCCATTCATAATCTGGCTCATCTATAAGCAACTCCAGTAATTTTTCCCATATTCCTTTGTCACGCCATCTGATAAAACGGCGATGAGTATTGCTCCATCCACCATAATCTGGGGGAAGATCGCGCCAAGGTGCGCCAGTGCGCATAATCCAAAAAACTGCATTTATAAATTGTCTGTTATCCCGAGCAATTCCGCCCCAAATTCCTTTTCGTCCTGGCAAATGGGATTTAAGTTTTTCCCATGTCGTATCAGAGATGTCATGCCTTCGGTGTGCTCGTGTTGCCACGAAAACCTCCATTTGTGTTTATTCGTGGCCGAAGTATGACTCAAAAAGAAAATTTAGTCAATCTCGTGACTACACCATCTAAAGCTAAAGATTCCAATAGTTTGGGCAAACTGAGCAACATCAATGTCGGCCATCTTAAATAATTCTCTGAAATTTCTAAGTTTTTTGCCCTTCAGCAATGTATAGCCATTGCGTTTTTACTCATCGCCATGCGTAGCAAAATAACGTTCAACAGTGCGTGTATTTATCAAACAGGTTTACCTGCCCATGCAATGCCAATAAAATCCAAGTCCTTTTGCAAGTTTTCCATGACATAAGGATTGTTCAAAATATTTTGTCTTTCAATGTTGGATTCGGAACGAAGCAATGTTTTTTCGCTCATGACTTTGCCTTATAGCTCTATTGAGATGCTTTTTTCCAAAAGCTGGGGATAAAACAGAAGCTATGTGTTTTGAGAATAGACGCGAGTGAGTATTTCTCCTCCGCCGGCAGCTAAAATTTGCTTTGCAAGCTGAGTGCCGAGGCTCCAAGCCTCGCTTATCGGAGCAGTGCCCTTAACGCGAAGAGGGCTGGAGCCATCAATATCCGCAACAAAGCCTGTAAGCGAGACTTCAGCTCCTTGTACTTGTGCCCACGCAGCAATCGGCACCTGACACCCTCCATTAAGACCAGTTAAGAAACCGCGTTCAGCCTGCACCTCAATGCCTGTGCGTTCATGGTGTAAGCAAAGCAATAAGGCTGCGATATTATGGTCTTTTTCTCTATATTCAAGACCTAAGGCTCCTTGGGCTACGGCAGGTAAAAATTTCGGAGGCACAAGTCGCTCCATCTTGGGCGCAGTAATTTCAAGTCTTTTTAAGCCCGCAGTTGCGACAACAATAGCATCATAATGACCTTGCATCAATTTTTCTACTCGCGTATCCAAGTTTCCGCGTAAATCTTTTATCTGCACATCAGGACGCAAAAGTTTAAGCTGGGCTTGACGCCTTAAGCTCGAGGTTCCAATAACCGCGCCACTGGGAAGTTCAGCAAGTCCGTCATACGCAACTGACAGCAAGGTATCTGTGCAATCTTCACGCTTTGGATGTATCGCAACCACAAGGCCTTCTGGGAGCTCCGTGGGCACATCTTTCATGGAATGTACAGCCAAATCAGCCCGACCTTCCAATAATGCTTCCTCAATCTCTTTAACAAATAAACCTTTACCACCAACTTTGGCCAAAGGAACATCAAGAATTTTATCGCCCTTGGTCTTGATGATCAGTAGCTCCACGCTCAGTCCGGGATATTCAGCCATAAGCGCAGTTTTGATATATTCAGCCTGCCAAAGAGCAAGTTTAGAACCGCGTGTAGCTATGGTAATTTTTTGCATATTGCTTTCCCTTAAAACCTTAACTGCAGGAAGAACAATCACCACCGGAACATCCAGCGCATCCGGCTCCTCTGCCTCTAAACTGCGGAGCAGAAGCAGTTTCCCCTTGTTCTGTTGCAATACCTGCTGACCCTGCTTTTACCCTACAGCGCGACATGAGTTTAGCGGTGTTTGTAGAACCGCACTGTTTGCAAACAACTGTTTCATCTTCAGATAATATAATTTCCTCAAACTGCGTTCCGCAGTCTTGGCATGTATATTCAAAAATAGGCACTATCCTACCTCCGATTGCTCGCTCATGTTTAACTTACAGACTCTGGGCTTTTGGCAATTGGCCAGACTTCTTTTATTTTTTCCACAAGAGTAATGTTAATACGACGGCGAAGCTCCGCCGGAATATCAGCTAAATCTTTTTTATTTCCTAAAGGGATAAGGACTTCCTGCATACCCATGGCGACCGCAGCAAGTACTTTTTCTTTAATACCACCAACCGGTAATACTTTGCCTCGCAAAGAGATTTCACCGGTCATGGCTAAATCCGCGCGGACAGATTTTCCACTTAAAGCAGAAATAAGGGCAGTAACCAAAGTGACTCCGGCCGAAGGTCCGTCCTTGGGCGTTGCTCCGGCAGGTACATGCACATGTATATCCAATTCTTCGACAAACGAAGCATCTATGGCATAGCTTTCAGCATGGCTCCTAGCAAAAGACATCGCAGCTTGAGCAGACTCTTTCATAACATCGCCAAGTTTTCCGGTAAGAATGAGTTTACCTTTGCCGGGCATTGTTGTGACTTCCACATGCAGGGTTTGCCCTCCATAAGGAGTCCAAGCCAAGCCCATAGCCACTCCGGGGGGGAGCTGTTTTTCTTGCTCATCATCTTGATAACGCGGAATACCTAAAAGTTTATGCACGCCACGCGAGGTTATTCTAAAAGGCCCTTTTTCACCTTCAGCTTTTCGCCGAGCCATTTTACGGCAAAGCGAGGCAATTTCTCGTTCAAGGTTTCTTAAACCAGCTTCTCGTGTGTAGCCCTGAATAATTTCCCTGATTACAGAATCAGACAGAACAAAATCCTTTTGCTTGAGTCCATTTTCCTCGACTTGCCGTGGTATAACATATTGACGCGCTATTTTGACTTTTTCATGCTCAGTATACCCTTCAATGCGGATCATTTCCATTCTATCGAGCAAGGGCTGAGGAATAGTATCCAGCCTATTGGCAGTACAAAGAAACATGACTTTAGAAAGATCAAAAGGCACGTTCAAATAGTGATCAATAAACGTAAAATTCTGTTCAGGATCAAGAACTTCAAGCAAAGCAGAGGAAGGATCACCACGAAAATCAGATCCAAGTTTATCCACTTCATCAAGCATGATAACCGGATTATTGGTATCGCAGGAATGAATACCTTGAATGATGCGACCCGGCATAGAGCCTACATAGGTTCTACGATGCCCTCGAATCTCTGCCTCATCACGCATACCGCCCAAACTCAAGCGATAAAACTTACGCCCCAAACTGCGAGCAACAGAACGGCCTAGAGATGTTTTTCCCACTCCAGGAGGGCCTACAAGGCAAAGGATTGACCCTTTCATTTGTGGGTTTAACTTACGCACAGAAAGGTATTCAAGCATCCTTTCCTTGACCTTGAGCAAACCATAATGATCTTCATGCAAAATAGCTTCGGCTTTTTTAATATCCAAGCGATCACGGGAAGATTTTTTCCACGGAAGTTCCACCATCCAATCAAGGTAATTGCGGATAACCGTGGCTTCTGAGGACTCTGAGTGCATACTCTCTAGTCGACGCAATTGTTTTAAGGCTTCTTTACACACATCTTTGGGCATTTTAGCTTTTTCAATGGAGAGGCGTATGTCCTCTATTTCGTCATTTGCTTCATGCCCACCGCCTAGTTCGCGTTTGATTGCCTTGATTTGTTCACGCAAATAAAAATCACGCTGAGCCTTATCCATGCCGTTTTTAGCCATACTTTTAATACGGTTTTGCATGTTTGCGACTTCAATTTCTCGTAAAAGTTGTACAGCCACAAGGTCTAAACGTGCAGAAGGATCAACGCATTCTAAAATAGACTGAGCATCCTCTACTGCCATTCGCAAATTCGCAGCAACCAAATCAGCAAGAAGCCCCGGATCCTCCACGCCGTTCAGGACATTCATAATGTCTGAAGAAGAAAGGCCACGCAGATTCAATATCTTTTCACTTTGGTCCCTAATGGTCCGCATAAGCGCGGTTAATTGTGCATCCACAAATTTTGATTCAATATCAGGCAGAGGTTTTATTGTTGCAGAAAGATAGGGCTCTTCTTGAACAAAGCGTTTGACTTTTGCTCGCACCACTCCCTGAACCAAGACCTTGAGCTTGCCATCCGTCATCTTGATCACGCGCATAATGCGTCCCACAGTGCCGATAGCATACATTTCATCAGGGCTGGGATCTTCACGATTTTCATCTTTTTGAGTCAAGATAAGAAGCTGGCGATTTTGCTCCAGTGCGTTTTCCACGGCTTTTACGGATTTTTCACGCCCTACAAATAAGGGCAAAATCATGGAATTAAAAAGCACGATGTCTCGCACCGCAAGTACCGGAAGCTCCTGTGGTATAGCGATCTCTCCTTCGTCCAAAATATCTCCGCTCATGGCTTTGAGAATAAATGGATCACGATCAGAAGTTTTTGCATGTCTTGGAAAAGGATTTTTCCTTCGTTCGCTAGGTGCGCGACGTCGACTAAAGGGATTTACCGGAGATTTTTTCTTTTTTGTCAAAGCAAATCCTTTACAGCTCAAAGGTTTCAGGTAATTCAGCATCAAAAATCAACACATATCAAAAGCCAGTGCTCTCATTTTAAGTCCTTAAGGCACAAAGGCAAGGGAAAAAGAAAACTTAAAGCACAAAAATTCGTATAGCCTATTACGCGACTCGGCACAAATACTCTCTTGCCCCTGCAAAGCGAGCACATACTCACTGTTACCCTCTTGTCATCCTGCGCGTAGCCGCAAAGGCTATGCTTTGCATATTATACTCATGCTTTGCACACTATGCTCATGCTTTACGCAGTATGCCCGTGCTTTACGCAGTATGCCGTGCTTTACACAATATGGCAGTATTTTACACAATATGACAGTACATCATCCCTCCGTCATTCTGCGCGTAAGTCGCAGTATCCAGCAGAGCAGGACGATGAGGACTTGACGTAGCAGGGGAAGAAGCAAGGAAGAAGGGGAAAAAAAGAAAAAAAAAGAAGAAGGGGAACGCTGGCTGAGCCTGCCGAAGCCAAAAAGAGCAAAGAAAAAAGGCACTGGACTGTCGCGACTTACGCGCTTCAATGACGGAGGAGGGGAACTCTGTAAAATGGAGAAAAGATACTGAGCGTAAAAAAGGAATGCTATAGGGAAAAAGTGAAACTCTGCAGGGCGAGAAGGGAACGTGAAATGGTTATGCTTTGAGGTACTCACGCTTCAATTCCCCTCCCTCGGAGGGGTGGCAGGGCAGGCCTGACGGAGTGGTTCTTTGAAGCAGGTGTGGCAAAAATTATAAACAAAAGGCAAACCGTTAATAAACCCACATTACAAGGCTATACAAACTTTCTGCTATGGGAAGATGCACAATTTTAGTAAAGAAAAAAATAGGAATGCCAAAAAATAAGCCTAATGAAGAAGAGAGATACACAGTTACCCAGCCAGCACCTATCATGTGCTCAATATTTGTAACATCATTCCTATCTATTTTCTTTACTATCCATTTTGAACATATAGGGCTTATAACAAGTGCAAAAAAAGCAATAAAAGCATGAATGGCTGTCCAAAGCAGGGTGCTGAAAAGCATACATGTTACAAAAAAACCTTTGGAAAAAGGATAATCCCTTGCATCAAGTGCCATCTGCTGCCAATTTATTGCTTGAAAATCTCCTTGAATCCAGTGTGTGCCAATCCAATTGAAGCCTTCTATTGCTAAAGGAAGGAACAAAGCAATGCAAATTAACAGCAATAGAGCAATGACTAAATCACTAAGTAATATCATAAATATAGATAATTTGCTCTCTTTACTTACTGTTTTATGTGTTAACCATCTACTTGCTTCAAAAGAAGCATAGTCAAACAAGCTATTTGCTATTGGCAAAATAAGTGCAAAGAAAATATACGCACCAGCAACAGTACCAGCAACAGTACCAGCAACAGCACCAGCAACAGTACCAGCAACAGCAACAGCAACAGCAACAGCAACAGCAACAGCAACAGCAACAGCAACAGCAACAGCAACAGCAACAACACCAACAGCACCAACAGCACCAACAGCAACAGCAACAGCAACAACAGCAACAAAGCTAGCAATAAACTGCGTTATAAAATGCAAAAGACACATAGCACAAACAAGTACAAAAGTAAAGCTTACCAAGCTTAAAATATTTTTATTTTGAATTTTAATATACTTCTGCAATGCTTTATATAAATGGTATTCAATTGTATCAGAATACTTATCATAAATATATACAATACATGCTGGAATACTGAGTAGGAATACTTTGAAAAGTCTAATCCAAAAATTTTGCTCTACAGGCATAATATCTATGCCGTTCATTGTAGTATCTCCAGCAATAACATAGCCTATCATAAATAAACAGAGAGGATAAATAAAAGCCAAAGAGAGAATTTTGCCAAATGCTTTCAAACTCAATTGCCTGCCAAAAAATTGTTCTGCTTTATCAAGTAATTTTTGAATTATTGCATGGTAGGAGGCAAGAGGCTGATTGTTGTTCAGATAATCAATAAATCTTTGGCGACTTTTTTTGTCTTTAAATATATAGTGAAAAGAGCCCGTAAAGGCAGCTATAAAAAGACCGACAATAATACTTTCCCAATCTGCTACAACAGCACTGTTGAAAAAAGACATTTATACTCCATTATAGCAATATAAGGTTTGCGTACAATAAAAATGCGAGAGGTATTATACAGCCATGCAATACCCAAAATTTTCCTATAAAGCAATGTGATAGGGCTATGCTATGCTATATTCCTAAAAAAGTCAGCCCTACGAGGAGAGGTAGATGGCAAGCACATATTAACTTTTCTGTCATGTAGCTCCCTTCCTCTGTCATTGAAGCGCGTAGTCGCAAAGGCTATGCTTTGCACACTCTACTCGTGCTTTACGCAGTATACCCGTGCTTTACGCAATATGGCAGTGTGTTACACAATATGGCAGTGTGTTACACAATATGGCAGTGTGTTACACAATATGGCAGTGCTTCCTCCCTCCGTCATTCTGCGCGAAGTCGCAGAATCCAGCAGAGCCAGATTATAGGAACTTGCCTCTGTACGAGAAGCAGCAAAGAAGAAGAAAAAAGAAGACAAGAAAAAGAAGAAGATAAGAAGGAAGAACTGGATCCTGCGACTTCGCGCAGGATGACAGGAAGGGGGAGTGTCGCCACATTGTGTAACGCACAAACTTTAGTACAATGACAGGGGATGGCGCAGAATTACAGCAAATTATGTTCTTGAAAACTATAGTACTCTAGCTCGGTAATTATGATATGATCCAAGACCATGACCCCAATGCCGGCTCCGGTTTGTACTATTTGAAGCGTAAACAGTTTATCTTCCTCAGAAGGCCAGGCAGCTCCGCCCGGATGATTATGCACAAGCACAAGTTTTGGAGCCTGATGCGCCAACGCCGGTGTCATTATATCCCTTGCTGTGAGCAAAGCATGATCCGTAGTTCCCTTGACCACACATTCCCAAGCGATAACTCTATTCCGGGTATCTAAAAAAACAGCCCAAAGTTCTTCCCTGCTTTTGCTGCCAAAGCGTGCTCTTGCTGCATCAACAATAGCCAAAGGATCAGAAAGCTCTTCACTGCAATACAATTTTTCTTCTTGTATCCGCGCCCATAGTTCGCGAAACAGCTCCCAAGCAACAAGAGTCGCTGTACCTATACCTTTGCACTCTGCAAGCTGTGCGAATGGGGCATAAAGAACAGCACGCAAAGAACCAAAACGCTGCAATAATTCTTTGGCCAAAGGCTTGGTGTCTTTACGCGGTAGGCTCTGGGCAAGCAGGAGTTCCAAAAGCTCATAATCTGCTAGGCCTGATGCGTTTTTTTGCAAACGCTCGCGTAAACGCTGCCGGTGTCCATGATAGTGACAGGTATCTATATTTTTACTCATGACGCACTCTTTTCACTCATGATGCACACGTTTTACTCATGACACACGATAACGCATTGGCAGTGCTAAATATTCATATTTCTACTCATGACACACTTGTTTTACTCATGACCCACGATAACGCATTGGTCGTAATAAGTATTCCTATTTTTATTCATGATGCACGGTAGAGCATTGAAAGTTTGGAGACGAGTAGTTCCAGAGCTTGTTCTGAACTTTGTTGCCCTGTTTTTACTCCAAATTCAGCTTCAAACAGCAGGTCGAAAATACGGCTTATTTTTGCCTTTCCAAGTCTTCGGGCAATAGGAGTTTTTAATTTTTTCACATAAGGATGGGCTTTGATCTTTTTTTCTTCTCCGCAAACAATAAGCATCATCATGCGCGCTTCACGCGCTACAGAAGCTAAGAGCGGAAACAGCATTTGTTCCTTGCCCGGCTTGCGGTGGTCAGCAAACACTCGCTGCCAAATAGATTGCATATGCTCCCCCTTGGAAAGGGCATCTGTGAATTGGAAAAAATCCATTTCTGCATGAGGAGCAATAAGCCTTGCGTGTTCTTCCTGCAGCAGGCCTTTATCCGCAGCCAAAGAGAGTTTATCCAGCTCCAAACGTGCTGCATATGCATCATGGGGCAAGGCCTGAGCTATTGCTTGCAGTGCGCCCTGTGCGAATTGTATATTTTCACGAGTAGCCCAGTTTTGCACAAAACGGCTCATGGTATGTTGTGTTAAGCCTTGTTGTTGCCAAACCAGCCCATGCTTTTCCGCGTTTTGATAAATATCTTTTTTGGCAAGTAAGGCTGGCACAGGAGGTGTTTTCTTTTTCCACTCTCCTTCAAGGCATAAAAAAAGTGTCACACTTGATGCTTGAGTACGCATTGCTCCGGAAAGCGCATTCCAATGTTCGGTTTTAAGCAATTGCGCGCGACGTACAATCAAGGCTTTGGGCTTGCTAAATAATCCGGCAATCTGCAGTTCCTGCCAAAAAATATCAGGAAGAGCTTTGTCATCATCGCCCCAAAAAAACTTGCTTTCATATTCCCCGATAGACTGCATACATTTTTGTATTTGTTCTCGGATAAGCTCAATATCCGGACAAATATAAAAATACGCACCGCTAGCAGGCATAGCTAATAACCCTCTCCCATGCGATCTGCGAGCCTACGAATAGCCTGCTCTAAAGCCTCAATATCTGCTTTTGTGACCGAGCTTTCTTCTGTCGCATAATATGAAGCACTACTATCTACCCGACCAGAATGCCAAAGCTCTTTTCCTGTTTTTTGTTCAATAAGAGTGGCAGAAATTTTTATGTTTGAAGAATACTTTACACTTTCTTCATCTTCATCCCAAGCAGAAGAACTTCGAGTGAACCGTTCGACCACAATTTTAAGCAAAGCATCCGCGCTTTCTTTTTCAGACCACTGAACCCAAGCTCTGCGGTGCAGCTCATCTCTAAAAATACTGCGTATGCGAGGGCCAAGCCAAGTTTCAGCAGTGGGATTTTCCACGCTATCAAGAAATATGGTTTGCACTCCTTGAGGCAAAGCAGAAATTTGCTGATTGTTAAAGCCGTAGCCACAAGCAACAAGAGCAAAGCCAGTACAGCTCAGGAGTAACACATTTACCCAGTTTTTGTATTTTGAAGGCATAAAGGCTCCTATTTTGCCACAATATTGACTAATTTATCGGGAACAACAATGCTTTTAATAATTGTTTTACCCATAAGATGTTTTGCTACATTTTCAACAGACATGCAGGCTGTTTTCAATTCCTCTTCAGTGGCTCCGCTTGGCACAATGACCTTGCCTCGTACTTTACCGTTAATAGAGGCAACAACTTCTACTTCGTCTTGTACCAAAGCAGCTTCATCATACACAGGCCAAGGCTGCTGCGCTAAATGCACATCATGCCCAAGAGCCTGCCATATTTCTTCACAAATATGGGGAACAATCGGGGCAAGCAAAGTAACTGCCGTGGCTAAAGCTGAAGAAAGTTGACACACTCCGGCTTCAAAACTTTTCAGCTCTTCCTTATACTGATACATATCATTGATCAGTTCCATAACAGCTGCAATGGCTGTATTAAACTGAAAACTATTTTCAATAGATTGCGTTACGCGCCGAACAGTATCATGCTCCTTGCGCCGAAGTTTTTTCAGTGCTGCAGATGCGTCACTTATAGATTCTTCATTTGCAGGTGCTGAACATGGAGCCATACGCATAAGTCCGGCTGCCTCTAAGTCTTCAGCCAGTCTCCATAAACGACTTAAAAAGCGGAACGAGCCTTCAATTCCGTGGTCAGACCACTCCAGTTCTTTTTCCGGAGGACTGGCAAAAAGAATAAACAAACGGGTCGTATCTGCACCATACTTTTCTATCATTGAATTTGGTTCAACCACATTTCCTTTTGATTTCGACATCTTAGAACCATCAAGAGTTACCATACCTTGAGTCAGTAAATGCGAAAAAGGTTCACTATGTTGAACATATCCCATATCACGCAAAGCCTTGGTGAAAAAACGGGCATACAGCAAATGTAAAATTGCGTGTTCAATCCCGCCAATATATTGATCTACAGGGGAAAAATAATTGAGTGACTTTTCATCAAAAGGAGCCTTTTCTTCTCGTGGATGCGTATACCGCAAAAAATACCATGACGATTCAACAAAAGTATCTAGGGTATCTGTTTCTCTACGAGCGAGTTTACCACACTGCGGACATGTTGTTTGCACAAAATCTTCAAAAAATGCCAAAGGGCTTTTACCGTCTTCGCGTAACTGGACATGCTCAGGCAAGATCACGGGTAATTCAGATTCAGGCACAGGAACAAGGCCACACTCTTCACAATACACAATAGGGATAGGAGCCCCCCAATACCGTTGGCGAGAAACATTCCAATCACGTAAACGGTAGTTCACGGCCATTTTCGCCTTACCTTCACTTGCCAGCTTTTCCACAATGGCTTTTTTAGCCGGCTCATTATCCATGCCATTAAATTCACTCGAATTGCACAAAACGCCGGAACCTGTATAGGCTTCAGTCATGCTTTGTGGATCAAGTGTTTTTTCTTTGGTTTGGATAACAATTTTCTTGGGTAGCCCATATTTTTCAGCAAAATCAAAGTCACGTTGATCATGGGCAGGTACGGCCATAACCGCTCCTGTACCGTAGCCCATGAGCACAAAATTGGCCACATATATTGGAATAGCCTTCTCTGTTACCGGATTGATGCAGTATGCACCTGTAAACACGCCTTCTTTTTCCAGATCATCAGAGGCACGTTGGAAGCGATCCATATTGATCACCCGGTGTACAAAAGCCTGAACTTCTTTTTCTTCTTTGCGTCCTGCAATAAGTTTTTCCACTAAAGGATGTTCCGCAGCAACAGACATAAACGTTGCCCCGTACAAGGTATCAGGACGTGTGGTAAAGACGCTGATACTTTCTTGCATTCCCTGCACAGGAAACTTGAGTTCCGCTCCATAACTGCGCCCTATCCAATTTTCCTGCATAGTCAAAACCGAAGAAGGCCAGCGATCTTTCATACGTTCAAGCTCGTCCAAAAGCTCGTCCGCATAATCCGTAATACGCAAAAACCATTGTTCCAGTTCTTTTTGAACCACTTCAGTATGACATCGCCAACAGCCACCGTCTTCCACTTGTTCATTGGCAAGTACTGTTTGGCAGGTATTGCACCAATTTTGAAGAGCTGTTTTGCGGTAAAGCAGTCCTTTTTCTAAAAATTTGAGAAAAAAGAGTTGTTCCCATTTATAATATTCAGGATGGCAGGTAGCCAGTTCACGCTGCCAATCATAAGAATAACCCAGCCTTTGTAACTGTTGGCGCATTTCTTTGATATTGGCATAGGTCCAATCTGCTGGATGGGTATTATGCTTTATGGCTGCATTTTCTGCAGGCATTCCAAAAGCGTCCCAACCCATAGGATGCAGTACATTAAAACCCTGCATACGTTTATAACGAGCAACCACATCGCCTATAGAATAATTGCGGACATGCCCCATATGGATTTTCCCAGAAGGGTAGGGAAACATCTCCAAGACATAATATTTTTCTTGCTCACTATTAGGCTGGACATGAAAACAGCCGGAATCTTTCCATTCACTTTGCCATTTTAATTCTATATCTTCCGGAATATATTTTCCCAAAGGCATTCTTTTTTCCTTTTTTAGCTAAAAAGTCTTTTTCACCCCAAGTTCTCCAGCATTTACAGCCCTTGCTGCTGCATCCAAAATACCGTTAATAAAAGCGCGTGAACTCTCGTCTCCAAAAAGTTTCGATAATTCTATTCCTTCGTTAATAATAACCCGTAGAGGGACATCTGTGTAGAGCATTTCATACAAAGTAAGGCGCAAAATAGAGAGTTCTATCTTGGCAATACGGCTCATTTTCCAGTGCTGAGAAAATTTTTCAATAAGCTGATCAATTTTATCTCCCTCAGCAAAAACGCCAAGAAACAATTTCTCAGCAAATTCCAAAACAGCAGGACTTATTTCTTCTATTACAGCTGCGTTTTGCTGAAAAACCAAAAGCAAATCTTCTTCATCCACAGCAAAAGAAAAATTTTGGCTGTATAAAATCTGAAAAGCAAGAACGCGCCCCTTACGCCTTGTTCCGCCTTCTTTTTTTGCCTTACCCATAACTTATAACTGTTCCATAACACGCAAAGTTTCAAGAAGAGCTGAAGCTGCTTCAACTCCTTTATTGCCGGCCTTGGAACCTGCGCGTTCAATGGCCTGCTCCAAAGTATCACAGGTAAGGACGCCAAAGCCTACAGGCACGGCAGTATCTAAACTCACCTGAGCAAGCCCTTTGGCGCATTCACCTGACACAAAATCAAAATGAGGAGTAGCACCACGAATAACTGCGCCCAGAGCCACGATTCCATCATATTTTTGAGACAAGGCAAGTTTTTTCACCACCACTGGCATTTCAAATGCCCCGGGGATGCGAATCAAGGTCAAATCTTCACGCTGTGCCCCGTGGCGCAAAAGATAGTCCACTGCTCCGCCAACAAGTTTATCCACAATAAAATCATTAAACCGTGCAGCCACAAGGGCAATTTTTAATCCACGAGCCTCAAGTTGGCCTTCAATGGTACTTAGATGCAACATGATTAGTCCTCCGCTTCTTCAGGGCTAGCGTCAAGATGCAGCATATGCCCTAATTTTTCTTTTTTGGTTTTTAAGTAATTGAGATTTATTGAACAAGCTCCAGCCTCAATAGGTACACGTTCTACAACTTTAAGGCCATAGCCCTCAAGGCCAATAATTTTTTTAGGATTATTGGTTATCAAACGCATTTTGCCCACGCCCAGAGCAACCAGAATTTGCGCCCCAATACCATACTCTCGCAAATCCGGAGCAAAACCGAGCCGTTCATTGGCTTCCACAGTATCAAGTCCACCATCCTGTAAATGATACGCTTTAATTTTATTACCAAGCCCAATGCCTCGTCCCTCTTGGCGCATGTATAAAATAATCCCCTTGCCTTCCCGTTCAACCATGCACATGGCATCTTGTAATTGATTGCCACAATCACAGCGCATGGAACCAAAAACATCACCGGTCAAACATTCAGAATGTACCCGCACGAGCACGTCTTCATCAGACTTAATATCACCCTTAATCAAAGCAATATGCGTTTTGGAATCCTCCTCAGAAGAAAAGGCCATGGTCCGGAAATGACCATAGCGTGTAGGCATATCTGCTTCAGCTATCTTTGTTACATTATAACCACCAAATTTCATGCGATAGGCAATAATATCTGCAACAGAACAAATTTTCAGCCCATGTTTTTGAGCATACGGCTCTAAATCATTCATGCGAGCCATTGTTCCATCATCATTCATTATTTCGCAGATAACTCCGGCAGATTTCAGTCCTGCCAAGGTAGCTAAATCCACAGAACCTTCAGTTTGTCCAGCTCGTACTAAGGTACCGCCTTTACGCGCCCTGAGTGGAAAAATATGACCAGGTGAAACTATATCGCCTGCAGTTGCCTTATCATCCACAGCAGTAAGAATAGTATGCGCGCGGTCTGCAGCGGAAATTCCGGTGCTCACGCCTTCACGCGCTTCAATAGATACCGTGAAATTCGTGCCAAACTGACTTTTATTGCTTTGCGCCATCAAGGGCAGCTCCAGCTTTTCCACAAATTCAGGGGAAAGTGACAAGCAAATAAGACCTCGAGCATGAGTCACCATAAAGTTAATAATTTCAGGGGTCACAAACTCGGCAGCGCAAACAAGGTCTCCCTCATTTTCACGATCTTCATCATCAACCATAATCACCATTTTCCCTGCGCGCAGGTCTTCAATGGCTTCTTCAATAGGGCAAAGGGGCATATTTTTCTCCATAAAGCCTAAAATGATAATATCTCATATAAGATAACAATGTATCACATAAAGGTATAAGCCCCCTTCTTACCTCAAAGAACCGCAAGTGAAAAGACGCAATATTGGCATAAAAAATAGCTATAACTTCAGGACATTGAAGTATTCGCGGCTCTCTTGCAGGGCGAGTGCGTATAAACTTTTCAACTCTCTAAGCACTACACAATGCACTACACAATTACTCTGCCTTGAATTCAAATGATAATAATTATTTCTATTGAAAATAATCTTGAAATATGCTCTGCTTTGAAAAAGTAGTCTTGCTCATTTCATGGATAACTCAACAAAGGAGAACCCATGGACGTTCTCATGCTTTCTCGCTTGCAGTTTGCAGCAGCCACCATGTTTCACTTCTTGTTTGTGCCACTTACTTTGGGTCTTTCCGTGCTGATTGCATGGATGGAGACCAAATATGTTCGCACTGGAGACAAGGCCTATAGGCGCATGGCTCAGTTTTGGGGCAAAATATTTCTTATAAATTTTGCACTTGGGGTCGTCACCGGCATTACCCTTGAGTTCCAATTTGGAACAAACTGGTCAAAGTATTCTGTGTATATGGGCGATATTTTTGGTTCTCTTTTAGCCATAGAAGCCACTGCAGCATTCTTTTTAGAATCTACGTTTATCGGAGTTTGGACTTTTGGCTGGAACCGTCTTTCAGCACGGGCGCACTGCATTGTCGCATGGTGCGTTGCCATTGCCTCCAATCTTTCTGCTATTTGGATTCTGATTGCCAACGGTTTTATGCAAAATCCTGTGGGTTATGCCCTTGTGGATGGTCCTTTGGGAACAAGAGTTGAAATGACAGACTTTGCTGCCGTGGTTTTCAACCCATGGGCTTGGCTGGAATTTTTTCATGTTGTTCCTGCCTCGCTTGCTTTAGGAGCATTTTTTGTTATTGGAGTCTCTGCATTTCATCTCCTGCATCCGCATCCACGCGAAGAATTTGTCAAATCCTTTAGAATAGGTATTACTGTTGCCCTCATGGCCTCGTCTTTTGTGGCCTTAGAGGGGCATATGCACGGAAATCATGTAGCACAATTCCAGCCGGCTAAAATGGCTGCCATGGAAGCTCATTTTGAAACCTCGGACTGGGCACCAATGGCTCTGCTGGTCATTCCCGGGGAAAAAGAAAATTCTCTGGAAGCCTTTAAGGTTCCAGGTTTGCTTTCTTTTCTGGCATTTAATGACCCAAGGGCTACAGTTATGGGGCTCAATGATATTCCTGAGGAAAATCGTCCGCCAGTCGTTATCACCCACCTTGCCTTTAGGCTGATGGTTCTTATCGGAACGCTCATGATCGCAGCAGCAGCTTTTGGCTGGCTGAAAAGGAAAAATATTAGGGACTATCCCGTGTATTTACGAAGCATGATTTACTTCATTCCTTTGCCATATATCGGCCTGCAAGCTGGCTGGATAGTTGCTGAGGTTGGTCGACAGCCATGGATAGTTCATGGACTACTGAGGACTTCAGAGGCAGCAAGCCCTGTACAAGCTTCCCAAGTAGCAAGCACTCTTTTTGCTTTTTTACTTATCTATACCCTGCTTGGAGCCTGTGGTTTTTACTTGATGCACCGTGCGGCCAAAAAAGGCATTGTGGACACGCAATAAACCAAAAAAGCCAGAAGAAAGGAGTTTCTCATGCTTGAAGGCACACATCTTACACTTGCCATGATCTGGTTTTTGCTTTGGGGACTACTCTGGGCAATTTATTTCGCGCTTGATGGTTTTGATTTGGGTATTGGTATCCTTTTGCCCTTCCTTGCTAAAACAGACAAGGAAAAACGCATTATGTATAATGCTGTCGGCCCTTTTTGGGATGGCAATGAAGTCTGGCTTATTTCAGCAGGTGGAGTCATGTTTGCAGCATTTCCTTTGGCCTATGCTGTAATGTTTAGCTGGCTTTATACACCGCTCATGTTCCTGCTCTTTGCCCTTATTTTGCGTGGCGTATCTTTTGAATTTCGCTCGCAAGTAGAAAATACTACTTGGCGAGCTATCTGGGATAAATGCCAGTTTGTTGGTTCACTTGTGCCTACCTTACTTCTAGGCATTGCTTTTGCCAATATTTTCCAAGCCTTGCCCTTTAATGCTGAATATGCAAACAAGGAAAGTATTTGGGTCTTGCTGACGCCCTATGGTTTATGCGGAGGTCTGCTTTTTGTTTCAATGTTCTTAGAGCATGGTGCATTGTGGCTCAGTATCCGCGCAACAGGCGAGCTCAAGATACGCGCAGAAAAATTATCAGAAACATTATGGACTGTTGAATTTTCCGCAATTGTTATTTTCTTGACCTATACATATTTACATACCTCTATTTTTCAAAATTATTTGGCTATGCCACTTTTGTTCACTGTACTCTTGATCCCAGTAGTTGCCCTTGTGGGACAACGCTTTTTTATTCAGGCTCAAAAATGGTGGGGAGCATGGTTAAGTTCTAGCCTGACCATTATCAGTGCGACCCTTTTCTTTATTATTGGCCTGTTCCCCATGCTCCTTCCAGCAACAAACCCCAAGCTCTCCATCACAATACATAATGCAGCCTCCTCTGAACTCACACTTTCGATTATGCTGGTGGTTGCCCTTATTTTTGTTCCTTGTGTTATTGCGTATCAAGCATGGAGTTATAAAAAATTCAGCCATCCAGTTGATGAGCTGGAATATTAGATGCGCTGGAATATTAACAGCATGAATATTGCCAATGCAATTTTAGGCGTTGAGGGAAGTCCTCGTGCACAGGGAAATTCCCAGCATTTGCTACGCGCTATTTTAGCAGGAGCTACAAAATATAAAATCCCAAGCCAAAGTATCCACTTACGCGAGTATCGCTATGAACCATGTATTGGCTGTGAAAAATGCCGTAAAGATAAAATTTGTACTCGCTTTCATGATGACATGAGCTTGCTTTATCCTGAACTATGTAACAGCCGTGCCCTTGTGCTTGTTTCACCAGTTCATAATTACAATATTACGGCATGGATGAAATCGTTTATTGATAGGCTGTACTGCTTTTATGAATTTCAGAATACCAGACCACGCCAATGGTCAAGCAATCTTGCAAATCAAGGGCGAAAGGCTGTTATTGCAGTTATTGGTGAACAGGAAAGCACAAAAGATTTAGGTATTCCTTTAGATGCCCTGCGTCTGCCACTTGAAGCCTTAGGCTATGAGATACTTGCTGAGATTCCAGTACTTAAAATTTTTGACAGGGGTGGTATTAAAGAACATCCGGAGATACTGGAGAAAGCACAACAAAGCGGAAGCCAGCTAGCACAAGCTCTTGCTATGTAGTAACAATTTTTTTTTGCTCCTCTTTTGTCGTCCTGCATATCCTCTTGCCATCCTGCGTCCTCTCTTATCGTTCCATGTCCCTTTTTTGTTGTAGTACCTCTTTTTGTTGTAGCTCCTCCCCCTTCTTGTCATTCTGAGCGTAAGTCGCGGAATCCAGTGCCTTTTTTTTATTCTCTTGGCTTCGACAGGCTCAGCCAGCGTACCCCTTTTGTCATCTTATTGCGCCCTTTCTTGTCATCCTGCGCGAAGTCGCAGGATCCAGTCTTCTGTCTTTTCTTATTCTCTTTTCTTTGCCTTCTCTTCCCCCTTTGCTTCTTCTCCGTACTGCGTCAAAGCCTCATAGCCCTGCGCTGCTGGATCCTGCGACTTACGCGCAGGATGACGGAGGAGGAAAAGGCTGAATGATGGGGGGGGAAACTTGCTCGCTGAGCCTGCCGAAGCTGGGAAAAAAGGCACTGAACTTTCGCGACTTACGCGCAGGATGACAGGGGGAGGAACGTGCTATAATAACAAAATACATGGCACGATAAGAGAGGGAGTAGGACGATAAGAGGGTGAGGTAGGACATTAAGAGAGTAAAGCAGAACTCAGCTTCCCCCATTTTTCTCATAATAAAAAAAGAGGCAGGAGCCGTATGACTTCTGCCTCTTTTTGTTTGAAGTAAGTTAGTTTTTTTACTTAATATGACATTCACCGCAAGTGAGTGGGCCTTTTTCTGCCTGCTCATGACAAGTGATGCACATTTTATGATACGCGGTACGCAGGTCTGTCGCGTCATCAGCATCTCCTGCTTCATCGTGACAGTCTTTACAGGCCATGGGGTCTGCTTCAACAAACTGTCCATTGTCGTCTTTGCCGTCATGGTGACAGGGAGCACATGCTCCATCCACGATTTCAAGGTCTTCGTGTAAGACGTGCGCAAATTTTACAGGTGCACGCTCAAATTGCTCAAACCCGTATTCCTCACCACCGATGGTCATGGCTTCTTCTTGAGACATGGCCGGCAAGGCTGCAAGAAGCAGCAGAGCCATGGCCAATCCAATGATTTTGGCTTTGGTATTCATGCTTACCTCCTACTCTGCGACTGCTTTGGTTTTTTCCATGTATTCATAGATAATGTCACCAATAAATTTGAGTTCTAAATCCAAATGGTATTCGTGTACAATATCTTCCAATCCACCATGGCAGTTATGGCACGGGCAAATAACTGTTCCTACGCCCAAATCCTTAACACGCTGTAACTGGTCTGCCTTGGCTTTGTTGCCTTTGACGCGCACATTTTTGAACGGAGGACCACAGTTAATGACTCCGCCACCAGCACAACAACAATAGTTGTGTTCACGGTTAGGGGTCATTTCAATAACTTCAGAAGCTATTTCATGTGCAACATAGCGTAATTCATCCATAAGACCGCGCCCACGGATAACGTTACAAGGGTCGTGAATGGTGACAGCACCCGGGTATTTTTCCTTCATTTTGATTTTGCCACTCCGCAGTAAGTCGGCAAAAAATTCAATGGAGTGAATTACCTCAATGGGATAGTCTTTCCAACCACACCAGCGATTGCCTTGGTCATAAATGGAACGGAAGGCATGTCCGCATTCACCCATAACGATTTTTTTAACACGCAGGTTTTGAGCGCATTCAAAGTGGTCACGCTTCAGTCTACCCATCATTTCAAAATCGCCAGTGTACATAGCCATATCCGAGTTATCCCAGCCTGTTAAGGAAGGCATAGTCCAATCTAGACCTGCTTCATGGAAAATGGCAGCAGCTTGATAAATCAGCTGGGTGCGGAATTTTGGTTCCGGCCCGATTACGGAATACATAATTTCCGAACCTTCTTTATCGAGTGGAATACGGATATCAGGGAACTCTTCACGAGCTTCTTCTTCCTGCCAAAGCAAAGCGTCAGTCCATTCATCTTCTTTGACCCACATTTGGTTCATAGTAGCTGAATGAGAATGGGCAGTATCTTGAATATACTGCGGAGTTACGCCCAGTTTATGGCAGAAGCGACGAACCATAGACATAATATACGCAGTATCTATGCCCAGAGGGCAATAGTGTACGCAACGACGGCAGAGGTTACATTCAGTATAGGCTATTTGTGCGCATTTGTAGATAAATTCCGGGTCAACAAGCCCTTTTTTCTTGAGCAAAACAGCCATGGTTTGGGTCACTTTGCCCACAGGCGAATAGCTTGGATCGCCATCATGGGACATAAAAAAGTGACAACCTTCAGAACACATACCGCAACGCATACAGGTTCTGGCATACACTTTGAGCTTGGCCCCAGTTTCTCCCTCAATAAATTTGAGGAATGTATCCTGTATTTTTTGGGGGGTAAGCTGGGCAATGCCTTGGCTCAAACCCACGTCTTCAATTTTTCTGTCAAATGTGATCACGGGAATATTTCTCCTTGTACGTCTGGCGGTTTACCAATCCTTGCACTTGCGTACAGCACCGAATTCGGAACCCATGTACGCACGGCTGAAGAGGATGAAGAGCATGTGCGCCAGCCTTGTAAAAGGAATGAGCGCGAGCCATGCCAGACCACAGACAATATGCAGCACGATCATCACCTGATAGTTGAAAACTTGGTGATAGGCCAAAAAGCCAGTAATAAAAGGAGATACTACCAGCAGAAGCACCCACCAATCTTTTGCTTCGGTGATAAATTTAACGCGTGGACAAATAGCACGGCGAACGGCAAAAAGCACGCAGGCAGCAATTGTCACCACGGTTAAATAATCGGCTATTTGATCTGGAAGAGTCCAGAAAAAGTCAACACCCAGCCATTCTTTCCACAGTACTGCATGGGCAGAAAGGAAAATAGGGACAAGGAGTATACAAATATGAAAAATAAAAGTCACAACAGTCAGTAAAGGATTGTTCCTCCAGCCAAGCGCATTAAAAGGAATGAGCCAAGCAAAGATGGAACGCAATCCATAATACCAGCTCATGTATTCGTAGCTGGTTTTATCTTTGGTCATGAATTTTTTAGCCATGTAGATAAGTTGGTACAGACTTCCCAATACAAAAAGAGTCCAACCTATCCATGCCAAGGGGCCGGTAACGAAAGTATATATATCGTGCATGGTATCCCCCTAGAAGTCCTTGACATTAGCTACAATGCGTAAGGCTTTGCCTTCTTGAGCACCTTTGATAAGCACTTTTGTCGCATCACTGTTAAAGACCGGATCAAAGGCACGGTCAAAGCTTTGTGCATAGATTTTATCATTGACAGCCACAACCCATTTATCGCCAATCAAACCACGAACAGCAACATGATTGGAATCAGGGCTGAAAACTGGAGCAAACAGCATATCAAATGTTGTTTGCCAAGGTTTGCCGTCAACAACCACGGTATACGTTGTGTTGGCATCAAGGGTGGCAATGGCAGCAGCACGTTGCCCGGCCGGACAAAGTACGAGGTCACGCATTACTGGAAAGGAAACCTGCCAAGGAGCTTTGTTTCGGATAACCGTGAATTTTCCGTAATCAACGGCGCAAATAGCAAAAAGATTACTGACGTCTGCGCTGAATTGGGGTTTCCAAAGTTGTGCCCATTTTGCTTCCCAATCGATTTGACCATCTCTGGCCATGCCCCATTTCCCTGCTACGCGAACCGGAGCAAAAACTTCTGCGCTCAGCGGATTGAAAACAGGCTCCCAAGTGCCTTGAAAATTGGCATCCCAAGTTTTTCCGTTTACGGCAATTGTATAATCGTACAAAGTACGCCGTACTTGGCACGCTACCTTGGAATTGTCTGCGCTAAAAACAGGGGTATAGCAATTGATAAATTGCTCATCCCAAGCCTCTCCGTCCACAGCAATGGAAAAAACTCCAGCCTTAAAAGCTGCAATATCCGCTGCTGCCATGCCCTTGACTTGCACGGCACACGCTGTGCGCGTGCCATCTGCAGAAATCGAAAAGTTGTTGGCGTTGTCGTAGAGATTTCCCCAGATTTCACCATTGACGCTCATGCCGTAGCGCATGTCCTGTTGTACTGCACAAGCAATGGTTTCTCCGCCAAAGAGTTGGTGCCAGACAAAACCGTAGCCTTCAGGCCATGACTGACCATCCACGGCCAGAGTCCATTCCATGTCCGCTGAAACAGTGACTACAAAGCGACCATCTGGCGTAAATTTTGGGGTGACTGCTTTTTCATAGCGATCTTCCCAAAATTCTCCATTGACGCAAACCCCGAACTCAGCTTCATCAGTACAGGCTACGCAGCCTGCTTTTTCGCCGTCGGGACTGGCGTACAGTTCCTCAATCCACTGGACTTCTCCGGCAATTTGGCTCGTATCAAAAACGACCTTTTTGCCAGGTTCCCAGTTCCATCCACCGGTGTCCTGCATATTTATGCCTCCAAATGGGTATTCTGTCAGTGCGAGGATATTCCTATGAAGTATCCCCTGCTTTAAAGCCTCACCCAGAGTTCGTACCATACAATATTATACGAACCGAAATTACCCCTAGCATTTTTTTTTTCGCTTGTAATGATTTTTTTCACAAAGTAATTTGCGGTGATTATCTTGCCTTATTGTAAGAGTTTTGCGGTAACTATGTTTATGGCTGCCAGATGCGCCCAAGTCCGGGTAGACCTGAAATATCAAAGGCATTTTCAAAATGAACAGCATGAAGCCCAGAGCCTTGGCTTTCTAAGGCCACAAGATCAAAGCGACAAGGTCTATCCCAAAACTGTTCATGGCTCAGGTAATAGGCAGCAGCTTTTACAAGTTTTTTCATTTTTGCTGAAGTCAGTGCGTCAGAAGCTTTTCCGAGGGCATTAATGCCCCGTGTTTTCACTTCCACAAAAACCAGAGTATCCCCATCTTCACAAATAATATCGAGCTCATGCCGATGCGCTGTCCAATTTTTTGCAAGCAAAGAATAGCCTTTGCTGCGTAAAAGTTTCCATGCGATTTCTTCGCCGGTTTGGCCGAGGCGTAGATGCTTCGGGCTGTGATCGCCTACAGGCCGGGCAGACATTGCTGTTGCTCTGTATGTTTCTTTTCCACGCGAACCCCTTTGAAGCTTAAGCGGTGCATACGACACGAACCAAACTTTTGAATGGCAGCAAGGTGCATTTTTGTGCCATAGCCTTTGTGAGCTGCAAACCCGTAGTTTGGATATCTGCTATCCAAGGCAAGCATAAGTTTATCTCTCCAAGTTTTTGCCAAAATAGAAGCAGCAGAAATGGCTGGAATTTTGGCATCACCGCCAATAATGGCTTCTTGCATACTTGTTTGCTGAAGCAATTCTTTGGGAATGCTATGATTACCATCAACCTGTAGCATCCGTACTGGAGATTTGAGCGTGTTGACTGCTTTGGCCATAGCCCTAAACGTAGCCTGCAAAATATTTATTTCATCCACTTCCCAGGGCCAAGCAAGGCCTATGCTCCAAGCAACGCAGAGTTCCTTGATAGGAGAGACCAGAGCTTCGCGTTCGTCTGCTGCAAGTTGTTTGGAATCTGTAAGACCGTCAATGATGGAATCATCCGGCAAAATCACAGCAGCAGCAACTACTGGTCCGGCCAAACAGCCTCGACCTGCTTCATCCACGCCTGCGATTTCAGTAGCATGAGGAAGAGTAAGAAGAGAGGGCATATGATTACTTCCTGTTTTTCCTTAGCAAATAGCTACAAAATTTATGCACTGCAAGGAAAAAGCAGAATGCAGGGGGGAAGCAGTTCTTGTATACTTGACTTGAGAAAGCATTTTTACTTGCTAAAAATTTCAGAATGAGAACCAAGACGAACAAGTCGCAAAATTTCTGGTTCTGTGTTGTCATAAATCAAAAGTAAGTCAGGTTTAAGATGGCATTCTCTACACCCTTTCCAGTTACCCGTCAGGGCATGATCGCGATAAAAATTTGGCAATGGAACACTTTCCACAAGAAGGTCTTTCACATGGAGTAGAATTTTATTTATATCTTGGGCATGTCGTGGGTTTCTTTTTACTCGTTTTACATCTTTCCGAAACTCCTTAACGTATTGAGCGATTTTCTTCTTCGATTTCTGCATCTATTTCCTCTAAAAATTCTTCGAAAGAATTTATTGTATACACCCTGCCTGCTTTAGCGTCCTCTATAGCTGCTTTTGTTTTTGCATTCGGTACTTTGACCTGAAAAGGTAAGCATTTTTCATCAGCTACTCGTATTAAAAATATTCGGATTGCGTCTGACATAGACAGCCCCATACTTGCCAAAGCATGAGTGGCCTTTTCTTTTGTTTCCAAGCTAATTCGCGCTCTCACGGTTGCTTCCATTTTTCTGCTCCTTTTTTAAGAGTATGTAGCATAAATATAGCCCGTTTGTAGCTACTAGTCAAATGCAGGGGCATCAAACCCCAGCCTTTCAAAACCCCTGTCAATAGGGAAATCGTTATGCTTTTGCTTTCCAATTAAGGGGTATTTTTATCCAAGGTTAAAAACAGGGGGTATAGTGCTTTCAAATTTCACAAGGAGGATTTGAGAGCATGACTATTTCCACACCAGCACTGACCAATTTTACAGCAGGTGAAATAAGCCCACGTCTTGCAGGGCGAGTAGATATTTCAAAATACTATAACGCCTGCCGTGAAGTAGAGAATTTTATTATCCATCCGCATGGTGGCGCAACACGAAGAAGTGGTTTGCGTTATGTTGCTGATGCAATCAATCATTCTGGTTTTTCATGGCTCATACCCTTTGAATTTAATGCTGAGCAGTCTTATGTGCTTGAATTTGGAGAAAATGATGAAGCTCAAGGCATCATCCGTGTTTTTAAGGACAGAGGACAGGTACTTTCTGGTGATACACCCTATACCCTTGAATCTCCATATGTGCGTGAGGATTTTGAACGCTTAAAATATGCCCAATCAAATGATACGCTGATTCTAACACATCCCAAACATCCAGTTCGCTCCTTAACGCGCCATGACCATGATCAGTGGGTTTTGGAAGACATTGAATTTATTGACCCTCCTCAAGCATGGAAAGAAGGTAATTATCCAGCTACTGTTTGCTTTTTTGAGGATAGGCTTGTGCTTGCCTGTACCACAGAGAAACCAAACACGGTTTGGCTTTCTCGTAGCGGTGAATATTATGATTTTCGGATGAATACGCGCGAAGTTCCTCTTTCTACTTGGGGAGACTGCCTGATTAAAGCTCCAAACGATGGGCTGCGCGATGGTAAGCATGGGAATACTTTTTTGTTTTTGGACGGGGACAGTTTTGAGGCAGACTGTGCTGTTAAAGGCGCGACCACAAGCGGAGAAAAACGGTATTATCGCTACAAGGGTAGCAAAGTTTTTCTTGCTTCTGGTTCAGACCTTAAAATTACTTTTGCCAGTGTTCCCAAAGGCAACCAGATAGAAGCCATTCATGATAGTAGTGGCAATCTATACACAGCATTTTGGGATGAATATCAGATAGGTGACAGAATAGAAGCCTTGGATGGTGATTCGCCTTTAGATGATGATGCCATTGAAGTGACGCTCTCGGCTTCTCATATGAATGCCATAGAATTTTTGGTTCCAAAGTCCAGATTATGGATCGGTACTCTTGGGGGAGAATGGACTTTGGGAGGTGCGAGCTCCAGCGAAGCAATAACGCCCTCCAGTGCCAAAGCAAACCACGAGGGTACAGCAGGAGCATCAAAGGCTTTGCCCGTGAGTGTGGGTTTGGGTTCTTTGTTTGTGCAGCGTGCAGGACGAAAAATTCGGGATATGTCATATCAGTATGTTTCGGATGCTTATGCATCCAAGGATTTGACCATTTTGGCCGAACATATCACTGCGCCATCGGTTATTCAGCTGGCTTATGCCCAAGAACCTGACTCTATTGTCTACTGCCTGCGAAGTGATGGGGTACTGCTCGCCCTAACTTACCAGAAAGATCAGGATGTATTGGCTTGGTCTCGCCTGACAACCCAAGGAAAAATTGAAAATATTACGACTATTTTTAATCACCAAGAAAGTGCGGATGAGCTGTGGGTGGTGGTCAAACGAGTGGTGAACGGACAGGAACGCCGATTTATAGAAATCTTAGAACCTCCTTTTGCAGGTGATTCCATCAGCCATGGCTTTTTCCTTGACAGTGGCTTGAGTTATTCAGGTGAACCAGTGGAAGAGCTTTCTGGACTGGATCATTTAGCAGGGGAGCGCATCAGTGTCCTTGCGGATGGACTGGTTAGCAGGGAGCTTGAAGTTTCAGCAGAGGGCAAAATTGTTCTTGAGCAAGCAGCTTCGCTTGTTCACGCCGGATTAACATACAGTTCTTTGCTCAAAACCATGCCCATTGAAGGTGGTTCAGCAAAGGGCACATCTCAAACCAAAAATAAGCGTATCGTGGAAGTTTCTGTCCGTTTTTTCAAGACCCTTGGAGGCAAGGTAGGTGCGGATAATGAACATTTGGAACCAGTGTATTTTTTGACCACAAAAGCTCTGCTTGGGCAAGCCCTTAAGCCGTGGAGCGGTGATAAGCGAGTGAAATTTCCCAAAGGCTGGGACAAAGAAGGTGCTGTGTGTATTGTGCAGGATTTGCCTCTGCCTATGAGCGTCCTGCTGATTGTGCCTGAGGTCGTACAAAATACATAGCTGATTTTGAGTAAGCAATATTTTGTTTGCTAATATGCAAGCCTTTGCTTTGCATTAAAAATAAGGAGTGAAGAATATGGGATATGAAAATTTTGGTTCAAACATGGCAGCCACCAGCTCAATTTTAGCTGCTGCCGGAAACGTGACTCAAAACATTATGAGCACTGAGGCCAAGAAAAAAGAAATGGATGGACAGGCGAGACTGGCTGAACTTGAAGCCAGAGAGTCTGCCCGGCAAGTGCGACAGGCCGCGTCTCAAGAAGCCCAAAATATTAGGGAAAATACGCAAAGACGCAAAGCACGAGCACGAGCCATGATGGGCAAATCAGGTATTGCAATGTCAGGTTCAGCACTTCTGGTAGCAGATACTACCGCACGCGAAGCTGAAAAGCAGGCAGCACTCCGTATTGATGAAGGCAATGATCAGGCAACAAACATCCTTTCTCAAGGACAAAGCCTTGCTCATAGCTATCGGAGTAAGGCCTATTATAATCCTTGGTCACTCGGAGGTTCACTCCTCGATCTTGGAAAGAAAATTTACGAAGAACCAAATTGGAAAAACTTTTAACTCAAACAAGGAGGAAAATATGAGCATTGCATCGGAATCATCAAAAGTAATGTACCAAGGAAACGGCTCTACAGTGAGCTTTAATATCCCTTTTTATTTTCTCAAAGATGAAGATATTAAGGTGCTTTTGCAAAAGCAAAATGCTGAAGAACAGCTGCTTCAATCAGAAAGTGAGTATATGCTGACCTTGGGAGAACTTGGAGGAACCTGTAATTTACATACAGCTCCTGCCGAGGGAGAAACACTGATCATTTATCGTGACCCTGCCATCTTGCAGGAAACAGCATATGTTGACGGCGTACCGCTTTCAGCCAAAGCAAGGGAGGACTCTCTCGACCTTTTGACTATGATTTGCCAAGCCAATCGCGAACGGACAGATAGAGCCGTCAAATTCAATATCGCTACTTCTGCCGAAAATATTGTTATGCCAGAACCAGAGGCTGGTAGGGCTATTATTTGGAATGCAGATGGCAGTAATCTTAAAAATGGCCCGACTATTTCAGATATTGACGCAGTACAGGACAATGCTGCTCTTGCCACAAAGGCAGCTCAAGAGGCTACAGTTGCAAATAATGAAGTACAAGAGGCTTTGTCTGGTGGAGTTGCTTCAGGAATACGCTTTGAGCCAAGTGGTTCAGGACTTGAAGCTACGAACGTGGCAGATGCACTGCAAGAACTTAAGGCACAGTTCCCAAGTAAAGCTGAAGCACAGCATCTGCACTCTCTTGCAGAAATCACAGATAAAGGCACGGCAGCAGGCCTGAATGCCGGAACAGGCGCAAGTAATCTTGTACAACTTGATGCAGGAGCAAAATTACCAGCTATAAATGCTTCTCAATTAACTCATATTCAGCCTGAAACATATATAAGCTGTGCAGGTTTTAATGGTACACAGCAAGGAGTGCAGTTTGTCTTGCCTGAAGGAACGGAACATATACAGATATATATGTTTAATGTCATAGTCACGGGTAAAACCCATCATGTACTACGAGTAGGAACCGCTCAAGATGGATTCTTATCAAAAGGCTATCAATCATGCTCTGCTGGAGCAAATCAGTTTAGAACGCCGTATAGCGACAAAAATCAAGCCTCTGGGTTTTATTTTTATAGCAATACTAATAGTACATATAGTGGTAATACATTCAAAGTAGAGCTTAAACGACTGCATAATTATATATTTTGCTCTCATTATGGGACATATTATAATAATGGAGTGTGCGGTGCTGGTTGGGTGCATTGTCCAAATCCCTTAAATAAACTGTTTTTTACAGTGTATAATACAAGGTACTTTTTCCGTGGTGGAGCTATTTATATTTACGCAGGAGGTCAAAAACAATGGTAAAAATAATCAGTAAAGATTTACAAGGCAATGAAACTGAAATTGAAATGGAAGTAGATTTTCCAGAGGAAGATTTTTGGGAGCAGGAACTTACGGCCGAGATAAATACTAGGCTTGCCGAGCTGGACGCTCAATCAGCACGCCCACTTCGAGACGTGGAAACAGCAAGAGCCTTGGAGCTTGAGCCAGATATTGAAGACTTGAACAAGCTGGCTGAGATTAGCGTTATGGCACGAGAACTACGAGCCATGAAGGATTATGAAGGCTTTCCGTGGACGCTGGAGACCGTACCTTGGCCGTAAGAGTAAAACTGGACTGTCGCGACTTACGCGCAGAATGACGGAGGGGGAACTGAAATTCAAAGTCTCGCTGGTTCGACAGGTTCTAGTTCGACAGGTGCTGGTTTCGACAGGCTCAACCAGCCCTAAAAATACCCAGCTCTGAAAATAGCCAACTCTGAAAATCGAAGCTGGCTGAGCTTGCCGAAGCGAGCGAGGACAGAGAAAAGGCACTGGACTGTCGCGACTTACGCGCAGAATGACGGAAAAAAACAAAGCTATACCAGAGTCAAGCGCGCAGACTCTGAAAGCATATTGGCAAAGGACAGGCTGCCGAGCAAATCTCGCCCAAGACTGGCTGCATGAATAGGCACTAAGGAGACAATATGGGCGCAGGCTTTTGCTCGCAGCTAAGAGATCGAAACATAGATCAAAAATATTTGGGCTAAGTATTGAGTACATCCCTAAAATAAAAAGGAAAAGAAAATGAGTGAAACAAAAACTATTTGCTTAAATGAATTGTTTGGTAACGGCAATTTAACCTTAAAGATTGGTTCTGCCGAGCTTTCATGGACGCTTGATGAAATTGATGGACAAGGCAGTGTACAGGTGAGCGTACAAGGTGACGGACAAGGCAGTGGTCAAGGCTCGCAAGGTTCTGGTCAAGGCTCTGGGCAAGGTTCTCAAGGCAGTGGGCAAGGCTCTCAAGGCACAGGGCAAAATGCTGGACAAGGCTGCGGACAGGGAACTGGCGGAAATCTTCCTGCTGGTACTATTGTCCATTTTGCGAACAAGACCGCGCCTGAGGGCTATCTGGAATGTGACGGCGATGTCGTTTCCCGTGCAACCTACCCTGAGCTTTTCGCTGCCATTGGCGAATACTTTGGCAAGGGAGACGGCGAAACCACTTTTGGTCTGCCTGATTTGCGTGGCGAGTTCCTGCGTGGCTGGGATAACGGACGAGGCGTAGATGCCGGACGTGAGTTTGGGGGAATGCAAGAGGATACGTTTAAAAGCCATGACCATCCTATAGCAACAGATAAGCCCGCTAGTACTGACAAAACCAATTATGGTATAGGTTATGATGGACAAGATGTAATAATTGCAGAACTAGGTTGTACAACTACTGACGTTGGTGCAATTAAAGCAAGAGGTGATAGAGAAACCCGTCCCCGTAACGTAGCTCTGCTTGCCTGTATTAAGTGCTAAGTATTTCTCTCTTATACTGATACATAAACAATAAACCTAACGACTCATGCTTTTAGTATGGGTCGTTTTTTTAGACAGCTTGACTATATAGCCCATATGGACTACAATGCGCCTCATATGGGTTGCGTATGCTCAACAAAGGAGAGAATCCATACATATTCTCAAAAAAGAATAGTGGATAATCATAAATAGGAGGAAAACAATGGCGAGCAATCAGGTTGTACGAGCTAGGGTTGATGAAAAATTAAAAAACGAAGCTACTCTTATTTTAGCAAGCTTAGGACTTACTGTTTCCGATTTTGTCCGCATAGGCTTAACAAAACTTGTACACGAAAGAGGTTTGCCTTTTGAGATGAAAGTACCGAATGCAAAGACAAGAGAAGCCATAGAAGAACTTGAGTCCGGCGGTGGGTATCAAGCAAACTCTGTGGAAGAAATGATGGCGATGTTGAATGATGGTGATGTTGAATGAAAACGATTAAGTGGTCGACAATATTCAAAAAAGATTATCGGCGTGTGAAAGCAGATCCTCGATATGCTTTAAAAATAGACAAGTTATTAGAACCTGTATGCATATTACTAGTTAATGATAATTTTTTGTCTATAACTTATCGCGATCATGCCCTGGCTGGCAACTGGAAAGGGTGTAGAGAATGCCATCTTAAGCCTGATTTACTTTTGATTTACGACAATACAGAACCTGAAATTTTGCGACTTATTCGCCTTGGTTCTCATTCTGAAATTTTTAGCAGGTAAAAATGCGTTCTCAAGTTAAGTATACAAGGGCTGCTTCCCCCCCCTATATGCTGCAGGGCAAACGCATATAAATTTTAAGCTAAATACTCCCTGCCCATTTCATTTTCCCCCCTCCGTCATCCTGCGCGTAAGTCGTAAAAGTTTAGTCGAGCTGGGGTTCCCATCTTGTCATCCTGCGCGTGAGTCGCAGGATCCAGCAGAGCCAAGCTACGAGGGGTTGGCGCAGCAGGAGAAGAAGTAAAAAGAAGAGAAGGCGAAGAAAAGAGGGAAGAAAAGAAAAAAAGACAGAAGAACTGGATTCTGCGACTTACGCGCAGAATGACGGAAGGGGAACTGCCATGCTGTGAAAAACACAAACTTTCACGACTTCGCGCAGAATGATGGGAGGGGTAGAGATTTCCACATTAGCAACACGTCTGGGGATTAACAGGCAAGCGGTTATCAAGACATGGATAGCTCAAAGACTTGAAGCAAAGTAACTATTGCTTCCATCATACCCAACATAACCACAAGGGACTAATGGCTTTTTTCTAATAAACGTGGCTATGGATTTTACAAATTGGGAGTTGAGGATAGAGTCTTCACGCAGCGAGTAAATGCCCTTTGTTATCGGCTATGCCCTTGACAAAAAGCGATTAAAAGCTGTATTTTACGATTATGAACATTCAGATTAAGGTTAAACGTAAAGCCTATAAACAACTTGCAACATTGCCTGATGATTACAAAAGAAGAATACTTGGAAAAATAGAAGGCTTAAAACAATGGCCTGATTGTAATAATGTCAAAGCGTTAAAAAATAGTGATAATTATCGCTTAAGAGTTGGAAGGTATCGTGTTATTTTTAAGGTATCTGCCACTCAAAACCCTGTGATTATCCGCATTGAGGAGGTAAAAAAACGAGATGACAGAACGTATAGCCACTGAACCTCAAGTCATTAAGGATGCACAAGGAATCCCTCTTTATGTTCTCTTGCCCTATAATGAATACATGGAAACTCAAGAAAAAGAGGATGATGTTGAACTTCCTTTAGAGGTGGTTCAGCTTTCTTTGCTTGATAAAAAGAATTTAGTAAAGGCTTGGCGTGAATATCTCGGTTTCACTCAAAAAGAAGTGGCTTTGCGTATGGGAATAAGCCAGTCTACCTATGCAGGTTTTGAAAATCCCAAGAAAAAAGTACGCTATTCTACTCGTACTCGTATTGCACACGCCTTGGGGATAGAGCCAGAACAGTTACTAGACTAAGAATACCCAACATAAACACGAGGGACTAATGGCTTTTTTCTTTTCTGTACGAGGGAAAACACCGATAGAGCGTGGGATGCGTTCCATTGCCATGCTCTTGGTTGTTTTGACTGTGATTTGGGCTTTTTGGGAAAATAATGAGCGCATACTGCGTAATATGCAGCAGGATCAAGTGTTTTGGGATGAAACCCAAGAGGCTTCCGCGCATATCAAATCTTTTGCTCGTGATTTTGCCAAAAGCATGAAGCATGATTTTGGTATAGAAGCGCGTGTACAAATCCTAAAAAATGAGATCGATCCTCAGCTACCTGAAAAAAATACAGTCATTTTGTCTCTTGCGCCTGCAACACGCAGCGTGGCCTTACGCATGAATCCAGAGGGCGAAAGGGAGCTGGAACTCATTCAGCAAATTGAACATGGCTTTTTTGATGCCTACTGGGATGATGATTGGGAAAAAGGCGTGGAAACAGCCTTGGTTCTTGTTTGGAAGCATTATTCAGGGGAAGGCATTGAATTTATGGACGCTGTGAGCCAAAATAAAGGGGAACAATGCCTTATAGATGAGAGCGGACTGCTTACAGATGCAGAGACAAAGTTCATTAAAAAATTTGCATCCGGACTGACACAAGAATTTGGGCAACGCGCGCAAATACATGTTTTTAGCCAAAATGTTGTTTTGCCAACGCTGGATAATCAAACCGTATTTATTGGGCTTTCCCCTAGCACAGAAGAGGTTTTGATTGTTTTGCCTCCCCTGATTAAGCGTGTTGTACCTGCTGGCTTTGAGCAGCACTTAAGCTCAGAACATTTTGTGCAGTATTTTGAAGCCGGCGACTGGCAACAAGGGCTGAAAACAGCTCTTATTGCACTGTGGAAAACCCTTGACGAAAAACAGGCTGAATAAAGAACAATTACCGCATAGTGCATTATGCTAAACTCGCCGTGCAAAAATTTTGGATAGTTTATGAAAAAAGTTACTGTGTATACTGATGGTTCTTGCCTTGGAAATCCAGGGGCTGGAGGCTACGGTGCTATTTTGAGCTATGGGGATACACGCAAAGAACTGTCCGCTGGTTTTGCTCAGACCACAAATAACCAAATGGAAATGATGGCGGTTATTGTGGCTTTAGAGGCTCTCAAAGAGCCGTGCAAGGTGAGCATTGTGACGGACTCAAAATATGTGAAAAATGCTTTTACCCAAAAATGGTTGGAAAATTGGCAAAAAAACGGCTGGAAAACAGCAGCCAAAAAGCCAGTCAAAAATAAAGAACTCTGGCTACGCATGTGTGAGGCTATGAAAGCGCATCAAGTGAGCTGGCAATGGGTCAAGGGGCATTCAGGACATCCTGAGAATGAACGCTGCGATGAACTGGCAAGAGCTGCTGCCTTGGGGGCGAGGTAGCTGGGGGAGGGGAGTGAGGAAGCTCGTTTTATCCAGCTAAACAATATTCAGAAGATTTTTCAAATAAAGAAAGCTGTGCTGGTTTTTCTTTTTGGGGTACATTTTTTTCGAGTGCTTTATAATTGGTAACAATAGCTTCAATCATAGGATTACGATTTTTTTCACTCCCGCCTACATGATAAAAATGTTTTCTTGTAAAAAGATTAAACCGATTCCAATGTGAATCAATAAATTCATTTTTTCTAAAATCATTGTGATGCCAAGTAGATAAAATGAACCTAGCTGTGGTATTTGACAACTCTAAAAAGAGCTCATCTTCGTTTGAACTATCCCAACTATTATAATAATCAGTGTGTCTGGCAATATATGGAGGATCACAATAAATTAAATCACCATCACTTCCTTTTACTATAGTTTTTTTAAAATCTTGGCATTTGAATATGAAATTTTTTGTCTTTAATAAATGCTGGACATATGATACTTGATTTACAATTTTCGTAACATATGCTTGAGCAAACCTATTAGGTTTTTTACAAAAGGGGACGTTGAATCCGCCTTTCTTGTTGAATCTGATCATTCCATTAAATCCAGCTCGACTTAAAAAAAGAAAGTCCAGTGGATCATGAAAATTGTTAAATCGGTTTCTTACATAGTAATAATGAGATTCGCCAAGCTCTAAAAGTTTTGCTCCTTCCGCAGTCAAAAATGTTTTTACTTTACATGGGGTTATGTCGTTTGATTGTATGGAAGAATAAAAATTAATTAAATGTGGGTTCGTATCACATAATAACGCATTTTTTGGAGCTAAATTAAACGCAACAACTCCAGTGCCCATAAAAGGCTCAATCCACATTCCCTTAAAATTTTCCCAGACAATGCTGTTTATCCATGGGACAAGTTTTGTTTTAATGCCTTGCGACTTGATAGGTGGGACGTAAATTTTTGTCATATCATTTTTGAGGCATACAGTTTCTTTGGGGGACTATAAGCGAAGTATCACCTTGCCTGTATTTTACAAATTCAAGCAGTGATTTTATCGTTTTTGTTTTACCCTTGGTGTCTTTGTGGTGAATTTTATCATAATTCATCCAATACTCATCAAACCACGATTCGCCTAACTGAGCGAACATTCCATTTTCATGTATTATATCACTGATATTTTTGATACTTCCAATGTTCGCGGTATTGCCACTGCCGGGCTTATCGCCTGCAATCTTCCATTTTTCGGCTACAAAAAATTGAAAATTGTGAACAACCGAAGTTATGGAGTGCAGTTCACTGAGACTATAGGAACTTGTTTCGTCAATAGTTGAGCCTGCTTTTCTATCATAGATGATTCCTAAGCAAAAATGTCCAGAATATGAATCATAAGGAAACTGAATATTTTTTGTACTTGTCCTTTCTTCAAAGTACTTTCCATGTGATCCAAGCGTAAACCCATTGCAAAGGTATGGCTTTCTAGGATTCCTGTAAGTAGTTTTCAAATCGACTGCGAATTTAATAGCTTCGTTCTTTTGGTCAACAAAAGAGATATCCGGGTAATAATTTTGGTGTTCAGCCAAAACGACCTTGTAGCCGATTTTTTTTGAAAACTCTAAAATTTTTGGAAAAAGATGTATCTCCAGTATTTTAGAAATAATTTTTGTGTCAGAGGATATAGTGTATATGTTTTCGTATATATCAATAAATCCTTTGATTGACCATTGTCCATCATCGGTGCTTATGTGCTTTTGTAGATCAGAGACAAAGGCTTTTAATTCTTTTTCAAAACACTTCTTATATTTCACATTTTTCCTTTATGCCTACTCCTTGCATGAGTAGATTGCTGAGTAGTAAATTGCTGAGTGTTGTATTAAAATTTGTATCACAAATGACTTCATTGAAGGATACACTGTGCGAACAATCTGTTTCACCAATTCTGGCAAGATACTTTTGTGTAAATAATTAGCCTTTTTTTTACAAGCAATTCTTGTTCGGGTTCAGGGCAAACGCATATAAATTGCAAAGCTAACACTTAGTTTGAAACAAATTCAGGAGTATCCGATACCCTCGGTCTTGTTATGCCTTTTTTGCTTGTCATTCTGCGTGAAGTCGTGAAAATCCAGTGCGTTACACAGCGTGGCAGTACATCCTCCTCCGTCATTCTGCGCGTAAGTCGCAGAATCCAGTCTTTGTTTTTTGTAGTTAAAAACGCACTGAATACTATGTTTTTGCATAGCATGACAGCATCTGCCTGCTCCTCCCCTCCCCACTTGAGCAAGTCTCCCCAAAAACCCTGTCAATAGGGAAATCATTATGCTTTTGCTTTCCATTGAAGGGGTATTTTTATCCCTAGCCCAAAACAGGGGAATACTGCTGTGCACTTGGATTTTTCCAAGCAAAAACAGCAAAAACGGAGGGCAAAAATGTCATTCAACCCTTGGGAAAACAGCGAAAATGGTTTGTACGCAGGCATCCTGACAAAGAACCGCCGAGTTATTATCTGGAATACGGGGACAAATATGCCCATGTTTTTTCAGATGAAGTCCGTGGCAAGCTCTCTGACAAAGGGAAACAATGGGTGGACGATACTCGGCGTATTTTGCAGGAGAAAATGGAAGAAGGCATTGCCTCTGGCAAAATGGATGAGCTTGACCCTGAAAAATTTGAAGAAATAGCCTTTGATATGCACTCGGACGCATATGAGGAGGCAGGGATAAGTGAGTTGCCTTACGAGGATTTAAGGCATGTTGTCAGTGCAGTTAAGAGCAAAGATATGTTTACTCGAAAAGCTATCGTAGAATCAGCAGAAATGGTTGATGACATAGGACTTGTTAATACTGGAAAGCTCGCATATGAAGTTGGTTGGGGAAAAGCGAAAGAATTTTTTGAGGATTATTAAATTTCAAAAAATCAGGTTAGGCGGAAATTTTTAGTTTTCGCCTAACTTTTATAGAACCGAAAAAACAAGCTACTAGACACGCTAGGGGGAGAGCAAGGAAACTAAATACATACGCAAGAGCAATAGTAAAAAGACCAGAAACATAAAAAGCTGACAAAATATTCACAGAGAGTGTCCCAAGACATGTCCCTGTAATTTCTAGAGTATTCCTATAAAAAAGTACAAAAACTAAAAAGATTATATACGACAACCACATAAAGCAATATGAAAGTACGTTTGTAGCAATCCCAACAAGTATGCGTCTCATGATGCCAAAATGTTTTTTACGCGCTATTATTAAATACCATGAAAAATATCCTGCTACCAAAAAGGAACCAGCTATGTGTACATCAAAAATAATTGTTCTCCAACTGATCCTTTTAAGGTCAAAATAGGCACTGAAACAAAACATTACGATCCCACAAATCAAACCATAGACTAAAGACGCCATTTTCGCACTCATGCTTTTCAAATTCCAAATATAGAAAATAAAGTCAAGGGTAAAAAGCAATTGATTCAGGGTGGTTCATATTGCCCCCCCCTCCAAAAACCCTGTCAATAGGGAAATCATTATGCTTTTGCTTGCCATTTAAGGGGTATTTTTATCCTGCCCCCAAAACATGGGGTATAGTCCTTTGCATGTTGTGGCCTCGGCTTGTTCAAAACGTCCCGTGTTTATGCGGAAACTCTTTTTTTGTGCAAGAAGAAAGAAACCCACGCCAGCGCAATGCAAAGCGCAAGTAAGGCAAAACACACGCGCAATACAAAACGCACGAAATGCACGACATGCGCTATGCAAGACTTAAACGCAATGCAAAGTACGCAATGCGAAACACACAATGCAAAGTACGCAATGCAAAGCGTTTATCAACAGGAGGACTAAATCATGTCAAACGATATTACTAACAGTTTTGTGCAAATGTACGTTCATGACGTGCATGAGGCATATCAAAGTCGCGGTTCTAAACTGCGTCCTACTTTGCGCCTACAGACCGGAGTCAAAGGCTCTACCTGTGTTTTTCAAAAAAATGGCAAGGGATCTGCCGGTCTTAAAACACGGCATGGCAATGTGCCGCTTATGAATGTAAGCCACTCTACCGTGAGCTGTACTTTGGAAGATTGGTATGGTGCGGATTATGTGGATAAACTTGACCAGCTTAAGGGCAATACTGATGAGCGCAAGGTTGTTGCCAATGCAGGTGCTTGGGCTTTAGGGCGCAAGGTGGATGAGCTTATTCTTTCCACCATGGACAGCACCCCTACGGTTATTGAAGAGGCTTCTTCTGGTTTGAGCAAAGAAAAAATCCTTAAAGCCTTTGCCATGCTCAATGAAGCAGATGTTCCTGATGACGGAAACCGTTTTGCCGTGGTCGGAGCGCATCAGTGGAACGAAATGCTGAACATCGCTGAGTTCAAAAGTTCTGATTATGCTGGAGAAAAGTACTCATGGCTCAAGGGTACTGAAGCTCGCCAATGGCTGGGCATTACTTGGCTTTTCCATTCTGGTTTGCCTCTCAAAGAAGGCGTCCGCAAGTGCTTTATGTACCATAGAAGTGCTGTTGGTCTGGCTGAGGCTCAAGGCGTGGAGTGTTTTGTGGACTGGGTGCCAGAAAAGGCTGCCCATCTTGTAAACCATATGCTGTCTGCCGGCGTTTGCCTTATTGATAAGCAAGGCATCATCGAGATTCAGTGCAATGATACGGCTGCGATTGCAGACTAATTGAAAAATAAGGGCTAAAGCGTGCCTTTGCTTTGGCATGGCACGCTCAGGCTCTTGCAAAAAAGGAGTAAATACAATGGCTTATAATTCTAGCAAAATGCGACTTATGGGCGGAGTGCCTGGTCAGCAGCTCTTTATGTACCAGAGCGAGGATAGCAGCACAGAAGTGAGCAGCTCTGCTTATTTTAACGATGCTGTTGATCACTACAACCTCTCGGACGGAGATGTTGTTTTGGCTGTTACTGATTTTGGCACAGCAAATGTGCTCAGTGCTTTGGTAGCTTCTGTTTCAGGGGAAACCGTTTCAATGACTCCGCTCTCCTAGAGAGAACCAAAAAGTATGTTTGCCTCCTTGGGCTACTTGTAGTCACTGTTATAAACTGCTGGAAAAGTCTGATTAAAAGAGCAAAAGAATCAACCAGTTGCCTTAAAGCAAGAGACTGAACATTTTGAACAATATGCAGACGGCTTTTCCAGCAGTTTTTTTAATATTTATAGAGGCTAAGTTACAGCATATGAAAACTATAGTCCAAACTCAATGACTTGTCTTATGGATAAAAAGAATTTGACGGCACTGCCTAGGGAAAATCCTTAAAAATAAGTTTCCTTTTTATTTGAAATACGATATTGGAGATAAAAATATGTTTACTAGCAATTACGGAGAACCAAAATCACAATGGGTAGCTTACGATAACGGCAGTTATGAGCCTGTGGATCGTAAGGGGGATCTGCGTTATAAATCAAGAAGCAGAAATGATCCTGACTGGTGGGTGGAGGATAAAAGCCCTGACTGGCGACCAGAGAAATATGCCAAGACCAAGCGGGGGCAAAAAGCCAAGCAGGAACTGGGCTATACAAGCAGCACCGAGGCTACAAACAAAAACCCGATTGAAAGAGCAAATCCCATGCGTCCGACTTTTATTCAGGAAGATACGGATCATAACGCCCCGTCTTTGCCAAAAACAACATGGTCTTTGTCTAAACAATACCCTTCGCTTTTTGGCGGTGGTTTTGATGAAAAAATTGCAGGCATGGTAAAGCAGAATATGTCACAGCAGAATGTGGCAAGGCAGACGCAGCAGGATACTCCTCAAAAACAATCTGCAATGACCCAACCTCAGCATGAAAATACAGGCCATGCCACAGCCCAGCTCGGAGGCACAGAAGACGGTAAGGTCACGGTAGTGCGAGAGGGGCAGGACAGCGCAAGGGGTAATGCCAGTACTGCAACACAATCTCAAAATGACTTGCTAAAAGATGAAGTATGGGAAAAAATTGAGCTGCCAGGTGTAGGAGCGACATATCTACATAAAGACGTAAAAGAAGCAGTTGAAAAATGGCAAGAGCTTAATAAACAAAGTGGCATCCCCATAACGTTTACTTGTGGCTTTCGCACTACGGAAAAACAAAGAAGCAAAAAAATCCAAAATTCTTCTTATGGTGCTGCTGCTCCAGGCACTAGCTTGCATGAAGCTGGTCGTGCTGTGGATGTAGCGATAAAAAAAGGCGAATCTAAACCGATTGGTATTACACAAAAACAATGGGAGGAGGCTATTGAGAATGCAAAGAAAGCAGGATTGTCTTGGGGCGGAAATTTTCGCAAGGATAAAGATGAAGTTCATTTTTATATGGAAGTTCCTGAAGGCAGAGAAAATCGAGACAAATGGATTAAAGAAGCTCAAAAAAGATACAAACATTGGGAATAGATATTTGCCTTATTTTGCTATGATGCTGGCTATTTTGGTCAGCACTGCCTTTTATCCTGTTTCTTCTCAGGCAGGGGGAATTATGGAGACAGGTACTTTTTCTTCGATGTATTATCATGAAGAAGCAGGCGATTTGCTTGGTTGGGAATTAAGGATAGTTCAAGGCAAAGATGGCTTTGAAGGAACATGGCAAGTAGCATACGGTCAACCTGATTCTTTGGTGTTAATAAAACCTAAAATAGAGGATAGAACAATTACATTTTCTTATTCGTATGATGGTAAAGAATTCTATCATTTTAAGGGAAAATATACTGATTATGGCATAGAACAAGAACCTATGGATGACTGGGGCTGGGGAAAATTAAAAAGGCGACCAAGCTACTGGGAAGTGTATGCCAATACTCCAGAAGGCTATGATAGCGAAGCATACAAAGACTTTGAATAATTGAAGAAGGAAAGTAACCAATGGGAGGTAGCTCTTGAAAATGCAAAGAAAGCAGAATTGTCTTGGGGTGGGAACTTTCGCAAGGACAAAGATGAAGTTCATTTTTATATGGAAGTCCCTGAGGGCAGAGAACATAGAGACACATGGATTAAAGAAGCTCAAAAAAGATCCAAGCATTGGGAATAGTCACTTGCCTTGTTTTGCTATGCTTCTGGCTATTTTGGTCAGCACGACCTTTTCCCCTATGTCCTCACAGGCAAAGGAAACAATGGCGATGGGTACTTTTTCTTCTATGTACTATGATGAAAAAGCAGGCAAGTTACTTGGTTGGGAATTGAGGATAGTTTATGGCAAGGATGGTCTGGAAGGTACATGGCAAGAAGCCTACGGCGAACCTGGGACTTTGGTGTGGGTCAATCCTAAAATAGAAGGCAGGACAATTACGTTCTCCTATTCGTATGATGGTAAAGAATTCCATCATTTTAAGGGAAAATATACTGATTATGGCATAGAACAAGAACCTATGGACGACCGTGGCTGGGGAAAACTAAAAAGGCGACCAAGCTACTGGGAAGTTTATGCCAATACCCCAGAAGGCTATGATAGCGAAGCGTACAAAGATTTTGAATAATTTAAGAAGGCAGTAATTTTGGAAGGGCAGATTCTAATGGAAAAAATACAATATCCCATTGTTATATTTGTCACAGAAGGCAATGATAATTCTGCATGTGGCGTTAAGTTTTGTACAGAATTTGAACATGCAATCTGTACGGTAGAGCATTATGACGTGCGAGACGGGATATATACAGTTTTTGATGCTGAAGGACGGCTGCTTGAATACTTTGTCAAAGAGAATAACAAAGTAGACTTGCGCTGCATCGAAGACGTACCCACGCATCAAGAAAAGCTACGTCATTTGTTAAAGTATACGCTTTATCATATTTATAAAGATGCTGATTTTGAAAATCTAAGCATTGAACAGCTTATTGAAAAAGCAACGCCTCATTATACCTACATTCCTGCTGTACCTTTTCGGATTACGCTTAAGAAATGGCTTAAAAAATTGTTTGGTATAGAGGATACGGAAAAAGAGTAAGAGGACACCGCATAGCTTTAGAAGGATAAATTCTTAACATTCTAAAAAGGGCGACTTTGTTCGCCTTTTTTATTATTTCTTTTTTATTTGAAATGCGATATTGGAGATAAGAATATGTTTACTAGCAATTACGGAGAGCCAAAAACAAAGTGGGTAGCTTACGATAACGGCAGTTATGAGCCTGTGGATCGTAAGGGGGATCTGCGTTATAAATCAAGAAGCAGAAATGAGCCTGACTGGTGGGTGGAGGATAAAAGCCCTGACTGGCGACCAGAGAAATATGCCAAGACCAAGCGAGGGCAAAAAGCCAAGCAGGAACTGGGCTATACAAGCAGCACCGAGGCTACAAACAAAACCTCGATTGAGATTGCAAACCCCATGCGACCGACTTTTATTCAGGAAGATACGGATCATAACGCCCCGTCTTTGCCAAAAACAGCATGGTCTCTGTCTAAACAATACCCTTCGCTTATTGGAGGTGGTTTTGATGAAAAAATTGCAGGCATGGTAAAGCAGAATGTGTCACAGCAGACTGTCTCAGAGCAGGATAAGGTACAGCAGGATGTAGTACGACAGAATGTGGCAAGGCAGACGCAGCAGGATACTCCTCAAAAACAATCTGCAATGACCCAGCCTCAGCATAAAAACACAGGTCATGCCACAGCCCAGCTCGGAGGTGCAGAAGACGGTAAAATCACAATAGTACGAGAAGGGCAAGACAGCGCAAAGGGCAATACTGGCACTGCCCGAAATTTTACGCAGGATGTAGCGGCTTTGAAAGAGGCAGAAGCCAAACAGCAAAGCCAAAATTCAACTGCGTCTGCACGGGATTTGAAGGTAAAAGAGCAAAGACTACAAGAGAAAATAGATAAACAACGCTCAGGTTGGGGAAAAGTTGGCGATGGATTTGTCAAGCTCGGACAAACCGCTCCAAAAGGGATTAAAGATGCTTTGATTGGCGGTTGGAATGCAGTTAATAGCGAAGAAATGAAAAAAGGAGCTGAATTTGGTTTTCGTGCTGCTGGTGAAGTTGTAAAAGAAAGCGCAAAGATGGCTACTGAAGATGCGATTAAATCTTTTGTTGGAGCGAAGTTCCCTAAGAGTTTGGCAGAGTCTATAATGTTTACTAAGGTTACACAAGGGGAGCAATTGCATAAAGCACTTTTTGCAGAAGGATACAGGGAAAAAGCTCTTTCTCTTGCAGAAAAAATAAATGCTATAGAAAAAGATATTTATGGAGATAAAAAGATCAAAGATAGGGAATGATTATATGGATACAATGGCGGGTGTAGACATTGCGTGGATTATTTTTTTTATAATTATGTTTACTATCGAACAAATAATAATATTAAAAACAAAAAAGAATGACGCTTATAGAGTAAGAATAAAGTTTTTTATTTTTGGAGATTCATATACAACATTTGTAAAATCTTCTATTTTTAGATTTTTCTTTTTTTTATTTATTGTAACTACCCATGATTCATACGATGCTTTTGTTTCACATAGTCCGTTTATTATATCGGCATATGCTCTTTTGATTTTAAGATTTGCTTGTTCAAAAAAGAAGTAAATGTAAATACTGTTTTAGCATATATTGTATATTAAAAAGGAATGTAAAAATATTAAAAGGGTATACAATTTGAAAAAGAGTAAACAATGGGAGGAAGTGCTTAAAAATGCAAGAAAAGCAGGTTTGTCGTGGGGCGGAAATTTTCGCAAGGGCAAAGATGAAGTTCATTTTTATATGGAAGTCCCTGAGGGCAGAGAAAATCGAGACAAATGGATTAAAGAAGCTCAAAAAAGATCCAAACATTGGGAATAAGTATTTGCCTTGTTTTGCTATGGTGCTGGCTATTTTGGTCAGCACAACCTTTTATCCTATGTCCTCGCAGGCAGAGGAGATTATGGCTACAGGCACTTTCTCTTCTATGTATTATCATGAAGAAGGAGGTGATTTGCTTGGTTATGAATTAAGAATAGTCCAAGGCAAAGATGGGTTTGAAGGCACATGGCAATCGGCTTGTGGCGTACCTAACTCTTTGGTTTTGGTAAAGCCTAAAATAGAAGGCAAAACTATTACTTTTTCTTATTCGTATGATGGTAAAAAATTCCATCATTTCAGGGGAAAATACACTGATTATGGCATAGAGAGAGGGTATGGCTGATAGTTATTGGGAAAAATTGAAAAGGCGCCCAAGCTACTGGGAAGTTTATGCAAATACCCCTGAAGGCTATGATAGCGAAGCATACAAAGATTTTGAATGATTTAAGAAGAAAGCAACTTTGGAGGGATAGGTTCTAGTGAAAGATATAAAATATCCCATTGTTATATTTGTAACAGAAGGCAATGATAATTCTGCGTGCGATGCTACTCTTTGTACAGAATTTGAACATGCAATCTGTACGGTTGAGCATTATGACGTGCGAGATGGGATATATACAGTTTTTGATGCTGAAGGACGGCTGCTTGAATACTTTGTCAAAGAGAATAACAAAGTAGATTTGCGCTGCATCGAAGACGTACCAACGCATCAAGGAAAACTGCGTCACTTGCTAAGATACATGCTTTCAGAAAATTATGAAGAGCTTGAGTTTGAAGATTTTAGTCTTGAACAGCTTATTGAAAAGGCAAAGCCTCATTATACCTACATTCCTGCTGTACCTTTTCGGATTACGCTTAAGAAATGGCTTAAAAAATTGTTTGGCGCAGAGGATACGGGACAAATAAAAGAAAAGTAAGGGAACAACACAAGTAATCTTGGAAAGAGAAGTACTGACATAATAGCAAGGGTCACGTTGTTCGCCTTTTTTATTTCTTTTTGGGGCTGACACCTGACTTTAAATTGGCTGTTGAAAAAGTTTTCCTTTCTCAGGAACTTGCAACGTATGCCAACTCAAAAGAAATGGTAAACAGCAAAACCTCTGGCTGGAGAAAGCACAGAGGTTTTGTTGTGCAGGCATTTTCATGCCTCTTTGTATGCCAAGGCACACAAAGTTGTATTTTCCGGACTTATTTGTCGAGAAAAATCATAGCGTCTGCATGGTCATTTGCCTGAGCAAAAACCACAGCAGTCATTAATTTGTTATAAAAAACATCAACTTTGTTTTTAATAATCTTCAACACGTCTTAACTCCTCAATAATATGATTGTAGTGATACCTTATCGCCGTTGATAAAGTATCCAGCCTTAAAGCAAAGCGCGTGCCATGTTTTTTATATCAATAATTTCAGCTAGTTAGAAAAAAATCCAAAGATAGCAATGCGAAAGAACTGTTGCAAAGAGAAACAAAATTATATTAAGTCTTATTTTTTCAAAAGGTTACAGACTGATGCTTTTTGCAACGCTATTGCATATAGCAACATCTGTTGTTCCTTCTTCAGCTATTTATCCTTCTTTAGCTTTCGCCAGAGGGTTATCCTGTCCACGCCTAAAATTTTAGCGGCTTGAGTTTTGTTTCCGCCAACATGTTCAAGTACTTTGTGGATATGCTGCTCTTGTATTTCAGCAAGAGAGCACAGGGTATTTTCCACGGGCTCAGCATGTATGATTTTTTTCAAAATCCGCTTGGGCAGTTGTTTTCGTTCAATACAATTCGATTCTGCTAAAATAACAGCGCGTTCAATAATATTGATAAGTTCTCGTACATTCCCCGGATATTGATACTCGTATAAGATGCTCATGACTTCATCGGAAATAGCATCAATATTTTTCCGATACTTTTCTGCGAACTTAGCAATAAAAAATTTGCAAAACAAAGAAATATCTTCAACACGCTCACGCAAGGGAGGAATAGTTATACGAATGATATTGAGTCGATATAAAAGATCCTTACGAAATCGCCCGGCAACGACTTCATCTTGCAAATTTCTATTGGCTGCAGCAATAATGCGAACGTCCGCGACAACTTCTTGCGTTCCACCTACCCTTAAAAAAACACCCTCTTGCAACACTCGCAACAGTTTGACCTGCGAACTAAGCGACATCTCACTAATTTCATCAAGAAACAGCGTGCCTCCGGCTGCTGCTTCAAAAATACCAGCTTTACGCTGTCCAGCTCCTGTAAAAGCGTCTTTTTCATGCCCAAAAAGTTCATTACTCAACAATCCTTCGGCAAAAGAACCGCAATTGACTGCAAAAAAACCTTTATCTGCCCGTGTACTATTTTCATGGGCTAGCCTCGCAAAGAACTCTTTACCCACGCCAGTTTCTCCCTCCAAAAGAAGGGCACAATCCAAGGGAGATATTTTTTGAATAAACTCCTTCACTTCCTGAATAGCAGGACTTTTTCCTATTATTTTGGACTTTCGGCTGTCTTCAACCATACTGCGTAGCTCAATCAGCTCCGCCCGGAGTAAACACTGTTCCCGAACCTGTTTGATTAAAAGGCGTATACGCTCTAATTCGTAAGGCTTGGTAATATAGCGGTATGCCCCCATATCCACAGCTTCCACAGCGCGTTCCACAGAATCAGAGTCTGTAATAATCACGACAAGTGTACTGCTATTTTGAGTTTTAGCGAGCTTTAATAAATGCAGTTCGCCTTTGCCCTGAGTATGTAAGTCACTGATGATTGCGTCAAAATTCTTTTGCCGAATATATTGTTCAGCAATCTCAGAACCGGAGCAGGCAGTCACTTGAAAGCCAGCAGACTCAGCTATGGCAACAAGGCTATCTAAATTTTTAGCCTCATCCTCAACAATAAGGAGTTGTAATCCGGACATAAAAAATATTCAGAAATTTAGAGAGTTATCAGATATAAAAAACATCAAAATTTACTGCTGTGTACCAGCGTACAGACTACAATACAAACGAACTATCCGGGTAATTTTTCTGAGGCAATCGCGTGTATGTCTTCCAAAGCCTTTCCTCTGGTTTGAGCCAGTTTTTTCCACTTCCGCTTTTCTTTTTTCAGGGCTTCAATCGTGTACAGTAAATTTTGAACAGTTCGTGCGGGATAGCCGTGTGTTCCACGACTACCCCGACGAAGCTCTTCATCATTATGTTGCCTTATGGAGGCAATTTGGTTTGAATCAAGAATCATGAACGCATATGTTCCTAACTATTGTGTGCAGCACAAAGATTCCTTTGAATACTCCAAACGATCCTTAAACTCCTGCTGCTTGCCTTTGTTCCAGCGACCCACAGGGCGATAATAGCCAACAACCCTTGTATACACCTCTGTCTCCTTACCGCAAGTAGGACAACTAAAGTGCTCCCCGTATATATACCCATGATTTTCACAAATGGAAAATGTAGGAGTTACTGAAATATACGGCATTTTCGTATTGCTCATGGCTGTTATTAAGAACTGCCTTAAACTGTCTTCATCTGCAACTGCTTCCCCAAGAAAGGTATGGAACACCGTTCCGCCTGTATACTTTGTTTGCAGTGCATCCTGCTGCTGCAAGGCAGCAATGACATCAGCAGTAGACCCTACAGGCAGCAAGGTAGAATTCGTATAATAGGGAGTCTCCGTTCCAGAGGCTTGAATACCATCTCCGTAAAGAGACTTATCGATTTTAGCTAAGCGGTAGCATGTTCCCTCTGCTGGAGTTGCTTCAAGGTTATATAAATTCCCTGTCTCTTCCTGAAAACCGACCATAAGCTCACGCAAATGATTCAGCACGCGCTCCATAAGTCGTGAGCCTGATTCAGTTTCCAAGCCTTTGCCCAGCAGATTAAGACAGGCTTCATGTCCACCAATAACCCCAATCGTTGAGAAATGCCCCTTAAAACCATTTTTCAAATACCGGCGTGAAAACGGGAACATCCCGGCTTCAAAATTTTGCTCCACTATTTTACGCTTAAATTCCAAAGAATCTTTGGCTAAAGTAGCATATTCAGTTAAGAGATCAAAAAAATCATCGTCTCCGTGTGCAAGATATGCCAGTTTGGGCAAATTCAGCGTAACAACCCCAATAGAACCTGTAAGGTCTCCAGCACCAAAAAGTCCACCAGTTTTTTTCCGTATTTCACGCAAGTCCATCTGTAAACGACAACACATGGAGCGAACATCCTCAGGATTCAGATCAGAGTTAATAAAATTCTGAAAATACGGTGCTCCATACTTGGCCGTCATTTTTAAGAGCAGTTTTCCTTCTTCACTTTCCCAAGGGAAATCAGTGGTCACGTTATACGTTGGGATGGGGAAAGAGAAGATACGCCCGTCTGCATCACCTTCGAGCATCACTTCTAAGTAGGCTCTATTGATCATGGCCATTTCTTCAGCATACTCTCCGTATGTTGATTCCTGCAATTCACCGCCAATAATCACCGGTTCTTTTGCAATATGCGAAGGTGGTACAAAATCAAAAGTAAAGTTGGTAAACGGACTTTGCCCTCCCCAACGAGAGGTTGCATTCAGATTATGCAGCATTTTTTGAATTTGCTGCTTCACGCTTGTATAACTCAGTCCATCATGGCGAATAAAAGGAGCTAAATAGGTATCCACATTATTAAATGCCTGAGCCCCAGCCCATTCATTTTGAAGCGTTCCTAAAAAATTAACAATCTGTCCGCAGGCAGAATCAAAATGTTTTGGAGGCGTAGAAGAACAGCGGTCACGCAGATTAAAGCCTTCAAGCAAAAGATCACGCAAACTCCATCCTGAGCAATATCCTGCCAGCCCAAAGGAAAGATCATGGATATGAAAATACCCAAACTCATGGGCTAAACGTATTTCCTCCGGATATTTTTCAAGTACATACCTTGCCTGAACAGCTCCTGCCATATGCAAAATAAGCCCCTGAAAGGAATGGGTCATATTAGAATTTTCGTTCACACGCCAATCAAGGTTATCAAGATACCCGTCAGTTACACCTGCAATATCAAGAAAGGCCTGATTTTGGGTACGCAATTCACGGCGTTTTTCTCTATACAAAATATAGCGTTCAGCCACTTTGAACAAGCGAGATTCCATAAGAACCTGCTGAACCATATCCTGCACTTCTTCCTGATTAGGTATTTCCTGATCCAAAAGTTTTTGCTCGACCTTGCCTGCCAGCCTATCTGCCAGCAAAGAGTCTTTAATACCGCTACCCTTAAGAGCCTTAAAGATAGCAGCTGCAATCCGTGTGGTAGACCATGTTTCAATACATCCATCGCGTTTAAGAATTTTATGAGGCATCAATTTCTCTCACATGCAAACAGCGAAAACGGGACAATAGCTTAAGAGATCAAACCGAAAAAGTCTGTTTGCTCAGTTGTTTTTTTGACTTTTTTGGCTGAACCTTAAAAGCCGACAACAGGTGAAGGATTGAACGGTTTTAGAAAACCGTGTAAGAAAACATTTGGGCAAGGATGCTGACTTTTCAAGTGCATTCTTGAGTTCACTTAATGCAAACAAAAGACACAAAAATCACAGCGGCTGAACCGTACCGGATTTTCACCGGCTTTCCTTGTATTGAAAACACCCAAAGAACATATAAAATGCTCTACTCTAATTAGGATTCATTCGCAACAAAAAAATGAAAAAGCTCTTGGCAAGGGCAAATCTTTCTGTAACTCGGTTATCCTACTCTCCCCCTCTGTCATCCTGCGCTCTCCCTCTGTCACTTCCGCGCGTAAGTCGCGACAGTCCAGCAGAGCCGGGGTGAGAGGCTTTGACGCAGTAGGAGAAGAAGCAAGGGGGAAGAGAAGGCGAAAGAAAAAAAAGAAAAGACAGAAGACTGGATCCTGCGACTTCGCGCAGGATGACAAGAAGGGGGGAGGTGCTGCAACAAACAAAGATGGGAAATTGAAGAGGTCTTGAGCTTTGCAAGAAACTCTTGCTTTTTTAGCTGTTATGCTTTTTCCTAAAAAACAATTTTTTGAACACAGAATACTTGAGGGGAAAAAATGAAAAAATTAGTCTGTTCTTTGCTTTGTCTGTGTGTTGCAAGCACAGCTTTTGCCGGTTCATCCGCAAGCCTTTACGCTGCAAAATGTGCTGGCTGTCATGGTCAAAATGGCAATAAAATCGCCTCTGCTTCAGGCAAAGACATGCTCAAAGGACAATCTGCACAGGACATCCAAAAAAAACTTACAGGCTATGCTGATGGCAGCTTTGGCGGAAAAAAAGCAAAACTTATGAGCCGTGTTGTTAATAAATTAAATAAAGACGAAATACCAAATCTTTCTAAGTATATAAGCGAATTTTAACAGGGCATTGCTTTTCCATAACATCCTGTTTTTGAAACAATACAACCTGTTTTTGGAACAATGTAGCCTGTGTTTGAAACAATGCAACAGAGAGTCAGCTCAAGCATTTGTTCAAAAAGTTTTGTAGTATCCTTGCTGTTACACTATAAAAACAAAGACACAGCAAAAGATTCGTAGTATTCTTGCTATTACACTGTAAAAACAACTACACAGCAAAATATTTGTAGTTTTCTTACTGTTGTGCTGTAGAGACAATTCTACGACAAAACATCTGTAGTATTCTTGCTATTGAGCTGTAGAAACAACTCAATGGCAAAACACATAACAAACTATAAAGGAACTTCTTGTGATCTTATCGCTTGCACAGGGCTTTGGAGTAAGTGTTGGGCTTATTAGTGCCATTGGCGCGCAAAATGCCTTTGTACTGACCCAAGGCGTTCGGCGTGAGCACCACTTGCTGGTAGCTCTGGTCTGCGCTTTGTGCGATATAGTACTCATCAGCTGTGGCGTGGCCGGATTAGGCTCGCTTGTGGCCTCCCACCCAAACCTTATGCGCCTAACAGCATGGTTTGGTGCAGCCTTTCTGTTTTGCTATGGATTGCGCTCTTTTCTTGCTGCCTTGCGTGGGCAAAGCCTAGGCCTGCAAAAAAGCTCCAAACGCTCGAAAAAACAAATCATACTTACTGTTCTCGCGCTTACTTTGCTCAATCCGCATGTTTATTTGGATACTGTGGTTCTCTTAGGCTCTATTGCCGGACAGTTCCATGGCATAGAGCGTCTGTGGTACGGCATAGGAGCAGTTACTGGTTCAAGTGTCTGGTTTTTTGCCTTAAGCCTCGGCGGTCAAATCCTTGCCCCTCTGTTTCAAAGAACAAGCACTTGGCGCATCCTCGACTGTATCATCGGCATTACCATGTGGTCTATCGCCCTTGGCTTACTGCTTAAGGGGTGACGGGAAAAGCTAGTTTTTGACAAAACAGACACAATCGCAATATGAAAAGGCAATAGCCTTCTCTTGTATCAACACCAATAAAGATTGTTACATGCCAAACAGCCATCCCAAAATAGCTCACTATTATCAAAAGGTTCTTGAGTATGCTGACCTTGCCGAAGTGAGTATTCTTGCGGATCAAACAGGGCGATACCCACGCGATGGATACCCCCTTACCCGGGAAAATATTTTAGCAGGGCAAATAGACAGTACAACTGTATCTAAAATTTTTGAAGATTCAAAAAATAATACTGTTGATGTCACGATTGCGCTTGATGCGTTTAATTATAATGGCCAGTTCAAGGCTGGCATGTGGATTACGGCCTCTCTTGCACATAATGGTAGCTTACATATTTCAGAATTTCCAAGCTATAACATAGCAAAATCTTATTTATTCCCTTTTGTACATAATATCTCAATAGGCTCTTCATGGACTGATTTTACTGATGCACAGGAAAAATACCGCATAGACGATGCCCTGCAATGGCTCATCGCGCCAAAAATTTCTCGATCTTGCAAGCCTTTGCAAATATGCGCGGTATAGTATCCTGCATCAAGCCCGACCTCCTTTACCTCAAACGCAAATCGCTCAATTTGTCTGTCCAGCCGTTCAAGATAAGGAGCGTGATCGTTTATTGCACCCGAAGTGACGTAACTATCTGTTATTAAATTAAATTTATTGTCTACGGTTCGGTGGTCGAGATAGAAAAATCCTTTGAGTTTGCCTTCTCTATACATAAATCCACATTCCGGATCGGTCGTACTTTCCTTGATTCTTTTGACAGGAGTTGAAGCCGGTTGTGGCGTTAAGGGCTTTTTGCCGTGATTTCTTCGGTCTTCCTCCACAGCTTCATCAAGCTCGATCAAGTATGTTCTGGTGGTTTTTTGCACTATTTTACTCGCAAATTTATGTTTATTGGCATTTGCTTTCAAATGTGTTGATTCTGTATAAAGTGTTCTACCCTCAATCATTTTCAGCTTCATAGCCTGCAAAACAATGTTATCAAAAATATCCTGAGCTATTGTAGTGCCGTTAAAACGTCTTCTTCTATTCTGACTAATCGTAGATGAATCAGGTATTTTATCCTTTATTCCAAAACCAAGAAACCAGCGATACGCCATATTAACTTGTATTCCTTTTACAAGCTGCCTTTCACTTCTAATGCCAAATATATAACCAATAAAAAGCATCTTAAAAAGAACAGTTTACTCAAATTGCTGGACGTTCATTATTGTCACAGTAAAGATGTTTTGTTTTTTCACAAATAAAAGAAAAGTCTATAAATTTATTTATCTTCCGAAGAAGATGATTTTTAGGGACTCATTCTTCTATTGTCACCAATTCAATAGTAGTTTGTTTTTGTTTAGGCTTTTTTAACATGAAAATAATATAAAAGAATCTTCACTAGGAGGCAAGAACTTTGTCAACAGCCTGACCCCTCCGGCGGAGGGGAATTGAAGAGCAAGTACCCTGAGCAGGGCATAGCGCGTCCCCCCCTCAATTTTTCGCAAAAAAAATCATACAAAGATATTGACAAGGTTTTCGGCTGTTTTATTTATATGTCGTGAGCAAGTTTTACATCTCAAACACTTAATATATCAGGAGGTATTGATATGCTTAGCAAGTATTCACCAGCCAAAAATCTCGCTGGCTTTGTTCATCATGGTCCTTTTGATTTTGCCAGTATTGTTGAAGAGCTGTGGCGTGATTCGCTCGATGGTCTGGATACCCGTAGGCACGAAGGGCTCTTTCCCGCGGTTGAAATCACGGAAAATGATGAGCATGTGATGCTGATTGCCGAACTTCCGGGCGTTGACCCCTCCGATGTTGAGATAACCTTGGAAGATGGCCTATTGACCATCAAGGGCGAAAAAAAATTCGAGGGTAATACAAAAGAGAATAAGTATCATCGTTCTGAGCGTAGCTATGGCTCGTTCACGCGAGGCTTTCGGCTACCTTTGAGCGTGGCTGAAGGAGAGGTATCAGCGTCTTTTGATAAAGGCGTGTTAACGGTTTTATTGCCTAAGCCGGAGAAGTTCAAGGCAAGGAAAATTGAGATTCAAACAGCTCAGGCGATTGATAGCAAAGGTGCTACAAAAAAATAGCTTTTTTCAAATCTACCTACAAAAGGCGACACGGCATACCCTGTCGCCTTTTTTTCTAGCTTCGGCAGGCTCAGCTAACGAGTTTTGCATTTTAGAGTTAGTTGAGCCTTTTGCCTTTTAGAGTTGGTTGAGCCTGTCGAAACCAACGAGCTTTGCCCCTCTGTTATCCTGAGCGTAAGTCGCGAAAGCTCGTGCTGTACACCGTGTGGCAGTACTCCCCCCTGCCGTCATCCTGCGCTCCCCTGCCGTAATCCTGCGCGTAGTCGCAGGATCCAGTTTTCTGTCTTCACTTCTTCTTCTTTTCTTCCTCTTCTTCCTTACTTTCTTCCCTTACTACGTCAAGCTCTCATAGTCCTGCTCTGCTGGATTCTGCGACTTCGCGCAGAATGACGGAAGGGGAACTGCCATGCTGTGAAAAACACAAACTTTCACGACTTCGCGCAGAATGATGGGAGGGGGAGAGAGTTCCACACTGTGCAAAGCGCTGGTTTTTTGCGACTACTCGTTTCAATGACGGAGGTGAGGGGGGTTCCCCCCAAGAGCGAGGATGAACACAGTGTTTGAGGCTTCTACTTTTCAGAACACCTAAAAAAGGGAAGATTACCCCTCCCCTCTCTTCCCTTTTTCCCCCTCCATCTCACGCTTAAGCAAGCCTTCCCCAAAAAGCCTGTCAATAGGGAAATTGTTATGCTTTTATATTCCAATCACGGGGGATTTTTATCCTAAGCGCAAAACAGGGTGTATGTTCTTTGGCATGAGCAAGACATCTGTTATCAGCTATTCAGCCTCAGCTATTTTGGCTAAGTTTCATGCCTCAAATGCTTTTTACAGAGGGGTAATGGGGCCTGTAGGCTCAGGTAAATCCACGGCCATGTGCATGGAAATAATAGGCAGAGCCAAAAGACAGTGCAAAGGAGCGGACGGTAAACGTCATTCACGCTGGGCTATTGTGAGAAATTCCTACCGTGAATTGCAAGATACCACGCTTAAAACATGGCTTGATTGGTTTTCGGAAGGAATATTTGGTTCTTTTAGCCGTAGTCATATGAGCCATACCATTCGGCATGATGACTTAGACATTGAAATTCTTTTTCGTTCCTTGGATCGCCCGGGAGACATTAAAAAGCTCCTTTCCTTGGAACTTACCGGCGCATGGTTTAATGAAGCGCGTGAAATGCCTAAAAGTATTGTAGATGCTATGGGTGATCGGGTAGAACGCTACCCAGCACAAAAAGACGGAGGCTGCACTTGGGCCGGAGTTATCATGGATACCAACCCACCGGATACAGACCATTGGTGGTATCATTTGGCTGAAGAAAGCCGTCCTCAAGGATGGCAATTTTTTCGCCAACCCGGAGGACTATTAGAACTCTCTGGCGAGCACGGCACTGCATTTTGCCCTAATCCACAGGCAGAAAATCTTGAACATCTCCCCCCTGATTATTACCAAAAACGTCTTGGAGGGAAAAATCACGATCATATTCGTGTGTATTATTGTGCAAAGTATGGCTTTGTACAGGATGGCAAGCCAATTTACCCTGAGTTTCACTCCACAGTGCATGTTGCTCAAAATGAACTCACAGTTATCAAAGAACGCCCGGTATATGTGGGTATAGATTTTGGGCTGACTCCGGCAGCTGTGTTTGGGCAAAAATTGATGAGTGGTCGTTGGCAATGGCTGGATGAACTGGTCAGCGAAGACATGGGCATGGTACGCTTTGCCGAACTTCTTTCCGCAAAATGCACAGAAGATTTTCATGGTTGTGAATTATATTTTTTTGGAGATCCAGCTGGGATGCAACGCTCACAAGTAGATGAGCGCACTCCTTTTGATATTTTGAGGGCAATCGGCTTAAAAGTAAAACCAGCTCCAAGCAATGATCCTTTGCTGCGCCGTGAAGCTGTTGCCCTGCCTCTTTCACGGCTTGTTGACGGCAAAGCAGGGCTTATTCTTTCCCCAAAGTGCAAAACACTTATCAAAGGCATGGCCGGAGCATATTGTTACCGTCGCGTCCAAATTCTGGGGGAAGAACGATATAAGGATCAGCCTGATAAAAATCGTTATTCCCATGTTTGTGATGCAGCCCAATATCTCATGATCGGAGCCGGAGAGGGGAGACAGGTTATTAGCTCAAAAGAAACAAAAAATTTGCCCAAACGTACAGAAAATAATTTTAACCCATTTGCTACGCCAAGATCGGCATAAAACATCGGCATAAAACAGAGGAGCATATATATGGGCATTCAAAAAATTCAAAAGCAACCCAAAGAATTTTCCCATTTCCCCAAAGCACACTATTGCTTTTATACTTTGCACAATCAAAGTGCTGTGTATGGCACAGCTGCCTTGGCCGAGCATCCTGATTTTTTTGAAGTGCATTTAGAACTCACTCGTTGGAGTCCAAAAATTTGTCGCTGTTTGCAAGAAGATAGCAAATGGCTACGCTATTATGCTCAAAAAAAAGGAAAACAAAGGATTGTGGCTATACGGCAAGAAACAGGAGCAATAGACCCACGCTGGCCTAAGTTCACTCGGCTCATGGGCTTTAGCAAACACGCCATTGTACAAACAGCTCTGTTGGAAGTGCAGGAATAAGGAATACAGCAAAGGCAAATTCGCATGAATCTTGCTTCACTTTTTTGTCTCAATGGCGAACAATTCAATATTATTTATATTTTTGAATTTTCAGTTTTATGAAACAAAATATCGCATACTTGCTTTCGACTTTTTGAGGCTCTACGGGCAAATATATAGGCCTTCAAAACAAGATACGCACCTTAAAAAAACAAAAATATTGTAAATCAAACGGCAATCTCTATGCAAAAAATCAGTATCTTTTGTGTGCTAGCCGTTGGTGTTGATTACATGACCAATATCAAGTTCTACACAGCTTTCAGCTCGTAAGGCAAGGTGTTCTGTAATGTCCGTGAGCCATGCAGAGCCACTTTGGTGTATGTTTGAAAGCCTTGCCAATTCCTTAAGAAAAACAGTAGAAATATCATTTCCACCACTGCTTTCTTGAATCGTTTCCGCTCCCTCAGCAGACGGCCCTGCCTGAAAACTGCCTGCAGGCGCAGCTTGTGTTGCTCCGGCTGGACCGGCAACGATTAAATCCGTTAAATCAGACATACTGTGTTCCCTTCAGTACTGTGCACAAAATTTTGCAAAATTTTCCGCAACTCCATACGGAAAGAAAAAATAGATTGCCTGCCTCAAGCTGTCAAGCCTCTGCCAAAAACCCTGTCAATAGGGAAATTCTTATGCTTTTATATTCCAATCATGGGGTATTTTTATCCTGAGCCAAAAACCGGGGGTATACTCCCTCACAAACAAAAAACATGTTGTGAATCATGCTTTGGACTTACTTATGTTTCATGAGCTCACTTATGTTTTAGCTAATCATGCTTGGAGCAACTGTGCTTTAAGCAGCAAGACTCAGGAGGAAATGTCGTATGGGCGGAGCAGCAGCAATTATTTCAGCCGTGGCAGGTATAACAGGGGTGGCTTCAAATATTTACAACCAAGAAAAGCAAGCTAAGGCAGCACGAAAACGCGCTTCTGAACGAGAAGCAGCAGAAAAAAAGCAAGCCGAAGAACGAAAAAAACGCATTTTGGAACGTAAGGCAGATAGTGCACAGCTTGCTGAATTACAGCGCAAAAAAAATGCACAACAAAATCCAAGCATAGCAACCAGTGCTAGCGGTCTGCTTGGAGATGCCGATATTCAGCATTCGGAACTTAAAAAAACTCTGGGAGAATAAAATGTATAACAGGAAACAAGAACTTATAGAATGGGCAGATAAACGACTCAGTGATTTACAGGAAAGCAGAAGGCCATGGGAAATAGCCTGGGAAAGCATTGCCACTCATATTATGCCTCGTAAAAATTCTTTTATTAGAGGTTCTTCAATGTTTGGGGCAGGTGATGAGCATATTTTTGATTCCACTCCCCAACATGCCTTAGAAATTTTAGCTTCCAGTCTGGGAGGGCTTTTAAGCAATCCGGCTTTGCCTTGGTTTAATATCCGAGCCAAAGATAAAAAACTCGGAGATACACGCGAAGTTCGAGACTATCTGCAAGAGGCTCGTACACGCATCATCCGCCTCTTTAATGATGAAGACACCGGCTTTCAAACCTATGTGCATGAACTGTATCTTGACATGGCTCTTTTGGGTACTGCGGTCATGTATGTTGAAGCTGATGTTGATAGCGTGGTGCGTTTTTCCACTCGCCCTTTGGGTGAAGTTTTTGTGAGTGAAAACAACAGAGGTATGGTGGATACTGTGCTCAGGCGCTACGAAATTACCGCACGGCAAGCCATGCAAGAATGGGCTGAAGATTGCTCTAAAAAGACACAAGAGCTGGCCAAAAATGCACCTGAAGAAAAAATAGAGATACTCCATGCGGTTTTTCCGCGTACTGATCGCGACCCCTTGGGTTTTACCTGCAAGGATTTTCCTTGGGCTTGTCTGTACATGGAAATCAAGGAAAAGCACCTTTTAGAAGAATCAGGCTACTTGGAAATGCCATATATGGTTCCGCGCTGGGCAAAAGCAGCAGGCGAAATCTATGGGCGTGGTCCTGGCTTGACTGCTCTGTCTGATGTCCGGGTACTCAATGCCATGAGCCGTACCGCACTCATGGCAGCAGAAAAAATGAGTGATCCACCGCTCATGGTACCTGATGATGGATTTTTGGGAGCCATTCACTCCGGCCCTGGAGGGCTTTCGTATTACCGTGCCGGAAGCCATGACAGGATTGAAGCCTTACCTGTTACCGTGGATTTACGCGCCACTGAAACCATGATGGAAGGCCGGCGAGAATCCATCAGGCGTATTTTTATGACAGACCAATTACAGCCTGAAAAAACACCGCATATAACAGCAACAGAAGCCATTATCCGCCAAAGCGAAAAAATGCGTGTCCTTGGCCCTGTGCTTGGGCGAATGCAAACGGAATTTTTAGGTCCGCTTATTCATAGGGTCTTTCGGATCATGCTACGATCCGGTGCATTACCTCAGCTGCCCACAGGGCTTCATGCCTCAGAACTTGATATAGAATATCTGTCACCCATTGCCAGAGCACAAAAACAATATGAATCACAGGCTTTAGCGCAAGCAGTGCAATATCTCAGTCCATTTATCATGCAGGGTGATCCCTATAAGATGATGGATAATTTTGAAACTGATCGCATTGCTCGCCATGCCGGAGAACTCTTTGGCACGCCAAAGGATTATCTGCGTCCGGCAGAAGAAGTTGCCCTGCTTCGGGAAAACAGAGCAAAAAGCAGCCTAGCGATTACAGAATAAAATTGAAGAAAAAAGAAGGGGAATAAACATGTCTATATCTATTATTGGAACCGTGTCCGGCTTACTGACCACACTTTTGGAAGGAGTCTGTGAACATTTCAAAGGACGTCAAGAAATAAAAAAAGCCGTGCTGGAAAATAAAATACGCCTTGCGAGCTCAAGCCAAGAATTTAACCAAGCTTGGGAAATGAAGCAGTTGGAAAATTCCGGTTGGAAGGATGACCTGCTGTTTTATTCTTGGCTCGCTTTTTTCATTTGGTCAGGTTTTGCGCCGGAACAAGCAGCCCAAGTCCTCAAGGCTTGGGAAGCACTTCCTGAATGGTTCTTAAAAATAACGTTTTGGATTGTTGCAGCTGTTCTTGGCGTAAAAAAGCTGGGAGACTACCTACCGGGAACTGTCCATGGCCTTCGCAAGGCCTTTCTTAGCCAAAAAGGAGAAGAGGCATGAATAAAACCTTAGAAACAAATAGCTGGCGCATGGATAAACGCCTCAACATCAGTATGCTCATGGCTATGATAAGCAGTTTGGCTGTGGCCATCAGTCTTGTGCTAGGCTTAAACACTCGGGTTGGACTCGCTGAGGAGAAACTCAATAAGGTTGAGCAGCGCGTTGAAGAAATGCGAGATACCTTTATCAAAGTAGAACGAATTGAAGAACGGGTTCTTGGGCTTCGCGCTTTGCTTTTGGAAATTAAAGAGGAACTCAAGACTTTGAGGAGACGTTAATATGTCGCAAGCCAGTTTGAGCAAAGAACGCAAAAAAATATTTTTGGCAACTTTGCGAGCCACGGGTAATGTGTCGGAATCAGCTGAAATTGCAAAAATATCACGCAGCCGTCTCTACCAAGTCCGCAAAAACGAGCAACAATTTGCAGACAAGTGGGATGAAGCTATCGCTGCTGTGGAGGATCGCATTGAGGCTGAAGCTGTTAGAAGAGCGATTAGCGGAGTAGAAGAAACCTATTATTATCAAGGGAAAGAATGCGGTACAGTTCGCAAATATTCAGATCAGCTGCTGATGTTTTTGCTGAAAAACCGTTTTCCTGAACGCTATGGAGAAACTTCTCAAGCAGCAAAAGCAGCCACGGATAATGTGGTTTTTAAGCTCAATTTCACGGCCGAGGCTCAATCCCCGCAAGAAAATCATGAAGGCAAAAACAGGGATGACAGTAGCGAAAAAACATAGCCCAAAAAGCCTGTATATTGTAACAATACAAAGAATATGCTTTTATTTACAGCTATTTACCGCTTTTCTTTTCAGCTCGTTTCTCTCGTAGCCAGTTATACCACGCATCCAGATTTTCACCATTTCGGCAAGAAAGAGGAAAAACCTTGATGTCCTTATTCAGCCGGGTTGCGTGTTCTTTTGCTTGATCTAAATCAAAATCCACATAAGGCAAAAGGTCTATTTTATTTAAGACCATGGCTGAAGAAATATGGAACATAAGAGGATATTTTTCAGGTTTATCGTCGCCCTCGGTGACAGAAAGCAAGGTCACTTTATGATCTTCGCCAACAGAAAATTCAGCAGGACAGACAAGGTTGCCCACATTTTCCACAAATAAAATATCAATATTCTCAAGATTGAGAGATTTAATGGCGTCCTGAACCTGTGAAGAATCAAGGTGGCAACCGCCTTCAGTATTAATTTGCACAGCTTGTGCTCCGGTTGCAGCCACACGTTTGGCGTCATTATCGGTTTGCAAATCACCCTCAACAACAGCCATCTTAAATTCATCACGCAAGGCTGAAAGAGTTTTTTCCAAAAGAGATGTTTTTCCAGCTCCCGGAGAACTCATGAGGTTCAGGCATAAAATATTTTTTTCATTAAACAGGTTCCTTAACTCTTCGGCAATGCGATCATTGGCCTCCAGCACATTTCGTACAACAGGAATTTCCATAGCTCTCTCCTTAAGTTATTCTCCATCCTCGGCTTCAATATTTTGTATTAAAAATTCACGTCCTTCAAGTACTTCGTGTCCAAGCACGGCCTCACAAGAAGGGCAAGGCGTGTACTTCACATCTTGAGGAACAAATTCAGTGCCGCAAGAACATTTGAGCTTAAGCGGTGTTTCATTGATAATCATCTCACAGCCCTCAAACTCTGTACCCGGCGTCAGTGCTTCCCAAGCAAAATACATGGAGTCGGTAACAACTCCGGCTAATGCACCGTTTTGCAAAGTAACTCGGATAATACGCCCCAAATTTCTTTGTGCCTTTTCATCAGCCAAAATATTCATAACGGATTCAACAAGCGACATTTCATGCATGGTTTTTTGAAATAACTTAATTCACACAGTCGAGCAAGACATATAGAACTTCTAAACTGAGCATATTTTATAGGCTCTTGCCATGCTTTGAAAGCCGCGATATATACAAAGGGTAAAACACAGAGAATAAGGGGCAGCGAAGTGTCCGGTGTATTTCAATTATTTTCAGTACAAATATTCAGGCTCAAAGACCTTGGTGCAGAGTTTGATTTTTGGCCATTTTCCATGGGGCTCAATGAAAGCCTGCTGTTTTCAGCAAGTCGTATTGTGTTCATGCTCTTTATTCTGGGCTGCATCTTCCTTTTTCTACGCTTTTTTTATGGCCCCAAAGGCATTTGGCGTGACCATGAACTTGATCGTATGGCTCAGGAAGAAACAGCACGAGAGTTGCAAGCCTTGGAAAACCGCTTCACACAAGGCGATATTGACAAATATGTCTACGAAGTTGAAAAAAAACGCCTTTTGAAATAATCTTTTTTAGGGTATCAAAGCATAAAAAGGCACAATTGAACAAAAGAGATACACATGGCTCGAAGACGCGATAGCAAAGTATTTCAATTATACAAACATGTACTTATCATTTCTGACGATGAGGCACATGCAAAAATCGACCACACAAATATCTCTGCTTTTGCACCAAAAACCATTACTCTTGCGTCCTCCAGTGCTGATGCCCTGCGACAGCTCGCAAAAAAAGAAATTGATCTTATTCTTTGCGATGCACAACTGGAAGATATGACAGATATTGATTTTATACAAAAAATCAAAAACGATACGCGATTACAAAAAATTCCTGTGGTACTCATAACTGAAGTAAGCAGCAAAGAGCATGTTTTAGATGCAATTGCAGTGGGCTGTGTTGGCTATATCATCAGACCATATTCAGAAGAGACCTTTGAGCGTTACCTGCTGACTTCTGCTGAAGTTGATACATATCAAGAAATAGAAACACAGCAGCTTGCTGAAGCAGATACCTTAGTTTCCAGCGGAAATTACGATAAGGCAATTGAAAGTTTTAAGACCATCCTTTCCGCGCAAGAGGAAGCTCAAAAATATTATGATATGGGTTGCGATTTTTTACTGCAAGAAAAGTATGGCAAAGCCATCAGAGCCTTTAAGAAAGCCCTCCGAATCAATGAAGTCTACGCAGAAGCATATCAAGGTCTTGCTAAAGCATATATGCACAAAGGGGATGGAAGCTCTTATACACGTTATATGCATAAAGCCAGTGAAATTTATGCGCAATTTGATCGTTTAGAAGAAACAAAAGCCACGTTTGTGGAAGTACTGAAATACGAAAACGATGTTCCCAATCCGTATAATACACTTGGGGTACGTCTGCGCCGAAAAGGTGATTACATTGGTGCAATTAGAGCCTATGAACGCGCTTTAGAATTAACTCCAACAGATGAAAACATCTATTACAACCTCAGCAAAGCACACTATTTTTTAGATAACATAGAAGAAGCAGGCCGTGCGATTACCAAAGCCTTGCAGTTAAATCCAAAACTTGAAGAAGCGGAAAAATTGTATATCCGTATCTTTAATACCGCGTTTAGCCCAGGCGCAAAGAAACACAAGTTAGCCCTTCCTACGCAGCCCCTTGCAAGCAAGGATGTTTAGAGGCTTTATTTTCATATACAAAAATATGCCCAAATAAAATTAGTATAGCACAATGCCTCGCGCCCACGCCTACTGGCTACAAGATACGATAATACAAGACGCTACAATAAAAAAGACAAACATAACACCATGCTCTTATTTCTTAAAACACGGCTGAAAAGACTCTTGCTTGCCTTCAAGTATTCTTGGCAAGGTTTTGGCTTTGCCTTCAAGCAAAAAGCGTTTCAAGAGGAATTGCTTGCCTGTTGTATACTGCTTCCCCTTGCTCTGTGGCTTGATCTTGAACTCTGTGAAAAAATACTGCTGATTGGCAGTCTTATTGGCATTTTAGTAACAGAGATTATCAATACCGCTATTGAAGCAAGTATTGACCGCATTAGCCAAGAAAAACATCCTCTTGCTGGCATGGCCAAAGACCTTGCCTCAAGTGCCGTACTGCTCAGTATTCTTTGGGCTGCTGTTGTGTGGGTGCTGATACTATGGAAGTAATGGCTACTCAGCGAACAGAGGCATATTCCACAAGTTTTTCATAAATAGTTTGTACTTCTGCTACAGGTGCAAATTCGTAAATTTTTAGTCCTGCGACCATGCCTCGGTCAAACTTTGAAAACCACGGTTCGCTTTCAAACGATTCCCACGCTCCTTTACCTGGCGTATCAATAAAAGGAACATCAAGTTGGCGCAGGGTAATTTCAAAAGATTCATAGGCATACGGGTCATCTAAAGTCTGCTCTGGGGAGCAGGCATGTGCATCACTGGCTTGCACAGAAAAGCCAAAAACACCATTTATAATAATTTCAGTAAAGGTTCTGCCCCACTCTGTACGCTCTGCTTCTTGTAATAATTCACGAAAATCTTGTGCCATATCCTTCACGACTCCTTATTGCTACCCTGTTTAGCCTATGCTCTCGCCTGTAGCATATTGTGGCTCATGTAAACAAATAATTGTATCTGCCATTTCTCGCGCTTGTACTAAAATATCATAGGCTCTCATAGGGCCGGTATTGGTTCCCGGGGGAATGACTTCCATTTCCATGCCTCGTATTTCCGGCGGTGGATTAAAATTTTCTTGAATAACGCAAAATCCGGTAATCAGAACCTTGCCGTGAGCTGCGGTGTCTATCAACACAGACATTCCGCCTTCGGTATGAGCCGGAGTATGAATCATTGTGATGCCGGGTAAAACTTCGACATCACCGGAAACTATTTCAAGCTGACCGTTTTCTTCAACATCTTCAATATAATCTTCAAGATAGCGAAAATCGAGCGGATGGGGCTTATGAATAGCTTCCAGCTCCTTTTCATGCACCCATATCCGCGCGTTCACACATTTATAATCATTTTCGCAATGGTCATTATGCAAATGAGTATGAATAATGACATCCACATCTTCCGGCTTTTTACCAAAACGAGCCAAACCTTCTTCAAAAGTCAGGATAGAGCCACCTATTGCTTTTTCCCGTTCCGCACTTTTGATGGGATGCATTTCACCACTATCCACAATAATAGTTTTATCGCTTCCTTCAATATACCAACAGTAAATAGGAATAGTATACGGAGTTCCATAGGCATGTTGATAGGTCATCATGCCTTTATCAAAAACCTTGCTACCCATGACCAATGGATAAATTGTATACTGCATGAAAAACTCCTTGCGCTGCTTTTGTTTTTTGCTTGTACCTGCTACGGTTCCAGAGCGTCCGCAATGCGGATATTGTACTCCTCAACCTTGGCCTGCAAACCAAAAAACGCAAACATAAATGGAGTTGTTTCCCCTGATTCTATATACGAATTATTTAACTTTGTTCCCCGTGGTGAGGCTAAGTTTTGCTCCATGCTTTGGCGGTCATCAACCTGCAACTGAAAAAGAGACAGAGTGTTGCCACAGAGCTGTTCTTGCTGCGCCAAAAGAGTTCCATCTTTGGCAAAAAGACTTACTGCCACTTTAATTTGCTTTTTGGGTGTTTTGGAATTGTTGCGCGCTTTGCCCTCAACCACAAAAATATGACCTTCCGATACATTTTTGACAACGTATTGTCTAAAATCAACAGGCTGTATTTCTTTAATTCGCTCGGTAGGATCCGCGTTTTGTGAAGCACCAGCAGAAACCAAGAATGGCACCTTAAGCGGTAATTCAAAAGGTACTTCCACAGCAATATCTTGCATTGATTCTGGTAAAGTCCATAAATCAAAATGGAAACTTATTGTTCCTGCAACCATCACAGAAAAAATAAAGAGGAGTATCCCCAGTACGATGCCATATTTTCCTCGTGTTTCGCGTGGGTCTTGGGACTCAAAATCAGTGGTATCGTTAATATAAAAAACTTCAGGATCAGAATGCCCTTCACGCTCCTGCTCATCATCCTCAAGATCAAGAGAAAACTCTTCCGGCTCTAAATCCTCGTCTTCTAATTCTTCGTCTTCTGCTAATTCATCATCGTCTTCCAAATCTTCCTCTTCTCCTAATATTTCATCTTTTTCTAAGTCTTCCTCTTTTTTAGATTCATCGAGTTGCTCTGCATTCAAGCTCTCTTTATCCAAGCTTTTCTCATCCGAGCTTTTTTCTACTGTTTGATCTTCCAAATGCGCTTCTGGAGCTTCTTGTTCTTCTGCTTCCTCGAAGTCATCTAAATTTTGTTCTTCTACGTCTTCAACATCTTCTACGTCTTCAATATCCTCTGCATCTTCAATATCATTAAAATTTTCAGGATCATCAAGATCATTGGACTCACTTAATTCCTCCCCATCCCAAACTTGGTCTTTATCATCCTCTTCTGCGTCCTCACTGTCTTCATTGCGAGAACTCGGTTCAGATAGCCCAAATTCAAGATCACCCAAGACATCATCCAGATGTTCATCTTCGGGGTCTGCTGCATCTTCAGATAAATTTTCTTGTTCTTCGGCTTCTGCATTTTCAGCCATAGCTTCTTGAAATGCTTGTTCAAAATCAATATCTTGCTCTTCGTCAAAAGAAACAGACGGTTCCTCTGGAGCTTGGTTTAGCGCGTCCCCAATTTCGTCTTCATTGCCGTTTTCATAGTCATCTTCATAGTCGTCTTCAAATTCTTCATCCTCACTGTCTATTCCACGATCCTCTGCTGCATGAGCAAATCCTTGTGCTTGTTCAAAATCTTTTTCTACTTCAGAAACAGGAGCTTCGGAAGAAGCATTCTGTAGTGATACTTCCATTTCTTCTGCTGCTTCAGTCTCAGGCAACATCACTTGGAACTGGTGGCTGCATTTAGAGCATCTAACCTTAATGCCTTCTGAAGCAATTTTTTCATCCGCAAGATTATATTTTGTGGTGCAATTAGGACATGTAACAATCATTTGAAACCTCTTTTTTCAGAAGGTTTAAGGATTGATAAGCTCATAAAGGGCATCAAGCTCTCGATATTTTTCAGCATAATCAAGGCCATAACCCACTAAAAAACCTTTGTTCGTCAGGTCAAAGCCAAAAAAATCAAGGTCAAAATCAACTTCTCGTCTTTCTTGCTTATCAACAAGTGCACAAACTTTCAAACTTTTCGGCTCTCTTTTCTCAATAACATGCTTAAGAAATTCTACGCTACGTCCGGAATCAACAATATCTTCTATTAAAAGCACATGTTTACCCTTGACCGGAACTTCCATATCTTTGCTAAAATGTACTTCCCTGCCCCTGCTTGTGCCATTGCCATAGCTGGCCAAACGCACAAAATCCATTTCCGGATCATTTTTTAAGCAACGCATAAGATCTGCAAAAAAGAAAAAAGCTCCCTTAAGAACACAAACACAGACCACGCTTTCTCCTGCATAATGTGCTTCTATTTCAGCAGCAAGTGCGTGGACACGTTCTTGAATTTTCACCGCAGGTATAAGTTCTTGTAATTCATGCTTCATTGTTTTTCCTATGTTTTTCCTATGTTTTTCCTATAATGTAATAGACATGGCAACTTCATCACAATCTGGAAATTTAGGACAATTAATGCAATCAGCCCAAACCTTTTGAGGTAAATCATCCTTTGAACCTTCTGCAAAACCAAGTTTGGCAAAAAATTGAGGCGTATTGGTTAAGACAAATATTGTATTGATTCCAATAATCACGGCCTCAGAAAGGCAGGCTTCAACAAGTTGACGTCCTAAATTCATGCCACGAAAAGATTTTTCCACGACCAAAGAACGCACTTCCGCCAAATTATCCCAGCAAATATTTAAGGCGCAGCAGCCTACAATTTTTTCACTTTCTTTATCAACAGCCACAAAAAAATCGCGCAGTTGATTATAGAGCTGTGCATAGGAACGAGGTAAAACAAGCCCCTCTTCTTCTGGACTATTTAATAAAAAAGCGTGAATGGCTTGTATATCTTGAATACGAGCCTTGCGAATACATGACTGCATCTCTGTTTGTCCTGCTCAGGAACTCTGTGTAATACGCTTGAGCAGTGCTTCTAGCATATTGGCCGGAAAATACCCGGGTTCATTCAAAAAAACAGCACCGTTCTTATCATATAAAACCAAATGAGGAATACTCCGTACCCCGTAATCTCGCGCAAGAAAGGGTGAACCATGATATTGCTCTGCCTTTGGCACAGTGTTGCCAAAAAACGCAGTAGCAGCTTGTGTAGAGCGATCCAAGTTGATCATCATTATTTTGACTTCATCAGCATCATGCCGAGCAGCAAGAGCTTCCAGTTCAGGGATTTCCTTAACACAGGCAGGGCAAGAGGTTGACCAAAAGCAGACAACAATGGCCTTGCCCTTATTTTCTGATAAAATTTTAACCATGCCTGAAGTGTTCAGTTCCGTCATGTGAAGCCCGGAACTTTGTCCTGCTTCCGCTGCCTTGGCCAAGGAAACACCTTGTGCGCTACAAACAACGACAAATAGGAATAGACCGCATACAAAACATAACTTCCTTGACAAATATTTTTTCATATACACCCCTTATATTTACTCCCCTACTGAAGTGCCTTGCACCACACTCTATTTGAGCTTTGCTGTAGAATATAATTTGTACATAGCATCTGGCAAGCCATTGCAAGGCTTTTATTTATACCGAGACAAAAAACAGTGATTATTGAGTAAGATGCGTGATTATTTTTACAGCATCCACAGCGTCTGTGCTCCAAGCATGAGCTCCGATGGCTTGACAAAACGCTTCCGTAACCACGGCTCCGCCAATCACTATTTTACTTGAAAGCCCTTGCTCAGCCACCAAACGAACAGTGTCTTCCATACGCACCATGGTTGTTGTCATCAGCGCAGAAAGACCTATAACCTTGGCCTTATGCTCCTTTGCAGCTGCTACAATTTTTTCTGCCGGAACATCTTTACCCAAATCAATAACATTAAAGCCATGATTCCGAAGCAAAAGGCAGCAAATATTTTTGCCAATGTCATGAATATCTCCTTGCACTGTGGCCATAACAATTGTGGCTTGCGCTGGAATATCTTCCTTTTGCAAAAGTGGCTTCAAACGTTCAAAACCAAGCTGCATGGTTTCGGCAGAGAGTAAAAGCTGGGGTAAAAAGAACTCTTTTTTTTCATATTTCTCACCAACAGCCATAATAGCCGGAATCATCAATGTATTGATTAAGGCAAAGGGCTCAACGCCTCTTGCCAAGGCTTGCTCTATTCTACTGAGTATCTCTGTTTTCACGCCGGAAATAACCCCTGCAAAAAGTCCCTCTGGGTCTTCTATAGGGGGGGTAATGCCTGTTTCATTTTGCTTGGCCGGAGTATGCTGAGAAGCACTTGACAAAGGCTCAGCATTCGCTTTCCAGTTTGAGTATGTTGTAATATATTTTTCAGCTTGGGCATCACGGTTAAGCAGAACCTCGGAAGCAGCCAAAACTTCGCGTATGCGTGATGAATCAGGATTTCCTATAAAAGAAGATAAACCAGCACCAAGACACAAAGCTAAAAACGTGGAATTAAGCAGTTCCCTTGCTGGAAGGCCAAAAGAAATATTGGAAAGCCCAAGGGTGGTTGCCAATCCAAGTGTTTCAGTACAGTAGCGAATAGTCTCCAGTGTTGCTTGAGCAGCTTCTGGTTTTGAAGAAACCGTGAGTGCCAAACCATCTACCACCACAAGACGACGAGGAATGCCTAAACTTTCAGCTTCACTCAAGAGTTCTTCCACTATTGCCAAACGCTCGGACGCAGTAACTGGCAATTTTTTACCTTTCAAAGGCAGCAAAATAAATGGTGCTCCATAATCCCTACAAAGCGAGCCAAGTTCTGCCATGCGCCCGGGTTCACCTGAAATAGAGTTGACCAAGGCTGAAGCCGGATACATATCCAAAGCAGCCTTAATAGCCGTAGCATCAGGAGAATCAATACATAAAGGGCACATATGGCGTTCAGCTAAAGCCATCAGCAAACGAGGAAGAACTGTTGCCTCGTTAACCAGTGGCGCGCCTACATTCACATCAAGTACAGGAGCTCCACGTTCCAGTTGTTCTTGAGCAAAACGCAAGCCAATATCAAAACAGCCCTTTTGAAGCTCTGCGGTCAATTCTTTTTTACCCGTGGGATTGATACGCTCCCCAATGAGTACAGCCGGATGACTCCGCCCCAAAGGGACAGACAAAGAACGAGAAGTAAGAACCGTGCACGCAGCGTGGCTGGCTTGAGGCCTATTCCATTGTTTATCCTTGCAACGCTCTGCAAGTTTTTTGATATGCGCTGGTCCAGTGCCACAGCAGCCACCTACAAATTTTGCTCCCAGCTCAATAAAACGCTCACACTGCTTTGCAAAAGATTCCGGTTCTAAACGAAAAACAGTGTTTCCGGCACTATCTAATTCCGGCAAGCCAGCATTGGGGGCTACATACAAAGGTGTGGAAAGACGGGGCAGCATTGCTTCTACCACTGCGACAAGCTGCTCAGGGCCTGCACTGCAATTTGTAGCAACAATATCCACCCCCATATTCTGCACAGTATCAACAAAAACCAAAGGATCAGTACCGGTGAGGCTTCTCCCTTGTTCAAAAGTCATGGAAATACCCACAGGAAGGTCACATAGCTCTCGAGCTGCCAAAACAACGGCTCTGGCCTCTGCCAAATCAAAATGCGTTTCCCCAAGAATGAGGTCAGCTCCGCCGGCAATGCAGCCACGAATCTGCTCCTTAAAAAGCTCTACCATTTCCCGAAAATGCAATTTACCAAGTGGCTTCACAAACAAACCAGTAGGCCCTATTGAAGCTGCTACAAAGGCTTTACCCTGCGTAGCAAAGCAAGCCAATTCGCACATGGCTTTATTCAAAGCAAAAACATCCGTGCCTGCGCCAAGCTTGTGAGCGGTTCCTCCAAAAGTATTGCTTGTTACAATCATGGCACCAGCCTGTATATATTCCTTATGCACGCTGCGAACCGTTTCCGGCTGTTCAAGCCCAAAAAGCTCAGGGCTCATACCGGCTGGCAATCCTCGCTGCATAAGCAAAGTCCCGTATCCGCCATCAAAGCAGTACACTTGGTCGTCAGTAAGCAATGTTCTAAAATCAGACATTATTTTTCCTTTTGAAAGCCACTTTCTGCATATTTATCCTAATCTGCATATTTATCCTAAAAGGTCGCATCGTTAATCTAGGGCAAGCGCATTGAAATTTGAAGCGCGAAAACCTTCATAACTGTCCTGTCCCCCTCTTGTCATTTTGATCTTTTCCCTCACACGCTAGTCCCTCTTGTGCTTTTCTGGCAAGTGCAAACTCAAGTTTTTATGAGTATATAAAACCCTAACAAAAAGAGGCGTTACCAGCTCTGCATGGTAAAGTTATCAACTTCTCTTTTCAATCTCCTATATCTGAAAACCAGCTATTATTTGTCTTCTCTCAAAATTTTAATTTTGTATAGTTTGAAAAATGTCCCTAAAAACAAGGGGAAAAACAAAGATGTGACCAAAGAGACAAATTCACCCATGCGTATAGGAAAATATTGAACACGCAACAAGTCCTGTAATATTTTAATTTGCCTGCTTCTTTTATCCATCCATGTGTCAAAATTTAATAAGACTTTTCTCTTACAATCCTCAGCAGGCAATTCTGTTTTAATAATTTGTTTAATCTCTTGCGGAATTGTGATGTATAGCAACTGTTCAGCCTCTATGTTTAATGGCGTAAATGCGTTTGTCAGTGACCTACTATTAACGATCGTTGGGTACATAAGAATAAAACACGCAGGAACGATACAAATCAAAGACATAATATCTGACATGGTATGTACAATCCCTTGGGTGTGCTTATGGTCAAATATTGCAGTTATCCCTATTCCTGATATAAACAATAAAATACTGGACAATACTATTGAGATTTCACCAATCACACCAAGGCCACCTGCATTATCGGGGTGAAAAAACATTAGATTAAGCTGAGACAGATTAACAACTTGGACTAAAAAAATACCCATATGAAACACAAATAAAAGAATATAAAAGAATAAAAACATATTATAAAATAACGCAAAAAGTCTAGTGATATAAATGATTTTACTAATTCTTATATCCCACCAATACACAAATGTGTTGTATTTTTTAAATTGATGTTGCTTCCATATTTGGTAGCAGACGGCTACAATTGATATTGTTACGCACAGTAATAGTACTACTTCATGAAATCTTAAAAAATAGAGTTTGTTATAGCATAAAACCAAATCATTTCTGTTAAGTAAAATTAAGTCGGCTACCCAATTTTGCCAATTACTTGCAGTATAATAATATACTCCTAAAAAAAAAATAGGAGATATATTCCACAGGAAAAAAAATCCATCATCCATAAAAGCTATTTTTTTGTCCACAGCATGTATTGACCCTATTTTAGCGAGTGCCCCCCACAGCTTCTTTCGTTGCACCACAGGGATTACTATTAACCATTGAAGTACAGCTATTGCAGGCAGAATGACGTACATAATATTGTCAAATATTTTTGGGTGAAGAGGCAAACTAAGCATAGATTAAACTCCTTTTATCTGCTTATCGCAAAATATTACATCAACGCCTAGTTTCGAGATATATTTATTATATTCTTTTTGATTAGATACGCTAAAAACCCAAAAAGATAAATTTCGCTGCTCACAATATTTTCGTAGCTTATGAGTTGCCACTGTTTTGTGGACACAAACCCCGCCACCATTTTGAGAAAGAATATCTATCATTTCGTTTGGAAGTTCATCTAGTAGAATCGTGTAGTTAAAACCTACAGCTTTTCGGTTTAATTCCATAGAGTATTTACTCTTTCCCAAAACAATAAAGCTAAAAATTGAAAGCACAGTGTTGTGCAAAAAGTTGGTTAATAAAGAACCAATCAAGCCCCATGCCATGCTATTCCAATGCGACAAAATAAGTGGCGACAAAGTGCCAAGTTTGGCCAAAGAAACTAAAGACTGAGGAATCCCTGATATAAAAACAACTTTGTGTTCTAAGCCAAATTTTCTTACTTGAGTTAGCAGGATTTCTTCATATCCATAATCTTTAATGTCTATACACAAAATTTGTTCTAATTTAGACCGCTGAGAAAATATATGCAAAGCATCAGCCAGAGAAAGGATTTTCTCTCCATTTTGAAAAAAGATTTCGCGAACAGTTGATGAGTGAGTATTTTTTAAAACCACACGCTGTGAATAATCAGTATTCGTCACTGGGTCATGATTCACAAAAAATTCACCATCACTGCTAACTCGCACATCTATTTCAAGATATTTCATTTCAGATGTACAAGCCTTAACTAACGCAGAAGATGAATTTTCAAAAGTCCCAAAACCTCTAAGTCTATGGCTTAATGCATGTTGATTCATTGGCAACTAACTTAATTGTAATTTTCATTGATACTGTCAATATAAATCTATCATTAGATCGTACCTTTTGGCTACACATAAAAATCTCTCGACAACAAAAAACATCTGCTCTTCCTCCCTGTCATTCTGCGCGTAAGTCGCAGAATCCAGTTCTTCAATTTTTTTCGTCATTCGGTGCAAGTTCACAGTATGATAAGGAAAAACTGGAGTTTCCTTGCGCTTTTGGATATATTGTTTCCATGAGCTGGGATGCTGAAAAATATGAACGCTGGTTTGCTTCGCCTATTGGTCAAAACGCCCTGTATTGTGAACGGCGTTTATTAGAGCATATGGTTGCTGGCTGGCCAAGGCGCGGTGCCAGCCTGCTGGAAGTCGGCTGTGGCACTGGATTTTTTTTGGAATCCTTGTGGCAAATGGGTTTTGAGATCACGGGTTTGGATCTTTCGCCGGGCATGGTCAAAGCAGCGCGTAGCAGGCTGGGCAATAAAGCTGAGATCAGCGTGGGCAATGGAGAGTGTTTGCCTTTTTTGCATAATGAATTTGACTATACCGTACTTTGGACAGTCCTCGAATTTTGTGATGATCCCGGAGCAATGCTAAGAGAAGCTGCAAGAGTATCCAAACATGGCATTCTTGTTGGTTTTCTCAACCGTTGGTCTTTTTACTATCTCTCACACGGTAATCAAACACACAAAACCCTAGGGCGTGGGCATTGGTATTCTTGGCCAAAGATGAAGCGTATGATTAGCGTTAATACTGGCAAAACACCACAAAACGCGCATTCCGTGCTCGTAGGCCCTGTTTCTACATGGAAAAAAAGTTTTCCCTACCGCTTAGTCAGCAGTCGCCTCATTCCACCTTGGACAGGGGCTTTTACTGCAGCCCGAGTGGATTTTAGAGACCAATGCCCCCTCACACCAATTTTTGCGCCAAGCGAGGCGAGTTAGGGGGTAGGGCAAAAGCATATTAACTGTTCTGTCATTCAGCCATTCCTCTCCGTTGTTTAATGCACCTTCCTTGTCATTGAAACGCGTAAGTCGCAGAAGTCCGTGCCTTGCGTATCGCGCAAGTGCTTCCTCCTCTGTCATTCTGCGCGAAGTCGCAGAATCCAGCAGAGCAAGGCTATGAGGCTTTGACGTAGTAGGAAAAGAAGGAAAGGGGAAGGGAGGGCGAGAAAAAGGAAAGAGGAAAAAAAGAAGGAAGAAGGGGTATAAGAAAAAGAAGAAAAAAAGAGAAGAAGGAAGAACTGGATCCTGCGACTTCGCGCAGGATGACAAGAGGGGGAGCAGGAAAGCGCAAGAAGGGGTATAAAATAACAAATAAGGTGTTCGCTCTAAAAGTTAAGTGCGTTTGCCCTATTCTCTTGCAGGTAGCTGTTGACCTCTGCCTCTATCCCGTTTATTCAAAGAACATGAACTGGGACTGGGAAAAATTACAACAGCAGCGGCAGAGGCATTCAGGCTCCCTTGGGGGTGGCCCACCTAACTTTGACGAGTTCAGCAAAAAATTCAAAGATTTTGGTGGATTCAAGATGCCAGGACTTAAGGCAGGTATCATTGCTGTTCTTGCTTTATGGCTTTTATCCGGCATTTTTGTGGTCGATGCGCCTGAACGGGGCGTGGTGAAAAGATTTGGTGAATATCACCGCGAAGTAGGCCCTGGTCTACATTACCATTTTCCTTTTCCCATTGAAACTGCCCTGACTCCCAACGTAGACCAAATCCGGCGTATAGAAATAGGCTTTCGCACAGCCGGAAGTGGACGCAATTTTCAGCAAGGGCAAACCCATTCCGTTGATGATGAGTCTTTGATGCTCACAGGAGATGAAAACATCGTTGATGTACAATTTGCCGTGCAATACCAACTTGAGCAAGCCAAAGATTATCTTTTTAACGTGGATAATCCGGATCAAACCGTAAAGTCCGCTGCAGAAGCTGCCATGCGTGAGGTGATAGGTAAAAACCTTATTGATGCGGCTCTTACTTCTGATAAACAAAGAATCATGAATGAAACCGCTGAATTGATGCAATCCATTTTAGATGCGTACAATACAGGCATTCGTGTTGTCACCGTTCAAATGCAGAATGTGCATCCACCAAACGAAGTTATTGATGCGTTTAAGGACGTTACTTCCGCACGTGAAGACAGAGACAGGCTGAAAAACGAAGCTCAAGCCTATAGCCGAGATATTTTGCCAAAGGCCAGAGGTTTAGCCGAAGCAATGCTTCTCGATGCTGAAGCCTACAAAGAGACCAAAATACTCAAAGCGCAAGGCGATGCTTCAAGATACCTTGCTGTGCTCAAAGAATATAACAAATCAAAGACCGTTACTGCAACACGCCTGTATTTGGAAACAATGGAGCGTATACTTTCTAATCCGGACACGGAAAAACTTATTCTCTCTGATGACGCGCTCAAAAAATCCATACCGTACCTGCCTTTGAATAGGCTCAAGGGCAATGCTTCTCAAAGTAATACCCAATAAGAGCAAAATACCATGCAAAAAAGAAATATTACCCTCCTTATTGTTGGCTTCATTAGCCTGATTACTCTTTTTCAAGCCTTTTTTACAGTGGATCAAATCCAAAGAGCTATTGTACTCCAGTTTGGAAAGCCGGTTTCACCTGATTCTCTTGGCCCTGGCTTGCATTTGAAAATACCTTTTATCCAAGATGTTATTCATCTTGATGCGCGTATCCTTGACTATGATGCCAAGCCGGAAGAAATTCTTACTGAAGACAAAAAAAATATGGTTGTGGACTCCTATGCCAAATGGAAAATTGTGGATGCGCTGGCCTTTTATCGTAATTTCAAAACAGTGCATGGGGCAATGTCCCGTTTAGATGATATGATTCGCGCCCAGCTGAGGGAAGTGCTTGGACGCTATAAATTGCATGAAGTGGTATCTGCGGAACGTGGAGCACTCATGGATGAAGTCAGCAAACGCACACAAGAGGCTCTCTTGCCCTTTGGCATCAAGGTTATGGACGTTCGTATCAAACGCACGGATTTACCGCCTGAAAACGAACGAGCCATTTATAATCGTATGCGTGCTGAACGTGAACGCCAAGCCAAAGAATACCGTGCAGAAGGTCAGGAAGAAGCAGCCAAAATCAGGGCGCAAGCAGAAAAAGAACGAGCTGTTCTTTTAGCAACTGCTCGTAAGGACTCCGAGATTATTCGAGGCGAAGGCGACGCACAAGCCACAAAAATATACGCAGATGCCTTTGAGCGTTCCCCTGATTTCTATGAATTTAAGCGCAGCTTAGAAGCCTACGAACAAAGTTTGCAGGACAACACTTCAATCATCCTGACCCCCAAAAGCCCGTTTCTTAAGCATTTTAGGTAACAAAACTCCCCACTTTACTCCACGGTTACACTTTTGGCTAAGTTCCGAGGTTGATCCACGTCTTTGCCGAGATAATCTGCGACTTCATAGGCAAAGAGTTGCAAAGCTGGCAGCACCATAAAAGTAGACAGCGCACCATAGGCACGGGGAATTTCCCATACATCATTAACATCAAGGCTCATGCCCGGATTGCTCAGAGCAAGCACAGGGCCGGAGCGTGCCTGTACTTCCACAAGATTGGACTTCACTTTTGGGAAAAGTGCATCATCAAGAGCGATAGCAATGGTTGGAAAATGAGGGTCAATAAGGGCAATCGGGCCATGTTTCATCTCGCCTGCTGCGTAGCCCTCGGCATGAATATAGGAAAGCTCCTTGAGCTTCAGCGCGCCCTCTAAAGCCAAAGGAAATTGCAAGCCACGCCCAAGGTAGAGACAACTTTGAGCCTTGGCATAGCTTCGGGCTAATGTTTTGGCTGTTTCGCGCATATGAGGCAAGGCTTGCTCTAAATCTTTGCTCAAAGTGTGCAGGCCTTGCACTGTGTCAGAATACTCAGCTTGGCTCACAGTACCACGCTGCTTGCCCCAAAATAAGGCAAGAATAAGCAGTGCCGTAAGCTGCGAACACATGGCTTTGGTCGAGGCAACCGATATTTCAGGTCCGGCCTGCGTGTACATAACATGGTCTGCTTCTCTGGCAAGGGAAGAGCCAACAACATTGCACAGCCCCAGCACTTCTTGTTTTTGCTTCTGAGCAAGGCGCAATCCTGCCAAAGTATCCATTGTTTCGCCAGACTGGCTGATGGCAATGACTAAGGTCTCTGCATTAAAAACTGGCTGGCGGTAGCGAAACTCTGAAGCAATTTCGACTTGGACTGGTATATGCGCCCATTTTTCTAAAATATACTTGCCCCAAAGCCCAGCATGATACGAAGTGCCACAAGCGACGATATGGACATGACTTGGTGCTTGTGCCAAAGCATCAAGCCCCGGCAGCTGGATTGCCTCGGAATTTGCGCTGAGACGCCCTGCAAGGCAGTCTGCAATGACTTTGGGCTGTTCAAATATCTCTTTGAGCATAAAATGCTTATAACCGCCTTTTTGCGCGGATTGAACATCCCAAGCAATAGTATGCTCCTCTTTCTCGATGCGTTCCAGAGTATCTGCGCGCCGTACTTCCCAATGCGTGGCAGTGATTTTGACCAATTCATTATCTTCTAAAAAAACCACTTTGCGCGTGTACGGTAAAAAGGCAGGAATATCTGAAGCAATGAAATTTTCCCCCGTGCCTATGCCCAGTAAAAGTGGCGAGGAGACCCGTGCTGCGTACAGTGTGCCAGGTTCATCTTGATTGAGCAAAACAATAGAATATGTACCGCTTACCCTTGCAAGTGCCAAGGACAGTGCTTTGAGTGTTTCCCCGTGTTCATTCAGATACAAGGAGATCAAGTTCAGCAGGCACTCGGTGTCTGTTTCTGAATAAAAAGTATAGCCTTTTGCAGTAAGTTCACTGCGTATTTCCTGATAATTTTCAATGATCCCGTTATGGATCATCAGCAATTTTCCTGAATTATCTGCATGGGGGTGGGCATTTATTTCATTGGGTTCACCATGCGTTGCCCAGCGAGTATGCCCTATTCCAAAAAGCGCAGTAGAGCTGTCGTGGCCGGAAAGTTTTTTTTCCAGCTCTGCAAGTTTCCCTGAAGCGCGAAGGCTTCTCACTTGCTTGGCTTGTACAAAGCCCACTCCGGCTGAATCATAGCCACGATATTCCAAACTGCGAAGCCCCTCAACAAGTAAAGGAACCGCTGGTCTGTGTCCGCTATAGCCAATAATACCGCACATATCTTTTTCTCCGTGTACTTAATTCTATGCTCAAAGCGTGGCCCAAAAATCTGCCCATTGCTCTACAAGTGAGGCAAGGGCTTTGCCCCGATGTGAACGAGCATTCTTTACTTCCGGAGCAAGGCAAGCAGAAGTTGTTCCAAGTTCAGGATCAAAAAATAAAGGATCATAGCCAAAACCGTTATTGCCTTGCACGGCCTCGGCAATGCGCCCTTCCCATTCTCCCTGTGCTTGAATAGATCGGCCAGAAGGTGCCATGGCCACTATACAGCACACAAAGCGAGCGGTTCGCTTGGCATTTGGAATACCCTGAAGTTCTTGGAGCAGCTTTTGATTATTGCCCTCGGTGCTTGCTTTTTGCGTTGCTGTGGCGCAGTAGCGTGCGGAAAATACCCCGGGCGCACCGCCTAAAGCATCCACACACAAGCCTGAATCATCGGCCAAGGCCACAAGACCGGTGGCTTGGCTCACGGCCTGAGCTTTGATGTGTGCGTTTTCTGCAAAGGTCTCGCCTGTTTCAGGAATATCGCCGATCTCCGGATATTGATCCAAGCCATGCACCACAATATCAAATTGTTTTAGCAAAGCAGAAAATTCGCGTATTTTTCCTGCATTGCGCGTGGCAAGCACTATTTGCTTTTTCATTGTCTCAGGCACTTCTGTCTCGCCCCTAGGTTTTGAGCTCATAGTATATATTTTTGAGGTCGCAGGATGTCTTTTGCACTGCAACAAATTTTCTGCAACAAATTTTTCTCTGTATTTTATTATATATTTTCATGCACTGAGGCAAGCAGCAAAAGGAGCTGCACTTTCACGATTTACACGCAGAAGTTCAGTTCCCTTTGTTCTCGCTTCGGCAGGCTCAGCGAGCTAGTTTTGCATTTCAAAGCTGGTTGAGCCTGTCGAAACCAGCGCGCTTTGCCCTATCAGGGTAAACGCATATAAATTTCAAAGCGAACACTTAGTTTAAAACAAATTCAGGAGTATCCGATACCCTCATTGTTATGCCTCTCTTGCTTGTCATTCTGCGCGCAGTCGTGAAAGTCCAGTGCGTTGCACAGTGCGGTAGTACATCCATCTCCGTCATTCTGCGCGCAGTCGCAGAATCCAGCAGAGCCAGATTATAGGGACTTGCCTCTGTACGAGAAGCAGCAAAGAAGAAAAAAGAAGACAAGAAAAAGAAGAAGATAAGAATGAAGAACTGGATCCTGCGACTCACGCGCAGGATGACAAGAAAAGAGGCAGTACTAATGCTCGATTTTATGGCTCACACTCAGGATGACAGGAAGGGGGATCAATAGAATGGGCGGGAAATATTTAGCCTAAAACTTATACGCATTTGCCCTATGCAGGAGCTTGCCAGTTCTTGCCATTCTAGGATACTTAACACAACATCTGGGTAACACAGCATCTGGGTAACACAGCATCTGGATAACACAGCATCTGGTGTAACACAGCATCTGGTGTAACACAGCATCTGGTGTAACACAGCATCTGGGTAACACAGCATCTGGGTAGCAAAATATCTGGCGTAAGCCCAAAAATTTAATCGTGTGCCTGAGACAAGGAGATAAGCATGATCGTCAAAGAATGGATGAGCAAAAAGCCAATGACCTTGGGAACTGAAACTTCCGTGCTGAACGCAGCCGAGGTCATGCGGACTCAAAAGGTACGGCAATTTCCAGTTCTCAGTGCACAAGGAACGCTTGCAGGAATTGTTTCAGACCGAGACATCCGAGATGCCTTTCCCTCAAAATTTCTGCCAGAAGCAGCCTCTGCCGAAGGCAAAAACCTTATGGCTCTCACTGTTGGCGATATTATGACCCTTGATCCCATCACTGTTTCTCCGCAGCAAGCCATGGATAAGGTGGCAGATATTTTAGCAAAAAACAAAATAGGTGCCTTGCCTGTGGTGGAAAAGGATTTGCGCTTGGTCGGCATTATTACCGAAGTGGATGTTTTTAAGTTTCTCTGTTCAGCAACTGGTCTGGCGCGTGGCGGAATACAGCTGGCTATTCGCTTACAAGCCAAGCCCGGCCCTTTATCCGACCTCCTTGCGCTTTTACGCGAACAGCAGGTGCATTTCAGCAGTGTCCTGACTTCGCATGATTATGAAAAGGCCGGGTATAGGCATGTGTATATTCGTTTGGAAAGCCTTGGGGATTATGACATTGGTTCTTTGGTCGCTTTTTTGGATCAAGATTTTGAAGTGCTTTACTATATACAGCACGATGAAGCGGTTTCGCTTGGAGATGCGGAAGACGCTGAATGATAAAAGAGTGGCAACGCTTGCTGGTTTCGACAGGCTCAACCAGCTCTGCAACGCAAAGCTCGCTCGCTGAGCTTGCCACCCCCCCTAGGGCAAACGCATATAAATTTTAGGCTCAATACTTCCTGCCCATTTTATTGTTTCCCCCTTCTTGTCATCCTGCGCGTGAGTCATAAAACCCAGTATATTATATGGGATAGCAGTGACCTCCCCCTCCGTCATCCTGCGTATGAATCATAAAATCCAGCATTCGTATTGCCTCTTTTCTTGTCATTCTGCGCGCGAATCATAAAACCCAGTATATTATATGTAGCAGTGACCTCCCCCTTCCGTCATTCTGCGCGTAAGTCGCAGAATCCAGTCTTCCTCTTATTCTCTCCCCTCCCCCCATATTCAGCGCGCAAAAATAAAGAGGCTCACCTCCAAGGAAGCAAGCCTCTCTTTTTCAACTAAGCCTATGTATGCTGCGTACTATGCAATATCCTTTCTCAACGCAATATCAGCCTTTAGGCAACACTTGTATTATCCAAAATGGATTCCAAAGACTCAACTACTTCTATGTGATCAAATCCGCCTGTAATGGTAGTATCGTCAACAAAGAAGTCATCGCCTTCATTGCCGACATAAATCTCAAACTTAGCAATAAGCTCGCCATCATCTTCGCCCACAATTCCATCGCTATCATAATATAGATAAAACATTTGGTTATTACCCTCATCGTCCACTAAAAATCCATTCTCGCCTCTTGTGTAATTTGAGGGGCTATTCATAACAAAACAGGCATCTGTTCCGCTAAATCCGAATCCAAATTGACTTTCAATAACAGTTTCACCCTCTGCATTTTTAACTACTTCAAATTGGCTTGTACCTGCCTTGCTATACTGCTCCCAAGGATTATATTTGAAGATGTAATTACTACCTGTCTCTGCAATAAGATCCTCAGCAGCAACATTCTCAGTAATGTCATATAGAGTAGTCTGTGTTTCATAATCATAGCCAGTTACTTCTTTTGTATAGAAATGATACCCATCATCATCAAATGTTGCAGCATCATCATACATATTAATAACACCGTAATTCCAATCAATCGCTACTTCAGGCACATCTTCCTGTAAAATATACAGCGAATCTCCGCCATTATCGCCATCAAAGCCAAGGCCATTAAAACGATCAATGGTCATGCTACCATCTGTAGAAAGAACATACCCACTGGAGCCTTCTCCGTAGATAATAGTATCATCACCAGCACCGCCGTAGTACACAGTAGCCCCGGAGCCTCCTATCAGGATATCATCCCCAGCTCCGCCAATCAGGATATTTTGAGCATTATCAGCATTGCCATAAAGGACATCTTTCCCATCTCCACCATACAGGATATTTTTACCATCTCCGCCATACAAGTTGTCATCCCCATAACCACCATAAAGATAATCATCCCCGTCTCCGCCAAAGATGTCATCATCCCCATCTCCGCCATACAGGTGATCATCAAGCGAATTATTCTCCGTAGATGTGTCCGTGCCGTCGCTTATTTTACTCGCATCTACATCATATTTATCGAAAATATCAGTCCCTTCTATCTTTTCAGTTCCATATACTAAGTCATATTGTTCATCACCAAACAGGACATCATTCCCGTCTCCGCCAAAGAGGTAATCATCTCCATCTCCGCCAAAGAGCACGTCCTCAAGCGGGTTCTCGGCAGTAGCCTCGTCTGTGCCATCCCCAAGCATCTGTGTTTGCAGATGCTCTAAAAAGCCAACAACATCTCCTTCCGAATTTTCTGTCTCCCAAACTTTATATGCCTCTGAAGCTTCTAAGTTCTGCAATATTTCTGAAGCCTGCGTAGCCTCATCCATTATTGCCTGCTTGGCAGTAACAAGGTCTTCTGTAAGCCTTTCCAGATAAGTATTCAGCTGAGTGATTGACATATCATCTATTTCATCATGCAAGAAGTAATGAACTCCGAGATATTCCAAAGCATCTGCGGCCTCCTCTAAGTCTTTAACAAGCGGAGCTTTTTCAATTTCCTCTAGGACAAACTCAACCATATCTTTCTGCGCCTCGCTCATATCGCTCCAAGCCTTTGTATCTAAGCCTTCAAGAGAATAATCATCTCTAATATAATCTAAAACAGCTCCTTTCTGAGCATCAGTTAAATTGTCCCACAAATCTTTGCTCGTTTTGATTGTATAAGTTAAAATTCGGTTGTCACCTGTAGCTTCCAGATCAAGAATTGCGTCTCGTATATCTTGGTCAAGATTATCCCATTCGCTCGCGCTCTCATCGTTCTCAACAGCAGTAATCGCTGCATTGATTTTAGCAGTAAGCGATGCTGTTTCTTCGTCTGTCATTCCTCCTCGTACAGTCTCTAATGTGCTTAATTCTGTATTCAATTTCGACAGCAAATCCCTTCTAGTATACTGAGAATAATTGTCCGTCCACTCCGATTTTGTCTGTATCTCAAGGGTATAGCGCTCAGCTTCGTCAAGTGCGTCATTAACAATCTGCTCCTGCCCACCCTCAAATTCTGACCAAGCTTTGCCAATAATGCCACGCGCAGTCTGCTCATTTCCTTCATCATCAGTGTATGTAAAATCGTCAATCGCATATTCAATATTATATGAGTTGGTAGCAGAACTTGCGAGTTCACCACTTAAGGCAGCACTTTTGTCTTCTATCGCTTCCCAAGCATCGTATAACTGCTTTTCAAGAAGAGCCGCTCTTAGGGCTTTAAGCTGTGCAGCTTGAAGCGTTTCCGATGTCTGCCCATATGAAAAATTATCCCAATAGCTATTCTCAAGATTTTCATCAAGGCTATCTAAGAAACCTAGTTTTTCACTCGTAGCGCGATCACCAAAATTATCCTCGGCAGCTGTGTCAGCCATTTTATATATATCAATGAAGTAATTCAAACAAATTTCCTGTTCTTCTTCACCCAAATCACTCCAGGAGAGCTCTTCCGCCACGGTATTTTGTTCGTAATTGCTTAAGTCGCTCCACTGTGTAGCATCTTTTACACCATCAACATTTTTTGCTTGCAACACTTCTAGAATCTCATTTTGCGCGTCTACATCTAACTTCTCTCGTATGAATTCACCTTTGGATACATAAGCATCCCAAAGACCTGCTTTTGACTCATCTGTCACAGATATCCAAAATCTGTCTTCATCTGCCCCGGAAAAGTTCCGAGTATACTCTTCTTTTGCACTGTAATCTAAAGCACCTTTCAGTGACGCAAGATACATGACATCATCAGGTACCACTGTATCAGCAGACGGAGTGTTATCACTTGCAAAAAAATCAGCCAGAGTTCGCGTATCACCATATTCCCCTCTATACCACTCCCACATCTCTTCCAAACCGCTAGTCTTTATTAAGGTATAACCTTTATCAGCTTTATAGGCCTCTATAGCATCATTTAACTCTGAAATAGCAACAAGCTCTTCATAAGTAATATCCTTCGTTGCGTGGGCGTTTGTAAAAATATTATCAAAGCTATACTTCCCCCCCTTAGGAAAGGCACTTCTATAATCGTCCCAAGCATCTTCCCAATCGCTTCTATCCAACGTTGAACCAATGGTCTCCCAAGTAGTTTCCCAGTAATCATTATCTAAAGTTTTACAAAATGCCGTCCAAAACTCTGCTTGTTTCTCAGAGCTAAGCTCGTCCCAATCAGAGAGTGCCTCGTCATCAGTAAATGTTCCACAAACAAATTGCACTAAGTCAGGATGATATGGATTATGCAACTCATACCAAACTGAACTTTTTTGATCATCAGAAAGCTCATTTAAAATTTTTGCTTTCGTATCAAGAGCATCGCTTTCGCTTGTTTCATTTATATCTTGCCAGTTTTCAAGCAAGTACTTGTTCCTTACAACCCTGCCAATTGCCTCTTGCAAGGATTCAGTCAAATCGCTCAGTGTACCTTCTTTTTGTGCTACAAGAAGTGCATCCCAAGCACTCTCCTGCTGCTCCTCTGTCAAAACTCCCTCTTCTACTAAGTCAGACCATGCATAGTCCAAGGCCTCAATCTCTTCGTAAGTAGCCAGATTGTCTGAAGAGGTTTTGACTGCTTCGAGCTGCCTTGCTTCGCTCAACTCGTTCCACTGAAGCCCTACTTCCTCTTCAGTTAAATCATCTATAATATAAAGTTTTTCAGTAAGACTTAAAGCATCCCATTGCGTAGCTAAATCATCCTCACCTTTTGCCACGCGCAAAAGATCAATTTTTTCAACAGCATTTAAGTCATCTCTCCAAACACTGGCTTCTTTGCCTCCAGTCAAGGTGCTTAAGAAAGCAGTCTTGTCAGCATCTCCTGCATTAGCCCAGTATTTTTCTTTCTGTGCGGTGCTAATAGCATATGTGGTAAAGTCTTGTACTTCCTCTACACCTTCCAAAGTCATATTATCTCTTATATCGATAAATGTTTCATCATAGTTCAAATTCTTCAAATCTTCCAAAGAGTCAAAATAGCTTGTGTTTATGGATTCTGGGTTTGTAATCGCTTCAAAATAACTCAAATATTCAAGCTGCTCGTTCAGAGTAGCTCCATCAAAATCTTCCTCTCCATAGATGTAATCATCCCCAGCTCCGCCAAAGAGAGAATCACTGCCATCACCACCGACAATATTATCATCCCCAGCTCCGCCAAAGAGAGAATCATCTCCGCCTTCGCCATACAGCTTATCAGCTCCATTGCCACCAAAGAGATAGTCAGTAGAAGTATCTGTGTCGCTCGCATCATTATTGCCACCATACAGCATGTCAGTCCCATCGCCACCAAAGAGATAATCCTCTCCATCTCCGCCATAAAGAGTTTCTTTATCAGCATCATTGACTATGGCTGCTTCATCATTAGAACCGTCGCCTAAGACTGAATCATATAAAGCCGTAACATCATCATTGCTCAAACCTTCTTCTGCTTTCAATGTGCTTAAAGCTGCTTGAGCTTTCACAGCTTCAGCTTCAGCATCACTCTTGTATGAACCCAAAACATCCTTCAAATCCGAGATAGCATCTCTGAGCTCAAAAAAGTTGAGCTTAGAGGCATCGTTACCATATGTTTCATATAAGAATGAATCCCCAAGCGCATGTAAATTGTTTATGGCATTACTTATCGTATTAATTTGGCTTGACTTATCGTCAGCATTCCACCAGTCACGCAAGTCGCCAAAATTGTCCAAATCAGTAGCACTTGGTAACGCAGTAAATTCAGCCTTATAAGTACTGCTTTCTAAATCTTCCAGCGAATTGAAATACTTCAACTCTCCAAAATAATTGAGATAGTCCAAATAATCTTTTAATGATTCTACTTCAATAACATCTTCACCAGACAAGGTATCATTGCCTGCGCCACCATTCAAAATATCAACCCCTTCTCCACCAGAAAGGATGTCATCTCCAGCATCACCATACAACTTATCTTGACCATCGCCACCGTAGAGGTAGTCTGTGGAAGTATCAGTGGAAGTATCAGTGGAATCGTTTGCGCTTCCAGCATACAGAAGATCATCTCCTGCACCACCATAAATATGGTCGCTTCCTGCTCCGCCCTCTAAAGTTTCTTTATCAGCATCGCTCGCGTAAGTAGCACTATCTTCTACGCCAGTACCAAACTTTTCATCCGCACTCGGTTCTGTGTCTGCTGCCAATTCATCTGTTATATCACCATACAGGAAGTCGTCGCCTTCGCCACCCTTAAGGGTATCAATGCCTTCTCCACCGTAAAGATCGTCTGAATCAGCTCCGCCTTCAAGAATATCATCACCAGTTCCGCCGTAGAGTTCATCGTTGCCATACCCACCATATAAATTATCAGCTCCGGCTCCGCCATACAGGCTATCCCTGCCGCCACCTCCGTAAAGATGGTCTGTGGAATCACCAGAATTGTCTGTAGTGTCAATGCCACCAATCAGCACATCATTACCTTCACCACCGTAAAGATAATCTTCGCCTGTTCCACCGGTCAAAGTTTCTTCTGTTGTTTCTTCCGCAGTTGCGTCATTTACAGAACTCTCCGTACCAAACTTTTCAGCAGCACTCGGCGTTGCACCTGCTGCCAATTCATCTGTTATGTCGCCATACAGGAAGTCGTCTCCAGCTCCGCCATCAAGTGTATCAACGCCGGTTCCACCGTAGAGATCGTCTGAATCAGCTCCGCCTTCAAGAGAATCATCACCGGTTCCACCATAGAGTTCATCTTCTCCGGTATCGCCTTTCAATTCATCATTACCAGCGTAGCCATACAGCTCATCATCATCAGCTCCGCCGTCCATTATATCCTTATCAGCATCACCATACAGGAAGTCGTTACCGGCATCACCGTTCAGAGTATCTATTTCGCCATCAGTAGCATCAGCAGCACTGGTATTGTTTTCATCTATACTATAAAGTTTGTCGCCACCTTCGCCACCGTTCAGCGTATCCTTTCCAGTTCCACCATAAAGGAAGTCATCTCCACCTTCGCCGTATAATGTATCATCTCCGGCTTCACCATAGAGATTGTCTGTGGAAGAATCAGTGTCATCATTAGAACCACCATAAAGAGTGTCGTTATCAGCTCCGCCCTTAAGTGTATCTTCTCCAGTACCACCACTCAGTTCATCATTACCAGCGTAGCCGTACAGCTTATCATTATCAGCTCCGCCGTCCATTATATCCTTATCAGCATCACCATGCAGGAAGTCCTCGCCAGCATCACCGTTCAAAGTGTCTGTTGCGCCATCAGTAGCACTGGTATTGTTTTCATCGATACTATAAAGATGATCGCTACCTTCTCCACCATACAACGTATCCTTACCAATACTACCATAAAGATAATCATTACCAGCATCGCCAGAAAGCGTGTCGTCACCGGCTTCACCGTAGAGATCGTCTGCATCAGCTCCGCCTTCAAGAGTATCATTACCGGTTCCACCGTATAAATCATCTTCTCCGGTATCACCTTTCAGAACATCATTGCCAGCGTAGCCATACAGCTTATCATTATCAGCTCCGCCGTCCATTATATCCTTATCAGCATCACCATGCAGGAAGTCCTCGCCAGCATCACCGTTCAAAGTGTCTGTTGCGCCATCAGTAGCACTGGTATTGTTTTCATCGATACTATAAAGATGATCGCTACCTTCTCCACCATACAACGTATCCTTACCAATACTACCATAAAGATAATCATTACCAGCATCGCCAGAAAGCGTGTCGTCACCGGCTTCACCGTAGAGATCGTCTGCATCAGCTCCGCCTTCAAGAGTATCATTACCGGTTCCACCGTATAAATCATCTTCTCCGGTATCACCTTTCAGAACATCATTGCCAGCGTAGCCATACAGCTTATCATCTCCGGCTCCGCCATCAAGAGTATCTATTGCATCGTCTTCATTACCACCATCAAGAATATCTTTGCCGTCACCACCGCTCAGCGTGTCCGCTCCGGTTCCGCCGTAAAGGTTATCATCACCAGCTCCGCCGTCTAAGGTATCATCCCCGGCTCCGCCGTAAAGTTTTTCTACTGTATCGCCATCTTCCTGAGTTCCTGTACGGACTCCGCCTTCTCCGCCTTTCAGCGTGTCATCGCCATAGCCACCGTATAATTCATCAGCTCCGCCTTCGCCGTAAAGCGTATCCGCTCCATCGCCACCATAGAGGTAGTCGGTAGAATTATCGTCTGTTGTTGTACCGTTATCATTACCATAGATAATATCATTGCCATCGCCACCATAGATATAGTCGCTTCCAGCTCCGCCTTTCAGCGTATCCGCAAGGGTATCAGTATCTGTGGCAGAATCAGTGCCATCACCTACTGTGCCATCAGTAGAATTATCTTCGCCATAGATAGTATCGCCACCAGCTCCACCTTCAATAGTATCGCTTCCACTACCACCACTCAGCTCATCAGCTCCGCCTTCGCCGTAAAGCGTATCCGCTCCATCGCCACCATAGAGGTAGTCAATTTCATCAGCTGTTGAGTTCCCGTCTTCATGACCATAGATAATATCATTGCCATCGCCACCATAGATATAGTCGCTTCCAGCTCCGCCTTTCAGCGTATCCGCAAGGGTATCAGTATCTGTGGCAGAATCAGTGCCATCACCTACTGTGCCATCAGTAGAATTATCTTCGCCATAGATAGTATCGCCACCAGCTCCACCTTCAATAGTATCGCTTCCACTACCACCACTCAGCTCATCAGCTCCGCCTTCGCCGTAAAGCGTATCCGCTCCATCGCCACCATAGAGGTAGTCAATTTCATCAGCTGTTGAGTTCCCGTCTTCATGACCATAGATAATATCATTGCCATCGCCACCATAGATATAGTCGCTTCCAGCTCCGCCTTTCAGCGTATCCGCAAGGGTATCAGTATCTGTGGCAGAATCAGTGCCATCACCTACTGTGCCATCAGTAGAATTATCTTCGCCATAGATAGTATCGCCACCAGCTCCACCTTCAATAGTATCGCTTCCACTACCACCACTCAGCTCATCAGCTCCGCCTTCGCCGTAAAGCGTATCCGCTCCATCGCCACCATAGAGGTAGTCAATTTCATCAGCTGTTGAGTTCCCGTCTTCATGACCATAGATAATATCATTGCCATCGCCACCATAGATATAGTCGCTTCCAGCTCCGCCTTTCAGCGTATCCGCAAGGGTATCAGTATCTGTGGCAGAATCAGTGCCATCACCTACTGTGCCATCAGTAGAATTATCTTCGCCATAGATAGTATCGCCACCAGCTCCACCTTCAATAGTATCGCTTCCACTACCACCACTCAGTATGTCAGCTCCAGCGTAGCCGTTCAGCTCGTCATTTCCAGCTCCGCCGTCCATTATATCCTTATCAGCATCACCATACAGGAAGTCATCACCAGCGTCACCGTTCAGAGTGTCTATTTCGCCATCAGTAGCGGTACTATCCGTATTAAAACTATATAATTTATCGCCACCAGCACCGCCCTTCAGCGTATCTGCACCCTCTCCGCCGTATAGCTCATCAGCTCCGGTTCCGCCGTAAAGCTCATCAGCTCCGCCTTCGCCGTAAAGATCGTCATCGCCATCGCCACCATAGAGGTAGTCAATTTCATCAGCTGTTGAGTTCCCGTCTTCATGACCATAGATAGTATCATTACCATCGCCACCATAGATATAGTCGCTACCAGCTCCGCCTTTCAGCGTATCCGCAAGGGTATCAGTATCATTAGCGTCATCTGTGCCATCACCTGATTTGCCATCAGTAGAATTATCTTCGCCATAGATAGTATCGCCACCAGCTCCACCTTCAATAGTATCTGCGCCCTCTCCGCCGTAAAGTTCATCAGCACCGAATCCGCCGTACAAAAAGTCTTCTCCGCCTTCACCGTACAGCTTGTCGCCACCATCGCCACCATAAAGGTAATCTGTGGAGTCATCATTAGCATCATTATCGCCACCGTAAAGGATATCATTACCTTCACCGCCGTACAGATAATCCGCACCAGTACCGCCATAAAGAGTTTCTTTAGAAGCATCATCAGTAATAGCAGTCTCGCTATCAGTACCGTCACCGTATTTATCTATATCAGTTAAATTATCTACGTCCGCAAAGTCTTGGGCATAAAGATGATCGCTACCTTCGCCACCGTTCAGCGTATCTGCACCCTCTCCGCCGTAAAGTTTATCTTCTCCAGCTCCGCCATCAAGTGTATCAATGCCGGCTCCTCCGTAGAGGAAGTCATCTCCACCTTCGCCGTATAATGTATCAGCTCCGGCTTCACCATAGAGATTGTCTGTGGAAGCATCAGTGGCGTCATTAGCTCCACCATAAAGAGTATCGTTATCAGCTCCACCCTTAAGTGTATCTTCTCCAGTGCCACCTTTCAAAACATCATTACCAGCGTAACCGTACAGCTTATCATTATCAGCTCCGCCGTCCATTATATCCTTATCAGCATCACCATACAGGAAGTCATTACCAGCATCACCGTTCAGAGTGTCTATTTTGCCATCAGTAGCATCACTAGCACCGGTATTGTCTTTATCTATACTATAGAGATAATCGCTTCCAGTTCCACCGTTCAGCGTGTCCTTGCCAGTTCCACCATAAAGGTTATCATCACCAGCTCCGCCGTCTAAGGTATCATCCCCGGCTCCGCCGTAAAGTTTTTCTACTGTATCGCCATCTTCCTGAGTTCCTGTACGGACTCCGCCTTCTCCGCCCTTCAGCGTGTCATCGCCATAGCCACCATAAAGCTCATCAGCTCCGGCTCCGCCATACAGGCTATCCCTACCGCCACCTCCGTAAAGATGGTCTGTGGAATCGCCGGAATTGTCTGCAGTGTCAATGCCACCAATCAGCACATCATTACCTTCACCACCGTAAAGATAATCTTCGCCTGTTCCACCGGTCAAAGTTTCTTCTGCAACTCCTTCCGCAGTTGCGTCATTTGCAGACTCCGAACTCCCGAACTTTTCAGCAGCATTCGGCGTTGCACCTGCTGCCAATTCATCTGTTATATCGCCATACAGGAAGTCGTCGCCTTCGCCACCCTTAAGGGTATCAATACCTTCTCCACCGTAAAGATCGTCTGAATCAGCTCCGCCTTCAATAGTATCTGCGCCCTCTCCGCCGTAAAGTTCATCAGCACCGAATCCGCCGTACAAAAAGTCTTCTCCGCCTTCACCGTACAGCTTGTCGCCACCATCGCCACCATAAAGGTAATCTGTGGAGTCATCATTAGCATCATTATCGCCACCGTAAAGGATATCATTACCTTCACCGCCGTACAGATAATCCGCACCAGTACCGCCATAAAGAGTTTCTTTAGAAGCATCATCAGTAATAGCAGTCTCGCTATCAGTACCGTCACCGTATTTATCTATATCAGTTAAATTATCTACGTCCGCAAAGTCTTGGGCATAAAGGAAATCGTTGCCTTCTCCGCCTTTAAGAGTATCAGCACCGTCTCCACCGTAGAGTTTATCATCATCAGCTCCGCCATACATTATATCTGTATCAGCATCACCATGCAGAATGTCATTACCAGCATCGCCGTAAAGAGTGTCTATTTCGCCATCAGAAAGTAAAGAGCTAGAATTGCTGTAGAGCGTATCTATGCCATCTCCACCGTGAAGTTCATCAGCTCCAGCGTAGCCGTACAGCTCGTCATCATTATCTCCGCCATCCATTTTGTCTGTATCAGCATCACCATGCAGAATGTCGTTACCAGCATCACCGTAAAGAGTATCTATTTCACCATCAGAGAGTAGAGAATTAGAATTGCTGTAAAGCGTATCTATGCCATCTCCACCGTGAAGTTCATCCGCTCCAGCGTAGCCGTACAGCGTATCATTATCAGCTCCGCCATCCATTTTGTCTGTATCAGCATCACCATGCAGAATGTCGTTACCTGCATCACCGTTCAGAGTATCTATTTCACCATCAGAGAGTAGAGAATTAGAATTGCTGTAGAGCGTATCTATGCCATCTCCGCCGTGAAGTTCATCAGCTCCAGCGTAGCCGTACAGCGTATCATCATCAGCTCCGCCATCCATTTTGTCTGTATCAGCATCACCATGCAGAATGTCGTTGCCTGCATCGCCGTTCAGAGTATCTATTTCGCCATCAGAAAGTAGAGAGCTAGAATTGCTATAGAGCGTATCTATGCCATCCCCACCGTGAAGTTCATCAGCACCGAATCCGCCGTACAAAAGGTCTTCTCCGCCTTCACCGTACAGCTTGTCGCCTCCATCTCCGCCATAAAGGTAATCTGTGGAGTCATCATTAGCATCATTATCGCCACCATAAAGGATGTCATTACCTTCACCGCCGTACAGATAATCCGCACCAGTACCACCATAAAGAGTTTCTTTGGCAGCATCATCAGTAATAGCAGTCTCGATATCAGTACCGTCACCGTATTTATCCGTATCAGTTAAATTAGCTACGTCCGCAAAGTCTTGGGCATAAAGAAAATCGTCGTCTTCTCCGCCTTTAAGAGTATCAGCACCCTCTCCACCGTATAAATTATCTTCTCCAGTATCGCCTTTCAAAACATCATTACCGCCGTAGCCATACAGCTCGTCATTTCCAGCTCCGCCATCAAGAGTATCTATTGCATCGTCTTCATTACCACCATAAAGTGTGTCATTGCCAATACCGCCATAGAGTTCATCTTCGCCTGTACCTCCTTCGAGCGTATCAGCACCTTCTCCACCGTAGAGCTTATCATCATCAGCTCCGCCATACATTATATCTGTATCAGCATCACCATACAGAATGTCGTTACCTGCATCGCCGTAAAGAGTATCTGTTTCGCCATCAGAAAGTAGAGAGCTAGAATTGCTGTAGAGCGTATCTATGCCATCTCCGCCGTAAAGTTCATCAGCACCGAATCCGCCGTACAAAAAGTCTTCTCCGCCTTCACCGTACAGCTTGTCGCCACCATCGCCACCATAAAGGTAATCTGTGGAGTCATCATTAGCATCATTATCGCCACCGTAAAGGATATCATTACCTTCACCGCCGTACAGATAATCGGTTCCAGTACCGCCATAAAGAGTTTCTTTGGCAGCATCATCAGTAATAGCAGTCTCGATATCAGTACCGTCACCGTATTTATCTGCATCAGTTAAATTATCTACGTTCGCAAAGTCTTGGGCATAAAGGAAATCGTTGCCTTTTCCGCCTTTAAGAGTATCAGCACCCTCTCCGCCGTAAAGGTCATCTGTATCAGCCCCTCCATCTAAGGTGTCATTGCCAGTACCGCCATAGAGTTCATCTTCGCCTGTACCTCCTTCGAGCGTATCAGCACCGCTGTAGCCGTAGAGCTTATCATCATCAGCTCCGCCATACATTATATCTGTATCAGCATCACCATGCAGAATGTCGTTACCAGCATCACCGTTCAGAGTATCTATTTCACCATCAGAGAGTAGAGAATTAGAATTGCTGTAGAGCGTATCTATGCCATCTCCACCGTGAAGTTCATCAGCTCCAGCGTAGCCGTACAGCGTATCATTATCAGCTCCGCCATACATTATATCTGTATCAGCATCACCATGCAGAATGTCGTTACCAGCATCACCGTTCAGAGTATCTATTTCACCATCAGAGAGTAGAGAATTAGAATTGCTGTAGAGCGTATCTATGCCATCTCCGCCGTGAAGTTCATCAGCTCCAGCGTAGCCGTACAGCGTATCATCATCAACTCCGCCATCCATTTTGTCTGTATCAGCATCACCATGCAGAATGTCGTTGCCTGCATCGCCGTAAAGAGTGTCTATTTCGCCATCAGAGAGTAGAGAGCTAGAATTGCTGTAGAGCGTATCTATGCCATCCCCACCGTGAAGTTCATCAGCACCGCTGTAGCCGTACAGCTCGTCATTTCCAGCTCCACCATACATTTTGTCTGTATCAGCATCACCATGCAGGAAGTCATCGCCAGCATCACCGTTCAGCGTGTCTATTTCGCCATCACTAGCACCAGTATTTTTCTCATCTATACTATAAAGATGATCGCTACCTTCTCCACCGTTCAGCGTATCTGTGCCAAGACCACCGTAAAGGTCATCATCTCCAGCATCACCAGAAAGCGTGTCGTCACCATCTTCACCATAGATATCGTCCGAATCAGCTCCGCCATTAAGCGTATCATTACCGGTTCCACCGTATAAATCATCTTCTCCGGTATCACCTTTCAGAACATCATTGCCAGCGTAGCCATACAGCTTATCATCTCCGGCTCCGCCATCAAGAGTATCTATTGCATCGTCTTCATTACCACCATCAAGAATATCTTTGCCGTCACCACCGCTCAGCGTGTCCGCTCCGGTTCCGCCGTAAAGATTATCTTCTCCTGAACCACCGTCTAATGTATCAGCTCCGCCTTCGCCGTACAGAATATCATCACCATCACCGCCATAGAGATAATCTGTGGCGTTATCGTCAGTATTTTTTTCTGAAATGTCACCCTCATGGCCGTAAATGGCATCATTACCATCGCCACCATAGATATAGTCGCTTCCGGCACCGCCATAAAGCTTTTCATACACGAGTTCATCATTTTCATCATAAACATCGTCTTGGCTGTTTACGCCATTGCCTACTTTTCCGTCTGTATTGGCATCTTCCCCATAAATATAATCATCCCCATCACCGCCACTCAGTTGAGTATCAAGACCGGCTCCACCATAAAGGAAGTCATCTCCAGCCTCACCACTCAATGTGTCTGCGTCATTTCCGCCGTATAGATGGTCACCCTCTGTTCCGCCAAAAAGAGTATCTATACCTGAGCCACCAAAGAGATAATCTGCCCCAGCGTTTCCTTCCAGATAGTCATCTCCAAGGCCAGCGTAAACAATATCATCTCCATCTTCGCCATATATAGAATCACCACCAACGCCACCAAAGAACAAATCACCCCCTGCTCCGCCGAGCATGGTATCGCCTTCTTCTGAACCAAAAAGAGCGTTATTGGCTTCCGTTCCGACAACATCTGTATCTGTACTTGTTAATTTTCCAGCAAAACCCCAATTTGACAAATATTTTTCATACTCCGCTCCAGTTGTATCTACCTTTAATTCTCTGATATTAGGAATATCTTCTCCATCTTCAGGCGTGTACTTATCAACCTCTTCAAAAATCGTGGTTTCTGTTGAAACATCACCTTGAATCTGCTTTACTGTTTCATTTAATGTATCAATGGAACTTTCTGTATTGTTGTTCTCTAAGGTTGTTTCAGCAACAGTACTAGTGAGATCTTGAGTAGTTGGCGTATTATTCGTATCTTGATTGTTATTGATATCTAAAGTGCTGTTGCCACCACTAGCTGTATCATTAAAAATCTGACCCACACTGTTTGTTGAACCACCACTTAGCGTCATACTTCCGGTACTGCTGGAAGTAGTAGCATCGCTGGTAGTAGTACCTGAACCTTCGGAAGTAGAAACTTCTGAACCACCAGACGTAGGCGTGTCTGAACCTCCAGACGTAGAAACTTCTGAGCCACTGGTCGTAGAAGTACCTGAATCTTCGGACATAGAAACTTCTGAACTACCAGAAGTAGACGTGTCTGAACTTTCGGACGTAGAGACTTCAGCTGAAGCCTGTGCACTAGCCGACCCTTCAGCTTCATCACGAGGATTTTCTTCTGTCATTACGTCTGCCTGTGCCTGAGCTTGCGCCTCAGCCTGTGCTTGCGCCTCTGCCTGTGCTTGCGCCTCGGCCTGAGCTTGCGCCTCTGCTTGAGCTTGCGCCTCGGCTTGGGCTTGCGCTTCAGCCTGTGCCTGCGCCTCGGCCTCAGCCTGAGCTTGCGCCTCGGCTTGGGCTTGCGCCTCGGCTTGGGCTTGCGCTTCAGCCTGTGCCTGCGCCTCGGCCTCAGCCTGAGCTTGCGCCTCGGCTTGGGCTTGCGCCTCGGCTTGGGCTTGCGCTTCAGCCTGTGCCTGTGCTTCTGCTTGGGCTTGAGCTTCAGCTTCAGCTTGAGCTTGTGCCTCTGCTTCGGCTTCAGCTTGAGCTTGTGCCTCTGCTTCGGCTTGAGCCTGTGCTTCTGCTTCGGCTTCGGCTTGGGCTTGCGCCTCTGCTTCAGCTTGGGCTTGCGCCTCTTGCTCAGCGGCTTCAGCTTCAGCAGCTGCTTCGGCTGCTGCTTCGGCCTCTGCTTCTGCTTCTGCCTCCGCCTGAGCTTCGGCCTCTGCCTCTGCTTCAGCCTCTTCTTCTGCTTCTTCTTCGGCTTTTGCCTCTTCCGCAGCTTCTTCTTCCTCTTCGGCCTCTTCCTCGGCTTCTTCCTCGGCCTCTTCTTGTTCTTCTAATTCCTCTTCTGTAGAAGATTCTTCACTTCCCACGCCTGCATCAACACCGGAAAAAGGTGCTGCTTGCTGTATTGAAGATAAAAATTCAATACTAAACGCCGCAGGCTGGCTAATTACTCCACCTGTGCCAACAGTAACAAAATTACCATCTTGAGAAATAATGGTCTGGCCAGACTCGCTATCAACCGTCACAATATGCCCTTCGGCCATATCTTCAACAGCTACGGTGTCACCATCCTCAGAAGTTTTTACATAAAAAGTGGTACCACGAATTCCTACTGTGGAAAGGGGAGTCTCCACATTGAAGCCCGTGGGATTAAGCTTTACTATCTCGCCGGAAACAGCGCGCACGCTTCCCTTGGCAAGGTCAAAGAACAGTTCATTATCACCGCTATTTTCTGGATTATAGACGTAGGTATCCAAGGTAACTTCTGAATTTTCGCTCTGGGAAAAAACAGTTCCATCCTCAAAAGAAAGCTCTACGGTAGAGCCATCCTTAGTGGAAATAGTTTCATCTTGAAAAATCTCATCACCCTTAGCTAGGGTACGGATACTGCCATCTTCGGATAGTGCGGTTGCTGTGCCCTGTAGGGCTGCAACGGTTCCTATAGCTTCACTCATTATGTTCTCCCCTTAAGTGAATATACGCCACATAGTCGATAGTTTAGACCATTATCGACTATAGAATTTGCTGAAAGGCTACCCCCCCCATTGCTAGATTGCAAGCAAAAAATACACATTTTGGGGGGAAATTTAAACTTTTTTTCTCGAAAAAATCTAGAGATAACTTCATGATAGCCCACACATAGTTTCCTACGATCCAAAAGAGTACTTACTACGGTATCGGTAAAAATAAAAATATCTTTAATGCAAAGAAGGGAGAGGAGGCTTTGACGCAGTAGGAGAAGAAGCAAGGGGAAAGAGAAAGCGAAAGAAAGAAAAGAAAAAACAGAAGAACTGGATCCTGCGACTTACGCGCAGGATGACGAGGGGGGGCACTACCACGCTATGTAAAGCACAGACTTTTGCGACTACTCGTTTCAATGAGGGAGAGGAAGTGCGTTGAATGATAAGGGAGTAGCAACGCTCGCTGGTTTCGACAGGCTCGCTGGTTTCGACAGGCTTGCTGATTTCGACAGGCTTGCTGATTTCGACAGGCTTGCTGGTTTCGACAGACTTGCTGATTTCGACAGGCTTGCTGATTTCGACAGGCTCAATCAGCTCTGAAACGCAAAGCTCGTTGGCTGAGCTTGTCGAAGCCAAAAGGAAAGAAAAATAAACATCGAAGAACCGCCTCTCCAAAATTCCCCTCCGCGGAGGGGTGGCAGGCGAGACCTGACGGGGTGGTTCTTAACACACAACACTGCGAAAATAACAATAAAAGAAGATACTCATTGTTTCACTGGATACACTCCGGCCATAAAAAAACATTACTCCATTTAATGCGCTTCAAATTAATATGATTCAGACATAAAAAAAGAGACTCACTGTTTCACTGGATACGGTTTGGCAATAAAAAAGAGACCCATTTTTTCAAATGAGCCTCTTTTAATACGTTTTTTAATACGTTTTTTTAATATGTCTCTTTCATACGTCTTTTTTGAAGTACGTTTATTTTGAGTTAAAAAAAAAATTATGCTTCTGCCGGGCCGGGTACATCTTCTCCCTGCTGGCTTTGCTGTAATTCCTGTTTCACGTCTGTGGCTATCTTAAACAAGAGGGTAATAACCAATGCTCCAATAGCAAAAACCATCATTGAAATAGCCATTTCTTCCCAAGTAGGCCAATATGCGGTTACTCCCTCATACATATTTGGGGTAAAACCGCCGATCATAAGCCCCAAGCCTTTGTCAATCCAAGTTCCGGCGACAAGCAGGATCAAAGCCCAAACAAGGAGCTTTTCCTTAGCTCGCAGGCGAGGAGGAATAAGAAGAGCTAGTGAAATCGCTGCACAGCCCACAAAACCCCACATCCAAGGAACCAAAGTAGTATTACCGTGAAGTCCTACAAAAAGGAAATCAATGGAATGCTGGTGCCCGGGAATACCGGAATAGTAGGCTGTAAAGATTTCAAGCAAAAGGAAGAACACGTTCACACACATGGCGTAGGTGATTGTTTTTGCAAGGTTTTGCGTGGCTTCACGCCCTGGCTCAAACTTGGTTACTTTCTTGATAATAAAGAGGATAAGTAACAAAAGAGCAGGACCAGAACAAAAGGCTGAAGCCAAGAAGCGGGCAGCCAAAATCGCAGTCAGCCAATAATGGCGTCCCGGCAAACCTTGGTACAAAAAGGCCGTTACCGTATGAATGGAAAATGCCCACACAATAGAGAGGTAAACCAAAGGCTTAACCCATTTTGGGTGAGGCATACGCCGATAATCAGTGCCAAGACAAGTCCAGCCCACAATCAAGTTCAGGAAAAGATAACCGTTAAGTACTATCATATCCCAAAACAAAATTGAGTTTGGTGTTGGATGAAAAATAATATTTAACATCCGCTGGGGTTGTCCCAAATCAACAACAACAAAAAGCATACACATAAGGCACGCACCAATGGCCATAAATTCACCAAAGATAACCAAATGTTTATATTTTTTGTAGTGATGAAAATAATACGGCAAGACAATCATGACCCCAGAGGCTGCCACACCAACAAGATATGTCAGCTGGGCAATATAAAATCCCCAAGAAACATCGCGACTCATATCAGTAATGGTCAAGCCAGCATTGAGCTGCCATATCCATACTGCGGCTCCTGCTGAAATCATGACAAGAAGAACCGTTATCCAAGCCCAATATTTCGGGCTTCCGTTCAGAGCTTTTTCTAACATGGCGACCCCCTAAATAATGTAGTAGACGCCGGGTTCAGTACCCACGGACGGTTTGCGTCGAATAGTAAGGTTTTCACGAAGCAATTTGCGTACTTCGGAATTTTCGTCAGCCAAATCGCCGAAGGTCAATGCGCCGTCGGAAGCCTCAACACATGCAGGTTGTTTACCCATGGAGAGACGATCCACACAGAAGTTACATTTTTCCACAACGCCTTTCATGCGCGTAGGAAATTCCTTGTTCAAATCATGAAGATGAGGACGAGGATCCATGAAATTAAAGCTGCGTGCGCCATATGGGCAACCAGCCATGCAATAGCGACAGCCAATGCAGCGATGATAATCCATAGCAACAATACCATCCTCACGCTTATATGTGGCCTTGGTAGGACACACGCGCACACAAGGTGGATTTTCGCAATGATTACACATCATCACATATTCACGTTTCATTATATCTTCTGCTGGGAAGTTATTATGCTTCTCGGTGAACACGGCATGGAAATGGTCACCCCAAATCCATTTAATCTCCTGCTTACCTGTGATATGCGGTACATTATGCCAATGGTGGCAAGCTTGTTCAAGCTTTTCTAGCTGCTCTTTAGTATTGATTTTCCGTGTATCAATAACCATTGCCCAACGTTTAGCCGTAATACTTTCTTTTTTATGCACCGGCCCTGCGCTACCGCTTGAAGCCAAGGCTCCAGCAGGGCTGATGGCCAAGCCTGCGGCGGAGAGACCGATAAACTTAAGGAAGTTTCTTCTAGTGTCCTTCATTGTATCCCTCCGGCTGAATATGGCAATCCCAACAATATGGGTCAGCAGCTGCCACCGTATGGCATTTATCGCAAAACTCTGCTTTGTTGGTATGGCATTTCATGCAAGTACGCTGGAGGCTGATTTCATACTCCAGTCCGGTTTGACTCACATAACTTCTTTTGCCGTCACGAAGAGCCCAGTCACGCCATTGATCAAGGAGAGTCATGTGCTTTTCACGCATAAATTCCTTGGATTCAATACAAGTGGCTGTAGCAAAACCAGCTGCCTGCATCTGTGCTGCGGTAGGCAATTTTACCTCCGGATCCTTATATGTCGGAGTTAATTGATTATAGGCAAAAGGAGCCAAGATAAGCCCTAAAAACACGCACAATCCAAAGAGGATTCTTTTTGTATAGTATGATTTGGCCATGACACTAATCCTCCTGACTCGGCGGTGTCCAGTCGTCATCTTCATCCTCAAAGCCGGGTAGCGGTTCCTGACGCAAGTCCATGGTCCGCTCATGTTCGCCTTCGAGAATCAAAGCATTTCCGATAAGTTCATGCACACCGCAAATCTGAACACCCGGTGCCCAGTAATCCGCAAGAGGAATTAGCGTAGCGCGGTCAATAGCACAGACACAGGCCATCATGTTCACGCCATGTTCTTCTTGCACATGTCTCAGTGCAGCCCCACGAGGCATTCCACCGCGTAAACGAATGTCCATAATTTCATCCGTGTTCAAACCAGAACCACCGGCACAGCAGTATGTTTTTTCCTTAATCGTGTTTTCAGGCATCTCATAAAAAGAATCACAAGCTGCCTTAAGGCAGATACGCGGTTCTTCGAGAAGCCCCATGGCTCGCGCTGGGTTACACGAATCATGGAAAGTAGAAATAATCTTTGCATTGCGACTTGTATCAAGGTTCAGCTTACCGTGCTTAATCAGATCAGCGGTAAACTCCGTGATATGCACCATTTTTGTAGCTGCTGCGTTCTTAAACACAGTACCAGTAATCGGGCTTACCGGAGTACCCATTTGCGGACCTTGCACATGGGCGTTCATGGTATCCATATACTGGTTAATAACACGCCACATATGTCCGCACTCACCACCAAGAATCCACTTGCAGCCCAAACGATTGGCTTCAGCATACATTTTGGCATTGAGTTTTTGCATGGTTTCAGAACTGGTAAACAAGCCGAAGTTACCACCCTCAGAGGCATAGGTCGACCATGTATAATCTAAATCCAGATAATGGAACAAGATCAGATAGCCCATAAAGGTATAAATTCCGGGATCAGCAAAAGCGTCTCCAGACGGGGTAATAAAAAGAATTTCATGCCCCTTCTCGTTCAAGGGTGCCTTGACCCGAACCCCGGTAACTTCTTCAATATCATCGACCATAAACTCGACAATATCAGCAAAAGCATGGGGCTGAATACCCAAATGGTTTCCGGTGCGGTTACAATTGGCAACTGGTTCCATAATCCAGTTGATATTGATACCCAAAAGGTGCAAAAGCTCACGAGCCATCATGGTAATTTCAGCAGTATCAATACCATAAGGGCAGAATAAAGAACAACGGCGACATTCCGTGCATTGATAGAAATAGATAAACCATTCTTTAATCACATCTTCTGTCAAAACACGGGAACCTGTAAGTTTGGTCAATATTTTACCTGCCGTGGTGAACTCGCCACGATAAATGGAACGCAGCAGCTCAGCACGCAGAACCGGCATGTTCTTTGGGTCACCAGAACCAATAAAATAATGGCATTTGTCCGCGCAAGCTCCGCAACGAACACAAATATCCATAAAGACCTTAAAGGAACGATATTTATCAAGGCGTTCCCTAAAACCTTTTTTCACAATATCCTGCCAATTTGGTGGCAGTTTCCAATCTTCATCAGAAGGCAGCCATTCGCGAGGGTTGGCCATAGGCAATCCGGCATTCATCAAATTTTGAATAATGTCCGGCTTACCAGGATAGGCCCAATTACCCATCGAGGTGTCCGCCTTAATGTCCATCCAATTTTTGGACGGCGGATCATAATTTAAACTCTTAATGAGTTCTTTTGGTTTCATATCCATAGTACGTTTTCTCCGGTCTGTAAGAGGGTGATCCGGTCAGCCTCTAGCCTTGTTCTTCTGCCGGTTTGGCATTTTCCGGATTATCTAAAGGCAATCCGGCCTCGGCCATGGGCACGCCAAAATCCTTTTCATAGGCTTCATAGGAATGTGGCTTGATATATTCGTTCCACGGATTTGCGTGGTGGCGAATTCGGGTATCATTGGGCATATTTCGGGTAGGTGAAAGAAAAACACCACCGAGGTGCATAAGCTTAGAAAAGGGGAAATATACCAAAAGCGTTGAGACCAAAAAGACATGCACAAAAAAGCTCACGTCTATTTTATCAAAAGGAATTTGGGTAAAATCAAAAGTAACCAAGCCCATGGTCAACTTCTTGATGGAAATAATATCCACCTTGGCGAAGTAACGCATATAAATGCCTGAAAGAGCAATCCCAATAATCAAAAGAAGTGGGAAATAATCAGTCACTAAAGAAATATACCGTACTTTTGCATCCCATAAACGGCGTCCAAACAAAAACAAAGCACCAACTAAAATGAGTATATCTGAAAGATACAATGTTGGTACCCCGATTTGCATAATACCGTCTCCGAACTCTAGAAAAGTCAGAGGAAGCGGAATCGGATCCATAAACAAACGGAAATGCCTGAAGAATATCAGGAAAAAACCATAATGGAATAAAAGGGAAAAGGCCCAAAGCCATTTGGTTGAAGCATATCCGACCGTTCCTGTATCCTTATCCAATTCCACACGAGTATTGCGGAAAAGGGAACGAAAAGTCAGTACCTCAAGCAACATCCGCAACACGGTCTGTGGACCGGTTGAAGGATTATCCAAGGTATCATGCTTGATCCAGTCAAGCGTTTGTTGTTGACCGCCCGTTGTCGGGATACGAAACGGCACAGGGCTTTTAATCCATTTGAGAACCTTAATCGTGAACCCTGCCACAAAGATGATGATTGCCGTAAGAGGGACGCACACACCAAAGAAATTATCCAGATGTGCGGCTCCGACCCCAATTATGGGAATCAACACCAAGGCAAAGACGAAAGTGAGTGAGTACAATGCATTCATCTACCGTCACCTCGCTAAAATTTCGAATCGAGCACATCCTCGCTCGCTTCGTATGATTTTTCGACCCCAGTGGCCGTTTTATCCAATATCATATTTGCACGTCGCAGCAGATTATACTGCGCGTTTTTCACTTCCTTAACCCTGCTTTCAAATATAAGCTCACGAGCCTCAGAATAGACATCAAAAGCCATGAGAAGCACATTATCAACACGGGCTTCAAACTCTAAAAGATCCTCAAGCTGCCCCTTGGCAGAAAGCTCCTGCAAAAATTCTTGGCGCAACAGCTTTTTGAGAAGCAAAACAAAAACAAGTGCTTTGGACGGAGCATAATTTTGAATGGCTCTGATTTTTACCAAAGGTTCAAGAGCATCATGCAGTGCGTCCGCATCGTCCCATTCAAGGGCAAGCTCAAAAAGAGCTGAAGTACCTTCATCTATTGCAGCACCTATTGGATTGGAAAATTTATTTTTTTTCCCTTTCCAAACAGCTTTGGTTTCCTCCGGATAAGTATCTAAAATAAGATCAGCCCATTTTTGGGCTAACTCCTTTTTTTGTTCTTTAAGACACTCAATAAGGTTCACAAAGCTTCTCCACTTTTGTTCGCTACTTTTTTCAAAAAAGGCAATTCTTGTGAAAATAATAACGTATGACTCCTGTTTCTATTTCAGAACACAGGAAAAAGGTCAAGACGTTTTGCTTTGAAAAACGAAGGCTTTTTAAACTGCCCTCACTACTGGTGCAATAGCTACACAGGGAAAGCAGGAATATAAAGAAGGCACAAAGCTCTCAAGATTATACAAAAGTCCCCTCCCAAAAACCCTGTCAATATGGAAATCTTTATGCTTTTGCTTTCCATTGAAGGGGTATTTTTGTCCTGAGTCAGAAACCGGGGGTATATTGCTGTGTACTTGGAATTTTCCAAGCAAAAACAGCAAAGACGGAGGGCAAAAATGTCATTCAACCCTTGGGAAAACAGCGAAAAGGATTTGTATGTTGACATCCTAAACAAAGACCCAAAGCATAAACATGCAAAGGTTAAATACGGTAATTCTTACAATCCATATGATTCAACGAAAAAGCAGTGGGTGCAGTATGAAACTGGCAAGTTTGAGCCAGTAGCAGCGCATGGAGATATTTCCCAAAAAAAGCGAGGCAAGGACAGAGCTGATTGGTGGGTGGTGGAAAAAGACAAAGACTGGTTTCCAGCAAAAAACCAGCAAAACAAGCCGCAAGGCAAAGCTGTTTTGGACGAGACCTTTGCGCCACAAACTAAACCAAAAAGTAGCGACAGTCTTGAAAGATACGGCAATTTTGAGGTATTAGACGAACAGCCTCATATTTTTTTCCCAGATTTTGATTTGCGAGCAGAAAACAAAATTAAAAAACCTACAGACACTTCAAACTGGAAGATTAAACCTCCGAAGTTTAAAAGACAGAGTATTTTAGCAGACTTAGGTGTAAATTTGGGTGAACGCCTAGACAAAAGTATCTCTGATTTTAATCCAAATGCTCAAGCTCTCAATGCGCTTAGCCAAAATCCTAAAGCGAGCGGGGATAATTTGCCAGAGCAGAACAATACCTTGGGATCGCTAAAATTACGAAGAGAAGAGACCACGCAAAACGCACAGGAGACAAAAGAACAGGAGACAGGAAAACAAAAAATTCCACAACAAAATGAGCAAGAGGCATCCTCACTGTTCAAACAGAAAGAATCTGAAAAGCAGGAATATCCGCAGCAAGAAGAAACAACGCAGGAAGCAGAGCAAGCTCAAAACGCAATTAAGCCTTCCCCTGTACCCAAGGAAGTGCTTGGAACTACTGAATATTATAAATGGCGGCACGATGATTTCAAACGCAGGCATCCTGACAAAGAACCGCCGAGTTATTATCTGGAATACGGGGACAAATATGCCCATGTTTTTTCAGATGAAGTCCGTGGCAAGCTCTCTGACAAAGGGAAACAATGGGTGGATGATACTCGGCGTATTTTGCAGGAAAAAATGGAAGAAGGCATTGCCTCTGGCAAAATGGATGAGCTTGATCCTGAAAAATTTGAAGAAATAGCCTTTGATATGCACTCGGACGCATATGAGGAGGCTGGAATTCATGAACTGCCACTTGAGGATGTAAGAGAAACATTAAGAGGAGTTGACTTTTCAGATTCACTGACATTAAATGCTCTTAAAGAACTATGGGAGGTTGCGCGTAACGAGGATATAAATAAAAGAGTCCATGAAGCTAAAAATATAATGCAAAATCAATTAATCAATTTGATTGAATATTAAAAACAAGTATATAACAATGTAAAAGTTAAAACTGTGCGTAGATAGAAAAATTTTATTGAATCATTCTGCTACGCACAGCACCAAAAATGAAAGTAACAATAACGCATACAATCAGGGTAAGATATCCTGTAAAAACAATACTACATATGGATGTTATCCATGATATTATCAAAAGTCCCAATATATTTACTGGTGGAGAGCCAAAATTACGAATTTTTTCATCGAAAATGTAATAAAATATATTAGCTGCTATCCCCATCAAAAACCAAACAAGATAGTGGGATGCTATTGTTGTAGCTATACTAACAAATAATCCTCTTATGATCCCAAACTTTTTCTTACGCTCAATAATCAAAAACCAAAAAAATGCACCAGAGCAAAAAGAAGAAACAGCTAAAAAGATATAAAATAAATATCTTCTTCCAAAAACTGATATTTCTATAATTTCTGCAAAAAAAAGCCCTACGATTCCACAAAGAACGCCGTATATTAAAGAAGCTGTTCTCGCACTCAAACGTTTCTTACGCGCTATTATCAGATACCATGAAAAGTATCCTCCCACTAAAAAGGATATTGCAATTTTTATAGGGAAAATAATATGTTCCCTCACAATTATTTCAATGCCGAGATAGGCAAGGAAAGAAAACATTACAAGTCCACAAAGACCGCCGTAGATTAAAGAAGCCATTTTCGCACTCATTCTTTTCAATTTTCAAATATAAGAAATAAAGTCAAGGGTAAAAAGGCATCCGTGATTTGGTCGCTTGGCAATGGCAGCAGGCTAAAGATCAAGGGATTGACAAATATGTAGGAAAAACTATAAATGGTATCAAAATTACTAAATCTGGGATAATTGCTGCTGTTCATCTTAAGGGGGCAACTAGTGCTAAACCATATTTCACAAGCAACGGCAAAAATATCCCCAGAGATGGTTTTAAGACCCCTGTTGAAGAATATGTTAAGAAAATGGCTGGCTTTCACCTTTACTGTACTGAAGATGATAATAAGTAAAAGTATTCAGAAAGGCGCAGAAAGTGTTCTGCGCCTTCTTTTCTTTGTGCTGCTGGCTTGTAGCCTCAGCAGTATTACAGCCTGCTCTAGCCGTTCTTGGTCTCCTGAACCTTTACATTGGCAGCTCTTAAAAGAAAGCAAATATAAGGAAGTAATTTTTAAGCTTTGTAAAGAACTCATTGAAGGAGATATATCTTTTGGGCAAGACCCCATGGAGAATTACTTTGTTGCAGCAGCGGACATCAATGATGACGGCTTAGATGAAGTCTTTTTAACCTCTGGGTTGATGAGCATGAGTGGCACTACAGGCTCTTGGATTGGCTTATATACAAGAACCCATGCGGGCAAATGGGAAGAAATATCAGTTCTTTTTGCAGATTTTTATTCGCCACGCATCCTTCCTACTAAAACTGATGGTTTTCATGATTTGGCTATGTGGAATTCTTTAGTCACATTTCATAAGAACAAGCACCCAGATTTACCAATTCCTGACACATATGAGCTAAAAACTATAAACTTAAACCCTAAAGATTTTGGATTAGGTAGCAAAATGTCTCCAAAGAACCTTTTGCCTCATGTTTGGAGACAAAGCCAAGGAGACAGTTTCTGTTATCTTGCACCTAGAATTTTAATCGAGCAATGACTCTGAAAAATCTGAAGAGATAGCCTTTGATATGCACCCTGTCGCATATCAGGAGGCTGGGATAAGTGATTTGTTACTTAAGGATGTAAGAGAAATAGGCAGGGCAAACGTATATTAACTTTTCTTTCATTTAGCCATTGCTCTCCGTTATTTAACGCATATCCCTTGTCATTGAAGCATATAAGTCACGACAGTTCAGCAGCGCCGGGCTGGGAGGCTTTGACACAGCAAGAGAAGAAGCAAAGACCTTTTCTTATTAAAGCTTTGGAAAACTACAAAATATAGCGTGAAAGATCGCGGTTCTCAACGACCTTTTCTAATTGCTCAATAACATATTCTCTATCAACAAGTACGCTTTCTCCTTTTTTGTCCGGCGCATTAAACGAAAGTTCTGCAAGCAACTTTTCCATAATGGTATACAGTCTGCGCGCTCCAATATTCTCGGTTTCCTCATTGATTTTTTCAGCAGTTGCAGCCACTTCTTCCAAGGCTTCCTTCGTATATTCCAAGGCTATGCCTTCAGTTTCTAAAAGGGCTTTATATTGCACTGTGAGAGCATTTTTTGGCTCAGTGAGTATTTGGTAAAATTCATCTTTACCCAAGGCATGAAGTTCCTCACGCAAAGGAAAACGCCCCTGCAGTTCAGGAATAAGGTCTGAGGGTTTGGCATGGTGAAAAGCTCCGGCTGCAATAAATAAAATATGATCAGTTTTAATCATCCCGTACTTGGTATTGACCACACAGCCTTCCACTACAGGCAATAAATCACGCTGCACGCCCTCTCTGGAAACCTCAGAACCATGATGCTCAGCACGGGCAGCAACTTTATCAAGCTCATCAATAAAAAGAATGCCTGTCTGCTCTACTCGTTCTTTGGCAACTTCAATGACTTTATCTATATCAATGAGCTTTTCTGTTTCTTCAACAATCAGTGCCTGATACGCATCTGGTACACGCATTTTACGTTGCTTCTTTTTGTTGGGAAACATGCGCCCCAAAGCATCCTGCATTTGTAGTCCCATATCTTCCATGCCCGGAATAGCCATCACGGAAACTGTGGGATCAGATTGACTTGCAAGCTCCAGCTCCACTTCTTTATCATCAAGTTTACCTTGCTTCCACATGGTTCTAAATTTTTCCCGAGTAGAATTTTCTTTTGCTGCCTCTGTATCGTGAGCTTTGCTCTCCGCTTGCTCCGTAGCATTTGCTGCTTTCATGCTTTGTGCTTCTTCAGAAGTACTAAAAAAGAACGAGCCCGATTTTTTTGCTGTGCTTGGAGAAGGCAAGAAAAGGTCTAATAAACGCTCCTCTGCAGCAGCTTCGGCCTTGATGCGAACCTTTTCATTTTCCTCACGCTTGACTATATCAACACCAGTTTCCATGAGATCACGCACCATGGACTCGACATCACGCCCAACATAACCAACTTCGGTAAACTTTGTTGCTTCCACCTTAAAGAAAGGGCATCCCGTAAGATGAGCCAAACGGCGAGCTATCTCTGTTTTCCCAACTCCGGTAGGACCCATAAGAATAATATTTTTAGGCGCAACTTCATTGCGTAGCTCAGGGTCTATTTGCTGCCTGCGCCAGCGATTACGCATGGCCACAGCCACAACCTTCTTGGCATCATTTTGACCAATAATATACTTATCGAGTTCCGAAACAATTTTGCGTGGTGTGAGGGTGTGCATATGAGCTAACTATCCTTTGCTTTGAGTCTCTATTACTATATTTTCATTCGTGTAAACACATATTTCAGCAGCGATTTTCATGGCTTTTTCCGCAATATTTGCAGCATCAAAATCTGTGTTTCGAGCCAAGGCTCTGGCCGCAGCCAAAGCATATGATCCACCAGAACCAATGGCAGCTAAACCATCATCCGGTTCAATAACATCTCCGGTACCAGAAATAATCAAAATGGTTTCAGCATCAGCAGCCAAGAGCATGGCCTCCAAACGCCGTAAGTACTTATCCTGCCTCCAATCCTTGGCAAGCTCTACCGCAGCGCGAGTCATATTTCCTGAATGGCTTTCCAGTTTTTTTTCAAAACGCTCAAACAAGGTAAAAGCATCCGCGGTAGAACCGGCAAAACCAACAGCGATTTTTCCTTTGTAAATAGTCCGAACCTTACAGGCTCCATGTTTTACAATGGTCGCTTGACCAAGCGTCACCTGCCCATCACCGGCCACGGCAGTGCCTTGCGAGTCCTTTACCGCCAATATGGTTGTGCCTTTAAGTTCCATCTCTGCTCCATTCAAAAAGGATACTTGCGCTTATCTTAAAATAACTTGCCAACAAAAAACATAAGACCTTCTTCTTTTTTGGCAAGCAAAAAAATCACATCATTTTGAATCAAGGGTCAAGCCATATGCTTATGCACTCATGATAAAAGCATGGCAAACAAACTTAAATTTTAGAAAGAACACCTTCTTCGGGATTCTGCTCTCTCTTGTCATCCTGCACTCTCTCTTGTCATCCTGCTCTCTCTTGTCATCCTGCACTCTCTCTTGTCATCCTGCTCTCTCTTGTCATCCTGCGCGTAAGTCGCAGGATCCAGTTCTTTTTTCTTCTCGCACAGGGTTAGGGCCTCTTAGTCCGGCTCTGCTGAATTCCGCGACTTACGCGCGGAATGACAGAGGGGGGTGTTCTGCCATACTGTGTAAAGCACGAATATACAGTGTCCTCTTTTCGTTCTACGAGCATCCCGTCAAGCCTTCCCTGCCACCCCTTGGGCGGAGGGGAATTTTAAGAGTAGCTTTTACTTTATTTCCTTATTCTAGACAAAAGGCGCAGGCCAAGCAGGAGGACAGGTAAAACGCTGCTCACCCACAACAAGGCAATAGGCATGAAGCAAAATTCCGGTAATATCTTTGCCAACAGTGCACCTGTATGGAGCACCATACTTTGTATCCCCTATTATTGGATAGCCACGAGAGGCAAGCTGTACTCTGATTTGATGGGTTCGCCCGGTAAGAAGCCGTATTTTAAGCAAGCTGTGTTCGGGGATATGTTTATATGCTTTGACCACACACTGTGCGAATTTCCCGCTGCCCACGCTCATTTTTTCCCTGTTCACATTCCCGTTCACATCCCCTGTTTTCTCAATGCAGTCTTCCAAACTTACTTCGTGTTCATGAGGCCAATTGCCATGCACCCATGCAATATATATTTTTTGTATAGACCTTGATTGAATCGCGCTTTGAATGCCACGCAAGGCAGAATAACTTTTGGCTACAAGCAGCAAGCCTGACGTGTTTTTATCTAAACGATGGGCAAGGGTAGGCATAAACGGAGCATTTGCATACTGCTGCTCAATACGAGCGGTAAGAGAATCCGTATGCCCTGTACCTCCATGCACAGCAAGGCCGGCCGGTTTATTCAATACAAGCAGCTGCTCATCTTCATGCACAATATCGAGTTGACCGGAGAGATTGCTAGGGCTCCTTGTAGGCTCATCCTCTGGCTCATACGGAGGAATACGCACTTGCTGGCCTGCAACAACACGATCAAAAGCCTTTTTGCGCGAACCATCAACACGAACTTGTCCGGTGCGTATCCAGCGCTGCACCGCAGAACGTGGAACCGCGCCAATACGCCGTTCAAGGAACCGTATAAGTTTTTGTCCTGATTCAGCCTTGCTGACAGTAATAATACTCACAGGAGGCATAAAGATTTCTTTCTATAAATAAAAAAGGCAACACCATATAAATATACACGAACTATTACACGCACTACTGCACGAGCTACTGCACGAGCTACTGTATATTAGCTCATTGCCTTGTATTGGCTTGTAACAAAGAACCTACTTGCTTTTATTTACTCTAGCTATTCTTTTGCTCTTCATCTGAAGAGTTCTTCAAACCTGTCCTTAGGGCAAATGCGCTTAACGTTGAGCGCGAAAAGCTTCGTAGTTATCCTGTCCACCTCTGTCATCCTGCGCGTGAGTCGCAGGGTCCAGTTCTTTTCTTTTCTTCTTCTTTTATTGTTCTTCTTCTTTTGCTTCTCTTCTCTATAAATTCAGATCATAAATCAATAATACTGTCCTAATATTCTGGGTCTTAAACGCTCCGGGATAAGTATTGACCAACACTGTGAGATCAACACGACCATCATTATCCACATCTATTATATCATAATCAACCACAGTACCTTTGATTCGGCGTGTTTTCCAAGCAAGGTTCAGGCCTGTTCCATCCCAGTACAAAGAATGAATTTCACCTTGGGTAAAGGTTTTGAAGCGAGCAAAAATTTGAGAAGCAACAGATATATCTTTATTCAAAAGCAGTTCATATTTTTCACCTTTAGAAAACAAGTTCGTGACTTTCATGGGGATAGGCAGGTAATAGTAACTTTCCTCCACAGCATCACGACTGGTTTCCATGCCGGGAACCACTGCTCTTCCAAGAGAGATTGGAACCGCCGAGCTATTAAACGCCTCTTGTGAGGCTCCAAGTGTTTTCAGATCAGGGGTAAAGGTCATGACCCTATTAAAATTATCCAAAACAAAGAGCTTGTAGCTCCCCCCCTCTGGCAGGTAGGCAATATTATAAATATTAGCAAATTGAGGCAGAGGAACACCACGTCCGGCAATCACTTCTCCCTTGGAAACATGCGCTTCCATTGCGTCAGAAGAACGAAGGCCACCAAAATTACTCAAAGGTTGAGCAAGCAGCATGTCGCGATAATGTGGTGCCATTTTGACAACATTAAGAAAATACGGACAACGATCCGCCTTGACCGTAAACTTTCCCTTGGAATAATTATACACATACGAGGTGGGTTTTTCATTAAATGTGGTCAAAATAATTTCAGAATGTCCATCCCTGTCAACATCCATAGAAGTAATACGCAAGGGATCGTCCCTATTGGCTATACGCAATGTGCCTTGTTCAAGGAGTTTGCCCTGAGTAAACGTATAGGCATGTATATTGAATTTATCGAGAATGAAAACCTCATTTTTTCCATCCCCATCTGCATCACAAACAGCCAGACTCCTTGAAGCAAAGCGCAGTCTTTGGCTTTGACGTCTTCCTGTGTTTTCACTTCCACCTTCGTAGCGAAACTGCTGATTGATTGAAGAGCTCGTGTCTGGTTGAGCCTGAGTTTCCGCAGCAAGAAAGGTAGGGTTTATCTGTCTCCCTTGTACACCGGAAGCAGTTTCAGCAGACTGTGCATTAAACAATTCGCTGGTAATGCTTCTGGCCATTGCGTCCAGTTCAAGACTCAGCTGATCATTTGAGACATCCACACTGCGAGTAATGGTATTGCCTTGTTTACCAATGCCACTAATTTCAAGTGTTGCAGAATCTCCGGCAATAGAAACAAGTCCATAAAATAAATAATCGACCCCTGCGGTTGCGAGCAAATCAACTGCTGTGGCAGTACTTTCAGGTGCAGATGTTCCTATTTTGCTTGCTTGGCCTTCCAAGGCAGGTTGAAAAAGATTGTCTATTTTTAATTTCGCCCGTAGAACAATGGGAATGCTTTTGCCATAATGCTGATATTTCGCAGGACCCATATAGTTGAAAGGCAAAACAACATAGCTTTTTGCATTCTGACAAAAAGCATTTGCAGCAGCCAGCACAAGAATGAGCAAGGCTATCACTGAAAGGGCAAAAAATTTACGGAACATAAAATCCTCCGTGATGGAATTTCTACTTTATTCAATACACAACAGAAAAGCACTTGAAAAAGAAGCAAAGTACTTGGGAAAAAAGAAAAGTACTTGCAATTTATAAAAAACTCAAGCCTTGTTTCTTTGGCTTTTATTTTCAAAAAAACTTGGGACTGACACCTGACTTGAAAAGCTTAGGGACTCATCATGCAATAATATATGAGGCTGACACCTGACTTGAATAGCTTAGGGGGCAGTAATATGTGTAAGGCTCTGCAAATCAAACTACTTCTTTTTTATTCAAATTCAATATATTGAAAATACAAGTCAGGTAAAAGTTCAACTATTTTCTTCAACTCCCCTCTCCCTTCTTGTCCTCCTGCTAGCACCGAACCACCCCGTCAGGCCTGCCCTGCCACCCCTTTCGGCGGAGGGGAATTTTGGGAAGGGAGTACCCCTACAGACATAGCCATTTCCCTGTTTCCCTCTTGTCATCCTGTGCGCCATGTTTTGTTGTAGCACGTCCCCTTCTTGTCATCCTGCGCGTAAGTCGCAGGATCCAGTGCCTTTTTCTTTGCTCTTTTTGGCTTCGACAGGCTCAGCCAGCGCGCTCCTTCTTGTCATCCTGCGAGTAAGTCGCAGGATCCAGTCTTACTATTCCACTCGATAGGGTGTGGCGTATTTTTTCTCAGGATGAATGCGACCCTGTGCTTCTAATTTGCGAGCCAGTTCATCTGTGGCGCGAACAATATCCCTGTCTCCACGAATCAAGGGGCGTTCGTCTCCCCATTGGTCTAACATATCAGGGTCTTTAACCGAAAGATGTACTATGGCTGAAAAAAAGCGACGTAAATTAATGAGTAAGCTAAACGGTTCCTGCTGACGCGAAAGATCCAAGGCTTCCATGCTTTCAAAAGTAACCTCATATGGCTCTTGGATTCGTGAATCAAAGAGCAAATCATCATTCCATAAATAGCGTTGTGGTAACTTGCGCGTGCTTTCGGCTACATAGCTTGCATAGCTTTTTGGCAGGCCTTGATGCACAGTGTACAAGCCATCCAGAGCATTGCCAAAGCACGCTATCAAATACTGATTCAACTCCTGAAAATATGGAGAACCCTCGCGCTCCACCAAATCAAACTCATAAGGAATGTCTCTGTTTTCAGGCATGGAACGTACCGCAAGCATGGTCATGATCTCTTCAATTGTTCCTGGCCCTCCAGGATGAGCTCGCCCGCGATGCGAGGCACGAATAAATGCCTCCATACGTTGCTCAATATTTGGATACACCACCAGTCGGTTCACAAGTTCATTTGGGGCTTCAGCTGCAAGAATATTTTTTTCAGTAAGCCCTATGAAATCACGCTGGCCAAAGCGTTCAAAACTTCGCTGTTTTCCATAGGCCACTTGAGCTCCCTTAAAAGGTGCTTTCATGATGCCTTCACCACAACCCGTAATATTTTCCATGTCCGGCAAATGCAAAGCCAGCCAATATGCGACCTGCTTGGCATAATCATATTCTTCGCGCGGAACCCGGTGCCCTCCCCAAGTAAAGACAATAAGGCCACGCTCGCCTCGATACAGTAAACCAGCATTTTCAGCAAATTTTTTTACAAAAGTTGAACGCTCTTCATTGCTTGCATTTTTTGGAAGTTTTGCCGGAGAAAAAAGAATATCCCGAAAAGCAGAAGAAACTTGCTCAACAGATTGCCAAATAACATTTTTTCCATCATACAGCACGTCGCTGGGTACATTTTGCAAATGAAGATAAAATTTGCCCCCTTCTTTCGTAAGCTGGGCTGTCATCCCTTGAAATTTTTCACGCACAGCTCTGGTGTCACAATAATCTGCTTTATGAATATTGATAAGAGCCCCCACTATTTCCATAAGGCGTAAAGAGTCCTCTGCAAGTCCTTGTTCAATAATCACGGCTTCTTTTTCCGTAAATTCAACAAGTCCAAGTCGATGGGAAAGAATAGGAATTTTTAATTCAGTACGCATACACAGTCTCTCATGCTATAAATTATCAGCTAGCTTCGCTACGGGGTCTTGCTTTGTAGCCTATGAACAGGTAGGACTGCAAGCGGAATTGAATATATGTGCTTTACGCAAGCTAAAGAGACAAAAAAAATATGTTTTGAACATGGGGAGGATTTCGTGACTGACCTTGAGTTGGCAAAACCTTTTGTAAAAGCAGCACTGGACATTCTTGGAACCATGGCCAACATTCATCCTCATGTAGGAACACCTTTTATTAAAAAAAATGAAGCAGCGCGAGGTGACGTTACTGGCCTTGTCGGCGTTACTGGCGACCGTAAAGGCAGTATTTCAATTTCTTTTGAAAAAGCTTGTGCTATTCATATGGTTAAAAATATGCTTGGCGGAGCCATAGAGGATATTTTGACTGATGTTAAAGACGCTGTCGGCGAAATAAGCAACATGGTTTCAGGGCAAGCTCGGGTAGGACTTGACGCAAAAGGCTTAAATCTACAAAGTGGCACCCCCACAGTGATTATGGGTGATGGACATACAGTACAACATGCAAGCAAAGGAGCTGTCGTAGCGATTCCCTTTACAACTTCAGCCGGCTCGTTCACTATTGAATTTTGTTTTGAATAGTGTGTTCAAAAATAAACTTGAGTTCAAAGTTTTTCAAACCAATAACACAATAAAAACCAAAAAATAATGCAGCTTGAATACCGTACATTGCAATCTCAAAGACAAAGGCAACACATCTTGTGCCTTGCTACCCTATTCACGGCTTGTTTCTTTTTAATTTTTTCTACTCCTGTGCTGGCAAAAACCACCACTCCGCACCAATTATTCAATACCGCATACAAAAGTTTTCATTCCTTGCGTAAGTCCAAAAAAGCAGAGCTGCGCGGTGAATGGTACAAAGTATTGCGTAAATTTGACTCTGTTGTAGAACAAGATGCAAGCGGAATCTTCATCCCAAAAGCACTGTACTATCAAGCGCGTGTGCATGAAGAGCTAGGCTATCACAGTGGACTCAAAACCGATTTTAAGAAAGCCATACAACGCTTTGATAAAATGGTCATGGAATTTCCTGAACATACTTGGGCAGATGACTGCCTGTTTCGGGCAGCTGTTCTTTTGCAAAAACGCTTGGGTGAAAAGGAGGAGGCACGCGACAGATTAGTGCGAGTTATAGAAGAATATCCTCGCTCCGACATGTTTAAGAAAGCAGAACCCATGCTTGCGAAAATGGGGCCGGCACCAAAGAAAAAGGTGAAAAAGAAACCCGCACCGGTTATTCCTCAAGAGCAACCAGACGCAAGCCCAGAAAATCCGGGGCATCTTAAATTTGTTCGTTATCTTTCAAGTGATGATTACACTCGGGTGGTCTTAGACCTTGATGCTAAAGTGGAATACTACTATAAATTTTTAGACCCCATACCTGAAAAAAATAAAGGCGACCGCGTTTATATTGACCTCAAAAACGTCCTTATCGGTGACGATATTCAAAGCAATGTTGCCATAAGCGATGGCATTTTGCGTGGATACCGCGTAGCGCAAAAAGACCCTTCCACCACACGGGTGGTTTTAGATTTACACGAACACCAAGACCATAAAGTCTTTCACTTAAATAATCCTTTTCGATTAGTTATTGATGTGTATGCCCCGGGCAATGAAGCTCCACCCTCAGAATACGATGAAAATTTTTCAGCACAAAATCTTCAAGGCGTTGATCCGGGAGACCTTGTCGAAGTCTTAGGCCTCAGAGTACGAAAGGTAATGATAGACCCCGGTCATGGCGGACTCGATCCCGGTGCTCAAAATAACGGCATTGTTGAAAAAAACATCAATCTTGCTGCTGCAAAAATGCTGGGAAAAGAACTTAAGGACAGGGGATTTCAAGTTAGCTATACCAGAACCGAAGATATTTTCGTTCCCTTGGAAGATCGCGCTGCTATGGCAAATATGCAAAAAGCCGACCTCTTTATTTCCTTGCATTGTAATGCCAACCGCAAAAGAATAATACAAGGCGTGGAAACCTATTCTTTGGGGCTACGAAGTTCCAGTGCAGCTGCCAAACGAGTTGCAGCGCGTGAAAATGGTGTTGATACGCACCAAATATCTGATTCACAGCTTATTTTAACCGAATTGATGCTCAATTCCAAAATGGAAGAATCCTCTGACCTAGCTCATCTTATTCAAAGAAAAATTGTGCTTCAAATGCCTAAAAAATACCATATTCAAGATCATGGAAGACGCCGAGCACCTTTCTATGTACTTATGGGAGCTAAAATGCCGGCGGTACTGGTAGAGCTTGGGTATACCACAAATAGAACAGAGGCAAAATACCTCAAGAGTCAGACCTATCTTAAATATCTGGTTCAAGGCATTGCTTGCGGTGTGGATGCGTATCGCAAGCATATTGAACGCTTTGCAACAGAATAAACACTCTATACCCTGTTCCCCAAAAGAGGCAAAAAAATGATCAAGTTGGATGTTCCCGGGTACGATTGTCTGCAACTGGAATATGTGGTGCTTGATTTTAACGGTACCATAGGCCTTGATGGCAAACTTGTATCTGGCGTTGCAGAACGAATCCTGCAACTGGCCTCTCTGCTAGAAATTCACGTTCTTACCGCAGATACCAATGGAACGTGTACAGAATGTATTCAAAAACTGCCCGTTACCTTGCATGTACTGGGGCCTGGGCGAGAAGATTATGTGAAACGTGATTATGTCAAGAACCTTGGGCGTACATTTTGCGTGGCCATTGGCAATGGAATAAATGATCGACTGATGTTAGAATCCGCAGAAATAGGGATTTGTGTTGTGGGTGATGAATGTTGCGCTGTTGCTGCTGCATACAAGGCAGATGTCTTGGCTCCAAATATCTGCGCTGCCTTGGACATGCTGCTCAAAAGCCATCGCATGATAGCCACCCTACGCAGTTAGATTTATACTAGCCACCCTTACGCAGTTCAATTCAAGCCAAATTCAAGTTCAATTAAATTGCTCTTTGAGACCTCGGCACGGTAATTTTACGCTTTTTTTTACTCTTTGATATAAAAAGATATATTGTAGATTTTTGAGTAATAAAGAGGCAAATATATCACGATATGTAAGCGCTTAAGATTGTCACGAAAACCAAGCTATTATCTCGAAAATTCCCCTCCCACGGAGGGGTGGCAAGCCAAGCCTGACGGGATGGTTCTTAATAAGTAACAGAGCAAAATTACAAACAAAATATATTTTGAAGACAAGCTCCACTCCTTTGCTTATTTTCAGCTATTCTTCTGTCCAGCCGGAAAGAATTTCAATAATCTTGGCAGCTTGCTTGCTTGAAGAAATCACAAATTTTGATTTAGGTCGATATTGACCCTCTGTCTTTTGATAACGCCGAATAACATATTTGTCCGGCCCAAATTCTCCAGTGGATTTATTTTTTTCTTGGTACCGGAAAAGCACGGTACTCCAAGCACCTTTGGTTAAAATCTCCTTGTCCAGCTCTTTCACAAGAACTTCATCACCTTCTTCATACTGTACAGTCAGCTCTTCAACAGTTGCTGCCACAATAAACCTCCTTTGGACATGTATTCATACACTCATATATTCATACACCCATATATTCATACACACATATATTCATGCACACATGTATTCATGCACACATGTATTCATAGGGTCAGTAAAATATTTTTCCAGTCTTGGCTATCCCCCTGACCACCCCGTCCAGGGCAAACGCATATAAATTTCAAAGCGAACACTTAGTTTGGAACAAATTCAGGAGTATCCGATACCCCCCAGTCTTGTTATGTCTTTCTTGCTTGTCATTCTGCGTGAAGTCGTGAAAATCCAGTGCGTTACATAGCGTGGCAGTACATCCTCCTCCGTCATTCTGCGCGAAGTCGCAGAATCCAGTCTTCCTTCTTCCCTTTATGTCCTTCTGCTTTCCCCTTGTGTCCTTCTGCTTCCCCTTCTTGTCATTCTGCTTCCCCTTCTTGTCATTCTGCGCGTAAGTCGCAGAATCCAGCAGAGCCAAACTATGAGGGTTTGACGCAGTAAGAGAAAAAACAAAGAGGAAGAAGAGAAGAAAAGAAAAAGCAGCGAAGACAGAAGAACTGGATCCTGCGACTTACGCGCAGGATGACAGGAAGGGGGAAACAATAAAATGGGCAGGAAGTATTGAGCCTAAAATTTATATGCGTTTGCCCTGACCACCCCGTCAGGCTACCTATTTTGCCCAAGTCCCAATACTGCCTGTCAAAAGCACATGAACTCTTTGATAAACACATTCTTGCTCAAAGTCCCAATCCTGCTTATTACTCAAAGGCTCAATACTGCCTGTCAAAAACACCTCAACTTTTGATAAAAAGCATATGCGGAAAAATTTTACCCCGAAGAATCACATAAAACTTCAAGCAAAAAGTTCTTAGAAATCAATAATATATAGTTTGCTGCCAAGGATAAAATAATCAATAAAACAAAATTGGCCTGAGTTTTGCTTAGCTTTGGGCATAAACTGTAGCGACCTGCGAAAAAACGCAGCATCAAGAAATTGGCAACCTGAAAAAGAGGAAAAAATCATGTCTAAATTCTTCCCGTTTTTCGTGTTTCTTTCTCTTGTTTTTGTCGCGCCGGGTGCTCAGGCTATTGTCTGAGTTTGGATTGAAAAATTCAATCCAGTGGGTTTTGAAAAATTTGGCCAGTGTTGCAAAGTTACACGCTCTTTGCAGACCAGCACTGACAAAAATTTGACAACAACTCAAACTCGGAGTGCAGTGGACGGCAACCACACAGCCCTTTTGGCTGTTTTCTGTAACGGCTTGACACAAAGGAAAGCATTACAAACGGAAAAAGTTGTCGTTGTCTCCCCAAGACGGGGTCTGGACAAAATCGTAACTAGGTTATGTCTACGGCAACTCTCCCCAAAAGTCGTAGTTCCCCTTATTTCGCGAGTCCAGATCCCTCCTGCGGTGGAACACTCCAGCCTCCCCCTTCCCCCTCCACACACACATAAAAATAAATCTTGACGGCAAAACAACTGCACGGCATTATTTATGATATAAAATAATTTCAATCTGGCGCGATTGAACGAAAAAACACAATATATCCCGATATAAAAAGGAGGCACACATGTACGTTGGCCTGAGAATGCTCAAAAATTTTGTCACAGTCACTCCGCAAACACTGATAAGTGATGCTGAAAAAATGCTTGATGAACATAAGCTCGGCAAATTACTTGTGCTAAATGATGCAGGTAAGCTGGTCGGCTATGTTCGTGAAAACGATATTGCCCGTGCCCTGCCTTCTTTGGTTACTTCCTTGAACAGGCATGAAATCAACTATCTTGTCTCACAGCTGACCATTGATAAAATCATGCGTACCAATATGGAATGCATTGAACCAGAAGCAAGCATTGAAGAAGCTGCCAAACGCATGTTTGATAAAAACTTGGCAGGGCTTGCTGTTATAGATAAAAATAAAGAGCTTATAGGTTATATCAACCGCCAAGTCATGCTTTCTGTTCTTGTCGAAGAAATGGGTTTAGAGCAAGGCGGAAGTCGTATCTCGGTCGCCTTTGAAGATAAAACCGGTGTCCTTGCTGAAATCTTCAGCATTATTAAAGAGATGAATATTAGCATTATTTCCACCTCTGTCTTTGTTGAAAAAGATGGAAGGATTGCGGTCTTACGCTTAAAAACAGAAAACCCAGCTCCGGTCGAAGAAGCCATTAGCAAACTAGGCTACACAATTATTAAACCAGAGTACTAGGGAAAGTACAGGCGCATATTACCGGCCTTGTCATGCGCTTGCTTTGTTTTTCATGCAATGTGGCTGGCCTGTGCTTTCTAGCACTGCGCGCCAGTAATTTGATTTCACGTCTATGCGTTTTTTTCCTTTGGTGGCCAGACCAAAGGGAATATGCACGAAACGCCCATTCCATTGAGAAACAATCATGCCGGTTCGACCAGACATAGCAGCATGGACTGAATGCGCTCCGAGAAAACCACAATAAATAGAGTCCGTTGTATTGGCCGGAACCGAGCGAATAATATAGCTAGGATCAATATACTTCAAAGTATGCGTGAGCCCTTGCTTGCTCAATTCTTTTTTTATTTCAGCCAAAAGCAAACTGCCAATATCCCCTAACATAACATTTCCGGAAGCGTCTTTTTCACCTTGCTCTGCAAAAAGTTCCTGCCCTGCTCCTTCAGCAAGCACAATAACAACATGCCCACGCTCTCTGATCCGCTGTTGCAAGGCAGTGAGCAAACCTTTTTCTCCATGAAGGTCAAAGGGAGATTCCGGAATCAAAACAAAATTGACATCGCGTGAAGCAAGGGTTGCTTCGGCAGCAATAAAACCTGCATTGCGTCCCATAACTTTAACAAGACCAATGCCTCCCGGGGCTCCGACTGCTTCAATATGTGCACAGCGTATGGCCTCCGCAGCCTTTTCCACTGCTGTATCAAAACCAAAAGATCGCTCCACAAAACTAATATCATTATCAATGGTTTTAGGCACACCCATGACCGCGATTTTACTGCCACGCTTCGATATTTCAGCCATAACTTTGCTGGCAGCTTTCATGGTGCCATCTCCGCCAATCATAAATAAAATCGCAATATTTTGGCGTTCCAAAGCATCTACTATTTCCTCGGCTTTTTGAGGGCCACGGGAAGAGCCAAGAATCGTTCCTCCAAATTCATGGATATTGGAGACGCTTTCAGGACTGAGATCAAGACAATCATATCCATAGGAAGGAATAAAACCGGACAAACCATAACGTATGCCCAAAACAGCCGGAACATTATAATTATGGTAGCACTCCATAACTATAGCTCTAATCACATCATTGAGCCCGGGGCACAACCCCCCACAAGTAACAATAGCGCACTTTGTTTTTGCCGGATCAAAATACAGCTTTTCTCTGGGGCCGGCATGTTCAAACATGGCTGGCGCATTTTCATTTTCATGTGCAATACGGGTATCAGCATACACTTCAACATACACTGAATCACTTGCACTGACATACCTATCAAAATTCAAAGGATTTGGTATTTTAGCCTCGCCAAGCACTTGGACAGCCGTGTCGTTTTGGCTCAATATTTCAAATTTACGCTTACTTTTTCTGGGCATATACTTTACTCCGTGTAGCAAAAGTAAACGGCTAACACTTTTTTAATAATTCAAAATAGCGTTTGCGTGTCATTTGCGCTGTTTTCAGTAAGTTCATAATAATATCCCTCCCAACTTGAGGATATGTTGGGATAATAACAGGTCGTAGGATGCCCTCTTTTTCATAAACTCGATGACTCGATGCTTGTCTGACAAACAAAAAGCCATCAGTTTTGAAGACACACTCCAAAACTTTCCAGTGTTGCGGTGTTAAGCGTGACATTCGACAGGAGAGGAATCAAGGATAAAAGAGGATAGGCTTTGCTGAACAGCTTTACGCCGAACAGTTTGAATACCAGCATCCTTCAAGACTTGCTCAAGGGTTCCTCTACGCAAGCAAGATTCAAAAAAAAGGCTTAAAGCTTCCTGAAGGTTAGCTTGTGCTTTTTCAAAATTTTCACCTTGGGTGGCAATGTTCAATTCAGGGGCTATGGCTAACCACTCACTTCCCTGTGGCTCAAAATGAATTTTTAACGGTAACATGGTTTTCAGTGACTGCATATGCTCATCCTTTATTACGTTCCCTTCAGTATTCACAAAGAAGCAAAACGAATACCCCAAATAATGTCAAGCAGGAATAGCATTTACCAGCGCACAATCGGGCAAACACACTAAAAATGTAGCACAAACACATTTTCCGTGTTCCTGCACTCTCTCTGTCGTTTCACTCCCCTTTTGCCATGCCACGCCTCTCTCTTGCCGTTTCACTCCCCTTCTTGTCATCCTGCACGAAGTCTCAGAATCCAGTTCTTGTTCTTGTCTTCTTCTTTTGCTTTGCTTTTTTATAGCTTAAGCAATCTTGACCCTTTGGCCGAAGCACCTTACTTATTTTGCTTATGCCTTTTCTTTTCAAAACTAGCTTACAGGATACGCAACAATGCCTTGTATAACCCAGCATCTTGCCAATCATACACAAATATTCAAAAAGAGCTTGCCCCTAAAGCATAACAAGCCCTCCCAACGCAACAATCCCTTCAAAGACAAATATCTGCCCAAATGCGAGTATCTGCCAGAATGCGAGTATTTGCCCAAATGCAAATATATTCCCAGATATAGCCATCTTTCCAAGTACAGCTCTTTTTCCAAGTTCAGCACTTGCGTAACACCCAGCATATTCTTGCCTCGCAAAATATCAGGGGCTGTTTTTTCCGGTTTTACCCTTTGTATATTTAGCCTTGCTCTTTGCCTATTCTTTTTGCCAGTAGCGGCTTTTTGTGCACCGCTTTTGGATCAATCCCTACGGCAAACTCCGGTTGTGCAAGCAGTCAAAGCCACTGCTCCTGCAGTAGTCAACATCAATGTAGCGCATACTCAGCAAACCTTTTTCGGTCATCAGCGCACAGTAGAGGGTGCAGGCTCAGGGGTCATAATTAACGGGCATCGCGCTTTGGTCTTAACCAATGCCCATGTCATTGAAGGGGCTTCACAAATTCAAGTTCGGCTTCTTGACGGTCGCAGCTTTGAAGCAGAAGTTATTGGTTCAGAACCTGATTTTGACTTGGCAGTCCTGCGCTTGCACAATGCTGCAGACCTCCCTGAAATAGCTTTAGGGCATTCCAAGGATATTCAAATAGGTGAACCAGTCATTGCCATTGGCAACCCTTATGGCTACGCACATACCGTAACTACTGGCGTGGTTTCAGCCCTCAATCGCTCCATCAATACCGAGCAAGGTGTATTCACAGACTTTATTCAAACCGATGCAGCCATTAACCCGGGAAATTCAGGAGGACCACTGCTTAATATCCTTGGACAACTCATTGGCATAAACACGGCTATTTTAGCTTCAGGTCAAGGTATTGGTTTTGCCATTCCCATTGATAAAGCACAAAGCGTGCTTGATGAACTGCTTTCCACCGGAAGTGTTTCCCCTATCTGGCTCGGTTTTTACGGTCAAAACATCAATCAGCCCACAGCAGCAGCGTTAGGCCTGCCAAAAACAAACGGTTTACTGATTACAGAGATCGTTAAAAACACTCCTGCTGCCAGAGCAAAATTGCGTCCAGGAGATGTACTTTTATCTCTCAACGGCATACAAATCACGGATAAATTTCATTACTTAAAACTTTTGAGAAACTATACCCAAACAAATTCCCTGCAAACAACATTTTCCAGAAACGGGCAGACGCTTTCGGCCGAGTTCAAACCAGAGCCTTTAGGCGCAGAATTAATTCAAAACCTGTCTCAAAAAAAATGGGGCATTGTCCTCAACCAAAACGCAAGCTTTAAGAGCAAAAAAAATGGTGTTATGGTGCAAAGAGTTTTTCAAGGCTCTCCAGCAGCGCATTTGGGATTGCAAACCGGAGATATTATACACCGCATAGGCAATGTAATAACCAGCAATAATAAGGCCTATAACAAAGCCTTTGAATACTATAGAATGCACCTTCGCTTACTGCTTCAAGTAGAGCGTAAGGGCCGGCTCTATACTGTTCGCATGAGTATGTAGTATATGAACAAAAAAACAAAAAATAGACAGCAAATTTTTTTGACAGCACTTAAAAGTACTTTCCCCATTGCCATGGGTTATATTCCAGTTGGCTTTGCCTATGGAGTATTGGCGCAAAAAATTGATATGTCTTTTGCCAATACACTTCTTATGTCTCTTATTGTCTACGCAGGAAGTGCTCAACTTATAGGCGTTGGATTGTTTGAAGCAGCTATTGCACCTTTTTCCATCATATTGACGACCTTTATTGTAAATTTACGCCATGTGCTTATGTCTGCTGCACTGTCGCCCTATATGTCTTCATGGCCTAAACGTCGCCTTGCTCTTTTTTGCTTTGAGCTGACAGACGAAACATTTGCTCTACACTCACGGCAGTTTCCCCATGAAGATTTTCACAATCCAAATGCAGTGAACAAAGCCCTTTATATAAATTTACAAGCGCATAGTTTTTGGGTTCTTGGTTCTTGGCTTGGATTTTCTGCCGGAACACTTATTCCAAGTGTACGCCCCTTTGGCCTAGACTTTGCCCTGCCTGCAATGTTCATTGCCCTGCTCGTTGTGCAAATAAAAAATCTATTACATTTGCTCATAGCACTTTTTGCCGGAGCAATGTCTGTTCTTCTCTTGGTTTTTGGTTGCACGCAGTGGAATGTTATTATTGCCACAGTGCTTAGCGCAGCCCTTGGAGCTATCCTTGAAACATATAGAACACGAGAAAAAAAATGAACCAGCAACAAATCTTTTATACCATACTTGGCATGACACTTGTCACCTATATTCCGCGTCTGCTTCCGGCTTGGGTACTTTCTTCGCGTAGCCTTCATCCGGGTATCATCCGTTTTTTATCCTTTGTACCCACGGCAGTACTTTCCGCCCTACTACTTCCTTCGCTGGTGCTTGTTGACGGGCATTTAGATGCTTCCCCTCAAAATATCTTTCTTTGGGCAGCAATACCGACCTTACTTGTTACTTGGCGCACGCGCAGCTTCTTTGGATCAGTCGCAACTGGCCTTATACTCGTTGCCGGAGCCAGATACTTCCTTGCCCTCTAAAAAAGAACCACCCCATCAGGTTTGCACCTGCCACCCCTGTAGAGGGAGGGAAATTTTTGGAAGACAGCCTTCGCTTCTTCTTCTTTTTTTTGGGGGGGGGCTGACACCTAATATTTTTCCTTCTGGCTTCGGCAAGCTCAGCCAACGTGCTTTGCATTTCAGAGCTGGTTGAGCCTGTCGAAACCAGCGAAAACAAAGAAAAGAACTGGATTCTGCGACTTACGCGCAGAATGACAAGAAGGGGAAGGTGCTACAACAAAAAATGGCGCAGGATGAAAGAAGGGGGAAGGTGCTGCAGCAAAAAATGGGCAGGATGAAAGAAGGGGGAAACAATAGAATGGGCAGAAAATATTGATCCTAAAATTGATATGCGTTTGCCCTGTGACCTCTACACGGCAAATGTACAATTTTTTAATTCTTTAATATGGAAGACTATACTTTTTACTGCCCTAAGCAAAAGGATCAGCAATAAGCTCTGCCACGCGCGCCGGGTCCAAGGTATGAACATTTTTCAGGCCAGAAAGGTCTTGCCCTAGGCTCAAAAACGAAAGTGGATGTGCTGCGTCTTCAAAAGGAGAACATCCTGAAGCAGTATTGTGTTGCATATTGCCCAAACCTTCTCCAAGCAAGATGTTCAAAGAAGTGTTCTCTGTTGCAGTAATTTTCATAGTTCCCTCCTTACTTAAGTATGCAATCTTAAGCAAAAGACATGCCGAAAAATGCAGGACAGGCGCATATTGCCTTTTTTATCATTGAGCTACCTTTTTCTGTGATTGAAGCGCGTGAGTCGTGAAAATCCAGTGCGTTACACAGCGCGACAGTACATCCTCCTCCGTCATTCTGCGCGAAGTCGCAGAATCCAGCAGAGCCAGACTACGAGGCCTTGACGCTGTAAGAGAAAAAGCAAAGGGGAAGAAGAGAAGCAAAAAAGAAGAAGAAAGGAAGACAGAAGAACTGGATTCTGCGACTTACGCGCAGAATGACAAGAAGGGGAAGGTGCTGCAACAAAAAATGGCGCAGGATGACAAGAAGGGCGTGGCATGAAAAATACGACATAGGCACCATGGGCATAGCCATGAGTAAAAATTCTTTCACTCATAAAAAGAGCGAGTTATGGAATTTCTAATGTGGGTTGTGGATTTCCTGATACGGAAGATTTTGCCCTTTTTTGAAAAAAAATCTGCAATATCTTCCCAAAGACCATGCTCGGCCTCAAGTTTTCTTAAAAAGCATCCGAAAAGAGTAGCAGACTGTTTATAACATGCCGAAACATGGGGGAGATGAAGCATGACACAAGTTATAGCCTTTGATGAACTGTATCGTAAGCCAAACTGCGAGTATTCTCAAAAATCTGAAATACCTAGGCCAAACTTTTCAGCCATTGATGTTTGGAGCAAGGATTATACAAAAATTGATGCTGTTGTGTACGGCCTACTGGCAACACGGCACACGCTTCGATATTATACACAATATCCTGACGCTTTGGACAAACAGTGTATGAATGTCCTTGAGGCAGCTCAAGACATAGAAGAGACCGGAACTGAAAAGCTCAAACTCTGTGTCGCACCACTTAAAAAACATATCTTGAAGTATATTAACGAGGAAAATTCAAGGCACTTAAAAACAGCCTTGCTTATTCTTGACCTTGTAGAAAAGTCTCCTTTGTATATAGAATAGAAACTATATTAGTTTTCTGGATTAAAAAGCAAAAAATCCGGCTTTGCAGCATAAAAGCTCAGAACTCGCACATCGCCTGCTACAATTTACAGGAGAAATACACGCTTTTGAGCGTAATCATGTCCTGAAAACACAAAAACACTTGCGAGCTAAAAAACAAAGAATCTACAAGACTCAACAAGCTCTATCTAAAAGAGAGAAAGTTTTAATCTACAATAAAGTACAAAGATTAAAAATATATATTTTATAATAGCTTATAGAAAACATGCCTCTTTTTATTTTTTCCCGGTATTCAAAATATTCAGGCTATAATCAGTAGGCGATCAATAGCGATCTTTATGATAAATATTTTGCTTTTTTTGCTTTGATCAGGAAATTTTTCAGAAAATTGTATCAGGATTTTTATTCTTGCAAAAAATGCTACACACCAGTTTGTATGACATATTTTTTACTGGGCATTGCAACGGGCATTTCACTGGGCAGTGCAACGCAAATACGGACAAAAAGCGAGAGCTTCCTCGCTCATTCTTGTGGACTTGCCTTGCCCCTGATATAAAACAAGCGGAGCTTCCACGCTAAGGCTACCCTTACTATTCTTCCTTGTTTCCATAAGCATGATCTTTGCTGGCTGTTTTGCCCTGCTATGCACAAAGCGCACGCGCTGAGGGCTAAGGGAGTAGGCACGGCAGATGTCTAAGGCTTCTCCTAAACGCTCAGGCAGATAGACAAAAGAGAAAAAAGCTTTGTCTTTTAAGGCGGTTGCAGCTGCTTTGCAAAAAATATCCAAAGAGCCATGCAGCTCAAACCTTGCCATGTTTTTCGCCTCTTGATTGCTTTTTCGGCCAGTATGCAACAAGCGGTACGGAGGATTCGCCACCGCAAAGTCAAAAAAATCAGATGGAGATTGATATTTTGACAGGTCTTTTTGCTTAAAACATATTATGCTATCCATCCCCAAAGATAGAGCGTTAGCTTGAGCACATCGCACCATTTCCTCTTGCAAATCCATGCCAAGTATTTGCATATTGATCATCACATGCTCAAGTAGCAGGGCAAAGCCTATGACTCCGCAGCCAGAGCCAAGGTCAATTCCGTGTACATCTTTTTTTTGGGGCAAACGAATAAAGGAAGCAAGAAGCAAAGAGTCAAGAGAAAATCGGAAGCCCTGATCTGGTTGCTTGAGGCCTCGCGGAAAAATTTTGCGCTGTTCATCGCTTGCGTTCATCAGATCACCACACTCTATAAAATTCTGTATATTCAAGGTGCTGGACAAATATATCTGCTCATGGAGAGTTCATCAAAATCAAGCACGCTTTTTGTGCGCTTTCCTGCGACGCAAAGCCTCCCAAAACAGTATTGCTTCTTCCATCTTCAAATAACGCGCCAGACTAAAATATGAAACAATCCAAACAGGAAGGCAGGCGACGCAAAGCCATATATTTTCTCGTGTTATCCAAGCCCCTGCAAAAATCATAGCAGAGAGCAGTACGCTTTTTATAAAAGAAGTAGGTAAAAGCTTTTGATCCGTGTGTAATCGAGTAAATCCAAACCAAAGAAGCAAAGCATTACAAGCAGAAGAAATACTCACGGCCAAAGCCAAACCAATATGCAGCAAGGAGTTCATCAAGAGCAAGCCCAAAGCAATATTTACCACAAGACAGCACGAAGCAATCAGTACAGGTCTGCGTGTATCCTGCATGGCATAAAAAGCTGCCACCAAAGGACGGGAAACCGCAATGAAAGGAAGCCCTGCGCTATATGCTAGCAAAGCCTTAGCCGTAGAGGAAACAGCCTCCGGAGTAAATGCTCCTCGCCCAAAGAGCAGAGCAATAATTGGCTCAGCCAAAGCAGCCAATCCTGCGCTTGCAGGTAAGGCAATAAAAAGACTCAAGCCCAAGCTGGAGCGCAAAGTACAGGCAAACTGCTTTTTTTCTCCACAAGCAGCTAAGCTGGAAAGACTTGGTAAGGCTGCAGTACTCACGGCAATTCCAAACACACCAAGGGGAAATTGCAGCAATCTATCCGCGTAATACAAATAGGAAACACTGCCTTCAGGCAAAAACGAAGCCAGCAAAGTGCCAAGCACAATATTAAGTTGATAGACAGCTGCGCCAAACACTGTAGGCAACATAAGCACAGCCATGCGCCGTACTCCTGCATCTCGCCATGACCAAGCTCCGCGCCAAGAAAAACCTTGTTTTCGCAAATATGGCTGCTGCAATTGCCATTGTAAGACCCCTCCGGCCAAAACGCCCCAAGCAATACATTCTGCCACGGAAAGCCCTAAAAAATATCCAATCAAAGCTGCACTAATCAGGGAAATATTGAGCATCACAGGAGCAAGAGCTGGTGCAAAAAATTGACCGGAAGCATTCAAAATGCCCATGCAAAGAGCCACAGCACTGATCAAAAGTACATAGGGAAAACAAATACGCAAGAACAGAACAGTCGCCTGCATCAATTCCGGATTTTCAGAAAAACCTGGTGCCACCACATGGACAATCCCTCCTGCAAAAATTTCCGCAAGCACAGTAATACAGACTAAAAGCAGTACAAGCCAAAGCAGTGCACTGCGAGCCATGGCTTGGGCTGCTGCCTCTCCCTGCTCTTCCCTGATTTTTGTAAACACTGGAATAAAAGCCATGGTCAACGAGCCTTCTCCAAAAAGCCTCCGAAAAAGATTCGGGATGCGAAAGGCCACAAAAAAGGCATCGGCCATATAACCAGCACCTAAGGTAAAAGCCATGACTACATCACGCAAAAAACCAAAACAACGCGAAAGCAAGGTTGCTCCGGCAATCACCACGCTGTTACGCGCTATATTTTTACTTTCAGTATTCATCTGCTTCACTTTGAGGGTAAACGCATATAAATTTAGGGGTAAATACTCCCTATTTATTTTGGGGTAAATACTCCCTGTTTATTCTATTGCTTCCCCTCTCTTGTCATCCTGCGCGTAAGTCGCAGGATCCAGTCTTTTTTTCTTACCTTCTTTATTTCATTTCTCTGCTTTTTTGCTTATTCTCTTACAATGTAAAGAGAGGTGGGTTCACTCTTTTGTACCAGTAGGCGGTTAATTTAAGGTGGAGAGTTTTGTACTTTCAGCCGCCTTTTGGTTCCAATCCAGAGGGGGTACCCCCTCTGGATTGTTTTGCCTATATACCTGCATAGGCTTTCTTCCGTCAAACGTACTATGAGGACGATGGCTGTTATAAAAATTGTACCAGCAATTCAAAGTCTTGCGAATCTCACTACCTGTCGCAAAATCTTTCAAATAAACGCATTCATATTTTAGAGAACGCCAAAGTCGTTCTGTAAAGTTCCCTTAAATTAGTACCATTGCAAAGTAGAGACTTCTGCCGCAAAGTGGGAGCAGGAGGCTCATATGCGTAAATCAAGATTTACAGAGTATCAGATCGTTAAGATTCTTAAGGCCGTTGAGGGGGGTCGCATAGCCAAAGATGTGTGCAGGGAATACCGCGTCAGCCCTGCGACATACTACAAATGGAAATCCAAGTACGGTGGCATGGAAGCGTCTGATATTCGCCGGATAAAAGAACTCGAAGCAGAAAATCGAAAACTAAAACAAATGTTTGCAGATTTAAGCTTGGAACATATGGCGCTTAAGTATGTCATTGAAAAAAAGCTCTAAGGCCGGTTCAGCGCAAGGGATTCGTCAAACATATGATCAGCACGTTTGAACTCAGTGAACGTAAAGCATGTGCTACAATGGGCGTCAGCAGAAGCTATTACGCCTACAAGTCGCATCCTCGGGACGATAGCGAGGTTGTCGCAGCCTTGACTGAACTGGCCGAACAAAAGCCCACATGGGGTTTTAGCAAAATTTTTAACGTGATCCGGCAACAAGGCAAGCTCTGGAATCACAAACGAATTTGGCGAGTGTATTGTTTGTTAAAAATGAACCTTAAACGAAAAAGCAAAAAACGCCGTCCTGCAACGAGCCGTAAGTCCGTGATGCAACCGCTCCAGCCCAATTATTGCTGGTCAATTGATTTCATGCGCGACACTCTTGATAGCGGACGCATTTTTAGAACTTTTAACGCAGTTGATGATTATAATCGGGAGGCACTTGCCGTAGAAATAGACCTGAATCTTTCAGCAGAGCGCGTTGTACGCATTTTGGATCGCATCGCCACTGAATCGTGGTCAATATCCGGAAAAACTACGAATGGACAATGGCCCTGAAAAGGGGGACGTTTACAAAACGTCATAAACCTATTATAGCTTATATCACAATCTACCGCCCTACTCCACATAAATATTCAAATACCGTCCGGTGTAAATCGTGCTTCTGTGGCCTAAGCTGTTCCATTGGCGGAGGGAATGAACAGGTACTGCGAAACGCTCGGCTATGGTACTTAAACTATCACCTTTGCGGATTTTATAGCGTACAAGCTGGGCTTGCTTTGCCTCAGTGCTTTGTTTTTTGCTTGCTATATGCCTTGTTTCTTCATCTCGTTTAGGGATATACAAACGCTGACCAGCCTTGATCCTGCTATGAGATTGTAGGCCATTGGCAATTTGCAAAGATCGCACGGAAACCCCAAATGTTTGAGATATGCCCCAAAGGGTATCTCCGCGCTGTATAGTATAATTTGCGCGTGACTGTGCAATGCTTTGTGTTTTGGACGTGGAAGCATGAGCTACTTTGCGCGTTTGCCCAGCAGCAGGAACCATCACGGTTTGCCCGGGACGTAGTAGATTAGAACGCCTGTTATTGACTTTTTTCAAAACAGAAATAGGTACACGGAACTTACGCGAAATACTCCACCAAGAATCTCCTTGGCGCACAACATACACGGTATATCCGGCATACGGACGCGAACCGGGATCGCTCAAATAGGCTAGCATGGCCTCACTTTTATCCACAGGTACATGCGCTGTGGTTTCCTTGTTCGGAGGGCTTACCTGACGCCGATACGCAGGGTTTAAGGCATGGAAATCAGCCCAAGGCATATTTCCAGCTCGTGCCAAGGCCAGTAAATCTGTTCCCCCGGGCACTGTAATATGCTGCACTTTTTTGCCAGAATCCCAATTGACTTTTTCAAAGCCAAGGGCTTCTAAATTTTGAAAAATTTTGGAGATGGCAATAAATTTAGGAATATAATTTAGGGTTTCGCGACGCAAACGCGATCTGTATCTCAACCGTTTATTTTTCTTTGCTAAATCAAAAAAAGTATTGACCTTCAAAGCCCTTATTGCCCTGCCTATCTTGCCTTCACCTGCATTATAAGCTGCCAGAGCCAAGTACCAATCATCAAAAAGAGCATATAAATCTTTTAAGTAGCGAATAGCTGCATCCGTGGACAAATATGGATCCCGACGCTCATCAATCCACCAGTTCACTGTCAATCCATACTTACGTCCGGTGCTTGGCATAAATTGCCACATACCAGCAGCCCCGGCTCTGGAATATGCCTTGGGATTGTAGCCTGACTCGGTAAAAGGCAAAAGAGCAAGATCATGTGGTAGGCCATTGCCATCCATGGCCTCGCGTACCAAGGGTAAATATTCTTCAGAACGCTTGAGCCAGCGCGTAAAAGAGTCTTTGGCTTTATGGCTGAAATAATTGATATATTGTTCGACTTTTTTATTTTCATGCTGTTCCAGACCAAAAATAAGGCCATTTTTGGAAAAGAGTAATTGTTTTTCTTGTGCTGATAATTCGCCCTCTTGAGGATCAGCAGAAAGCTCAGGATCAAGAGTATCCTCATCCTCAAGCATTGCTGAATCCTCAAGCACTGCTGATTGCTTTGGCTGGGGCAGTTCGGCAGCCTTGTCTTGCTTTGCCTTGCCAAGCGCACAGGAACACAAGATGCTAGGTAATAATATATACAAACAACAACGTAAAAGAAACGTCAAACCAACACTCCAAGCCTTAAAACTCCATTACATACCAATGCCCTTGCCTAACAAAAAAACCGAGAAAATTCTAGCAAGCCGTAGGGCATATGGTAGAGCGCATATTCACCTTTCTCTGTTCTTGCACTGCGATGTTGTAAGTCAGTACGACAAGAAGAGAAGACTGGATTCTGCGACTTACGCGCAGAATGACAAGAGGGTGCTTCCCCTAAAATTTCAGTGTGTACCCTAAAACTTAGGTTTTTCCCCTAAAATCTAGGTGCCTAGCTTCAAATCTAGGTGCCTAGCTTCAAATCTAGGTGTTTATCCTAAAATCTAGGTGATTATCCTAAAATTTAGGTTTTTCCCTTAAAATCTAGGTGGTTATCCTAAAATCTAGGTGATTACCCTAAAACCTCAATGCCCTTGCCCTAAACTTCAATGCGCTTGCCTAACAAAAAATCTTAAAAATTTTAGTAGGCCGTAGGGCATCAAACAAAGGGCTTTTTGTATTTCAAGACGTCTTAAAAGGCAAGAATCAGTAGCATGAAAAACAGGGTGACCGCATCGCTACGCTTGCCATTGCCGAGTAGGCAAAAGATGCGTACAAAGGCTTTTCATCAACAGGCAAGGAGCAGATCATGAGCAGTGAAAAAAAAGAAAAAGTTTTGATCACGGGCAGAAAACCTGTGGAAGAACTGTTGCGTGATCGACCGGGTTCAGTGGATGTGGTCAATCTTAAAAAAGGTAAGCAAGACATCAAGTGCCGGCGTATTGTCGCCAAATGCAAAGAGCTTGGTATACGTTATAAATTCATTGAAGGCTCTTCACTTGATCGTTTATATGCAGGCAATCATCAAGGCGTCATTGCACAGGTCGCGGCTCTGGAATATACGGAGCTGGACAGACTTTTTACCATTGGCAAAGGTGCTCCGCTACCACTTATTGTTGCGCTTGATCGCGTGCAAGATACCGGTAATGTTGGAGCTATTGCCAGAACACTGTATGGACTTGGTGGGGCAGGAATGGTTGTTCCTCAGCATGAGGGTGCATATCTTGGGGCAAACGCACTCAAGGCCAGCGCAGGCACTTTGACCAGAATGCCCATAGCCAAGGCAGTGAATATGGCTCGTATGCTGGAGCAGGCTAAGGACAAAGGGTATACTGTATACTGCGCCAAAAGCTGTGAACAAGCATGGAATGCTTTTGCGCCGGATATTGCGCTTTCTCTACCGGCTGTGCTGGTGCTTGGTAATGAGGAAAAAGGCATCCGCCCCGGAGTGGCCAAGCAATGTGACGCTGCTCTTGCCATTCCCCTAAAACGCGAACTTGATTCACTGAATGTTTCCGGAGCAGCTGCTATTCTTATGGCACGCTTTGCAGGAATGCCCATGGCAAAAGAGTAAAAGCCTTAATCTGCTAAGGCTACCAAATCATAGGTTTTGGCTTCATAAATTTCCGCGTTTACAATACTTCCGGGGAGCAAAGCCTGCCCTTGGCTCGAGCTTAAGTAAGTAATACCATCGACTTCCGGAGCTTGGAACCAAGTACGAGCAATGAACAATCCTTCCCATTCATCGCTTGGAGCTTGCACCAAGACCTCCATGTGCTGGCCAAGTGTTTGCTCCAAAAGTTCCGCACTAATCTCTGCTTGAATCCTCATAAGCTGTTCACGCCGTTCTTCCCGCACTGCTTCAGGAACTTGCTTGGGAAGTTCAGCTGCCACAGTGCCTTCTTCTTGCTGATATGCAAAAACTCCCAAATGCTGAAAACGCAAGTCACGCACAAAATCACAAAGCGATGCAAAATGCTCATCGCTTTCGCCCGGGTATCCGGTAATAATGCTTGTTCGCAGGGCAGCATCTGGAAAATATTTACGGATTCGATCGACTATGATGCGTGGATCTTTAGCAAAAGGACGTCCCATACTCCGCAGTATATCAGGATGAGAATGCTGCAAAGGAACATCAAAATAAGGCAAAAAAGGACGCCCTATACCTGCCAGAAAAGAAAGATTTTGCTCGCTTAATCCAGCAGGGTACAGGTACATAAGCCGTAACCACTCCAAACCCTGAACACTGGCAAGATTTTCTACAAGTTCTGGTAAAGCATTGTCTAGGCCAAGGTCTGAACCATAGGCAGCAACATCCTGAGCAACCACTATAAGTTCCGGTACGCCTTGCTGTACAAGCTCTTGCGCTTCTTCTAGCAAAGAATACATTTCACGGCTTTTATGTGCTCCGCGTATAGAAGGGATAGTGCAAAAAGCACAGCTATGCGAACAGCCTTCACTTATTTTCAAATATGCATAGCTTGGGCCGGTAGACAGTTTGCGTGAAAAATAAGGGGAAGGATGCCGTCCAAGCGCAGCTGCAATTCGCTCCGGCCATTGTTCTAAACTGTGCGTATCAAGCCAAATATCAACTTCAGGGATTTCAGTAGCCAAATTTTGAGCATAACGGCTCACAAGGCAACCTGTGACCGCGAGTACAGGTTTTGGTTCAATATCGCTGATTCTGCCCAAGGTATCAAAAAGCGTAGAAAGTGACTCTTCCACCGCAGGCCGGATAAATCCGCAGGTGTTGATAAGGACTAAGTCCGCTTCATCAGGATATTCCACAGCCAAGGGTTCAGCCCCCAAGCAAGCAAGCATGTACTCAGTATCCACTCTGTTTTTTGGGCAACCCAAGCTGATCACATATACTTTAATGCCATCTTCTAACATATAATCCATACTTGCCCTCTACTTTAAGCACTCCAACTTAGGCATGGCTACGTTTCCTGTCTATTAAAGCTTGAGCTTCATCCATTACCTGCTCGTGTGAAATAAGGGAACGCGTGTCTGCCAAGGCTTCTTGTACTTTATCTCGAAACCAAGCATCATGTGTTTTCATATTCATTGTCAGCTCTATATGTATCTCATTTGAGAGACAGTCAAAGTATTTATTATGTTTTTAGTTTTTAAGCCAGATAATGCCTGCTTGGCGACCTGTGTTTTTTTCACGCCGATAGGAAAAAAACACATCCGGCATGGACATGGTACACATATCTATACCGTGTATCCGTTCTGGGAGCAGTCCGGCAGCCATAAGTTGATCTTGGGTGAGTTGCCACAGATTCATGCTTTTGCTTGGGCTGTGGTAGTAGGCCTTAAAAGCAGCACCAAATTCTTGATCAAAGTTTGTAAACTCTGCTTTTTTCGGGCCAAGGCTGGGCCCTCGTACTGCAAAAAGCTCAGAAGGCTTACAGCTATAATGTGTACAAAGACGCTGCACTCCGGTGCCAATAAAATTCAAAACATTTGCGCGCCAACCAATATGCAAGGCAGCTACAAAGCGTCCGTTTTCATGGGCTATGAGAACTGGCTGACAATCTGCTGTTTTGATCATCAGGCCTATACCCGCGGTACTCGTAGCGAGTCCATCGCCTGTGCATGGCTCCCCTTCCTGAAGCTCAAAGTTCAGTGTATCCGCATGAACCTGGGTACAATCCACAAGCTGCTTTAATCCAAGTCGTTTTTTAATGCCTTCGCGGTTTGCTCTAACAGCAGCAAGATCATCCTGTACTTCAAAAGAAAGATTTGCACTGGTACAAGGAGCCGTGCTGACTCCGCCTTGACGTGAAGTAAAAGCGCAGCCCACTGCATGGAGTCCGCTAAAAGAAAAAGGCACAAAAGCTATTTGAACCATGTTTGCTCCTCAGTACATACTGCATTCACTGGTCTATCCCATGCCTCCTGAGGCAATTTTTGCATGAATAGCCTAGCATAACACAGCCCAATGCTAAAAACTTGGCTCATGCTGGGTTTTTCCAGTAATCTATCATAATATCCGCCCCCATACCCCAATCGAAAGCCCTGCATATCAAAGGCAAGGCCGGGAATTATGAGCAAATCAGGCTGTTTTTTTTCAATATCTAGTATTTCACAAGAATCTACCGGTTCCATTATGGAATATGCACCTTTGTGTAGATCATGCTCTGAATGAACAGAGACTAGTTCCATGCTTCCGGATTGGCCGGAAATACAGCGCGGTAAAAAAACCTGCCTGCCTTGCTCCCAAAGCTCATGAATAAGCACTCTTGTATCAACCTCATTCAAATGAGGCCAATAAATAGCAACTTGCTTGGCTGTTTGCCATTGCCCTAGCCTTTGCACTTGCTTTGCGATGCGCTGCGAAAAGGAGTAAACTTCATCATAAGACATGGATTGACGCTTTTCAAGCAGGGTAGAGCGCATTGCTTTTTTTGTAAGCATAGTTAATTTTACCTGTTTCTCAAGGGCTTGCATATACTTTTACTCTTTCTGTATATTAACTTGTATAGTAACATAGAAACAAAGAAAAGCAGGAGAAACAATGCACTGGATAGCCTTTGGTGACATACATGAAGACACGAATATGCTGAGGCGTATTCCAAATCTTCACAAGGCAGACGGTATACTTTTGTCCGGTGATTTGACCAATATGGGCAGCGCACACAAAGCCAGTCAAGTAATCAAGCATATACAAGAATATAATACAAAAATTTATGCACTTATAGGCAATATGGACACCAAGGAAGTGGCTGCATACTTAGAAAAACAAGACATGGACTTGCACCTAAAATGTCGCGAACTGCAGAGTAAGTCTGCTGAACTTAAGGTGGCTGTTATTGGTGTTGGTTTTTCCACTCCAACGCCCTTTAATACTCCAAGCGAAGTTTCAGAGCAGCAGCTTGGTCAATGGCTAGAGCATGTTTGGCAATACACAAAAGCATATACACATGTTGTGCTTGTGGTGCATACTCCACCGCTTAATACTGCCTTGGATAGACTCGCTAACGGCACACATGTAGGCAGCAAGGCTGTTCGCAATTTTATTGAACAAAAACAGCCTGATCTTTGTCTTACTGGACATATCCATGAAGCCAAGGGAGTGGACACACTGGGCGCAACGCGCATTATCAATACAGGGATGCTTGCAGAGGGTGGTTATGCCTCTATTTACTTGAAAAATGGTGTATTACAAGCAAGCCTTGAGCAAGTAGGATAGGCATGAAAATAAAACTTATGTACATAGGAAAACTCAAAGAAAATTTCGCCCAAAAAGGCTATGAACATTATAGGGCAAAGCTAGCGAGATTTTTTAAGCTAGAAGAAATTTGGCTCAAAGATGCACCTGCAAAACTGCATATTGAAGCAAAAAAAGAACATGAGGCAAAAAGCATTCTTGCAGCACTTGGAGCAAAGGATTTTTTAATAGTCCTTGATGAACGCGGAGCAGAATATACCTCGCGTAAACTGGCTGCACAGATGCAGCTTTGGGTAGAAGATCGAACAAGAACGCCCTGCCTGCTTATAGGCGGAGCATTTGGACTTGCGGATTCGGTTAAACAGCGCGCAAACGCGATGCTAAGATTTGGGGCAGTGACTTGGCCGCATGAACTGTGCAGGGTCATGCTTTTAGAGCAACTGTATCGAGCTGCTACCATCAATAGCAACATCCCCTACCATCATGACTAAACACTCATGATTCAACACTCATGACGAAACATTCATGACGAAACATTTTTTTGGAGGAAAACATGCTCTTTTTGAAACATTTGGAAAAAATTGAAAATTATATCAAAAGTGGAGACTTGGAATTTGAATTTAAGCACAGTGAAGAAGCGCAACGTGGAGAAATTTTAGAGTTTCTTGAACGCATTATGGATTTGGCTGAACTTTGCGATCCCCTTGCAACCAAACTCATTTTTCCCAATGCTCAAGTAGAGTAAGACTACGCGCGCATAAACTTGAGCCTCACTTGTTTTTTAATTGCCATGCTTGAAATTCTTCGGGCTACATACCCGAGCTCGAAGCTCTTGACCGCGTATACGCATGTGCAACACCCTTGTTCCTTAAAATACCAGACAAATACCAGATAAAATATCAGCCAACATTCCAAATTAATACCAGCTAAAATATCAACTAAAACGCCAGACAAATATCAGCGAAAAGCCAAACAAATAGCAAATAAATATCAAGCAAAAAGCCAAGCAAATGCCAAATAAATGGCAGATAAATGGCAGACAAATGGCAAATAAGTGTCAGCTAAAATGGCAGACAGTTTTTTATCATTATATGCTATAATAATTTGTTTTTTATTTGAAATCAAGGATAAAAATGGCAGATAAAATGGCAGACCTATTTGACTTGCTTTTGTAATCCTACTTTTCTTTTATCATCCCACTCCTCGTTTCATTTTATAACCACCCCGCCCTACGGGTACTCCTCCGCCGGAGGGGAATTTAAGAGGTCTTGAGCTAAAAACGTAAAGGGGAAGGGGCACTATGCTCGTGCTTTGACGTAGCGTGGCAGAGCTTTACGCAGTATATCCGTGTTTTACGCAGTATATCCGTGCTTTACGCAACGTAATAGTGCTTCTCCCTCCGTCATCCTGCGCTTTAGTCGCAGGATCCAGCAGAGCAGGGCTATGAGGCTTTGACGTAGCGTGGCAGAGCTTTACGCAATGTGGCAGTACCTCCCCCTCCGTCATCCTGCGCGTAAGTCGCAGGATCCAGTTCTTTCTTTTTCTTCTTTTCTTCCTCTTCTTTCTTGCCTTCTTCCCTTACTGCGTCAAGCCATCGTAGCCCTGCTCTGCTGGACTGTCGCGACTTACGCGCGGAATGACGGGGGAGGCAATAGAATAGGGGGTATTTACTAAAATTTATATTTTTTGAGTGTGGAAACCATGAATTTATATGCGGTTGGGAGTGAAAACCATACGGGAAACAGTTGAACGGGGTATGCCTAAAAAGCAAGGAAAAATCATTGAATTACCTGCTCAAAACAAAATGACCTCTGAGGAAAAATCAGAAGTCGTTTTATACCCGCCTTTTGCACCCACTATAGTTGGTAGAGGCTAAGAGTTTAGAACCTATTGAATTACTTGGCGTCCCCAGGGGGATTTGAACCCCCGTTACCGGCGTGAGAGGCCGACGTCCTGGGCCAAGCTAGACGATGGGGACACTTTTTTTGATGGTGGGCCGTGTTGGGTTCGAACCAACGACTCTCTGCTTAAAAGGCAGATACTCTACCTGCTGAGTTAACGGCCCATAGTTTCTCTAAAAGAGGGAAAGTTTTGATACATGGAGCGCAAAGTACTGTCAAGGTAAGGCTCTTAAAATATTTTTAGCTCTATTTTTACCGTATCTCACTAATAATATTGGATAAAAACATTTTTTCTTGCAAAAATATTTTGCGTAGCGTATGATCCTTTTTCTTGAAAAAAGAAATTTAAGAAATTGAGGAGTTTTATACATGACAAGAAAAGATCGTACTGAAGGAATTTACTCTCGCCGTGAAGTTTTAGATGAGTCAGAGCGTAAACAATACTCTTTGTTGCAACTTAAGGAGCTGCTATCTTATGCGTATCGCTATTCTGAAGACGTAAAAAAGCGTTTTGACCGCGCGCAATTTAATGTAGAAAAATTAAAAACTTTAGCTGATTTCAAACATGTTCCTTCAATAAAAAAGAAGGAACTTATTTTTTTACAGTCCATTGGACCGCGCCTTGGCGGTATGTTGACCAAGGATATGGGAGAATTACGAAGAATTTTTCTCTCTCCCGGCCCTATTTTTGATCCAGAAGATCGTTCTGAAGATTATTGGGGCTGGACCGAGGGTTTTTATGCTGCAGGCTTTCGCTCCGGTGATGTAAGCCAGATAACACTGAATTATCACCTTGCTCCGGCCGGACTTATGTTTGAAGAACCTTTAAAAAATCTTGCGTGTTCAGTCATTCCTGCTGGGCCGGGCAATGCCTCTACCCAACTTGAAATTATGCAAAAATTACGAGTAACAGGCTATGTGGGAACACCGAGTTACCTGATGCACTTAGCACAAAAAGCTGAAGAATCCGGCATTGCCCTTCGCAAGGAATTGTTCCTTGAGGTAGCCTTTGTTACCGGAGAAAAATTTTCAGAAAATACGCGGTCTATTTTGGAGAAAAAGTTTGATTGTATTATGCGCCAAGGCTACGGAACCGCAGATGTTGGCTGCATAGGCTATGAATGCTTTCATAAATGTGGCTTGCATATCTCCAACCGTGCCTTTGTAGAAATTTGTAACCCTGATACAGGGGCTCCGGTCAAGGAAGGCGAGGTCGGAGAAATAGTGGTTACGGCCTTTAACAAAACATATCCGCTGATTCGTTTGGCTACTGGCGATCTGGGCTATTTGGACAGCAGTCCTTGCCAGTGTGGCAGAACCAGCCCGCGTATTGGGGGCATTGTTGGGCGTGTAGATACAACTGCGCGGATTAAAGGAATGTTTGTATATCCGCATCAAGTCGAGCAGGTCATGGCCGGCTTTGAGGAAGTCAAACGCTGGCAAATTGAAGTAACTAATCCGGGTGGCGTGGATGAAATGGTGCTGAATATCGAAGCAGGCTCCTTTAAGCGTGAGGATGAGTTACTGCACACCTTCCGCGAAAAGATCAAACTGCGTCCTGATCTTAAAGTGCTTGCCCCGGGAACATTACCCCCACAGATTCGGCCTATTTCGGATAAGCGTTCTTGGGATTAGTTCTGAATCACTTTTTGTTTTGATAAAGCAACAGTCCCTTTTGAGTCCTTGTGGTTCAAGGGGACTTTTTTATTGATACTCTGCTTTTCAGTTTGAACCTTTTCGAGTACCTTGAATGTATGCCTGAATTACCTGAAGTGGAAACCATTGCCAGAGGGCTTCATAACCCCTCTCTGCTGGACTTTGCGATTTACGCGCGAGATTTGGAGGGGGGAGCTATGCCAGGGCAAACGCATATAAATTTTAGGCTCAATACTTCCTGCCCATTTTATTGTTTCCCCCCTTCCTGTCATCCTGCGCGTAAGTCGCAGGATCCAGTTCTTCTGTCTTCGCTGCTTCTTCTTTTCTTCTCTTCATCCTCCTTGTTTTTTCTCTTACTGCGTCAAACCCTCATAGTTTGGCTCTGCTGGATTCTGCGACTTCGCGCAGAATGACGGAGGAGGATGTACTGCCACGCTGTGTAATGCACTGGATTTTCGCGACTTCGCACAGAATGACAAGCAAGAAAGGCATAACAAGACTGGGGGGAATCGGATACTCCTGAATTTGTTTCAAACTAAGTGTTCGCTTTGAAATTTATATGCGTTTGCCCTGGGAGCTATGCGCTTGCCTAGGCTCTGGAGTATAGAAATAGATACTAGCTAGCGATAATGATAAAAAAATAAAACTCTATAAAGTACGGAAGGTCATGTATGAAGCAACTTAGCTCTGACGAGTATAGAAAACATATGCACCTCAAAGCAGAAGATGGGCACTCCGCAGAAGAAGATGGGCACTTCGCATCAGCTATGGCTTGGACTGCAAACGGAATATGAACTGCAAAAAGCGCAAGATAAGGGAACAGTAGAATACATTGAGCAAAATATTCAGCCTTTAACCGTAAATGGAGATGTAAATGAACCTAGAAGAAATGAATGATATGCTTAAGAATGGAGTTGTAAGCAACATGTGTAACTATATCAGGGCACGCGAAATTTTCCTTACTATTAGTGATTTCCATCAAAAAATAAATGATTCACCGTATAATGAATTTTTTGGTGCTGTACAATTATTTGCAAAAAAAGAAATGTACATGAGCCTATGTAAAATATTTGAGGAAAAAAATAAAATATATGTAATTTGTTCTTTGCCTAACATCTTGGACATACTAAAAAATAGTGAGCTAGAAAAGCTTGAAGAATTGGCGGAGAATCTTAAAAAGGAATTACCTACTAACGAAGAATTAGAAGAAATTAAACAAGTGCGAGATAAAATGATTGCGCATAATGAAAAGCCACCCAAAGAAATTCAACCAGCGCAATTGAAAATAATGGATGAATTATTAGAAAAGTGCAAATCTATAGTTGTAAAATTACAGGAGCAAAAAGAGCTTAACCTTATGTTTTTTGATCTAAAGAATAAATTTATACTTGAAGAACAAGCAAAAACAGCAGCTAGAGCTTTAGAGGAATTACTTACAAATTTAGATGAACTAAAGTAAGACACCGCATCCCATCAACCCATACACCCAAGCACCACTTCTCTCGCCTCTACTGCATTAAGCTCTATACCAGTCCATAACTTAAACTGTTCTAAACCTTGATGTATAAACATTTCTAAGCCTTGTATGCTTTGGCAACCTGATTTTTGGGCTTGTTTAATGAATTGTGTTTCAAGCGGATTATAGACCAAATCAAAAACAATGCACTTTGGATTGAGCTTGCCGTTCCATGGACTTTTGTTTTCCATCTCGCCGTACATGCCAAGCGGCGTGGCATTGATAATTAAGTCAAAATGACTTTTTTCTTGTGTATTTTTATCTTTATTTTCTCTTTTATTTTCTTTTATATTTTTTTTTATATCTTCTTTTTTATTCCAATCTATGCTTTGTATATGAAACTCTTGAGCTAGAAGTTTTGATTTTTCTTCTGTTCTGTTGCTGATATAAATTTTTTGTATCTTAAGTTCTTGGCAGGCAATTATAGCTGCTCTTGCAGCACCGCCAGCTCCAAGGATAAGTGCAGAGTTTATATCTTGTTTTTGTTGACGTATAGGTTCTACTATGCCCTGTATGTCTGTATTGTCGCCAATGATATATTCATTGTCCCAAAAAAGAGTATTGACTGCACCTGCTTTTTTGGCGCGTTGTGTAAGTTTATCTACAAAAGGCATAATAGCCTTTTTATGTGGTAGAGTCACTGAAAGTCCATGTATATGCTCTTGCCTAAATTTGTGCATGAACTGCTTAATTTCATTGGGTTTTATAGACCAAGCCTTGTATTGGGCTGAAATGCTATGTGCCTGAAATCCTTGATTATGAAGTTTTGGGCTCAAACTGTGGCTTAAAGGAAAGCCAATGATGCCGTACTGTTTCATCTTGTCCCCTATTGTCCCACGTTTTCCTCTAAGATGCTGAAATTTAAGACTTTAGGCTTGAGACACTTGTCTCAGCTGTGCCAAAACGCGCTCAAGCCCTGTACGGCAAGGCTTTTCCGCAAGGGCTTGAGTAATTTTGACGCAAAATATACTGCGTTTTTTAGCTCATTATGCGACCTGAGCTGCACCAGCCTCAATAGCTTTGGCATTTGTTGGAATCAGCTTGGCATAATGCGGAGAAATCACATTTTCCAGAGCGTCAATCGCAGCTTGTGGTTTCATAATTCCTGTGACTTGCAAATATGCGCCGATAGCGACCATGTTTGCCATACGGGAATTACCAATTTTATTCGCAATATCATTGCACGGTACGAAATACGAGCGAATGCGCTCTTTTTCCGCAAGCTCAGAGTCAATAAGTGAAGAGTTAATTATTTGAATGCCTTGATCCTTGAGTCTTTCTTGGAATTTATCCAAGGACGGGCGGTTCATGATAATCAGGCTTTCTGGACGATGAATAATAGGCGAGCCAATATCGTCCTCGGAAAGTACCACTGTGCAGTTTGCCGTGCCTCCACGCATTTCAGGACCATATACCGGAATGTAGGTGACGTTCAGCCCTTCGTTCATGCCTGCATAGGCAAGTAAATTACCAATGAGCATAACGCCCTGACCACCAAAACCAGCAATGATAGCGTCTGTGTATCTTGCCATCAGTTTGTACCTCCATCCGTCTCATCCTTAAATTCGCCAAGCGAAAAATAAGGAATCATTTCTGCAGAAATGCGTTCGTTTGCTGCTGTTGGGGTCATTTTCCAGTTTGTGGGACATGCTGCAAGCAGTTCAATAAAACCAAAGCCTAAGTCTTTGATTTGACATTCAAAAGCCTTTCGCATGTATTTTTTGGCCTGACGGATATTTTTGACACTATCCAGCGAGGCTCTGGCAACATAGCGTGCTCCGCCAAGAGAGGCTATAATTTCAGCCATCTTAATGGGCATTCCTTCATGTTCTTGGCAGCGTCCACCCGGGCAGGTTGTGGTTTTTTGTCCTAAAAGCGTGGTCGGAGCCATTTGTCCGCCAGTCATGCCATAGACCGTGTTATTGACAAACACAACGGCAATGCGTTCACCACGGTTTGCAGCATGTATAATCTCAGCCATGCCAATGGAAGCCAGATCACCATCACCTTGGTAGGAAAAAACAAAGCTGTCTGGTCTGGCTCGTTTAACTCCGGTAGCAACTGCCGGTGCCCTGCCATGTGGTGCTTCTACTGCGTCCACGTTTAAGTAGTTGTATAAAAAAACAGAACAGCCAATAGAGGTGACCATAATGGTTTTTTCAACCACGCCAAATTCTTCCAAAATTTCACCAACAAGCCGGTGAGCTATGCCGTGATGGCAGCCCGGGCAGTAATGCGTGGCACGGTCTATAACAACATTTGGTCTATCAAAAACAAGTTGTTCACTCATGTTATTTCCCCTCCAAACTTTTGAGAATCGGTGCCTCAAATTCATCCGGGGTGGGCAGATTGCCGGGATAAATTGCAAAAAAATCAGAGTCAGCCACGGTTCGTATGGCAAGCCGTACATCATCAAGCATTTGCCCTAAATTATGTTCAATGGTCAGGAATTTTTTCCCTGCCTTGGCCAGAGCCAAAAGTTCTGCATTTGGGAAGGGGTACAAAGAAATAGGTCGAAACAGCCCGACTTTTTTGCCTTGGGCGCGCAGGGTACGAACAGCGGATTTGGCAATGCGTCCAATTGAGCCATAAGCACAAACAATCAGCTCTGCATCGTCTGTTTCAAATGCTTCAAAGTCTATTTCATCCTGCATGGATTCATATTTTTCCTGCAAATGCCTGTTTTGCTCTGCCAAAGCACCTTCTTCTAAAAACAGGGACTTAATAAGCCTTTTGTCTCTGTTTTTTGCACCAGTTAAGCTCCAGCCTTCTGCATTATGATTATCAATCTCTTCAGGCTGCCATGGAGTGATTGGCTCTTTCATTTGTCCAAGTATGGCATCGCCAAGGATAAGCACTGGATTTCTATGCTTAAAAGCCAAGTCAAAGGCTTTAATAGTCAAATCATAGGCTTCTTGACCCGTGGCAGGAGCAAGCACCAAAAGGCGGTAGTCTCCGTGCCCACCACCGCGAGTGGATTGATAATAATCACCTTGCGCTGGCCCAATATCTCCAAGCCCAGGGCCACCACGGTTCATATTGACAATAACAGCCGGAACTTCACTGCCGGCCATATACGAAATTGCTTCTTGTTTGAGCGACATACCCGGACTTGAAGAAGAGGTCATGACGCGGATTCCAGAAGCACCAGCACCAAGCAGCATATTGGCTGCTGCGACTTCACTTTCCGCTTGAACAAATTCACCCCCAGCATCCACAATCGCCTTGCTCATGAACTCTGGAATATCGTTTTGAGGGGTAATAGGATAGCCGAAAAAGCATTGGCACTTTGCAGCTAAAGCTCCTCTGGCTATGGCTTCATTTCCTTTAATGAATATTTTTTTTGTCATCAGTTGCCCCCTTTTTTTGCTTTCGGGGTTTTGAATACACGAATGGCTAAATCTGGACAGATAAGGGCGCAGGAGGCACAGCCAGTACATTTTTCTGCGTTTTCTGCTGGCACTTCAGCCACTTTGTAACCATTCTGGTTGAATCGTTCTGATTGGACTATAATGCCCAAAGGACAGACCGTGGTACACAGAAGGCATCCCTTGCATCGTTCTTCTGTTATCTCTATGCGTGACATAGATAACTCCCTGTGCTTTATATATTTTTTATAAAATTGGGTGTGCTAATTTTCTGCAAGTGCATTAAACCACAATAATTTTGTGCAAAGCGCATTAAACCGCAATTTGCTTTGTAAATCAAGCAGGCGTGTTTGGGTTTGAGGAACGAGTGAGTTTGAGCTTTAGGAGGGAGTGAGTTTGTTTTTTAGGAATGAGTGCATAAAACTCTGCCACGGCTGCGTAAAGCACGGGCATAGTACGCAACAAAGCTAAAAAAGTACTCACTCTGAAATTAAGTGCGTTTGCCCTGCCTCAAACAGGCAAGGCTTGCTTTTTGAAGCAATAGACCATATTTTTATTCAATAAATAGACCTGCTGCCAGGTTTCGTCCTAAGCTGCGCTTTTATCTAAACTTGCGCTTTAGTTTAACTTGCGTTTGAGCTTACCTTACGCTTGAGCAGTAAACAGCCGAGTAAAATTATATGGCAAATCCAGAACATGTACGCATCCTAAAATCTGGCACTGACAAGTGGAATACTTGGCGCACAAATAATCCCAAGATTACACCAGACCTTCAGAGGGCGAACCTTAGGAATGCGAACCTTGAGGGGGCGAACCTTGAGGGGGCGGAACTTTTTAAGGCGAACCTTAAGGGGGCGAACCTTAGGGGGGCGAACCTTGAGAGGGCGAAATTTTTTTTGGCGAACCTTGAGGAGGCGGAACTTTTTAAGGCGAACCTTAAGGGGGCGAACCTTAGGGGGGCGAACCTTGAGAGGGCGAAATTTTTTTTGGCGAACCTTGAGGAGGCGCAGCTTGATATGGCTAACCTTGAGGGAGCGCACCTTGAGGGGGCGAACCTTTGGATGGCGAAACTTCAGAGGGCGAAACTTCAGAGGGCGAAACTTCAGAGGGCGAGCCTTTGGGGTGCAAATCTTCAGGGGACGAACCTTAGGGAGGCGAACCTTAGCTGGGCGAACCTTATGAGAGTGAACCTTGAGGGGGCGTACCTAACAAATGCAAACCTTAAAGGCGCAAGACTTAAAAATACAAATCTTGAAAACTCAAATCTCACAGGCGCAAATTTTTGGGGAGCTGATTTACGCCAAGCCAGATTGAATCATGCAAAATTGAACAATGCCTGCCTCTGGGAAACTCATTTGCAGGAAGCGATATTTTTTGAAGCTGAGCTTGAAAACGCAGATTTTTTTGGAGCAAAACTTAATAAAACATATTTTACTTTGCGTGAAAGTGTACACAATTTAACTCGTCCTCTTACTGTAGAACAGCAGCGAGGGGTCATCTATTTAGATAATACCCAACAAATTGTAGAAGCACCGTTTATTGAATTTTCAGACGCCTACAGAAAGGCAAAACGCAATTTATTTCTTGCTTCTATTCTCTGTTTTTTTCAAGGAATAGGTAATTTAAACATTCAAGAGTTGAATATTTGGGGAACTAAGCCTTTTGCTGACAACCCTGAGTATCTTGATTGGGCAATACTGGGTATAACCTCTTATTTTTTCATAAATGTCCTTGTCTCTGGTGCAGATACATATAAAAAATGGCAACTGCGTACCATGGGCAAAGCTAGGGATATTCTCAAAAGTATCAACCAAGACGATACACCTTGGGAAACTGTTGCCATAAAAAAAGATGAACCAATCGCTTATGCAGATTTATGCACTGCCATAAGCCATATTAAAAAGGAATTAGCAGCTAGGGAAAAGCAGGAAACAAGCATTCTTGGGCAAGAAAATACTGGGGAAGAAAATCGCTTTGGCTCAAAAAAAGATTACTCCGACTTAGCACCAGAGAACGATGGCTCAACACAAGAAAGTTCTGGGCGAGCACAAGATACTTCTCACTCACAAAAAGAAAATGCTGGGCTGGCACAAGAGAGTTCTGAATTACAACAAGCACGAGAACAGAATACTTTTGAGAATGTGCTGCAAACAATACAAAATATGGAACCACTGCTACTGCACTTGAACAAAACATTTTGGCAACACCAAAAGCTTATTAAACAACGCTTTATCTTTGAATTCCATGTCCCGCTTTATTTTGGGGCTTCAGCTTTTTTATTTTTATTAAGCTGTATCTGGCTCAATATATGGCTGCTGTCTGGCTTTGCTGCTGTTTTTTATATTGCTTTGCCCAAACCTGATTTTTTGCAAATACCTGTTCGTGATCTTGCGAGATATTTGAAGGAGACAATATCAAAAATTTGGGCAAGATAGTTTGAAAATTATAGTCAAATATAACGAGCCATTACGTTTTGCTTAATTCCCTTCCTGCGGAGGTGAATCTTCGGGAGGCGTACCCCCACAAGTATTGTTTTACCACGTCTGGTTCTTGTCATACCACGCCCCTTCGTGTCATCCTGCGCGTAAGTCGCAGGATCCAGTGCCTTTTTCTTTGCTCTTTTGGCTTCGACAGGCTCAGCCAACTTGCCTCTTTTGTCCTCCTGCACCCATTTTTGTTGTAGCACACGCCCCTTTTTATCATACCGCACGCCATTTTTTGTTGCAGCACGTTCCCCCTCTTGTCATTCCGCGCGTAAGTCGCGGAATCCAGTCTTCTGTCTTTTCTTCTTCTCTTTTCTTTGCCCTCTCTTCCCCTTTACTTCTTCTCCTACTGCGTCAAAACTTCCTAGCCCTGCTCTGCTGGACTGTCGCGACTTACGCACAGAATGACAGAGGGAGATGCACTGCCTACTGTCAAAGCACTGCCACGTTGTGCAAAGCACGAGCATAGTGAGTACAGCACGGCATAGTGCGTAAAGCACGAATATGCTGCGTAAAGCTCTGCCACCTTGTTTTGAATAACAAATCTTGCATTGCCTTTTTCTATCTCAGGAACTACCACGACTACATGCCATGGACGAAAAAAAAGTTGCAAAAACAATATCGCACATTACCGCATTCTAAAAAAGAGCGAAATTCAGGATTTATGATGGCATAAAAGAACAGCTCATAAAAACATATAAAAAAACTCACAAAACCACATGAAAGAACCGCGCATAAAAACACATGAAAAAACTCATGAAAACATATGAAGAATAAAAGCATATGAAAACTAAGCTCACAAAACAGGATATTGCGTTTCTTTCTTCGCTTTTTGCAGGTGATGCTCTTGCTTTAGATAGGCCTACTTTGAGCGCATTTTCCACGGATGCAAGTGGCAAATCTGCTTTGCCCTTTGCTATCGTGCGCCCTGAAAACGTAACGCAAATATCCAGACTTCTTGCATGGGCAAATCATGAATGCGTTCCTCTATACACCCGTTCACGGGCGAGCAATAAAGTAGGGGATACCGTACCTGTACATGGCGGTATCGTGGTTTCCATGCTTCGCATGAATAAAATTTTGGATATTGATACACAGGATTTTGTGGCTGAAGTGCAGCCCGGGGTCATTACTGCGGATCTAGCCAAGGCAGTGCAAGCAAAAGGGCTATTTTATCCGCCTGATCCGGCTTCTGCGCGCTTTTCCAGCGTGGGGGGAAATATAGCTACCTGTGCCGGAGGACTTAAAGCAGTAAAGTATGGGGTTACGCGAGACTATGTGCTTGGGATTGAAGCAGTATTGCCTAGCGGGCAAATTGTAAATTTTGGTTCTCGCTGTCATAAGGATGTTGTTGGTCTTGATCTTGCTAGATTATTTGTGGGTTCGACCGGAAATTTAGGTGTACTTACGCGCTGCATTCTTAAACTTCTTCCTTTTCCTGCAAAGCAAGCCTCACTCTTTGCCGTGTATGCAAGGCAAGAACAAGCCATAGAAACAGGCCAGCAGGTCTTATCTTCTGGTATTTTGCCTGCTGCCTGCGAGTTTATGGGGCAAACCGCGCTTCAGGCCTTGTATGCACAAACTGGACTGAATTATTTATCTCAAGCTGGCGGAGCAATGCTTTTTCAAGTGGACGGCAGTCCTGATGCTGTAAAAAGTGAGCTCGCCTGCATACAAAATATAGCAGGTGCTGCTTCTCCTCTGCATGTACAGGCTGGAAGCGCAGCAGATGAAGAAACAGTCTGGGCGATGCGCCGTCAGCTTTCACAGGCTTGTTTTCGTTTGGGGCAAAATAAATTAGGTGAAGACATCGCTATACCACGAGGAAAAATATTAGAGGCTGTACAGGGCTTGTATAGGCTTGAGCGTGAGCATGGAACACAAATTGTGGTTTTTGGTCATTTTGCTGATGGCAATCTGCATGTCAATACCATGTACAATGCTTCTGACATACAGATGAGTAAGCAAGCTCATGCCTGCCGTGCAAGTATAGTAGATTTAGCCTTGTCTCTTGGCGGTACAGCCTCAGGAGAGCATGGTTTGGGTTTATCTAAGAAAAAACTCCTCTCCCAACAAATCCCAAACAGCGAGCTTGCTCTGATGCGTCAAGTAAAGGCTATTTTTGATCCTCGGGGCATTATGAATCCGGGCAAGGAGTGGGAATGAGTGCCGAAGACTGCGTTTTTTGCGGTAAATGCCTAGAAGTTTGCCCACTTGTAAGCACAACTGGCAGAGAAGAGCTTGCTCCTCGTTCCAAGGCAGTGCTGCTCAATACAATGCACACGAAAAGCACTGCTGAAAAAAAAAATTACTCTCAATTAGCTAAAATATGCTTAGGCTGTGAACGCTGCGTAAAGGCCTGTCCGCAAGGCGTTAATATTCCATACATGCTTTCTGCGCTTCGAGCTGAGTCCGTGGAATGGAAACATCTTCTTTGGAAACAGTGGATAAAAAGAGCAGGTACATTGTGGCCTCGTATTGGCAAAATTGTGTCGCATGTACCACATGTGCCACATAATGGGATGCATACATTGTCAAGCTATATCAAAGTCTTGCGTGGTTTGGGCAGAAAGGCAATGACTCCGCTCATTTCTTTGCCTTGCCATGAGCAAAAAACCTTGGAAAATGCTTTGCTTTTTCAGGGCTGCACAGCATCTTTTGTTGCACCATACTGGACAAAAGCAGCCACAGGCTTATGTAAAGCCTTGGGCATATCACTAATAGAGGCTGAATTTGAATGTTGTGGTCTTAGCTTGCACCATGCAGGCTTAAGGCAAGAGCAAGAACATAATGCACGGCACAATATAGAAGTTTGGCGAACAGCCAATCGCCCCCGTGTTTTTACTTTTTGCGTTTCTTGTCATGCTGGTTTAACTGCCTATGCCAAAAATCATGCTCTTTTTTTGGATCAAAGTGAGGCTGAAACATGGAAAAAATCACTGATTCCTTTGTCAGAAAGAATACTGCCCTTGTTTTTGAATTTTGAGGGCTTTGTGCTATCTTCAGTTACACCAAAGGCATTTGTTTATCATAAACCTTGCCATATTGACGGCAAAGATTTTGATTATGCCCTGCTTTGTGCTGTACTGAATACGCAAGAGCTTGCTGTATCAAAAGAGTGTTGCGGATTTGGAGGCATTATGCAATTAGCAGCGCCTCAACTTGTAAACAAAGTAGCAAAGTATTGCTGGGAAACATTGGCAATACAGAGCCAAACTTTGGTTCTGACTGGTTGCTCTGCCTGCGTCTTGCAGCTTGAAGCTACTTCTCCTAAAGAAGTATCTGTAGCACATTGGCTTGAACTGTTTACATAACTCCATGCTAAGGATTTCAAATACATGCTAAAAAAAATATTTGGTTCTAAAAACGAACGCTACTTAAAAAAATGCCGTGCTCTTGTGGAGCAAATAAATAGCTTAGAAGCGCAAATGCAAGCTCTTTCTGATGAACAGATGCGTGCCCAAATCGCACAATGGAAAACAGAAGTTGCCACCGGACGTACACTTGATGATATTTTACCAGAATGCTTTGCTCTTGTGCGTGAAGCCGGAGTCAGGGCTCTTGAGATGCGTCATTTTGATGTACAGCTTATTGGTGGCATTGCCCTGCATCAGGGAAAGATAGCGGAAATGCGAACCGGTGAGGGAAAAACCTTGGTGGCTACTTTGCCGGTAGTACTGAATGCTCTTTCCGGCAAAGGCGTACATGTTATTACTGTAAACGATTATTTAGCCAGACGTGATGCTGAATGGATGGGGAAACTGTATACTTTTCTTGGTTTAAGTACCGGAGTTATTGTGCATGGGCTGGATGAGGAAGAACGCAAAGCAGCTTATGCTTGTGATATTAGCTATGGTACGAATAATGAATTTGGTTTTGATTATTTGCGCGATAATATGAAATTTTACAAGGAACAGCTGGTTCAAGGAAGCTTAAACTATGCCATCGTGGATGAAGTAGACTCAATTCTCATTGATGAAGCCCGAACTCCTCTTATTATTTCCGGAGCAGTTGAACAGTCCACAAAACTATACCACAGCATTGATCAAGTTGTTCCTCGGCTCAAAATTTGGAAAAAAACAGAGGAGGAAATAGCGCGTGAAAAAGATGGAGAAAAGCTCAAAGCCAAAGGACATTTTGAAATAGATGAAAAGGCCAAAGCCGTTACTTTGACCGAACCGGGCGTCGAGCAAGTGGAAAAACTTCTGGGCATTGAAAATCTTTTTGACCCACAACATATTATTTTACAACACCATGTGCTTCAAGCTCTTAAAGCGCATCATTTATTTAAGCGCGATGTCGATTATGTGGTCAAGGAAGGACAAGTCGTTATTGTTGATGAATTTACAGGTCGCCTAATGCCGGGTCGCCGTTATTCTGATGGATTGCATCAAGCCTTGGAAGCCAAGGAATCCGTAAAAGTAGAAAAAGAAAATCAGACTTTGGCCTCTATTACCTTTCAAAATTATTTCCGCATGTATGATAAACTGGCCGGTATGACCGGTACAGCAGATACCGAAGCCGTGGAATTTAGCGAAATTTATGACTTGGAAGTCATTGTTATTCCAACACACATGCCCATGATCAGAAATGATTATCCAGATATGATTTACCGCACCCAGCAAGAAAAATATGAAGCCATTGCTGAAGAAATAGCTCAGGTGCATCAGGCAGGACAACCTTGCCTTGTAGGCACAGTCTCCATTGAAAAATCTGAACAGCTTTCAAGCCTACTCAAAAAAAAGCGTGTTCCCCATGAAGTACTCAATGCCAAGCAACATGAACGTGAAGCTGAAATAGTACGCAGTGCAGGTGAGGCCGGCAGGGTAACTATTGCTACGAATATGGCTGGTCGCGGTACGGACATTAAACTTGGAGAAGGCGTCAAGGAACTTGGTGGACTCCATATTATCGGCACGGAACGGCATGAATCAAGACGCATTGATAATCAGCTCAGAGGCCGTTGCGGTCGGCAGGGTGATCCGGGTTCCTCGCGTTTTTATCTGGCACTTGATGATGACCTTATGCGTCTTTTTGGTTCAGACAGAATATCTGGCATTATGGCTAAACTTGGTCTTACAGAAGGCGAAGCCATTGAAAACAAAATGGTTTCCAAAGCCATTGAAAATTCACAAAAACGAGTTGAAAATCATAATTTTGAAATACGCAAACAGCTTTTAGATTATGATAATGTCATGAATCAGCAACGTGAAGTGGTCTATTCTCAGCGTAAAGAAATCATGTTTGCTGAAAATCTTGAAGACATGCTTGCTGAATGTATTGACGAATTGTTGGAAAACGAACTTGAGCCTACTTTAAGTATGAAAGAACAAGATGAAGAGTCTTTGCAGGAAACACGAGCCAGACTTGATGAAGTGTTTAATTTTTCCCGTTTTGAAGCATTTCAACAAGGTGAGCTTCCAGACATGGCAACTGCGCGAAGCTGGATTGAGGAAATTTTACAAAACTTAAAAAAAACAGACGCTTTCCCCTATCAAGAAGTACTGCGCTATTTCTTGCTTGATTCTCTGGACAGAAACTGGAAAGACCACCTGCTTGCCATGGATCAGTTGCGTGATGGAATAGGGCTACGCGGTTATGGACAAAAAGATCCCAAGCAAGAATATAAGCGTGAAGGATTTAATCTTTTCCAAGAAATGCTGTACACAATGCGTGAAAATGCTCTTCGCGCTTTAAGCCACCTGCGTATTCGTGAAACAGTGGACAGCAGCGAGTTCCAACACCAAAGTACAGAAAACTTAAATTATGCTGGAGGCGAGGCAAGTTCCGAACCTAAAACCCAGCAACCAATAAAAAAAGAAAATAAAGTCGGCCGTAACGACCCTTGCCCCTGCGGTTCTGGTAAAAAATATAAGAAGTGCTGCGGTCGGTAGCGAATTATATTGAAAATACATACAATTTTACGCAAACTCAACAGTGCTAAGCATTTGCAAAAATATGTTGATAAGTTTGTGCTTAGAGATAATGCTAGGGCAAGCGAGGCAGGGCAGAAATTTAATTCTTTACTCTCAAATTATAAGGTTTAAACTGCTTATAGGTAGTTAATAGTGGTTAATAAATGAGTGAAATAGCAAAAAATCAAAATGAATTTCTCTTTTATGCTTCTGAAGATGGCACTATCTCAATGCAAATACTGGTTGCAGAGGATACTGTTTGGATCACGCAAAAAGCAATGGCTGAGTTGTTTGATATTGATCGCACAGGTATCAGTAAACACTTAAAAAATATTTTTGCATCTGGCGAATTGGACGAAGCACTGGTATGTGCAAATTTTGCACATACCACAAAACACGGCGCAATGCTTAATAAAACGCAGGAAAAACAAGTTGCTTATTATAATTTAGATGCCATTATATCCGTTGGCTACCGTGTCAACTCATACAAAGCCACTCGGTTTAGAATATGGGCAACAAAAATCTTAAAAGAGTATTTGATTAAAGGTTTTGCTCTTGATGACGAACGCTTAAAGCAAGGTAAAATTTTATTTGGTAAAGATTATTTTGATGAGCTACTTGAGCGCATTCGGGAGATTAGGTCTTCTGAAAAGCGTTTCTACGAAAAAATAAGAGCAATTTATAAGGCATGCAGTTATGATTACGACCCCAATTCACCAATCACACGCAGTGTTTATGCCAATACCCAAAATAAACTGCTTTTTGCAGTGACAGGGAAAACAGGTGCAGAGATAAGACAAGAAAGGGCAAATTACAGTCTGCCTAATATGGGTTTAACGACCTGGAGCAACAAAAAGAAGGGCGGAAAAATAATTCAAAAGGATGTCATAGTTGCAAAAAATTACCTCACAGAAGATGAAGTAAGCGACTTAAATAGATTGGACAATATGTTTTTAGATTATGTAGAAAACTTAGCAAAAAAACAAAAGAAGATGTCTATGCAAGACTGGTCTAATAAGTTAAGTGCTTTCTTGGAGTTTAACGAATATGAAGTACTGCAAAATTACGGCTCTATAAGCGCACAAATGGCTAACGAATGGTCTATTGAGCAATATAAACAATTTCAACCAATACAAGATTTAGAGTTTCATGACGATTTTGATGAAGTCGCTCAGAACATCAAAGCAACAGGTAAGCTACCTCAAAAGTGAAAAAAAGATAAGTGGATTCAATACATATATAAAACAAGCAATAGACTATAAACCAAGGGAATAATAAAAAATACCGCCATTAAAAAATGATGCTTATTTTTAACTTTGTGTAAAATTGTATCTAATTCTCTCAATATTATAGTAAAAAAACATATTGTCTTAGTCTAAAATTCTCCTTTGACACTTTTTTAAGCAAGACGTTGTTTTATTACAGGAAAATACTCTATGATCACATGTCCCAAAGGTTTTCGTTTTGCTGCGACTTCCGCAGGATTTAAGTGCAAGGAAAAACTTGATCTTGCTCTTATCCTGAGCGATTTTCCTGCTGTGGCTGCTGGCACTTTTACTCGCAATATCTTTTCAGCAGCTCCGGTACAGCGAAGCAAAGAAATACTCAAAAAAAACTCCCAATGTCGAGCTCTACTTGTCAATTCAGGACAAGCCAATGCCTGCACAGGAGCTGAGGGCTATGCAAACTGTTGCCGAACCCAAGAGCTTGTTGCTGAAAGTTTTGATATTACAGCTGAGGATATTCTTGTTGCCTCCACTGGCGTTATTGGCACCCAGCTTATAATGGACAAATGGCTTTTAGCCATACCAAAAGCGCGAAAAGCATTGGGCAAATCCACTGCCGAGGATGTGGCCAAAGCTATTATGACAACGGATACCGTACATAAACTTGTGTCTACTGAAGTAGAGCTTTCCTCAGGTACAGTGCGCCTTTTGGGTATGGCCAAGGGTGCTGGTATGATTTGCCCTGACATGGCGACCTTACTGGGCTTTATTCTTTGTGATGCTCAGGTTGAAGCAAAGTGGTGGGACACAGTATTAAAAGACTGCGTAAACCGTTCTTTTAATCGAATCACTGTGGATGGCGATACTTCTACAAATGATACTATCTTTGCCCTAGCTAACGGAGCAAGTAAAATACAAGCGACACAAGCTGAAGATAAGGCAGTATTGGCAAAGGCCTTACGCACATTATGCCAGTCTCTGGCGTTTAAGATAGTAGAGGATGCGGAAGGCGGAACTAAAGTAGCCCGTATTTGCGTGCAAGGAGCAAAAAACGAAACAGAGGCAGAGCTTGTAGCGCGAGCCATAGGGCATTCCCCTTTAGTGAAAACTGCTCTTTTTGGCTGCGATCCAAATTGGGGGCGCATTGTGGCTGCTGCTGGACGAAGCGGAGCCATTTTCCAGCCTGAGGAATTGGAACTACGCATTGGTTCAATTCTTGTTTTTGAAAAAGGGCAAGCTATGTCAGGCAATATGGATGAACTTCTTGCTCCAATTATGGCAAGGCCGGAGATTAGAATAGAGGTAAAACTTGGGGCTGGCTCTGGAGAATATGAGTTCCTTGCTTCGGATTTTTCTAAAGAATATGTAAGTATTAACGCAGATTACCGCTCCTAATATCTACAAACAGGATTATCATGCAGGACGAGCGCACAAAAAATCTTGAAGGCAGAAGCCAGAGCAAACGTTTGGCTGATTTTATCTTTGAACTTGGAATGCTGCGGAAAACACCACGCAGTGGGTATCAATTTTTAGGTACCGGACAAGAAACCGTGGCTGAACATTCTTTTCGCACAGCAGCTATTGGCTGGATACTGGCAAGTACAACTGGTGCGGATGTGGCAAAAACAACCTTTATGTGCCTTTTTCATGATTTGGCTGAAGCTCGAACCGGAGATTTTAATTATGTTAATAAAATGTATAACCAAACAAAGCCTGAGCAGGCTCTTCAAAATAGTCTGAGTGGCACCGGACTTTCTGCTGAACTTTTGCCTCTTTTTCAAGAATTTGAGGAAGCAACATCCTTGGAAGCTAAGCTTGCTCAAGATGCGGATCAACTTGATTTTATTGCAAATCTCAAAGAGCAGCTTGATCTTGGAAACAGCTATGCTGCACAATGGCTGACAGCAGCACAGGAAAGACTTCGTACCGAGGCCGGAAAAGAGCTGTGCAAATCTCTCTTAAACACAGACCATAAAGCATGGTGGTTCAAAGGCCCGGACAAAGAATGGTGGAGCTGTAAAAAAACAGTAAACAGCATTGAGGATGAGAGCTAAGGGGTAACCCTCTCATTTTTGAGTGCTCTGAAAAGTAGAAGCCTAGAACACTGTGTTTATCCTGCTCTTGGGGTGTAAAATCCCCCTTGCAAAGGGAAAATATACACTCAATTAAATAGTTGCCTTAAACTGAGCTAAGGCGAGCGTTACAATATTCTCAAGCCAATCAGTATACCTAGCAGTTATTTTTTCCAGTGGCTCAGCAGAAGTATACATAAAGATATTAGAGGTGGGTTCACTCTTTAGAGACCTCTGCGTATTCGCCCATATTCTCCTTGGGGCTGTACCAGATAACTATTTTTAGTTATGGATACAGCTATGCGAAAAAGCCGTTTAAGTAATGTAAAACAAAGTCGTTTGATTGAGCATTTTGTGGCAGGTACGACAGCTCGGTGTGCTGCTGATTTGGTAGGGGTAAATTTCAAAACAGCTTCTTATTTCTTTCATCGGTTGCGTAAAATTATCGCCGAAGAAGAAACCTATGAAGGAATGGATTTTGGCGAATTTGAAGTAGATGAAAGTTATTTTGGAGGTAAACGCAAAGGTAAAAGAGGACGTGGTTCTGCTGGTAAAGTACCTGTTTTTGGGATTCTTAAAAGAGGCGGGAAGGTATATACACAGGTGATTTCTGACGCTAAAGGGAAAACGCTCATGCCAATAATTAGAAAAAAGATTGAGCCTGATAGTGTTGTTTACTCCGACTGCTGGTATGGGTATAATGTTTTGGACGTATCAGAGTTTAAGCATTTTAGAATCAACCATTCAAAGTTATTTGCGGACAGTCATAATCATATTAACGGAATTGAAAATTTTTGGAATCAAGCTAAACGCCATATGAGAAAATTTAATGGTATTCCTACTAAGCATTTTCATCTCTTTTTAAAGGAATGTGAATGGCGTTTTAACAACAGTAATCCACAGTGCCAATTTAAGCAGCTTAAACAGTGGGTTAAAAAATATTTGGGCTAGTTATCTGGTACAGCCCCTTCTCCTTTTTTCCATCCCAAAGGTCAAATTTAAGCCGAGTTTGCACTAGTTCTTAGATAGTGTATAGGGGAAAACTTGCAGCAGAAATGATTGCCGATGTAGAAAAGATTTTTTAATTAGTCTTTAATAATTGGAAAACTATTCTTGTCGAAGACTATGTCCTCCCCCTCACCCTTTTGCATACACCTGTTTAGCGTTTCTGGGAAGAATGAAATATATTCAGAATCTCCACTGTGTTTTTTTGAATACGGTAAGGAATAATGTAAGGCAAAACAACGAGTTCTCTGGTCATGGGGATTCGTCCGGCGCGACCGCTTTGGGGAAACTGTTTTAAGCGTTGGCAACTTTCCCAAATACGTTCTGCTTCTAATCTCATGCGATCCTCATCAGCATGTGTTTTTAGGTAGTTGCGAATAGTGTCTAAATCTTTAAGTGCGTTTTTTGTCCAGCGAATTTTAGTCAGATTCAAGCTTTAATCCCCACTTGCCAAAAGCTTTTTTCACTTCTGCGGCTGTTGCGAACTCTCCGTGGTCAGCCTGTTCAATACTTTCAGCAATATTGGCTACTTGCCATTCCTGTTCTTCAAGAAAACGCTCGAGCGCATTAGCCACAAGAAATGATTTACTGCGGTTAGTCATTTCGGATAAGGCTTTAAGTTTTAAGGCTGTTTTTTCCGAAACCCGTGCAGTTACGCTATTCATTGCAAACCCCTTTATTTGAACATATACAATGTATACAATCTATACTTTGTATATATAGCAGTCAAGGTTTAAGGTTTTACTTTTGCCTCAAACACCGCACACAGGACAAACGCATATAAATTTCAGAGCGAACACTTAGTTTGAAACAAATTCAGGAGTGTCCGATTCCCCCCCAGTCTTGTTATGCCTTTCTTACTCATCATTTTGCGCGAAATCGTGCAAATACAGTGCGTTACACAGCGTGGCAGTACACCCATCTCCGTCATTCTGCGCGAAGTCGCGACAATCCAGTTCTTTTTTCTTGACGCTAGTTTTGACAAAGCAAAAGGACATTGCCACACTGCATACTCATAACAGGAGAGTGTAGTATGAGTAAGACAGAATCCAAAACTTTTGCCCCTAATCTTCCTCTTGATAAGGCTCTGGCTGAATTAGACGCATTAGAAAAAAAGTCCCCTCATGTATTAAACAAATTACCATACCGCATAGTTTTATCAGATTATGTTCATATTATTGCCGAGGACAATAGAACGCAAATTCTCGGCGCAAAAGGCTTTTGTTCTGCATATTTGGACAGACACTGCCAGTATGGCTTTGCTGAATTGTTTTCTGAAAAAAAGATCAATGATGAAAGAAAAAATTTAGAACAGCAACATGCTCGTGTTATTGATGAAGAAAATGGCGACTTGCAAAAATTAGATGCAATAAATGAACAACTGGATGCGCTGAAATTACAAGAAAATTTTGTAAAAATAGCACCTGCCTTATGCGAAAAAGATAAAGACTTATGCGAAAAAGATGAGTTTAATGTCCTTCGTCACTTTCTTTCTCATGTTGAGCACGATTTTTCAGAAGTTTGTTTGGGAGAGCCACAAGTTTTGGCTTTTGAATATTTGTATGAAGAAATCTTAAAAGCAAATTCATTTTCTGAAAACACTCTTATCCCTGCCATACAAGAAGAGAAAAAAACGCAGCAAAGCAAAAAAAACACAAAAACGAACAATCAAGGGGAAGAAGAAAAAAAAGTCAAGACAAGAGGGATACTGCTTTTTGAGAAAAAGACTAAAAAAAATACGATACAGCACAATGAGGAAAAATCTAGCACCGAGGAAAAACTTGAGTATGTTCCCACTCTTGCTGGAACCTTATTTATGTTCTCTTTTTTACTTGCCAAGGGGCAGATGAACCGCCTTTTGGATCAAACTCCATTTTTCAAAAATACCCAGCAAAAGAGCGGAGATGCTCAGAGTCATTTTAATGAACGTCGAAAAATATTTACTTATTATTCTCCTCATGATTCTTTAATCATGGCAGATGATTTTAAGGCTCTCAATGCCTATGTTCATTTAGTAAATTTAAGAAAATCTGTTCCGCATGAGCTTGTAACCAGACATGCTCTGCCCAGTGAATTTCAAGAATCTCTTATAGACAAAGAGAGCAACGACATCATTCTTGCAGGCAACAACAACCCCAAGACCTCGTATCTGCTGGAATACTTAGAAAGAAACAGCAATTTAGGCGAGAAAAAAACTTTGCAATTTTGTCGCAGGTTTTCAAAACCACATAAGTATAAGGAAAAAAATTGCCATAGTCAGTCGCAGTCCTCCAAACGTAGAAAGCAAAATAAATTTAGCCCCATACCTTCCAGTGACAAATATTTACCGTACTGGATTATCAATGATAATGTTGCATGTCGGTGCAAAGGGCAACCTTTCAGACTAAGCCGTAATCAATTTATCTTGATGGCAGTAGCTAAAGCAATAAAAGAAGCAGAAGAAAAAGAAAAGCAATCCAGCTGGGAATTTGAAATAGATACATGTATCAACTCTCTACTCCCTGAGCAAAAAAAATTATCTTGTGATGATAAAAAGGCGAAAATTACACACCGTATAGAGCATATACGAAATATTTTTACTTTTGATAAAGATCTTGAACCAGCTATCAAAAAGCAGCGTCTTAAAGATTATATTTTAAGCATGTGTGAACGCCATATTTACATGGTATGGGACAAAAGAAAAGACGGTGCTGCACCAAATATCGAACTGCTGAAATTGACACAAGAAATTCATGAGGCTGTTGAAGCATTGCATGAAGGAGATACAACAAAACTTCAAAGCCTCGTTGCTGAGATTATACAGAGCTTTGAAGCTCGTAAAAAAGATATTGATACAAAATATGAAGAAGACCTTGCCAAACAAAAGCAAAAACACGCAGAAAAGCAGATTGATGACAATACTCTGAAACAGCAAGAAGATCATCTGCAAAAGCAAAAAAGTCGTCTGCATGATAAAATTGACCGCATTATTATCCCTTATTTTGAAGGTATTAAGGAATCAAATAGTAATTTTGATGAAATATATAAGCACTGCCAATTTGAAGCCAATAAAAGCGAATACTATAAGCGCATCACCCGTGCTTTGGAATTTGGAAAAGACGAGCAAAAAGCCTTAAACAAAGGCAAAAAAACAGAGGGAGACGAACACAAAGAGCGTATTAAAAACCGCATTGCAGAAGTTTCCAAAGATTGGGATGAAATCTATCAGGCTTTGGTAACTATAGATTTATATGGCGAAAGCACTGAAGAAAGGGACAAAGAAACCGTTAGAATTGCTAGAATAATCTTAAAAAAATATATTAAAAAATCAAAATTACTCACAAACAGTGAGATACATAGTAGACTTAAGATTTTTTCCGTGCTTGACTTGTTCAGTGCCATCTCCAAAGCAATGCAAAAAAACTTGAAGCAGTATGACAAGAACATCAGTTCGCCTGAATTTGTGCAATATCTTCAAAGCCAGTCCGTTAAAAAAGAGGATGACAAACGTTTTACGGGTATGCTTGATGCTATTGGGCTGAGTAAATTTGTACCAGATTGCTATATTTCAGATAAAGGCAAACGCCGTAAAACAGCGAGGGAAAGCTGCAAAGGGTACAAGGCTTGGAATACTTTTGCCTTAGCCAAAGAAGTGCTGTTTAAGAAACTTCTTGAAGATTGTACTTACAGCCAGACGGTTCGCATACTTGAAACTATTTATGAAGAAGCCAGTACAAAAATTCAAAATTCATCTACTCGCTATGACGCAGTGATTCAACGATTAAAAGAAGCCAGCAAAGATAGCTATGATGAAGCGGGCAATAAGCTTAAAACAGGTGATAAACAATACACCCTAAGGCGAAAAATCCTTTTTCTAGCCTTGGAAGACCTTGTTTTTCAAAAATTGGAAGAGCAAGCCTATGATAAAATTGACAAAACAGATAAAACTGAACACGGTGAGGTACAAATAGCTTACCCGTATGAGATTAATGATCAAGGTCGTCTCGTTATTAAAGATACGCCTTCAGTGAACAATCAAAACCAAGCTAAGCCTTCGCTAATGGCATGTATTGTTTTAGACAAAAAACAGCTCGGAGCCTTTGACCGTGCAAAATTCTATGCTCGTCCTCAACCAAAAAATGTGCTTGGGCTTTTACATATTAACGGCAAGCTAACTGGTAATTCTGTAGGTACTGTTTCTGTTGATTTTGAAGATTTTAAGAAAATGCAAGATGAGATGAATACTCTCCGCAAGGAAATTTTATCCAGAATATGGAAGCTGGAAGAAGTTATGGTCAGCGAACTAAGTGATGAAGAAAAAAAGAATTATAATTACCAAAGTTTCAAAGAGTTAATAAAATTTTTTGAAAAATCACAGCAAAAGAAGGGGACAAGGCTGCAAACATACAAAAAAAACTTGATTACCCTGCGTAATGCCGTGATGCATAATCAGCCTTTATGTTCAGTAAAAAAGGAAAAAGAGGAAAAAGAGGAAAAAGACGAGTATCGGTGGCTTTCGTTTATTCAAAGCAGCGATACAAAACCCTGCAAAGATTTTGAGCAATATAAAAAACTGGCACTTAAAACGCTTGAAAAATGCGAAGAGATTATAGGGTGAAATCTTAAGAGTAAGATTAAATGTTGTTTCGGCAGGCTGGGTGACCTTCAGACACCCCCTAAGCAATTTAGGGTAAATGAGATGTCGTTTCGGCAAACTCAACGACCTTCAGAGCTCTCTGAGCTTATGAAGAAAACAGTACTTTGAATGAAAAAAAATCTTGCTCCCTGAGCTTGTCGAAGGGAGAGCAGACAAACGCATATTAATTTCCCTGCCGTTCAGCTAGCCCTCTCCGTCATTGAAGCACTTAAGTCGCAACAGTCCAGCAGAGCCATACTACGACGCTTTGCCCTTGCACGACAAGAAAAAGAGAAGAAAAAGAACTGGATCCTGCGACTTACGCGCAGGATGACAAGAAAGGTGCGAGATAAGGAAGAAGGTGTTCCTCTAAAATTTAAGTGCGTTTACTCTGAAAGAGAAAAAGATAGGCTTGCGTCTCCCCTCATTTTCGGGGTAAGTGAACTCCTGCCCCCGAAAACAGACTGCCTAGTTTCGGTTGCGTCTCCCCTCATTTTCGGGGTAAGTGAACTGCTCACTGATCCTGTATTCAAGTTGTTCTTGGGTTGCGTCTCCCCTCATTTTCGGGGTAAGTGAACTAGTAGCCCCTTGTTTCTATATAGCTGATGGGTTGCGTCTCCCCTCATTTTCGGGGTAAGTGAACTAATCTATGGTCGCTTGAGAGCTATGTGCTTGGTTGCGTCTCCCCTCATTTTCGGGGTAAGTGAACTCTGAACCGCCTTTAAGCTGCCCCCCATGTATGGTTGCGTCTCCCCTCATTTTCGGGGTAAGTGAACTTCTAGCACATGCTACAAAATTTACTCTGCCGGTTGCGTCTCCCCTCATTTTCGGGGTAAGTGAACTCAAACGGATAGGGTCTGTTTCTTTAGTAAAGGTTGCGTCTCCCCTCATTTTCGGGGTAAGTGAACTTTGCCCAAGACTCTAGTTGTTTACGAGTCTGGTTGCGTCTCCCCTCATTTTCGGGGTAAGTGAACTATATTGATGTTTATAGCACCGCTGGCTATGGGTTGCGTCTCCCCTCATTTTCGGGGTAAGTGAACTCAACATAGTCGTTTATCGCCAAGCCACCAGGTTGCGTCTCCCCTCATTTTCGGGGTAAGTGAACTCCTACACGTCTACCCAGAGCCGCATAGCTAGGTTGCGTCTCCCCTCATTTTCGGGGTAAGTGAACTGGCAAAATTCCGCTTCTTGATAGTCACAACGGTTGCGTCTCCCCTCATTTTCGGGGTAAGTGAACTGTTGCTTTAAGAGTATAACCAGTTTTGTCCGGTTGCGTCTCCCCTCATTTTCGGGGTAAGTGAACTAGAGAAACAGAAAAGCCTTCCACCACAACGGGTAGAAGGCTTTTTTGCTGAAAAAAAATGAGAAAATCAGGGAGAAAAAAGAGGGGGATTTACGAAAAAAAGGCAAAATCAGCAACAATACATACAAATATGACCTTCAAATTTCCGTTTTCCGTTCTTGCGATTGTTTGCTCAAAAGAGTAGGCAAGCAAATTACAGCCTGTACTTAATACCTGCGCTGGGTGCTGAAAAAAATACCTACGCTGGGAGTTACAAAAAAATACCTACTCTGGGAGTTACAAAACAATGCCTGCGCTGGGTGCTGAACAACAATACTTTTGCCTCAAGAGAAAACTCTATGCCTGAACATGATTCCGAATACATAACAAAGGTCAGTAATCTTCTGTATGAGCTTGCGTTGCAGGCAAGCAGAAAGCAAATCTTGACCTTTTCGCGACAGCTTAAAACAAAAATGCTTGAAACCGGCATATCCAAAATTGAAATCGACAGTATCATCAAAAAAGCCTTTCAGGGCTATACATCCATGCAGGTATTCAAGAAAGAATACGCCGAAGTAATGCAGGAAACACTTGATGCTTACTTACGCCCAAGCAGAAGGCAAAAAGATATAATAGGTCGAGTTCTTGTGGAATTTGCCTGCGTCCGGCCTTATAAAAAACCAGTTCTGGCGCCTGATGGCAGTAATCGTGAGGCAACAAGCAGAAAAGAATTTATTAAAGGCACGCTTCCCCGCCCTTTGATCCGCTACTTTTTGGTCTCAGTACGCGGAACACTGCCTGAAATAAATGAATTTCAAGCCAAGCCCATTCTTTTTGGCTTGGAAAATGAAAAAATGGCCAGCCATAAAGAGCAAATGCTTGAAATAGTCAAAGAATTTACAACACACTATGAATACGGGAAAAGGTCTACGGATTGGTCAGCTGTGTATCAGCATCCACAAAGCCAGCAAATAGCACAAGACATCTTAAGCGAGCTTTTAGAAACCATTGCAGGCATGGGAGTGCAACGCTATCACAAAATCATCAGCAATATTCAAAGCAATAATAAATTTCCAACATACAGAACAGCCATGGATAGACTGATTGAGCTCAAAGACGTCAAACAACTCATTGTAGCACTGAAAAAAGGGCTTGCGTTCTTAAGCGAAGACGAAACTTTTTAAGCCCTTTGCTCGCTCCCTCCCCCTTCCAAAAAAAAAGCAAAAGAGCCTAACGGAGTAGTTCTCCTTATGTTGCGCGAAGTCGCGACAGTTCCGCTCTTTCTTTGTAGATTACCTATTGGATCAGATCCTTGCGAACGATTTCAATCAAGCCCTTTTCTTCTGCTGTGCCTATGAGATACTGCTGAAAGGCAATATTCAGTTCTTGCCTGTTGATCTCTTGAGCAGTTTGCAGCCAGCCTTTTTCTTGGAGTAGCCATTGTGCATCGCTTGGAGCAGTGCGCGTGCCGGCTTTTGCTATAAGATAGCCTTCTCGCACCGGATAGGCTGAAGCCAACCATTCGCCCGGGGCAGTAGCAAAAGCATCTTCAATCATAATTGTATTGACTCCGGCCACAGGCGCAGGCCCACTGCGTGAAAAATATTGTGATTCTTTTAAGCTAGGTGCTTTGGCCTCTCCTGCAATGATTGCCAGAGCTTTGGCTTTGGCCTGTTCAGAAGCATTGGTCATAAGCAGGGTAGAGCTGATACTTGGCCGTACTTCTTCCAGTGTTTGAGTGCGAGCTTCCTCTCTTGTAAGGCGCGTCACAAGTAAGTAGCCATCTTTGAGGCGAACCGGAACAAGTGTGGGTTCATTTTGCTCCAAAGCAGAAAGTTCCTCTGCTGTTTCAGGTGTTAAGCCAAAATCTGTAGCAAGCTCTTCCTTGGACACTGCCCCTGTCTGGCCTAAGGGTATATCAATACTGGTAGCAGCTTCAGCCATGCTTTTTCCTTGGCTCAGTACGGCAATGACTTTTTCCACATAATCATCCAGCTTTTCTTCTGCTTTTTCTTGGGTCAAACGCTGTATAATATCCTCACGAGCATCCTCAAGACTTAAGGGACTCGCTTCTTTCCTATCCTCCAGCCGTACAATGACAATACCTTCATCAGTAGCAAGAGGTTCGCTGATTGCTCCAACCTCTAAATTTGCTAAAGCCGTGAAAAGCGTGGGGGTAATTTCTTGCCCTGAAACTGTTTTGGACTGCCCGGGCCTAGGATCATTCGGGCGCGGATTTTCAGAGGCCAGCAACTCAAAAGATATGCCTGAAGCAATATCTTCTAAAATTTTACCCGCTTGAGCCGAAAGCTCGTCCATATCATGCTGCGTAGACTGCTGACCAAAAGGGATAAATATTTCCTTGTAAGTAAAGTATTCCGGTGCCAGAAGATTAGCAGAAAACTGCTCATAAAAATCAAGAATTTCTTCTTCGCTGATGTGCATATTTCGTGCAAGTGACTTTGGACTCAAAACAAGAGTTTCAAATGTATTTTTTTCCGGCAAAGCAAAGGATTCTATATTATTATCATAATAGCTTTGCATTTCTTCCTCTTCTACTCTCGCGCTTTGTATATAGTCCGCCACGGAAATAAGAGCATAGTTTACTGTAGTTTGCTCATTTTGCCACATAAAAATAGGGCGCGCTTCCAGTTCAATAGGGCTAGCGAGCAAAGAAAAAAACCTGCCCATTTTATTTTCAAGAAAACCATGCCTTACTTTTTGTTCAAAAGATTCAGGATCGCTCACCATGCTTTTGTATTTTTGAAGATCAAACTGAGAGTCTGTTTGAAATGCAGGCATTGATTGAATATAATTGCGAACTTCGCCATCAGTAATAATAATTCCATTTTGAACCGCGAGTTGACGAAGCAGCTCGGTGCTGATGAGTTCTGCAAGTATTTGCCCACGGCTTGCCTGCGAGCTATCCTCACGCTGGCTGAGTTCTCGCTGAAATTGGCTCACGCTTATGGGCTCACCATTAACATAGGCCAAAACCGAAACCTCTGAACCATTTGGGCCGGCAAAGGCAAAGATAAAGGCGAGAATGATGATGACGAAAATGATTTTTATTCCCCAACTCTGGGCATTGTCACGCATCTTATCAAGCATAGAACATTCCTTTTGTGTATGTGTTACTGCTCTTTTTTCACTGTTGCCTGCTCACATAATTGAGCAATCCACCAGCTTTGATAATATCCAGTTCTTTTTCCGTCAAATCGTTATTTATGGAGATTTGTTTTCCTTGGCAACAAATCTGAAATGATTCTTTTGGGCGAATGTTTGTGGTATCAAAAACTACAACTTGCCCTTGCTCTATGTATTCATACTCTTTTGCATCAGCCAAAAGCAATGGAAGTATGCCAAAATTGATGAGATTGGCTCTATGGATACGGGCTAAACTTTTGACCAAAACAAACTGAATCCCCAAGTACCTTGGTCCTAAAGCAGCGTGCTCCCTGCTTGAACCTTGCCCATAATTTTCACCCCCAAGAATAAGGCCAAGCCCTTGACTTTGAATACGCTGAGCAAACCCCTCTTCTATACGAGAAAAAATATGCTGTGAAATTGCCGGGATATTGGAACGAAGCGCAGTGATTTCTGGTCCGGCAGGTAGAATATGGTCAGTGCTAATATTATCTCCAACTTTTATAAAAACAGTGGCTTGCACTTGTTTTGGTAAAGGAGAAAATTCCTCCAGCTTCACAATATTTGGCCCCATAATCACCGAAGTGCCTTCTGATTTTTCAGGCGGAAAAACAAAAAGCTCACGAATGCAAGGCATACTTTTGGGAAGTGTAATTTTTTTTGCTGCTTTGCCCCAGTCTTTGGGATCTGTAAATTTTCCAGCAAGCGCAATATTAACCGCGGTTTGAGCTGAAGTCAGATAAATTTGTCCATCCTTTGTGCCTGAACGCCCTTCAAAATTACGATTAAAGGTGCGTACTGAAACTCCGGCCGAACAGGGAGACCCTCCCATGCCAATACAAGGCCCGCAGGAGCATTCCAAAAGCCTTGCACCTGTCTGAAAAAAAGAAGCTAAAAGATTTTCAGCAGCGAGCATTTGTAACACTTGCTTAGAACCCGGGGAAATAAGCAGCTCCGTTTGTATTTTATGCTTTGCTTGAGCAAGGATCAAAGCCGTTGTTTTTAGGTCTTCATAAGAAGAGTTTGTACATGAGCCAATTGCAACCTGCTCAACCTGAAGTCCGGCCAAGTCCCGAACAGGAACCACACGATCTGGCATATGTGGCTGGGCAACCAGTGGCTCTAATGCACAAAGATCTATCTCTATGCGCTCTTCATAGTCTGCCTTTGCATCAGCTTCGAGGCGTAGCCAGTCAGCTTGTCGCCCCATGCTACTTAAAAAAGACAGGCTTTGTTCGTCTGAAGGAAAAATTGAAGCAGTAGCACCCAGTTCTGCCCCCATATTCGTGATGGTTGCGCGTTGAGGCACGGTCAATTCCTTGACTCCTGGCCCTGAAAATTCAAAAATTTTTCCCCCTCCGCCTTTGACTGAGAGCTTGCCCAAAAGAAACAAAATAATATCTTTGGCAGCAGTCCAGGCCTTGAGCTGACCGCTCAAATACACATTGACCACCTTGGGCATGGATAAAAAATACGGCTCACCAGCCATGGCCAAGGCCACAGAAAGACCGCCAGCCCCTATGCCAAGACACCCCAGTCCTCCGGCCGTGGGGGTATGAGAATCGCTTCCGATCAATGTTTTCCCGGGCTTAGCAAAATTTTCAAGGTGTAGCTGATGGCAAATACCTGTACCCGGAGGCGAAAAAACAATACCGTATTGTGCAGCCATGGAACGCAGGTAACGATGGTCATCAGCATTGCGATAGCCCATCTGCAAAGTATTATGATCCACATACGAAACAGAAAGCTCTGTTTTCACACGAGGTACGCCCATGGCTTCAAATTGCAAACAAGCCATGGTGCCTGTTGCATCTTGGGTCAAGCTTTGATCTATACGCAGACCTATCTCGGTTTCAGGCAGCATTTTTCCACTCACAAGGTGCGTGGAAATAATTTTTTGCGTAATATTTTTTGGCATGTATTTTTTGATGTATCAGTATACTGTAGGTTCAGGCCATGCTGTTTCTAAAAAAGAGGATCACTGCCTGAGCTGAGAGCTTGTCCTTCTTCAGCATAGCCAAGCTCTAAACGCCGTATCTTTTTTTCTAAAAGCTCTATTTCCACTTTTAGACGCAATTTTTCTTGTTGTAATTCAAAGATTTCAGCAGCATAAGAAATGCCTTGCACCGCATCTTCCTTGGCTCGAAACCCTGCCTGAGCAGTTTCACAGTGTGCAAGTTCCAAAGAAAAACGAGCAATTTCCTCGTGCAGCTCAGCAATTCGCTTTTGCAGGTTTTGCGTATCAGTCAAGGCTTTACGTTTTGATTCGTTTGCGTTTGGGTGTGTCATGTATACGTTCCTTAACCGGAGCAGAGCGCATTGTTCCGCTTGGTAATGTATTATAAATATTCCAAAATTGGGGCCAAATACTGGTCAGCTGCCCGGGGTTTTCCAAGGCAATTCCGGGATTGATAAAAGCAAGCAAGGCAGCAGCTAAACAGTAGAAAGGATCAGGACTGGTCCATTCGCCCTGCCAACCAAGCATGGCCGGCCTTATGATAAAGCAATCTGTTTCCAGAGTATAGGAAGCAGCTACGCGATCCAAAAATTGGCAGGCTAAATCAATATTTTCACTGCTTTGACCTGTAAGAGCAAGACGAATCTCTTTTTTGGTAAGTAAAGCAAGCACAAGGCCTAAAGGTAAGAGTTCAGGGCTTGCTCCAAAATCAATATTGCTGCTTGGTCTGAGCTTTGTACTGGAAAGCATTGCTTTGTTGTCTATGCTTATATCTGCACCAAGAGCAATCAAATGCTGAATGCTCGAAATTTCAAGAAGTTCAGGCTGTATATCGCTGAGGGTCACTTGCCCTCCTGCAAAAAAAGGCAAGGCCAGTAAGTAGGCTGAAAGTATTGGATCAGCTTGAAGCCTAGGGTCTTCAGGAAGCACAGGAATGCCTGTAGACACCGTACACGATACAGCATCATTAACAACCTGCACTCCGCAAGCACGAAGTATATCCGCGGCTTGTGCTGCTTCTGTTGCAATCTGGGCTGAATCAAAAGAAAGAGACAGCCCTTGTGGGAAAGCCCAAGCCATGAGCACTAAGCCAGCAATAAATCCGCTTGGCACTTCCTTGGGCAAAGCAAGTTTTGATTGGACAAAACCGCCACATTCCAGTCTGGCCGGAAGCCCCTTGCCATGAGGATTCAGAGGAACAATACGCGCCCCCAAAGGCAAAAGTACTTCATTCAAGGCTCGTATATCCAACATTTTCAGGCTTGCTCCACCAGAGAATTTTACCCGACCGGTTCCGGTTAAGGAAAGAGCAATGCACAAATACAAGTTCATGGGGTCATCCCCCACATAAATCAGCTTATCTTCAAAATCTAAGGGTTCTTCACTCCCAGAACTCACGACTCCTTCATCTGACCATGAAAGAGCTGCCCCTGCTTGGTTCATGGCCTTAATCAATTCCACAAGCGGATCGTTTTGAATAACACCCGGCAAAAAAAGTTCCTGCCCTGACAGTGCAGCAAGAACAGTCCACATGCGCGTTGTTATGAGGCAGCGCGGAGCAGGTGTAATGAGCTTGAGTGGTTCGTGACGTGGGCTCAGAACATAGGCCGTGTCTTTTTTGCGTTTAATTTGAGCAGATTCATCACCAAGCAGATTGAGTTGATTAAAAATTTGGCGCAAAAGTTTTGAACCAACACCAATATCTTTACCAGCTTGCTCCCACTGACTCCAAAGCTTCTTTTCTAGCGCAGGGTCTATGCGTGGCAATCCTTTAGAACGCCTCCAAGCAGATTCCTTGCGCTGCAGCCTGCCCCGTAAGGTGATAAGCTCAAGGATCTGAGCATCAATGCTTGTAAGCTCCTGAAATCGCTCTTCTTTAATCGAATCGCTTGTGGGCTTGTCACTTATACTTTTATTCTCTGTGGGTGTATTATCAAATTCGTGTGTCATTATACCTACTTGCTTCAATCAACAGTACACTGTTTTTTTGTACATACTGTACTATGGCTCGTATATACTTATGTGCTTTCGTATATATTGCAAAACAGAATTCTCAAAGAACAAAATTTCTTATCAAAAAAATTGGGGCAACCACCCGATGTAGCCCCAAAACTATTTGGCTACGGATTTATTTTCAAGATATTGAAACAATCTCTTTGCCCAAGGAGAAGCATCTTTTACTTTTTGAGGAGCAATATTCTTAAGAATTTCAAAAGAATGCGCTCCTTTGTCATAATTTGCTTTTTTTGTTTGTTTTGCCGCCATTTTTAAGCTGGAAAAAATATCTTTTTTGTCGATATTTTCAATGTCTTGTCTTTTAGGTAAAGAGTTTTCATGAAAATCTTTGCCATAAAATTTTTCCAAGGCTTCTTTATCCGCCATAAACCAAGCCTCCATACACTGAACCATAAGGTGGGCTTGGCTTTCATCGCTTTGATTTGGTCTATCCCAGTTATCTCGTTGCTTAAGATGTACCCAAGGTTTTCCAAAATTTTCATCCAATATAGGTGCTTCACTATCCACAAGAAGAATTGGCAGGGTATTTTCGTCAACTGTTTTTACAGCTATTCCAAAATCTTTGTATGCAGTTTGACGTGAACCACAAGCAGTAACAGTAAAATTTTCAATACCGGCCTGTTGAAAAAAAGAACGAAAACCTTTGCGACAATGTGTTTTCAAATTTTTTGTTTCACCGCCTCCTTCTACATATATTTTCAGCTTCACCAGCGCATTCCCCCTATTTCCCCTTTGAGCCACAGTTCACCCAGTGAATATTCTTTTAACCATTCCTTAAGCAGTGCAGGGTCTAAATTTTGTATTGTAGTAGCTCCATTTTCTTTTTCACACACAAGAATAGCATCTGGCATTATGTTTAATTCATTCACTAAAATATCAGAATGCGTTGTAACAATAAGCTGAGTTTTCTCTGAAGCCTCAATAAGCAGTTTAGCCAAGGTTGGGATAATGTCAGGATGCATACCGAGTTCTGGCTCTTCAATACAAATCAGGGCAGGAGGCTTTGGGTGGCAAAGAATAGCAAGCAAGCAAATAAAGCGAATAGTGCCGTCAGAGAGACGGGTTGCTGGCACAGCAAAATTTTTTTCCTGCAAAAAAAGTTGAACCGTGCCTCCTTCCACTATTATATCAAAATCTTCTATCTCATCATAAAATATTTTTAAGTATTCCAAAATTTTCTTTTTCGCTGGTATATTTTTTTTAAGAAAATTAAGAACCAAGCCCAAATTAAGGCAATCTTCATCAAGAAAATGGTTCGGAGCATCCGCATTTTGCGGACGCCTCAGTTCAGCCGTTCGGCCAAACGCCCATTCTCTATAAATACGAATATTGCTCAATTGTTCTCCGACCCATGTAAGTTCCGGGTATTGATCAGGGTCTTTTCGCTGTGCAAAAATGGAAAGCTCTGAATCTACTTCCTCACGTCTTAGCCCACGTTGTCCATCTTGGACATTAAGCACAGGGTGGTTATTTTGGTACTTGTAGAAAAAATAAGGTTCTGGTTTATTGCTCTCAGCTTCTTCACATTCTAATAATTCATCTTCCATTTCAAAACGCTGCCCAGCCATGGAAAAAGCAAAAAAATACCTGAAATCTTGATTGTTTTCTTTTTTTTGTTCCATGGTATTGCAAACAATTACCTCCAGTTCAGCATAGGCATCATCTTTTTTGCCTTGCCAAAGCCAGTCCTTTACTCCGCCTCCCCCCTGTCTTCGCATAGGGTGCGTAATTTTTTTAGGAGCTGCCTGCAAAAGTGAAAGAGCTTCAATCAAGTTTGATTTGCCAGAACCGTTAGCACCAATGAGTATATTAAGTTTCCCAAGTTTTATTTCTTTGCTTTCTCCCCCAAAAGAAAGGATATTTTTGAGTCGTAAACTTTTAAGTAACTGTGCTTGCGACATTTTCTTCACTCCTCAAATATAATATTCTAAAATCTATACAATAAATTCAGCACAATTTTGTAATGCTTTACTCTGTTTATTTGGATATATACTTGTAAGTATTTCTTACCTTATTTATAGCTCTATAGGTTTTCTGACGTCAACGCCTCAATCACCTCCAGCCCTCCCATATAAGGCTGAAGCACTTTTGGTACTAAGAGTGAACCGTCTGCTTGCTGATAGTTCTCAATCACTGCGACCAGCGCACGTCCCACGGCAAGTCCTGAACCATTCAGGGTATGCACAAATTGTTTTTTTCCTGAATCCTTTGGCTGGAATTTAATATTAGCACGTCTGGCCTGAAAATCTTCACAATTCGAGCAGGAAGAAATTTCACGATATGTGTTTTGCCCAGGCACCCAAACTTCTATGTCATAAGTTTTTGCTGCGGAAAAGCCCATATCTCCAGTACAAAGCGCTATGGTGCGGAAAGGTAGCTCAAGCCGTTTCAATACTTTTTCCGCTTGAGCGGTCATTTGTTCTAATATTTCATAGGAATTATCTGGATGAGCAAAATAGACCATTTCAACTTTATGGAATTGGTGCTGACGAATCAGGCCTTTGGTATCTTTGCCATAGCTACCAGCCTCAGAGCGGAAGCATGGAGTAAAAGCGCAGTAGCCTTTGGGCAGCTCTGCTTCATCAAGCACTTCCCCAGCATGTAAATTGGTCAAAGGCACTTCTGCCGTGGGAATAAGCCAGTAATCCCAATTTTCCTGCTTAAACAAATCTTCTGCAAATTTTGGCAGCTGACCGGTTCCGGTCATGGTTTTGGTATTAACCATATAGGGTGGTATGGTTTCTATCATGCCATGTTCATCCACATGCAGATCAAGCATAAATTGAGCTAAAGCTCGCTCCATGCGTGCTGCCCAGCCTGTTTGCACCACAAAACGTGAGCCTGTAAGCCGTGCTGCACGCTCAAAGTCAAGCCCTCCAAGTGCAAGGCCAAGTTCCCAATGCTCTTTTGGAGCAAAGTCAAAATTTTTCACTGTACCCCAAAAGCGGATTTCAGGATTATCTTCTTCACTTTGGCCAATAGGTACGGAAGAATGAGGCAGATTAGGGCAAGCCAAGAGCCACTGATGCTGGGTTTCCTCTATTTCAGCCAAACTTGCATCAAGTTCTTTGATCGTAGCCGAGACCTGAGACATACGCTCAATCAGCGCGGAAGCATCTTCTTTGGCTCGTTTTTTTTCAGATATTTCCTTTGAAGTGTTATTGCGCTCAGCCTTCAGGGCTTCTACTTCCACTATGCGCGCCCTGCGCTGCTCGTCCAAGCTAAGCATCTCTTCTAGATCAAGAGAAGAACCTCGATTTATAAGAGACTGTTTCACAGTATCTATATTTTCGCGTACAAATTTTATATCAAGCATTATTGTCTCTCCTTAATTATCTACTCTTTACCTGATCTTGTATTCAGAGTGAAGTTTTTTCAAACAGGACTATAAATAGCCAAGTTTGAAAGTTTTACGCTCAAATCATGATAGTCTATAAGGAAAAGAAAAAAAAGACAGAAAAACTGGATCCTGCGACTTACACCCAGGATGACAAGAAGGGGCTCGTGGTACAATAGAAAGAAAAAGGTGTTCGTAAGGAGCTCCGAAACATGACATTTTTTAAATACCAAAAAATTAGTTTAATATAACAGACAATTAACATGTTTTTGGCATTTAAGCATGTTTTTTGTTGCTTAACGGTAAAATTACATATAATATCTTGATATGCTTAGTATATTCTAGTAGACAAGCCTTTATCCCACAAGCAATCAAGCGAGAAAGGTTTGGATGCAAGGCGCAAGGCTACCTTACCGACGTAGTGTACTCCCCCCCGTACATGAGAAGGGAAGGAAGTCGCAGCAACGCAGCAAACAAGCCTTTGTCCCACAAGCAATCAAGCGAGAAAGGTTTGGATGCAAGGCGCAAGGCTACCTTACCGACGTAGTGTACTCCCCCCGTACATGAGGAGGGAAGGAAGTCGCAGCAACGCAGCAAACAAGCCTTTATCCCACAAGCAATCAAGCGAGAAAGGTTTGGATGCAAGGCGCAAGGCTACCTTGCCGACGTAGTGTACTCCCCCCGTACATGAGGAGGGAAGGAAGTCGCAGCAACGCAGCAAACAAGCCTTTATCCCACAAGCAATCAAGCGAGAAAGGTTTGGATGCAAGGCGCAAGGCTACCTTACCGACGCAGTGTACTCCCTCCGTACATGAGGAGGGAAGGGAGGCACAGCAACGCAGCAGACAAGCCTTTATCGCTTGATTGCAGCTGCAAAGGCCGAAGCCCAAGCCCAGTGCAGATTAAAGCCACCCAAACGTCCGACAACATCCAAAACTTCGCCAATGGCAAAAAGTCCGGGCACATGTTTTGCCTCCATGCTTTTGGAAGAAAAGGCTTGGGTATCCAGCCCTCCGGCCATTACTTCTGCCTTTTTCATGCCTTCGGTTCCGGAAGGAACAATGCGCCAAGAATGCAATATTTTTGCAATCTCTTGCTGTTTTTTGGCATCAATCCTAGCCATGGGCAGATGAGCAAAAGGTTCTAAAACATGCTTAACAAATCGAGACGGTAAAAATTTTGAAAGCACAGAGCTAAGCTGTTTTCGGCTGTTTTTATGTGCATACAAGATGTTATGAACATCGTGAGATGGTAAAAAATCAATAAAAACTTCGGCGTTTTTATGCCAATACAAAGAAAGTTGCAGCACTGCCGGGCCAGACAGGCCACGATGGGTAAACAAAACATCTCCTGTTTCTTCATGCCCGTGCATGGACAGACGCACAGGAAGCGCAATACCCGCAAGGCTTTGCGCCAGCTCTAAGTCTTTCCCTATGAGCCGAAGCGGTACAAGGGCTGGTTTTGGCGGAAAAACTTTCAAGCCAAAGGCTGAGCCTAAACGCATACCAAGATCAGAACTGCCGAGCGTGGGCCATGAAGAACCGCCCAAGGCCAAAACCAAGGATTTTGCCTGAAAAGTGCCTTGCTCGCTTTCTACAGTAAAATTTTCTTTATCACGGCAGGCTCCCAATATCTTCACATTAAGGCGTATTTCGCAGCCAGATTCATGGCATTCTTTGAGCAAGACACGGGCAAGAGCCCCAGCCCCTTGTGCTGAAAAAAATTGTCCGGCTTCTTTTTCCACGGGCTCAATACCACGCGCGGAAAAAAATTCTAAAGCATCATGCGGAGTAAAGCCGGCCAGAGCGGATTTTACAAAATGAGGGTTCGTGCATAGGTATTTTTCAGCATCAGCAAAAAGATTGGTAAAATTACAACGGCCACCACCAGAGGCCATCACTTTTTGTGCTGCTTTTGCTGCGTGATCAAGAATACAGATGCTACGCTTATTTTGAGCTGCATGTGCTCCGTAAAACAGCCCTGAAGCACCAGCACCAAGCACAAGAACATCATATTTCATATCACTCAAATAGGATAAGCTCATAGAGCTGAAATAAGGCAAGCTGCCATGCCTGTAAAGCCCATGCCTGTAAGGCAGAGCCTGTAACGCGTAATGCTTTGTAACACATAATGCTTTGTAGCGCATAATGCTTTATAGTGCATGATGCTTTGTAGCGCATGGTGCTTTGTAGTGCGTAATGCTTTGTAGCTCGTGAGGCTTTGTAACGCGTGATGCTTTGTAACTCGTAATGCTCATGCTTTGCGCAGAGTGCTAGAGCTTTGCACTCTACGCCCGCGCTTTGCACACTATGCCCGTGCTTTGTACAGCATGGCAGAACTTTGCACGGCGTGGTAGAGATTTGCACAGCAAGCAGTGCCTCCCCCTCTGGCAGTTCCTCCCCCCTCTGTTACTCCCTTCTCCTCCGTCATTCCGCGCCCTTTCATTCGTGATTTCTCCCCCTCCCGTCATTCCGCGCCTAAGTCGCGACAGTCCAGCAAAGCAGGGCTATGAGGCTTTGACCCAGTACGGCAGTGCTTCCTCCCTCCGTCACTTCCGCGCCCTTTCATTCGTGATTTCTCCCCCTCTGTCATTCCGCGCCTAAGTCGCGACAGTCCAGTGCTTTGTACAGTGTGTCGGTACATCCCCCCCTGTCATTCTGCGCGAAGTCGCGACAGTTCAACAAAGCCGGGCTATGAGGCTTTGACGCAGTACGGCAGTGCTTCCTCCCTCCGTCATTCTGCGCGTAAGTCGCAGAATCCAGCAGAGCAAGATTGAGAGGCTTTGACGCAGTAGGGGAAGAAAAGGGAGCAAAAGAGAAAAAAAGAGGAAGAGAAAGAAGAAAAGAAAAAGGCACTGGATTCCGCGACTTACGCGCGGAATGACAAGAGGGGGGGATAAGCTACGATAAAAACAGACGCAGGATGACAAGAGAGGGGATGTGCTGCAACAAAAAAACTAGTGCAGGATGACAAGAGGGGCGTGCGGTATAGCAAAAAAGGAAGTGGAACAACAAAAGGCACGCAGGATGACAAGAAGGGAAGCAAAGCTCGCCCTTCTTGTTCTTATCGTCTACGCGCCTCTTACACTTCGCGTGCTTCCTGTCACCGACGCGCATCTTGTCGTCTACACGCTTCTTACACTTAGTGCGAGTCCTGCCACCTACGCGCTTCTTATACTTCGTGCGCTTCTTAGGTTTCGCGTATTTCTTACCTTGCGCGTACTTTTTAGGCTATGCTTACTTCTCTTATGCTTCGCTTACTTCCAAAGCATCTTCAAAAAGCGCGGTGAGCTTAAAATTCTTTCCGCCAGCAGCAAGCATATAATCATTGGCCGGAAAGAGCGTAATCGCCGGAGCAAAATCGTCATTGACCATAATGTCCTTGGCTTCACCATTCGACTCAAAGCGCACTGTTGTGCCATCATCAAAAGTAAGAATTTCTCCATGCTTTAGGGTAAAAGGAATATCCTTTTGGGTATAAGCGGACATATTCGCCTCCTCAGCTTAAAGGTTCTCTTGCTTTCCCCGTAACACGCCACAACAAAATATCCAAGATAATTATTTCAAAAAAAACTCGCCCTATTTCAAAAACAACTCGCCTTATTTCAAAAAAAACTAATCCTATTTCAAAAACAACTCGTCCTATTGCAAAAAAACTAGCCCTAGACAATATGCGTTTGTCTGTGCTTCTCTGTGTTCATGCTTTTTCATCGCTGTTTCATACCCTTGCTGTGGAGCAATTCAAAACTCTCACTATGCAAAAAATCAAGACCCTCGCTATGCAGCTATGTAAAACTCTTGCTGTGTCGCTGCTTAAGACCCTTGCTATGCAACTTTTCAAAACTTTTGCTGTGCATATGCACTGCCTTGTTTTGTGTTCTTCTTCTTTCCTGCATTGGCAAAACACCCACAGGTGCAATACGCGATGTTGCTAGGCTACCCCAAGACTTCACAGCATATTATAATGCACACGATGCACATACTCCTCTCTTTGAGCAAAACACACAAAAAAGCATGGCTCAGGACTATTTGAAAAAGCATTTTTCCCCGTGGCATCAGTCTCTGCCCTATGAGCCACAAGAAAATGTTTTTTGGGGATTTGTGCACTACAAAACAAAAACTATCTGGGGAGAAAATCTTCTTCCGCGAGAATCAGGCTGGCTTGAGCACTTAGAACAGCTTGCAGACCGAGAAAATTACCCAAATTGTTGCAAGCCAGCCATCACTATTCAGCATACGTCCATGCGAGTTTTGCCCACGCAGCAGCCGATTTTTGCCAATCCCACAAAAGCAGGGCAAGGCTTTCCTTTTGATCATAATCAAAACTCTTTGCTCTGGGCAGGTACTCCGGTTTTTGTGCTGCACGTTTCAACAGATCGCGCATGGCTGCTTTGTAAATCGCGCTTTGCATCAGGCTGGATTCCAGCCAAAGATATTGCCTATGTAGATGCTGATTTTATTCAGGAATTTTCCTCAAAACCGCATATGGCTCTTATTCATGAACACACGCCAATCATTGATCAAGATAATATTTTTCGTTTTCATGGACGCCTTGGTATGTTGCTGCCTTCACGCGCTAAAGAGCAAGTTTTGCTGCCTGTAAAAGATATACATGGCATGGCACAGCTCAAACGCGCCACTTGTGCACACAATGCAGCTACAACTTTTCCCTTGCCCCTGAATAAAGCCAATATTGCAAAGCTGGGCAATGCTTTGCTTGGGCAAGAATATGGCTGGGGAGGTTTGTTTTTGCATCGAGATTGCTCTGCAACGCTCATGGATTTGTTTACGCCCTTTGGAATCGCCCTACCGCGCAATTCACAAGCGCAGGCCATGTATGGGACAATGACAGATGTCTCTGCTCTTTCTCGGCAAGAAAAAAAAGACCTGCTACTCTCAATGCCTGAGCTTTTGACCTTAGTTGGAAAAAAAGGACATAGTATGCTCTATGTTGGGCAATATCAAGGAGAACCGCTTATTTTTCACGCACTTTGGGGGCTGCACACCCAAAGCTCTTCCAGCCCTGACCCAAGGCGTAAAATCATCGGCTCTACAGTAATCAGCACTTTGGAACCAGGCAAAGAATTACCAAACCTTGCACCACAGGAAATTTTTATAGACTCCATACGAACGATAACTCGCCTAAACGTGCATTAAGCTCGTGTTAGCGCAAGGCTCTTAAGCATGAATCCATTCTGCAAGAGTAGGAGGAAAAGGACAGCCACAAATATCCTGAATAGCACAGGTTGCTGTCAGTTCTAAGCCATTTTGTAAAATAGAAACAGGCCGGTCAGAGGAAACAGAAACAACAATGACCTCGTCATGAACAGCGGAAAAGCGCAAGGCAGAATTATATCGTGCGCCTCGTGCACGATTTTCCCCAAGAACACTTGAGCCATCAAGCAAACAGCCAAAAGCAAGCAGTTTCAGGTTTTTACTGATATGCAGCGCACCATCGACTTTGGATAAAGACATGGCAAGTTGAATAAATTTTTCTTGGCGCAGATCAAGGGCATGTTCCAGTTTTTGCCCTGAAACCTCAAGCCCTTGCTCTGAAAAATCTAAAACCAAACACGCTCCATGATGCCTTTCTGCAGCACTGCCTACAAGTCTGGCTACAATTTTCATCATGGAATGTTGCTCGGAACGTGAAAGTGGCATTTCAAGAAGTTTTTCTTCCAAATCCACAAGATTTGCCTGTCTGGTCAAGGCATTAAAAGCACCATTAGAAAAACTGCAGACTCGCAAACCATTCAGCCATAAAAAACCATGATTGCCATTAAAATGTGCAATCACACTTGAATCAGGAGCAATACCCGTGGCAAAACCCCAAACAAAGACACCATCTGAAACCATGAGCGCAGAAGAATATTCAACACTTTGCAAAAGCTTTCGTACATGCTTATGGTTACTGAGCAAGGGACGCTCTGAATCAGGAAACAAGGCCAAAAAATTCATATTATAAATTTCACTTGGCTCAACAAAAGCAATTCTACCAACAGCTGCAGCCCCTTCTTCCAATGTGCTGGAAACACCCAAAACAGCATCCAGCAAAGGATATACCCGTAAACGAGTATCCAGCTTTCCCATGCTACTGCGTTCCTCTACAATAAAATCTCTGATGGCATGAGTTGCACACTGCTGCAAAAAAAAGCCAGCCGTATCAATGGTCATCACGCTTTTCATCTTATAATTTTGAGCAAACAGGCGAACAGCATACTCCAGCCACATCCGAAACGGCCCAAGCGAGCAGACATCAGGATGCTGCTCAATAAACCATACTTGGTAAGCAACCGCATTGGTTCGGCCACCATGGCTAAGAATACCAGCGAGATGCAGATCGCGAAAATGCTCGCTGTCCAAAAACTCCATTTCTCCGGCAAAAGGCGGAGCTTTTCGCCAACCCTGCCTCTCTTGGTAGAAATCCTTAAGCACGGATTCATGGCCACTTAAAAGTCCCATGGGATCATAGACACGGGGCAAGTCATCATGCTGTATGGCGTACAAAAGAGCTACGCGCGTAGGCCTTGAAGAGAAATGACTTAAGCCGTCTCGAAGCCCCTCCAAGATATGAAAAAGACAAATACTTTCAAAATTATCAAGGTACATAAAAATCCCCTTGTTCTGTGCACTACAGATTGTCCTGCACAGATTTCACCAAAAAAAGGCTTCTGTCCAGAGCTAGAGATTTTTAATATTTGAAGAAAGGCTATGCGATCTGATGTAATGCTTATATTGTACAAGTGTTAGCTATACAAATATTTTGCATAGCACACCCCTCGCTTTCAGCAGAGAGACGTTCTTGTGCTTTTTTCAAAGAAACCTTTGGCGAAAAATTATCTTGTTTTGCCATATTGCTTCTCGTATTGGCCTAAGGCTTTTTGTACGTCCTGTCCTATAGTTTCCAAGTCCCTTCGTAAGGAATCACGGTCAATGGCATAAGAAGTTTCAGTATTGTACTTATAGCGAACTCCTATGCTGTACGAACCAGAAATATCAAACATCCTTCCCATTCCACGCATGAACCCTTTGGCTATTCGCTTACCAGAAGACATATCCCTAATGATGTCCGTAGTCATAATTTCCCCTTTGCATTGCATACAATAACTCTATAGTCAGGATGGCTTTCTTATACCATTCCTCTATAAAATGTAAAGGGTAGCAATAAGGCTTCAGTGCGAACAAAGCCTTTACAGGCACAAAAAGTATATTTTATGAATTTGAGGAGAATTTTTCCGCCATGTATTCATGAATATTTGCTGTTTCCTGCTGCTTTGCTTCTTTTACCAAAGCAAGCGACAAAAGCTCAAGCAAAGCATCCGTGGGCACATCTAAAGTAACCGCACCATTAGACATCAAAACATTTTCTTCTTTTTCTTCAATAGTATATGCTCTACGGTCACGATCAGTTCCTTGTGCACAAACAGCAGCATAGGCATATTTGTTTGCATTTTCAGCCAGCCTATATAATTTCTGTACAGTAAAAACAGCCCCGTCCCGTTCACTGCCCATACTGCTAGCCACAGCCGTGCCGTAAACCGAAATTTTTGGTCCATGATTATTGGGCATAAATATTTTTTGCACTTTTGCTTCGAGTTCTTGTTCTTTTGTATCTTTGATCATGGACTTTACTCCTTAACTCAGCGGAAGAGGCAACTGAACTTCCTCTGGTTTCTTTGTTTGTACAGTCTTTGTTTTTTGTACAGTCTTTTCCCCGCCCGAGTCAATAAAATCCAAAAGGGCTCGCTCAGAAACTCGCCACTGGCCACCTACTTTTACTGCTGCCAACTTTTCTTCAGAAATAAGGCGGTACACTGTGCGCTTATGAACCCTCAGCACATCAGCCGTCTCCTGAAGCGTCAGAAGCGCAAAAGTTTTGGGGGTATCATGCATTGCCCTCATTGTCCCTTAATGTCCTCGTTGAGACTCAATATGCACTACTTGTCATAAATTGTCATAAATTGTCAATGAAATACGTCTTTATAACAAAAAGATATATCCAAAGTATAACGGCATAATATATTTGAGTATTTTAAGGCAAAGCTCAAATAATATTAAGTTTTGGAGCTAATCTCTCATATTTTTATGCTACTACCTCATGTTTGGGATCGTATGGGTTCTGCACGGCAGGTTTATTTTTAAGGCTGACATCTGACTCTAAATACGTTAGGGATCAAGCGAGTATGTAAGGCATGAGACAATAGAGCCTGTTTACAACCTTTAGGAGGAATTATGAAATGGTATTTTGAAGTTTTAAAAAAGTATGCAGTATTTAAGGGCAGAGCAAGTCGTAAAGAATTTTGGATGTTTTTTCTTATCCATGCGCTTATACAGAGTGCTTTGTTAATTATAGATATCATTGCGTTAGATTTTGCCTTTACTTTTATTTTTTATTTTTTAGTAACATTGCTTCCATGTTTATCTGTGCACGTCAGACGATTACACGATGTTGGGCTTTGTGGTTGGTGGATGTTATTAGTAATTACGCCTTTTGGGTATACTGGAATTTTAGGGATGACAGTTCCAGAAGGTCAACGTGGCAATAATAAATATGGAAAAAATCCATTAGGAGAATCAGCATAACATCAAAAATATTTAAAATTGCTCCTGACGGCAGTGGAGTTGCTGTTGTTGAATGGTAGGTGAGTATGTCATTATGTTCTGTAAAATAATTTTACTGATAATGTAGTGGATGTATCTTGTTTTTTTTATGCTATCGTAAATAAATATCCTGAGGAGGAATTATGAAATGGTATTTTGAAGTCTTAAAAAAGTATGCAGTATTTAAGGGCAGAGCAAGTCGTAAAGAATTTTGGATGTTTTTTCTTGTCCATTCGCTTATACAGATTGCCTTAGCTATTCTGGATGCCATTGTCTTTGGTAACCTTTTTATTTTTGTATTTTATACATTAGGCACTCTTCTCCCATATATCGCAGTCTTCTTTAGAAGATTACGTGACATTGGTTATAAAGGTTGGACTTTGTGGATCCTCTTTCTGTTTTCATTAGCATTTATGAGCTCTGGAGTACCTTTAGGTTTGATGCTTTTAAAAAGCGAACCTATAGCAACTTGCAGTGGATAGTGAAGTGAAATTGCTGTTATTGCAAGGTAGGTGAATATGTCATTGTTTACTGTCTTGAAAAAAATTGCCGTAAGATTTGCTTTTACTATAATATGTGTCTTGTTGTTTCCACTTCTTCTTAGTGGCTGCACAACTGTCGTACAACATGCCATTATAATTATGTTGCCTTTTGATGCCTTGCTTACTGACTATATACGTTTTATCTATGAAATAGTGACTAGTGAAAATAAACCAGATAATATTACCCAATGGAGTTTTTCTGCCAGCAAATTTAAAAGTTCGTGGAGAATTTTTTTCAAAATTGGCAGTAAAGAAGCATTATTAGAATCAGAAATAAGAGCAGAGTCACTTAAAACTTTTACAGTCAATGAAAAACTTGTTGCTAAAAAATCAAAAAAACACAGAATAGTTATCACTATTTTATTTTGTTTGCTGCTTGGGCTTTTATATGGTCCATTAGCTCCAATGATTCGTGAAAGTCAGTTTTATGGAAATATTCAGATTTATACCTTAGGTTCATACTACTACGTTGAAGAGGATTATAAAAAATTTTTCCAATTTTTGTTGCCTTTAGCGAAACAAGGCAATGCACTCGCTCAGCATAATTTAGGTGTTGTGTATTTTGAAGGACGTGGCATTCCAAAGGACTATGAAAAAGCTGTTCATTGGTTTCAAGCTGCCCATAAACGAGGACGTATTGAATCGACAAGAACATTAGCTACGATATATATGTCTGGAGAAGGTGTCCCAAAGAGTTGTACTAAAGCTATTCGTTTATTAGAACAAGCTATTGAGGCAAAGGATACTATGTCCATTGCATTGATGGGGCAAATGTATTTTGAAGGGAAATGTGTAAAAAAAGATGTTTATAAGGGAATAGCCTTGATAAAAAAAGCGTCCCAAATGGGCAATGATGAAGCGAGTTTTGTGCTTGGAATTTGTTATGAGTACGGTCTTGGGGGCATCCAAGATATAAGGCAAGCTAAAAATATATATTTAGACTTAGCTAAAAAAGATTTTCCAAAAGCACAAGTGAGTTTAGCCAGAATCCTTTTTGATTTGGGTGGGCGTGATAATGACCTCGAAGGTTTTAAGTGGCTCAACAGCGCTGTTGAGCTAGGAGAACCTGACGCTATTGATTTACTCAAAGAAATTGAGATGCGCAGTACAAATTTTTAAGATATATAAAAATAGGAGTACATTATGCAAAATCCACACTCTATCTCCCTATCACGCTCATTTTCTTCCATTTACCGCCCCTAAAGCGAAAATGCGTGACCGCGCCTAGCACAAAAATATACATTGTAAGGCAAATCCATAGACCACGCCAGCCTAGCGAAGGGTAGTATGTTAAGATTACTATAGTCGGTAAAATCAAGCAGCCTAGGGAACAAAAAACTAACATCCACATCACAAAACGTATATCCCCAGCTCCTTTGAGTGAACCGCAATAGGTAATGGCCACGGCATCAAAAATGGAATATACCGCAACATACTGTAGCATATGCCTGCCTGTTTCCGCTACGGCAGCAAACTGTGCAGCATTCATTTGCCTATCCTGAAAAAGCGCAATCAGTGGCTTTGGAAAAAACACAAACAAAGCTGCCATTATGCACATATACAGCAGATTTAAGTGCAGTGCGCTGTACGTTCCCCGTACCCCAATTTCTGGCCTGCCAGCTCCAATGCCCTGCCCTACCACCACCCCAGCAGCAATCCCCATACCCACAATAGGTAAAAACGCTATCATGTCCAAAGATATAGCCATGTTGGTAGCAGCCAGTTCAGTGGTTCCAAGTCTGCCAATCATAAAAACAAAAAAGCTAATGCCAAAAATATCAACAAAAAAATTCACTCCGCCTGGCAGTCCATAACGCAAAAAGCGCAAAAAAAGCTGAGGATCAAAGGCTCGCTTTTTCCAAACCCCAAACTCGGCATTGTTTTTCGAGTTAAAGATCATTGCAGAAAAAAGCACAACAATGACTCCAGAGCTAATGACCGTGGCTATACCTGCCCCCCTAATGCCCATTTCCGGAAAAATCCCATAGCCATTGATCAAGGCGTAATCGAGCGGAATATTCACTACTGTGCCAATGATGTTGACAATCATAACTGGCAAGGTCATGCCCCGTCCTGAATAAAAGCAGGACAGGGTGGTTGATACAGCCACAAAACCACCGCCCATCATTAAAATATTAAAATAGGCAGTTTCCAAAGGGATCAAATGTGCAGGATGTCCACCAAGAGCAAAAAGTATTTCAGAGAAAAAACTTAAAGCCATAAGAATAAGGCTTGCAGGGATGCAAAACCATAAGCCCTGCCAAAGCGTTGCGCCCACCAGCTCAGGCTGAGCTGCACCCGTGTACTGGGCTACAAAAACGCTTGTATACTCGGCAACACCCATGAAAAAAGAAAGGAATAAAAAAGCACTGACCGCAGCAGGCAGGGCAGCTGCAATTGCATCAAGTGAATAATTGGCTAAAAAAATACGATCCGTAAACTGCATAAGGGAATGGGACAGCATACTCATGACCAAAGGCAAGCCAATGGTTAAAAGATGAGCATACCCTCCCTTGCCTTTATATCTAGCTGCAAACCCCATGCAATAGCCCTGCTTTTTTCTCAAAAACTATAGCTCAAATCGTGCTGCGACTGGCATACGCCAGCCAATGCCAAATGACCTTGGACGAATTTTCAAACCAGGCACTGCCTGCTTGCGCTTGAATTCTGCGCTTTTGACCAGTGCTAAAATCTTATAAACATCCTGCTCCCTATAACCCATGGCAATAATTTCTTGCGCTCCTTTATGCTGCTCTACATGCAGCTCAAGAATAGCATCTAAAATATCATATGCAGGCAAATTGTCGCTATCCAGCTGATCAGGGCGCAGCTCGGCAGACGGAGGCTTGCTCATACAGGCTGGCGGTATGCTTGCTCCAAAATGCTCATTTATCCACTGTGCAAGTCCATAAACATCCGCCTTTGTTAAATCAGATAAAACACTGAGCCCTCCGCACATGTCCCCGTAAAGCGTACAATAGCCCACTGCAAGTTCACTTTTATTGCCAGTTGCAAGCAATAAAGCTCCCAGCTGGTTTGATACAGCCATAAGCAAATTGCCCCGAATCCGTGCTTGTAGATTTTCTTCAGTAAGGCCGGCAATCTCTCCCTCAAAGGCAGGAGCAAGCGTTTGCTCAAACTCCTTCATAATAGGTTCAATAGGCAAAATTTGGGTGTGTATGCCCAAAAGCTTGGCTAGCTGCAGGGCATCATCAACTGAACCTTGGCTTGAATACGGGGAAGGCATAAGCAGGCCAAGGACATTTTCTTTGCCAAGGGCATATCTGGCAAGAGTTGCTGTGACCGCAGAATCAATGCCACCGGAAAGTCCGAGCACTACTTTTGAAAAGCCATTTTTATGCAAATAATCTCGCAGTCCAGTGCGTAAGGCAAAAAATGTTTCCGCAAAGATATTATGATCATACTCGGTAATACTTCCTGTGCTCTTTTTTGTATTCACAATCAGTATATCTTGGGCAAAGCTCTTTGCTCTAGCAAAAACTTTTCCTTCAGCATTCACGGCAAAGCTACGTCCATCAAAAATAAGTTCGTCATTGCCACCATACTGATTGGAATAAACAATGGGTATGCCGTACTTTGTTGCAAGCGAGGCAAACATCTGTTCTCGTGCCTTTTGCTTGGCAAGTGAAAACGGTGAGGCTGAAAGATTCAGCAAGAGATCAATGCCTTGACTACAAAGAACCTTAACCGGGTCTTGCTGATATTTTTGTGCTAGGCCAAAACTGGCATCATTCCACGCATCCTCACAAATAGTCACCCCAATTTTCATTCCCATATAGTGCAAAATATTCGCGGATTCATTGCTAGCATCATATCCGGACTCAAAATAGCGAGCTTCATCAAACACATCATAGCAAGGTAAAAGGCTTTTGCGAAAAATCCTTTGTACCTGACCGTCTGCACACCACAAGGCAGCATTATACACTGCTGTTCCTGATTTTCCTGAACTGCTAGGATTGCTTTCCACTGTTCCCAGTAAGATAGGTATCACCCCATTCAAGCGCTGTGCTATTTCCTGAGCCTTGTGCTTTGCTTGGGCAAGAAAACTTGGATATAACAAAAGGTCTTTGGGCGGATAGCCAGTCAAAGCAAGCTCGGAACTCATGCACCATGAGGCACCTTGCCTACTCGCCTGCTTTGCACTTTCAATAATGCGTTCAGCATTCCCAGCTAAATCTCCCACCACAGGGTTACGTTGCAACACAGCTATTTTCATCTGATTTTCCTTATAAAGCGACAAGCTAGTACTTATGAGTTACTGGCTACAAACTAGTACTAACGAGCTACTGGCTACAAACTACTATCGGCAAATTACTATCTACAAACAACTGCCTATAAACTACATAATTACTCTGCAAAATATTCTCTACAAGCTACTGGCTACAAACTAGTACTGACGAGCTACTGGCTACAAAAGACTGCCTAGGAGATACTACCTTTCCCCTCCCCTCTTGTCATCCTGCGCGAAGTCGCAGGATCCAGTGCCTTTTTCTTTGCTCTTTTGGCTTCGGCAGGCTCAGCCAGCGCTTCCCCTCTTATCCTCCCTTCCCTTCGTGCCATGTAGCTCTATTCACGAGCATAGCAAATTTTTATAAAGCATGGTAGTTGCTCAAAAAGTTATAAAAATATAATGAAATTTTATAAGCATATAATGGAGACGGGTCATGGGATTTGTTTATAATCAATCGCCAGCGTATCTTGTAGGCCTTCTTTCTCGCCTTTTTTCTCAAGCAATGAGTACTCGCCTTGCTTCGCATGAGGTGAGTCCAGCGCAATTTCCTGTGCTGCTCTGCCTGTGGCAAAAAGACGGGCAAACACAAAGCGAGATATGCCGAAGAATACATGTTGAACAGCCCACGCTCTCCAATACCCTACAGCGCATGGTTCGCGACAGGCTTATACGCAAAGAACAGGATAGCAATGACCGCAGACAGATCATCATCAAACTGACAAAACGGGGCAAAGCACTCAAACCTATTTTAGTCTCAAGTGCCTTAGAAGTGCATCACCTTGCCCTCAAAGGCCTGCAAGAGCAAGAATCCAATGATTTTGTGCGCCTCATCAATATGCTTATCATGAATTTAGAATCGGATATAAGTGAAGACCCTCTGCTTCTTGAAAATGCTATTGACTGCCCACTACAGAGTGCACAAAACATGAAAAATAATAAAGCTCATAAAGCTCATAAAACTCATAAATCTAAAAAATCTCAAGCATCTCAAGAAGTACCACGCGCGCAAAACACAAAAAATAATAAAGCTCATGAATCTAATAAATCTAAAAAACCTCAAAGCGCACCACTCGTACTTCGAGACATAGATATTGTTCGCGAGTAAAATGAACACGCACAACAAAGCCATAGTGCTGATGGCAATAACCGCACTTATTTGGAGCTCAGGCGGATTAGCCATTAAGCTCGTTGCATGGAACCCCATGGCTATCACTGGCTTTCGTAGCGCACTGGCTGCTTTGATCATTACTCTTTTGTTTCGCAAAAAACTTAAACTTAAATTTTCTTTGATACAGCTGGTAGCAGCTGTGGCATATGCAGGTTTGTTGATTACCAACGTGCTGGCAACTAAATTAACCACTGCAGCCAATGCTATTTTGCTCGCTTATACTGCCCCAATATATGTAGCTTTATTTGCACCTTGGTTTCTTAAAGAAAAAACCAGAAGCTCGGACTGGGTATTCATTATGCTAACAATAAGCGGTATGGTTCTTTTCTTCCTTGATAAACTTTCAGCAAATGGCCTTTGGGGTAATATTATTGCTATCATAACAGGCATATCCTACGCTGTTTTTACCTTGTGTATGCGTGCTCAAAAATCAGTATCACCGCTTGAATCTGTCATCATGGGACATGCGCTTACCGCTCTTTGCGGACTGCCCTTCATGTTTGAGACCATGCCAAGCACAGAGGGCTGGCTTGGACTCTTGTATTTAGGCATTTTCCAGCAAGGTTTATCGCTCTTACTCTATACCTATGCTATCAAACGCTTGGCAGCCCTTGAAGCCATACTGATTATGAGCCTTGAGCCAATTTTTAATCCAGTTTGGGTCGCCTTAGGATATGGAGAACTCCCGGGTACTTGGGCTGTTTTTGGAGGGATTATCGTTATCGGAGCAGTCACTGCAAGAGGCTTTGCAAGGGCAGTACGAAGCTGATTTAAAAAGAGGCAACCGCATTTCAATTTACGAATAAATGTAAGTTTCAGAGTAAACTTCAATTGCAGGGTAGGCTGAAATTGCAGAATAAACTTCAAGCGCAGAATAAACTTGGGTTACAGAATAAACTTGGGTTACAGAGTACCCTTTTTGTCATCCTGCGCGTAAGTCGCAGGATCCAGTCTTCTTTCCTTGTTCTCTTTGGCTTCGACAGGCTCAGCCAGCGTTCCCCTTACTTTTCAACTCAAAACTTCTTAATTCCCTCTCCCCCTCTTGTCATTCTGCGCGTAAGTCGCAGAATCCAGTTCTTCCTTTTTCTTGCTCTTCCTCCCTACTGCCCTTCTATATCTGCGCTCGTAGCTAAACTCAAAAGCTCATCAGGAAGCGTCTTTTTTGGTTTTAAGCCAAGCTCCTGTAGTTTACTCGCCTGACTTATAAGGTTGCCCCTGCCCTCTGAGAGTTTATTCAAGGCACTGTCATAACTTTTTTGCGCTTGCCCCAGCCGTTGCCCAACATCCTGCAAATCTGCAACAAAATTAACAAATTTATCATACAAGGCCTCGCCTCGCTGGGCAATTTCTTGTGCATTCTGCTTTTGGTCTTCCATGCGCCAGCTATGGGCAACGGTTCGCACGGCAAATAAAAACAAACTAGGGCTCACAAGCAGCACGTTCTTTTTCCACGCTTCTTCCCATAAACCACGGTCAAGGGACATTGCCAAAATATAGGCAGGTTCTAGGGGCAAAAACATGATGACATAATCTTGAGTCTGAAGATCAGGAATACTTTGATACTCTTTAGCGGAAAGCCCTATAAAATGGCTACGGATAGATTGTAGCAAACGCTTTCCAGCTTTTTCACGCTCACTTTCTTCTTCTGCATTCACATACTCATCATAGGCCAGCAAAGAAGTCTTGGCATCCACAATAAGATGTTTTTTGTCTGGCAGATATAGGACCGCGTCCGGCTGGTATCGTGTTCCATTTTTAAGAACATAACTTTTTTGAACATCATAATGCTGCTCTTTGATAAGTCCTGCGTTTTCCAGCAATTGCTCAAGCACATATTCGCCCCACATACCCTGCTTTTTGACCTCGCCTTTCAGAGTACGCGCCAGATTATTGGCTTCATTTGAAACACGCTGGTTAAGCTGCATTAAATGCTGCACCTGTTCCTGTAAGGCCGATCTATCCTTGCCCTCCTGAACATAATGCTTTTCCACTGTGTCTTTGAACTCCCCAAGGTTTGAAGCCAAGGGCTTGAGCAGAGTATCCAAATTGAGCTTATTTTGCTCGGTAAATTTTTTTGTTTTTTCATCAAGAATATCACTTGCTAGTGCCTTAAACTGATTTGAAAGCTCTTCTCTGGCTTCAAGAAGCAGTGCAAGTTTTTTCTGATTTGCCTCCTCAAGTATCTCAAATTTTTCTCTATTGCTTTTTTCTTGTTCTTCGAGTTTCTTTTTATTGACCTCAGCAAGCATGGCAAATTTTTCTTCATTGCTTTTCTTTTGCTCTTCAAGCTCTTTTTCTTTTGCAGCCAGAGCAGCTTTGAGCAATTCCTGCGAATCTCTAAGACTGTCTTTTTCGACCTTGAGATCAGTAATATTTTCTTGATTTTTTAAAATTTGTTCTTCCAGAGCCTTTATACTTGCCTGATACGAAGCGTTGTTATTTTGTGTCTGTGCAAGGGTAGCCCACGTTTCTTTATGCTGGGATTTTTCTGCCTGTAGTTCTTGCTCTAGCTTTGCGGATTGTTGTTGTAAATTTTTGATTTGTTCTTGCACAAGCTCTACTTGATTTTCTGCTACTGCTACTTGCTTTTCAGCCTGATTTTCACTTTGTGCAATGCGTAATTTTATCTTGCTTTGCACAATAAACCACAAACAAGCACAAGCCAAAACTCCGCCTATTATAAAGCCAATAACAAACTCAAACATTGATTTTTTTCCTATTCATTTCTTTTCTTATGTTTAGGGCAAAGGCATTCAAATTTTAGAGCAAACGCATGACATCTTAGGGTCACAACCCTCTTGTCATTTTGTGTCTCCTATTCTTGTCATTCTGCGCGAAGTCGCAGAATCCAGTGCCTTTTTCTTCTTTTCCCAAGCAAATTTTATTAGCCAAAAACTACCAGCTACTGACCTTAAGTGCGCCGTGTTCATTATAAAAACGTAAAAGATCATCTTGGCTGACTGTGGCTGCGCCGATTTGCCCTACAACAATGCCGGCTGCGTAATTAGCAAGTGTACAGGCCGGAAGTAAATCAGCACCTGTAGCCAGAGCCAGAGCCAAAGTCGCAATAACAGTATCTCCGGCTCCAGTAACATCAAAAACCTTTTGCGCTACTGTAGGTATATGGGATACTTTATTTTTTCCTTCAAAAAGAGCCATGCCCTCAGCACCAAGCGTGATAAGGACATTCTTGCAAGCAAGCTCTGATAAAATCGCCTCTCCGGCTTTAAGAATATCCTCTTGCCCGTCTATAGGCATTTTTGCGCCTTCCCCAGCCTCTTTGCGGTTCGGCGTGATAATATCAACCCCTGTATAAAGGGAAAAGTTTCGCATTTTAGGGTCAACCAAGATAACTGGCTTTGGGTCGCATTTCGCCACACAAGCCATAAACCTTTGCATAAAATACTCGGAAATAACACCTTTGCCATAGTCAGAAAGAATAACAGCCCTGTGCCTGGGAAGCTCTTTTTCAAGAACAGCAAAAATTTGATCATACACAGCCGGCTTTGGCACTTCTGTTTGCTCATGATCGACACGTACCACCTGTTGATTATGCGCGATTACCCTTGTTTTTCGTGTTGTAGGCCTTGTATGATCACGAAGAAGATGCGAATTTACGCCTGCTTTTTGGCAAAATTTTTCAAGATAATGACCCTGCGTATCTTTGCCAATGATAGAGACTAAAACAGCCTCGCCTCCTAGAGAAACAATGTTTTGCGCCACATTCCCAGCTCCGCCAAGAAGCTGCTTTTCTTTTCTAACGCGCACAACGGGAACAGGTGCTTCAGGGGAAATACGCTCAACCTCACCAATCAAGTAATGATCAAGCATAAGATCGCCAACAATCAGGACTGATTTTTTATTAAGCTCACTGATTATGGTCTTCATGCGCTCTCCTTGTCAAAAAAAAATCAAAATTTACTCTGTTTTTTCAAAAAAAATAAGGCCGTATTTTTTATTGCCACTACGACTACAGAAAAACTTATATACGCTTTTGATGCGCTCGCAATTTTCATTCTCTAGCTATACTCAAGATAAACTTAAAAACTTCTCTAAAGTTTTTCTATAGCTTTTTTAACTTTTGACTTGCAAAAGTCTATTCACCGAGCTCGCATTGCACCCCAAGTTGCTTTGCTAAAGCCTGCAGTTCTGTATTATTTGCAAAACGAAACACGACTTTTCCTTGAGATCGTGTACCGCTCACTACAATATCAGATGTATACACTTTTTTTAGGACTTCCATGAAATGCAATAGTTTTTCATCTATAGCTATTGATTTTTTAGTTATCCCTTGTTTGGTACTACTTTTCGCCTGTTTTTTTTCGATCTGCGGAAATTCTCCGTGCTGATTATAATATGTGGCTTCTGCTTCAACTTGCCGTACAGAGGGCTTAAGATCGCGCACACGCTCAAGCAAAAGTCGAAAGCCCTGAGCATCTTTCACGGTCATAAGTGCTCGCCCATGCCCGGCACTGAGCGTACCAGCAGCAATCTCTTTTTGCACTGCTTGGGGCAATTTAAGCAAACGCAGAGCATTTGCCACGCTTGACCGGCTTTTGCCTACTTGCTGGGCTAAGAGCTCCTGATTTAAGGAAAATTCACTGATAAGCCTTCGGTATCCTTGCGCTTCTTCAATAGGATTTAAGTCCTCACGCTGTAAATTTTCAATCAAAGCAAGGGCTAAACTTTGCTCATCACTCATTTCTCGAATCAAAGCCGGTATTTTATGTAATCCTGCCAGCTTAGAGGCTCGTAAACGGCGTTCGCCTGCAATCAGCTCATATTGATTATTCTCAAGTGGCCTAAGCAGTATAGGTTGCAACACGCCCTGTGCTTTGATGCTTGCAGCAAGGTCCTCAAGGGCTGATTGTGAAAAATCTATCCTAGGCTGGTACTTATTAGGTAAAATACTTGAAATACTTATATTTTTTACTTCGGCCGGATTCAGCTTTGTTTCGCGGGCTGATCCCCCAAGCAAGGCGTCCAAGCCTCTGCCAAGTCCTCGCGTTTCTGTTCCCATAATACAACTCCCTTTTTTCAAAAATTTATATCTTGCCCTCAATGTTCAAGTGTTTTATCTCGCTACAACACAAGGAGAACAACATGCCCGATAAAGACATCACCGAACTCTTTGATCAACATGGTCAACTCATAGGCGCTCTGCTCACTGCCAAAACTTGGCTTGAAATAAAACCTTTGCTTTCACCTGATGGACTCAAGGAAAGCAAGGCAACACACAAAATAAAAGAACCCCTTGATGATTGGGAAAACCTAAAAAACTACTGGGATTTCTTGTATCCCGTTGACATGGATGTACAGTGTTCCAATTGTGGAAACAGCACTGCCGATTGGTCACAAGATACTCCCCGTAAATTTTATTTGCGTGCTGCAAGCCTTTCCGGCCTTGTCAGCTTTTCCTGTACTTCCTGCGCAGCCAAAATAATTAAAAAACATTTCAAAGATGAAATCGTGGTAGAAAATCATCCGGAAAGAGAAAAAAATCCTTTCAAGGAAGGTCTCTACTAAACACTCTCGCCCTCAACCTTTAAGTATCGTCCGCCTTTTTCTGCACAAGCTCTTGCGCTAATTGAAGGTAGGCCTCGGCTCCGCGTGACTTAATATCATAGGTAATGATTGGCTTGCCAAAACTTGGAGCCTCAGAAAGGCGAACATTACGCGGAATAATCGTTTGGAACAAATGCTGAGAAAAGGCTTTGCGTACCTCATTTTTCACTTGCCACGAAAGCCTGTTTCTTGAATCGTACATGGTCAAGACCACGCCAAGAATGCTCAAATCCGGATTGAGGCGTTTGCGTACCAGCTCATAGGTCATAAGTAATTGAGCCACACCCTCCAGTGCATAATATTCACACTGCAAGGGAACTAAAAGCTCTTTGGCCGCGCAAAGAGCGTTCACGGTCACAACGCCTAGGGAAGGCGGACAATCAATAAGGATAAAATCAAAATCATCCGCTACCAAAGTAAGCATATCCTGTAAGAAAAATTCACGCCCTATTTTATCTACCAGCTCAACCTCTGCTCCTGCTAAGTCAGGCGTGCCCGGGAGCAGAAAAAGGTAAGGTATTTCAGTTTGATAGATAGCTTTTTGAACCTTCGTTGGCTCAAACAATACAGAATAAATATTTTCGCGTTGCTGTGTCGGGTAAAAGCCCAAGCCACTGGAAGCATTGCCCTGTGGATCACAATCCACGATAAGCACTTTTTTTTCCATCATTGCCAGCGATGCAGCAAGATTGACCGCTGTAGTTGTCTTGCCCACTCCGCCTTTTTGATTTGCGATCACAATAATCCTAGCCACTCCCGTCTCCTTGTATAAGCTATCCGCTCTTAATAATTACACTTTGAAATGTTTCACGTGAAACAATTCGCCATCACAAAGTGCAAAATTGCCATGTTTCACGTGAAACATAAAATTTTTTCGTTCAAAAAGAGGTAAAACAAGATGCAGAGCAAGGCAAGAAAATATGGTGCTTTTCATAAAAAAAGCCGGACAAAGAGGGGAGCGTGAAAGAAGGCGAGGGGGGGGAGAGGGCAAGGGCAAGGGGAGGAAAGACGCAAAAAAAAGGCGAAAAAGTGAAAAAGGGTGAAGGGGAAGAACGAAAAAGGGAGGCACAAGGGGAGAGGGAGGGTGGAAGGGAAAAACAGATTAAAAAGGGAAGTGATAAAGGAAAAAATGAAATGGAAGCAAGAAGAAAGGGGGGAGGAGAGGAATGACGAGGGGAAAGAGAAAAGGGAAAGAAGGGAGGAAGAAAGGAAGGAAAAGAAGCGAAGAAGAAGAAAAGACAGAAGACTGGATCCTGCGACTACGCGCAGGATGACAAGAAGGGGGAACAATAAAATGGGCAGGAAGTATTGAGCCTAAAATTTATATGCGTTTGCCCTGACGAGTAGGGCCTGACTTGATAGATATAGTAGGCTAAGGATATTGAGTTCCTATCGACTTTAAGGATATTTAGCCTCTATCGCCTTTTATTAAACCGCAAAATACTCTGTATACCAACTCACAAAACGTGCTATGCCGTCCTTAATCGATGTAGCAGGCCTAAAGTTTACCGTTTCCATAAGCGCTGAGCTATCGGCCCAAGTAGCAGGAACGTCTCCAGCTTGCATGGGCAAAAGATTATATTCTGCCTTTTTGCCAAGTGCGCTTTCAAGGGCTTCTATATATTCGGTTAAACGGACTTTGTTATTATTGCCAATATTAAACACCCTGAAAGGACAAGAACTTGTAGCAGGATCAGGTGCGGATGAATCCCACAAAGGGTTTGCCGTGGGCACCTTTTGCATAAGCCGAAAAACCCCTTCCACTATATCATCTACATAGGTAAAATCTCTTTCCATCTTGCCATGATTAAAAACATTGATGGCTTTGCCAGCTAAAATAGCCTTGGTAAATAAAAACAAAGCCATATCAGGACGCCCCCAAGGGCCATACACAGTAAAAAAGCGAAGTCCGGTGGTTGGCAAACCAAAAAGGTGGCTATATGAATGCGCCATCATTTCATTTGATTTTTTGCTCGCAGCATATAAGCTGATAGGGTGGTTCACTCCATCATGCTCACTCAAAGGCATTTTCGTGTTCAATCCATACACAGAACTGGATGAAGCATACACAAAATGCTCTATATTATACCGCCGACAACAATCCATGATATTAAAAAAACCAACAATATTTGAATTAATATATGCTCTGGGATTTTCAATGCTATAGCGTACTCCGGCCTGAGCTGCTAAATTCACAACATGGCTAAAGCCGTGCTTTATAAAAAGTTCTTCCACAGCCTGCGTATCGACCATATCTATTCGCGCAAGTGAAAAATCAGCATTTTCAAGAAGTATTTTGGCACGGCTTTCTTTTAATTCAACGCTATAATAGTCATTAAACACATCTAGGCCAACAACTTCATGCTTCTTTGCAAGCAATTTCTTGCATAAATGAAAACCAATAAAACCTGCTGCACCGGTAACAAGTACTTTCATAATAGAGTCCAAGATTAAAGATTAAAACAAAAAACGCTTCAAATTTTACTTTACGGCATACTCAAGACACAGGAAGAGAGCGCAGTGGGTCAACAATCAAATGCCTTTCATGTGGTAGCATTGTAAGGATTTGCTCAAGATCAGCAAAAGCATAGACCGTAATATTATTCAGTGTAAAGGGATTGTGCAAAACATGTTCAGCCCCGGTTAGTATTTTAAGGCTTTCCTGTCCAAAGCATACAATATACTTAGCCCCAATAGCGTGAACGCCAGCCCAAAACATATCCGGATCAAACTGCAGCTCAGTTCCTGCACATGCTGCCAAAGGCCAAAAAGAATGCAGGCTTTTCCCTGCCCAAGCAAGATGCTGCAAAAACTCTCGAAACAGTCCACCACGAGCCGGATTGCCTTGACCAGAGAGATCAAAAGCAAGCTCTACATAAGTAAATATAACTTGAGCCCCAATATTTGCTTTGGCCAAATATGCATCCCAAGGTGGACTAAAAGTGGGTAGCCTCGCAGGTTCAGGGGCTGAAGCCGTATACGCTGAATCTTTCAGCAGATACATGAATCCGGCTTCATACCAAGGACGTAGCCTATCACTTAATTTGAGAGTAAGCTGAGCTGATCCCATATTCGCCACGCAACTTCACTTTTTGCCAGTTGAGGCCAAGCCTCACTACGCCCCTGCCTATCAACATAAAAAACTTGATTCCGGGAAGAAGCAAAGCCACAATCCTCTTGAGCTATAGGATTACAAAGGATCATATCTAAATTCTTTGCTTGAAGTTTCGCTTTGGCTTGCTCCTCAAAATTTTCAGTCTCAGCAGCAAAACCAATCAGGAGTTGCTCAGCACCTTTTGCCTTGCTCATATTCAGCAAGATATCCGGATTTTTCCTAAAATCAAAGGAAAGCTCCTCTGCTTGCCCCTGCTTTTTATATTTTCCCTTAGCAGAGTAAGGAACAGGAGCAAAATCCGCAACAGCTGCTGCAGCACAAGCAATATCCATGTCAGGCCAATGCTCTAAAACTGCTTCATTCATTTGCCGAGCTGTTTGTACGTCTATTCTTCGTATTTCAGAAGGTAATTCAAAATCTATTGGCCCACAAACAGCAGTAACTTCTGCGCCTCTCATCCAAGCTGCAAGGGCAAGACAAACGCCCATTTTTCCGGTCGAAGGATTAGACCAAAACCTCGCAGGGTCAAAAGCTTCGCGCGTCGGCCCCAAAGTAAGAAGAATTTTCTTGCCAGTCAAATCTTGAGGTGAAATTTCCCTTAAAATTTGGGCAGTTACAAGAGAGATGTCCGCTAAACGCCCTTTTCCACTCTCTCCGCAAGCCATGTCTCCAAAATCAGGAGAAATAAGTTTTAGGGAGCGTTGCGATAAAATCTTCAAATTTTCCTGTGTTGCCGGAGCGTTCCACATCTTGGGATTCATGGCCGGAGCAGCAATGAGCGAACCTGAAAAAGCAAGTGCCTGACAGGACAACAAATCATCTGCTATACCATGAGCGAGCTTTGCCAAAATATTTGCTGTTGCCGGAACTATGGCCAAGCAATCACAATTTTGCCCGGGCGCAAGGTGTGCAAAAACATCCTTGCTCTCAAACATTGTGCTATACACACAATCAGCCCCAAGAGCTTCAAAGCTCAAAGGGCTGACAAATTTTGTAGCACTTTCCGTTAAAGTCACGGAAACCTGAATATTACAGCGTATCAGGGCTCGCAAAAGATCAAGGGCTTTATAGGCAGCAATACTGCCTGTTACCCCCAGATGCACACGCTTTCCAAGAAACCCTGAAAAAAAAAGTTCCTGCAACATGCAACGAGATTAAAAAACAGGCGTTTCTAAAACTTGCGAGGGCTGAGACTCAGCTTTTGTCAGCTCTACCGCAAAAATCGTGACTTTGGTCTGGTACGCATCCTCAACCGTAATGGTACAGCTCTTGTTAGCTTTTTCAAACACAAAAACTGAACTCAAAGAGTTCAAAGAATACTTCAGATCCCAGCCATCTTTAGCCATGTTATTGATGAAAAAATCACAAACATCCGCAGCAACTACCCGTCCCTCAAACACGCGAAAACCAGCATGAAAGGTCTTGTCTGAAAAAACATATTTTTCTTCATCAACGGGTTCCAGTTCACGCGGAATAAGCACATCGTCAAAATCATAGTACAAATTTGGTTCTTCATACGACTCTGAAGATTCAAAAGATTCTTCACTTGCTTCATCAGGAGAAGAATCCAAAATCGAGCAAGCAGGGAGTAGACTGAGTACAAGCAAGAGAATGAGCATATTATAAATTTTCATTGTTCCTCCTTCGCGTTCCTAAAAATACTCTATCCGATATATCAGCTCAAAGGCAAAGCCTTTTCTAGCCTTTTAATTTTTCTATTTTTTGCATGAGATGGGCTTCAAGGTCTCGCCCACCCTTGCGTAGCCGAATCAGTTCCGTTTCCAAAATACCCATCTTTGCCTTGAGATCAGCGTTATTATACGCAATATTATCGGCCTTTTCCTCTCTTTCCATGCTTTTTGCTTCCAGCTCTTCAAGCTTTGATGCAAACGATTCAAGTTTCTCTTTATCCGCTACTTGCGTCAGTTGTGGCAGCTGCTTTATCTTTTTTTGACCTTTTGCCAGCAAAACAAAGGCTGTTTTCAATTTTTTTATTTCCTCACGCTGCTTTTCAAGCATCAATTTTTGATCCGCTATGACTCCAAGGCAGGAGCTGAATTGATCAAGCATATTTCTCAAGGCTTCCGCCATTTCCACAGGCAAAATAGTGGCTTGCGGAGAAGGCGCAGGACTTGTAGGCGCAACATCAATGGTTCTTGAATATGCATCACGCAAAATCTCTTCTATCTCAGAAGTGACATGTCCTTCGGCATAAAGGCTTGAAATTTTTCCAAAAATAACTATAGCTTCTTCGGAATACTTAATGATCCGACCAATTTTTCGTGAAGGTAAATACTCACGAAACAAGGAAGCGTACCTTCTGGCCGTTGGAGCCGGAATGCGCGTTTTTTGAGAAATTTCTGAGACTGAAAGCCATTGCATCTAGCTACTATGCTTAAGAATGCACAGTAAATCAAGCCCAAGAAGAAGAGAAAATATTTTTCTTCAAAACTTGATTGTATTCAAGGCCAAAGCTAAACTTTTTCTACTTAAGGAGATTTCATGCACAGCGACTATTTACTTGAAAGCTATAACTATCCATTGCAAGAAGCGCAGATAGCACAGTATCCTTCTGAAAAACGCGAAAATTCACGCCTCCTTGTTCTAAGCCGAGAAAAGCAAAAAAACACGGTTTCCGCATTCAAAGATATTGCCAAGCATTTGCCAAAAAACGCACTTTTAGTGGCCAATAATTCCAAGGTTGTTCCGGCCAGAATACAGGGCACCAAAACAAGTGGGGGAAAAGTAGAGTTTTTATTGCTCACGCCCCTGCCTCTTTTACATATACAAAAAAAAGAAAATAGCTTGTACGCAACGGCCTTTGGACTCATTAAAGCATCAAAAAGCCCAAAAATAGGACAAGAGATCAAGTTCAGTGAAAAATTTCAGCTAAAAATCTTAGAAAAAGGCGAATTTGGAAAACATAAAGTACTGCTTATTTGGCAAAATAATCTTCATGAACTCTTTGCACAACTTGGAGAAATGCCCTTGCCACCCTATATTAAGCGCAAGGCCAAAACTCAAGATGCCACACGCTATCAAACCGTGTACGCACGCGAGGATAAAGCTGGAAGTGTCGCAGCTCCGACCGCTGGCCTGCATTTTAGCCCACAGCTGCGCGCTCACTTATTAGAACAGGGCATGACTTGGGCAGAGCTGACCTTATATGTAGGATACGGAACCTTCAGCCCTGTACGCTGTGAGGATATTCGAGACCATACAATGCATGAAGAATATATTGAAATACCTGAACAAACAGCTCTAGCCATACAAGAGGCAAAAGAGCAGGGCAGGCCGGTTGTTGCAATAGGCACCACTTCCGCTCGAAGCATAGAGGGTATGTATCAAGCCTGCGGTAGGATAAAGGCTTTTAGCGGAAATACTGATATTTTTATCTACCCCGGCTATACATTCAAGGTAGTGGACGCCATGCTCACAAATTTCCATTTACCTCAGTCTTCACTACTCATGATGGTCTCAGCACTGGCCGGCCGTTCCTTTATCCTTAAGTCTTACGCCAAGGCTTTAGAACAAGGCTTTAAGGTCTTTTCCTATGGCGACGCCATGCTTATTACTTAAGACGCCACGCTGATTGCTTAAGACACCACGCTGATTGCTTAAGACACCACGCTGATTGCTTAAGACACCACGCTGATTGCTTAAGACACCACGCTGACTGCGTAAGACGCCACGCTGACTGCGTAAGACGCCATGCTGATTGCTTAAGACACCACGCTGATTACTTAAAAAGCTGGTTCGAGATATTTCCTTGCCGAGGGCAAACGCATATAAATTTTAGGCTCTATACTTCCTACCCATTTTATTGTTTCCCCCTTCCTGTCATCCTGCGCGAAGTCGCAGGATCCAGTTCTTCTGTCTTCGCTGCTCCTTCTCTTCTTCCTCCGTGTTTTTTCTCTTACTGCGTCAAACCCTCATAGTTTGGCAGAGCAGGGCACAGGCAACCCCCCTGCCCTACGGGTACCCCTTGCGAGAGAGGGGAATTGAAGATGTCTTGAGTTAAAACGTCAATTTTGTCTGGCGAATTGCTTGGCTGCTGTAACCATGAACGCAGTACGATCCATACCGCGCGTTGCTGCAGCATAGTCTATAAGTTGCAAGTCCACATCCGCTACCCGTAATTGAACTCGACGCCTTTTTATAGTCTTGGGAACAGTTATTAAAATCACCCCTAAAAAATCAGCATCATTTTTATGCGCCTCATAGACCTGAGAAAAGCTGGAAGGTGTGGGCAAGCTCATACCGTCCTCTTGTAAGCCCTCAAGGTGTAGACTTAAAGCATCACGAGCCATAGCATCCACCTCCTCCAAAAGATCAGTTGCACTGACACAACCAGGCAAATCAGGCCATGAAATGCCAAAAGCCGAAGTAGCTTCTTTGTGAATAACTGCAAAATATGAAGACATGTTTTCCTCCAAATGGCTATTTTTGCTCTCTTAGTTTAATTTTGGCCTGTTTTTCAATACTATGCAAAGTGCCGATGGGCATATCCTTGCGTGGGCTTGGGACAGTCACACGGCCGGGCTTACTTGGATGCTTGAATTGTTTGTGGTCTGTGCCACGTTGAGGAAGTTCAAACCATCCGTCCTTTTTAAGCAACTTTATGATTTTTTTACTGTCCATGTGTACAATGTATGTGCAGTAAGAAAAAAAGTCAAACGCATAAACCTCATGCAATACAGCTCTATAAAACTCTCCACCTTAAAGTAGTCGCCTGCTGGTACAAAAAAGTGAACCCAGCTCTGTGTAAGTATGAGGCTTTGCCTTTTCAATAAGCTGTTCAAGACTAAAATCTTCAAACTCAAGCTCTTCATAATTTTCTGAAAGCATGTATCTTAGCAAGTGACGCAGTTTTCTTTGATGCGTGGGTACGTTTTCGATGCAGCGCAAGTCTACTTTGTTATTTTCTTTGACAAAGTATTCAAGCAGCCGTCCTTCAGCATCAAATACCGTATATATTCCGTCTCGCACGTCATAATGCTCTACCGTACAAATTGCATGTTCAATTTCTGTACACAATTTAAAACTACACGCAGAAAGTTCAAAACCTTCTGTTTCAAATACGATAATAGGATATTTTATATTTTCCATTAAAATTTATCCTTATGAAAATAAAATTAAGCTTTTATTTTGTGCTTAAGTTCTCTTTTTTATAAGACTTCATGGTTATTTCAGAAAATACTAAACCAACACATGGTATAATAAAAAGGATAAAAAAGATTAGGCTAACTATAAAACTGTGCATGGTTGCAATAAATAGAAAAAAAGACTGGATAGCAATAACAATAATAGAAATACGAGCAAGCCAATTCCATGCACACTGTTTTATAGGTAAACGATTAGCACTTATAAAGGCACATACAGCCCAAATTAAAAAAAATACAATATATATACACAGAAGCACTTGATCTTCAATCTCTGGCGGATCACTTGGATCAGAGGGATTGAACATAACGAAAAAAAATACTAAAATCAGATCAAAGCTCAAAAACAATTCAAGGTACAGTAAGGCTCTAGTGAGATAGAGAGTCCAAATCCCTAATTTTTGCATAGCTTACTCCTTCTTCAGTTTATCATAAAATTCACGGACTCGTTTTCTGTACTTAAAATTTAGAAAAACCTTACTTGACTTTAGCTTACTTCTCTGATAAGTTTTCCTATACTTGAAAGCAAAATTATGCAATACTCGTTTATTAAAGACAAGATTTCTAAAGGATGGTCGTACCCCTTAAAAAGGGATTTGCTAGACAACGAGTTAAATTCTTTGCCTAAACCCCTTATACATTCTGTTTATTACCTGCATTGTATTTGTCATGACTTTGAGAAAGCCTGCGTTTTTAAGTCTGCTTTTCAAGGTAGCTTTGACCTCCTTTACCCAAATATGTATTCATTGTGTGTATATTCAGTACCTTCAACTCTTAAAAAAGAAATTAGTTGCCAAATTCAAGAAATTGTACTGCCTCATTTTATATCTTGGATTTCATCTTTAGAAGCAGCTTCTCCCACAAAACGTAGCTGGCGACATGTTTTTGAATATATCTACAGCAATGGTTCATTGATTTACGTTACAGAAGCAATGCGTAGAGCCCGCCCTAAATACCGACTTCGTCCTTCAAAGCAATACTTCACAGGGAAATAAAAAAGGCGAACAAAGTCGCCCTTTTTAGAATGTTAAGAATTTATCCTTCTAAAGTTACTTCCTTCTTAAATCATTCAAAATCTTTGTATGCTTCGCTATCATAGCCTTCAGGGGTATTTGCATAAACTTCCCAGTAGCTTGGGCGCCTTTTCAATTTTTCCCAATAACTATCAGCCATACCCTCTCTCTCTATGCCATAATCAGTGTATTTTCCCCTGAAATGATGGAATTTTTTACCATCATACGAATAAGAAAAAGTAATAGTTTTGCCTTCTATTTTAGGCTTTACCAAAACCAAAGAGTTAGGTACGCCACAAGCCGATTGCCATGTGCCTTCAAACCCATCTTTGCCTTGGACTATTCTTAATTCATAACCAAGCAAATCACCTCCTTCTTCATGATAATACATAGAAGAGAAAGTGCCTGTAGCCATAATCTCCTCTGCCTGCGAGGACATAGGATAAAAGGTTGTGCTGACCAAAATAGCCAGCACCATAGCAAAACAAGGCAAATACTTATTCCCAATGTTTGGATCTTTTTTGAGCTTCTTTAATCCATTTGTCTCGATTTTCTCTGCCCTCAGGGACTTCCATATAAAAATGAACTTCATCTTTATCCTTGCGAAAATTTCCGCCCCAAGACAATCCTGCCTTTTTTGCATTCTCAAGCACCTCCTCCCATTGGCTATTCTTTTTTTAGTAGCTTGGCTTCCAATTCCTCCAACCGCTCAGGATCAAGCAAAGTTATACTTCTAAAATCCTTTAGCTTAATTATTATTTTATACTCTGGCCAAGAATCACGACGCTTAATTTCTAAAACATCTGTTGTTTTAAATTCATATTTTCTAAATATCTTTTTCACAATAATGTTTTCTCCAGAAATTGTTAGCACATAATATTCATAAAAAAATATATGTACAAACGTACAAAAAATAAAAAAAGTTAATAGGCTTTGTTCAAAAAATAAAAGGATCAAAGATATGAGGACACAGAGAACAATATAAAAAAATGAACGTATCCTTTGTCTAAATTTTGTTTCAATACGCATTTTATACCCCCCAAACTATCATCGAGCTATACTGTTTTTCCTTTTTACATTTTCCAATTTTTCATTTTCTAGTTGTTTTGAAATAAATTCATAAAGAAGCACATCCACTAAAGGATTATACTTTTTTCTATTTAATCCAAATATATTTGCTCCCGTAGCAGCTGTTTTGTTTTTTGTTTGAGCGTCAGACTTAGCAATATCAATGGCTGTACTTAATACTCCTGCTACCTCCACCGCTTTATGAGGAACAAATGTATCCACAATATTTATCAATTTTCTCGTTCTAGCTCTCGCTTCTTCAAATTCTTTATCTGTAATTCCTTGTCCAAAAGTAAACCACGGGACATCAGGGTGTTCCTCCCTAAAGCGAAGTAATTCTTCCACGTCTTTTCGCAAAGCTAAATTTTTAGTAGCACTATCCACAAAATCAAACATCGCATCTCTGGCATACTGTTGCCCGTGCTTAGCAAGCCATCTCCCAGCTTCCCTGTATTGCTCATCCATTCGCTTTTGTTTTTCTTCAGCTGTTTCTTTTTCCTCTACTTTCTGAGAAGAAAGAACCTTACCCTCATCCACCTGCTCCATTACCTTCAAATCCCGTGCAGATGCAGTTGAATTTTGGCTTTGCTGTTTGGCTTCTGCCTTTTTCAAAGCAGTAGCATCCTGTGTAGAATTTCGGGCAGTGCCAGTATTACCCCTTGCGCTGTCTTGCCCTTCTCGTACTACTGTAACCTTACCATCTTCTGTGCCTCCGAGCTGGGCTGTGGCATGACCTGTATTTTTATGCTGAGGCTGGGTCATTGCAGATTGTTTTTGGGGAGTATCCTGCTGCGTCTGCCTTGCCATATTCTGCTGTGACATATTCTGCTTTACCATGCCTGCAATTTTTTCATCAAAACCACCGCCAATAAGCGAAGGGTATTGTTTAGACAAAGACCATGTTGTTTTTGGCAAAGACGGGGCATTATGATCCGTATCTTCCTGAATAAAAGTCGGACGCATGGGATTTGCTCTCTCAATCGGGTTTTTGTTTGTCCTCTCGCTACTGCTTGTATAGCCCAGTTCCTGCTTGGCTTTTTGCCCTCGCTTGGTCTTGGCATATTTCTCTGGTCGCCAGTCAGGGCTTTTATCCTCCACCCACCAGTCAGGCTCATTTCTGCTTCGTGATTTATAACGTAGATCCCCCTTACGATCCACAGGCTCATAACTGCCGTTATCGTAAGCTACCCACTTTGTTTTTGGTTCTTTGTAATTGCTAGTAAACATATTTTTATCTCTAATATCGCATTTCAAATAAAAAATAAAGAGTGAGGCATAATACATGTTGCCTCACTCTTAACCTTAAACCCTACTACTCAACTTAAACCCTACTGCCAGAATGATACTTGCCCGGATACAGCTGATCAAAACCCTGCTCAATTTCTTTGACAAAGGAAGGGTCACGCTGCATTGGATCATGGTAGCGTGGGTCTTTCATCATCTCTACCAGTTTTTCTTTGCTGAGACTCATAAGCACACGCCCTGAACGTCCCTTTAAGGAACCCTCTAGCAAACTGGGAGCCATGCGGGCAAAAGCATTTATCACAGAAGCACGGTTTCCAGCACCGGTTTCTGTAAGGGCAGTGAGCAGTTCTTCTCCACCAAGAGCCAGAGCTGCCTGTCTGGCTGCTTCCACAATATTGGGCATTTCTCCACGATGCACGGCTCGCAAGGTCTGCATTTCATCTTCTTGGGCACGTTTTTCCACGTCCATCATATCTTGAAAAGCAGCAATATTTAGAGGCAAAAACCATTCATACAGACCACGAACCTGCTCCGCAGTTAAGCCAAGTTCATGCGCTTTTTCTCTAAACATGCTTTGCAGGTCTTCATCCAGTTCAAAGTTCTCTGGCAATTCAATTTCTGGAAAATCATATTCAGCTGCGTTTTCAGGCCTGCCTATTGCTGTAAAAAACGCCGCACGCTCTTCTTCAGAAGCATCATGAGCAGGAGGGGCTAAATAGCCTTCAGGGCGTTTCCCGATAAGCCTTTGAGCGTGAACCAAAGCCTTTACCGCATCATCTTTGGAAGAATATTTTGCAAGTGCAGGGTGATTTCGCAACGGAATGTTTACGGCTTGTCCATCTTTATCTTTAATACTGACAGTCCATTCTTCCGGCAAACTCATACGCCAATCTTGCTCTTCAAAATCGTTTTGAATTTTTTCTATATTTTTGTTCATAGTCATAATGTTCATCCTTTTTTCTTTATTTTTAATATGTTACTGAAAATCAAAAACGCGGCACAGCTCTTGCTGTATTTGTAGTACGGACAAATTATGCCGATACGTTTCAATACACCAAGGAGTTTACCCATGCTACGTCTGGCTCTTGTTTTCCGTACCTCCATAATAAGCGTGCTTCTGTATACAGCCACGCTGGCTTTTAACACTTGGGTTTCGCACCTCAACACGTTCCAAGCACTGTATTAAGAATATCCCCTGCTCGTGTTTTGTGCAGGCGAACTCTCAAGCTTAGAAAAGTTGCTCTCCTTAAGCATCTGTTTCACATGCAAAACCATTGACCTCCTGCCTTCATTAAAGGCAAGCCTTATTGCTTCATCTGGAAAGATCGGCTCCCGGTAAAAGCCTCTGCGTTCCAAATCACACAGCACTTTTTCGCCATCTTTGCTTTCAAATAAACGACGATAGCTCAGGTGCAGTTCATAGGAATCTTCCATTTTTTCCTCCTTTGGGTTTATGCCAAACCAAACAGTACTTGACAGCATACACCCACTTTTGAGTCCGAGACAAAATTCCCCTGTAATTGGAAAGTAAAAGGACACAATTACCCTATTGACAAACTTTTGCAGGGCTCTTTTTCAGCCTTGTTTTCAAGCCTTTCTATGCGAAACAAATATTTCTCTCCGCCATACAACTGTCTCTCCCCTGTCACTTCCGCGCGTAAGTCGTAACAGTCCAGCAGAGCCGAGCGGGGAGGCTGTGACATAGTAGGAGAAGAAGCAACAATCCCCAAAAAAAGTCTGTCAATAGGGGAATCACTATGCTTTTCCTTTCCAATCACAGGGGAATTTCATCCTTAGAGGAAAAGTAGGGGTATACTGCTTGCGGTTTTACTATCAGCCGGAGCAAAGGAGCATAAAGAGCGTCTTGGAAGCCATTATTGTATCAATAAGCCAAACCACGCAGTATTTGTTTCAAGCACGCTATACAAAGAGAAGCATTGCTTGTGTTTCTTGTTCCTCAAGGTATTTGAGCGTTACCCACATAGCCTAAACCTTTCCGGATAGAACAAAACTAATGAAAAAGGAGCGCGTTCAGCAAAACGTGCCAAGATTTTCGAGCGAGGTTAATGTTAAAGTATACCGAATGGTCTTATAAAGCAGATCGCGCAAAAGCTTAAAGTACATTTTATATCCTCGTTCGGAGCCGTAATAAACCATGGCAGCCCGTTCCTAAAAAGCCGTGGCATGGAGAGAAAAAAGCAAAGTCCTGCTTTGTTCATTTTGCCAAGGTATTTATAGGAGAACGCTGTCTCTATACTGAACAAGGAGCATGACAATGGCAACGAGCGTTATAGAGATATGTAATAACGCGCTTCAAGATATTGGAGAGGAAAGCATAAGCTCTTTTTTGGATGAAAATAAAGCAGCAAGGTTATGCAATCAACGCTGGCCAACAACAAGGGATGCTGTTTTACGAGCACACCCATGGAACTGCGCGATGTCTCAGGCAGAGCTGGCAGCCGGAACTACGTCTCCCATTTGGAAATGGGATTATCGTTACAGACTTCCTGAAGATTTTTTACGCATAGTACATGTTGTTAATGCTGAAGAAAACTTTATTGATCACTGGGAAGTACAAGGTGGTCTTATTTTGTGTAATGAACAGGCTCCATTGTATATTTCCTATGTACGCAGAGAGACGAATCCGCAAAAATACGATGCACTGCTTGTTGAAACCCTTTCAGCACGCATGGCAGCGGTTCTAGCCTATCCGCTTACAGGTTCTAGTAGTTTAGGGCAAAACTTTTGGGAGGTATATAGAGATAAAATGCTGGAAGCCAGAGGCGTGGATGCAAGGGAGGGTGTTCCTGATTCCGTAGTGCCTAATACTTGGCTTCGGGCTAAACTTGCCGGATAAGCTCGCCACGGGGTGGAGTTTTTTCCACCCCGTTTACATGTTATAAAACTACCCACAATACTTGCCTTGCCCATGAAAATGGCACTGCCAAAAGGCTACTTTTGTCATCTTGCGTAAAAGAGCAGCATCCAGTAACTAACTCTGGCATAAGAATAAACAAATAAGCTGGAGGAAATATTTTTATATGAAGCCAATAAACAAGAATGTTTTTCGCGCTTATGACATCCGAGGCGTGGTTGATGAAGACTTTGATCCGGAATGGGTGTTTCAACTTGGTCTGACCACGGGAACCTATTTTCAAAAAAATGGATGGACTCGAGCTGTTATCGGGCATGATGTCCGCGCTTCTTCCCCTGAATATACCAAGCAACTAGCAAATGGTCTGCGCCAAAGCGGGGTGCATGTCCTTTTAATAGGTTCTGTCTCAACTCCGGTTTTTTATTTTGCAATTCGCCATCTTAATCTTTCGGCCGGAGTTATGATAACAGCCAGCCACAATCCGGCGCAGTATAATGGTTTTAAGATATGGGGAGGCAAAACAGTTCTGCAACCAGAGCATATTGCACAATTATACGAAATCATGCGTGCTGGAAATTTTAGTTCTGGTGCTGGTTTGGCTTCTAGCCACGATATTTTACCTGCCTATACTGAAACCTTGTCCCATGATTTACACTATGCACGCCCTGTACGCGTGGTCGTGGACGGGGGAAATGGAGCATCTGGTACTATTACCGCTGATCTACTGGAACGATGTGGTGCAGAAGTTATCCGGCTCTATTGTGAGCCTGACCCGGCTTTTCCCAACCATCATCCTGATCCTGTGGTTGAATCAAACATGACAGACCTGATGTCTACAGTACTTGCCACTCAAGCAGATTTAGGTGTTGGACTCGATGGTGATGGAGACCGCATCGGCGTGGTGGATGAACAAGGAAAACTTTTGCATGGTGATAGGTTAGCAGCCATTTTTGCTCGTGAAATTCTTTCCAAACACCCAGGAGCTACTCTTTTGGGGGATATAAAATGCACTGACCTGTATTTCAAAGAAATTGAAAAATGCGGTGGCAAAGCCATCATGGTGCCCACCGGACATTCCACCATCAAAGCAAAAATGTTAGAGCATGATGCACAATTTTGTGGGGAATTAAGCGGTCATATGTATTTTGGTGATGAATTTAGAGGCGTAGATGACGCAACTTGGGCTGCTCTTTGCTTGGTTTCGTATGTGGCAGACAAAAATACTCCTCTTTCCACTTGGCTTGCTGATTGGCCTACGCTGTATGCTACAAGAGAAATTAATGTTTCCTGCCCTGATCATAAAAAATTTACAGTTATACATACAGTGAGCAAAGAATTGCAAACTCTTCTGCAGCATGAAGACTGCACAATAACAGATTTGGATGGTATCCGCATTACCTATAAGGATGGTTGGTGCTTGGCTCGCGCCTCAAATACTCAGCCCGTGATAGTGATACGAGCAGAAGCCACGAGCGAATCTCGCAAAGACGAGCTTTGCTCTCTTTTGGAAGAAAAACTGAAGCAACATATAGCCCACAGCTAGCAAATATTTGATCTATGCCATGGTATATTACTGACTGGGCTTGGCTGGCCATGTACAGGCGTCTCATGTTTGCTGTATTCAGGCAACAGGCCAAGGTACTTGGGCAATGTCGGTGCTGTGGTCGCTGCTGTCAGGAAATAGTTCTACATATTGATGGCAAGTGGATACGCAACAAACGCCAATTTGAAAAACTCCAGCAGAGCGATGAGGAACTCCAGCGATTTTATATCAAAACAAAAGATCATGACGGACGCCTTGTTTTTGGCTGTTCTTGGCTCACTGAAGAAGGACTGTGCAAAGATTATGAGCACCGCTTAGCTTTATGCAAAGCACATCCAACCCCCTCATTATATCTCCATGGCGTAGAGCTTGATCCCAGCTGTGGATATTCTTTTGAAGGCCCGGGGCTGGCTCAATTTTTTCATGCCCTCATGCCTTCTACAACAAAAAAGGAATTTCAGCGCATTTTGGAGCAAGAACAAAAAGTACAAAGTAAAAAAACACAGTCTAAAAAAAGAAGGAACTGGAGCAACTAAACAAGCCTTTGCTCTAGTCAATGATGCCGTACATCTCCTCTCCGTCATTCTGCGCGTAAGTCGCAGGATCCAGTTCTTCATTCTTATCTTCTTCTTTTTCTTGTCTTCTTTTTTCTTCTTTTTTGCTGCTTCTCGTACAGATGCAAGTCCCTATAATCTGGCTCTGCTGGATTCTGCGACTTACGCGCAGAATGACGGCGGAGGATGTACTACCACGCTGTGTAACTCACTGGATTTTCACGACTTCACGCAGAATGACAAGCAAGAAAGGCATAACAAAACTGGGGGGAATCGAATGCTCCCGAATTTGTTTCAAACCAAGTGTTTGCTTTGAAATTTATATGCGTTTGCCCTACAATAGAGTGAGCAGGGAGTATTTAGTCTAAAACCTATATGCGCTTGCCCTAAGCACTTTACAGCAAAATTTGCATACTTTGGCTATCTTGAATATACTTGGGTTATGCAAAAAATTTTCAGATCATTTCTTTTTTTCAGTTTTTTCACTTGCCTTATTTCCTGCTCGCAGAACAAGGCTTTTGTAACCTTGCAAGCAGACCCAACATGGCAAGCTCTACCCATTACCTCGCCACTACCTGCACAAGGCTGGGTGCGTGGAACAGGAAAAATTTTGCATATCTACATTGAAGGCGATGGTGCTGCATACGCCACTCGAACCAGCCCTTCCTTGGATCCCACTCCCACAACCTCAGTCTCCTTTTTATTGGCAAGCAAAGACACCGCAGCTGCCGTGGCCTATCTAGGACGTCCCTGCCAATATGTGAGCGGAGCAAAATGCAGTAATACATACTGGACGCTGGGACGTTTTTCTGCGGAAGTCATTTATACTATGGATGTTCTCATGGATGAAGCCATGCGTGCAGCCGGTGCAAAGCAAGCAATTTTGTTTGGATATTCTGGTGGCGGTGCAGTCGCCACCTTACTCGCGGCACGGCGCACAGACGTAACCGGCCTTATTACTATTTGCGGAAATTTAGACCATGCCCTTTGGACAGACATACATAAAGTCACTCCGCTTGTGGATTCTCTGAACCCCAAAGACGTGGCCAGACGATTGGGAAATATACCCCAAGTACATTTTGTGGGTGCTGAGGACACAATCGTACCAGCGCAAATTGCTCAAAGTTTTTGCCATGCCTTGGCCAAGAAAACAAAATTTCAATTGCAAATACTGCCCGGGCTGACCCATAAAGGGCACGGCTGGATTACTCGTTGGACGGCCCTATTGCAAAGTGCCTCCCGAACCGTGCCGGGTATTCAAAATATCAGCCCATACTAAGCATTATTTCAAGGCCTTGTTTCAAGCCCTTGTTTCAGAAATACAGAGGCTGTACCAAATAACGGCCAAAATGTTTTTTAACCCTAGGCACGCAGAATAAGCGCATATAAATTAAGACCTCTGTGTGGCAGGTTAAATTTACTCTTAGCCCCTCCCGAAAAGGGAAGCCACAGGGAGCCTATCCTAAAAACATACTTTTGTTTGTAATTTTGGTGTCTTACCTATTAAGAACCACCCCGTCAGGCCTGCCCTGCCAGGCCTCGTTCTTGTCATACCACGCCCCTTTTTATTATATCGCACGCCATTCTTTGTTGCAACACGTTCCCCCCCTCTTGCCGTCCTACTCCCTCTCTTATCGCTCCATGTCCCCTTTTTATTGTAGTTCCTCCCTCTCTGTCATCCTGCGCGTAAGTCGCGACAGTCCAGCAGAGCGGGGCTATGAGGCTTTGACGCAGTAAGAGAAGAAGGAAAGGGGAAGGAGCAGTATGCCCTGTGCTTTACACAGTATGCCCGTACTTTGCACAGCGTGGCAGTGGATACCCCCTCTTGTCATCCTGCGCGTAAGTCGCAGGATCCAGTTCTTTTTCTTCCCTTTTTTTTGCAGGAGAGCTGAAAGAACGGCAACACTTAAAATGGCATATTCCTATCTCGCACTTTTTTCAGCCAACGCACTAAATCGTCGGGCAAAGCACGCCAAGCTCCCTTGTTATCTCGTTTCCATGCCGGAAGACCTTGCTCTTCAACAAGGCGAACAATCTCTTTAGGATTTTCGCCCACAGCCTCGCAAATTGCCTTAGCCCCTCGTATACAAATATATTCCATTGCTCGCTCCTTTTACAGCAAGGAAGGTTCAGTCACGCTCAAGGAAAAAGTATTGAGCTTGCCCAAAGCCTGCAAAAAATCTTGAACCGCGTTTTTCGAATGCACAATGCCCTTTTTTTCACCAAATTGTCCCAAGCCCTTACCAAGAAGAATACAACCGCGACTATCTTCGGCCACATTGCCGGAATGAAAGAGAATATCAGAGCGATCAGGCACATCCGCAACTTCAAAGGTTTGCCCAAACCTGCGAGACAAGCGACTTTTGCAAATATATTTTCCAGCCGGAATACAGGATATATTTGGCCTGTTGCCTTTATCCGGTGGCTCTAAAGTAAGGCCATGCACACTGCCTTGCACTCGCAATATCCCAAAAACACCCTCAGGGGATTTTTCCAAACGAATCAATTCTACTTCCATATCCCTCATATCAGTCATCTCCGCCATATCACCCATCTCCGCCATATTCCTCATGTCAGCCATATCTCTCATATCCGTCATATTCGTTATATTTGTTATATCTCTCATGTCCTTCGTATCAGCCATATTAGCCATATTAGTCATATCCATTGTTTCCTCCTTTTTACAATTTACTCAAAATTTACTCAAAACTTGCTCAAAACTTGCTCAAAAATAAGAATAAACAAGCTGTTCAGCTCATGTATAAATATTATTTGCCATACGACAAAAAGAAAGTCAAATAGTTTTGCCGTTTGACATTAGACAAAAGACAAATCCTTTGCCATGTATATTTTCAAGCTATACTACTGAATTGATGAATCCATATTTAAGATATAAAAAGGCTTCCTATGAGTCTTTCCGATGATGTACAAAAAAATAAGATACAAAAAGGCTTCCTATGAGTTTTTCTGATGATGTACGAAAAAATGAGATAAAAAAGGCTTCGTGTAAGTTTTTCTAATGATGTACAAAAAAATGAGATAAAAAGAGGCTTCGTGTGAGTTTTTCCGATGATGTACGAAAAAAATTGAATCACCTTATTGGTCAAGGGGAGCAATTTGCCAATAAAAAACAAATGGCTGATTCCTTAGACGTGAACCCTTCACAGCTCAATCGCTTTTTGAGTGGAGAAAGGGGACTTACCTTGGATTCTTTAGGGCGTATTCTTGATAAGCTAGGCTGTAAAACCATGTTTCCGGATGAAATATCCGAACAGCCCAGAAATGTATGCTTTGTTGCTCCTTCTCCTACGGCCACGGTCGAGGGAGAGCCACTTTCTGAAGATTATCTTGCAGTACCCCTAGCTGCCTCTCCGGTAGCTGCCGGCCCCGGCCTTATTCCCGAAGATGCCATTGATGGCTGGGTTCTTGTCTGGCGCCACCATCATTCTGTGCAGCGCAGAAGAAACCTTGTGGCTGTAGAAGTTGGTGCAAATGAATATTCTATGATTCCAACTTTGCACCCGGGTGATCTTGTGCTTGTTGACCGCGATGACAAAAATCCGGAACCAGCAGGACGCATCATGCTGGTCACTGAACCCGGAGAGGATGGAGGAGCTATGGTAAAACGAGTCGCCACAACAAAAAGGGACGATGATCTTGAACTTGTCTTTTATTCTGATAATAGTCGCGAATTTCCCCCCTTCACTTATCGGCTAAAACGTGATTATTATGGCGACATCAGCCGAGCCCTTGTGGGCAAGGTGGTTTGGGCATGGAGTGACATGACTCGCAAATAAGAATTTTTAAGTAAAAGAACATGCGTACACTACAATATAGCTTTATTTTTCTGCTCCTTTTGTTCAGCGAGCTTATTCTTTGCCCAGCATCAATGGCCGGCCTTGAAGGCTCTTGGGTCTTTTCTTATCGTACACCAGATGGTCTTTCTATTACCACTGCCCTTGATATTCATGAAGCCGGAGAATTGTTTACAGCTCAAGCAGTGTATCCTTTGCAAGGAAAAATTATTAACGATGTTCTCGAAGGTAAAATTGATCCTTCAGGCGCAGTGGTTTTTACAATTCAGCGTGGCGAGGTACAAGCACGGTATACAGGTTCTCTGTCCAAAGATGGCAGAACAATCCGTGGCTGGTATAGTGAAAGTTCAGGGGTTGGCACTTTTAGTTTGGAACGTGCAAGCAATTTACCCACATATCCTCAGCTGACAGGACAATGGATTTATGTTTTCATGGAGCCCAATTCTCCGCCTTATACTGCGGATTGTGTTATGAACACATTTCCCGGTGGAAGGCTGGAAGGAGTAATTCATTATAAAGGCACTGCTGTACGAGTGCCATTAAGTGGTAAAGTCGAGACTGATGGCAGTATCCGTCTCATGCTCACAGAGGCAAACGGAATCGTTGTCCATACAGGCACCGTTTCCAAGGATCAAAGAATAATTTCCGGTCATTGGCGTAGTGACTGGAGCAGTGGAACTTTTACTCTAACCAAACCATAAAGGAGCACACATGCCTAAACTACTCTACAGCCTTATTTGTAGTGACATTATCGTGGACGGTGATTCCGGTAGCGCGTCCTACATCAGAGTTTTTGAACACGGCTCAGTACCCAAACTGCCAGCACAGGTACCTCCCTTTTTCGTTGCCTCGCTTTGGGAGCTTGACCCTAAGGATCAAACACCATTTACTGTTCATCTCGCGCTTGTTTTACCAAATGGTAAAAAGCAAGAGCTTGGCAAAAATACTGTCCAACCAAAAGGTACTTTGATGCATAAGCTCAATTTTCGCCTGCCCGGACTGAAGATTGAGAATGAAGGACGCCATGATATTGCTATTGCCGTTGAGCAAGACGGAAAAACAAAAGTGGCGACCAAACTCCCATTGCATATTTTCCTTAAACCACCGGCAGACAAAGCAAACTAAGAGCTACTCTTTATATTAAAGCAAATTTTGCTCTAAAAAATAAAAGCCCCCGAAAGGGGGTTTTCGCTTTTTGTATACAAACAAGGGTAATCCCCCCTTTTTAGGGTCAGTTAAAAGTAGAGACTTCCGCCATGTTTTGAAGCTATCGTACTTTTACTCGTTACGCTTAAAATAGCTTTTTGAGCCGTCATCAAAGAAGCGGTGGCGGATTTGGACTTTGTTCATGTATTCTCTGATACATTGTCGCTGGCAAATATTATATTCTTCTGTTTTTTTCATGCGCTCAACATACTGTGCATCGGTTTCTGTGTCGGAAAACCGAGGCAGTTCCGGACAATTTGCAATACATTCTTGCTCTTCTGCCCACCATTTTTCGCTTTGTTCATCTCCAAAGGCTGAGATGCTCTGGATACTCTGGATAAAAAAACAAAGTAGACACAGTATTGCAACTCGAAGTGTTTTATTGCGCGGTGTATTGTTCATCCTGTATCTCTACAATTGCTCTAAGCGTTTGGCTGCGCGCAAACTTCCTTTGTTTGCAGCGCGCTTATACCACGCCTTGGCTGCATCCATGTTTTGAGGAACAGTAAAGCCTTTTTCAAACATATAGCCCATACGATAATAGCCTTCTGCATCGCCATGCATGGATGCTTTTCTAAACCAGTGCATGGCTTCTGTGAAGTTTTTTGATACTCCTTGTCCACTCAGGTGCAGCTCGCCCAAACGTACCTGAGACAGGCTATGGCCTCGAATAGCAGCATAGCGGAATGCTTCAGCTGCTTCCTCCATTTTATGCTCAAGAAAAAGTCTCTCTCCTAAAATATAAAATTCTTGTGGTGTTTCAGGCTGTATACTTGTTTTTGGGCTTGTTTCGTGGGCAAAAATTGTTTCTTTTTTTTGCAACGTAACCGGCAAAGGCTCAGGAGCTAATGGAGTAAGACTCTCTTGTTTTACTGGCGCAGGAGATTGCCTTATATTTTGTTCTTTTTCATTGTCAAATTTTTGTTTTGTAAAGGTATCAGGGGGTAGCCACGGTGCTGGCTCAAGTTCTTCAGGAGCTGTGTTCCACAAACTGTCTTTTTGGCTATTTTCTGTTGCGCCTGTCTTGATGTCTGTATTATAATTCTGCTTTGCGCTTGAATTATTTGATATTTTTCTTGCTGTTTTTGAGCTAGGTTCAGGCACATAGCCAATATAAGATATAGCCTGCCGAGCATAATCTTGTACTTCCATGTCTGTATCGTGCAACATTTGATGTAAAGCCGGTCCGGCTAAAATAGCTTTTGGCCCGATTTGTCCTAAGGTTTGGGCAGTATTTTTACGAACCTTAGGCTCACTGTGCTCCAAATTTTTGATTAACTGTTTTACTGCTGGTGAAGCTGCAGCACCAAGATGCGCTAGGCTTTTACTCGCAAGCAGCACAAGTTCTGCGTTTGTGCTTTGCAAGGCAGTTATCAGTGCCTCCAAAGCAGGTAAGGCCTCAGCCCCAAGTGCTTCAAGAGTTTTGGCTGCTTCAAGGGCAAGCTCTTGATTTTCCTTATTCAGGACATTGCCAAGTTCTGCTGCGCTGGGAGCAGCTGCAAGCCCCATGGCCTGTAAGGTTCTGGCTGCATCAAGCGCAACCTGAGCATCAGGGTCATGAAGAGCTCTGCTTAAGGCAGCTCGTGCAAGTGAGGCCTTGGCACCGTTGGCGAGCAAAATTTGTACAGCCCCACGCCTCATTCGAAGATTATCACTATCAAGTGCCCAAGCAAGAGCAGGAACTGCTTCCACTCCCATGCTTGTAAGCTGCTTTTGAGCTATTGTACGAGTAGGAGGATCATCATGGCCTAGCGACTGGACTAATTGTGCAATATGGCTATTTTTTACATACGAAGCCTGCCCGTGCGTATTTTCTGGTGTTGCTCTTGCAGATTCATTCTCTGCAATGTTTTCAAGAGCTTTTTGAGCAGCATCGCGCACTGTTTGCAAGGGATCATTTTGCAGTTGTTTCAACGCAGTGCGGGCAACTGCAGGGTCAGGATCAATTTGGCCTAAAGCCAAGGCAGCTTCGCAGCGCACCTTATCATTCTTATCTTCAAGTGCTTTGATTAAGGCTCCGCTTGCTTCACGAGCAGCTGTACCTACTCTCCCAAGCGCAAAAGCAGAATTTTTACGAACCCAGGAACTTGGGTCACGAAGTGTTCTTTGCAAATCCGGTACGGACGGCGCAGCGTTGCCCCCTATTTCCGCTAAGGCTGCTGCAGCGTTGCCCCTGACATCTTCCAGTGGATCAGTCAAAGCTCTGGATAAAGGAAGCACGGCATCTGAAGCTTGTGCCCCCATCAGCCCAAGAGCTTGGGTCGCTTGAATGCGTACCCTGCCGGAATGATGTCCTAATGCGCGTATTAACTCCGGAACGGCTTGCTCCCCAATAGAGGCCAAGAGCTGAGTACAGCCACCACGGATATTCGGTGTATTATCGGAAAGACCTTGGATTAAAGCATCAAGGGCGCGAGAACCGTAGGATTTGAGTTCTCTAAAAGCCTCTGTTCTTTCTTGATATTCCGAGCTCCCCAACTTGGAAATAAGCTGTGCAGTATTATCTTCTTTGGCAGCAAAAGCAGGGAGGCTGAGAAAAAGAAAACAAACAAAAAAGAATGCGTGTTTTTGCATAAGACTTATACAGGGGGTTCTAAAGACACATTGAGGCCATAAAGTTTCCACTTCGGGTATTCAAAAATAAAGATCAGCTGAAAATACAGCGTGCCTTTTTCATGGGGAAAATAGCCTTTAAGCTGTAATTTTTTGTCTTCATCTATTCTTGGGCTTTCACTCAATTTTGGCGAAACCACAGTATAGGCACTGAGGTCAACCTTTTGTTCTACAAAAGCCTGAAACGATTGAAGCAACTTTGCAGCAGAAGTTTTACTTTGCCATAAGGCTGATATCTCTGCATAAAATGCTTCAAAATTATTGTTTAGCACACATTTTCCAAAGCACTGTACGGTTGTGGAAATCATGGTACGCAGCACAGGCAGTGGCGGTATTTTTTCACTGTCGATCTGCGGTGAAAAACCTGAAATTTTTGCCTCTATGCTATGGATATACCAATTTTTTCCTTCCTTAACAAAAAATAGCTGTATGGGCTGGACTGCACCGTCTTGTAGATGCACAATTCCCTTAAGCTCCCCTTGCTTGTGCGCGTAGGAGGGAGGCTCCCATACGGCTGTTTTATAGCGATCAAGGCCACTTGAATGGATGTATGATGCAAATTCTTCAGCAGAAAGAGCATGACGAAACTCTGTAGAAATGAGAGTTCTAGCTACTTTTATTTGCTTTTTGCCCAGTGCTGTAAAAAAAGTATCTGCTGTTTCTTTTAAGCCAAAATTCATGGAATTAATAACGAAAACAAACAGTAAAACAATAGCTGAGAGCAGAGTAAGGATCAGGGCAAGGCGTTTCATGTCTCTATCCTAACTTGTGATTTGCGCCTTGCTTCTGTGCCGAGCACTGCAAGATAAGAGTATATATTATTGCAAAGCATATTACTCATGATGTGCATGAGAACTCTCATGCCCGTGCTCAGTGCCAAGGGTATGATCACTGGCGCGATGCTGAATTTCCGGTGCTTGGAGGCAATCCGCTGCATAAGGTAAATTCAGTTTGTCTCCGGTATTGCTTGTTATAAAAAAAGCACCGCCAAGGACTGCAATAAAAATAAGAGTATAAAGAATAGTTCGCATCAAAGAAGCTCCTTTTTTTGAAAGCATAGCGAAAAATTGTAAAACAATCTATATGTAGAAGAGAGGAATCAGCGCGCTTTAATAGCAGAAAACTTACTATGCTCTCCCCTTGAGCTAAAAAAGTATATTTGACCAGAGAAAGAGCCAAGGGTATATTTAGCTTCTCGTTCTTGGGAGGGAAAAATGCGTTTAGCACTGTTGATTTTTTTTATGCTGTTTGCTTTCTGGGCTTGTGAAAAAAATACTCCACCTGAAGAAGTCGCACGCTCTTATATGCAGGCTTTGGCCGAGTTTGATGTGGAGGGCATGGTGGCTGCATCTTGCCCGGGTCTAGCGCAGGACATTGTAGCCAAACAGGCAGATATTATTTTTGCTAGCGAAAATGGCATGAACCTCCAAGTACAGGAACTCAAATATGAAACCGTAGAAAAAAACAAAGAGACAGCAATCGTGCGTATGTCCGGCATAGCATCTTGGAATCAGGAAAATGAAGAAATAGATGAACAATTGCACTTTGTGTTGTTTGAAGGGCAATGGAAACTTTGCGAAGATTTTTTTTAAGATGCTTTGAGCGAGGTAATAATGCGTCAATTCTATGCTTTGTGTGGTATTTTTTTGATTTTTATCATCTGTAGTGCGTGTTCTGATAATAACTTTTCTGCATCAGACCCCGTGCAGTGTGCTCAGCGAGCAGCAACAGCATGGTTTACTTCTGATATGGAGACGCTACTGGACATCAGCTGTAAACGTATGCGGAAGCAATTGGAAATGCGCCGTGAGCAAGACGAAAAAATGGCAGGGCTCATGAATTATTTGGGCATGGATATGCAGAATGCGCGTTTTGATTTTTCTCAAATGTCTTTTGAACTTATCACGCAAGAAGAATTTACAGCCAAAGTAAGAATGCACGGGACTCTTGCCGTGACTTTTCCCGGCAGGACTCAAGAAAGCATGAAAAAAGACGTGATCATACGCTTACAGCTTGAAAATGGAACGTGGCGCTTATGCAATGAATTGAATTGAGCGTGCACATGCTTACCAGTTAGTATCCTACCCCGCCCTCTTGTTCTCCTGCCCCCCTTTTGTCCTCCTGCGCCCATTTTTTGTTGTAGCACGTTCCCCCTCTTGTCATTCTGCGCCCATTTTTTGCTGTAGCACGTTCCCCCTCTTGTCATTCTGCGCGTAGTCGCAGAGGCTATGCTTTGCACACTATGCTCGTGCTTTACGCAGTATACCCGTGCTTTAGCACAACGTGGCAGTGCTTCCTCCCTCCGTCATTCTGCGCGAAGTCGCAGAATCCAGCAGAGCAAGACGATGAGGACTTGACGCCGTAAGGGAAAAAGCAAGGAGGAAGAAGAGAAGAAAAGAAGAAGCAGCGAAGACAGAAGAACTGGATCCTGCGACTTACGCGCAGGATGACAGGAAGGGGGAAGTAAGACTGGACTGTCGCGACTTACGCGCGGAATGACGGAGGAGGGTAGCTGAATAACAATCTGCTAATTTTATTGTCCTTAAAGGGCTTTTAGCCTGAGTCACTCTTTGCTAGGCTTGCGATATGACAATGCCTTGGATTATGCATATTGATATGGATGCTTTTTTTGCATCTGTGGAACAGCTTGATAATCCTCAACTGCGCGGTAAGCCTGTGGCTGTCGGTGGCATTGGGGCGCGGAGCGTGATTGCTGCGGCATCGTATGAAATGCGGAAATATGGTGTGCGCTCGGCCATGCCCGGCGCACAGGCTAGAAGACTTTGCCCACAGGGCATTTTTTTGCCAGCACGCATGTCTCGCTACAAAGAAAAATCCAAAGAAGTAATGCAACTTTTGCAAGAATTTTCACCTGTGGTGGAACAAAGCAGTATTGATGAAGCCTACCTTGATGCAAAGGGTCTTGAAGGAATTTTTGGTTCAGTTACATCTTTGGGCAAGGCTATAAAAAAAGCCATGCAACAGCACACGGGTTTGACTTGTTCTGTGGGCTGCGCTCCTGTGCGTTTTTTAGCAAAAATAGCCTCTGATCTGGATAAGCCAGATGGTTTGTTTATCTTAAAACATGAGCAAGTGCAGGATTTTTTGCATACCTTAAGCGTAGAAAAAATTCCGGGAGTGGGGAAAAAGGCACTGGAAATTTTAGATGCGCTTGCTGTGCGAAAAGCCACGGATATAACTCGCTATTCTGAAGATTTTTGGAAAGAGCGTCTGGGACAAAGAGGAGTTGTACTGTATGCTCGTGCTCAAGGCATTGATCCTACCGAACTCTCAGTCAGACAAGAGCCAAAATCTTTTTCCGCGGAAAATACCTTTGCTCATGATTTGCAGGATCGCGCTTTGATGGTTCCGTATTTACTCAAACAAGCGGATAAAATAGCTTCAGAATTAAGAACTCATGCCCTACGCGCACAAAACATCACTTTGAAAATAAAATATAATAATTTTAAGCAAGTAACGCGCAGCAAAACCATGAAGCAGCCTGTTTGTGATACCAAAAGCATTTACTTGGAGGCGGAGCAGCTTCTTTCAGCAATAAGTTTACCCTTAGCTGTGAGACTTATCGGCATTGCTGTTTCAAAGCTTGACAAAAAAGCTCAACAAATGCTGCTTTTTGATCAAGCCACACACAAGAAAAACGAACAAATGGAACAAGCTGTAGATGCAATTCGCAAGCGTTTTGGCAGTGACATACTCCAAAGAGCGAGTGTTAAAGATTTTCTAGGAAAAATATAACAATGGAGATTTATTTATGATTATCCCTGAAAGTGAAGCCAAGTACAAATTTTGTCCCCTGCTTAAGACCAAAGATGATAAGATGAAAATGTGCCAAGTTTCCCAGTGTATGATGTGGCGCTGGGCGAATAAGGAAAAAACAAGTGGATATTGTGGGCTTGCAGGGACAATCGCACACAAAGTATAGTTTTTCTGACCATAAGCTACCTCTTGCCCCAGAGAACGCTTCGTGGCAAGAAAGCCTATGCCCAAGCCTTTTATTTTTAAGTTAGAGCGTGTGCTGATACATCGCCAGCAATTAGAAGATCAAGCGGTTGCTATCTTGGCTAAGGCGCAGGCCGAGCATGATGTGCAACAAAAAACACTTGAAGAACTCAAAAAACGACTCATAGAACACCAAAAGCAGGGTATAAAAGCAAAAAGTACAGCTGCAGATATTTGGCTTTCCCAACAATACGAACTTGGCCTGCAACAAAATATTTCCGAAGCACAAGAAGAGCTTTCCAAGTTGGCCTTGAAATTGCAAAAATGCCGTCAAGAAGCAGTGGCGCGTTCTAAAGATAAAAAATTGCTTGAAAAACTCAAGGAAAAAGAATCCAAGAGATATTATCATGAGTCAACTCTACGAGAACAAAAAGAATTTGAAGAAATCACCATCCTCCGGCGGACGAACAAAAGTAACTAAAGTTGTCGGCCTGTTACTTTTTTTAGCTGCCCTGAAATTGACACTTTTGGGCTCGCTTGCTGTCGATAATTTGACTGTATTTGTTGCTGAAGCAGTTATCCCCGTAGTGGGCATTGATGAAGCCCAAGCCAAAGAAAGCCAAAGCAAAGAAGCCACACCTCAAAACTCTGTACAAGAAAAGCAAAAAACAGAAGACAATACAGAAGCCACTGAAGAAAGCGCACAAAAAAAGCCTCAGGACATTGATGAGGCAGATTGGAAAATATTAAAAAAACGAGAAAAAGAACTTGCGGAAAAGGAACGTAGGCTCGAAAGCCTTGAAACCCAGCTGAAGCTGCAACTTGCTGAAATAGAAAAACGTAATGGGCAGCTTCGTCGATTGCTTGCTGATGTCCACTCGGTTGAGTCAGAACGGATGCAAAAACTCATCAAAGCCTATGCCAATATGAAAGCAAAATCCGCAGCAGCTGTGCTTGAAACCATGAGTCAAGACCTGGCCGTAAAAATTCTTGCAGGGCTGGGAGGCAGACAGGCAGGTGAAATCCTTGGCTTTATCGAAACTCGTAAGGCTGCTGTGCTTTCCGAAGCACTCACGGATCTACATGTCCCCTTTGATGACTAAAAGTAAAAAAAAATGGGGCGTGTTAAACTCACAATAGCCTATGATGGTACGGATTTTTGTGGCTGGCAAATTCAGCCAAAAGTACGAACCGTGCAAGCTGTTATTGAACACGCCTTACACAAAATATGCGGTAGTATGCTGCGAGTGCATGGTTCAGGAAGGACAGATTCCGGAGTGCACGCCTTAGGGCAAGTAGCGCATTTTGACAGCCCTAAAAATTTTGTGGACATTCCTTGGGATAAGGCTCTTAATGCAAAATTACCCGCGGATGTTCGTATTTTAGAAGCGCGACCTGCTACCCATGATTTTCATGCCAGAGATTCTGCTTTTTCCAAAACCTATTCCTATCTTTTGTGGTGTGATCGCCAAAAACCTTTGCCACAACGCAGAAATTTTGTTTGGGCCTGCGGAATGCTTGATGTTCCTGCCATGCAGCAGGCAGCCAGCGTGCTGATAGGAAAACATGACTTTGCTGCTTTTCAAAATGCGGGAACACCAGTTCGCTCAACTATACGCGAGGTTATGGCTATTGATGTTGAAAAAACCGGAGCAGAAAAAGAACTGCTTTGGCGTTTTACGGCATCTGGTTTTTTACGGCAAATGGTGCGTAATATGATGGGCTGTTTAGTGGAAGTAGGGCGAGGCAAAATTGATGCAAAACAGGTACAATATATTTTGCAGAGTTTGGATAGAACAGTCGCACCCCTTTCTGCCCCACCCCAAGGACTCACTTTAGAGCATGTTCAATACCCTTTGGAAACATGCTGAACCCCTCCTGCAGAGGGGGCAGGCTGTTGACAAAGCCCTGTTTTTCAAAAGCGGTAATTTTATCATTTTTCCTGAAATGAGCTTTAAGGTTAAAATATCTCTCAAATAAAGCTAAAATCACAGTAACAAAGAGAGTGAATTCGCTTTTGCAAGCTATTTAGCAAGGAAAAATGAGGAAATAAGTCAATTCGGCTCAGGACGAGAGCCATTTTTTTCATATTTTGGCAGGCAGCACGCAACAGACTCTGCGCCTGAACCTTTGAAAGGCCTCGCATCAGGGTATAGCGATGCCCGTGAAGCTCTTTTGCATCGGCAAAACTGCGTTCAACTGTTTCTTTTCGTCGTTTGAAAAGTATTTTGCCCCGAGGACTCAGCCTATTTTCTGTCGCTTGCTCTTTTGAGCCTTCCCAAACGTGGCGCATGATTTTTTTTATGCATTTTTTGTTTGCGGTACACTGAGATAAAAGCTCACACTTTTTACAAATATCCTGACATGATACATAGTGCCAAAAGCCTTGCCTGTCAGTCGTTTGATAATGAAACTCTTGCCCTTTTGGGTATACGTAACAATCTGTTTCTGAATCATACTTATTATAAGCTTTTTGCCGTAATTTTTGCGGTCTTCCTCCACAGCTTCATCAAGCTCGCTCAAATATGTTCTAGTTGTTTTTTGCACTATTTTACTCGCAAATTTATGTTTATTGGCATTTGCTTTCAAATGTGTTGAGTCTGTATAAAGTGTTCTACCCTCAATCATTTTCCGCTTCATAGCCTGCAAAACAATGTTATCAAAAATATCCTGAGCTATTGTAGTGCCGTTAAAATGTCTTCTTCTATTCTGACTAATCGTAGAGGAATCAGGTATTTTATCCTTTATTCCAAAACCAAGAAACCAGCAATACGCCATATTAACTTGTATTTCTTTTACAAGCTGCCTTTCACTTCTAATATCAAATATATAACCAATAAAAAGCATCTTAAAAAGAACAGTTTGCTCAATTGCTGGACGTCCATTATTGTCACAGTAAAGATGTTTTGTTTTTTCATAAATAAAAGAAAAGTCTATAAATTTATTTATATTCTGAAGAAGATGATTTTTAGGGACTCATTCTTCTATTGTCACCAATTCAATAGTAGTTTGTTTTTGTTTAGGCTTTTTTAACATGAAAATAATATAAAAGAATCTTCACTAGGAGGCAAGAACTTTGTCAATAATTCCCCTCCCCCTTACTCAAAAAGCAAAGCTGGAGAGGCTTTTTTGCCTGCTTCTACATGACCAATAACTTGGGCAAGGTCTCCATTGTCCTGAAGCATGGCTTGGACATCTTTGAGCTTTAATTCAGGCACGGACAAAAGCAGTCCACCTGAAGTTTGAGCGTCAAAAGCAAGAGCAAGTCTCCACGGATCAGGTTTGCCAAGTACTTTGCAGCGAGGCATGTAATGCTTTTGATTATTGATAGAACCACCCGGTAAAAAGCCTGCGACAGCCAGCTCTAAGGCTCTATCCATAAGCGGTAAATCTGCAAGCGTGATACGCATTTGAACCCCAGACGCCTGCGCTAGTTCAAGCAGATGACCGCCAAGCCCAAAACCAGTGACGTCCGTTGCGCCCTTAATTGCAAAGCGTTCAATACACGCGCCTGCATGTTTATTTAAGCGTCCGCAAACCGTAATCAGCATCTGCTCCAAAGCTTGATAATTTTCTACCTGAGCCTTGATAGCATTGATAATAAGGCCTGTGCCTAGTGGTTTTGTAAGCAGTAAAATATCACCTGCCCTTGCACCCCTGTTGCTTGCCATGCACGCAGGATCAATACTGCCAGAAACAGCCAGCCCAAGTTTGATGGCACTGTCTTCAACAGAATGTCCGCCGGCAGGAACTGCTCCAGCTTCACGCACGGCATCTAAGCAGCCCGAAAGCATTTCGCGCATAGGTTCAAGAGGCAGTGTCTTGCAAGGATAACAGAGAATATTCATCGCAGCCAAGGGAGTTCCACCCATGGCATATACATCGGACAGTGCATTGGCAGCAGCAATACGCCCAAAGCCATAGGCATCATTGACCATTGGCGGAAAAAAATCCACGGTCTGCACTAAGGCTCGGCCATCTGGAAAACGCACGACAGCAGCATCTTCCAGATCACCTGCTTTACCAGCTAAGAGACGGTCATCCTCAAAACTAAGGCCATGAAGAGCTTGCTCCAGAGACCCTGGAGCTATTTTAGCAGCTCAACCGGGTGCAGGGCTATGTTGAAGCAAGTTTAATTTTTCCATGCTCTTTTGCTTGTTACAATTTTTAGTAAGCATTGCTAAGATATTTATTCGATTAAATATTTATTCGCTTAAATATTTATTTTGACAGCAAATTAACCATATATTTTTTATTTGATTTTCCCTTATAGGAATTAAATCTTTATTTCAGGTGCTTTTATTTTTTTGTTTTATAATAGCTGTGCATAATTTTTGGCAAACTTTTGTGCTTCTTCAATAGTGCTGACATCTCCCATTATTTGGGCGCGGATCAGAGCGTCACGAAGAATACCGATTGAACGACCCGGCTTGAGTCCGGTAATCTGCATTATTTCATTGCCGTTGAGCATTGGTTCAATAGCCTCTTCTGATACTTCTGTGCGTTCCAGCATTTTGAGATTGTGGTTGAGCTCACGATAGCTACCATCTCGAGCTTTAATATCTGCCCGTACCATTTCAATAATACGCGGATAATCATCAAGTGCGATAAAACGTCTGATGCCTCTATCTGTGAGCATAAAGTGTAGATACATATGATTATTCACTAACTGGCAAATAAGATCGCTGTCTTCTTGAGGGAAGTTAAGCCGTTTGAGTATCTTGCGCGTGATATGCGCTCCTACCCTGTGGTGCTGATAAAATGTCCAATGTTTTTCATCATATTCAGCTGTATATAATTTGCCAACATCATGAAACAAGCAAGCCACCGCGCCGTACCAATCATAAGGCAGCTCTTCTACATAGCGACGCATAACCTCAATGGAATGTTCAAAAACATTTTCTTCGCCGGCTTCTGGAGTTTTAATATGCTTTACCCGGGAAAGAGCAGCAACTTCAGGAATAAACCCATGCATCAACTGGGAGTCAAAAAGCATTTGAGCAAAACGCCACATGTGCTCAGCGTCTACATTACGCCATTCATTTATAATATCTGAGACAGGAACATAGTCCAAGACCCTTCGAGCTGCGCGTACAACAGCTATCCAAGTATTGGCCTCAATTTTGAGATTATAATTAGCAGCAAGGCGTAAAAGACGTACTACCAAAAGATAATTTTGCTTAAATACTTCATCAGGAATACCGGGAACAAATATATATTCTTCGGTATATTCAAAAATTTCTTCAAATTTTTCTTCAGCAGCAAGCCAAGAACACACAGATGAAGATGGAATTTGTCCATGCTGCTCTATTTGCTGAAGCAAACGTGAGGTCATGCGTAAAAAGCATTTTTCAGGGTGTGCAGAGGCTGCTACTTTTTCATGGTAAAAAAAGAAGGTATTGCCAGCTTCTTTGAAAAAACCAGTTACTTTTTGCTTGTGCGAAGTTTGTAGAGTTGGAAAATATTTTACAAGCTCTTCAAAATCCATTTCCGTAGCAATATCCACTTCTGTATCTGCTGTGTCACTGTCAAGGGTTTGTCGTTGCAAACGAGTGTTAATAATATATGCATCATAACCATTTCTCATGATGGTTTTACAAAAACCTAAAGCATCCCTAAAAGCTTGGCTCATTTTATATCCTCCGCGTTCTTTTGTATGTATTCAATATATTTTGCACAGTACTATGGTAAAGTGCTTTTTTCTCAAAAAGCTATACAATTTTTTCTCCGGCAAGGAAATGGGCTTTAACTCGCCCTAAAAGAGTACGTCCTGCAAAAGGCGTGTTGCAACTTTTAGAATACATGCTTTCAGCACTTACTTCCCATGATTCTTCAGGGTCAAAGAGCAAGAAGTCCGCGCTATCTCCTTTGCTAAACGTATTCAGTGGCAATCCAAAGGTTTGGCAAGGGCTTGTAGTCCATGCCCTTAAAAAAGCATCTTCACTTAATTTTTTAGCCACAAGCAATTCCCAGCTTAAAGAAAGCGCAGTATCTAAACCAGAAATCCCGCAAGGAGCGTGCTCAAATTCGACTTCTTTTTCATGCCTAGCATGAGGGGCATGATCTGTGGCTAACATATCAATAATACCCTCGTTAAGGGCTTCAAGCAGGCTTGTAACATCTTGCTCCGTCCTGAGCGGAGGATTGACCTTTGCTGAAGTATCATAGCCCACAACCGCCCGTTCAGTAAGTGTTAAATAATGCGGACAGGTTTCTGCTGTGACTTTAATACCACGTTCTTTGGCAAAGCGAATAATATCCACAGAACGCTTGCAGGAAATATGCGCCAGATGCACAGGCAAATCCAGATATTCTGCCAGCAGTATATCACGGGAAACTTGAATCGCTTCTGCTGCGTCAGGCTGAGCTGGGAGACCGAGCAAAGAAGAAATACGCCCTTCGTTCATTCCGGAAGCAAGGGCAAAAGCCGGATCCTCACAATGGTCAATAACGATAAGCCCCCAGTTTGCAGCGTATTCCATGGCACGGCGCATTATTTCCGTTGAATATATTGGCATACCATCATTTGAAATTGCAACACAGCCAGCCTGTGCCAGTTCTGCCATGGGTGCCAGTTCTTTGCCCTCAAGTCCTTTGCTCAGGGCTCCTATAGGAAAAAGACGAGGGCCCAAAGGCCAAGAAATATTTGCTTGCTCAAGTATAAATTCGGTAATTGAAGCATTATCGTTTATCGGCAGTGTATTTGCCATACACATGATATTACCAAAGCCTCCGTGTGCTGCAGCTCGTAAGCCTGATTCCACGTCTTCTTTGTATTCAAATCCAGGTTCCCTCAAATGCGTATGCACATCTGTTAAACTTGGTAAAAGTATCAGGCCTTGTGCTTCATATTTTGCTATGTTTTCAGCTATAGTGTGTTTTCCTGTGGGAACACATTCTATAATTTCCCCTTGCCCCACAAAAAGATCCACGATTTCGCCGTGATGTTCGGCTCCAAGAATAGCAAGATCACAAGTGGACATTTATTTGTTCTCCTTTTTGGTCAAATACAGGAAAAGAAGAGCCATGCGAATAACCACACCGGAAGCAACCTGATCAAGGACAAGCGAAGGGCTTGCATCAGCAAGATTTGAGCATATTTCAACGCCTCTATTCATAGGGCCGGGGTGTAAAACACACAGATCATCATGAGCAAGATGACAATGTCTTTGCTGAAGGCAATACATTGCAGCATATTCGCGTAAACTTGGCAAAAGCCCTGTTTGTTGACGTTCTAATTGCAAACGCAAACACATCACAGCGTCCACTCCACGCATGGCTTCATCAAGGCTATAAAAAACTTCTACAGGCCAGCCAGAAAGCGAAGGAGGTAAAAGGGTGCGGGGGGCGCACAGCCTCACTTTTACTCCAAGCATATTCATTAAAATAATATTTGATCTTGCCACACGGCTATGCGCGACATCTCCTAAAATCAGCAAAGTTTTGCCCGTAAAATCTCCCCATCTTTGCCACAGCGTAAAGCCATCAAGCAATGCTTGGGTAGGGTGAGCATGGCGACCATCTCCTGCGTTAATCACCGAGCAATTCAAACGCTCAGCTAAAAATTGTGCTGCACCAGAAGCAGCGTGACGCAACACAATGGAGTCAGGAGCCATGGCCTGTAGGGTCAAGGCTGTATCTTTCAGACTTTCCCCTTTGCTTTGGCTTGTTCCGGATGAAGCAAGAGAAAAAGTATCGGCACTCAGCCTTTTCCCTGCAATATCAAAACTGGTTTTGGTACGGGTGCTTGGCTCTGCAAAAAAAAGTACGACACTGCGCCCTTTGAGGGTTGGAACTTTTTTTATCGGACGTGCATTGATTTCTTGAAAATACTTTGCGGTTTCAAAAATATATTCCACTTCTTCTCTGGAGAGCTGTGAAATATCAAGTAAATCTTTATGCCTCCACTGCATTTATCCCTCCATTTGTACTTTGTCCTGTGTGCTTTTTAGTAGAGGACAAAAAAAAAGCCGGAACCCTCAAAAGTTCCGGCTTGGATTGATTAAAGCATACAATTTGTACTTTTTTGTAGATTTTTTTGCCTATAACACGCACTTTTTGTGTAATGTCTTGTGCTTTGTGCTGTACAATGCCTAAAACAACCATGTTTTTTTTCATACACGGTTTGCTCTGCTTTGTGTGAAAAAATTTTTGATCAAACATATTCATGCCTGAAATAGAATCTTAAAAGTTTTTGCTCAGGAAGGAAAGCATTCTTTTCAGAAAAATCAAAACAGTTCTTGCCTATTCTTTACAAAGCACAGAACAGTCTATACTCATAAACGAACACATATACACTTGGAGTTTATTTTGCTCGCTACTGTTTCTTCAGCCGCGCTCTTAGGTATTGATGCCTTTAAGGTTACTCTTGAGGCAGACCTTTCCCGTTCTGGTTTACCTGCATTTACGCTGGTAGGCTTGCCGGATGGAGCTGTGCGCGAATCCAAGGAACGTGTTTTTACCGCACTACGCAACTGTGGTTTCAAAATGCCTCCTTCACGCATTACCGTAAACCTTGCGCCGGCAGATGTACGCAAAGAAGGTACAGCCTATGACTTACCTCTTGCCGTTGCCCTGCTGGCTGCTGCTGAATACATTGAACCTGAATGCTTGCAAGGTTGGTATATGGCCGGAGAGCTTTCCTTAACCGGTGAGCTCAAATCTGTGCGAGGAGTTTTGCCTTTGGCCATTCGTGCGCGTGAAGAAAAAGCTAAGGGGCTTATTGTTCCCAAACAAAATGCTGCTGAAGCAGCCGTGGCCGAGGGGCTTCCAGTATACGGAACTGAACACTTAGGGCAAGTAATCCGTATGCTTACCGGCGAAGAATCCATGGATCCAGAACAGGTAGACCTCACAAAACTTTTTGCAGACCATGCTGCATATCCTACTGATTTTTCTGAAGTAAAAGGTCAAGAACATGCGAAAAGAGCTATTGAAATAGCAGCGGCCGGAGCGCATAATATGCTTTTTCTTGGCCCCCCGGGCTCAGGAAAAACCATGCTAGCGCAGCGCATTCCCACTGTGCTACCGCCCTTGACTTTGGATGAAGCCTTGGAAGCAACCAAAATATACTCGGTTGCCGGAGAGCTGGGACACTCTGCTGCTTTGATGACCACTCGCCCTTTTCGTTCACCGCACCATACTATCTCTGATGTCGGACTTGTGGGTGGTGGTAGTTATCCCAAACCAGGAGAAGTCAGCCTTGCTCATCGTGGCGTTCTTTTTTTAGATGAACTTCCGGAATTTAAGAAAGGTGCGCTTGAAGTCTTGCGCCAGCCTCTGGAGGATGGAACGGTTTCCATTTCACGTTCCTTAATTTCCCTTTCCTATCCTGCAGATTTCATGCTGATAGCTGCCATGAACCCCTGCCCTTGTGGCTACCTTACGGATGAACGCCACGCTTGCACCTGTTCGTCAAATTCTATTCGTGCTTATCGCGCGCGAGTTTCAGGCCCACTTTTGGATCGTATTGATCTGCAAGTGGAAGTTCCAGCTGTTCCCTATAAAGACCTTAAAGCTGAGCGTGGCGTCACAGACTCTGCAAGTATGCGTCAGCGCATTGCTGCAGCGCGTGAAATACAGTACAAAAGATATGAAAACCTGAATATCAATACCAATGCAGACCTTTCAGGTACGGCTTTAGAAACATATTGCAAACTTGGTGAGCAAGAACACGGTTTTCTTGGCAGTGCAGTCAGAACGCTTGGCCTTTCAGCTCGAGCCCATACTCGTATCCTTCGCATCGCACGCACAATCGCAGACCTAAATGCTGAAGAAATCCTCAGCACAGCACACTTGGCTGAAGCTATCAATTATCGCTCCATGGACAGAAGCCAGAGCTAAGAGACAAGCATCAAGTTTGGCATTACAATACTCTCTGCACAATACTCCCTGCCTAGCAAAAAACCTCCAAAACTTCTTATCTTACTGTCTTTTCAATCTTTTTTTTAAGATACTTGATCCTGAGTAATGTATTGAAAAAAGAAGACGATACATGTACGCTTCGTGAAGAAAATAAGAATAGATTTGGCTTACGCCCTTACTCTCAAAACACTATGTTTGTTGCACATGCTGAAAGACAATAATCCAGCCATTTTTGCACAAGAAAAAAATCAAAAAAATTTGCCGGACACCGTGCGGACATCTTTACCTGCGACTATTAGCAAAACTCGCAGCGAGATTGCTACTCGCGATCCTCTCCAGCTGTATTTGAAAGAAATATCAGCTTTTCCCTTGCTTGAACCTGAAGAAGAATATGAACTTGCCAAACGAGTGCAAGAGCACCAAGATGAAGACGCAGCCTTTCGCCTTATCTCTTCTCACTTGCGTTTAGTTGTCAAAATAGCCATGGATTTTCAACGGCGCTGGGTACAAAATGCACTTGACCTTATTCAAGAAGGAAATGTGGGACTTATGAAAGCTGTAAAAAAATTTGATCCGGAAAAAGGCATTAAATTTTCGTATTATGCGTCTTTTTGGATAAAAGCCTATATTTTGAAATATATCATGGATAATTGGCGCATGGTTAAAATAGGAACCACGCAAAACCAGCGTAAACTATTTTATAACCTCAACAAAGAACGTCAACGTCTTCAAACCTTAGGTTTTTCCCCAAGTTCTGAGGATTTATCAGAATCGCTTAATGTTTCAGTGGATGATATTGATGAAATGGATCAACGCTTGTCCCAAGGGGATATGTCTCTTGATTTGCCTGTAGGAGAAAATTCTGAAGTAAGTAGATTGGACTTTTTGCCTTCACTTGGCCCTGGAGTTGAAGAACAACTTGCTTCAGATCAAATTTCATTGCTTTTACTTGAAAATCTTAAAGCCATTGCACCAAGCTTAAATGAAAAAGAGCAAGTATTGCTCAAAGAACGTTTGCTCACCGATTCTCCGATAACACTGCGAGAAATAGGCGAGCGTTATGGAATTACTCGCGAGCGTGTTCGGCAAATAGAGGCAAAATTGCTGCAAAAATTGCGTGATTTTCTTGAAAAAAGAGTAGATGGTTTTTCTGAAGATTGGATTTCTTACGATGAATGAACAACTTGTAGAACTTAAAAATTTTGCAAAAAAATGCGCTAAGAAATTACCAGTAGCGACATTTTATCTTGATCATGCCACGGAAATAGCGTTTGCTTGGGAAATATTTTTTAATAATCCTTTGCTCATTCGTTTGCAGGACGACTGCCTGCCTTTTTTGTACGATGAGTATATGTTTGGCATTGAACATTCCAAAAAAGTGGCTCAAGATGCTGCGGCCATTGTGCTCGCCGAAGAGTCCAACCTCACAACAGAAGAAAAACGTCATCTTGCTTTGCTCGCGGAAATAGCAGGTTTACTGCATGATATACAGCGCGGAGAAGACAGTCATGCCTTGCTTTCCGCACAGGCTGTAGCAGGAATATTATGCAACTATCCATTAAAACAAGAAGAAATAAGCCTCATTACTCAAGCTATTGCAGTGCATGAAAACCGAACTGACCCAAACAATTATGATAATCCAAGTGCCAGATTATTATGCCAAGCTCTGTATGATGCAGATAAATTTCGCTTTGGTCCGGATATTTTTTCTACCACCATGTGGCTTTTTTGCGATTATACTACATGGCCACTTGATGAAATCGCAGGATATTTCCCTCAAGGCATTGCAGCAGCAAAAACCGTGGTTCAAACCTTCCGCACCGAGGTAGCGCATCACTATGGTCCGGAACTCATACAACAAGGCATACAAGTTGGTGAAATTATACATCGCGAGCTTATAAAACTTTCTCAACAAGGATGAAGCATGTACAAAAAAAATGTATCCCCCCTGTGTCATTTCCTTTCTTTTTTGAGCTTGTGTTTTTTTGTTTTTGGCCAAAACGATTGTGCTTTTGCCACCGAACAAAACATGACCCAGCAAGACCTTGAACAAAAAGTTGAATTTTCAGAAAAAGCACAGCTCACATATAAATACCTTATTTTCCTTGAAAAAGAAACGGACTTTGTACAGTCTTTACAGTCTGCACAAACAATAAACCCAGCTTCTGCCACTGGGAGCGCAGAAGACCGTGACGTCAAAAGGAAACAAGAAAAAGCTGCACAAGCCTTGGATAATGTTATAGAAGTTTCTCCTTTACCTGAGCTGTATTTGGAAAAAGCTGCTCTGTATTTTAATACGCAGCAAATAGACACGGCAATAAGCATTATACAGGAAGGACTAGAGAAAAATCAGGGAAATAAAAAACTGTTTGATCTTTTATCTCAAGCGTATTTGGTCAAAGGGAATAAGGCCATGGCAGCCGAGGCTTTAGAGCAATATGTGCTTATTCATCCTGAAGATACCATGGTCAAAATGCGCCTGCTTGATCTTTTAGTACATGCCTCTCAATATGCAAAGGTTGTGGATCAAATCAATACAATGTCCAAAAAAGAACAAAGCGAAGAAGTGCTTTTCTTAAAGGCTCAAGCCTTTTCACGCATTGGCAAAAGAAAAGATGCTATTAACGTATTAAAACAAATTGTTAAAAATAACCCAAAGCACTATGAAGCATTGGCTGATCTCGCCTTTATTTATGAAAATACTGCTCAGTTCCAACAAGCAATTGAAGCCTATAAAAAACTGCTTGAAACCGAAATAGCACCGGATGAAGTATGCTCACGCCTTATTATCTTAAATATCAAACTCAATGATCTTGATAATGCGCTTAAAATTGCCTTAACAGGGCCGGAGGATGCTGCTTTTCTTATAAAGGCTGCTAAGATTTTTTTGAATGAAGAGTTTCCGGCTCAGGCTTCTGCCGTGCTTGATAAATTAAAGACCCTTGATCCTATTCCTCCTGAATATTTTCTTTATAAATCAGCTATTGTTTATACGGCTGAAGAAAATCCGGAAAAAGCACTGGAATTTTTAGATCAAATTGATCCAATAACACCCTTGTATGCTCAAGCCCTTGTTGGGCGTATCCATCTTCTTTTAGACCTTGGAAGGGAAGAAGAAGGCAAAAAAATACTACAAGAAGCTCTGAGATTGTACCCTGAAGACTTACAATTCATCTTGTTACAAATTGATCTTTTGGTTCTTGATGAACACTATGAACAAGCAGAGCATGTTTTAGAAGATGCCATAAACATCCATAAAACAGACCTTAATTTACGGTATCGTTATGGTGAAGTATTAGAGGCACAAGACAAAAGAGAACAAGCCCTGAATGTCATGGAAGATATTCTTGCCCAAGATCCATACCATGTCGAAGCACTTAATTTTATAGGCTATACTTTAGCTGAAGAAAACAGAGACCTTGATCGCGCCTTAATTTTGATTGAAACCGCACTCCAGCATCGTCCTAAAAATCCAGCTATTATAGATTCTTTGGCTTGGGTCTTGTTTAAGCAGGGTAAGCTGGAAAAAGCATGGAGTACCATAAAAAAAGCAGTCCAACTTTTGAAAAATAATGCAATTATTTGGGAACATTATGGAGATATTGCCGTAGCAAATAACTTCAAAAAAACAGCTCAAAAAGGATACAAAAAAGCTCTTGAGCTGGATCCTCAAAATGCTGAAATCTTACAAGATAAACTCAATGCCTTATGATGCACCGCATCCTGTTTTGTTGTATACTCAGTTTTTGTGCTCTATTTTGTGTTGCTGGCTGTGCAGTACAAACGCCTGCCCCTCTTCAAAATAGTGCCCAAGAAAGTTTCCAGCTTTTCAAAAAGCAGTACTGCACTCCGGTAAGTGCCCTTGGAATGAGTACCAGCGCAAGCCTATCTTGGTATAAAGAAAAAAAATCAGCACGTGTTCTTCTGGATTTTTGGGGCAATTTTCCACACAATACAGCCTGCGCTGTTTTTCGTATGGATGCATGGTCTCATCTGAGCGGAACACTGTGCTCTATTGTAGAAAACAGTTCCGGCATAACAGCTCTGTATCTTGACCCCCTTGAGGCCTACACCAGTGCCGACCCAAAAAATACATATAAGCTCGGCCTCCCTTTGCCACTTGCTCTTTCTGATATTGCCTCTTTGCTGATCAATGATTTTAGTCCTTTGATAAGCCATAGCTTTGATACGGCCTATGTAACAAATGAAGGCTGGGTCTTTTCTTTTGCACAAGGGGCGGTTAGCCGTTTGCAGCTTGATTTTCAAAATCGACCTTTGTTCATGGAAGGAACACTGACTTCTGGTATTCAAAATGGAAAAAAGTGCTGGCGCATAAATTTTTCTCATTATGAAAAAAGCCCGAAAAACGGCGTATTTCAAGCGAGCAGACTGGATATTTATGTTCCTCCAAGCTCCTCGGGTATCTTGCGTATTAAGGCCAGAGAGCTTACACTTGAGCCTTGGCAAGCAAAGGCTTTACAGCTAAAACTTCCTGAGCATACGAAGATGCTCTCTTTAGACTCTCTGGACGCAAATCAATCACTCCAAATACCGGAAAAACCATGAGTACAGCGCATAATACAAAAAATTCAAGCTCTGAATTGGGTGTACTAGAATCCTTACGCCTTGGAATTTCAGTTTGGCTTTCAGAAATGACGTGGCTTGGCAGTTCTTTGTATAAGCAATTTATGATTTCCCGCCTTGTGAAGCGTTTGCAGGAAGAATACACCAATCTTGGAAAAGCAGTTGAAAATGAAGAAGCTCAAAGCAGTGAAAAAGAAATATGCCTGAAACAAATTTCTTTCTTAAAAGATGAAATTCACACCTTGGAAAACGAACTTGAAGCACAGCGCATACAGCGAGTAAATATGCTCAGAAATCGCCAAGGAACAGCACCTATTGATGAACAATTTGACGAGCAATCTGCTGATAAAAAAATGGAAGAATAAGACAGTGAGTATGCAAAAAATTTATATTGGCTCGGATCACGGTGGTTTTGTGCTTAAAACAAGCATTATCCAGCAACTGAAGCGCAATGCTCTTGAATATGAAGACCTTGGTACCCATGACAGCGCCTCATGCGACTATCCGATTTTTGCCCATGCCGTGGCTCAGGCTGTTTTAGAAAATACAAACAGCCTTGGGATTCTTATCTGCGGAACTGGTCTTGGCATGTCCATGGCAGCTGGAAAAATACAAGGCATTCGTGCTGCTGTGTGTACTAATACATATATGGCACGCATGGCACGCGCTCATAATAATGCTAATATTCTGTGCCTTGGTGAACGCGTTATTGGCCTCGGCTTGGCAGAGGAAATAGTTACGGCCTTTCTGAGTACAGATTTTGAGGGAGAACGGCATTTGAGGCGTATTAGCCTTTTTGAATAAGAAAAAAAGCAAAATTTGAGTATAAAGCAATCCGCAAAGGGAGAAAATAAATGTCAGCAGACAGTGTACAAAAAGACCAATTAGTCGTTAATACCATTAAAGCTCTGGTCATGGATGCCACAAGAAAGGCGAATTCAGGGCATCCAGGCGGAGCTATGTCTTCCTGCGATTTTGCAAGCACTTTATTCAAAGATTTTTTGCAATATGACCCAAACGACCCAAACTGGTTTAACCGTGACCGCTTTGTTCTCTCGGCCGGGCATGAATCCATGCTACTCTATGCCCTGCTGCATTTGCAGGGTTTTTTGTCTATAGAAGAGATCAAAAATTTCAGGCAGCTGGGTTCTCTCACTCCTGGGCATCCTGAAGTTGGGCTTACGCCTGGGGTGGAAGTAACTACAGGCCCTCTTGGACAAGGTTTTGCCATGTCTGTTGGCTTAGCTGCTGCGGAAGCACATTTACGCGAAAAATTAGGTTCAGATATTATAAACCACTTTACTTACGTCCTTGCCTCGGACGGAGACATTCAGGAACCTGTTGCACTGGGTACAGCTATTTTAGCCGGACGCTGGAAACTGGGCAAACTCATTGCTTTTTATGATTCCAATAAAGTGCAAATAGCCGGTCCGACCAGCCGTGTGGATAGCACTGACTATGCCAAAGCCTTTGAATCTTTTGGCTGGCAGGTAATAGAAGTAGACGGACACGACAAACCTGCTATTGCAAACGCCATTACCCAAGCCCAGCAAGAAACTGCACGTCCTACTCTTATTATTGGACATACAATTATGGCACAGGGCACAGCGACTCGCGAAGGAGATCATGAAACGCATGGTGCTCCGCTACCTCCAGAAGAAATAGCAGCCAGCAAAAGCAAATGGGGGCTTGAGCCTGAGGCTTTTTTCCAAGTCCCAGACCAAGCCAAAACACATTTTCAGGCTCGTCAAGACAGCTTAAAACAACAAGCCCAAGAATGGCACGCTGCTTTGGCTCAAAAACAAGACCAAGATACTTCTTTTGCTGCTTTATGGCAGGCTATGACCACCCCTAGAGAAGAATTGAACCTGCAATGGCCAGAATTTAAGCCAGAGGATAAAATCGCTACTCGAAAAGCATGGGGAACTTGTCTTAATCATATTATGGATCAGTTGCCCATGCTCATGGGTGGTTCTGCGGACTTAGATCCCTCTAATGTGACTGTTGGATTTAGAGAGCATACTGGTAATTTTGCTGTGGATGGCTATCAGGGGCGCAATCTTGCCGTGGGAGTCCGTGAATTTCCCATGGCAGCGATTATGAATGGTTTGGCTCTGCATGGCGGAATTATTTCTTTTGGTGCAACTTTTTTAACTTTTTCAGATTATTGCCGTAATGCTTGCCGTATGTCTGCTCTACAAGAAATACCAAATCTGTATGTTTTTACGCATGACTCGTTTTATCTTGGCGAGGATGGGCCTACGCACCAACCAATAGAACATATCTCCTCGCTACGCTTGATTCCCAATTCCATAGACCTAAGACCTGCTGAAGCCAATGAAACCAAATTATGCTTAGATGCGTTTTTTAAGCAATCTCAAAGTCCTGCTTTTCTGTTTCTCACTCGCCAAGGCTTGCCTACTTTAGATATGGATAAATATCCTCATATGCGTCAAGGTGTACCGCGCGGAGCATATGTACTGCGTGATCCAGTAGACGAACCTGATATAATTATCTTGGCTTCTGGTTCTGAACTAAGCCTTGCCTTAGACGCAATAGAGCTTTTGCCTGAGTATAATATCCGCATCGTTTCCATGCCTTCCATGAGTTTATTTGAACGCCAAGATCAGGCATACAAAGACTCAGTGCTGTTGCCCCAAGTTTCACGCAGGGTAGCCGTGGAAGCTGGCAGACCTGAAATGTGGTACAAATATGTAGGAATGAATGGACTGGTACACGGTATTGATCATTTTGGAGAATCTGCACCAGCTGGTGAACTGGCAAAAAAATATGGCTTTACCGCAAAGCAATTTGCAGAAAAAATTACAAAGCACTTCTCAGGTAAAAAAATATAGCTTTGGAGCATGTTATGGAAGCACCATCTCGCAACCTTGCTTTAGATTTGGTTCGGGTTACAGAAGCAGCAGCACTGGCAGCAGCTCGCTGGCTTGGTAGAGGGGATAAACAAGCTGGAGACCAAGCAGCCGTAGATGCCATGCGTCTGAGTTTTAACTCCCTTGATATTAACGGCACTATCATTATTGGAGAAGGGGAAAAAGACAAAGCTCCCATGCTGTATAATGGAGAAAAAATAGGCACTGGTAAAGGCTCTGCTGTTGATGTAGCTGTTGATCCAGTGGAAGGAACAAACCTGCTTGCTTTTGGCCGTCCAAATGCTATTGCTGTTATTGGTGTGGCTCCGGCAGGTACTATGCTTGATCCTGGTTCGAGTTTTTATATGCAAAAATTAGTGGTTCCGGCTGCTGCTAAGGGTGCGGTGGATATTGATGCTCCTGTTGCTGAAAATCTTAGAGCCGTGGCCAAAGTGCTTGCTAAAGATGTCGATGATCTGGTTATTTTTGTGCTTGATAAGCCTCGGCATAAAACTCTCATTCAAGAAATCCGCAAAACAGGGGCGCGTATTCAGCTGCACACTGATGGTGATGTAAACGGTTCGCTTATGGCAGTCGACCCAACAAGCGATATAGACATGATGATGGGTACAGGGGGAACTCCGGAAGGGGTGCTTTCAGCTTGCGCTATTCGCACCATGGGCGGAGAAATGTTTGCAAAACTTGACCCACAGCTGGAAAGCGAAAAAAAAGCTCTTGCAGCAGAAGGATATGATCTTTCAAAAGTCTATACTGTAGCGGATTTAGTCAACAGTGAGGATGTTTTTTTTGCAGCAACTGGTCTTTCCGGAGGCACCTTTATGCCGGGAGTGCATTTTACCGGACGAGGTGCCATAACACATTCTCTTGTTATGCGAGGCAAAACAGGTACGGTACGGCGGATTACTGCTGAACACTCATGGGATCACTTAATGAAATTTTCCGCTGTTCAATACGACTAAGCGTCCATGCCTCTCATGTTTTTTTTCGTTTGATGCAAGCCTTTACTAAGCAATGATTCAATAAAGCGGACTTTATTCAGCAAGCCTTGAGTGTTGCGCTGCTTCAGTAGCGAAAAGGACAAAACCACCTATGGCCAAAAGAAGCAGTGCCAGATCATGCACTGCAAGGCTGTAAAAAAGCAAAGCAACAAGGAACATGAGCGCAAGAATTTGTAATTTTTTGCGTTTTGTTGCTGGTGATTCAAGCCAAGTACGTTCTAAGCGCATGAGCTTCCAAATTTTTTTTGTTTGCATTTCCGGAAGATGCAATTCAAACAAACTGCTTCCTAGTAAAATAAGTCCTGTTGAATAAAGGGCTGTGCTCGTAGCCCAAAGAGCCATGCACAGAAGGAGCACAGCAAAAATTTGTATGAGCCAATTCCAAGGATTTCTGCGACGTTTCAGTGCCTGAACAAGCAGGGGGGGTAGCGTGTACATCTGTAAAATGTAGAGAGCAAATTTAAGAAATGCAAGCCAGAGGGCTTGAGTATATTTATTTCTTGCCCTATTACAAAAGAATCATGGAGAAAATCGCTAAAGAATGCGCTGAACTTTTATGCGCTAAAAAATGGAAATTGGTTACTGCAGAGTCATGTACTGGTGGCTTAATCGCAGCACAGTGTACAAATATTCCTGGCAGTTCTGATTGGTTTGCTGGTTCTATTGTCGCTTATTCTAATAATGTGAAACTTTCTTTGCTAGGCGTGGCAGGAGATATACTGAAACGCTTGGGAGCTGTGAGTGAGGAAGTTGTTATTGCCATGGCCAAGAGAGCATTGCCGGCCATTGGGGGGCATATTTCCGTGGCGGTTTCTGGTATTGCCGGGCCAGACGGAGGTACTGAGCAAAAGCCAGTCGGTACAGTTTGGATATGTTGGGCTACCTTAGAAGGATATGTTCGTGCGGAAAAATTTTATTTTGAAGGGAGTCGCGCTGAAATTCGAGAACAAACAGTTCAAGCAGCCTTAGAGGGAATAGCCAGCTTACTACGCTAAGGCCTTTGTCAAAGCAAAACCGCTCTTGTTTTGCTTTGCCTTTAAGCGCAATACAGAGCGGTTTGTTATGGCTATTGCCGAAACTTATGAGCTAGAGAGTGTCGTCACAGGGGCTCAATATTACAAATAATCGCCTCTGTTAAACTTTAATTGCTCAGTAGCACCCAAAATCTCTAATTCCTCAACCATACTTTGTAAGCCAGAACTGTTGCCAAGCGTTCCTTTGAGCTCTGCAATATCGGACTGGAATGCTTCCAAAGCAGCATAGGCTTGTTTAAGGTCGCCAGCTTGCTCACCGCCAAGTTTTGAAGCATAGCTTTCAAGCGAATCCAGCGTGGACTCCACTTGGGAAAGTGCCTGCTCTTCCGTGCTTTCTACTGCGCCTACTGCCTGTGTTGCCAACAAGGAGTTCACGGACAGCCCATTCAAAGAAGGCACTGCCATGGCTTGCTCATTTTTTTGGCTTTTATTTAATTCTTTGCCAAGTATCGCATCAAAAGCCTGCTGCGTGTTTTCAGTTTTTTGGGTTTTTTGTTGCTCTTGGCTTTTTTGAAGCCCATTGATTTGCTCAGGACAAATTTTCATAGTAACACTCCTTATCCTGTGTTTGCCAAGACTCTGCAAAGATTTTGCCAAAACAACACTTATATCTAACTCGCTAATATTAAAGATATTCTCAAAAAATGTATCGGCATTTTTTTCCGTACAATTTCTTATTGTGGTATCTATGATAAATAAAATATAAAGCAGGGAGGAGTATTTGTCCATATTCTTGCTATCGAGCTCTTATCTCAGGCATTGGAAAGCTTGGTGCTCTGTGCTACATTGCATTTCACCAAGATACTCTTTGAGGAGGTTATATGCTTAGTATTCAAAAGATTCTTTGCGCAGTTGATTTTTCTGAACATAGCAAGGAAGTTGCACAACATGCCAAGCTGCTCGCGACTTCTCTTGGTTCAGACATAGTGTGTGTCTATGTTGCTCCGAGCCTTTCTCAGTATGTGGGCTTTAAGGTGCCGGTCAGTTCTATTGAAGGCGTGGTTGATGATATTGTTTCCGGAGCTGAGGAAACCATGAAGGAGTTTGTGGCCGAGCATTTTAGCGGTGTTTCAGCTACTGGCAAAATCCTTGTTGGCTATGCAGCCGAAGAGGTGCTTGATTGCGCTCTGGCGGAAAAGGCAGGTATGATTGTTATGGGAACGCATGGACGTAAAGGCATTGACCGTATGCTTTTTGGTTCTGTGGCTGAAAAAATAGTGAAATCCGCGAAATGTCCGGTGGTCACTATTCGTCCTTTGTAGTTTTTGCAGGGAGAAGTAATATATGCCCGTTAAAAGGGTTCGGCCGGAAATTTTGGATTTTAAGCCGTATGTTCCGGGCTTAAATATTGAGCAAATTCAACAACGCTATGGCTTAAACCAAGTTGTGAAGTTAGCGAGCAATGAGAATCCACTGGGTGTTTCTCCTGTGGTACAGCAAGTGCTTGCCAAAAAAGCTGGGCTTGGATTCCGCTATCCCTTAAACCACAGCCCTGATTTACTTGAGGCTTTGGCTAAGCATTTGGGACTTGCCAAGGAAAAGATTATTGCAGGCAATGGTTCTGATGAAATTATTGATTTGCTTTTTCGAGTTATTGCCATCCCAGCTCAGGATAATGTTGTTTGCTATGAGTCGTGCTTTAGTATGTATCGCATGTGTGCGAAGCTGTGCGGAATTGAATACAGGGAAGTGCCAAGGCAGGCAAACTTTGCCTTACCTTTAGAGGCTATGGTGGATGCTGCGGATGAAAACACAGCCATGGTCATTGTTACAAGTCCGGATAATCCCACGGGTTTAGCTGCAACAGTGCAGGATTTACAAAAAATGGCTCAGGCCTTGCCTGAAGGAACGCTTTTGCTGGTGGATGGTGCGTACACGGAGTTTGCTACGCCAGCACAGGAATATGACCCGATTTGTTTGCTTCAAGAGTGCGATAATGTGGTCATACTTCGAACCTTTTCAAAAGCCTATGCTTTGGCTGGTTTACGCCTAGGGTATGGAGTAATGCCGAGCTGGCTTGCAGAATATCTTTGCAGAGCGCGTATTCCTTTTACAGTAAATGTTTTGGCAGAAGCTGCCGGTATTGCAGCTCTTAAAGATACTGTTTTTCTTGAAGAAACTTTGCGTACAGTATGGCAAGGTCGTGCTTTTTTACAGCAAGAACTGCAAAAACTTGCTTGTGAGGTTTTAGAGTCACAGGCTAATTTTTGTATGTTTCGTCCTGAGCCTAAGGCAACTATAGTACATGAAGCACTGTTACAGCGAGGTATTATTGTACGACCTTTGGCAAGTTTTGGGATGCCAGATTGGATTCGGGTTAATGTGGGAACCGAAGCAGAAAACAGATTTTTTATACAGCATCTTGAGGAGTTGCTGAAGCTATGAATAGACGTATTGTAACACTTGATGGGCCTGCTGGAGTAGGAAAGTCCACTATGGCTAAAAAAGTGGCTCAAGCCTTGGGCATAGCGTATTTAGATACTGGTGCTATGTTTCGGGCTATTGCTTGGCATCTGGGGGAAGAGGCGCAGCACTTAAGCGATGAAAAACTTTGCGAGTTTTTGGATAAGCTTTCTTTTGATTTAAGTGGGCAAGGTTCAAGCTCTGAGCTTATGTTGAGCGGTCTTTCTTTGGGCGAGGAAATACGCAGTGAAGCAGTTGCCATGCTGGCTTCTACTTTAGCAAAACGTCCAATAGTTCGTGAGTATCTTAAAAAAGCACAACAGCACATGGGGCAGCGTGTTGATCTTGTTGCTGAAGGCAGAGACATGGGTTCTGTGGTTTTTCCACAAGCACAATATAAATTTTTTTTAGAAGCTTCTGTGGCAGCGCGAACCATGCGTCGGGTCTTGCAATTAAAAGCCATGGGCAAAGAAGCGAACCAAAAAGAGATAGCAGCCTCCATTATCGCCAGAGATGAGCAAGATAAAAATAGAGCTATTGCTCCCTTGCGTCCTGCAGAAGATGCTGTGTGTATTGATACAACAGCAATGGACAAAGAACAGGTATTTGCTTTTATTATGGAACAGTTACGCTGATATTTTGCTTATCCCAAGCAGCTTCTCCCCCTTTTCTTATTCTGCCCCCTTTTCTTATTCTTCCTCTTCTCTCTTCTTTTTCTTCTATGCTCCTTTTCTCTCTTATTCCTCTTCTTTATTCTTTTTCTTCTTTATTCTTTTCCGCATCTCAGCTCCCTCCTCCCTCCGTCATCCTGCGCGTAATTCGCAACAGTCCAGCAGAGCCGAGCTATGAGGCTTTGACGTAGTAGGGGAAAAAGAAAGGGGAAGAGAAGGCAAAGAAAAAGAAAAGAGGAATAAAAAAAAGGGGGAGGGAAAGAAAAGAGAGGAAGGGAAAAAGAAAAGACAGAAGAACTGGATCCTGCGACTTCGCGCAGGATGACGAGAGGAGGAAGCAATAAAATAAGTCGGGAGTATTGACCCTAAATTTTATATGCGTTTGCTCTGGGGGAACGTGCCACAACAAAAAATGGCGCAGGATAACAAAAAATGGCGTGCAGTATGATAAAAAGGGGCGTGTGGGACAACAAAAAGTGAGTCGCAGGATATAGTCTTCAGCTTTTTTTTAGCCCTTTTATTGCCTTCAAGAAAAAATGGGCATATATTGCGTCCTTAAGTGGAGGTTTTATGCCCATTCCCTCAAGCGTTTCATGCGAAGAATTACTCCAATCCATTGCTGACGGTGTTTTTACCGTGGACATGGACTTTAATGTTACTTCCTTTAATGAGGCTGCGGTACGCATTAGCGGAGTGCCTCGTGAAGAGGCTGTGGGAGCGAAATGTTGGGAAGTTTTGCATTCAAATTTATGTGACGGCTTTTGTGCTTTGCGCGAAAGTTTAGATACTGATCAACGAGTAGTGAATAAGACGTGTTTTTTTGTGCGTCCAGATGGTGAAAAAGTGCCTGTTTCTATTTCTGCCTCTACTTTGCGTGATAAAGACGGCAAAGTCGTGGGTGGGGTGGAATCTTTTCGTGATCTTTCGGATATTCATCTTATGCGCCGGCGTATGGAAGAAAATTATTCTTTTGCAGATATAGTGGGCAAGAGCCAAGCTCTGAAACGTATTTTTAGAATAATGCCTCAGGTTTCAAAGAGTGAAGCCACAGCCTTGATCCTTGGTGAATCAGGTACCGGAAAAGAGCTTTTTGCCAGAGCTATCCACTCCTTATCGACACGCAGGCAAGGGCCTTTTGTTGCTGTGAACTGCGGTGCTCTGCCGGATTCTTTATTGGAATCTGAACTTTTTGGGTACAAGGCAGGTGCTTTTACTGATGCGAAAAAAGACAAGCCTGGCCGTTTTGAGCTGGCTTGTGGGGGAACTATTTTTCTTGATGAAATAGGCGATTTACCCGGCAAACTACAAGTAAAATTGTTGCGCGTATTGCAAGAGCGTAGCTATGAACCTTTGGGTGGCGTACAGAGTGTGGAAGCTGATGTACGGGTTATTGCTGCTACCAATCGCAATCTTGAAGAATTGGTTGCTGAGGGCAGTTTTCGGCAAGATTTATACTATAGGCTGAATGTGGTGACTCTTCGTTTGCCTTCGCTTCGAGAAAGGCGTGAGGATTTACCGCTTTTGGTGGATCATTTTATTAACCAGCTCAACACTGAGCAAGGCAAGGAATTACAAGGAGTTTCTGAAGATGTCATGGCTCTTTTTATGCGCCATGATTTCCCGGGCAATGTGCGCGAATTGGAAAACATTCTTGAATTTGCATCAATTCTTTGTCCTGCTGGTTTTGTTCAAGTGGAACATTTGCCTGAATCACTGCAACCGGAATCCTTAAGCAATACCTTTGATCTTTTCCAAAGCGGTACTTTAGAAGAAATTAAATGCCGAGCCGTGCTTTTGGCCTTGCATCGAAATCAGGGGCGAAAAATGGCTACTTGTAGGGAGCTTAATATATCAAAAGACACGCTACGGCGTATGCTTGGCAGGTGCAAGCCTTTGGGCGAATAATATGCCTTTTGCAGCAAGCTGTGACGTGTTTCCTGCCCTTTGGAAAAAGCTGGGTGCTGTGTTTTATACTCTAATCTCTTGTTACTCTTTGATGTTTTTTATTTAGGAACAGTGTATGCTATATTTGCATCAAAATTGACTTAGGTTACGCTAGGTATATGTATGATTATTTGTCTTGCCTGTTATGAAGAAAGACTGGCCTCTGTTTTTGAAAACGCCCAAGAATATAGATTCTTTGACGTTCATGAAAACGGGGAGATTTACCCTGCCGGGCATTTATCCCTTCCTTTACGAGATACAGCAGACAGGACATCGGCCATCTTGGCCTGTAAGGTTTCTTTTCTTATTTGTGGCGCGATTTGTGGGCAAACACGAAAAGCCATGCAACATGCTGGCCTTAGCATTGCATCTTTTATCAAAGGTTCTGTTGAAGAAGTGCTTGAAGCCTTGCGTCAGGATGCTTTGCATACCTTGGCCATGCCCGGGTGTCGAGGCTGCTGCAGGGACAGATGTAAAGGCTTTTCTTCTGCTGTGGTTTGACTTTTTTATTTTTGCTTATAGTTTTATCTTGTTTTTAATTTGCTAGTAAATATTCTTAAGGAGTTTGTTATGAGTGATGAATGCAGTTCCTGTTCTTCGGCTAATCCTGACGGAAGTTGTGGTTCTCCTGATGGTTGTCCTTCTGATGCTGATAAAAAACTTAACAAAACTTTATCACGCATAAAGAATACTATTGTGGTCATGTCTGGCAAAGGCGGTGTGGGCAAATCCACTGTTGCCGTAAATATTGCAGCAGCACTTGCTATTGCCGGAAAAACCGTTGGGCTGTTAGATGTGGATGTACATGGCCCTTCTGTCCCTCGTTTGCTTTCTTTGGAAGATAAAAAGCCACATATGGGGCCTGATTTTATGGAGCCCATTGCTTGGGGCAAAAATCTTTGGGTAATGTCTTTAGGCTTTATGTTGCCGAATAAGGAGCAGGCCGTTATTTGGCGTGGGCCGGTTAAAATGGGGCTTATCCGCCAATTTGTACAAGATGTCACTTGGGGTGATCTTGATTTTTTGGTTATTGACTGCCCCCCGGGAACTGGCGATGAACCGCTTTCTGCCATGCAGCTTATTGGTACAGAAGCTAAAGCTGTTATTGTGACTACCCCACAGGGCGTAGCTATTGATGATGTGCGCCGTTCTGTAAGTTTTGTGGGTGAATTGGGCAATGAAGTTTTGGGCATTGTGGAAAATATGTCTGGTTTTTCTTGTCCTGATTGCGGTAAGGTCTATGATATTTTTGGTTCCGGTGGTGGAGAAAATTTGGCCACGGAAATGAATGTTCCTTTTTTAGGGCGTATCCCCATGGATCCAGAAGTCGCTCGCTCCGGAGATGAAGGCTATGTGTATGTAAAAACAGAAAAGGAATCCGCTTCTGCCAAAGCCATGAGTGATATTGTACAGAAGGTCATTGAAGCTTTTGCCTAGACTGCCTCTATAGCTTCTGCGTCTATCAAGGAGTAAAGAATATGTTTGCAAAAAAGAGTAACAAAGCAAAAGAATCTGACAACATAGCATACGGGCAAAGATTTGCAGAACGTGGCATTGGTTGTGGCTTTGGACGCGGAGCTGGGCGTGGTAGCAGTCAAGGACGCGGGCTTGGTAAAGGAAGGCGGTTTTCTGGCTCTGGGTGTATGTTAGGGGGGCGACTGTCAATATTTGAACAGCAGGAACAATTTGAACAAAAAAATTACCAAGCCACGCAACAAGCAGCTTCGGTTCAGCCGATGATGAATGCAACACAGCCTACTATGAACACAGCTCAGCCTATTATGGACGCAGAAACCTGTCCTTTGTGTGAGAATCATTGCCCTTTAAGTAATCCGGGATGTGGCAAAGGACTTGCTCTTGCAAAATCCCGTAGCAAGATACCGAGCTAATAATCGCAGAGGCCTTGCAATGGATAAAGATGAAAGTGTTCCCCAATGTGTAGAAAAGCCTGAAAAAGGGCTAGAGCCTGCTTTGTATGATGCTACGACCGAACTTGAGAAAGCACTTCCAAAAGACATGCTCCAGCTTTTAAGCACGCTTGCCCAGAGTTTATTCCCAGCAGAGAGCAAAAAGAGCTAGCATCAATTAAAACTGTAATTCAAGGCCAATAGGGCAATGATCTGAACCCATGATGTCCGGATCAATCCAAGCCTTGGACACATGTTCCTGCAATTCATCAGAAACAAAAAAGTAGTCAATACGCCACCCTGAATTATTGGCTCTTGCATTTGCCCTGTATGACCACCATGAGTAATTCCCGGGGCTTTCATCAAAAAGTCTGAATGTATCTACATATCCGGCTGCAATAAATTTATCTATCCACGCTCGTTCAATAGGTAAAAATCCAGATTTATCCGCATTGGCTTTGGGGTTTTTAAGATCAATTTCCCTGTGTGCTGTATTAAAATCTCCACCCACGATAATGGGCTTGGTTTTGCGTAATTCTTCAGCATAATCCAGAAAAGCATCATAAAATCCAAGCTTGAAATCCAGCCTTTCTTCGTTCATTTGACCGTTTGGAAAATAAATATTGAACAGCCAGAATTGTTCAAATTCTAAAAGCTGCACCCTGCCTTCGCCTGTATAGCGTGCATCTGGTAAGGATTCGCAATAGGAAAGTGGCTTGGGCGTGGCAAACATTGCTGTGCCGGAATAGCCTTTTTTGCCTTTACTCCAATTAAAATAACTGGATGTAAAGCCTGATGGAGCCAAGGCTTGTGCCTCAAGCTGATCAGGATGAGCTTTGGTCTCTTGCAACATGACCACGTCTGCACCGCAGTTTTCAAGCCATTGCATGAAACCCTTTTTGAGCACAGCTCGGTAGCCGTTGACATTCCATGAAAAAATACGCAAGGATTCAACCTTTGTTCTTGGCAACTTATTGCTATTATTGATAACTTACTGCTATTACTGACAGATTTTTGTGATTGCTAGCAGATTATCGCTAGCACTGGCAGATTGTCGTTATTGCTAAAAAATTATTCCTATCACTGGCAGAGTACTACTATTACTGAAAAATTATTTTTTTTCTAAGCAGATTATCGCTAGCACTCAGATTGCTGCCTTTTAGGCACAGATTATAGCCAGAAATAATTCGATTTAGTCTTCAAGACTACTTATTTTAATAAAAGCAATTGCACTAATGACCATGCCTAAGCCAAGAAAAAACCAGAAAAAGTCCATGTTTATTCTCCAGTAAGAAAAAGGTTACAAAAGCCCAGATGTCATTTTTTTTAGGACATAGCAAAGACACAAAGGAAAGGAAAGTGGCTTTTGCAAAGCTTTCAGGGCGAGGGGGTATTTGGCAATTCAAGTGAGTCCGGAAGTGTTGCAACAAATAGTTTGATACTATCCCGTACTTGCCTGTAACAGTGCAATGCTTCCTCGCTACTTGTAGCATGTTGAGCAAGGCTTGGTGGATCGTCAAAGCCAGCGTGGATAATTTGAGTTTTTGCTGGGAAAAAAGGGCATTTTTCATGAGCATTATTGCAAAGAGTTATAACATACTCAAAGTCAATATGTTGCGGGAGTTCACTTATAGTTTTTGAGTGTTGACTGCTCATGTCCACGCCGACTTCTGCCATGACTTTTACAGCAAGTGGATTGACGCCATGTTTTTTGGTACCCGCGGAATAGGCATGAAAAAGATCTTGTTTAAGATGCCTTGCCCATGCTTCTGCCATTTGGCTTCGGCAGGAATTCCCGGTGCAAAGAAATAAAATATTCATTTGTCCTTGTGCTCTTCCATGTGTATAGAGCACTCCCTTTGCTCATCGCTGTGAAAATGATACGCAACTGCGAAATTCACACAGTAGCTCTGTTTCAGGCAGCGCAGTAATCATAGCCCAAGAACCATGCTCTCCAAGAGAGCCGGGATTGCATAAATAGCTTCCAAATTCATTGGAAAAATAACGCAAATGCGTGTGACCAAAGCAAATAAGATCCCAGTTTTTCCCAAAATGTTCAGCAACGGTTTGAGGTACAGCAGAGCGTACTCCCCAACCATGGCATACTGCTAAAGAAAAAGATTTGGCGTGTGCATTCCCAAATGCTTGTTGCCCGGAAAGCTCAAGTTTGACAAAGTCATTGAGCGAGTCATTAAAAACAGGGCTTCTGTCACAGTTTCCTCGTGCACATACAAACTGAGGGTGCTGCAATAGAAATTGCCATATCAAGGGATCAGTAAGATCACCACAATGCACAAGAAGATCAGCTTGTATAAGCTCTTGTTCATAAAAATCCACAAACCATTGTTCAGGTCGCTTGAGATGTGTATCTGAAATCACAGCGATCTGCATCAACGATCCATTTGAGCCACGCGGAGCCTGAGGTACGCAGATCTGAGCGCAATATATGGATCCAAAGCAGCTTCTTTTATATCTTCATAGCTTCCCATACGAAGCGAGAGTGCATTGATTTTTTCATAATTTTTTAGAGCAAGGCTTTCATGCCATTGCGTCACATAGTATGTAGGAGTCAGGAATGTATCTCCGGCCATGCCAATGGTATCTCGTATGCTTGAAGGACCGAAAAAAGGCAAAACCAGATAGGCTCCGCTATCAATACCCCACAGGCCAAGAGTCTGCCCTAGGTCTTCGTTATCCTTTGATATGTCAACAAGTATGGTGTGGCCTTGGGTTATGTCTCCCAAGCCTCCACAGCCTATGCAGATATTGGCAATGAATTTTGAAGTCTCATATCCGGCCTTGCTGAATTTTCCTTGAAAAAGGCAATTTGCAAAACGCACAGGATACAGAAGGTTGGTGAAGAAATTCGCTACCCAGCTTCTTACTTTTTGAGGACAGACAACAGAATATCCTTGAGCCAGAGGCTGAAGTACCCAAAAAAACATTCTGTCATTGAACTGAAAACATGCTCTATTCCATATTTCAAATGGGTCTTGAACTTGGCTTATAGTATCCCCTTCTTGACCAAGGACATTGCCTTGTGCATCCCAAAGTTCTTCAAAAGAGTCATCCTCAGCTGGGTCTGCATATGGCATGTTATCTAGCCTATCGTATGTTTGAGAGCTTTGATTTTGGGCAAAACAAGCCATACTGCCTGTGAGAAATACAAAGCAAAAAATCAAAAAACAGAGTGTAAATAAATATTTTATGGACATTATTTTTGTATTCAGAATTTTTGTATTCAGAAAGCAATGAGCTACTTAGTCTTGCCCCATGGCTTCCCTTTTATTTTCTACTGCCAATTTTCTTTGCTGTAAACTTGCAGTTAATTCTTCAGGTGTTTGCCTGAGCAGGGCATTTCTAAATTCATCTTTATAAATTCCCATTAAGGTCAAACCTTCGCCAATAAGATCATACGCATACCATGTACCATTTTTATTGATCAGCCGAAAGCTAACATTGAGTTCTTTATCCGTAAGAGAGAACACAGTATTTACCATGGCTAAAGAGCCTTGAATTTGTTCACTTTTGAAACGAATAGAGTCTTCTGTAAACCCCTTGAGTTCTTGCAGACAATCAGTATTGAGTTTGCGGATATAAGTCTTTTCCAATAATTCACGAAACGCTGTGGCCAAATCTGTTCGCTGTTTTGGGCTAAATGTTTTCCAAACCCTGCCAACACAGCGACGAGTAAGCTCATTAAAATCAAAAAAACTGTAAGCCACATGGCATAAGGCTTCAAGATGCTTGTCGCTGAGCCCTGCTTCAAGATCATAGGCAGGATCACGCAAAACCGTCATCAAGCGACCAATGCCCTGCTGCAGTGTTTCAGTCGGGCTGGTAGCCTGAGCTGGTAAAACAGTACAACAGAGTAAAAAAGCAGTTAAAAATATACATTTTTTCACAATATACCTCAAATCCAAAAAATTAAGCTAGAGTTCGCCGCTTGCGAATTTTCCAATCAAGTCTTCTAAGTCCACAGCCGGAACAGTGGCAAAAATAGTAGCACCATCAAGCAAGGGTTCTTCCCCCATGCCAAGAGAAATATCGACAAATTTATCACCGATCAAGCCTGAAGTTTTGATGCTTGCTGTGGCTTCATTATCTATGACATATTGTTTGCCTATTTTCATTTCAACAACAGCGACAGGTACAGTATTTGTTTGTTTTCCTTCAAGGTCAAGAGTGATGGCTGAAACATGCCCTACTTCAACACCATACATGCTGACCGGAGCATTGATTTTTAGGCCAGTGATTTTTGTAAATGAAGCATGAAGCACATAACTTTCATCATCAAAAAGCGTAATGTTTCCAAGGCGTACACTCATGTAAGCAATGCAAAGAAGTCCAATACAAACAAAAAGACCTACTGCTATTTCTTGATTATATTTTTTCATTTATTTTACCCTCATCCTTTGAACAGGTTGTGTACTGCGTCTTGAGCATAGAAGGTTCAAATCGTAACATGCTCAAACGGGGTGTACTTCGTTTTTCAGCTGCTCTATCTAAAAAGCGACGCAAATATGGGTCTGAACTGCTTTCTAATTCATCCAAACTTCCGTGAAACAAAACTCGACTTTCCCCCAAAACCACGACATGATCGGCAAGAGTACGCATACTTGCAAGATCATGACTGACCACAACAAGAGTCATTCCAAAACGAGTGTTGAGTTCCAAAAGAAGTTGATCAAGTTCAGCTGAATTGATGGGATCAAGTCCGGATGTTGGTTCATCACAAAATAGAATGCCCGGATCCATGATCATGGCTCTGGCAAGACCTCCGCGTTTACGCATCCCTCCTGAAAGCTGATTTGGATACAGATGTGCATACTGTGCAAGCCCGACCAAAGAAAGTTTTGCTAACACCATGTCCCAAATAGTTTGTTTACTGAGCAGGGTATGCTCTTGCAAAGGGAGAGCTACATTTTGACCAAGAGTCAAAGAGCCAAGTAAGGCACCATCTTGAAACAGCAAGCCAAGTTGTAATTTAAGGCAAGTCCACTCAGTAGCAGACATATTGACGATATTACGCCCACCAATATGTATTTCCCCTGCAAGTGGTGGATGCAGCTTCAGCAAATGCTTGAGCAAAGTGGATTTACCGCAACCTGAACCACCAAGAATGACGGAAATTTTTCCAGCAGGTAAGCGGACATTAATATTTTGTACTATTGGCACGCCACCATAGCCAATGGCTAAGTTTTTAAGAGTTATATCGTATTCAGAATATGTCATTATGCAGGTTCCTACCACAAGAGCGAAGTCAAGACATAGTCAAACACAAGAATCAAAACGCAACTCATGACCACGGCATTTGTTGTGGATTGACTGACCCCTTCCGGTCCGACACTGCCCTTTTGCAGGTGCGTAAAATAGCCATGATAACAGCTTATAGTACACACAATAATGCCAAAAACTAAGGCCTTGAGTAAACCACCAAAAATATCATCACAGCTTATGGATTGCTCCACGCGATACATGTACACGCCTTCATTTGCGCCAAGTTGTCTGATACCTGTGAGCCAGCCGCCAAAGATGGCAATGATATTAAAAAAAGTAGTCAAAATAGGAAAAGAAATAATAGAGGCTGCCATTTTTGGGCTTACTAAATAGGCCATAGGATTTATGCCCATGATTTCCAAAGCATCAATCTGTTCAGAAATACGCATAACTCCGATTTCAGCGGTCATGGCTGAACCAGCTCGCCCTGTAATCATGATCGCAGTGAGTACCGGAGCAAGCTCGCGCACCATGGACAAAGCAACTCCGGAGCCTAAAAAGCCATCTGCCCCAAAAAGAGACAAAGCAAAATAGAGCTGCATACCCATGACCATGCCGGTAAAAAGCCCGATAAGTGCAATAACGGAAATGGATTTACAGCCAATAAAATAAATTTGATGAATAATTTTTGGGAGTTGAGAAGTTGCAGAAAACACCAAGACCAGAGCGTGCAATAAAAAAATGCTCATGGCGCCCACTTCTGCAAGCACGTTCAAACTTACATTGCCTATTTTGGCAAAAAAACTGAGATAGTTGCTAAGACAGTTGCTACTAAGACAGTTATTGCTAGGGCTGTTATTGCTAGGGCTGTTATTGCTAGGGCTGTTGCTTTCGCCCTGATCTATGCTCTGACTATGTAACATAATCTTTTATCTGTGCCTTTTTTGTCAATATTATTCAAGTAGTAAAATTGAGTAAGTAGAGCAAACGAATATAAATTTCAAAGCGAACACTTCGTTTGAAACAAATTCAGGAGTATCCGATACCCCCAGTTTTGTCATGCCTTTCTTGCTTGTCATTCTGCGTGAAGTTGTGAAAATCCAGTGTGTTACACAGCGTGGCAGTACATCCTCCTCCGTCATTATGACAGAGGGGGAGGCAGGACGGCAAACGAGGAGGGAGCACAGACTGTCGCGACGTACACGCTTCAATGACAAGGGATGTTCGTTAAGCAACGAAGAGGAATGAGTGAATGACAGAAAAGCTACTATACGTTTGCCCTATGCTCAAAATACCCAGAGTAAAGCGTTGAGGGTAGGTTTTGTGACACCCCCCCCTAGCATTGCAAGAGAAAGTCTTTTTCCTCCCATGCTGTGCATTGTGTAATGCCTATATTTTGAAAACTCTCGGTCAGCTCAGCACCAAATCCATAAATTTCGCCGCTATAGCGATGGGGGTAGTGCAATATTTGAGGTGAGGAATGGAGTTTTTTGGACATATCGCGTATATATTGGAAAAGAGCCAGTCCACGGATCATTTGCCCTAAAGCCGGATGCAGCGGACCTGCCAGTATGCGCTGTTCAAGCCCTGGTTCAGGTGCAAGTCCGATGCGAATCACCTGTACTTTAGCTTTCCATAGTACGCCCAGACCAGCGGACAGGTTTTGTCTTGTCTGCTTTATGTCCCAAGGCTGGTAAGCATTTGTTTTCCACATATAAGCCAAAGGAGTACCTTCAAGCACCATGCAAGGATAAAGACGCATTGTTTCTGGAACAATTTGGGCTGCTATTTCACAGTCTTGCAAAAAAACTCCTGGCCTGTCTCCGGGTAGTCCGGGTAAAAGCTGAATGCCGAGCCCAAGCCCGGAGGCAAGAACCATGGTACATGCTTCTCTGGCCTTTTCCCCTGTATATCCTCGTTTGCAGGCCATAAGAGCCTGAGTGTCAAAGCTCTGAATACCAAGTTCTACCATATCCAGCCCAAGGCTGGACAGTTCACCTAAAATTTCGCCGGACACGGCATCTGGTCTGGTGGAGCAACGAATGCGAGTTATAAGCTTTTGTTGTTTATAGTGGTAGGCAAGCTCTATAAATTTTTTTGGCCAAGGCATGGGCAGAGCTGTAAACGTGCCTCCATAAAAGGCTATTTCCTGTGCTTTGGCTTGAATTTTTTGCAAATGAGCAAGTGTTGTTTCAAGTTCGTTATAAATTTCGAAAAGAGTGCGGATTTTTTGTCCGGTTTGCGTTGTTTGATCACAAAAAATACATCGATGGGGACAGCCTGCAAAAGGCAAAAAAACCGGCAAAATTCGTTTTTTTGCCCGAACAGGTTCAGGGTGTGCAAAACGTATACAAGAGTTCACGGCTATTGTTTAACGGCAAGAAACCGTGGCAATGACGTTTAATTCAAAAGTGTTTGGCAAATCATGTCCTGAGTTTTTTTATCAAGATAGGGGTGCATGGGCAGAGCAAATATGCGCTTTCCAACAGCTTCGGAAACAGGCATATCGCCTTTGTTGTAATTAAGGTAAGCGTAAGCTTGTTGCAAATGAAGTGGGAGTGGGTAGTAAATTGCCATAGGAATGCCGGCTTTTTGTAGCTTGGCCTGTACTGCACTTCGATGCTCTGTGTTTTCAGCTTGCAAGCAGTATTGCGCCCAAACGCTTTTCATTCCTTGTGGTACCGTGGGGGTAACAAGGCTACTGTTTTGCAGTTTTTCTGTATAACGGGCAGCAAGCTGATTCCTTTTTTCAATTTCTTTAGCAAAAATTTCAAGTTTCGGAAGTAAGATAGCTGCCTGTAAGGTATCCATTCGAGCATTAAGCCCTAAGCGTATATTATCATATTTATCCTCTTTGTTCATTCCATGAATACGAAGCGAAACCATTGTTTCGTATAGAGTTTTTGAATGAGTAAAGCACATTCCGCCATCCCCATAGCAGCCCAAAGGTTTTGCTGGAAAAAATGAGGTACAGGCAATATCACCAAGCGCACTGGTGCATGTTCCATTAACAGTTGCACCAAAAGATTGAGCAGCATCTATAACGACTTGAAGGCCATACTTTTTCGCAACAGGAAGTAGCGCGTCATAGTTAGCAGGGAGGCCGAAAAGATCCACAGGAACTACGGCTTTGGGTGTCAGGTCTTTTCTGTTTGCACAAGTATCCTGTATGGCAATTTCAAGTTTGGCGGAATCTATATTGTAAGTGACAGGGTCAATATCTACAAAAACCGGGGTAGCACCAAGCAAAGCTATTGTTTCCGCAGTAGCCATAAAGGTAAAAGGAGTAGTGAATACAGCATCTCCTGAGCCGATGCCCAAAGCCATGAAGGCGAGCATAAGCGCGTCTGTCCCTGAACCGCAGGAAAGGGCGTAGCTGGTTTTGGCGAATTTCGCAGCCCGTTTTTCAAGTTCTGTGATTTCAGGCCCCATGATAAACTGCCCGTGCGATAAGACTTTTTGAATATTAGCGTTTACAGTTTTTTCAATAAGTGAAAATTGAGCTTTAAGATCAATAAACGGTATGGACATGCAAACTCCTTGCGTAACAGCGTGTTGGTGTTTGCCCTCTATCCCTTTTCCCTTGAGAGCGCAAATGCCAAAAAGTCATGAACTGGCTTGGTACTGCTTGATAAATGATTTAGGGGTATATATTGTTTGCATCTGGCAAATTGAGTTTTTTCAAAAAAAGGTTCCCGTTTTACGCATTAAACTTGTAAAAAATATTTGGGCTAGTTATCTGGTACAGCCCCAAAATATTTTATATAAAAATACAATTTTTCATATTATGGACATAGGGAGATAAAAAAATGAAAGAATTACAATGGATAAAATATAAAGATGTATATGAGATATGCAAAGACATAATAATGAATATTGAAAAAAAATCTCAAAATGCAGAAGAAAATTTATACAGCAATATAATAGATCCTTTTTCAGCCTTGTTTGATGCTTCTTATCATAAAATATCATTAACAGAGTGGGTGAAAAAAGAAAAAATAAGGCAAGTACAAAAAAGTCTTCAAAATACAATAGGTGAATTTCATCAAAATATTCTAGGCAAAATTAATGGATTTAATAATTTAGAACAAGGACATGTTGTAGACTTAGTTTGTCAAGAGAAAAAAATAATAGCTGAAGTTAAAAACAAATTTAATACAACAAAAGGTAACCATAAAATAAATATATACGATGATTTAGAAGCTTTAATACAAAATCAATATCTTGGATTTACAGGATACTACGTTGCTATAATATCTAAAAAGAAAATAAATAAACCTTTTACCCCCTCAGACAATAAGACACACATAAAACGCAAAGAAAATAATAAGATAAGAGAAATAGACGGAGCAAGTTTTTATGAAATAGCAACAGGAGATAAACATGCAATAGCTGATTTATACAATATGTTAGCTGAAATTATATGCGAAATCACAAAGTGTAGCCAAGACAAAATTATAAATGACCCCTTATTTGCAGAACTTTTTGGAAAAGCCTTCAAATAACCTTTGCCGTATGCAAGGGTTATTTGCTATAGCGAATAAAGCAAATGTATAAGGAGTTGCGTTGTGAATTTATGCGTCAATCAAGTGAGTGAAAAATTAAATGTATCTATAGATACAGTAAGGCGGTGGGATAAAAAAGGTCTTATAAAATCTACACGAGATGCAAGAAATTATAGGGTTTTTGACTTAAGAGAAGTTGAGAGGCTTAAAAATAAATTGCATGGTAATTCAAAGGTAAATAATTATAAAATTTTAAAAAATACAAGAAAAACAGAGTATAAGGTCATAGAACTTTTTGCCGGAGCAGGAGGCACAGCTTTAGGATTTGAAAATGCAGGACTCAATCATATTGTATTAAATGAAATAGATAAAGACGCAGTACAAACCTTAAAAAATAATTTTAATTCTGATATAAAAATAATTCACGATGATGTAAAAAATTTAGATTTTCAATCATATAAAAACAAAGTTGATGTTGTTCAAGCTGGTTTTCCATGCCAATCATTTAGTTATGCTGGTAAAAGCATGGGCTTTGAGGATACAAGGGGAACTCTTTTTTTTGAGTTTGCACGGTGTATACAAGAAACTAATCCTAAAATAGCAATAGGTGAAAATGTAAGGGGACTATTAAGGCATGATAATTGTAAAACCTTAAAAGTTATGTGTAATACTTTAAATGAATTAGGGTATAAAGTACATTATAAAATTTTGCGAGCACAATACTTAGATGTTCCACAAAAAAGAGAGCGACTTATTATTCTTGCTATTCGCAATGATTTAAATATCCCATTTATTTTTCCAAAAGAAAAAGACTATACAATATCTTTACGCGAAGCATTAAAGGATTGCCCTCAATCAGAGGGTCAAAAATATCCTGAAAAAAAATATAATATCTTAAAAAGAATACCTGAAGGAGGGTGCTGGAAAGACCTCCCGAGACATCTTCAAAAAGAATACATGGGAGCAAGTTTTTACCACACGGGCGGAAGAACAGGCATGGCAAGAAGATTGTCTTGGAACGAACCGAGCTTAACTTTGACCTGCGCCCCTGCTCAAAAACAAACTGAAAGATGTCATCCAAAAGAAACACGGCCTTTAAGTATTATGGAGTACGCCAGAATACAAACGTTCCCGGATTCATGGCATTTTGTAGGTTCGATGAGTTCAAAATACAAGCAAATAGGTAATGCGGTTCCTGTAAATTTAAGCTATCATATAGGAAGATGTGTTATCGCTATGCTAGACGGTGATCTTAATATTGAAGATGTCATCATAGAAAAAGAAAAAATGAGTGCGACAAAACAGGCAAGGCTATTGTAGAAAACAAAATTATGCGAAACAACCGTCTTGTTGCTCATAATTTTCTACTTTGTCAGTCAAAAATTATGTTATACTTATTGTGGAACTTTTTGTGCTGAAAAGGGTTTTTGATTTTAATCTCTCTTTGGTTGCTTTACTGTTGCTTTGGCCTTTTATGTTGCTTGTAACTGTACTTGTGCGGATACATCTTGGTTCCGGTGTTTTGTTTCGTCAGGTTCGCGCAGGGCTGCATGGTAAGCCGTTTACTGTACTCAAATTTAGAACCATGACCACGGCTTGTGATGCACAAGGTCGCCTTTTGCCAGATCAAGATCGCTTGCCTTTGTTTGGTCGTTTGCTACGCACGACATCTTTAGATGAATTGCCTCAACTCTTTTGCGTATTGCGCGGAGAGATGAGTTTAGTTGGACCACGGCCTTTGCTTTGGTCTTACATTGCTTTGTATACACCGGAGCAGGCTCGGCGTTTGGAGGTTCGTCCAGGAATTACAGGATGGGCGCAGGTCATGGGTCGTAATGCTCTGTCTTGGGAAGAAAAATTTAAGCTGGATGTTTGGTATGTTGATAATAGGTCTTTTTGGCTGGATTTAAAAATTTTATGGAAAACCATTGGCACCGTGCTTTCCGCTCAGGGTATTTCCCAAGAGGGAGAAGCCACAACTGCAGAATTTACAGGCTCTTATCCCAAAGAACAATGCACGGATAAACCAATATCTTAGTAAGACTGACGAGAATTTTATGAAACAAGTCATCAAATTTATTCTTCTTGATTGGGATGGAACAGTCGTTGATTCTATTCCCTCTATTGAACACACAACGCTCCGTGCCTTTGATGAAGCTGGCTTTCCTGCTCCTAAAACACAAGAAATTCATACGGCTATTGCTGATGGTCATGGCTTGGAATTTTTTCTTAAGCAGCTTAGCCCTGCACTCAATGATACAAATGTGGAAGCCTTTAAGCTGCGGTGGCGTGAAATTTATAATGCAGAAGCACATGAATACACAGAAATTTTTCCACAAGCAAAAGAAACCATTACATATATTTTTGAAGCAGGGCTTGGTCTTGGGATTTTCAGCAATAAGGGGATTCAGGCTTTATTAGGCTCTGTTGAAAAAACCGGAATGGCTCCTTACATGTCTATGATTCTTGGTGATGAACCGGGCAAGCCTAAAAAACCACACAAAGAGGCATACCTCAGCCGTGTAGCCCCTTTGCTACCTCATATTGATCCAGCACAGATATTGATGGTGGGAGATTCCCAAGCGGATTTACGCTTTGGGCGTGTTTTTGGAGGAAAGACTTGCTTTGCGGCATATGGCTATGGCAAGCGCGAAATTTGTATGGCTGAACATCCGGACATAGTTATTGAACATATTACTGAGCTTGCAGAGATTTTAGAGTAAATCAAAATTGTATAGTTTACAGTCTAGATATTTTTTTGACTTTTTTCTCGGAGTTGACTGAAAAAAAAGAAGAAAATGCCTTGATTAAGCACGGGCAGTTCGTTATCCTTTATAAAAAATATCACCTTTAGGCAAAAACTGCTTGCCAAAAAGAATAAGCCCAATCCGTGTTATGGAAATTCTTGATATGGAAAATAAATGTATTTTTTGTGAAATTATTGCTGGAAACTGTCCATGCAGCAAAGTGTTTGAATCTGACACAGTGCTTGCGTTTTTGGATATTTCTCCCATTCACAAAGGTCATGCTTTAGTTGTTCCTAAACAACATTATCCTCAAATCTGGGATATTCCAGCGGAGTTAGCTGTGGAGTTATTGGAGGCACAAAAGCTTGTAGGGCGTGCAATACTTAAAGCGACTCAGGCAGATGGCCTTAATATTTTGATGAATAATTATAAAGTTGCTGGCCAAGAGGTAATGCATGCACATTACCACCTTGTACCGCGCTTTGAAGATGACGGACTTCTTTTGTGGAAAGGGGGGAAGTACGCCTCGATTGATGAAATGAATTTACTGGCAAAAGGCATTCGTGCCGAATTATCATGAACAGTAGGGAGGAAAATGCATTATGAGTTCTACACTGACTAAAGCTGGAATTATTGATTACATTTATGAAAAAGTTGATAAAAATCGTGCAGAAATCAAAGATTTGGTTGAAGACGTTTTAGATATTATGAAGACCTCGATTAAAAAAGATCACGCGCTTTTGTTCTCTGGTTTTGGAAAATTTGAAGCATATGCTAAAAATGCCAGAAGAGGTCGCAATCCGCAAACCAGCGAAAGCATCACCTTGCCTCCACGCAAAGTTATTGTCTTTCGTCTTTCCAGAAAATTTCGAGCAGAAATCAATCCTGAGTAACAATAAAGCACGACGGATATTCTGTTTTTATTGAACCAAGAACGCCCTCTGCGGTTGCTCTGCTGTCATATGGTCCAATTTGGACGCGGTTGAGCACGTTTGATGTATCGCCTTTGACAATGCGTGTTTGTTCAAATCCACGCTGTGAAAGTGCATTTTGGGCTTCTTGTGCATTTTTTTCACTTAAAAAAGCTCCTACCTGTACATAGTAAACTTGCATTGCTTCAGGAGCTTTTTGCGCTTCCAAGGCCGGAGACTGCACATCCGAGCTGTTTTGTGCTGCAGGCGCGGATTCGGTTTGCTGGGGATCTTGGGCAGGAGCAGCTTGCACAGGTTCAGCAAAAAGTGCTTTGCCATCTTGTACAATATCAAAAGAAACTAAACCCGGCCCAATCAAAGCAAGCTGTGTTGCTGCTTCTTTGGAAAGCACTATGATATGATCCTTGGCAAAAGGGCCACGGTCAGTGATTGTAACAAGCACGGAATTGTTGTTTGCCACGTTTGTGACTTTCAGTTGAGTACCCAGAGCAAGGCTGCGATGTCCTGCCACAAGGCGATCAGAGGAATATGTGCTGCCATCGGCCATTGGGAAACCAATCATTTTATCATCAATAATACCGGCTAAGCCACTCAAATTATCCGCTTTTTCCGTAGCAGGTAATGCACCTTCCGAAGTTTTACCTGCATCTGTTTGCTCTTCAGTAGAATTTGTTTCCAAGGCTTGTTCTTGTTGTTGCTCTGAGGAAACTGCTCGCTCCGGAGAAATGTGCTTTTTGGAACAGGCTGCAACACAAAGCATTACGCCTGCAAGGTAGCAAAGCAAGGTGCTGTAATGGAAAAAACGGTGCATGATCAGACTCCCTTGGGTTATGAAGATGTCTATTTTTTACTAGACTTTTTTTAACATAGCAAAATAACAATGATTATGCAAGGAATGATAGCCGTATAAATCAGGGCAAGCAGAGCTCAATTTCAGCGCGAGTGCTTGCTTCGTCATCCTGCACCTTTCTTGTCGTCTTGCATACCTTTTTGTTTTCCAAACACTCCGGCAGGCTTCGCCTACCACCCCTCTCCCTCCGTCATCCTGCGCCTCGTTCTTGCCGTCCTGTTCCCTTGTCGTCCCATTTTTTATAATACCGCGCGTCATTTTTTGTTGCAGCACGTTCCCTTCTTGTCATCCTGCGCGTGAGTCGCAGGATCCAGTCTTTGCCTTTTGTAGTTAAGAAAGCACGAATACTATGGTTTTGCATAGCATGACAGCATCTGCCGCTTCCACCTCCTCCTTTTTGGGCAAACCTCTCCAAAAACTCTGTCAATAGGGAAATTGCTATGCTTTTATATGCCATTCACGGGGTATTTTTATCCTGAGCCGAAAACATGGGGTATAGTTGCTGAAAACTCAAGCGTGAATCGGAATCGTCCGCACACGCAAACACTGCTAAGAGGCAGCAAAGGAGGCAGCATGAGTTTTCATGAAAACTATTTTTTGGCAAGGGACGCCTTCAAAATACACCTTGAGTACGACAAACAGGGTAAAATTACGCAAAAAACCGAATATGTTGCAGGAAAAAATCCACGAGAGCTTTATTATGCCTACACAGGCGGCAAATTGCAGACCGTGCGTACAGGCGCAGACCACTCTGCTCCAGCCCTTGAAATGTACCAATATAATGCCCATAACCAGCGTGAAGAATCGTGGCATTACGGAGCTGGTACAGAGCAAAATCATTTGAAATATTATTATGTTGGCGACCGCTTGCAGGGCGTAAATAACGAGGTAATCTTCAGGGATGATAGCGGCTTTCGGCGTGAACGTGTGCTTGGGGATGAGCTTTTGGAACGCTATTTTTATGCGCCAGATTATCGGCTTTTGCGTGTGGAAAAAGCAGGGATTACTATTGATTTTGAGCATGATAAAAACGGGCAGCGCAAAGCAAAATTCATCAATGGGCAGTGCGTTGAAAGCTATAAGTGGCATGACTTAACACGCATGGATTCCTGCAATATGCAGGGTATACCTATAGATTTTCTGTATATTTCTGATGATGACCGTTTGCCGAGCATGATGCTTTACGGCGATGATTTTTATCATTTGCTGTATGATCAGGTTGGTTCGCTGAGGGTGCTTGCAGATGATGACGGAAATGTGGTAAAGGAAATTCTGTACGATTCTTTTGGGCGTATTTTAGAGGATACAAAGCCTGAAATGCTGGTTCCGCTGGGCTTTGGAGGCGGTTTGCATGACAGAGACATAGGCTGGGTACGCATGGGCTATCGGGACTACGACCCTGAAACAGGACGCTTTACTGCCCTTGACCCTCTCGGCTACGCTGGCGGAGACTCGGACTTGTACGGCTACTGCTTGGACGATCCTGTGAACTTGATTGACCCTGAGGGGCTTAGAGCGAAGCTCTCAGCAGCTCAAAGACAACGATGGGCTGGACCAAAAGTAATCACTGATATGGATTATGGAACCACTACTTTTTATCCTGGACCTAAATATCCAAAAGAAAAATCATACACCATCAAAACTCAAAATAAAGTTTTACCAACAGCCAAGCTTGGAGCCAATGATCCTTTTGAAACTAACGATATCCAGCCCAAAATAATTCCGAATACAACGGATTATGGTCTTTCTGGTGCTTATATTGATACTGAAGACCCAAGAGGGAGGGATATTCATGGCGGAAGCAGAAATGAAGCAGAAGCTCTTTTGCCAAAACAACCTTTAACTCCAACACACGGTTGCACGCGAGGACATAATGAAGAGGTTATTAAATTAGCTGATGAAATCAGAGATTTTCAAGAACGTCATCCTGATCAAAAAATACGTTATGTACGCAGAAAATCAAAAAAAACTGCAAGGTAGGTATAAAATGAAGGTGGCTATTTTTTTGTTTTTTATTCTAATGAGTTTTTTTCCAATTAAATCTATGGGGAAAAATAGCCATCCTTTTCCAAGTTGTCTCGGACCAGTATGTTTTGATGAAAATATATGGGCAGATGCCCAGCCTTTTTTTGAAAAATACGGAAAAGGTTTTGCTGATGAAGGAAAATTTCCAGTATACTGGTACTTAAACAAAAAACATGAATATGTACAAATAAAAAGATATCATGGTGAAAATCGCCCGATAAAGAGTATTGTAGTAAGTAAATATAGTTTTAATAATCTTGTTTTCCCTCCATCCCCAAAAATTCCTTTTCCTAATTTTGAACTAGTATCAGGGATTAAAATTGGATCACCTCGAAGTAAAGTTATTAGCACATTTGGAAAACCAGATATTTTAGGCTCTGCAAAAAATAAATGGTTCATAAATTTACTGCCAGATTCTAATGAATGGAGCAAATTGGATAAATCAACTCTTTCGACAGTAGCATATTATAAAGATAAATATTTTTCTCAGCAATTACATTTTATTTTTGAACACGATAAAGTTATTTGTATAAAATTATATTGGTGACTAAATAATTTTATGATATAGATTATAAAAAATATAAAAGAATGTCAAAATCATAACAAGCATCTTGAATAGGAGTAAAATATGAAAAGAGCAGTTATACTTTTTATATTTTGTATAAATGTATTAGCCAATGGCTGCTCTCTAATAAAATATCAGCAACCTAATCTTATACAGGTTTGGGGATTATCTAAGGAAAATATTTATGTTATTGGTAAAGAAGGAACATTACTAAATTATAATGGCAAGGACTGGAAAAAAATAAATGTTGTCCCAGATGATTTTGCATATGATGAAAAATTTGATATGAAGGATAATTATTTTGTCAATATAATTGGTACTCATGCAAACGATCTATACATATCTACAATAAATAAAAATACGTATAGATATAACGGCTTTTTTTGGTATAAGCTCCACTTTATAAATCCATATAGTTTTATACATTCTTCCATTGTGCAAGACAACAAATTGTTTTTTGCTACAGCCGTTGGACAATTTTGCTGTCTTGACGGTGAAAAATGGGAACTAAATACATATTTTAAGAGGGATAAAAGAATCAGAGAGTTTATTACATATAATGGGGAGCTTCTCGGAGTAAATAGAAAAGGGGATATTTTTTTACGCAAAAATAAGGAATGGGAAAAAATTGTATCTTGTGATTTAGCTACAAAAGGACGAACTATAACAAGTCTTTGTTCAACTGCTGAAAATATTTATGTAGTGGGGTATTTGGGGATATATAAAAAAGAAGAAAGTCAATTGGTTCAACTTTTCAATTCAGGTAGTAAGTGTTGTATCTTTGATGTTTGGGGTTCTGCAAATACGGCTTACGCTGTTGGTTCTTATGGTTCAATTTTCAAAATTGAAGGAGATAATGTAACCCGTATGCAAAGTCCAACTACTGAGCATCTTGGCTCTATATGGGGAACAGGCAACGATAATATATATACCGTTGGTGAAAACGGTGTGTTGCTGCATTATGATGGTATGCAATGGAAGCTTGTTGATTGGCAGAAAATGATTGAACAGCATGATGATTAAAAACAATTTTAGTAGAAATCTACAGGTCGCTTCACCGCCCTTGACCCCCTAGGCTACGCAGGCGGAGAGAGCGATTTGTACGGCTACTGCTTGGACGATCCTGTGAACTTGATTGACCCTGAGGGGCTGAAAAGTGAGCCTATTGAAAATGCTGAAATAAAAAGTAAAAAGTCTCAATATTATTGGACTGTTACGCCTAAACCTGGGGCTTGCGAAAAATGTCAGGATATGGCTGAGATTAAATTTCCACAAAAACCAGAAAGACCGCATCCGAACTGCAAATGTCTTATACAGAGACATGGAATAGAATCAAAAGATATGCCTAGCGCAGAAAAAATCAGCTGGTTCTTTACAAAAGGTTACCTTATTCATTGTGGTGGAAAAAGTTGGGAGGCAAGTTCTGGTTCTTCGCATTTTCAACCTTTACCTAAAGGGATGTATAATGTCGGCAATGTGGTCAGAATCCCTAAAAAAGGGGGAGATAGACAATTCAAGTTATTGCGATAAAAAGAACCAATGCTGGTGGTGTCCAATTGTGCCAAGATTTGATGCTGGTGGTCGAGGAGGTTTTGGAATACATCCAGATGGTGGCAAAGGTGGGACAGCAGGTTGTATAGGTATAAAAATGCAAGACTCATCTTCAATACGCAATTTTTTAGAAAAAAATTTTGGAGGAATTTTATTAGTAAAATGATGCGCTATGGTAAAATTATTTTTTTAATACTATCTTTGATTTTACTTGTCCCTACGCCAGCTGTCACTGAACATAGTATTTATGAACTTGTATATAATTACTTTGAAAATATACGGTCAACCCCAACTTTTGCCAATAGCATGAAGTATGATGGTGGAGAGGTCGAAATGAATTTTTTGGACAAAGTATGCAGTAATAGCGAATTAGATAAAGTTTGCGATTATGATCAAAAGTGTAATAAATATAATGGCATCTATTCTAAGACAAAATTTTCTTTATACTTGTACTGGATTTATTCAAAAATACCAACTGGAAAAGAAATATACATAGTAAGTTCTACAATAGAGAAAAATGGGGATTTAGAGTATACTAAAATAACCGCAAAAATAAATGAGGTAGTTGTAGTTTTCATGCATGATCATCTTAAAACAAGCCCATATGGTTTGCTACATATTGTTTCTATAAACGGAAAAGAAATTTCTGAGCTGTTAGATGAGGATATAAAAAATAAAAGTTTTTTTTCCTCTTACTTTATAAAGAAATACTGCGAATATTGCATGTGCTATGCTCCATAATATTATATAAAGCTATATTACTGCCTTTTTAGGCTTTGGAGGCGGTTTGCATGACTGTAAAGTTCCCTTAAATTAGTACCATTGCAAAGTAGAGACTTCTGCCTCAAACTGGGAGGATTACCGTATGCGCTTGTCTTGAGCCTCTACTTGTTTTCTCCCAAGCCTGTTTTCTCCCAAGTTTTTTTTGTTCCTATCTAATGAGACATTGCCTGAGCCTCTGCTGCTTGGGCAGCAATGACAACATTGCGTCCGCTTGCTTTTGCAGTAAACAGGGCTTGATCTGCACCAAAGAGTAGTTCTTTGTCTTCCATTGTCGTATCTTGTTTAAGGCTACTCACTCCTATGGAGCTAGTCACAGAAAATGTATTGTTACCCGAGCTAAAGTTTATGCTTGCAATGGATTTTCGAATGCGCTCTGCAAGTTTCCGCGCCTTATCCTCAGCTGTATGAGGCAAAAGAATGGCAAATTTTTCTCCGCCGTATCTTGCAACAAGGTCTGTTTCTCGCAAAGTATCAAGCAATGTTTGGCCGATTTGGCAAAGAATTGTATCGCCCATGGAAGAGCCGTACTCATTATTTATTTTTTTGAAATGATCCAGATCAATCATGAGCAAAGACAAGTCATAGCCATAGCGTTGACTTCGCCTCATTTCATTGTTCAAACGATTGTCAAAGGTTCGACGGTTAAATACATTGGTGAGTCCATCGCGATCAGCCTGACTTTTTACTTCCTTAAAAAGCAAAGCATTTTTTAAGGCAAGGCCAATATGAGATGTTGCTGACTTAAGTATTTGGATTTGATCCTTGGCTAAACGTGCATGTGGTTTGGCAAGAAGCACCAAAACACCATAAGCATCCTCTCCGGTTCTTAGGATAATATTTAAGGGGCGACCTTGTGTCGGCAAAATAGAGCCCGTGGCTTTGCCTGCATTAAAGCGCGTCGTATAGACTGAACCAGCAAGTCCGCTACCGTTTTTAGCTGCTGTTTTTGTAAGATATTCAGTCCAAATTTTTGCAGCTTCTGCGTTCATTCCTTGAGGTAAAAATATTTCAAGTTCCGAAGCATTATCCTCTGGATTAATGGTCCATAAAATCGCTTGAAGGCAGCGTAGAGGAATAAGTAAATCCATGAGCTCACAAACTTTGGCCAGAATCTCCTCGGAATTAAGGCTTTGAGAGGCTGAACTCAAAAGTTTGTTCAAAAAAAGTAATTGATCGTTTTTATGATTAAGCAGTTCACGCTCAAGTAAAATTTCATCATTTATATTAGGCTGTTCTGGAGCATCTTGCTCAGCTTTTTGTAATTGATCAAGGGTTTCTTGCACTTTGTTGGCATCAAGTTTGCCGGAAATAAAGGAGGAAAATCCATTTTTAATTATTTTTTCGTATTCAATATCCGGATCACCTGCTTCACACAAAAGCACCATTTGGGTGTTTTCCATCATCCTATACAGTTGACGCCGAAAAGTGGGCATTTCATTCCATACACGCCACGGAATCCATAAAATATCAGGACGTCTGGCTTGCTCTAAATCACGCTTCCAAGGTTGATTATCCACATGAAAATTACGCAGCTGAACATCGTGCCCAACTGCATCAAGAAGAACTTGTTGCTGTTTATCTTTTAAGTCCAAACCCCACATGAGTTTGTGAGTATGCTTAGCCTTCATCACCTTTTCCTCCTCATCGAACAGATGTACCGGTTTTATCTCGCATAAAAATATGCAAAAAATGTGCAAACAAAATTCATTTTTTGTCTGAGCAAAGATTTTTGCTCTCGGTATATCTTTTGCAAAAGGCTTCTCTACATATCATGCAAGACAAAATAAAAAGAAAATTTATAAACAAAACATAGCATGATATAAAAAATGATATAAAAAAATGAAGCGTATTTTCGGGACATTAGATCCTTTTATAGAATTTGGAGACATGCTTGGCAGAAAAGAAGCTAACGCAGGTTTTTTATATGCTTTGCTTGACTGTAATTTTTTTGACGAATTTCATTTTTTTTTAGCAAATGAGTTACAATGCCTCCAATTTACCAACATGGTGCAGGAACTTTTTCCAGCCTACAAAAAGCAGATAAAAACATTTCTGCGTCAGGATTTACCCACAGCGCTTGCTACAACAAGGTATTATGTTTTTCACCTTTCAGATTGCATTAAATCCCAAGCCCAGCTCGCAAGGCTCCGCAATAAGTACAGCCAGCACCTTTTCCCCATAACCGGTATTACCCATTCTTTGTCTTATGCTGATTATGGCACCTCTTTTCTTGCACATCTGTGGTCTGGCACTACTTTGCGAGATTGCATTATATGTTCGTCCACAACAGGCAAAAAAGTTGTGCAAAGCCTATTTCAGCAGCTCAGAGCAGGCTATGGATTAACAAAAACAAACCATCCTGAACCAAGCCTTTGCCGGATTCCTTTGGCCGTAAATATTGAGGAGCTCAAGCCGGCAAATCTAGTGCAAAAACAAAGAGCCAGAGAAAATTTTGCCCTGGATCCCAAGCAAGCTGTGATTCTTGTTTTTGGCAGACTCTCCTTGTATTCAAAAATGGATTTACTCCCCTTGCTTCGAGCTATGCACAGGCTGGGCAAAAAAGCTACAGAATGTACTCTTATGCTTGCAGGTTGGACAGAAGACAAAGAATCGTACCATGAAGCAGTTGTTGCACTTGGGACGTCTTTGGGGCTTGATGTTCGTGTTGTTACACGACCAGACCAAGAGCAGAAAAAAGAATTATACCAAGCAGCTGATATTTTTGTTTCCATTGCAGATAATCCGCAAGAAACTTTTGGTATAAGCATTGTAGAAGCCATGGCTTTTGGCTTGCCAGTGATTGCCTCAGAATATGATGGGTATCGAGATTTAGTGCAGCATAACAGAACAGGGCTGCTTATTCCTACTCTTTCTTCAAAGCAGACCACGGAAATAGATGCCTTGGCACCGCTACTTTTTGACAGTGACGCGCACCTGCTTGTGGCACAAGAAACCATTGTTGATGTTCCAGAACTTGCAAAGGCTCTTGAGCAGCTTTTGGGTTCGCCTCAAAAACGAGCTGAGTTTGGCGCAAACGGGCGAAGCCTTGCTGAAACATATTATTCTTGGCCATATGTTATGCTCAAGTACCTTGAGCTTTGGCAAAAGCTCTGGACCTTGCCTGCACAAAGGGCAAACAAGGCGCATCCATTGGAAATGCGCTATGGAAAAACCTTTGGGCATTATACTACGGATAATTTTGCAGCTGATATGTTGCTAAGGCGCAGTGCTTTTGGCCAGCAAGTGTATCAAGCTCAAGGTTTGCCCATAATATATTCAAGAATATCACATAGTGTGAATCAAGAGCTTGTGCGAAAAATTCTCTTTGTGCTCAGACAGCCACAAAGCGTGGCAAAGCTCTGCCAAACGCTTCAAAAAATCGATAATAAACTGAGCCAGCAAACGCTTTATTTTGTTCTTTCTTGGGCACTGAAGCATGATTTACTGGAACGGGTAAGCCAAAAGCAGAAATAAAAAAGTTCAAAAAGAAAAGCATGAAAATATACTACCATCTTGGAAATTTTATCAGCCATTTTCTTGCAGGACAAGAGTACATACATGCTCTTGAAGCCATGGGGCATACAATTGTTCCACGTCCTGAGTACGCTGATCTCGTGATTGTGCATGATGAACCAATTTTTCATCCGCCAAAAATGAGGGGCAAACCTTATATTGGCTACTGCGTTGTGGAAACAGACCCCATGCCCAAGGCCTATATCAAGCCTTTGCGCCAAATGGACGAAATTTGGACTTGTTCTGAGTTTAGCAGACAAATCTTAAGCAAAGAATTTGATAATGTGCATTGCATTCCCCATATTGTGCGCCGAAACAAAGTATCACCTACAGATATTCAAAAAGTGCAGTCCCTGATACAGCAACAAGTAAATTTTCAGGAAAAGCCGTATCTTTTTTATACTATTTGCGATGGCGTCAATCCTAGAAAAAACCTTATGGCCTTGCTACGCGCTTTTGCTTTGCTTGCTCGGCGCGGTAATTATAAACTTGTGGTCAAGCAATATCGGCAAGCACTTGATTTGTCAGAACTGCCTAACGTTATCTCCATAACAGACCAGCTCACAAACGGGGAAATAGCAGCCTTGCATACGCTTTGTGACTGTTATGTCTCTGCTCATTGTGCTGAGGCTTGGGGCTTAAGCCTTGCTCAAGCAATGGCCTTTGCTCATCCAGTCGTGGCAACAGGATATTCTGGGAACATGGAATTTATGAATGAAAACAATGCGTTTTTAGCAAAATATCAAAAAGAAAAGATCAGGGAAACAGACTTAAAGCATTGTCCTCCTTTTTTCTCTGCAGATATGCACTGGGCCTATGTTGACGAAACTGACCTTGCCCTGCAAATGCAAAAAGCCGTAAAAGCACCCACTCATATTTTTCAAAACATAAGTTCGTACCTAACGCATAAATATAGCGAAATAGAGATTGGGAAAGGCATGAACGAACGCCTCCTTGCTTTAGACTCTCGCTTGAGCAAAAAAGTCGCTTGATACTTTTTTTAATGGTGCAGAGTTCTTGATATAGTCATCTGATATAAGTAACATTTATATCTTTAACCTTAGCTTCGTTAAGGTAATCACGCCAAAATTGTATATGATTTTCATTTTGCAGAGCAAGTATTTTGCCCGACCGGCGAATGTAAAACAATTCAACTTTTACTTCATTTAAGTCAGGAACTAGGCTGTACGGCTTTAAGCTTTGTACTGCGGAAGCAAAATTTTCATTTATCTGATACTGATTGTATGCTTGTGAATTCTGGAGCATATCAGAGAATATGTATACGGTTGTCGGTAGCGAATGTTGCCGTAATTTTACATTTTCTATGTCTTTAATTGCTTCAAGTATAGGAGAAAACTCTTGCTCTGGGGAACTTAAAATTTTACCTACCGCACCCATAAGTGGCGTATGGAATACTTTTTTGAAATCCTTTTCAAGCATATCACTATTTTCAATTAAACCATACTTTACGTCACTACCATCTCCGATTTTACACTGCATAAATTTCGGTCCAGAAAGACCTCCCATTTCTTCTGAATCAATTGTGTAAAGAGAAAATAAGGTGTCAACAGTAGCATTGTTCACTATTTTCTCAATATTGTTTTTAATTGTTCGTTGAGCATTTGGTGAAAGTTCACTGGTAGAATCAAGTATCAAAATACAATGTTCTTTTGCACCTGAGATCGGGCAACTACAATTATCTCGTTGCTCAGGCTTATAAAGAAAATAGCATATAACAACTCCTAATACTACAAGACAAATCATACATATCCCAAACAGGCTCAATTTATCCTTGGATTTGAGATTCAACATTCGCTCTTCTCTCCTTTATCTTCATTACTTGCTACCGAGGGAGCACCGTTTGATTCCCTCTCTATTTTGTCCATTGCTTCCTCGAAGATTGTTTCTAGACCTTCCTCAATGAGGGAAGATTTGAGAGCTCTTTCCAGTACTTCTTTAACGTCTTGCTCGCATTGCTCTACTGCCGCGAGGTTAAGAGGCAAAGCTTTGGCATCTATGCCAAATTCCGTAATAGTATTAGCCAAAATTTCTGCAGATCCAGTTTGGATCCTCTTCTCTTCTCTATAACAAGTTAAAACTTGTCCATGTACTTTGCGAAGCTTCGAAAGCATCGTTTTATATGTCCCTTTCAACTTTTCAATTTCATTCAAAAGCTCTTTGTATTCTTGATTAAATTTAATCAGCTCTTTTTTTTGATCCTCTGCGTCTTGTTGAATACTTTCATACTTCTTCTTGAAAATATTCACACTTTTCTCTCTGTATCTCGTTAAATTTTCCTCGGCCTCATACTGGATTCGAAATACCTTGCCATAGCCTGGATAGGGATCATCACTATTATAAAACTTAATTGCGAATAAAATAAAAGAACCAATACCCACCGCAAAAAGCCACCAACCTTGGACTGACTTAATCGCAAAAAAATTTTCCTTTATAGTCTGCAGTGCAAGCCAAAAAGCATCAGAGGTATTCTGCATGTCCAACGCAGAACGATAATGTCCTGCAAGGAATTGAAAAGCCAACGAACAAACTAGTATGAGGAAACTAAGCACCTTCCCAATTCTTTTATTACTCGGTTGACTATGATTTAGTTGAGGATAGCAAAAACGTCCAAGTAGAAATGCTAAGATAATATTAATGACAGAGATAACGACAGCTTGTATTGCCCCGCCGAACAAGCCTTGTGAGCTACTCGTAGAAAAAAATTTTGCATTAAACATTACTTCCATTAATGCAATGAGAAGTATCCAAAACGCAACACTGAAATTACTGACGATAGGATCAGGATCCCGGTTCTTTATTGCATTTTTGGTAGCAAAACTTTTTACATTCTGCTTACGGAGTTTAATCTCTTCATAGAGTTTTTTAAGCTCTGGAAGTATGCTAATAAGAAAGGAGTCCTTTGAGCTTCTAAAATCTCTAACTAGGTTATTTAATTTATTTATAATCTGGGAAAAATTAAGATCCCTCATTTTCTTCTCTAGTTTATTTATTTCTTTTTGGTAGTCTGCGTTTGCCTCGTTAGCTAGCACCTTAAAATAACCAATAATAGAACCATGTTTCCCTGACTCGTCTTTTTGATTTCTAACTATATTTGGAATATCTAAAATTCTACAAATTTGCTCAGGAGATGGAATTTTGTTCATGTTTACACCTTTTGTACTTTTAAGTTGTTCGTAGGTCACGTTATATTCAGTTTATTATCTCCACAAACAAGAATAGCAACATAATAATTCGCAAGAAAGATATTCAGCAAACCTTAAACCATAAACACAAAACCTGCAAGTACTCCACACTCTCCAAGCACAATGGATGCACCTAAAAAATCGCCGTTTATGCCTTGCACTTTGCGGGCTAAAAAATACAGAGGAAGCTGGAGTACAGCAGCAAAAATCAGAGCCGTGAGCATATGCCAAACTGGAAGAAACAGAAGCCCAAAGAGTAGGGTAAGCACTGTACCCAGAACACAGCTTTGGACAGTAAGCCCAGAGACAAAAATACTGCCCAAACCTGACTTTGCAATTTGTTTATTAAAAAAACCTAGAATTACAGCGTATAGACGTCCAGCAGCAAAGCACCAGACAATAGCTTCAAACTGCTTGTGAGCAAAAAGTTCGCTAAGCAGCAAAACTTGCCCTACAAGGCTTAAAATCAAAGCTATTGCCCCAAAAGTGCCTATGTGGCTGTCTTTTATTATTTTCCAAAAGCGTTCAGGCTCTGCATGAGCAGCTACGCCATCACAAATATCCGCTAGTCCGTCAAAATGCAGAGCGCGTGTGCAATACACTGAGAGGCATACTGCCAAGCAAGCCTGAATAAGTGGCTTGCCCTTGAAAAGACCCAGCCATGCAGGAGCAACGCATAAGAGACCCAAGACTAAGCCCACAAAAGGCAGCCAAGCCAGAGCCTTAGATAAATTTTTTTCGTTGATTTGCTTATTTATTTTCTGAGCAAAAGAAAAGCGAGTAAAAAAGGAAAAAGCAGTGATAATTTCGTGCATTTCTGCTTCCTTTTTTAGCTTATTCACATACGGATAGCAACGCTTTTGTTGTGCTGTGACATAAAACCACAGGGCAAATAACTGGATAATAAAAAAAGCAACAAGGGTAAGGTTTATTTCCCAAGCTGGCCTAGGGTGATATTAAAGGCCACGGCAAATAAATGATCAAAAAAATCAACATACTCTAAGGGAATATGCTCTGGAACCTCAATTCGCCCGGGGGCAAAACAGATAAGCCCTTTGATTCCAGCTTCTACAAGGTAGTTTGCAGCGCGTTGGGCACGCTCTGGTGGGGTGGTGATGATCCCTATTTCAAGATTCAGTTCTTGAATTTTTTCTTTGGTCTTACGAGTACAAATGACTTCCAAGCCTTCAATGGTTTCGCCAATCTTGTATGGGTCACAATCAAAAGCAACCTTAATATCAAAGCCCTTTGTTTGAAAATCCCGGTGCCTCAGCAGTGCTCTGCCCAGATTGCCGACACCGACCAAAGCACAATTCCATTTGCGATCAACACCAAGAGATTGCTTGATAGCTGAAATTAATTTTGCAACATAATACCCAACTCCGCGTACTCCAAATTCACCAAAATACGCGAGGTCTTTGCGTATTTGTGAGGGATTTACAGAGCAAGCTTCTGCAAGTGACTCAGAAGAAACAACTTCAGAGCCTTCTCTTTTAAGGCGTTCAAGTACTTCAACATAAACCGTGAGCCGACCAATTGTGGCTTTGGGTATGTGTTCACTTTTCATACACTTACTCCGGCAAAATGAGCTCACTTGCTTGGGATTTTTTTTACTTAAGTCCTTGTTCTTTTGTGAAATTTTTAACAAGCGATGTTCTTAAAAAGGGAAGCCAAAAGGCTTCCCTTGTATTCATCAAAGTCGTGACTCAATCCTACCAAAGAACAAAGAGCAGAATCAGGTTCACAACCAAGGCGTAAATAGCCAAGGATTCGATAAAGGCAAGGCCAAGAATCAACATAACCTGAACTTTTGCACCAGCTTCAGGATTACGGGCAGTACCTTCACAAGCAGCTTTCAGGCCAAGACCTTGTCCAAGACCGCAAAGACCAGCGGCAATAGCCATACCAATGGCAGTGGACCAAGCAGCAACAGTGTGGATGCCTTCTCCACCGGAAGCAAAAGCAGCAGTGGCGGTAAGAACCATGGCCAAAGTAGTCAATAGAGTTTTCATGTTTAATCCTCCTTAAGGATTAGCTAATTATGTTGTGGTCAAGCGACCATTTCCCTAAACAAGCTGTTCATCAATGGGCGTGTTCCAAAGAACCTTTGACGTAAATCATGCCCAGCATGAAAACAATAAAGGCTTGAATTACTTTTGCCAAGATGAACAAGAAATACATGGGCAATGTTCCCCAGATAGGAGAAAGGGTAAAGAGCAAAATCAGCACGATTTCTTCACCACGGATATTACCCAAAAGACGCAGCGTCAGCGAAAGCGGACGAGCGCAATGTGAAATAAGTTCCAAAATCAGCATCAGCGGAGCCAAGGCTGCCATGGGACCAAGAAAGTGTTTGATGTACCCGGCTTTCCATTTTTTAATGCCTATATAATTGTAATAAGCAAAAATGATAATTGCCATGGCAAGATTGGTATTAATATTTGCCGTGGGTGCATCACAGCCCGGTACAAGCCCGGTTAAGTTCATGGTTAAAATGAACAAGAAAAACATAATCAAGATAGAATATATTTTCCGGCCTTCTTCACCGCAATTGGAGACAACAAATTCCTCCAAACCGCCAATAACCACCTCAAAGATGTTCTGCAATCCTGATGGCACAAGTTTTAGTTTTCGTGTGGCCACAATAGAAACCACAATCAAAAAAACCATGCACATCCACATGAACCAAGTGTGCGTAGGCACTGGCCAGTTCATGGGGCTTTTTGCGGCAGCATCGGCCAGAGAGGGATCTGCTCCGAGCAAGATATTCAGCTCTCTGAAAAAAATAAGGGGATGTGGTAGTCCGCCTGCCATAATGTTTACGCCTCCTTCACTTTTTGCACAACGTTTGCCAGACCCCAAGTAATAGCGGAAACCACCACTGTGGAAAGTCCGAACAAAAGACCTACGATTGATACATCACACCAAAGAATAAGCGCGATGATCGCAAGTACCGTTATTATCAATCGACCATAAAAAAGCATAAGCAATGAAGCAACAGCTCCTTTACGGACATAAAGCAATTTTTGCACGGCCTTGACCATGTACCAAAAATTAAAGGTAGCCAAGGCACTGCCGGCACAAAAGGCTAAGGCCCAAGGATGAAACAGTGTTGCAAGCATCAGCACAAGGGAAAGACCACAAGCCAGCACAATTTGGTTACGCACCAATCGCCTAACATCCGGATTTTCAAATCCCTTTTCAAAGAGAAAGCGTTCAAGTCTTTGACCCAAAATCATGTCCGCTCTGCTCTTTTTTTTCTTTGCGCTGCATATATGCTACCACATGAATCAAGTTCTTAAACCCAGCTATTATGCCCAAAATCGTCATGGACAAAATAAACCAAGGTTTTGTGCCCAGCCAGTCATCAAGAAAATACCCCATGACTCCGCCTACAATGGTGCAACCCACCAAGTGCGTACCGAGCATTCCAACAGAACCAAGGGCATCCAGCAGTTCGCTTTTTTTGCCTTTTTGAAAGACCATGAGTCCTCTCAAATGATGACTCCTTGCTCCAGCTTGTAAATATCCCTACTACAATGTCAAATCTAGCTTAAGAGCCAAACATTCTTGCTTGAATATTTCGTGCAAACCTTCACAAGTGTTCTACTTGGTATCACGGTGCTTAGCTTCGCGTCAACGCAAAAAGCAGGGTTTATTGCATTTTCAAATTTTAGGAACTGGTTTATACGAATTATGAGCTGGAGAGGAGCTTACTCGGGATGTGTGAGGGGTGAAGTTTTAGATTAGTGCGAGTATAAGCTGAAATCTCGATCAAGCCAAAGGACATAGAAAACACGTTTCTGCCTGAAGCCTACCATCGGAGATTTACCGCTATATCGAAAGGCAATAATGGTTTTGCCCAGTGCAGGTTCAGGAATTTGAGCTTTAATTTTTTTTGGCTCAATTTTTTCATATCCTACACCATGACGATTGTTTTGAAATATTTCTGCCCAAGTTATTTTTGAGAGTTTATGTATTGTTTTTGCAAAAGCAGCTTGATGGTTTTTGTCGCATTTCAATAACCAATAATCTCCATCTAAATATTCACAAGAAAAAACAGGAGTTTGTTCTTGTGAACTTTTTTCTTCAGGATGTGATTTGAATTTTTTGCTATCCCGCTTTTTAGCTTTTTTAATTTTTTTAGGCATACATATCAAATCAAAGAAGAAGAGTTTTGAAATATTCACTCATGCTTTCTTGTGAAATTTCACCGTCAGGATACGCATTATCCCATGGAGGTTCAGCATGTGTAAGATTCCGCAATCGCCATGCCGAAAATTGACCATACTCTTCGTATACTTCATCTAAAATTTCTAGTTGTTCTGAAGTAAAAGCAGAATCAGCACTATTGGCTGGTTGAGGAGGAATCGTTTGGTTGCCATACTTTTTATACTCATCATATAATCTAGGGCTAACAGGCCCATGCTCCCATGCCATTATACGGTCATCAAACAGGGGCTTACCTGTAATCGCAAGAGTGAAACCTTGTGCGTAATAGACAAGTTTTTGTAATTTGAGATGAGAAATAGTGTCGCCCATATCTTCATTAATACGCGATAAAAAATACTTTGCTACATCAAAGCAAGTAGGCATGACATTTCCTCCATATTAGGGGATATAATCCCATTCCTATATCATACAAAAGCTAAACCACAAAAAGCACTTAAACTTTGTAAAAAATATATCAATCTGATACCGAGAGGTATAAATAATGCGGCATGTAAACCATGTCAATATAAGCATACAGATAACGCAGGGCAAACGCATATAAATTTTAAGCTCAATACTTCCTGCTCATTCTATTGCTTCCCCTCTCTTGTCATCCTGCCCTCCACTTGCCATCCTGCATTCCCTCTTGCCATCCTGCATTCCTTTTTGTCATCCTGCCCTCCTCCGTCATCCTGCGCGTAAGTCGCAGGATCCAGTTCTTCATTCTTATCTTCTTCTTTTTCTTGTCTTCTTTTTTCTTCTGCTTTGTTGCTTCTCGTACAGAGGCAAGTCCCTATAATCTGGCTCTGCTGGACTGTCACGACTTCGTGCAGAATGACGGAAGAGGATGTACTGCCACACTGTGTAACGCACTAGATTTTCACGACTTACGCGCGGAATGACAGAGGGGGAGGCGCGAATACACTGTGCAAAGCACAGACATATTGTATAAAACGAAACTTTGCGATTTACGCGCGAAAGAACAAAAGCAGATAGCTGAGTAACAGAAAAGTTGATACGCGTTTGCTTTGGCTACCAACTTTAATATGATGACAAAAAGGCATGAAATAGGTAGATGTATTATCCCTTTGACATGAAGCATAAACAGAGAAACGCATGAATAAAAAATCACTGCCTTTTAATAAATTACGAACCCGCCTTGATCCTGCAAAAATCCCATACGCTGATAGCAGCGAAATACGCATGGGCAAAGCCTTGCCTCGTTTTCAACCACGAGCTATCCAAGCCCTGGACTTATCTCTGCGAATCCTTGGCAATGAATATAATATCTACCTTGCTGGTGAAGCGCATATGGGGCGAACATATTTTGTTACGGAATATCTCGAGCCTATTGCTGCAAAATCCACAACGCCACAGGACTGGTTGTACCTGTATAATTTTGAAGACCCTGATAAACCTCTTGCCGTGCCTCTGCCTCCGGGCAAAGGGAAAAAATTCAAAACAGCCATGTCCAAGGCTGTCACTCGCATTCGTAAGGAAGTTCCGGATTGGCTTGAGCAGGAATCTTCGCACCAACGCCATGAAATTTTAACAAAAAACTTTTTTAAGCGTCGGGAAAAATTTTTTAAGCTCATGGATAAAACAGCTGAGGCCAAAGGTTTTGATCTTGAACTGGAAGAATCTGGTGCTTTGTCTCTTTCTCCTGTGCTTGATGGACAAGTACTTGCTGATGCTGACTTTGCAAAGCTGGATTCAAAAACAAAGAAAAAACTCAAAGCAGAAGGTGATGAGCTCCTTTCTGAAATCAATGTGTATTTACGCAAAATCAATAAAAATGAACAAGAACTGAAAAGCAAGAGTCAAAAACTGAACCAAGAACTTGTTCGCGAGGCTCTTGCTGAAACATTGGAAAACCTGCGCGGTGAATTTGGTGCCTTTGATAAACTCGCAGCCTATCTTGCGGACATGGAAGAAGATTTGACGGAAAATATGGAATATTTTTTGCCTGTTCGCCAAATAGCACAACATACAAAAGAAGCAGGCACCCAAGACCCACAGTCCCAAGCTGATGAATATTTTTCGCGCTTGGAAGTCAATCTTTTTGTGGATAACTCCGCCACTCAAGGAGCTCCTCTTATTGTGGAGCATCACCCCACTTCTTTTAATTTGCTCGGCTCCATTGAACGTGAGTCTGAACTTGGTGCTCTGTTCACAGACCATACTTTAATCAGACCCGGAGCCTTGCACCTTGCAAATAATGGTTTTCTTATCCTCAATACAGAAGATTTACTGTGTAGCCCGGCTTCATGGGAAGGTTTACTCAGAGCCTTACGCTTAGGTTGTTCGCGCATTGAAGATGCAGCAGAAGATCAAATTCGTACCAAAACCATTGAGCCTGAGTCTATTCCTTTGAATTTAAGAATAATACTCATTGGTACGGATGAAAATTTTGAGAACCTGCTCTATCATGATGATCGCTTTCAAAAGTTTTTTAAGCTCAAAGCGCATATGCAAGCTACTGCATTAAGAAATGCAGCCAATATTCGTCATTATCTGACAGTGCTGGGGCGCATTATCAGCACTGCAAAATTATTGCCCTTTACTCGTGAGGCTTTGGCCGGACTCGTTGATTTTGCCTCTCGTCTTGCTGAAGACCAAAAAAAACTTTCTTTGTATTTCCCTTTGGTTCGCGAACGCATGATAGAAGCCTCTGCCCTTGCTGCCATGGATGGTCGAGGCACAGTTGATGCGTGTGATCTGCATGAAGCCGTGGGCACAAGGGATTTTCGCTCAAACCTTTTTGAAGAAGAATACATGGGCGATTATGAGCGTGAAATCATCAAAGTCTCAAGCCAAGGGCAAGCTGTTGGGGTGTGTAATGGATTGTCTGTTTCTATGTTCGGGGATTATGAGTTTGGACTTCCACACCAAATTTCCTGTACCGTGGGCGTTGGGCATGGCGGAATACTTGATCTTGAGCGAGAAGCCAAACTTGCCGGACCTATTCACACCAAGGCCATGATGATCATTAAAAGCTATTTGGTTCGCCAGTTTGCCAGAGAAAAGCCCATTGTACTGACTGGCTCTTTGTATTTTGAACAAAGCTATGCGGGCATAGAAGGTGATTCTGCTTCCGGAGCGGAACTGGCAGCTTTGCTTTCAGCCCTTTCTGGTATTCCCAATAAGCTATGCTATGCTTTTACCGGAGCAGTTTCTCAAACAGGAGACATCATGGCTGTTGGCGGAGTAAATCGCAAAATAGAAGGTTTTTATGAAGTATGTCGTCGCCGTGGGCTTACCGGCACGCAAGGTGTTATTATCCCTCAGGATAATATCACGAACCTTATGCTTAAAGATGAAATCGTCCAAGCTGTGGAAAAAGGGCAGTTTCACATTTTTCCGGTTCGCAGCATTAGCGAGGCTTTGTATATCTTGATGGATCAAAAAGCTGGCACACGAAATGGCTCAGGAAAATTCCCTATGGGTAGTGTTTACCGCTTGATTGATAATCGCTTAACTGAATTGGCAAAATTTGCTCGGAAAAATAGCTCTGTGCAAAGCTGAGTAGAGCAAAGGAAAAAGGAGTAAGTAGCGTGTCCAAGGCATGGATTAGAGCCAAGCTTCCGGAGTTTGTTCGGGATATGTTTCGTTATTTTTGTCAGTGCTGCTATGTTTTGGAACCCTTGTTTCAAGCCTATGCAAAAACCGGAGTCATGGACTTTGAACAACTCAAAGAACTTATCGGACAAGAAAATAGCAAAGGAACCTTTTGGCGTCTTAAAGATACAGCGCATCATGTTTTTCGTAATGATCCGCATGATAGTTTGGAAGGACGTTTCCTTGATTGGGCTTTGGGTTATATTTTCCACGAATGTATCAAGCTCAAAGAGAATGCATATCAGCAATTAACCTATGCCCCATGGCTCAAAGACCTTGACGGCAATATCGCTCAAGCCAAGCGTGATATTGCAGGGCCACTAGCCCATGTTCCAATGCAAACCGAAGAATCCATGCGCCGTGAAATAGACCGCATCAAAAGTATCATTGCCCAGTGTAAACATATTTTGCCGGACTATTTAACTGCTTATGCGGACAATAAACTCTTGGCACGATTTATTGTTACTCAAAACGCCCTTGTTCAAAGTGTTTTTCAGGATCAATACCAGAATTTACTCCATGGTATATATGGGGATAAGGGCAAAACAATGTACCTTCTTGCTGCTCAAAATCTTCGAAACGGGGGCTGGCTTGAAGAAGCGCGTCAAGCAGAGCAACATGCTTATCTTGCTCATCAAAAAAGTAAAATTTTCTTGCAAACAGAAAAATTTATTGCTACTTGAGGGCTAGCAAATCACTGCAAAAAGGATTTTTATTCTTTAATTTTTATAAAAATTAACATTCATTCCAGGTAGTTACCAGGAGGATTCTCATGAAAAAGATATTGATTTTTGCACTCTTTGCAAGCCTTGTCTTGCTGGCAGGCTGTGCAACAAAACAGCCAGCTCAAGAGGAGGTTGTGGAACAAGAAAAAGTGCTGAGTCCAATGGAGCTTTTTGAACGTGAGTATGAAAAACTACCCGCTATTCATACTGTTTCCGAAGGTGAGTGCCTCTGGTGGATTGCTGAATACAGAAGGATTTATAATGATCCCTTTATGTGGCCTCTTATTTATAAAGCCAACAGAGGGCAAATTGATAACCCTGATTTGATTTATCCCGGGCAAACTTTTGATATTCCCAGATATTTCTCTCTGGATGAGGTTCAAGAGAGTCGCAAAGAAGCTGGGGCTCCATGGGAAGATCTTGATCCGCAAGAAGAATCTGTTATTCCGGGTCAACTGCGTTCGGCTCTCGGTTACAGCTTCTAATACACATCTGTGTTCTGGATTATTGATAAGGTGTCCCGTTTGTTGAGCGGGGCACCTTTTTTCTCTTTGTAACGCTTTATTTGCTTATCAAAATTTTTTAATTTGCACTTTTCTGCTCAACAAAACACATGAGGAATCATTTGTGAAGCGGTTACTTTCTCGTTTTGAACTCTCTTTAGGGCAACTTTCAACCATTGTTTTTTTGTTGATGATCATAAGTGCCATGGGTTTTTATTTTTTTGAACCGCGGACAGAGCACAATTCTAATATATTCTCCTCCATTTGGTGGGCTATTGTAACTATGACTACCGTGGGTTACGGAGATATTTACCCTGTTACATGGGGTGGACGGCTCATGGGATTTTTATCCATGATAAGTGGCATAGGGATGGTCTCTATTATTACAGGTAACTTGGCCTCTTCCCTTGTGGATCGCAAGGCCAGAAAAAGAAAAGGCTTACTGGAAGTGAAACTCAGCAACCATGTCGTTTTTATAGGCTGGAATAATTTTGGTTTTGACCTTGCCAATACATTAAAAACAAGCGGTGTCTTGGACGGTAAAAGCCTTGTTTTGGTGAATGACCTTCCGCAGGAAAAAAGGGATGAAATAGCATTTTCCCTTGATTTTGGAGAACAGCTACAGTTTGTTTGGGGAAATGTTACCCAGAAAAGCGTTATTCATAAAGCAACTCCACAACTGGCAAAAATTATTTATATCCTCTCGCAAGAAGGAAAAACACCGCAGGAAGCTGACCAGCAATCTATTTATGCGGCTCTAGCAGCTCGGCCTCTTGCTCCAAAAATTCCAATTTTTGGAGAAGTGGTCATGCAAGAGAACAGGGAACATATGTGGCGTACAGGGATTACTGATATTCTTGTGCGCGGTGAAATGACAAACCGCATTCTTGGCTTAATGGGTTCTAACCCCATTTATTCTGATTTTTTACGAGCTCTTATTGGTGTTAACCAAGACTCCTTGCTTTGTCTGCGCCCTATTCTTGAAAATGAACGCAAGCTCACATGGGATGAACTGGTCAATCAAGAACGTCAAAACACGCATAATTTACCCCTAGCTCTTTGTAGAGCAAATAAAAGCCTCTCCTTACAAGATGTACTGGACGAGGGTTCATCGCTTGATTCTTTTATTTTGGAATTGTTTGAAACTGCCGGACAAGAAACCAGCATGGGTAGCCAAAAATCACATGTACTGACCAATCCGGCAGGTCATACTGAAGTCAGTGAGTTTGATTCACTCATCTACATAAAAGGTAGCGAGTAGCAATGAAATCTATAAATTGGAACGATATTCCGCTGTTCAAAGATTTTCCTCAGGATTGGATTGAACAACTGCAATCTGTGTTTGAACCCTTGGAAATCAATGCAGGAAAATACCTTATTGAAGAGGGAAAATCAGGAAATACCCTCTATATACTTACTGCAGGTAAAGTACAAATTACAAAATCAATGATACTCCATGGAATGACTTTGCCGATTATGGGTAATAATGCACATAAAGTTTTAGCCACACTGGATGGAAGCAATTATCCTTCCTTTGGCGAGATCGCCTTGTTGGATGAAGACATTCGCTCCGCCACCATTAAAGTTGTGGAAGATTCTTCTTTTATATTTACAGACAGAGAACGCTTTCTGGGTTTAGTAGGACAAAATTCAGAGCTTGGCTGTGCTTTATACGCGACATTGGGGCAGCGCTTGGCTCAAACCGTTCGCCGCAATAACTCTGAAGTGATTAAACTTTCAACAGCCCTTGCTCTTGCCCTAAGCCGTTCACGCTCATAAGTTAAAGCAGAGGCATTGCAGTTTGAGACGAATATCCGAGGCTCCGCCTGCGTAGCCGGGAGGGTCAAGGACAGTGAAGCGTCCTGTTTCTGGGTCGTAGTCCCGATAGCCCATGCGTACCCAGCCTGTGTCTCTGTCATGCAAACCGCCTCCAAAGCCCAGCGGAACCAGCATTTCAGGCTTTGTATCCTCTAAAATACGCCCAAAAGAATCGTACAGAATTTCCTTTACCACATTTCCGTCATCGTCTGCAAGCACCCTCAGCGAACCGACCTGATCATACAGCAGATGATAAAAATCATCGCCGTAGAGCATCATGCTCGGCAAGCGGTCGTCATCAGAAATATACAAAAAATCTATGGGGATAAAAATACCCCGTAAATGGAAAGCAAAAGCATAGCAACTGCCCTATTGACAGGGTTTGTGGGAGAGGCTTGCTTAAATGAGAGAGGTAGGAGCAGGCAGAGGTCTCCATTTTATGCAAAACCATAGTATTCGTGCTTTCTTAACTACAAAAGGCAAAGACTGGATCCTGCGACTACGCGCAGGATGACGGAGGGGGGAGGTGCTTGTCATGCTGTAGGCGAAGAAGCAAGGAAGAAGAGAAGAAGTGAATCAAGCTCTTAGTAAACCAAATTATTAGTAGATTACGCTCTATTTTTGTTTGACATCTTGAAGAAAGCTATAACTTTTTCAGCATACTCAAGGCTGCTTTTCTGCCTGCTCCCATGGCTGAAATAACAGTAGCTGCACCAGTGACAATATCGCCACCAGCAAAAACCATGGGCAGATTTGTTGCACCTGTTTCATCTGTTACAATATAGCCCCATTTATTAAGTTCTAATTCTGGCGTTGCTTCAAGTAAAACAGGGTTTGCCCGAGTACCGACTGCAATGATAGCCATATCTGTTGGTATCTCAGATACTGCCCCTTCTACGCAGATTGGACGGCATCTGCCGGATTCATCCGGCTCTCCCAAACACATTTCTTGCACAGTAACTGAAACAAGTTTGCCCTGCTCATTGCCATTCAAAGTGACTGGGCTACATAAACATTGTATTTGAATGCCTTCTTCTTTTGCGTGATGCACTTCTTCCAAACGTGCTGGCATTTCATGTTCAGTGCGCCTGTATAAAATAGTGACTTCCGCGCCAAGCCTACGCGCGGTTCTAGCAGCATCCATAGCCACATTTCCGCCACCAATAACGCAAACTTTTTCAGGACGACTGACCGGAGTGTCATGTACTGGAAAATCATAAGCCCGACCCAAATTGACTCGAGTCAGGTATTCATTGGCAGAAAAAACACCAAGAAGATTTTCACCAGCTATGCCCATGAATCGAGGCAAACCAGCACCTACACCGATAAAGACAGCATCATAATCTTGTGCCAAAAGCTCTGAAAGAGTAAAAATTTTACCTCCAACTTGGTTCAGCTCAAATCGAACACCAAGTTCACGCATGGCTTGAATTTCACGGCGGACAATATTTTTAGGCAAGCGAAATTCCGGAATGCCATACACAAGAACTCCGCCTGCTTCATGCAAGGCTTCAAAAACAGTAACTTGTACACCTTGAGCAGCTAAAGTTCCGGCACAGGCAAGGCTCGAAGGCCCAGAGCCAATACAGGCAACCTTGGCCTTGTTTTTCACAGCACATGTATTCAAGCCCGTAAGCTGCTGGCAAGCATCTTGGGCTTGTGGCAAGCTTGCAAAAGTATCTGCCACATAGCGTTCCAGTCTTCCAATAGCCACAGGTTCATACTTTTTGCCTAAAATGCAGGCTCCTTCACATTGAATTTCTTGCGGACATACCCTACCGCAAACAGCTGGTAAGGTAGTGGTACGCCGTAATATTTCATAGGAACCAGCAATATCATCATCCAGAAGTTTGGCAATAAAGCCCGGAATATCTATTTCCACCGGGCAACCAGCAACGCAAGTAGGCTTTTTGCAATGCAAACAACGGGAAGCCTCAAGCAGAGCTTGTTCTTTTGTATAGCCTAGGCTTACTTCTGTAAAATTTTTGGAGCGCGCTACTGCATCCTGTTCAGGCATAGGTGTTTTGCTTGGGCATATCTTTTTTTTCGCACTCATTTGCACATCTCCTTATAGCGTTGCAAAGAGATTGCTTCTTCTTCTTTGAATTGCCCAAGTCTTGTCCATAACTCCTTAAAATCGACTTGATGACCGTCAAATTCCGGACCATCCACACAAGCGAACTTGCTTTCTCCGCCTACTGTACAACGGCAAGCTCCACACATGCCTATACCATCAACCATAATAGAATTGAGGCTAACCGTGGTTTTTATGCCAAAAGGCTTTGTTGTCTCGGCCACAGCAGCCATCATGGGAACAGGGCCAATCGCAACGACTTCAGCAATAGAAGTATCGCGCTTAAGACGTTCTTTTAAGATTTCAGTAACAAAACCTTTATGCCCTAAGCTGCCGTCATCCGTGGCAATCAGTAACTCAGGGCAAAAAGATTCTAGTTCTTTACAAAAAAGCAGAAGATTCTGCGTGCGAGCACCCACAATGGCAATGACCTGATTCCCTACGGCATGATGCCCTTTGGCTATATGGTGCATGGCAGCAGTTCCTGTGCCACCGCCGACACAAATAACAGAGCCCTCGTATTTTTCTATATGCGTGGGTTTGCCCAAAGGGCCACAAACATCAAGTAACTCCTCTCCTTCAGCAAGAGCAAGAAGCTGAGCCGTAGATTTTCCTATGGCTAAAAAAACAATAGTCACGGTTCCGGCCTGCGGGTCAGCATCTGCAATGGTTAGGGGGATACGCTCTCCGTTTTGGTCAATGCGTAAAATAATAAAATTACCTGGTTTGCATTTTTGGGCTATTTGCGGAGCCTCTATGACCATAAGTCCGGTTTGTCCGGCTATAAGTTCTTGCTTGCGTACTATTTTATATCCCATGAAAAACCTCGTTTTCGCACTATGGCAGTCCTTTGTTACAGAACGAAAATTATGGCATAAAATTTCAGTTTTCGCTAGGCTTGCAAAAAAAAAAATAATGCGCTATATAAGAAGTATATAAGGAAAAAGATTTTTTCCTTCGTCTTCAAGGAACAGGAGACGAATTCCCGACGATCCTTCATGGATGTTTGAGGCAAAGGCGAAAGCCTTACAGTATTTTTTGCCTCGGAGCGCTGGGCGGTTATGGCTGCTGGCGTTTTTTTTATATTCCGGCAGCCAGCGAGCTGACCGGTTTTTTTGTATCCTCCCTACAAATAAATCGGCTCAAACAATTGTCATGGCAGCCAGAGGAAGATTGTATGAACATGGTCTCCTTATGTTCCAAAAATTTTGAAAAATCTGAGTTCACGCAAACTCCAGATTTGTACCAAAACATTCCGCAAAAAGCTGAGCAGACTTTTTCGCCTACAGCCACAGTGCGAACCCGTAAGATGAGTCTTACACTTGGCAAATTTGGTATGACCTATACAGCCAAGGATTTGGAAATTGACCCCAAAAAGCAATTATACTCTATAAGAGCAAGCCAAGCAGAGCAAAACTCTTCCGCTCAAACGCTACAATTCAATGCCTTTGGCTCGACACAGGCATTTGGCCTCAATGCCTATATTGTTCAACTGCTTCAAGCCAAGGAAGAGAACATTCCTTCTCGAATGCTACTTTCCGTTGTTTGATCGAAACAGTCGAGACAAAAGCATAGGCAGTAGGTACATTGTTTTCGTGCCTGAGCATACTTTTTTGCCTGAGCATACTCTTAAAAAAATACTTGTCGCTCGTTATTCATACGATTTGCAAGCATAATGGTTTGTTCCAGTGCTTTTGTATGCTCTTGCTCATCATCCATACCGCTCACATTTTGCCTTAAAAGACAAGCCGGACAAATCGCTCCACCCTTAACTGCAACATAAAAATCAATATTCTTAATTGGTTGCCCACAAATTTCACAATATTCTCTGTACATGTGCATTCCCTCCGCAGATTTTTTGTTACACTACAGAAAGTATTCAATTTTCATGCCATCTCCTCTCTCCCCTCACGCTTTTAAGCAGGACAAACGCATATTAACTTTCCTCTTCATTCAGTAATCCTCCTCTATCATCCTGCGCGCCTTTTGTTGTAGCACGTCCCCCTCTTGTCATCCTGCGCGTAAGTCGCAGGATCCAGTCTTCTGTCTTTTCTTCTTCTCTTTTCTTCGCCTTCCCTTCCCCTTTACTTCTTCCCCTACTGCGTTAAAGCCTCCCAGCTCGGCTCTGCTGGATCCTGCGACTAAAGCGCAGGATGACGGAGGGAGAAGCACTATTACGTTGCGTAAAGCACTATTACGTTGCGTAAAGCACGGATATGCTGCGTAAAGTATTGCCACCTTGTTTTGAACAACAAATCTTGCATTGCCTTTTTCTATCTCAGGAACTACCACGACTACATGCCATGGACGAAAAAAAAGTTGCAAAAACAAATCGCACATTACCGCATTCTAAAAAAGAGCGAAATTCAGGATTTGTAATGGTACGAGAGTAAAACTGTATATCTGAATCGAAATTCATGCCTTATAATGACATGAGAATGACAGAAGAGTAGAACAGCATGTCTGAAATAAAATTCATGATTTATAATAACACGAGAGTGACAAAAGAGTAAGGCTCATATGTCTGAATGGAACAAAGCATCAAGTATTTTAGTTACTTGTCCTCCGCTTCTTTCCCCTTTTTTAGCCAAAGAGGTTCAGGAGCTTGGGCTGCCTGTGAAAGAAGAACTGCTGCTTGGAGTGCGATCACAAGGAACGCTCATTGATTGTATGCGCTTATGTCTTGGCCTGCGTACAGGACATCGGGTGCTTTTTCAAATAAGTAGCTTCAAAGCCACGAATCCTGATTGGCTGTACCGTAATGCACGCAAAATAGATTGGGAGCGTTACCTTCCTTTGGATGGTTATTTTTCTGTTTCTGCCACGTTAAATACGCAAGCCGTGAATAATTCTATGTTTGCTGCGCTTAAGCTTAAAGACGCGATTGTTGACCGTATGCGTAATGATAATGGTGTGCGCCCTGATTCCGGCAAGGAAAATAAAGGCGCGGCTCTTTTTCTGCACTGGGATCAAGAGACAGTAACACTGTATCTTGACTGTTCAGGCAAACCCTTGGCTCAGCGCGGTTATCGGCTTTTGCCACATACAGCTCCCATGCAAGAGACTTTAGCAGCAGCAGTGCTTTTTGCTGCAAACTACCAAGGCAAGACCTTTATCAACCCGATGTGCGGTTCAGGTACTTTGGCTATTGAGGCTGCACTTATGGCTTTGGGGCGTTCTCCAGGAACTTTGCGAGACTACTTTTCTTTTAAGTATCTTGCTGGCTACGATCCTCAAATTTGGGAAGAATTACAGGAAGATGCCATGCTGAATTGCAAGCAAGAAATATCCGGCCAGATCATTGCCACGGATATTGATCCAAAAGCAGTGGAAATCACAAAACAGAATGCCAAGCGTGCCAAAGTTGAAGAATATATTGAATGCGCTTGTTGTGATTTTCGTGAAACAAAACTTCCACACAATGAAACCGGACTCATTGTGCTGAATCCAGAATATGGCAAACGCCTTGGATTAGAGCAAGCCTTAGAGCAGCAATATGTTGCTATCGGCAATTTTTTTAAGCAACAATGCTCTGGCTACACAGGTGGTATTTTTACCGGAAACTTGAACTTGGCAAAAAAAGTCGGGCTTCGTACCTCAAGGCGTGTACCATTTCGTAACGCACGCCTTGACTGCAGGTTATTGCTCTATGAACTGTATGCAGGGTCTAGGAAAGCTCAAAAGCAATAAGGACTATAGCAATAAGCAACTATTCAAAATGATCATATGCACAAGTTGACTTTTTATATGTTTTGCAATCAAGTTGTAGTACATAAGGTAATGACAAGGAGGAGCTGTGAGTCGCAAGGTAAAATCAGTGCGAGTTCCTAAGGAACTAGAGACCATTGATCTCTCAGGTCTCATTCATGAATGTGAAAATTATTTGCGTGATTTGGAGTCTGCTGCACTCCTAAAAAGTCAAGGAAATCGGGATGCTGCGGAATCATTGATCAAAACTCGTGAGCGAGAATTAGGCAGAGCAGTAGGGCGAATGGTCTACCGGGCAAGGGTTGAATTTGGACGCAAGCGTGAAGAATAGCCCTGAGTTTTGAAAAAGGAAAAAGCATGAATGAACAAAGAACACAGCGCAGCTCAGCTGAAAGCTGTATTGAAATGACTCATGCTGTGATGCCACAAGATGCCAATCCATCCGGAAATTTGCACGGAGGAGTTATTCTCAAGCATGTGGATACTGCCGGAGGCGTGGTTTGCAAGCGCCATAGCCGAAGCAATGTGGTAACAGCGTCCATAGATCGCATGGACTTCAAAAGGCCAGCCTATGTTGGTGATTTACTCCATTTTAAGGCCAGCCTTAATTATGTGGGCAAAACCTCAATGGAAGTTGGAGTTCGCGTGGAAGCTGAAAATTTGATGACCGGAGAACGGCGCCACACCAGCACTGCATATTTGACCTATGTGGCTTTAGATGACAATGGCAAGCCAACAACAGTTCCACCGCTTATCCTGAATTCTGAAACCGCTATCCGTCGCCATCGCGAGGCTGTTTTGCGTAGAGACATGCGCTTGACTCAACTACAGGCTGAACAGGGAGACAAATAGCCTATGGCCGGGGTTTTATATGTGGTGGCCACGCCTTTGGGTAATGTCGAAGACTGTTCACCTCGGGCAAAACAAATACTCGGCCAAGTCGATAGTATCCTTGCTGAGGATACGCGTAGGGCAGGGGCTTTATTTGCTCGCCTAGGACTGAAAAACAAAAACGCTTTTATAAGTTTTCATGAACATAATGAACAAGAACGCCTGCCAAATATTATAAAAAAATTAGAACAAGGTCTTGATATAGCTATTATTTCTGATGCAGGCACCCCCCTTATTGCAGATCCAGGGTACAGACTTGTTGCTGAAGCCAGAAAGGCAGGATTACGCATCGTGCCAGTTCCTGGACCTTGCGCTTTGATCACGGCCTTAAGTGCATCCGGACTACCACCATACCCTTTTTCCTTTCTTGGATTTTTGCCACGCAAAGAAGGCCAAATCAAAAAGATATTGGCTCAGTACAAGGAGCTTAAACATACTTTGGTTTTTTTTGAGAGAAAAACTAGACTTTCTCAAACGCTTGATTTGTGCTTTTCAGTGCTGGGCAATCGACCTTTTTGCATTGCACGCGAGCTAACAAAAAATTTTGAAGAGTTTGTGTTAGGGCAGCTTGATGCACTGCATGAAGCCAACATGGAATTTAAGGGAGAAATCACCCTTATTATCGGGCCACCTGAAGAGCAGTATACTGATAGCCTCAAGCAAGTACAAACGATTCTTACAAAAGAACTAAGCTTGGGAGGTAAGCCCAAAGCAATTGCCCAGCGCGTGGCAAAAAAAGTACATGGTTTTACAAGCAAACAAATTTATGAGTTAATGCAAGAGCTTCAATAAAAAAAGAGTCAATAATATGCGTAAAAGTTTAGCCTCACTGCATAGCCTTGTCTGGACTTCGCTTTTAGCTGCTTTTATAAGCTCCGGAGCTTTTTTGGCCGTGCATATAGGGCCGGTACCAATTACCGCACAAGTTTTGTTCGTGCTTTTGTCTGCTTATATCCTTGGCTCAAAGCGCGCTATGCTGTGCATTGTGCTGTATTTAAGCGCAGGGCTTGTGGGTCTGCCTGTTTTTTCCGGTGGAACTGCTGGTTTTGCACATTTGTTTGGCCCTTCAGGAGGATATTTGCTTGGCTTTCTTCCCGCAGTAGCAGTAGCTGGCATGGCAAATAAAAAAAGAGCATTGTCTTGGTTCTCAGGTATATTTTGGGGATTTTTGGCCCTTGGAACCATATATATTTTTGGACTTGTATGGCTTAAGTATTGCTTAGAAGTGCCATGGTCTAAAGCTCTTGTACTTGGCCTATATCCCTATATCGTGTGGGATATACTCAAAATGTTCACGGCAGTGGCTTGCTATAAAATGCTTGATAAGAGTACCTTGCTCCCCCAAAGGCAATGATCATGATGGAAAAACAGCAATGGATATCAGCAGAAAGCAAGAGCTTTTTTCAGTCTTTTTTACGAAGCTACCTTGCAGGTACATGCTTTAATCCCAGTGGCTACAGTTCTGTTGGAGTGGCTTTTGCCATGTATCCGGCTCTTGAATATATTTATAAAGATCCCCAAAAAACAAAACAAGCGTGTTCTCGCTATGCCGGGTATTTTAATACGCACCCCTTTTGGGTTCCCTGTGCCATGGGACTTTTTATTTCCTTGGAACAAGCCATTGCCAGAGGGGGAATGCAAGCCAATGCCTTGGAAAAAAATATAAAAACAATTTGCCATACGCTTTCAGCCATAGGAGATTCTCTTTTTTCCGGTTCTTTGCTGGTTTTATGGGCACTGTCCACTCTTTGTTTTTTTTGTGCTGATTACACTTATCGTGCTCTTTTTTTTAGTCTTTTTTGCTTATTTGGCATACAGCTTTTTAGAATCATTACCTTTTGGGCTGGGCTTCGTTATGGATTAAGTTTTTTAATTACGCTCAAGAACGTAAAACTTATCAATTGGAGTCGCCCCATAAAAATGATCAACGCCCTGCTTTTGGTCAGCTTTTTGGCTTTGGCTTGGCCTGACAAAATTCCTCGTTTGGAATGGTTTTTGATGCTTGTTTTCATGGCAGGAGGCGCGTATATACTTTTTGCTAAAAAAATCCGGCGAGAGTATGTACTGATAGGGTGTATGCTTGCTCTACTGCTTTTTTTACAACTCAGCCATTGGCTTACAGAAAAAGTGATGATATATGGTTTTTTTGAGTGAACATAAAGGAGAATAAAAATTTATGTCGAGTGATTTTGCTGCATGTGAAACTGTTTTGCAGTCAGAGAGCAATTTTTGCAAAGAGGTTATAGTTGCCAACCAAAGTGGCCTTCATGCTCGACCGGCAGGCATTCTTGCAAAAGAAGCCCAGCGCTTTCAGTCTGATATTTTTATTTCCAAAGCACAGCAAAAGGCAGACGCTAAATCTATTTTAGATATTCTTACTCTTGAGGCAGAAGCAGGAAGCTCACTGCAAATTAAGGCTGTTGGGCATGATGCAGAGCAGGCCTTAGATTCTCTTGAAATTTTGTTTCAGGATCGTTTTGGTGAAAAAAAATAAATGGCGCAGCGTATTCTTACCGGAATACCGGTTTCAGGGGGCATCAATTCAGGTAAGGCTGTTTTTATCAATCGCAATAATCGGGCTTCTTTGCCAAGGTACTGCGTTGTTGCTCATGCTCTAGAGCAAGAAGCAGAGCGTTTGGAGTCTGCTTTTTCTTTTGTGGAAAAAGAAGTTGAGGAAGCGCGTAGCAAGCTACCAGACGAATGGCAGCAGCATCGCCTTGTTTTTGATTCACATTTAATGATCTTGCGTGATCCTAAGCTCAAAAAAGTTGCTCTTGAAAATGTTCGTAAGCTTCACGCCAATGCTGAATGGGCTTTAGAAAAAGCAGTGGATGAAATCGCCTCGGCTTTTGCAAAAATTGGGGATGAATATCTTAAATCACGCATACAGGATGTGTATCAAGTAGCGGATCGTGTTCAAAACAATTTGCTTGGTTGTGAAATGGCTCCGCAAGACCTTGCTTGGGGTTCCATGATCATGGCCTATGATTTGACTCCGGCGGATACCGTGGAATTTACCGTGGGCAAGGTCAAAGCCTTTTGTACTGTTCGGGGCGGAAAAACATCACATACCGGCATTCTCGCTCGCTCCATGGATATTCCTGCCTTGGTCGGGGTCAATGAATTGGAGCGCTATGTTAATACCGGAGATTTTGTTATTGTTGATGGCTTCAAAGGGCGCATTTTAGTCAATCCCTCGGAAGATGAAACAATATATTATCAGCAGCTTGAAAGTAAATTTGAAACATACAAAAAAAGAATAAATAGCCAAGCACATCTTCCGGCAGAAACCAAAGATGGGTTTCAAGTTAAGGTCTTGGCAAATATAGAACTGCGTGAAGAAGTAACCCAGGTGCGTGATAAGCATAGTGAGGGCGTGGGGCTGTTTCGTACAGAATATGCTTATCTTAATCGTGCTGATTTGCCTGATGAAGAGGAGCTTGTTGAGGTATATTCCGAAGTAGCTTCCCTGCTTGCTCCGCAAAAGGTTGTTTTTCGCACCTTGGATCTTGGTGCGGATAAAACCATTGCCCGTATTGGTTCCTTAGAAGAAGATAATCCTGCTTTGGGCTTGCGAGCCATTCGTTTTTGCTTAAAGCATCCTGCCATGTTTCAAACCCAGCTCAGGGCTATTCTCCGAGCTTCCATGGAAGGGGAAGTCTCCATCATGTTCCCCATGATCTCTGGTTTGAGTGAACTGCGTGAGGCCAAAGCCATGCTCCTCAATGCCATGAATTCCTTAAAAGCCGAAGGTCTGCCTTTTAAGGAAAATATCCCGATTGGGATTATGATAGAACTTCCGGGTGCGGTTATGATCGCTGAAATTTTGGCCAAGGAAGTAGATTTCTTTTCCATTGGCACCAATGACCTTATCCAATATTCCCTTGGCATTGACCGCACAAATCAAAATGTCTCATATTTATATCAACCCTTGCATCCTGCTGTACTGCGCTCCATCAAGCATGTTGTGGATGCTGCACATGAGGCAGGTATCGAGGTCAGCCTTTGCGGAGAAGTCGCCTCTGATCCTTACTGTATTCCAATTCTCATGGGTATGCAGATTGACTGTATTTCACTCACTCCGCAAGCTATCCCGGGCATTAAGAGTATTATTCGCCAAACGCATATGGAAGATTGCCATGACTTGCTCAAGGAAGTGATTCAGCAACATAATGTCGGGCGGATCAATATGCTGGTAAAAGATAAAATTTTTGAAAAATATCCGGAAGAATTGCTGTTTTATTCTTCACTTCTTGAGTTTGATGATAGCTTGCAAGAAAAAAATAATTGAAACTCAACAGACAGAAAAAAAGCATAGATTCTGCGACTTCGCGCAGAATGACAAGAAAAACAAGTAAATTACAAAATATTGAGAAAGATTATGAAGTACAGCCTACTGTAAAATTTGCAGAAGGCTAGAAATTGTAAATAGTCTAGAGAGAGCAAATTAAAATATACTAGGCGTTCTTTATGTCACAAAAAAAGAAAAAAAAAGCATCAGTGCCGGCCATAGGGGTCAATAAACAAGCCAGACGCAATTATGAGTTTATCGATACCTTGGAAGCTGGTTTAGAACTCAAGGGCGGTGAAGTAAAATCTTTGCGCGAAGCACGAGTGAGTTTTAAGGATGGCTATGTACGTTTTCAAGATGGAGAGGCATGGCTAGTGGGGGTACATATCGCGCCCTATGAAAATGTTTCAAGCTATGATCAGCCAAATCCTGAGCGCCCCAGACGCCTGCTACTGCATAAATCTGAAATAGCAAAACTCTCTGCAAAGGCCGAACAAAAAGGGCTGACTGTCATTCCGGTCAAAATGTACTGGGCGCATGGCAAAGCCAAGCTGCAAATAGCTCTGGCCAAGGGTAAAAATCTACATTCACGAAAACAAGACCTGAAAGCACGAGATATAGAACGCGACACCGCAAGACAAATGGCGGATTACAAGTAGAGAGCGGGGTTCACTTTTTGTACCAGTGGGCAGTTAATTTAAGGTGGAGAGTTTGATACTTTTATCCTAAATTATTGAAAAAAGCCTGCTTGTGTCGCTTGTGCAATTTCTGGCTGCTTGGTATCGCTTGTGTATGCCAGAAAAGAAAATCACTATTTCCAAAGCAAATGCAAAAGAGCAGGGTAGGCGCCGGCGTGAGCTGCTTATTGCTCTTTTATGTTTTATCTTGATAGGGGTACTAACCTATATTGCACATTCGTATATGGGTGAAAATTCTTTGCTTTTTATTATTCTGCTGAATTTTAATTTTTTCCTTTTGCTCTTGGTTTTATTTATACTTGCTCGAAATGGGGGCAAACTTATTTTAGAACGGCGTAGAAAGGTTCTTGGCTCTAAGCTGAGAACGCGCCTTGTTTTGGCTTTTATCTCCTTGTCCCTTATCCCCACTATGCTCATGTTTATTGTTTCCGCCAAATTTGTACAAACCTCGGTGGAATACTGGTTTAAGGTACAAGTAGAAGATTCCATGGAACAAGCACTTGATATGGGAGAATCCTTATGCCGATCGACCCAAGACAAACTACAAAAACGAGCTGAAAGCCTTGAATCCACTATCCGAGATAAGGAATTTAAGTGGGGCGGTAAAGGCATGGATGCTTTTTTTAATGCCAAATTTATTGAACACAGCCTCTCTGTTTTATGTGTTCTTAATCCTGATGGTTCATTTCAAAATGAACATGTGGATGAGGACTTAAAAGAATACTGGCCAGAAATTCGTACCCGGGTTGAAGCGGAAATAAAAGTTGGTTCAAACAGACCAATCATGCAAACCACACCGGTCAAAGACCTTGTTTTGGTTTTTAGACCAGTGGACAAGGGAGAAACAGGATTTTTACTGCTTGGAGAGAGCATTGGGCAAGGTGTCAATAGCAAGCTGACCCAAGTGATGAACGGCTTAAATGAGTATAGAAAACTCAAAAGCCATAAAAATCCTTGGACCATGACTTTGTATTTGACCCTTGGGCTTATGACCATGCTGATTATTCTTGGTGCTATTTGGTTTGGTTTTCGTTTGGCTAAGGAGCTTTCTGCTCCGATCCAAGCTTTGGCCAAAGGTACAGAAAGTGTTGCGAAAGGTGATCTTTCTGTGCATTTGGAGGATTCTTCTGATGATGAACTTGGGCTTTTGGTGCGCTCGTTTAATCATATGATTGAAGACCTTACTGAGAGTAGAGCCAGACTTGATACATATAACCGCCGTCTCAGCAGACAAAATCAAGAATTACAGCAACGTGGTCAATATATTGAAGCCTTGCTCAATAATATAACCTCCGGTGTTATTTCCATGGATCCAGAGGGGCGTATAGGGACAGTGAATCGCTCTGCGCAAGAAATACTCGGTGTAGAAGCAGGCTTTTTGATTGGCAAAAAAGTTATGGATTTATTATTTGGAGACATGGCACATATGATGACTGAAGCAGTGGAGCAAATGAATGCCGATCCTCTGTCTCAATGGCAAAAGCAGCTCGATATGTCAGTAGGTGGACGTCAACGAACACTTTTGGTGAGCGTGGTTTCCTTGGTTACAGATGAAGGCGGAGCTACTGGTTTAGTTGCTGTTTTTGAAGACATCACTGAACTGGAAAAAATACAGCGCATGGCTGCATGGCGCGAAGTTGCTCGGCGTATTGCCCATGAAATAAAAAATCCGCTGACTCCGATTAAACTTTCTGCACAAAGGCTCAAACGGCGTTTTGGTGAGTCAGTTGAAGATCCTGCTTTTAGTGAATGCACGCAACTGATTGTTACCCAAGTAGAACGTATTCAACAGATGGTTACTCAGTTTTCAGCATATGCCAAATTACCTGAAGTTATTCCACAACCAGATTATTTAGAACCTCTTTTAGAAGAGGTCGTGGGCATGTTTGAAAATACGCATCGGGACATTGAATGGGTTTTAGATGTTGAGTCCATGCTGCAAGAATTTTCATTTGATCGTGAAGCAATTCGTAAGGTACTTATCAATTTACTCACAAATGCTGCAGAGGTGCTTGATAGCCAAGCAGGTGCTGAAGTGAGGGTATGTGCTTATTATGAGCATTCTCGTAGCGTGGTTGTGCTTGAGGTTTGTGATAATGGCGAAGGACTTACCGCTGAAGAAAAACGGCGTATATTTGAACCTTACTTTTCCAAAAAGCACGGAGGTACAGGGCTGGGCTTGACCATTGTGAGAACCATTATTGGAGATCACCGTGGGCGTATTAAAGTCTATGGAGGGGATACAGGCGGAACAGTTTTTCATATTGAGTTACCAGCAGCCTAATGCAAATTTTTGAATTGAACTTGTTGTTATTCTAAAAAGTTGTTGAACTGGAGGAAAATGAATGCGCGTGATTGTTATCGGCGGAACAGGTTTTATAGGACGTCATTTTGTTCGCCGGATTATGGATACTGGATTAGATATTATTGTACTTTCTCGTAACCCATCAAAGGTTATGCAGATTTTTGAAGAGCATGTCATGGGTTTTGAGTGGGATGCTTGTACCGGAGCAGGCTGGGATCATTTAATTACTTCAAAGACCTATATTGTAAATTTAGCAGGTGAAAATATTGCTGCTGGTCGCTGGACAGCTGCGGTAAGGCAAAAAATTTTAGAAAGTCGCGTTAATGCTGGCAAAGCTATTGTCGATGCAGTGCGCCGTGCTCAAGAAAAACCAGTATATCTTATCCAATCTTCAGCCGTGAGCTATTACGGATTTTTAGGCCTCAATCCTGTTGATGAAAGCGCGTCTCGTGGTTCCACTGGCTTTCTTTCTGCAGTGGCCAGAGATTGGGAAAATTCAACATATGAAGTTCAGAAAATGGGTGTTCCTCGTGCCATTATTCGAACCGGCATCGTGCTTGGAGACGGAGGCATTTTAGCTAAGATGCTCCCCTGGTTTCGTCTTGGGCTAGGTGTTCGATTAGGCGGAGGACGCCAAGGTATGAGCTGGATTCATATTGCTGATCATGTCGGGGCTATGCTCCATCTGATGCAAAAAAAACTTTCCGGTGTATTTAATTTAAGTGCTCCTTATCCTGTTTCTAATTGGGATTTTGCACAGGCTCTAGGTCATGCCTGTGGTCGCCCTGTTTTTTTAAGTGCTCCGAGCTCTATGCTACGGCTTGCCCTTGGGCAGATGGCAGATGAAGTTCTGCTGACCGGACAGTATGTACTACCCAAACATCTTGAAAAAGCAGGATATAAGTTCCGCTATCCGTCTTTGGAACAGGCTTTGGCTCAAATTGTTGCCTAGCATGGATGAAGCTATAGTGTGGGGTATTCATGGCGCGTATATTGATTATTGATGATGAAGAAGGCATTCGCTTTTCCTTAAAGGGTATTTTAGAAGACGATGGCCATGAAGTGCTTGAAGCAGCCTCAGGTGAATTAGGCTTGCAAGCTGTCAATGCATCATGCCCTGATGTGCTGTTTCTTGATATTTGGCTGCCGGGTATGGATGGGCTTACTGTGCTTGACAAGGTAAAAGAACAAGAAGCTCAGCTTCCTGTGATTATGATCTCAGGCCATGGAAATATAGAAACAGCTGTTAAGGCACTGAAATCTGGAGCCTTTGATTTTATAGAAAAGCCTTTGTCTTTGGAAAAGGTGGTGGCTTCTACTCGCAATGCCTTGGAAATAGCTCGGCTTTCTCAAGAAAATAAGGTGCTTAAATCGAGTTTAGAATCAAAACATCCTACGAATTTAACAGGGAAATCAAAAGCCGTAGTGGATTTGCGTGAGGCTATTGAGCGCGTTGCCCCGACCGATGCTTGGGTGCTCATTGTGGGTGAAAATGGTACAGGCAAAGAGATCGTTGCTCGTTCATTACATGCACAAAGCAGGCGTTCAGATAAACCTCTGATTGCGGTTAATTGTGCAGCTATTCCCGAGGAATTAATAGAGGCCGAGCTTTTTGGACATGAAAAAGGAGCGTTTACCGGTGCTGAAATTGCCAAAGAAGGTAAATTTGAATTAGCTGATAAGGGAACTCTTTTTCTGGATGAAATTGCTGATATGAGCCTTAAGACGCAGGCTAAAATTTTGCGTATTCTTCAAGAGCAGCGTTTTGAGCATGTGGGCGGTTCCAAAACAATAGAGGTCGATGCACGGGTTATTGCTGCTACGAATAAAAATTTACTCAAAGAAATAGAAAAGGGAACCTTTCGCGAGGATCTTTATTATAGGCTCAAAGTATTTCCGCTGGAAGTTCCTCCGCTTCGAGAACGTCCTCAAGATATTCGTTTGTTACTTGATGATTTTATTTCGCGTTTAGCAAAGCATGGCGAGCAGCCACTGTGTTTTACTGAGGATGCTGTAAACGTGCTTTTGCAATATGCATGGCCGGGCAATGTGCGAGAACTCAAAAATTTTGTTGAGCGTATGCAAATTCTTTTTGGGGGCAAAACAGTATGTGCTGCCCAGCTGCCTCCGGAATTTTTGGCAAAGGCTTCCTTACAATCAACACAAGCTGAAATTGATATAGACACTGCGTTGCTGGCTGTAGCAAACGGCTCTACAGACTTAAAAACAGCCAAGGCCGAGTTTGAGGCGAGTTTCTTACAAGCAAAGCTCAAAGAATATGAGGGCAATGTCAGCCAACTTGCCAAGGCCGTGGGTCTTGAACGCAGTTCATTATACCGCAAACTCAAGCAGTATAAAATACAAAACGAAAAAGAATAGCTTAGCGAAAAAGCCTTTTTTCAACCGCAGCCCAGACTTGTTCCGGTGAAAGCTGGAGCATACATTTGAAGTGTGCTTGAGGACATTTTGTTGAGCCATGCAGTCCGCAGGGTCGGCAGTTAAGCTCAGCAACTTCCAGAACCTGAGTATGTTTACCCCGCGGAAAAAAACCAAGCTGGCGAACAGTAGGGCCAAACAGGGCGATTGTAGGAACTTTTTGCATCCACGCAAGGTGCATGGGGCCAGAGTCATTACTGAGATAAACATCCATGCTTGCGATATATCCGGCAAGTCGTGGCAAATCGAGTTTTCCTGCAAGATTCAGTACCCTAGAGTCGTTTTCAAGACCTGCTGCCTGTATTATAGCCTGTGCATCAGCTTCTTCATCTGCTCCGCCAAAAAGAACAAGGCCTGCTCCTGCGTTTCGTGCACGCCTGGCTATTTCAGCAAAATAGGGTAGAGGCCATTTTTTAGTGGGCCATGTAGAGCCGGGGTGCACTCCAAGCAAAGGGCCTTGTGGCAGTGATTTATTTGAAATAGGAGTGGCTATTAGCTTGGTTTCAGGAGCTGGGCCATGAATACCCAAAGGCAGAGTGAGTTGCATGAGTCGTTCTATTTCTTCCAGCTTATGAAAACGTCTGCTCACTGTATGCGTGTATGCAAGTCTATTATACCACGGCGAGTTATAGCCTATACGCATGGGAATCCGGGTACATTTTGCAAGAAAGGCACTCCGTAGGCTGGTATGGGTAGAAATCCAGAGGTCAAAGCCTTGGCTCCGTATTTTTTTACCAAGTTGATAGGCTGCATCAAGTTTTTTTTGATTATCACGTTTATAAAAGCCAATGGCTGACGAAAGATTGGTCTGATTTTGAAATAGGCTTTCCAAACCACCGCGAACAAAAAAATGAATTTCCGCATTGGGGTAGGCGTCTCGAAGGGCTTGAATAAGGTGCAGGGTCAGGACTGCATCCCCAAGAAATGCAGTATTCCAAACTCCTATTTTTTTGAACTCGTGCATGAGTAAGAGTATAGGGTAATTTATTACGCAGGGCAAAGAGGCAGTAGGGATAGACTTAAATTTTTACAATAAGCGTAAAAGTATTGTTTACGCCAATCACCCCGTCAGGTTTGCCCTGCCACCCCTCCCCCTCTCCGTCATTCTGCGCGTAAGTCGCAGAATCCAGTTCCTTTTTTTCATTTTCTCTGGCTTCGGCAGGCTCAGCCAGCGAGTTTTGCCCCTTATTCTTCAGCTTCCCTCGTTCTCGTCACTCGTCTCCCTCTCTTGTCATTCTGCGCGTAAGTCGCAGAATCCAGTGCCTTTTTTTCTCTCTTTCTGCTTTGACCGCCTTCTGCATTACAGCTAATTTTTAGACTCCACTCTACCCATTAAAACTTAGCTCCGGCTCTACAAGTTCATCCACTTCCTGCATCAAGCTGATAGTCTTTTTAAGAGCGACCATAATGCGTTGGTAATGGATAATGTCATCATAAGACAGCTTGCGACCCCTGCGGTCTTTGAGCCATTTATGGGCTACTTGGTAGCCGCCAATATAGAAGTTCCATACTTCTTCAGGTACTCCATCAAAATATTGCTTTTCATTGATATACACTCTACCCTTATTGTCTTTTTCTGTAACTTCGTCTTTTTCTGTAACTTCGTCTTTTTCTGTAACTTCGTCTTTTTCTTTAACTTCTTTATTGTGTGCTGTATTTTTTCTATCTTTTGTTCTCTCTTTTGCTTTGCCGTCTGTATCTTTTATTTTGTTTTCTTCATATTTCACTTTTTCAACAACATGATCACCTTCTATGGGGTAACTCGTCATCAGTGTATCAAGGTCTGGATGTTCCATTAAGTGAAGCTGGCGAAGTGTAGCACCGATTTTGCCAATGGCAAAAAAACTTTTTGCGTTTTTGGGGTAGGGTACGCGGGGGAAATCAATTTTCAAAAACTCTTTGTATTTTTCACGGTAGCAAGGAGCGTGTAGCACGCCGTAGATATAGTCCAGCACATCAATCGGCGCAAAAGTGCTTTTATTCTCTGTTTTTTCGTTCTTCTCTACATTCTCTATTTTTTCATTAACAAAAGTTAAACCAATTTTCTTTGCAAAAGCAGTTATAATATCTTGATCAAAATTTGGGCTACGGCTGTGTTCGTTCACAGTCTTCGGAAGATAATCTTGCTTTTGCTTTGCCGAAACAGAATTATTCCCTGCTTTGTTTTCGCCATTGTAGAGGTAGAGGGGACAAACTGTATTATTTGCGTAAGCACTTTCAAACATACAAGATTCACACATTATATTAGTTATAAAAATATAAGAAAAAGTTTGCTTACATTGACGTTTTATCAATAATCCTAAATTTTCTCCTTTCAGCATATGTTTCATAACTACGTTGCGTGCTCGTTCAATAAAATTGTCATCATAATATACAAATCGTTTATCAAAAGGACGATAAGCTATTCTTTGTATACTTTCAGGGTCAAATGATTGTGCTTTTAATTTTGCGGTATCAAATTTCCAAGCTTTGCTTTCTTTTATCTTATATTTTGAGGTGAACGTATTTTTATCAGAGCGAAAAAAATCTTGTATTCGATTTGCAAGGGCTTTTCTATCATAGTCGACAACAAAACTATCTTTTGATGTTACAACCCCCACGCTATTTACTGGAAACAAGTCTTTTACGGAAAAATATTTACCGTACTCTTTTTTTAGCTCCCAGTCTTTTGGTACAAAAAAGTATTGCGGTGCAATATGCTCTATCTCTGCCCATTGTACAGATTTTAAGGTGTTCTCTGTTAAAAAATCATACTTCTTTTTTTGTTTCCCGTAGACGTCCGCATGATACACTTTTGCAAGAGAATTTTTTTGTCCTTTTTTCTTTTTTACAAATAAGTTAATTGACACGCCCTGCTGAATAGCGAAAACATTATTATCTGGAGAACCGTCAGGACATTTCTCTTTCTTTTTTACATTGCCATGCAAATCAAGAACATAGATTTTATCAAATGTTTGCAAAAGCCTATAGCGCATACCCCGAAAAGTTGGGTTATCTAAAAATCCATGTGCGTTAATATAACCAATAATTCCTTGACCATTTCTTTCGATGTAATGTTCTGCATATCGTAAGAATTTTACATAATCATCGTTAATCCATTTAGGGTTCTGCTCTTGAAGTTTTTCTCCAGTTGGTTCTTTTTTATAGTCATCCATAAGATTCATGATCCACTTGCCTTTATTCGCGGATTCACCTCTATACGGCGGATTGCCAAGCACAACCATGACAGGCATGTCTCGCTTAATTTCATTGGCTTCATTTGCTTCCTGAGTCAGCCAACGTGCAAAATAATATCTAAGGTTTGTACGCTCAGGAGCTTCTTCAAGTGCATTGGTCAAATAGACTTGCAAACGCTTTTCCGTCTCCGCTATGTACCCTGTTTCTTTTAATACAAGTTCAAGTTTTAAGTGTGCCATGGCATAGGGAGCCATTAAAAGCTCAAAGCCGTGAACACGGGGTATAAGATGCTCATTGACATAATTTGACCAAAGCCCTTGCTGGGCTTCAAATTTTTTATGAATTTTATGAAAAACCTCTGCTAAAAAAGTACCTGTTCCAGTTGCAGGGTCAAGGATTTGTACTGTATGAACCTCTTTTTTTTCATATTCTTCTTTGTGCTTAGTGTTTTTATCCTGTGTTTTATTCTCTTCAGCTTCTTTTTTATTTGATTTAATTTTGATTGTGGTTTTTGAAGTATCTGCCAAGCCTTGAGCCAGCCCAAAATCTTGTTTCAAAATATCGTCCAAAGCTCGGACAATAAATTTTACTACAGGTTCAGGCGTATACCATACTCCTCTCTTTGCTTTGAGTTTAGGGTCGTATTTTCCAAGAAAGGTTTCATAAAAATGAATCATGGGGTCGCTTGTATGCGTGTCTTTGCCATAATCCTGCATAATCTCGGCAACATTGCTAAAGGAAAAAACCTGAACCAAGGCGTCCACTACCCACTTAATGCGTTCATCAAGCTCCGGCCCTGCAATATAAGAGAAAAGTTTACGCAAAAACGGATTGCTTTTGGGGATAAGCTCTGCTGCTTCCTGCCGTGAGAAGGTATCAAGCGTGGTATCATGCAGACGCGAGGCAAACATGCCATATGCAAGGGTTTGGGCATAGACGTCTGCAAAATCAGCAGGCTTAATATCACGAATTAAAACTTCCTTAAAAGCATTCAGCTGGTCTTTCAAACTGGAGTTAGCCTCTGTTTTATCCTCACTTTCAAGAGCCTTGGTAATCACTTCTGCCATGATTTTAGCTTTATCTGCCATCATCTCGGCAAGCATATCAGCTGACTTAATCGTAACGCCTTTGTATGAGCAAAATTTATCTAAGAGAGCTTTGAATTTATTAAAGTTATCAGGCAGCGGTTTGATGGTATTGTTTACGACTTCGGCAATCGCTACCCGTGCTATCTCTTGCTCTTTTTCATAAAAAACAAACTCAAGATAATCAGTATAAATCAGATTTTCCAAACTTTGAGCATAGCGTTTGAATTGATCTTTTTCAGCTTTTGTTAAGCTCCCCAAACGCCCTATATCTTTGGCTTCTATATACCCCACAGGCATATCTTTTTTGGTAATAATATAGTCAGGAGCACCGCATTCAATCCGCCTTGGCTCGTTTGTGGTTGAAAATTCTGGCTGAAGCTCTTGCAATAATATTTGCAAGTACGGACGATATGTATGCTCTGTTGCATTTCCAGCTTCATAGACTTTGGCTATGTGCGTGAGGTAGTTTTTAATATGTTCCATTGTGTTTAATTTTCTTTTGTTTGTGCAGTTTGAATTTCTTTTAGGGTCTGTCCTTTTACGTCTTTCCATTCAGTTCTTCCATTGGAGTTTCGTCCGAAGACCACGCTGGCAGCAGAGCTTGGTGATGAAAAAGCATAGTTTTCAATAAAAATATAACGCCCATCTTGTTGTTGTAGAATTTTATTACTGATAAGATCGTATCTTAATCTAGCAGAATATTTATCAAGGGATGGTGCTTCATTAAGTGCGCTTTCAGAATTTTTGAGCACCACAAACCCTTTATTGCTTTCAAAACCTGTTGCTTTGATATCTTTAGCCTTAATGTATAATAATTCTTTTTTTGATTTTTTTTGAGTTGGTCTTTCAAACACAGACAACCCAACAAGAGGGAAAACTTTGAGCATGTCTTGGATAAAGCTTTCCATGTCCGCAATATCAGCTTCCGATAAATTCGGTTGGCTAGAGTTATTTGAATTATCCAAGTTGCATTGTTTAGCCTCTTTAGCGAGCTGTATTAGGCGACTTTCTAAATATTTAACATGGGCTTTGTTTAAATTTTGATTGCTGGTAACAAAAAATATTGCCCAGTTCCAAAAATCTTTATTAGCATAATGGCTACTTAAGCGAGGCAAAACAGGGTCACCTTCGCCAATATAGAGAGTGGGAAGACTGCTTTCTTCAGTGTTACCAACAAGTACATATACACCTGTTCTTTGAAATTCTTTTCTTGCTGATACCTCTTTGTAGTCTGAACGAGCAAAGACCACTCCAAGACCTGTCCAGTTTGATTTTTCAATTAAGCGCAGCCCATCAGGATTGCCTTCGGGTACAAATATACGAATAGAGTATCCAGAATTATTTTGTTGGTTCATCAAGCCTCCCTCCCTTACCCCACCTGCAAAGACCAAAACCAGCGAGTGTTGTTTTCCACAGCGTAGGAGTTTGTTTTTTCAACTTTCCAAGTATCTAAAAAGTCTGCCTTGTTTGGTACATCAGTATTGGCTAAAACCACAAGTCTTGCTTTTGGCTTGAGCATGAGGCGGACAAAGGGCAGAAGTTTTTCCCACGGCATAAAAGCTCTGGAAATAATCAAATCAGCAAGGCAGTTTTCCTGCGTTTTCTGTTTTTGTTTGGCAATATGTTGCAAAGCATTTTGAGCCTTTCCTTCAAAAACAAAAGTTTGTTGAAGGGAGAGATGAGCAAGGGCAGTACGCATAAAAGAACATCGTTTGCTGCGCACTTCAACCAGCCAATATTCTCCATTTTCCCAAAGCATTCTTAAGGGGATGCCCGGCAGTCCTGCTCCGGCTCCTAGGTCGAGGCAAAGTGGCTGCTTGGGAAGTGCTATTTGCTCTAAAAATTGAGCGAGAAAGAAGGAATCAAGCACAAGGGAAGTAAAAATATCTTGCCAAGTGCTTTTGCCCACAAGGTTCATGCGCTGATTATAGTGAAAGAGCAAGGACAGATAGTGTACACATAAATCAGCTTGCTTGCTTGCAATGCTCAAGCCGTGCTTTTGGGCTATGTTTATGATTTCTTGAGCTTTAATGTCTTGGCTCATTTACTTTGTCCAAAGAGCGCGCTTTGCACTTGCTGCAAGGTTTTGCAAGATTCTGGCTCAAAAATTTTGCTGTAACCCAGCCGACCTGCCTGTTTTTTGCGTGTATCCTGCCCTGCCACAGGTCGAATCTGCCCGTTTAAGTCCACCTCACCCCAAAGCACAGTGCCCTCAGGTAGCGGTCTGTCATAAAGTGAAGAAAAGGCTGCCACGGCCACTCCAAGGTCTAAGCCCGGGTCACGCATGGCAAGGCCACCTGTGAGCTTGGCATAAATATCATATTGAGAAAAATTAAGGGAAAGTCTTTTTTCCATGACTGCTAAAATTAAATTAAGCCTGTTGGTATCAAAGCCAAGCGATGTTCGGCGCGGAATATTCAAAAAACTTCTGGAAACAAGCACTTGTACTTCAACCGCAAAAGGACGCTGCCCTTCAAGCGCCATGACCAAGGCTGTACCCGGTAAATCAGGATTGCTACGCCCTAAAAACATGGTAGACGGGTCATCTACTATTTCCAGTCCGCTTTGAATCATGCGAAACACAAGCAGTTCATCGCTTGGGCCATACCGATTTTTCAGCACGCGCAGTATGCGTGAAAAATGCTGTCGTTCACCTTCAAGGTAGAGCACGGTATCTACCATATGTTCCAAGAGTTTTGGTCCGGCTATCTGCCCTTCTTTAGTAACATGTCCAACTAAAATGAGCGTTGTTTCAGTACGTTTCACTGCCTCCACAAGTTCAGCAGCCACAGCTCGAACTTGGCTCACAGAACCGGGAATACCTTCAGCAGAAGCAGAGCAGATAGTTTGTATGGAATCGACGACAAGCAGTTCAGCTGCGTTACTTTCTTCTAAAATAGCCAGTATTTCTTCATTGCGAGTTGTGGCAATGGCTTCTATACCTGCTCCAAGCAAACCAAGACGCTGTGCACGGCTACGAAGCTGGGATAAACTCTCTTCCCCTGAAATATATACAGCTTTTTTACCCAAACTTGCCTGTTTTCCTGCAAGCTGGAGTAAAAGCGTGGATTTTCCAATGCCTGGTTCGCCACCAAGTAAAATTGCTCCACTTGGCATAAGTCCGGCACCCAAAACTTGATCCAACGCCACAAAACCTGTTGAACGACCGCTTCCTTGTGTTTGTGGGATATTTTCTAAAGGCTGAGGGGCTTGATCCCCATTGATGCTTATGGGGCGAGAACCTTTTCTTGTTACCACTTGAACAACAAGAGTATTCCATGCACCACAGCTCGGACATTGCCCTTGCCAGCGTGGCGACTGCCCCCCACACTCCGAACATTTGTATACTTCTTTGCTTTTCATAATGCTTTTGTAAAGCATGACTTGCATTCAAGCAACAGCAGGAAAAAATGCGTAAAAATAGTTTGAATTAAAGAGGTGTTAGGAACTGACGTCTTTGTCCATCCAAGCTAACTTTAGAAAAAATATAAGCTTGCCCTTTAGTTTTCTGCAAAGCAGTCGATAAGTGTTGTATTCGGGAGCTTCATCTCCCGAACCTGTTTTTGTGATGAAATAAACAGCGATATATGATTTCTTACTTTACTCTGGGGAGAGACATGATCAAAGGGCTTGGGCAACATGGATGTTTCCCCTGCCCTTTGCTCTTTTTTGAGTACTATATAATTTTGGTAAGTAGATACAATCAATGAATAATAGTAAAAAGCCTGTTCCAGCGAACAGAAGTATCTTTACTGTTCCAGCTCCAGTAGAGGATGAGGGCTTTACCTACAATAGCCTCACGAGGGACAAAACCCCAAAAACGTGAGTCGCGCGAATCATCGCGATTGTCTCCCAAACAAAAATATTGTGACTGCGGTACGGTTATTGGTCCAAAATTATCTCTTACTATTGGTCGGGGCAGTATGAGCTGATCCGTATATTGAGTATAGTTTTCAGTGAGTAGCTCACCATTGATATACACTTTTTTATTGATAATTTTTATTGTGTCCCCGGGTAGGCCAATAACTCTTTTAATAAAATCTACGGAAGGATCTTCTGGATATTCAAAAACCACAATATCTCCACGCTGCGGATCTCCGGTGGAAAAAAGGGAAGTATTTGTAAAAGGTATTTTAATATCATAAGCAAAGCGACTTGCAAGCAAATGATCACCTATTTGCAGGGTTTCAAGCATGGAACCTGAGGGAATCTTAAAGGCTTGCACAATAAAAGAGCGAATAAAAAAGGCTAAAATAGCTGCAATGATAATTGCTTCTATCCATTCTGTGATTTTTGATTTTTGGGTCATGCTCAGTCCTTAGGCAATACAAAAAAAGTATGGTTACATGTTATATACAATGCCTATACCGAAAGCGTGCGGATGTCATTCTTCTGCGCTACTTATTCTTCATCAACCTTAAGCACGGCCAAAAACGCCTCTTGAGGAATCTCTACATTACCCATACGGCGCATCCGTTTTTTTCCTTCTTTTTGTTTTTCCAAGAGTTTACGCTTTCTTGTTATATCTCCGCCATAGCATTTTGCCGTAACATCTTTACGAAAGGGAGCATTGCGCTCTTTAGCTACTATTTTACCGCCTATTGCTGCTTGAATAACAACCTCAAACATTTGTCTGGGGATAGACCTTTTTAATTTCAGGGCAAGGGCTCGTCCCATACGCGGGGCATCTGCTTTATGCACAATCACGGAAAAAGCATCAACAGAGTCGCCATTGATCAAGATGTCCAGCTTAACTAAATCAGCCTGACGATAATCAATAATATCATAGTCCAAAGAAGCATAGCCTCTGGTAGAGCTTTTTAACCTATCAAAAAAATCATACATGATTTGGCTAAAAGGAATTTCATAGCTGATAATCACCCTGCTTTGTGAAACATAGTTCATATTTTGCTGAATGCCATGTTTTTCTTCACAAATTGCAAGTACAGCACCAACATACTCGCTTGGTACATGAACGTCGAGACGTGCAAATGGTTCGAGCACAGATTCAATCTGCTGAGGATCCGGCAGATGGCTTGGATTATCAATAATAAGCTGCTGATTATCTTTGGTATTCACTTTGTAAATAACCGAAGGTGCTGTTGTAATAAGCCGTGCTTGAAACTCTCGCTCCAAACGCTCTTGAATAATTTCAATATGTAACAGCCCTAAAAATCCACAGCGAAAACCAAAGCCCAAAGCCTGTGAAGTTTCCGGTTCAAAAGTAAAAGCTGCATCATTAAGTTGTAATTTTTCCAAAGCCTGTTTCAGGGTTTCATATTCCGCAGGTTCTACGGGATACAGGCCTGCAAAGACCATGGGTTTGATTTTTTGAAATCCGGGGAATGGTTGATTTGTGGGATTTTCTGGTCTGGTGATAGTGTCACCGACCGGAGCATCACCAAGTTCTTTCATGGAAGCACACAGAAAACCTACTTCTCCTGCACTGAGGCTTTTGGCATCCAGAGCTTCAGGGGAAAAAACACCGAGTTTAGTGACTTCAAAGGTGTCTTTGGTAGAGTATATTTGAATTTTATCCCCTTTTTTGAGAGAGCCGTCCAAAACACGAAAAAGAACAACGACTCCTTGGTAAGAATCATACCAAGAATCAAAAATAAGAGCCCTCAAAGGCGCAGCAGAATCTCCTTGTGGAGGAGGTAAAAGTTGCACGATATTTTCAAGCACTTGATCAACATTGAGTCCGGTTTTGGCGGAAATTCTAACAGCACCTGAGGCGTCCAGCCCTATTACTTCTTCTATTTCCGAGGCAAAATGGTCTGGCTCTGCACTGGGTAAGTCTATTTTATTCAGTACTGGAATAACTTCTAAATCATGATCAAGAGCGAGGTAGACATTGGCAAGAGTTTGGGCTTCAACGCCCTGGGTGGCATCCACAACAAGCAGTGCCCCTTCACAGGCAGCCAGAGAACGGGAAACTTCATAGGAAAAATCCACATGTCCCGGGGTATCTATCAGGTTGAGAATGTATTTTTTCCCGTCTTGCGCTGTGTATGGTATACGCACGGTCTGAGCTTTTATGGTAATGCCACGCTCTTGTTCCAGTTCCATTTTATCAAGATATTGATTTTTTTTATCACGTTCGGAAACCAGCCCTGTAAGCTCAAGAATACGGTCAGCCAAAGTTGATTTTCCATGATCAATATGGGCGATAATGCTAAAATTTCTGATATGGGAAGTGGGCATATGTTTATCTGTTTTTTTAATTTTTTAATTTTTAATTTTTTAGGTTTTTTAGATTTTTTGAGTTTTTGAGTTTTTGAGTTTTTGAGTTCTTGAGTTCTTGAGTTCTTGAGTTTTTAGATTTTTTGGGTTTTTGGGTTTTTGGGTTTTTTAGAATGAAAAGCTCATACGGAATTTATTCTTAATTATCAAGAGAGAAGCAAGATGATCCGGCGAAGGCTCATATCAGCTTTTCTGTCATTCAGCCATTCTTCTTCGTTATTTAACGCACCTCACTTCGTCATTGAAGCGCGAAGTTGCGACAGTCCAAAAAAGCCGAACAGCTAAGGCTTAACACAGTATAACAGTACCCCCCCTCCGTCATTGAAGCGCGTAAGTCGCGACAGTCTAGCAGAGCAGGGCTATGAGGGTTTGACGCAGTAAGAGAAAAAACAAGGAGGAAGAAGAGAAGAAAAGAAGAAGCAGCGAAGACAGAAGAACTGGATCCTGCGACTACGCGCAGGATGACAAGAAGGGAACGTGTTGCAACAAAAATAAACGTAAGATGACGGGAAGGGGAGCAGGAGGACAAGAGCTGGGAAGCAATAGAATGAACATGGAATTTTTACCCGTAAATTGATACGCGTTTGCCCTGACAGCCTCTTCGTTAAGAAAATCTAAAAAATCATGGGCGGTCTTTGCCCATGTTTAATAAGCGCAGCTCAATGACTTTTGGGTTTGGATAACTATCCTTGATAGATTCAAAAAGTTGCCTCGCCTTATCAAAATTAAGTTCTTGTTCATAGACATCGGCTAAAAGAAATACTGCTTGAGAATAAACACGGACATCTGCTTCTTTTGCATCAAGAATACTGTTGAGTATTGTCTTTGCCTGCCCCAATTTTTGCATCAAAGTATAGGTCTGAGCCTTTTCATATAAACAACGTGCGCGTAGCTTAGGATTATCCACTTTTTCTAGGCAAGTATTAAGCATGGCCAAGGCAGAAGTATATTCCAGTCGGCTGCGCTGTAAACTGGCAATTGCCAAGCGAGTAATAAGCATACGCTGTGTATCCTCGCCCACAAAAAATAAACTTTTATCCCGGGTTTCAAGTGCCTGCATAATTTGCCCATTTTGCTCATATAACTCAGCAAGATGGTTCATGAGCTCCCATGCTATTTCCTGATCTTGATCATATTCTAAAATCATGGCTTCCAGAATAGAAATAGCCCTTTTTTGATCACCAGACACATCCACTGCAATTTCCAAAAGCCTGTTCCAAGCTTCGAAGCGAAACTGCCCTTGTGGAAAGCGTTGCAGATACTGTTCATACCCTGCACGAGCCTTAAGATAAAAGCCTTCGGTATAGGCTGTGCGAACATCCTGCAGTTCGCGCGTCTCTTCATTGTCTGTACTACAGGCAACAACACAAACAAGCAAAAGCAAGCAAAGCAAAAAACGCTGTAGCATCATGGACACATCCTAAGTATCGTTATCAAGAGCATTATCCACAATCATATCAAAACCAGAAACAAACATGCCATCATCCATTTTGACCAATCGAACACCTTGAGTCGCCCGACCACGAGTCAGGCTAATCTCACGAACACCCATGCGAATAATTTTATTTCCAGAAGTCAGAAGCATAATATCATCATCAGGAGAAACTGTTCGCGCACCAAGTACCTTGCCGGTTTTGGTGGTCACGCGCATATTGATAATACCTTTACCGCCTCGTGTCTGCACACGGTATTGATCCAATTTTGTGCGTTTACCATATCCGCCAGAGGAAACCGTGAGCAGTTGTTGGCGTTGCGGATCATCTGTCACCACGGCAGCCACGACTTGATCAGAGCTACGCAAAGAAATGCCCTTGACTCCGGCTGTGGTACGACCCAAAGGCCGTGCATCCTTAATATCAAAACGAATAGCTATGCCTTGTTCTGTGATAAGCAAGCAATGGCAGTCCAAAGGTACTTCCATAACCTTCATCAGCTCATCACCTTCTTTTAAGTTCACAGCTAAAATACCTGTGGAGCGACAGTTTTGATACAAAGACATAGCACTGCGCTTGACCATACCGCGCTTGGTAATAAACAATAAAAAGCGATCATCACTAAATTCGCGTGTCGAGTATGCTGTGGCAACATATTCATCTTTTTGCAAAGGCAGTAAATTGGCAATATGCGCTCCTTTGGCATACCGACTGCCCTCTGGAACTTGGTGTACTTTGAGCTGATACATCCGGCCTAAATTCGTAAACATCAACAAATGTTGGTGGTTGGATGTTAAAAGAAAACTTTGCACAAAATCGCCATCACCGGTTTGTACACCGGCAATACCTTTACCCCCCCTGCGCTGTGCATGATAATTGGTCAACGGAACACGCTTGATATATCCACGTTTACTTAAGGTAATCACGGTTTCATCATCAGCAATCAGGTCTTCAATATTAATATCGCTGGGATCTTCACTCAGCATAATGGATTTACGGGGGCTCGCGTATGTTTTCTTGATTTCCTTCAGTTCATCACGAATAACACCCTTGAGTACATCTTCATTGTTCAAAATAGACTCTAAATATTCGATAAGTTGCATTAACTCATCGTATTCAGCTTGTAATTTATCACGCTCTAAACCAGTCAAGCGTTGCAAGCGCATTTCCAAGATAGCCTTGGCCTGCATTGCAGACAGTGCAAAGCGTTCCATAAGCCCTGCCTTGGCCTCATCAGGGCCAGCACTGCTACGAATCAGCTTCACGACTTCGTCAATATTATCAACAGCGATTTTTAAGCCTTCTAAAATATGGGCGCGACGTTCGCTTTTGTCTAAATCAAATTTTGTACGCCGGATAATTACTTCGCGACGATGGTTTAAGAAATGAGACAAGACTTGCTTTAAGTTCAGCAGCATTGGTCTATTGCCCACCACAGCCATCATATTGATACCAAAACTGGTTTCAAGTGGTGTAAACTTATACAACTGATTGATAATAATATCAGGTATAGCACCACGCTTCAGATCTAAAACAATGCGGATACCATTACGGTCAGATTCATCGCGCAAATCAGAAATATTTTCAATTTTACGATCATTAACAAGGGCTGCTATTTTTTCCACTAAACTGGATTTATTCAGTGCATATGGAATTTCACTAATAATCAGCCGTTCACGTTGCCCCTTGATTTCTTCAATGGCCACAGTACCGCGTATCCGAATAGAGCCACGACCCGTGGCATAGGCATTTTGTAAACCCTGACCTCCATACACTGAAGCCCCTGTTGGAAAATCCGGGCCAGTAATATGCTGGGTAAGCTGTTCTATACTACATTCTGGATTATCCAAAAGCACAAGAGTGCCATCCACTAATTCCCCAAGATTATGGGGCGGAATATTGGTGGCCATGCCGACAGCAATACCTGTTGTGCCATTGAGTAAAAGGTTTGGAACTTTTGTGGGTAAAACAGCAGGTTCACTTAAGGAATTATCGTAGTTTGCTCGAAAATCAACAGTATTTTTATCAATATCACTCAAAAATTCACTGCACAGACGTGCCATGCGGACTTCAGTATAACGCATGGCTGCTGCGGAGTCGCCGTCAATGGAACCAAAGTTTCCCTGACCATCCACAAGCATATCACGCATTGAAAAATTTTGCGCCATACGGACCAAGGCATCATAGACCGCAGAATCACCATGGGGATGATATTTACCAATAACATCACCAACCACGCGGGCTGATTTTTTATACGCTCGATTATAGGTATTACCCAAATCATGCATGGCATATAAAATACGCCGATGCACTGGTTTCAAACCATCACGCACATCCGGAATTGCTCGCCCAACAATGACGGAAAGCGAGTATTCCAAATATGATTTCTTCATTTCATGTTCAATACTAATATTATGTGTCACAAACATCCTCCCAAACTAAAAAATACGCGTCTGGGTACTCTACCAGAGAGCGGTAGCTTACATGTTAAATATCCAATTAAATATCGAGTTCATTCACAGTCAGTGCATTTTTTTCAATAAATTCACGACGTGGTTCAACATTATCTCCCATCAGATCATCAAAAATAGCATTTGCAGTAGCAGCGTCTTCAATCGTAACTTGCAACATGGTACGCTTTTCCGGATGCATGGTAGTATCCCAAAGCTGATCAGGATTCATTTCTCCAAGACCTTTATAGCGCTGAATTTGCCAGCCACGATGCGCTTCTTCTAAAATACGACTCAGAACCTCAAAAATCCCATGAATTGCTATTTCTTCATCATTTTTTTGTATTATAAAATCAAAACCACCACATTCTTCTTGTAATTCATTCCATGTATCATAGCTATTTTTATATAATTTAGAATTAAAAAATTCCATGGGTCGTTTTGTTTGTGCGCCATTATTATTTTCAAAAACAACAAAGGTACGTTCTTTCTCAGTATCACTATCAAGTTCATTTTCCAGCCATGCTTTATACCCGTGCTGGGACATAAATTGAATAAACTCTTCAGAAGGATTATGTTCAAAAAAATTAAAATTCAGCCTATGTTGAAAATTTAATAATGATATAAATAAAGATTCTTCAATACCATTATTCACTGCATCTGTAATTCTATTTTTCAAAAATCCAATGCGTTCCATGAAGTGAACCATTGTCTTTCCGGTTAATTTTTTTGTATTTTGTGTGAGAACAGCAAGATCATCTTGAATATTTGAAAGCAAAAAGTTTTCAAGCTGTGCATCATCATCAATAAATTTTTCCCATTTTCCCTTACGCACTCTGTATAACGGGGGCTGTGCAATATATAGATGGCCTCTGCTAATTAATTCTTCATATTGCCTATAGAAAAAGGTTAATAGTAAAGTGCGGATATGTGATCCATCAACATCAGCGTCAGTCATGATCACAACTTTATGATAGCGAAGTTTTGCATAATCCTTATCACCTTCTTCTTCACCAATACCAACACCAAGAGCGGTTATCATAGCTCTGACTTCTTTATTGGAGAGCATTTTATCAAAACGAGCGCGTTCAACATTTAAGATTTTACCACGCAAGGGAAGAATGGCTTGATGTTTTGGATCACGGCCTTGCTTGGCACTACCACCTGCAGAATCTCCCTCAACAATAAAAATTTCAGAGTCCTCAGGCTTTTTTGATTGGCAGTCTGCTAATTTTCCGGGCAAAGAATTATCAGACAATGCGCCTTTCCGACGCACAAGATCACGAGCCTTGCGTGCTGCTTCACGCGCTCTTGCAGCATCCACAACTTTTTCAAGAATTGCCCGTGCTTCTTTTGGATTTTCTTGAAAAAACTGGGATATTTTTTCATAGACCAAGGCTGAAACAATGCCTGATGCTTCGGAATTTCCGAGCTTGGTTTTTGTTTGTCCTTCAAATTGTGGATCAGGTAATTTAATGGAAACAACAGCGGTTAAGCCTTCGCGTACATCCTCACCGCTGACTTTTCGTACTAATTTTTTCGGTACTTCTGCGTTTTGAATATAGGTATTTAAGGCTCTTGTGAGTGCCATCTTAAAACCAATAAGATGCGTTCCACCTTCAATGGTTCGAATATTATTAGCAAAAGTGAGCATATTTTCTTTATAACCAGTATTATACTGAACTGCGAATTCAACAATAATATTTTCACTTTCCCCGGCACCAAACACGATTTCATTAATCTGCCCAAGCCCGGAATTTAAATCCGTAACATAGGACTTAATGCCACCTTCAAAACAAAATGAGTCTTTTTCACCACTTCGTTCATCAATAAATTCAATTGTTAAGCCTGAATTAAGATAAGCAAGCTCCTGCATTCTCTTTTTCAAGGTATTATAATCAAATTGGTTGACTTCAAATATTTTTTCATCTGGCCGAAAACGAATTGCCGATCCAGAAGAATTTGATGTTCCTATTTCTTCAACCGAGGTAACCGGAACCCCTCGTTCATATTTTTGGCAATATAATTTTCCGTTTCTTTTCACTGTTGCTTCTAAAAACTCGGAAAGAGCATTGACACAAGAAACGCCAACTCCATGTAATCCACCAGAGACTTTATAGGAATTATTATCAAATTTTCCGCCAGCATGAAGCACAGTCATCACAACTTCAAGCGCAGGTCTTTTTTCTTTGGGATGCATATCAACAGGAATACCACGGCCATTATCAATGACTGTAACTGAATTATCCATATGTAAAATCACTTTAATTCTGTCACAATAACCAGCCATGGCCTCATCAATGGAATTATCAACCACTTCATACACCAGATGGTGTAAACCACGATAATCTGTTGAACCAATATACATCGCAGGACGTTTCCGTACTGCGGAAAGCCCTTCTAAAATCGTAATAGAACCTGCATCATACTGCTGATTACTCATTAAACATCCTCTTCAGTGTAGTAAGTATCTTCCTGAATGATCATTGGCATCAGAATACTTTGATAATCAGGATCCTCAGAACCGGTAATCCCGCTAGGTGCTTCCTTACCAGTTAAAATAAATTCAACTTCTTTCGAGTCAAAATGACTTAAAATTTCCAAGAGATTTTTTGTGGGAAAAGCAAGCTGTTCCAAATCACCATTATACTGTGCTTGAATTGATTCAGTTGCTTTTCCTGTTTCTTGCCCCTGAGAATATAATACTAATTGATCAGAATGCAAAATAAAATGCGCACAACGGTTTGATTCGGAATTAAAAATTAAAATGCGTTCCAAAGCAGCCATTAAATCAAGACGATCAACAACTAAACGAGAAATATTTTCCTCACTTAAACGACTTAAGAAAGAATGATAATCTGGATAGTTATAATATGAAAGTGGGAGACTAAAGGTTTCTGTTTGATCAGTTGTTCTTAAAAAAAGCCTTTTTTCACTGATATTCAGCTCAATCTCATCTGATGTGAGCCATTTTTTTAATTCAGAAAGATATTTTTTCTGAATCAAAATTCCATCGTTTGGTAAAAGAGTAAAAATATCATCATTTAAAAAACTCATCATGGCAAACTGATGACCATTGAGGCCACAGGCTTCAATATGTTTATCTTCAGCATCACTGGGAACAAAATGCATACAAGCAATGGCTTCCATCGCATCTTCATCACTAATGCAGTAGGAAATTCTTTCAATCAACTCATGTAAAAAATCACCTGACCAAAAAACAGTCTCCTTATCAGGAAACTCCGAAAATTTTTGGAACCATTCTTCATCATTGACCGGCAACTGATATTTTCTCTTATCTTGCTGGACAGATAAAATTTGTTTATCTGTTGTTTTAATGGTGAGTTCACCGGACGGAAGTTTCTTCACCAGCTCATAAAAAGCCCGACCCTGCACGCCCGCTAAACCCGGTTCTTCAATAGTACAAGGATATGATCCACAAAATTCTAAGTTGGAATCAGTGGACATAATATTCAGACTCGTGTCCTCTCCTTTAAGCCAGATGGTGCGTAAAAACGCTGCACCTGTTTTGGAAGGAATGATGTTTGCTGATTTTTGCAAGCCTTCAATAATATCATCGCGGTTAATCTTTAAAATCATAACTTAAAAACTCCTTATTATGTTTATTAGGGATGTTTGTTTGTATATTTCTTTATTAACTTACTTAAATAATAAATTTTTTATTGTATGAAAAATTTCTATAAGAACAAACAAGTGTGTTTATAAAAAATATTTTTTATTGTTTTTCACGCAACATACATCGTTCTTTTATTTCTTTTAACATTTTGTTCATATCTTCGCTACTCTCCTTTAATGTCTCAATTTTTTTAACGGAATAAATAACGGTTGAATGGTCTCTATCTCCAAACAAATGACCGAGTGCAGGATAGGAGAGAGGAAGGAGTTTTTTACAGAGCCACATGGCAATTTGGCGTGCTTGGGCAATATTTGCATATCTTTTTGCTCCCTTCATCTCTTTTATCGTAATATTGAAATACTCTGCAACGGTAGCGATGATGTCCTCAGATTTCAATGTTTCTTGTGAAGTTTTTTGCCGGTGGCTTAAAATTTGTTCAAACTCTTTTTGGGATAGTGCATGATGTTTTATATCACGATGCGTGACCAAATGTAATAAGATTCCGTAGAGGGATCGAAAATCTGTATATTGTTGTGCAAGACAAAGCATTTGCTCCGGGAGTAGTTGAAGTTTTTTGATGCGATCAAAGTTTTGAATATACTGGATACGGAGCTCTAAGTTAGGCTGCTGTAAGGAAATAATAAATCCATTGTGTATTCGTGATTGTAACTGCTGATTGTGGGAAAAAATATTATGTGCGTGTCCAAAACATGAAAAAAACATTTGTTGATTATTTTCATAGAAATGATTAAATATATCAATAAGTTCATTATGTAAGACTGTACTATTATGGAGATGATGAAGATCGTCTATAAAAAGATATTCATGAGAGAAAATATATTCTCGTGCCTGTATTTTATTCTTAAAAGATGATTTATAGATTTTTTTCAGATCATGAGGAGAGACAAAAAGAATATCTTTCTTTCCAACATATTTTTCTATTTCATGCCTGATTGCCTGCAGTAAATGTGTTTTTCCAGATGATTTTTCACCACATATGAGTAAAGGATTATATTTTTTTTCACCTTGAATGATCGTTTGAATAACTGAAGTTGTTACACGATCGTTTTGATGAAACAAAAAGTTATCTAATAAAAATTTTTGTTTTCCATATAATTGCACGTTTGCTTTTTGTGTCTTTGTTTTGTGTGCGTTATCTTGGGCAAGAGGCGTATTTTCATATTGTATATTATCATATGTAATGCTGTATTCTTGTTGAAAATAATTTCCAATAATATTTTCTAATTTTGTTTGCATATTCAGCTGAAACCAAATGCCAAAATAGCGATGTGGAAAGAATATCGTAATATGCTGCTGATTTTCATCAAAATGAAAAGTTAAAGGATCAAACCACTTGGCTATTTCAAGCTCTGAGCATGTTTGTAGTAGATGATTTCGCAGTGTTTGTTTCACGTTAGTATATTTTGAATATTCTTTAAGATTCTAAAATATCAAATAAAATTTTTTGGATTATTCCTGAAGTATTGTATTTGCGTGATTTTTATTTTGTAACAGAAAAGCTGTTTGAAGCCAAGTTGAGCAAGCGATGTTTTGTGTCATTTCTTGTAAAAAATTTGCCTTTGCAAAGAAATTAAGCCATGAGCATAGCGTGCAGGTCAAAAATATAAATGACGCAAAAGAGTATTGCAAGGAGAGCTTTCATGGCCGGGTATAAGGTGAATAAAAGTATTGCTGATATTAATAAAAAAATTCGCCAAGGCAAGGCTGTTGTTCTGAATGCCGAGGACATGATTGAGCTGGTCAAAAAACAAGGCAAGGTCAAAGCAGCTGCTGAAGTTGATGTTGTAACCACTGGCACGTTTTCTACCATGTGTTCTTCTGGTTTGTTATTTAATCAAGGTCAAGAACCACCGGTTATGAAAACTTCAAAAGTGTGGCTCAATAATGTCCCTGCTTATGGAGGCATTGCAGCAGTTGATGCTTTTCTTGGTGCAACAGAGCCGGCCGAAGATGATCCTTTGAATAAAGTCTATCCAGGCCGTTTTGTGTATGGTGGTGGACATGTTATTGAAGATTTAGTGCGCGGAAAAAGCGTTCACCTTCGCGCTCAAGGCTATGGAACAGATTGCTATCCGCGTAAGCTCTTAGATAAAGAAATCGTGCTTGCTGATCTGCCCAATGCTTGGCTTTTAAATCCTCGCAATTGCTATCAAAATTATAACGCAGCCGTAAATTTAAGCAAACGCACGATTTATACCTATATGGGGCCACTCAAGCCGAATGGAAATAATATCAATTTTGCGACTTCCGGGCAGCTTTCTCCTTTATTTAATGATCCCTTATTTAAGACCATTGGCCTTGGCACACGTATTTTCCTTGGCGGAGGCATTGGCTATTGTATTGGTTCCGGAACTCAGCATAATCCAAAACCAGCGCGTAATGAACGTGATATTCCTCTTTCACCGGCCGGTACACTGATGGTCAAGGGCGACTTGAAAAACATGAATGCACGATATTTACGCGGTATGTCTATTGTTGGATATGGCTGTTCACTTGCTGTTGGTGTGGGTATCCCAATTCCAATTTTGAATGAGGATATTGCTTGGTATACAGGCGTTTCTCATGATGATATACTTATGCCGGTAAAAGATTACGGGCATGATTATCCTAATGGAGTGCCTCGTACTTTGGCTGAAGTTCGCTTTTCTGAGCTGATGAGCGGAGAACTTGAGCTGAACGGTAAAAAAACAAGTACAGTTCCATTAACAAGCTATTCTATGAGCCTTGAGATTGCCAATACACTGAAAGAGTGGATAGAAAATGGTTCGTTTTTATTAACTGAACCAGTGGCAGAGATTGAGTGTAGCGAGTAGAGTCTTAGCGCTCTTTTAAGTGCGTTTGCCCTGAAATAGTTTAGTTCAAAAAAGCCAAGTACTTTTCTTAAGTATTTTGTTTTCTGGACATTACTCACGGATTTTGTTTTGATCTGCTTTTAACATTGACTTGCAAACTTCACGAAAAACCGCTGATAAAATGAGGGAAAGGACATGCCAGAGAAAAAAATCCAAGAAATATATGTTGAAACTTTATCAACAATCAATTTTTCACACGGCCTTGTGCGCTTGTTCTTTGTAGGGCACGATCTAGAAAACATGACAAAAGATGCAGAACCCAAAGGCTTGCCAACTGAACTGCGCCAGTGCGTGACCATGCCTTTGCCCGGTTTTTTATACGCGGCCTCAGTGATTTCTAATTTTATGGGAGAAGAAAAGTTCAAAGAGCTTTTAGAGCGTTATAAAAGCGTTGGCTTTTTGCCTCAAAGTGAGCCGAAAGAGTCATCTGTTTAAGAGATCGCAGAGAACATATTTGATAGTGCCTTGAAAAATTTGAGCTCAAAGCACCGGCTAGCTCTCATATAAGACCGCTTTCGTGTATTTTACAGCCAAGGTGTTGATATGCTTTGGGAGTGGCAACCCTGCCTCGTGCAGTTCTTTTTAAGAAACCACATTGAATAAGATAGGGTTCATAAATATCTTCGATGGTACGTGTTTCTTCAGAACAAGCAACGGCAAGAGTTTTTACCCCGACCGGTCCACCGGAAAAGTGTTCAATGAGCACTGAGAGTATTTTCCTATCCATTTGGTCGAGGCCTATTTCATCAACGTCTAGCGCGGTAAGGGCTTTTTCCGCTAAACTACGAGTAACTGTGTTTTTACCTTCAACCACAGCAAAATCTCGCACACGGCGCAACAGTCTGCCAGCAATGCGTGGAGTTCCCCTGCTGCGCTCGCCAATAGCAGTGGCACCGTCTTTGTCTATGGATAAACTTAAAATACCTGCTGCGCGTTTGACGATAGTCGCTAGTTCTTTTGTACTATAAAAATCTAATCGAAAAACACAGCCAAATCTATCCCGAAGGGGAGAGGTAAGCAGTCCTATACGAGTCGTCGCACCGACCAAGGTGAAAGGTTCCAAATCTATTTTAACTGTGCGTGCTCCAGGCCCTTGTCCTATAATAAGGTCGAGCTTAAAATCTTCCATAGCCGGATAAAGCACTTCCTCTACCGCAGCGGGCATACGATGAATTTCATCAATGAAAAGAATATCATGCTTGGAAAGGTTTGTTACAATCGCAGCAAGATCGCCAGAGCGTTCAAGCACCGGGCCGGAGGTTGAAACAATATTCACCCCTAATTCCGAGGCCATGATTTGAGCCAAAGTTGTTTTGCCCAGACCGGGATTACCATAAAACAGCGTATGATCCATGGCTTTGCCACGCTTGCGTGCTGCCTCAATGAATACAGAAAGGTTTGTTCGCAACTCTTCTTGACCGATAAAAGCCGAAAGCGCGCGAGGGCGAATATCCTGATCGTGCGTATTGCTCATGGAGTCCCTAATTTTTTTTAGCCTCAGCTATGTGTTTGAGCGCAAGACGGATAGCTCCGGCAGCATCCATATCCGGCTCATTTTCAAAAAGTTGCTTTACTAAAGGACGTGCTTCATCCTCGGAATAGCCTAGGTTTTTGAGGCCTGCAAGGGCATCAAAATATTGATTATGAGCTGGGGTAGACATTGATCCTTTGCGAGAGGAAGTTGCCAAACCTTCAATTTTATCACGAAGAAACCAAAGAATCTGTTTTGCGGACTTTATCCCAATGCCAGGCACAGTGGCTAAGGTTTTGTCGTCCTCTCGAAAAGCTATTTCGCGTAAATGCTCTGGTCGGAACATGCTTAAGATAGCAATGGCTTTTTTCGGACCAAGCTTATCTATGGAAATAAGGGTGCGAAACACATCGCGTTCTTCTGAAGATGGAAATCCATACAAATCTATGGCTTTTTCACTGACCACAGTGTGGATAAAAAATTCCGTTTCTTGCTGTTTTTTAGGCAATGCCACAAGGCTAGAAGTTGGACACATGATCTCATAGCCAACACCACCGGAAGTGACGACAAGTACATGCTTTTCAGAAAAATCAAGCACGGTTCCTTTAAGATAAGCTATCATAGAATGTTTCTACCTTGATCTTGTGTATACTTTTTATGCCCCTGCGCCCTGTGTAAGCCTATTCATACGCCGATGATTCAAATGACTTACAGCCACAGCCAGTGCATCAGATGCATCCTCGGCCCAGTCAGGATTTTTAACCCCTAAAATTTGGGCAACCATAAAGGCTACTTGTTCTTTAGGTGCACGGCCAGTCCCTACCAGAGCATTTTTTACCTTAGCTGGTTCATACTCAGCAACACAGAGGCCTGCGATGGCGCAGGCAGCAAGAGCTGCACCACGGGCTTGTCCTAATTTGAGAGCCGATTGAGGATGTTTTCCCACAAATACATTTTCAATGGCTACTTCCTGTGGCTTATACTGCTTGATAAGCTCTGTCATCTTTTCAAAAATCACGCCTAAGCGAGAGCTAAGGCTTTTTTGCGTTGGGGTACGGATTGTGCCTTGAGCCACAAGTTTTGCTTGGCCGGATTTTTCTTGAACAACACCCCAGCCCGTGACCCTACTCCCCGGATCCAGTCCAAGAACAGTCACTGCGCCACGTTCATTGAGCATTTTACTCTAGTTCCGCAAGAATTTCATCAGGGAAGTCCGCATTGATATGCACCCGTGAAACATCATCATTATCCTCTAAGGCATCAACAAGTTTCAATATTTTTTTTGCTGTATCCGCGTCAACTTCAACTGTGTTTTGGGGAACATACGTTACTTCAGACTCTGTGGCTTCCTTGCCCAGATCAGCAAAAGCTTGATGCACTGCCATATAATCGCTTGGAGCAGTGCTGATAGTGACGAGCTCGTCTTCCGCTTCGATATCTTCAGCCCCTGCGTCAAGTCCGATTTCCATGGCTTCTTCTTCAGAAAGTATATTTTTTTCAAAAGTGATTTGACCTTTTTTATCAAACATCCAAGCCACGGCTCCTGCTTCGGCCATGTTACCACCATTTTTGGAGAGAGCATGGCGTACTTCGGCAACAACGCGATTTTTATTGTCTGTTGCAACTTCTATGAGCAAGGCTACTCCGCCGGGGCCATACCCTTCGTAGTTTACTTCCATTATATCGCCACCAGCAATTTCTCCTGTTCCCTTTTTGATTGCATTATCAATTTTATCTTTGGGCAGATTTACTGCTTTGGCTTTTTGAATGGCCAGACGTAGCGCAGAATTATCTTCAGGATTTCCTCCACCTGCTTTAGCTGCTAAAATAATATCTTTTGCAGCTTTGGTGAAAAATTTTGCTTTTTTGGCGTCTTGTCGTCCTTTTCTATGCTGAATATTGGCCCATTTGCTATGTCCAGCCATGTTTTTCCTCCTTCAGTAGCTTGTATATGAACAGTTGTGATATATTAACGACTCTATGGCTGATGTTTTTACCTGTCTCGTGCCAGAAAGCCAAGCCCGATAATAAACATTTCTTTGGATTCAGCTCGAGAGCTTTTAGGTTTGAAACTTTTGACTGTATCAAACAATGGACGCAGACTGTCTGTATAAGCTTTTACATCTGGTCCTTCAAATATTTTGACAACAAAATGGCCATGTTGCTTGAGATGAAGTTGCGCTACGCTCAAGGCACGCTCGCAAAGTGCTACAGAACGGCTTTGGTCTGTAATTTTTATCCCTGTGGTTTTGGGTGCCATATCGCTTAAGACAATATCAAATGGAGCTATTTTGTCCATAGCATCAAGGAGCTCAGGTGAGTCTTCAAAGGCGTTGGCTTGCAGAAACAATGTATTTTCAGCAAAAACAGTATTTGTGCTCTGAATATCTATACTTAAAATTCTTCCATTTTTGCCTATTTTTTGAGCAGCCCAAAGAGTCCACGAACCCGGAGCTGCTCCAAGATCAACGACATGTTGACCCTGTCTAAAAATATGAAATCGCTTTTCTATTTCTTGGAGTTTATATACTGAGCGAGCCGGATAATTATCCTGTTTGGCTTTTTTGAAATAATGATCCCTGTATTGCTTCATAAAAAAATTGTGTACTGCAAACCTGCTCAGAAGCCAAGGCATGAATACAAGTAACGAGAACAAACGCATAGAAGAACTGGATCCTGCGACTTACGCGCAGGATGACAAGAGGGGAGGCAGGAGCTGGGCTTTTGTGCATAGCGTACTTTTTGAGTTTTTTCTTGCCAAAAGCACGATTCAGTAGGTAGACCGAACTTGCTTTTATATAGAAATCGGGGACGTAGCTCAGCTGGGAGAGCGCTGCCTTCGCAAGGCAGAAGTCGGGAGTTCAAATCTCCTCGTCTCCACCAAAGATTACAAGCACTTATGGCATATTTTTGTAAGTGCTTTTTTGGTGGTATACAGCCATGGCATACAGAAATATTTTTAGAGGCTGAACCAGATAATTACCTTAAATTTTATTGTTTCCCATCCTCTTGTCATTCTGCGCGTAAGTCGCAGAATCCAGTTCTTATGTCTTCGCTTCTTCTTTTTCTCCTCTTCCTCCCTGTTTTTTCCCTTACTGCGTTAAGCCCTCATAGTCTGGGTTCCTTCCCCGTTTGCCGTCTTGCCTCCCCCTCTGTCATTCTGCGCGTAAGTCGCAGAATCCAGTTCTTAATTTTCTTCTCTTCTTTCTTCTTTTTTTTCCTTCTCTCTGCACCGAAAGAGCTAGACTTCATAGCCCAGAGCCTGAATTCACTCTGAGCACTGAGAGCTGGGGTCACTCTTTTGTACCAGTAGGCGATTACCATGCAATGGAGCTAATTTAAGGGTGCTTTACACTCTGCCTATAATCTTAAAAATCAGTATTTTTGGACAGGCATTTGTAGTTTGAATAAAATAAAATTTATGATATGTTTTTGCTTAAGGGTAAGCTTGAATGAGGCTTGCCAAAAAATACGCAGACTTGTGTCTTATTATTGTATCATGCAAGTTATTTTATCATGCAAGCACCTTAGGATGCCATATGTTTACAAATTTCAAAATTAAGTTGTTCTGGAAACTAACAATCATTGGCCTTGCTTTTGCCTTGCCTGTTGTTGGTTTATTGTACATGTCCATTAATACTATCAATGGGCAAATTCATTTCAGCGAATTAGAGCTTCAGGGCAATACATACCAAAGGCCTTTACAAAAATTACTGCAATCATTGCCTGAGTTTGTCACAAATTCCGATCGTGCTAAACCGCATATTGAACAAGCCTTTATCCAGCTCAAAGCTGCACACGCTCAATATGGCGAAAGTTTGCAGTTTACTGAAAATGGCCTTGCTTCTCGCAATCGCGCCCAACTCAAACTCAGCGCGGTATTAAAAAAATGGAAAATCCTCCAAGAAACTGATGCAGGTTCACCGCAGCGCATAGCAGCCTGTAGCTCCCTTGTAGATGACATCATGGGGATGATTGCTCATGTTGGTGATACATCCAACTTGATCCTTGATCCGGACTTAGACTCTTACTACATGATGGATTTGAGCTTGCTCGCTTTGCCTGCAAATCAAGTCCGACTGATGGAAATTATGCAACAAGGGCTTGCAAAACTCTCTTCAGGTGAACTCTCTGATGCAGATCGCCGTTTGTTCAATACATGGGCAATTCTTTTACAGGATTTTGACTTGGCTCGCGTGCAAGCCAGCACTGAAACTGCCCTGAATGAAGACCCTAATTTTTATGGAATTTTGCCTGATTTAAGTACACGCATGACACCTGCTTTCAACACATATAAAAAGGCTCATGCTGAACTTATTTATATCTTACGAACTATTGCTGATTCTAATATTCCTGTTTCACCGCAAAATTTCCTGAGTAAAGCACAAGCAGCACACAAAGCGAGTTTTGCGTATTGGGATGTTGCGTCCAAAGAGCTGGATTCTTTGCTGCATATACGCATGAGTCACTTTATTCAGCAGCGCACAATCATGCTCATCATCAGCTGCTTTGTTCTTTTTGCTGGCCTGCTTTCCTACTGTATTTCAAAAGGCATAAACACAACTGTCCAAGGCATGTGCAGATTTACTGCGCATGTTTCCGGGGGCTACCTGAATGCTGTTCCTGATTTTGCTGGTACAACCAAGGAGCTTTCTGTCTTGGGCAATGATATGAAAGCAATGGTTGCTACGCTCAAAGAAAAACTTGGTTTTTCTCAAGGCATCTTGGATGGTATGTCCTCGCCTTGCCTTGTCGCTGATCCAACAGGAAAAATTACCTTCCTGAATACACAAATGAATCAACTTATGGGGCGTAAAGGTTCGACAGCAGAGCAACTTGGTACTTCTATTGAAGATTTTTTTGCACAAGATTTGGATTTAGCCAAAACAATCCGTACTGTGCTTCAAGACGATACAGAAAAAAACATTCCCCTGCACCAAGGCACAAATCTTCAAGGCGAAACCTATTTCCTTGCTGTAGATGCTATTCCTATCTATAATTTGGACAAACAAGCACTTGGGGCTTTTGTGGAGCTCAGCAATTTAACAGAGCTCAAACGCAAAGAACAAGAAATCTTAGAGCACAATAAAATACTGAGTGAAACAGCACAGCGTGCTTTGGGCATTGCTCAATTGGTGCATACTGCAACCGGTGAACTCGCAATCATTGTTGATGAAGCCAATACCGCGGCTGAAACACAAAAAAGCCTCAGCCAAAATGCAGCCAGTGCCATGGAAGAAATGAATGCCACGGTTATGGAAGTGGCACAAAGTGCATCTGGAACTGCGGAACAAGCCGAAAACACCATGAATAAAGCACGAGAAGGAGCTGAATCAGTCAATCAGTCCATAGAAGTGATCAATCTTGTGAAAGAACGTGCGCATGAAATGAAAGAACACATAGGCCTTATGTGCAAACAAGCTGAAGGCATTGAAAAGGTTATGAATGTTATTAATGATATTGCGGATCAGACAAATCTTTTGGCCTTGAACGCAGCCATTGAAGCTGCTCGAGCAGGTGAAGTTGGGCGTGGCTTTGCGGTTGTTGCTGACGAGGTACGAAAACTTGCTGAAAAAACAATGAATGCGACCCGGGAAGTTGGAACTGCTATTTCCGAAATACAAGAAGGTACGGAAAAAGCTGTCAACGGTATGGGCGGTGCCGTGCAAGTCGTGGATGAAGCCACAAACCTTGTCCATAAATCAGGCGTGGCCTTGGAGGAAATATTAGCTCTAGCCGGAGCAACCAGCGATCAAGTCAATTCTATTGCTGCTGCTGCTGAACAGCAATCCGCAGCAAGTGATGAAATTTCTCGCTCTGTTGCAGATGTCAATGATCTGGCTGAAAAAACATCGCTGGGCATGGATCAATCCGTGGAAGCTGTTACTCGCCTCAAACAACAAGCTGATGAACTCAGCGAGCTTATTGCAGGTTTACAATAAGACTTTTGAAACACGCTCAGTACAAGCACCATCACCCAAAGCCGTAGTGTTTTGGGTGATGGCTTTTGACACAAGATCAATCACTTGACGCATAGCCTATTTCTAGGCACAGCCCGTAAGGGAGTTAGCATGAACGAAACACTTTGGATTGCTTTTCTTACTTTGGATTTATGCTTGGTACTTGTTGTTTATAATTTTTTTGGGCGTGTGGGTCTTTTTGGACTCGTGGTTTTCAACTTAATCTTATGTAATATCCAAGTCCTAAAATTTATAGATTTATTTGGTTTTACTACCACCTTAGGCAATGTCTTGTATGCCAGTGTTTTTCTTTCCACAGATATTTTAAGCGAAAAATACGGTAAAGCAGAAGCACGCCGCGCGGTTTTTCTTGGCTTTGGTATCTTGCTCATGGCCACAGCCTATATGCAAATTGCCCTACAATTTACTCCAAGCAGTGCTGATTTTGCCCAAGAGAGCCTTGAGACTATTTTTGGATTTTTCCCGCGTGTGGTTTTTGGTTCTTTGGCAGCGTATTTTATTTCCCAAATGCATGATATTTGGGCTTTTCATTTTTGGAAGGAAAAAACCAAAGGCAAATACCTTTGGCTAAGAAATAATCTCTCCACTTTAAGCAGCCAGCTTTTAGATACTTTGATTTTTTGTTTTATAGCCTTTTGGGCTGATCCCAATATTCCAATGCCGATTTTTTGGGAAATTGTATTCACAACCTACATATTTAAGTTTGCCGTTGCTATAGCTGATACTCCCTTCTTATACCTTGCCAAAAAAATACGCCCAAGAGCATAAAAGTAGCCCTGTAAGCAAGGCCTACAGGGCTATCTACAAGCAACAATTCAGTAAAAATTAGTACTATTCAAACCATGATTCAGCAAGGGCAGACCCAAAATACATGCCATCCTCAGCAAGGTCTTCTTCTATCCGCAGAAGCTGATTATATTTGGCAATACGATCAGAACGGCAAAGCGATCCTGTTTTAATTTGTCCAGCATTGACAGCAACAGCCAAGTCCGCAATAAAGGCATCCTCTGTTTCACCAGAGCGGTGAGAAATCACCGTGGTATAGGCTGCTTGCTTTGCCATTTCAATGGTATCCAAGGTTTCAGTCAGCGTACCTATTTGGTTTAATTTAATCAGAATGGAGTTACACACCCCTTGTTCAATGCCTTCGGCTAATATATCAGGATTGGTCACAAAAAGATCATCGCCAACAAGCTGGATACGTTCTCCCAACATCTCTGTCATTTGAGCAAAACCATCCCAATCTCCTTCAGCCAGCCCGTCTTCTATGGAGACCAGAGGATAGCGCTTACAAAAATCATCGTAGAACTCAATAAGTTCAGACGCATTCATTTCACGAGCTTCGCCAGCAAGTATGTATTTGCCGTCTTTATAAAATTCACTGGCAGCAGCATCAATGGCTAGTGCAATATCTTGCCCTGGAGCGTATCCAGCTGCCTCAATGGCACGGATGATATACTGGAAGGCTTCATCATGAGAGCCAAGGTTCGGAGCAAAACCACCTTCATCTCCTACCGAAGTTATATGTCCATCTTTGGCTAAAATTTTCTTCAAAGCATGAAAGGTTTCTGCCCCCATTCGCAAAGCCTGAGCAAAGGTTTCTGCCCGAAGTGGCATGATCATAAATTCCTGAATATCTAAATTATTGGGTGCATGTTGACCGCCATTGATAATATTCATCATGGGTACAGGCAAAATTTTCGCATTGACACCGCCAAGATATTGATACAAAGGCAGGCCTAAAAAAGTAGCTGCAGCACGGGCATTAGCCAAAGAAACACCAAGCATTGCATTGGCTCCTAAACGCTCTTTATTTGCAGTGCCGTCGAGTTCAATCATTTCATTGTCAAGAGTAACTTGGCGCAGGCCATCCATGCCGATAACAAGGTTGGCAATTTCATCTTGAATATTATTCACAGCATGAGTTACGCCTTTGCCCAAATAACGATTCTTATCCTTATCACGCAGTTCCAAGGCTTCTCTGGAACCAGTTGATGCACCGGAAGGTACGGCTGCACGCCCTACAATCCCTGATTCATACATAAGTTCTACTTCAACAGTAGGATTACCCCTAGAATCCAAAATTTCTCTGGCCCATACAGCAGTAATTATACTCATTGCTCAGCTCCTTAATACAATTAAAATATAATAAAAAATATAATAAAAGCATGACAAATACGAAGTCCTTGCAAGGCATAGCGTATTTCTTTTACTTGCTCAAACATATTACAAGCGTGAATAAGCGCTGGGTTCACTCTTTTGTATCAGTCTTTTGTATCAGTCGGCGGTTAATTTTAGGTAGAAAAACACAATCGCATGATAGAACCTTACAATACTTCGCATCCGTCCTCGGTGATGAGTAGCATGTATTCCCAGCGTATACCTCCCCAATCTGGATAATACAGTCCAGGTTCTACAGTCACTATCATGCCAGATTTGAATATACCCTTTGATTTTGAAGAAAGGCTGGGGGCTTCGTGGGTTTCCAAGCCAATGCCATGCCCTAAACCATGGGTGAAGTGTTTTTCCTCTCCTGCATTGGCAAATACAGTATGTGCTGCAGCATAGGCTTCGTGAAAAGCAATACCCGGCCGTATGACATCAATGGCTGCCTGCTGTGCTTTTAACACTAAGTCTTTGGTTTTCCTAAAGCGTTCCGAGGGAGTCTTGCCTATCCAAAAGGTTCTGGTTTGGTCGGAATTATAATCATGGAGTTTGCAACCAGTATCAATGAGTACCAGTTCATTTTCTCGCAAAGGGGTCTGATCCGGAATGGCGTGCGGTAACGCAGCATTTGCACCCACTCCAACTATGGAGGCAAAGGCCATTTCCTCTGCTTTGCCTTGTTCACGGAAAAATTTTTCAATCTCCCAAGCAATATCTTTTTCGCTACGCTCTGGTTCAAGCTGCCCTTGAATAAAATCCATGAGCCGATGATTTAGAGCGCAGGAATTTTTTATACGCTGGATTTCTTCTTGATCTTTTATAAGGCGTAGCTGTTCAAGCAAACCTTGCGTTGGGATAAGCTGCACTTGCTCCTTGAGTTTTTCATGCTCAAGAAAGCAAAGTCCAGTGCTTTCAAAACCAAAACTTTGAATACCAAGGGCATGAAGATGCTTTCCTATGGATTGCCAACGATGAGCACTATAAATGCCGACCTCATTGCTTTCAAAAAGCCGTAGTGCTGCATCTTCATAGCGCGGATCCGTGAGTAATTTTTGGCGACCATCAGCGGTCACGATGAAGTAACCAGCACTTTCATTGCATTGTGGATTATGCAGTTCAAAACCTGAGAGATAATAGCGATTGGCCGGCTGAGAAACAATAAGAGCCTCGAGTTTATGTTGTTTAAGAAGGCGTCTTAGGTTTTCTTTGCGCTGTTCAAAAATATGTTTTTTCATGTGAGCTCGCAGTGTGTTTTCCTTTTTTCTTTTATAAAAAATAGCCATAGCCCTGTAAAGAGATGAGTTGTCACGCATCTTTTGCCCCGTCGTAACATACCCGTAACAGCTTCTTGTTATACCTTCATCATTCTTTGCACATAAACTTATTCGGAGGAATAAAAAGAATGAAAAAAATTATTTGTGTACTCACTCTTTTTGCCCTGACTCTTTCTACGGCCTATGCTGGTTCTGTAGAGATTAAGGGTTCTACTACTGTGCTTCCTTTAATGCAAAAAGTGCTTGATTATTTTCAAAAGGCATATCCAGAAATTGCGATTTCTCTTTCCGGAGGTGGTTCATCGAATGGAGCAAAAGCCCTTATTGATGGTACTTGTGACATTGCTATGATGTCCCGGGATATGAAAGACAAAGAACTCAAAGCTGCTGCGGATAATGGGCGTGAAGCTGTACAACATATTGTTGCATATGATTGCATTGTACCTGTGGTTCATCCTGCAAATCCTGTCTCTGATTTAAGTAAAGATCAATTGCTTAGTATTTACACTGGTTCAGTGAGCAACTGGAAAGAGCTTGGCGGAAAAGATGCTACAATAGTTGTTATTTCTCGTGATACTTCTTCCGGAACATATGACTGCTGGAAATCGAAAATAATGAAAAAGAACGGTAAAAAACATAAGGTTTTTCCTGGTGCATCGCTCCAAGCCTCAAATGGAACAGTTGTTCAGGCTGTTTCTCATAATAAATTAGCCATTGGATATGTCGGGCTGGCTTATATCAACAAGAACATTAAAGCCCTATCAGTGGACGGTGTTTCAGCTACGGTAAAAACAGCTTTGAATGGCTCTTATCCTATATCTCGTGGCTTGAACTGCTATACTCCGGGCAAGCCAAGCGGAGACGTAAAAACCATTATGGATTTTATGGCAAGCCCTGCTGGTCAAGATTTGGCTGAAAAAGCTGGTTTTATCAAAGTCAAAGAATAAAAGTAAATTCGTAAAATTGTGCAGAAAAGCCAAAGCCATTGTCATGTCTTGCTACTTTGGCTTGATGCACAATATAGCCTTGGAGGCTCAAGTGCAGCAGCAAACAGAGCAAAAAAAATTTTTTGACAGAACAAGCTATAGTATTATCAGCTTGATTTTGCTTGCGCTAATTTTTTCTTTTGTAGGCTCAAACAAGGCCTCGCTCACGCCAGTGGAAATCTGTTTTTTGGAGCAAACACAATCAGCTAGGCAAAGGGGATTACAAGAAGAATCCTTGCGTTTGAGCCTCGAGGAAGTGTGCCGTTATGTGGATTTCTTTTTAAGCGAAGAATATGAGGACATGGCTGTAGAACAGGGCGAAGAATCGCTGTTGCGTATGGCACAGCTTGAAGCCACGGAAATTAAAAAATCAATTGAAGAACGTGCTTCCGTGCTTCGCCGTCAGGGGCGTGGCAAAATACTTCATCATAATGGCTTAATATTTATCAAGGAATCAATTCAAAAAGAGAGCTTTTCCCGGGGCATAGGCTGGTATATTTTTGCCTTTGTTTTTGCTTTTTTTGCTGCTTTAATGGCGATATTACGAGCCTTGAATCTCAGAAGGCGTACTCGTGATAGGCTCATTCAAATATGTTTTTTTGTTACAGCCCTAAGCTCCGTACTGATTCTTTTTTTTATAATGATATTTCTTTTCAAAGAAGGCTTGCCTCTTTTCAAAGAAGTTTCTGTGTCTGAATTTATTTTTGGCAGGGGCTGGTATCCCACGGATGAAGATGATCCTGAATTTGGCATTTTTCCTTTAATTATGGGCTCGCTTTCCGTAACAGCTCTTTCCTCGCTCATTGCTATTCCTTTAGGCGTCATGACAGCTCTTTATCTGGCTGAAATAGCTACGCATAAAGTGCGGAGCATCGTAAAGCCCATTATTGAGCTTCTGGCTTCTTTACCTTCTGTTGTTATTGGCTTTTTTGGCATGGTGATTGTCGCTCCTTTTTTGCAGGATGTTTTTGGAATTGCCAATGGCCTTAACATGCTCAATGCCTCTGTTATGCTGGCTTTTATGTCTGTGCCAACCATCACTTCTGTTTCTGAAGATGCTATTTTTTCTGTTCCTCTAGAGCTTAAGGAAGCGTCCCTTGCTTTGGGCGCAACGCATAGCGAAACTATTTGGAAAGTTATTGTGCCAGCTTCTTTGTCAGGTATTTCTACAGCGATTATCTTGGGCATGAGCAGGGCTATTGGTGAAACCATGGTTGTGCTTATGGTTGCTGGCGGTGCAGGTCTTGTTCCTAGCTCTATTTTTGATCCAGTCCGGCCAATGCCTGCATCCATTGCAGCGGAAATGGGAGAAGCTCCTTTTGGAGAAGCTCATTATTTTGCGCTTTTTGCCATAGGGATTGTCTTATTTTTATTTACTTTAGTTTTTAACCTTATTGCGGATCATATTGCGCATAAATACAAGCAAGTTGGGGCAGCCACCTTATAGCTAGGAGAATGCTAAATGAGCAGTACTGCTAATCCTTTCTTTGATGAAGTCATTGCTGAAAAAAGAAACAGTAAGCGTAAAGTAAGACAAAAAATAATTTTTTGGCTGTTTCGCTTTGCAGCCATGCTCAATGGTCTTGCCCTTTTTATTATTATTGCTTTTTTGCTTATCAATGGTTTGCCTGCCATTACTTGGGAATTTTTAAGTGAATTTCCTCGTCAGTCCATGACTGAAGGGGGTATATTTCCTTGTATTGTGGGGACGTTTTTATTGGCTTTTTCCGCAATGCTTGTTGCTTTACCTCTTGGCGTTGCCTCTGCAATTTACCTGAATGAATATGCTCGGCCGGGCAAAATGCTACGCTGTATCCGCATTGGTATCAATAATTTGGCCGGAGTTCCTTCGGTTGTTTTTGGACTTTTTGGGCTTGGCCTTTTTGTCACGGTTTTGCAAATGGGGGTTTCTCTTTTAGCTGGAGCGTTTACTCTTGGCGCATTAAGCCTTCCTGTGCTTATTGGTACAACAGAAGAAGCCATGCGTAGCGTACCAAACACGTATCGTGAAGCAAGTTTAGGCTTGGGAGCTACCAAGTGGCAAACCATTTGGAAGGTAGTTCTTCCGGCTTCTTTGCCAGGAATTTTGACCGGTTCTATTCTTTCAATGAGTCGAGCTGCCGGAGAAACAGCAGCCATCATGTTTACTGCTGCTGTTTTTTTTACCCCTCAGATGCCACAAGGAATATTTGATGATGTTATGGCCTTGCCCTATCATATTTATGTTCTGGCTTCGGCTGGAACAGAAATAGAAAAAACCAGACCTTTGCAGTACGGAACAGCCTTAGTGCTTATTGCTTTGGTCTTGGGAATGAATTTACTTGCTATTTGGCTACGAGCCAGATTGCAGAAAAGATTGGCTAAGTAAAATACTTGGGGAGTTATCTGGTACAGCCCCTAATTCTTTTGAGTTATGCTAACAGCATGATTTTTGAATTTTTCTCGTCATTGTTTTTTAAGCAGGGAAATAATTTTTCCCTTGTACAATGTTCTGCTCTTTGAGCTGGGTATGGATAGCGTTAATCACGGTTTGTTTTTCTTTTGCCCAAAGCGGGGCTATAAGTTCACGAGGCGCAGGGTCGCCGTTAATACGGTGTATAATAATATCCGGACGCAATTTTGCCAAAGCCTCTACAACTATTTGTATATAATCCTCCATTGCAAGCGGAATATATTGAGCACTTAAAAATTGTTTTTCAAGTGTACTGCCTTTGCAGATATATAAATTATGTATTTTTACTCCATGTACAGGCAAAGTATTGATAAAGTCTATGCTGTGTAAAAAATGATCTTTGCCTTCTTTTGGTAAACCAGCCATAAGATGAGCGACGACTTTGATTCCTCTTTTATGTGCCATATGCGTGGCCTTTGCAAAACAAGAAGCAGTATGACCGCGATTGATACGTTGTAAGGTTTGATCATTTGCAGATTGAAGCCCAAGTTCAAGATGAATTTCTGGTGCAGGAAAGGCTGCAATATGGTCAAGTTTTTTTTCATCAAGACAATCTGGTCGTGTTCCCATGGAAAGACCTATCAAATCTGGAAGATTTTCAAGCTCTGAAAGAACAGAACAAATGCGCTCAAGAGAACCATAAGTATTGGTATAGGACTGTAGATATGCTATAAATTTTGCGGTTTTATAACGCTTTTGAAAATGCGACCTCCAATATTCCCATTGGGAGCAAAGGTTCATTCCTGTGGTTAAAAGCCCGGTTCCAGAACCTTCTGGATTGCAGAATGAACAGCCTTTATGCGAAAAGGTACCGTCTCTGTTTGGGCAGGTAAAACCTGCGTCTAAAGGTAGTTTTTGGATGCGTGTACCGAATTTGTTTTTAAGATAGAGTGGAAGAGTACGGTAAGGTAGAGAAGTATTGTTCATCGTATAATATTTGATTGATGGCTGTTGCCCCGTGGCTTTTCTTCTGTTATTTGAGAATAAGCAGTTTGTTGCATGATCATGAGATACCTGTAAAGTGGGTAAATAGGGAAGCTACTTATGCCTAGATTATTAGATAAAATTCTTGGTACATTTTCATCAGATCTGGCTATTGATTTAGGAACGGCCAATACTTTGGTATATGTTAAGGGGAAAGGTGTACGTTTATCTGAACCTTCTGTTGTTGCTGTTAAAAAAGACTCTCGTGGTACAAAGACAGTCTTGGCAGTAGGTACAGAGGCGAAACGTATGCTTGGTCGAACCCCGGGCAATATTGTTGCAATCCGGCCTATGAAAGACGGAGTTATTGCCGATTTTGATATTACTGAAGCCATGCTGAAACATTTTATCCGCAAAGTGCATAATGCACGGCGTTTAGTTCGTCCTCGTATTATGATTTGTGTGCCTACAGGTATTACTCCGGTTGAGAAGCGTGCTGTTCGTGAGTCTGCACAAGCTGCCGGAGCCAGAGAGGTTTTTCTTATTGAAGAACCCATGGCCGCGGCTATAGGTGCAGAGTTACCTATTACTGAAGCAACATCCAATATGGTTGTGGATATTGGTGGAGGCACAACAGAAATAGCAGTTATTTCCCTAAAAGGTATTGTTTATGCTAAATCTGTGCGTATTGGCGGAGATAAGATGGATGAAGCCATCATGCGATTTGTCAAAAGTAAGTATAATATGCTTATTGGTGAATCCACAGCAGAAAATATTAAAATGACTCTGGGCTCTGCTTTTCCTGTTGAAGGGCTTGGTGACATGGAAGTGAAAGGGCGTGACCTTGTTACTGGAGTGCCTCAGCACCGTCTTATAACCGATGAACAGGTTCGTGAGGCCATTAGTGAACAGGTGGATGGCATTGTACAAGGTGTTCGCATTGCTTTGGAACAAACTCCGCCGGAATTGGCTGCGGATATTGTTGATCGAGGTATAGTTCTGACCGGAGGCGGAGCCTTGCTCAAAGGCATAGATGCCTTGTTGCGTCATGAAACAAGCCTCCCTATAACTATTGTTGAGGATCCTCTTACCGCAGTCGTTCTTGGTTCGGGTAAAGCTTTAGATTTTATTGATATGTATCATGATATTTGCGCGGAATAGTACGAGGTGAAACCCAAACGTATTATAGCTCTTATTGTGGCAGGCTTATTTTTTTACTTAAGCCTCTATACTTGGAATTTGCGTACAGGGCATCTTGATACTTTTGCGACTTGGACCGGACTCGAAATTTCATCCTGGGTATTACGACCCGGTAAGTGGGCGGTGCAAAAGGTCTCCCATTTTTGGAACAGCTATGTTTTTCTTGTTGGGGAACATACTGAAAATCTTAGGCTTCGCTCCGAGCTCCAGCAACTTCTCCTTGAAAACTTACGGCTTCAAGAACAAGCCAAAAAAGCTTCTCGTTTAGAAGATTTATTGCATTTTAGAGCTCCGCAACAATGGCAAGAAACCGGTGCTCGCGTTGTAGGGCACAGGCTAGGTGCCTTGGCTGCTCTGGAAACCATTATCATTGATAAAGGCGATATTTCTCAGGTTTTTCAAGATATGCCGGTCATTACGCCTCAAGGTTTGGTTGGCCGAGTTTTTAGAGTTGGGCTTTCTGCTTCCACGGTCTTACTTCTTCAGGATTCTAACTCAGCAGTACCGGTTATTTCGCGTGAAAGCAGGCTTTCTGGAATTGTTTATGGAAGTGGCCCGGGCAAAGCTCTTGCTGTACGGTATATCAATATAAATGCACCGCTTGAACAAGGAGAAACATTTGTCACTTCCGGGCTTTCTGGTATTTATCCCAAGGGAATACCTGTAGCAAGGGTGACTCATGTAGAGCATTCCCAACTTTCTCTTTTTCTTAAAGTAGAAGCAAAGCCCGTGGTAGACCCTTCTCAATTGGAAGAGGTTTTGCTGCTCAGCTTGCTTAGGGCAAAGGAGAAGACACAGTAAATGCTGCGTTCATTGTGGTGGGGTTCTTATATTATAGTGGCTATCTGGCTACAGAGTGTTTTGCCCGGCTTTGATTTTTTTGCTCCAGGATTTTTGATCAGCCTTCAAGAAGAAAAAGGAATCTTTTCTTTTTGGTTGGCTCTTTTTTTTATTGTACTTCAGGAGGGAACTGGTAGTCTTTTGTTTGGGTTTAGCCTGCTTCAGTATGGAATGTTGTTTTTTGCTTTTTATTTTGGGAAAATTTTTTTTGATTCGCGTAGTGTTACCTTGGTTGTCTTGCTGAATATACTTTTAAGCTTTGGCCATTTTTTCTTTACGTTTTTTATTTTGCAACTTGAGGGAATGCTGTTTCCTTTAGAACGTGTATTTTGGGAGTCTTTGGCTCAAATGCTTGTGCTTCCTTTTGTTTGGTATATCGCACACAGTCTGGTTCCTTTTTGGATGAAGCAAGATGAACATATTGTTTGATCCTCATGAAAAAGAACCGCCCAAATTGGGGTTGATTGTACTGCAAGTTCTTATTCTTATTCTTTTTTGCGTTTTTGCGTTGCGTTTTTGGTTTCTTCAAGTGCATAGGGGACAAGAATATGCTCGATTGTCTCGCGAAAATCAGTTTCGTCAAGAATCTGTGCTAGCTCCTCGTGGTCTTATTTGTACCCGTGATGGTCAACTTATTGCTTCAAATGATCCAGCATATGCTTTGGGTTTAATTCGTGAAGATTGTCCGGACGAAGAGGCTACCTTGCGTGCTGTAAGCTCTTGGCTCAATATACCTTCTCAGCAACTCATTACAAAATATAAAAAAATGCGGAATAAGGTAAAACCCTTTAGGCCGTGTATTCTTATGCCAAATCTTAATTTTTCCCAAGTTGCTAAGATAGAAACACATGCCTTGCGCTGGCCCGGGCTTGAAGTGCTGGTGCGCTCACGTCGTCATTATGCCTATGGTCCTCTTTTTTCTCATGTTTTGGGCTATGTTGCGGAAGCTAATGATACTGAACTTGAGGCAAATCCGGAACTGGTTTTAGGAGATCATATTGGCAAGCTTGGTTTGGAAAAATTTTTTGAGGACAGGCTACGAGGAACCAAAGGGAGCTTGGAAGTAGAGGTGGATGCTACAGGTCGCCACATGGAGGAGCAAACAGTCAATTCACCGCAGGCAGGTACACGACTGACCCTTGCTTTAGATTTTCATTTGCAAGCCTTAGTCAATGAATTGATGCAGGATAAAGAAGGGGTGGTTGTGGTTATGGACGCGGATTCTGGCCAGATATATGCGCTTGTTTCAGCTCCTACTTACGATACCAATAAATTTGCAGGAGGTATTTCCAGCAAGGAATGGAAAAGCCTTTCTGATAATCCTAAACATCCATTATTAAATAGGGCAACGCAGTCTATGTATCCACCGGGTTCTGTTTTTAAGTTGCTTGTGGCAGGTTCTGGACTTGCCGAACATATGCTTAACCCAAAAGAAACAGTAGATTGCACGGGCTCATTGCCTTTGGGCGATAGGGTCTTTCATTGTTGGAAAAGGGAAGGGCATGGGAGTATGAACCTTCAAGAGGCTTTGGCTCAATCCTGTGATGTCTTTTTTTATCGCTTGGGTATGCGTCTTGGCGTGGATCGTATTTCTTCTTTTTGCTCTAAGGCTGGTTTTGGGAAACCTTCTGGCATTGATTTACCTCATGAAAAAAGTGGACTTATCCCTACAAAAGAGTGGAAATTAAAACGTTTTAGCGAACCTTGGCAAAAAGGAGAAGATCTTAATTTAGCCATTGGTCAGGGCTATACTTTAGTAACACCGCTTCAAGTGGCTCGTTATATTGCTGCTCTTATCAATGGAGGAAGACTGCTTAAGCCTCAGCTATTAAAAGATGCTCGCCCAAAAAGCCAAGGTAGCCTGCCCTTGACCTTGGAAGATATGTTTGTTTTGAAGGAAGCTATGATTCATGCAGTAAATTCTCCTTTTGGAACATGTTGGTCCGTAAGAATTCCCGGAGTTGTGGTTGGTGCTAAAACAGGAACAGCACAAGTTGCGCGATTAACAGAAGCACTGCGTGCCATGAAAGATGAGGAAATACCATATTTGCTGCGTGACCATGCGTGGATGGCTGGTTTTGGAGAAACAAACGAAAAACGTTTTGTTGTTGTAGCCATGGTGGAACACGGGATTCACGGGGGCTCTGGAGCAGGGCCAATAGTCAAGGCTATTGTACAGCATATATTTAAGGATCCACAGATACAACAAACGATTCCTGTTTTGCATTGAACAAAGGCTTGCATAAGGCTTGAATAAGGATTGAATACTGGTGCTCAAGAAAAAGTTATTTCGTTTTATTAATTGGCCTTTGGTGGGAGTCATGGCCTTACTTTTCTTTTTGGGTGTGCTGAATTTGTATTCAGCAAGCGGATTTCGGATTGAGCAAGGAATTTCTGTGGCACCTTTTTATCAAAAGCAATTACTTTGGGGGCTTTTAGGCTTTGTAGGTATGATTTTTTTCATGCTTTTTGATTATCGGCATTTGAAAAATATTGTTTGGCCACTTTTTTGTTTGTCTGTCATTCTTTTAATTTTAGTCCCTTTTGTGGGTAAAACTATTTATGGAGCCAAGCGTTGGTTAGATTTGGGCTTTATGAATTTTCAGCCAAGTGAGCTGGCAAAAATTGCAATACTTATCCTTGGGGCACAATTACTTTCCAAGGAACCAGAACCGCTTGGTTTTCCGCGTTTAGTGTATATTCTCAGCATTGGGATGATTCCTGTGCTGCTTGTTGTGCAGCAGCCGGATCTTGGTTCAGGGCTTTCTATTTTTCTTATCTTGCTAGGCATGATACTTTATCGAGGCATGAGTGCTCCTGTGTTTAAGACCGTACTTGTTTCTATTCCTGCCTTAGCATATCCTTTTTGGCTTTGTTTACATGAGTATCAAAAAAAGCGTATTCTTTCTTTTATCGACCCGGGCAATGACCCTCATGGGGCAGGTTATCATAAGATTCAATCTGAAATAGCTATTGGCTCCGGCCAAATTTGGGGTAAGGGCTTTTTAGCAGGTACTCAAAGCCAATATCGCTTTTTACCTGAAAAACACACAGATTTTGTTTTGGCTGTTTTTGCAGAGGAATGGGGCTTTGTCGGGGCTATTTTTCTCTTATTTTTGTTTTGTTCGTTTTTATATCTTGTTTTTAGCGTTGCAAGAGATGCAAAAGACCTTTTTGGTAGCTATCTCGCGGCCGGAGTTTTCTTTTATTTTTTCTGGCAAATTCTCATTAATATGGGTATGGTCTTAGGTCTTATGCCGGTGGTAGGTATTCCACTACCATTTATGAGTTACGGGGGATCTGCAACTTTAGTTAATTTTTGTCTTATTGGACTTTTGCTGAATGTTTCAATGAGGCGTTTTTTGTTCAAAAAAGGCTGATTTTTCAAGGTAGTTTGAAGTGAAGACAAGGAGATTAAGAGTATGGCGAAAGATGAAATAAATGCGTTCCTTGGAGCTGGTACCAATTATAATGGTCGCTTAAATTTTCATGGTTCAGTACGCATTGACGGGATTTTTACCGGAGAAGTGGAAAGTGACGGTACATTGGTTATAGGTCATGATGCCGAGGTGGAAGGTACAATAAAAGTAGGAAAACTAGTGCTTTCCGGTAAATTGAAAGGCGAAGTTCTTTCTACCGGCAAGGTAGTGCTGAACAAAACAGCTGAGATGCAGGGCAATATTCACACGCCAACCTTGGTGATGGATGAAGGGGCTGTTTTGGAAGGTTCTTTGACCATGGGAACAGTGAAGACTTCTTCTAATTCTGCTCAAGCAGAAAAGAATGAAGATGTTTCTTGAGCATGAGCTTTTTCAGCGTTTTGAGTTTCTTCAGATTTGTTGTTTATATAATGGACTGAAAAGGAAAAAGCCTTTGACAGATTTTTCAAAGTGGGCTAAAAGCCAAGCACTTTGACCCAAATTTCACAACCTCATCCACAGGGGAGCGTTTATGGTTATACCGGATCAATCAATGCTTTATCAATTGGTCAATTTCTTGTTTATGTGGTTGGCCTTAGATAGGCTGCTTATCAGACCCATTCGTGGGGTGATTCAAAAAAGAAAGGAACTTCTGGCTGATCGTGTAGGAAAAATCGAACGATTTACTTCTGAAGCAGAAGGCAAGGTGAAGGCTTATGAAGCCGCACTTTCCGAAGCACGTCAGCAAGGTAATGATATTCGGGCTGGCTTCAAAGAGCAAGGTTCTGGTACAGAACAAAAGCTTTTGTCCGATGCCGGTGCGGAAGCATCCAAGGTCTTGAATGAAGCTCGTTCAGTGCTTAAGGCTGAGGCTGAGGCTGCAGTGAGTTCCCTGAAGCAAAATGTGGATGGCTATGCAGCTCAGGCAGCAGCTAAAGTGCTTGGCCAGTAAAGAGAGAAGGAGGGATTTGCTTTGAAACGGATATGCAAACTCTTAGCACTGACCGCCCTTAGCGTACTGGCTTGTGTGGTCATGGCCTACGCTTCTGAACATGGTGCTGAGCACCATGGGATTCCGTGGGGCAATTTCATTGCTAGGGTTGTTAATTTTGCGCTTTTTGTGGGCATTATTTGGTTTGTTGCCGGAAAAAAGATTGCAGCATTTTTTGCTGATCGCAGGTCTCAGATTTCCACTGAGCTTGATGATTCCGAGGCACGCCAAGCTCAGGCAGAGGAAAAACTGAAGGAAGTAGAGCAAGGAATAGCAAATCTTGAAGAGCAAAAAAATGCTATTCTTGCAGAAGCAAAGCAGCAGGGCGAAGCCCTAAAAGCAGCGATTATTGCAAAAGCTGAGAAAGATGCTGCTGCGCTTCAGGAGCAGGCAAAACGCACTGCTGAGAACGAAGCCAAGGCAGCTTTGGATTCCATTCGTGCCGAGATGGCGGAATTGCTCGTGGACTCCGCTACGAAAATCGTTCAGGAAAAACTTACTCCTCAGGATCATGACAAGCTTGTGGATGAATATTTAACCAAGGTGGTGTTCAATTGACCGGGAACGTAGTCGCGCGCAGATACGCTAAGGCTCTTTTTGCGGTTGCCCAAAAGGGTGGCACTAAAGACCTTGACGTGTACGGTAAAGATCTCGCCGGGCTGGCTGATGTTCTCGATACAACGCCTGAGGCTCTTGGGTTTTTCAAAAACCCGACCTTTGATGCGTCTGAGAAAAAAGCCGTGCTTGGTGCTCTTTTGGCAAAACTATCGGTAAATCCGACAGTGAAAAACTTCTGCGACCTGCTCGCCGATAAGGACAGATTGCCTGTGCTTCCGGCTATCGCCGAAGTCTATAAAAAAATGCTTGAGGATGTTCAGGGTGTGGTTTCCGGATCATTAGTTACTGCTGTGGAACTCCCTGAAACTCGCCAAAATCAGATTCGAGAAGAATTGACCCGCAAAGCAGGGAAGACTCTTGAACTTGATTTTGCCGTGGACAAAGAAATCCTTGGTGGAGTGATTCTCAAGGTAGGAGACAAGGTGCTGGACGCAAGCTTGCGTGCACAGCTTCATATTTTGAAGGAACAGATCAAAAGAGGTGAATAGGGCCATGACGATTAAAGCAGAAGAAATTAGTAAAATCATCGAAGATCAGATTCAGAACTATGAGTCGCGGGTCGAGATGAGTGAAACTGGCACTGTCTTGTATGTTGGTGACGGTATTGCTCGTGTCCACGGCGTTGAAAATGCCATGGCCATGGAACTCTTGGAGTTTCCTGGCGGTGTTATGGGTATGGTTTTGAACCTTGAAGAAGACAATGTTGGTGTTGCCTTGCTTGGTTCAGATACCGGCATTAAAGAAGGCGATCCGGTTAAGCGTACCGGTCAAATTTTCTCGGTTCCGGTTGGTGATGCTGTTATGGGGCGTGTTGTAAACCCCTTAGGGCAACCCATTGACGGTCTCGGGCCGATTGATTCCAATGACCTTCGCCCTGTGGAACTTAAAGCACCTGGCATTATTGCTCGTAAATCAGTACACCAACCATGTTACACTGGTCTCAAGGCTGTTGATGCCATGACTCCGGTTGGCCGTGGACAACGTGAGCTGATTATTGGTGACCGCCAAGTTGGTAAAACAGCTGTTGGTGTTGACGCTATTATTGCTCAAAAAGAAACCGATATTCATTGTTTTTATGTAGCCATTGGTCAGAAAAAAGCCTCTGTTGCTTTGGTTGCTGATAAGCTTCGTGAAGCAGGCGCAATGGAATATACAACTATTATTTCCGCTACTGCTTCTGAGCCTGCACCCCTGCAGTTCATTGCTGCATATACTGGTGCAACCATGGCTGAATTTTATCGTGATAATGGCAAACATGCCTTGATTATTTACGATGACCTTTCCAAGCAGGCTACTGCTTATCGCCAAATGTCTCTTTTGCTGCGCCGGCCTCCGGGACGTGAAGCATTCCCCGGCGATGTTTTTTACCTGCACTCTCGTTTGCTTGAGCGTGCTGCTAAAGTGAATGATTCTTTGGGTGCTGGTTCTTTAACTGCTTTGCCTGTGATTGAAACTCAGGCTGGTGACGTTTCCGCATATATCCCAACGAACGTTATTTCCATTACTGATGGTCAGATTTACTTAGAGCCTAACCTGTTTAACGCTGGTATTCGTCCTGCTATTAACGTGGGCCTGTCTGTCTCCCGTGTTGGTGGTGCAGCCCAAATTAAAGCCATGAAGCAGGTTGCTGGTACTTTGCGTCTTGATCTTGCCCAGTACCGTGAACTGGCTGCTTTTGCCCAGTTTGGTTCTGATCTTGATAAAGCCACACAAAATAAATTGAACCGTGGCGCACGCATGGTGGAAGTGCTGAAACAGCCTCAGTATCAACCTCTGCCGGTAGAGCAGCAAGTTTCCATTATTTTTGCTGCTGGTCAGGGTCTTTTGGATGACATTCCTGTTGAAGCAGTGGTTAAGTTTGAAGCTGAATTTCTTGAGTTTATGCGTAATTCAAAATCTTCTTTGCTTGCTACTATTAAAGAGAAAGAGGCTTTGGATGATGACATCAAGTCTCAGCTCACCGCGGCAATAGAAGAGTTCAAGAAAGGGTTCACAGCCTAAAAGGCAAGGGGTACTTGATGGCTTCATTAAGAGACGTTCAAAACCAGATCTCCGGCGTCAAAAAGACCAAGCAGATCACCAAGGCCATGAATATGGTGGCCTCGGCAAAACTCAGGAACGCGCAGGAGCGTATTGAACGCTTCCGTCCGTATGCGGATAAGTTCTATGAGATGCTTGGTGACTTGGCTGCCGGAGCGGATGAGTCCGTGCACCCATTGCTTGAGGTTCGTGAAAAAATCACTTCAACCGCTATTGTTGTGGTGACTTCTGACCGTGGTCTGTGTGGTGCCTTTAATGCCAACATTATTAATATGGCAGCCAAGTTGGCTGCAGCTAAAGAAGCTGAAGGCAAAGCAGTGAAGCTGTTTTGCATGGCTAAAAAAGCGCGAGATTTCTTTAAGAAAAGCGAATATGAAATTTTGCGTGCTGAAGCCAGTGCCATGAGTGGCTTTGATTTTTCTTTAGCTTCTTCTCTTGGCAGCGATTTAATCAATGGCTACCTTTCCGGTAGTTTTGATGAAGTATATGTGGTTTATGGCGAGTTTGAGTCTATGGCAAAGCAGCCACCTAAAACGTTGCAGCTTTTACCCATGGCCTCTACTGGCGAAAAAGAAGCAGAAATAAGCAGCAGTGCCGAATATGTTTACGAACCCTCGGTAGAGGGTCTTTTGGCTGAACTTCTGCCCAAGTTTATCAATGTCCAAGCCTACCGCGCTTTGCTCGATACTTCGTGTTCAGAGCATGCAGCGCGTATGGCTGCTATGGACAACGCAACCAAGGCTTGTGATGAGATGACCGAGCAACTGACGCTCTTGTTCAACAAGACTCGTCAGGCTGCTATTACGGCTGATCTTATGGACATTGTTGGCGGCGCAGAAGCGCTGAAAGGATAAGTAAGGGGATATAACTATGAGCAACGTAGGTAAAATAGTGCAGGTCATCGGTGCTGTTGTGGACGTTGAGTTCACCGATGGTAATCTGCCTAACATTTTGACTTCCATTGATATTAAAAATCCAAATAACACGGATGCTCCGGATCTCGTCTGTGAGGTTGCACAGCACCTCGGCGATAATGTCGTCCGTACCATTGCTATGGATGCTACCGAAGGTCTTGTGCGTGGCATGGAAGCTGTTGCCACCGGTGAGGCTATCACTGTTCCGGTTGGTTCAGGTTCTTTGGGACGTATCATGAACGTGGTTGGCCGTCCTGTGGATGAGCTTGGTCCTATTGACTCTCAAAAGTCTTTGCCCATTCACCGTGAGGCACCCAAGTTTACCGAGCAATCCACAAAAGTTGAATTGCTTGAAACCGGCATTAAGGTTGTTGACTTGCTTATCCCCTTCCCTAAGGGTGGTAAAATGGGTCTGTTCGGCGGTGCTGGTGTTGGTAAAACAGTTATTCTGATGGAAATGATCAACAACATCGCAAAGCAGCATGGTGGTATTTCCGTGTTTGCCGGTGTTGGTGAGCGTACCCGTGAAGGAAACGACCTGTACCATGAAATGAAAGAAGCTGGTGTTTTGGAAAAAGCTGCTCTGGTTTATGGCCAGATGAACGAACCTCCGGGAGCTCGTGCTCGTGTTGCTTTGACCGCTTTGACTTGTGCGGAATACTTCCGTGATGAAGAAGGCCAGGACGTTTTGCTTTTTGTTGATAACATTTTCCGTTTCACCCAAGCTGGTTCTGAGGTTTCTGCTTTGCTTGGACGTATGCCTTCAGCTGTTGGTTATCAGCCGACTCTGGGTACTGACCTTGGTGGCTTGCAAGAGCGTATTACTTCTACGGACAAGGGTTCCATTACTTCGGTTCAGGCTGTGTACGTCCCTGCGGATGACCTTACCGACCCTGCTCCGGCTACAACCTTCTCTCACCTTGATGGTACTTTGGTTCTTTCCCGTCAAATCGCAGAGCTGGGCATTTACCCTGCGGTGGATCCTTTGGACTCCACTTCTCGTATCCTTGCTCCAGATGTTTTGGGAACCGAGCATTATTTTACTGCTCGTGAAGTGCAGCAAGTATTGCAAAAATATAAGGATCTCCAAGATATTATTGCAATTTTGGGTATGGACGAATTGTCTGATGAAGACAAACTCGTGGTTGGTCGCGCACGTCGCATCCAGCGTTTCCTGTCTCAGCCTTTCCATGTTGCCGAAGTCTTTACCGGTGTTGCTGGTAAATATGTCAAGCTGGAAGATACCGTAAAGGCCTTCCGTGACATTTTAGACGGTAAGTATGATGACCTGCCTGAGCAGGCATTCTACATGTGCGGTGGGATTGAAGAGGCTATTGAGAAAGCTAAAGCTTAAGGTGGTGCCACATGGCCAAGACCATTGAACTTGAAATAGTCACACCCGATCGTCTGGTACTTTCGGAAGAAGTAGAATATGTTGGAACGCCAGGGTCTGAAGGTGAATTCGGTATCATGGCAAACCACATTCCCCTGCTTTCCGCGCTTGGAATCGGTTCTCTTTATTACAAGAAAGACGGTAAATATTTTTATGTTTTTCTTGCAGGAGGATTTGCCGAAATAAGCGATAATAAAATGACCATACTTGCTGAAGTTGCTGAAACAGCAGCAGAGATCGATGTGGATCGTGCCAATAAGGCTCAAGAAAGAGCCAAGGCTATCTTGACCAAAGATAATGTTGATTATTTGCGTGGTCAGGCAGCCCTGAAACGTGCTATTGCGCGTATTGGCTGTAATGCAGCAGGTAGACAGGCAGGTTGTTGCTAGTACAATGAATGTCAGGGCACTGATGCCCTGTAAAGAGTGCTTAACAGGGCAAACCATATCGTGGTTTGCCCTGTTTTTTTATGGAGTTAGATTGTATTGTGACGTAACATTTTTTTCTGCTTGAAAATGAGGTCAGCTTGGATGTATTTTTACAGAATTTAATGCTACTTGCTTGCCTCATTTTACTGTATTATGCTTGCATGTGTCCTTGCTAGGGCTTGAAATCTTAATATGTAAAGCAATAGAGAGCCAAAAATGAAAGCAAAATTGAGCTTGGCTTTATTAAGAGAGGCTGCAAAAGATTTTGGAATTGCAGAATCCCTGCATAATGAACCGTCACTTTATGGAGCAACAGACGGAAAAGCTGTGGGAACTTATTTGGAACACAAGTTTCAAGGCTACCTTCAAGAACGCTTTGAATATGTTGCAGGTAATTCAGCCAGAGGAATTGATTTTCCTGAACTTGGGGTGGATATAAAAGCAACAAGCATGAGACGACCACAATCTTCTTGTCCGTTTCAGTCGGCTCGGCAAAAAATTTTTGGTCTGGGTTATGCTTTGCTCATTTTTATTTATGATAAATCAGACAATGAACACTTAAAAACAGGGAATCTTAATATTCTTCATAGTATTTACGTCAGTCCTGAAAGAAGTGCAGATTTTCAAACAACTACTGGAATCTTGCAGATTCTTAAAAACAATGGGAATAAAGATGATTTGCTCGCTTTTCTCGAAGAAAGAATGTTGCCTGTTGATAATCTTGGGGCAGAGTTACTTGTTGATGAAATTATCAAGCAGCCACCTGTAGTAGGTTATTTAACCATATCAAATGCTTTGCAGTGGCGACTTCAATATCGGCGTGTCATTGATATGGCAGGAAAAATTGAAGGAGTGATGCGAATTTTTTGACATGACAAAAAAAACAATAACTCAAATTGAATATGGCGATTGGCAAACGCCCTCAGATTTAGCAATGGAAATTTGCAGTTTTTTAGCAACTGATTTCCAAGCTCAATCTGTTTTTGAACCTAATTGTGGAACAGGAACTTTTTTGCAAGCTGCATTTTCCACGTTTCCTGATGCAACAAATTTTCTAGGGCTTGAAATTAATGAAAAATATGTTCAAAAAGCAAGAAATATAAAGTCCTCCCTGTTAAATATTATTCATAATGATTTTTTTTCATATCCTTGGTTTAAGGATATACAACAGTTGCCAGAGCCATTACTGGTTATCGGAAATCCTCCATGGGTTACCAATACAGATTTAATGCGATTACAAAGTAACAATTTACCAAGCAAGGCAAATTTTGATAATCTCAGTGGTATTGGAGCAATAACGGGGAAGAGTAATTTTGATATTTCTGAATGGATGATTTCCAAAGAAATAGAGGCACTACAAGGACGGCGAGCAATGCTTGCTATGCTTTGTAAAACTTCTGTTGCAAGAAAGGTGATATTGCAGGCTTGGAAAAGTGGGTTAAAATTTTCATCTGCTGAATTAAGAAATATAAATGCCTTAAAATATTTTAAGGTTGCAGTTGATGCTTGTTTGCTTGTCATTACTTTTGTGCCAGAATATGATGCAAAAGATATTGAATGTCGCGTATATGCTTCTTTGGATGCAAAGCAGCCGTTCCATATTCTTGCGCGTCGCAATAAAAGACTTGTATCCAATGTAGAGACAGTTGATCATTATCATCGTTTTATTGCTACTACGCCTTCAAAATTTATCTGGCGCTCAGGTATTAAACACGATTCTTCTCAATTGATGGAGCTTTATATTCAAGAGGATGGTCAACTTATCAATGGACTGCACGAGATCGTTGATATTGAAGAAGAGCTTTTATTTCCAATGCTTAAAAGCTCAGATATAGCAAATGGAGAGATTGTTAATATAAAGCGCAGGATGCTTGTTCCTCAAAATGCGGTCGGGAGTGAAACTTGTAGCATTCAGTCACGTTACCCAAAGACTTGGAATTATCTCATACAACATTCTGATTTGTTGGATAGACGAGGTAGCTCTATTTATAAGAATAAACCGCGTTTTTCTATTTTTGGGGTAGGGGATTATAGTTTTACATTTTGGAAAATCGCCATCTCAGGATTTTACAAGAAATTACAATTCAGAATGATTGGCCCCTGCCACGGAAAACCTGTTGTTTTTGACGATACATGTTACTTTCTTGCGTGCCAAACAGAAGAAGAGGCCAAGATTATTATGCATATTTTAGAGTCAAAAATTGCTCAAGATATTTTTGAAGCACATATTTTTTGGGACGCAAAGCGTCCAATTACTCAAGATATTCTCAGTGCTCTTGATATTTTAGAGCTCGCTAAAAGTATGGCTCTTTTTAACTCTCTAGAAAAAGCTTGTAAGCATATGTCGCTTTGTTATCAGCACAATCTTTTTGAACCAGTTGTTTCCATGTGCGAATACCAGTCATATTGATTGTTTTGACTATGCAGTAAACGCAAAATTTTTTATGTTTAGTCTATTCCTGATACATATACATGAATGCTCAGTAAAAGATTACAAATTGTTTTTATAATAAGGAGAAAGAATGTTTGCTACTAATATAGTTGCTCTGATTTTGGCTGCCGGAAAAGGCACTCGTATGCACTCGGACAAGCCAAAAGTTTTACAAGAGCTTTTGGGGGAGCCCATGCTTGGCTATGTGTATGAAGCTCTTTCCCCTTTATTTCAGGAACGCATTTTTACAGTTCTAGGGTATGGACGAGCGCAGATACAGGCCGGTTTTGAACATATGTCCAAGGGTTTTATTGTTCAGGAAGAACAGCTTGGCACAGGTCATGCCCTGCAGTGTGCTTGGGAAAATTTGGAAAACTCAGGCTGTGAGTCTGTGCTTGTAGTAAACGGAGATACTCCCTTGCTTGCCAGTGCTTCTTTAGAGAAGTTTTTGAAAACCGTGAGCGGTGAAGGTAAAGCGGATGTCGCTTTCATGACTATCAGTCTACAGGATGCAGCTTCGTTTGGAAGGGTAATTCGCTCCAAAAACGGGCAGGTACAGGCGATTATTGAAGCCAAGGATTATGATTGTTCTATTCATGGGTCACATACAGGCGAAGTAAATGCAGGAATTTATTTGCTTCAAATGGATGCGCTACGCGCATTGCTTCCTGAACTAAAAAATGAAAATATATCTGGTGAATTTTATATCACGGATTTGATTGATTTGGCGGTTTCACGAAAATTAGACGTTGTTGCGTATAATTGTGGCAAGGATCCTCAGCTGATGGGGGTAAATTCACCAAAAGATTTAACCCAAGCTGAATCTTTTTTACGCCAACGCATAAATGCACAGTGGCTTGAAGCCGGTGTTATGCTCCATGCTCCAGAACTGATCAGTATTGGCCCTTATGTGGAGCTTGAGTCAGGATGCGAAATATTTGGTCCCTGCGAATTATATGGCACAACAAAAGTTGAATCAGGAGCTATCGTGGCTTCAAATTGCTGGATAAGTGATTCTACAGTGCAAAAAGGAGCCTTTGTTCGCCAATTTTGTCATTTGGAAGGAGCTATAGTGGGGCAAAACTGTGTTGTTGGCCCATATGCACGTCTAAGGCCTGAGGCAGAGCTTTTAAGCGAAGCTAAAGTTGGTAATTTTTGTGAAGTCAAAAAATCAGTGATAGGCAATCAATCTAAGGTGAATCATTTAAGTTATATAGGTGATGCAAAGATAGGAGATGGCGTTAATATAGGAGCTGGTACCATTACCTGCAATTATGATGGAAAAAATAAGTTGCAAACGCAAATCAAAAACAATGCTTTTGTTGGTTCTAATACAGCTCTGGTTGCCCCGGTTGTTGTTGGGGAGGAGGCTCTTATTGCTGCAGGCTCAGTTATAACCAAGGATGTTGCGGACAAAGAGCTGGCTGTAGCACGAGAACGGCAGAAAAATATGCCTCGTCGTTCCAAGCCTTGATTTCATAAGTAAAGGCGTATATTATCAGGATATGGAAATGCTTATTCAGCTAGAAGACGCCGTTGAAAGCCTTGTACAAAGGGTAAAAACCCTTGAGGACGAAAACGGGCAGCTTTTGGAACGTTTAGAAAACGAGAAAAATGAGCGTGTGCAAATTCAATCTAAAGTAGAACGTTTGCTTGGCAAGGTACGCGAACATCTTGACTAGGACAAAGAGATGCCTCGATATACCTTGTCTTTGCTTGGCATAGATCTTAATTTTAGCACTGATGCACACGAGGAAAGGATTGAAGTTGCTCAAAGACTTGTTGAGGAACGCTTTCATGATTTGAGCAAAAACGGAAACAATATAAGCAAGGAAAGATTACTCATATGCCTTGCGCTTGGTTTAGCGGATGACTATTTGGAGTCTACTCTGAACCAAGAACGGTTAGAAGCCAAAATTGGTGAGTTAGTGGGAAAAATAGGCAAAGCTCTTTAAGAGCTTGGCAAGCAAGATAAAGCTTTACCCCCTGAGGAGTTGGTGATTGCCCGAATGTCTTTGAGCCAATATATATTAAACGGGATCTTGACCTTAAATCATTCTGTGTGCATGCCCTTAGGCAAGGGAAGCCTGACGGTGATCGGCAGAGCCCACCTGGAAAACCAGGTTCAAAACAAAAGGCAACACGGCTTCTTGGGGTTTTAGATAGTATATTTGAGCTAAGCGTAAATTTTTACTGTACCAATTTCGCTTGCCACAATATCATAGATAAAAGCATATTGCTTCCCAACCATACTTTCTCCCTTACTGCACACTCTCATATTTGTGCTTTTTACCTTTTGTGAATTGAGGATGTACACGCTGCTTAAAGCTTTTTTAAGCGGAGACAATCAGGCTGCAATGGTCTGTCAATATAAAAAGAAAGGAGATGTGCTATGTCCACATCCGTACTGATTGCTTTTGGGGGAGTTTTTACAGGGCTTTGCTTGGGCTACTTCACCCATCGTTATATTTTATCAAAACATTTTTCTGACGCAAAAGATTTAGCCACACGCATTGTGGCCGAAGCTCGCAAAGAAGCGGACGCGACGAAAAAAGAAATTCAGCTTCAAGCAAAAGATGAAGCCTATGCGCTGAAAAAAGAGCAGGAGCGTGAGTTTAAGGAACGCGACCATTCTTTTAAGAAGCGAGAAATTCGTTTGCAGGAAAAAGAAGAGCGTTTGGAATCCAAGCTGGAAAAGGTTGGCAGCAAAGAGTCTGAAGTTAATCAGCTGGAAAAAAGTTTGATCAAAAAAGAGAAAGAGCTCGAAGAGATTGAGACGGATTTAGAGCGCAAGCATGATGAACATGAAATCAAATTGCAGGAAATTTCAGGGCTCACGATTGAAGAAGCAAAAGAACGCCTTATGAGTGAAGTTGAGGCAAGAACTCGCGTTGAAGCAGGACGCATGGTTCGATCCATTGAAATGGAGGCCAAAGAAAATGCGGACAAAAAGGCGAAAAAAATATTGTCCTTGGCTTTGCAACGCTATGCAGGGGATTATGCAGGAGAGCAAACCGTAACCGCGGTTGCCCTGCCTAGCGAAGACATGAAAGGTCGTATTATTGGGCGTGAAGGACGTAATATACGAGCCTTGGAAGCTGCCACTGGAGTGGATTTAATTATTGATGATACCCCTGAAACAGTTGTACTTTCTGCTTTTAGCCCCTTAAAGCGTGAAATAGCCAAACAGGCTTTGGAAAGGCTCATTCACGATGGACGTATACACCCTGCTCGCATTGAAGATATTGTTGCCAAAGTTGAATCTGAAATGGACATAAAACTTCGGGAAATAGGAGAGCAAGCGACTTTTGATGTTGGAGTACATGGAATTCATCCTGAGCTTGTTAAATTGCTCGGACAATTACAATATCGCACCAGTTTTTCACAAAACGTGTTGCACCACTCTTTGGAAGTTGCTTTTCTTTGTGGTATTATGGCAGCTGAACTTGGTTTGGATGAAAAGGAAGCCAAGCGAGCAGGTTTGCTTCATGATATAGGCAAGGCCATAGACCATGAGGTTGAGGGGCCACATGCTGTGATTGGTGCGGATTTGGCCAAAAAACATGGTGAATCCAAGGCTATTATTCATGCAATTCAGGCTCACCACGAAGACGTACCACCTGAAAGCATTCTTGATAGTTTGGTTCAAGCAGCTGATTCTCTTTCAGGAGCAAGACCAGGAGCGCGTAAGGAATTATTGGAAAATTATGTGAAGCGTTTGGAAGAGCTGGAAAGCATGGCTACGAGTTTTAATGGAGTTTCTAAGGCTTATGCCATTCAAGCCGGGCGTGAAATCAGGGTTATGGTTGATTCAGACCGTGTGGGAGATGACGCTACCTATGTACTCTGTAAGGACATTGCCACGAAAATTGAAAATAATATGACCTATCCCGGACAAATTCGCGTTACTGTCATTCGTGAAAAGCGATCAGTTGGGTATGCAAAGTAGATTGCATAAAGAGTAGTGAGAGATATGGCTGAAAATATTTATGATGAATTAAAGTGGCGTGGATTGATCAATCAAGTTTCTGATGAGCAAGGTGTTCGCTCTTACCTGAATCAAACTGGTGCGGTCATGTACTGTGGTTTTGACCCCACGGCTCAGTCTCTGCATATAGGCAATCTTGTGCCACTTCTTTGCCTCGTGCGAATGCAAAAGGCAGGGCATAATCCTATTTTTTTACTTGGTGGGGCTACAGGCCGTATTGGCGATCCTTCTGGTAAGGATAAGGAACGCGAACTCAGCAGCGAAGAAAAATTGGATGCAATGGCGAGGAGAATAGAATCGCAGGTGCGTGATTTTTTTCAGCGCAATACCGGAGAACAGCCACAAATTGTTAATAATTATGAGTGGACACAAAATATGGGAGCCTTAGAGCTTTTGCGTGATATAGGTAAGCATTTTACCATTAACTGGATGATGCAAAAGGATTCTATTAAAAAGCGTATTGCTCGTGAAGATACGGGTATTTCTTATACTGAATTTTCGTACATGGTTTTGCAAGGCATGGATTTTTGGTGGCTGTATAAAAATAAAAATTGTCAGCTACAAATCGGGGGAGGAGATCAATGGGGCAATATTACCGCTGGTACTGAACTTATCCGAAGAAAAGAATCAGGCCTTGGGTATGCCATGACTTTTCCGCTCATTACTACGGCTTCTGGCGCAAAATTTGGCAAAAGTGCTGGCAATGCCGTGTGGATGGATCCAGAACTGACCAGTCCCTATGCGTTTTATCAGTACTGGGTGAATACTGATGATGAAGATGTTGTAAATTTCTTGAAATATTTTACTTTTTTAAGCCAAGAAGAAATAGCAGAACTGAAGTTGGCTATGGAAAATGAGCCTCACGCGCGAGTAGCACAAAAAAAATTAGCAGCGGAAGTTACTGCCATGATTCATGGACAAGAGGCACTAGACAAGGTTTTGCAAGCCACGGACGCGCTTTTTGGCAAGGGAGATATTACTCGTGTAGATGCTCAAACCATTCTTTCAGCTTTGGAAACTGCCCCACAAGTGCAATATAAGAAATCGGAATTACCTGATATTTTTCAAATGATGGTGGACTTAGCAATGGCCAAATCTAAAGGGCAAGCGAGAAAAGATGTGCGTGGTGGTGGGGTATATGTGAATCAGAAGCGAGTGGACGAGGAATTTATGCCCCAAGTCTCAGATTTTATTGATGAGCAAGTGCTTCTTTTGCGTAAGGGCAAAAAAAATTACGCTTTGATTGTTTTGCCTGCATAGAGCTGTGTCGCCTCTTTTCAGCATAAGAGAAGTAGTACAATACATTTACTCTTTGTTTATAAGCGTATCAATAATTTTGAGATTATACCAATTTGATAGATTAAGCCTTTGACCAAATTCTAAACTGTCCACGGCTGGATTTTCTTTCAAAAGTTTTTCAAACAGTGGTACATTTTTACCAGGATAAAACTCGCGTAAGCAAAAGTCCTCTATTGCTGTAAAAACTTCAGTTCTCAATACCGCATCAGTAAGCAATTTTTGGCAAGCCTCGGCCCAACTTTCTCCATTTGGCACAACTAAATGCTTGAGCGCGCTATGCTCTTTTAATGTACTGTAAGGAAGGACATCTGGCAGCATGACAAAAGAGGAAGTCAGATAGGCATTGATAAGAAAATGTAATGTTTTATATTTATAATTAGCAGCAAAGGTTTTGTGAGGATTTGCAGGGTGTAGGAAAAAATGTATTGTTTTCGACCGTATCACATCTACGAAGGTTTCATGACAACATTCATAATTAAGATAATGGAACTTTACGTTTTCAAAATTAAATACTTTTTCTAATAAACGGTAGGCTCCAACCTGAAATATATATAAGTTCAATGGATATTTTTCAGACAAGGCTTTAATATCATCTCTTAAATTACAAAAACCATCAAGCCTATCTGCTGAAGCCAGCATAATATTGAGTCCGTCATTGCAATCATCAAAGCACGATAAATTGACCTTGTTTTTATCTAATGATTTTTGGTGGATAGCAGGAGAAATTGTGTCCACATTTTTTTTGCCAGTCATGTTTTCAAAAAACTCTTGTAACGTTTTTGTAGAAACCAAGACTCCTTTTGCGTCTTTTACAAAGTTTTTTTGCTCTATTGTGCTTTTATCTATACCAAGAACAAAAAAATTATCATCAGTATAGTAATAATAGGGAATTCCAATATTAAGCAAGGTATTGGCTAATGTGATATATTGCTCACGTATCAGCCTAGAAAAAATAATGCACCGAGCATTCAGAAATAGATCAAAATAATTTAATTGATAATAAGCAATGTTGGGCAAAATAATAATTTTTTCTCTTAATTTTTCAGGCAAAGATGTAAAATATAATTCTGTTGAAGCTTCATATTCTCCAAAAAGAATGATATATCCATCCATTGCATCGTTTTGATTAAAAATGTCAGCAGAGGTACAATTTTCTGTGAATTGTGGAAATTTTTTTTTGAGCAAAGAGGCTATTTTTATTTTCGATAATTGGCTTAATGTTTGCGGAATATTGCTTATATCATATTCTAAAAAATTCTTTGGCTTGAGTTGTTCGTTTCTGGCCGTATGTCTCCATTCCGCAACAAGCTGCATATCAAGATGATGGGAATTTGCCAAAGAATCAGTCTGTGATAATCCTTTTTCTGTGCTTAAGCATTTATTTATTTTATGGAATTTGTATTTTTTACCTGCCCTAAGCCAAAGATCCCAGTCATTGAGCCGGGTCATGCAGATATGCGGGTCATACCAACCAACATCTTCAAAAACCTGTTTATCAATCATTATTCCACCATGTGGAATATAATTGGCTACAGCAAGATTATTGTACTTAAAATCTTGTTGCCCAAAATATTCTTTTTCAGATTTTGTTATAGCTTTTGCTATGGAATAAGAAATTAATATTTCAGGGCTACTTGCATGGAGATCATAATTTTTTTGCAGTGCATCTCTTTTATATTCATTATCATCAAAAGCATGAAATATCTTTTTTGCGCGAGATTTTATATATCCTTCAAAAGTAGAAAGAGCTGTTAAACCAATATTTTTCGCATGGCGAATGCAGGCAATTCGCACATCTTTTTTCATGTATCCATTGATTAAAGACGCGGTTTGGTCGTAGCTTGCATCATCAATAATGATTAATTCAAAATTTTTGAATGTTTGATCAAGTAGCGAGTCAACACATTGCTGAAACAGCCCGTTATTTCCACGCCGAAAAGTAGGCAAAAGAATAGATATTTCAGGGTGTAATTTTTCAAAACCTTGTGCAGTTTGCCATGTAGCACCTTGCATCAGTTCCTTGACTTTAGTCATATTATCTCCTGTTTAGCTCAGAGTACGGCAAAAGGCTAAGATAAAATATCGTACATGTTTTTAACGTATATAGCTTGGAAGATTGAGAAAAATATTTTTAGTATAGACCATCATTTTGTCCATTATCCATGGAAAAGCAATAATCAGTGCGAGGAAAATAGCTATAATTTTTGGCACCATGGTAAGGGTCATTTCCTGAATTTGTGTTGCGGCTTGAATAACGGAAACAAAAATACCCACAACCATGCCAATACCCAGCATGGGTAAAGCAATGATCAGGGTGACTTCTATGGCTTGGCGAGCAAAGCCCACAATAAATTCAGGAGTCATGCCTTTGCTCCGGTCAGCTAAATGTATTGACAACAGAACCTATTAAGAGATTCCAACCGTCTACCAGTACAAATAATAAAATTTTGAATGGGAGCGAAATCATGGCTGGCGGAAGCATCATCATGCCCATGGACAAAAGAATAGAGGCCACCACCATATCTAAAATGAGGAACGGGATATAAATAAGAAAACCTATGGTAAAGCCTGTTTTAAGTTCAGAAATAATAAAACCGGCAATAAGCGTGATTGTTGGAACTTCGTCTTTGCTTTGCGGGCGATCCATTTTGCTGATGGAATAAAAGATTGAAAGGTCTTTTTCGCGTGTATGTTTGAATAAAAATTCCCTGATTGGTTGCTGTGCTTCCTCTAGGGCTTGTTCAAAACCAATTTCTTCATTTAAGTAGGGCTGTAAGGCGCGTTCATTGACTGCGCTAAAAACCGGAGCCATGATCACAAAAGTCATGAAAATTGCTAAACTGGCCAAAACTTGGTTTGGGGGCATTTGCTGTGTGCCCATGGCTTGGCGCAAGAAATGGAAAACCAAAATAATGCGAGTAAAGGAAGTCATGGTCAGGGCGATACCGGGAGCCAAAGAAAGAATAGTCAGCAAAAAAAGGATTTCCAGCAGGACTGAAATCTTTTCTGGTTCTGCCTGTCCGGCAGCGAGCTCCATGGTTAGCGAAGGAACTGTTTGCGCCGAAGCAGGACAGGCAAAGGCTACGAGTAGGGCGACGACACTAAGCGTCGTCAGCAGTACTACTGGAGCGAATTTGCTTTCCGAGCATTTCCGTAAAATCTGTAAATTCATCCTCATTTCCATCATCAAAACATTGACCGGGCATGGGTTCAAGTTCTTTAAGCAAGACAAGAGTATGATCCGTAACTCCCAGTAAAAACATTTTATCTTGTACACGAACGAGATCGATACGTTGTTTTTGCCCAAGTACAAGCCGTCCGGCAAGGCGCATATCAATCATACTCCTGCCTCCGGAAATACCACGAGGGCCGAATTTGCGTAAAAGCCAATACACAAGAAAAATGAAAGCAAGAATAATACAAAGATATGTCGCGGTAGTGAAAATTGAAGAAAAAAGAGGATCGTGCACAGGCGTGGCTGTTTGCTGAGGAATGTTCAGGAATGTGTTTTTATGATCAGAACGTTCAGCTTGTATGGCCTGATTTGTGTCAGGGCTTGCAGCCGGTTTTGTGACTGGATTTGTAACTGGTTTGATAACCGGGCTTGTAACCTGTTTTATGATAGAGTTTGTAACTTGATTTGCGACTGAGCTTGTGGCTTGATTTGCGACTGAGCTTGTAGCTTGATTTATAATTGGGCTTGTAGCTGGAGCTGTGACCTGATTTGTCGCCGGATTTGCAGTCTTTTGTTCATTGCTTAAAACATTTTTGTCTGTTTCGTCCTGCACAGTTGGGGCAGTAAAAAGTATGGAATGTGTTTTTTGATCAACAAGTTGTGCTTGTGCAGGCAAGGCAATGAAGAGTATAAAAAGAAATGTACAGTGCAGAACAAGCCAATGAAAATGATGTTTTTTTTGCATATTGCTTTGTATGCTTGGAAAAATCTGCATCAATACCTCAAGCGGATTAGGCAAGTTGTTTTACTCGCTCAATGGGACTGATAATATCAGTCAAGCGAATACCAAATTTTTCGTTAATAACTACGGCTTCACCGCGTGCTACAAGTTTACCATTAACATACACTTCAAGCGGTTCACCAGCAAGTTTATTTAATTCCACGACCGAACCTTGCCCTAATTGAAGAAGCTCATTGATCAGTAGCTTGGTTCTTCCAAGTTCTGCCGAAACATCCAAAGGAATATCAAGAATAAAATCCATATCCCGTTTGTTGCTATCAGGACCGGAAGTCTTGGCTATGTCGGTCATATCCGCAAAATTGGCATCTTTGAGCTTGGTCTCCATAAAAGACTTTTCTTTTTCTTCGGTCATGTCTTCTTGTTCACTCTCGGCAAGAGCAGCAGCCCACTCATCAGCCAGAGCGTCTTCTGGAGATTTGCTTTTTTTGTCTGCGCCATCTTCGGTAGCATCTTCTGCTTCGATTTCACCACCGCTTTCCTGAAGCGCAGCAGCCCATTCATCAGCCAGAGCGTCTTCTGGAGATTTATTTTTTTTGCTTGTGCCGTCCTCAGCAGTATCTTCTGCTTCAATATCGTCACCAGCTTCTTGAAGAGCAGCAGCCCACTCATCAGCCAATTTATCTTGATCGTCACTCATAATCTGTATCCCTTGGTCAAAATGTCTTACTTGTCGTTTTTTTGGCGGTTTGAAGACCTGAACTTGCCTTGAGATTGGTTATGCAAAGAATGTGCCTTTGGATTTATTGTAAAATATAGGTGGAGAAATAAATATTGAGCACCTTTCCTTCCCCAAGTATTAAATTGATGCGGTCTACTATTTCCTGTTGTAACCTAATCTGATTTTTGGGGCCAAGCATTTCCTGAGGAGTTTTGCTCCCCAGCAAAATAAGCAACATATTTTTTATTTTGATAATATATTTCTCAAAACTGTCAACGGCCGATACATCCACAAGTTCTACTTCAAAGCCTATTTTGATATATCGTTTACCCAAAGGATCATTCAGGTTAGCGACAAAGGGTGCTATTGTCGCCATTTCACCTTGAAAGTCTGGATCTCTTTTGACGCTTTCTGTTTCTTTTGATTCTTCAGCAGAATTTTCTGCTGTTTCTTGTGAATCATTTGGCATCACCATGCTCATGATGGTATCTTTCATGAAAAATGCACCAACGCCAAGGCCAATGAGGACAAGTATAATAATTATCCACTTGAGGGTGCCACCTTTTTTTTCGCTTTGCCCAGCGTCGTCTTCATAATCTTGAGCCACGTTTTGCTCCTTGTATATCTACGGTTCAATGCTTTTGATAAGCAATCACTGAAATGATACTACACGGGAATCGTCTGATTATCTAGCCTAGAAAGCGTGGGAATTATAAATAACTGCTCAAGGCTTGAGTGGTGCGAATAAGTATTTCAACTCGTCTGTTGTGAGGCGCTGCTTTGTCTTGCGTAAATTGAAGCAGGGGCTTGTCTGCTCCGGCGCAGGATATGGTGAAATGTGCATCAGGTATGCCTTTTTCTAAAAAATATTTTAAGACATCCAAAGCCCTGTCTCCACTCAGATCATACACATTTGCTTCATCTGCTGATGCGTGTCCGGAAATGAGCACAGGCTCTTGCATATAATCTAATAAGGGATAAATTTGCCCAAGCAGTGCTTTGCCACTTGCCGTGAGTTTTGATTCATTGTGGCCAAAAAGTAAATCCTTTGTAAACACCAGAGCAACGCCATCGTTTTTAATGAGTATTTTAAGATTTTCTTGTAGTGAAGATTTTGAAATATCCTTTGGCATTGTGTCATCAGGATAGAGTAAGTCCTTGACTCGATTCTTTTTTTCCAAAAGATCCCATGGATTTTCTAAATACCTAACAATTTCATACAAGGCGATAGAGATTTTCCCGCCACCCTTGGCATCCATATAGCCTAAATCACCATCACCTAAAGTTACCCTTGTCATATAGCTATTATCCATGGAAGACATGGTCAAAAGCAAGACAAAGAAGGTTAAAAGCAAAGTCACCAAATCAGAAAAGGTGACAAGCCAAATCGCCAGAGGTGGGCAGGGAGCTTCTTTTTTTCTGGCCATGCTTTATTCCCAACCGGACTTGTCTAAATTGTGTAATTCAAACTTAAATCCGTCTATATCATAATTTTCTTTTTCTGGTTTGCTTTCATTTTCTTTGAGCGCGTTTTCAAGTTCTTGCACATTGTCTTCAGAATTACGTTTATCAAGTACAATATCTACGCGACGGTTTTTGTCTCGCTCATTGGGATCATTTCCGCTATAATGTGGATGAAAGGAGCCAAAAGATTCTACTGAAAGTCTTGTAGCTTCTACCCCTGCAGCTAAAAGATACCTATACACTCCAAGTGCCCTATACAGAGAAATTTTCCAAGCAGGGCTTGGTAAGGTTTCAGCATCAGTATATTGATAATCAGCTCGTAATTCATCTCGTAAAGAAGATGTATGGCCAGCAATGAGCAAAGGATATTGTACGTTTTTTATAACAGGTACTATTTTATCCAGAAATTCCATACCGGATTGCGAGAGTTCCGTTGAGCCTGGTTGGTATAATAATTCTGAATTGATAGAAAAAACTTGTACAAAATGATTGGATTCAAAGTTAAGATCGTTTTCACCGTCTTCCCAGAGCATGGGCTTGAGCATCTGCAAATCAGCTTCGCCTTCTATAACTCCAGGGTCTACGGTGCTGTTGCTTTTTTGAGTACTCATGGGGTCAGTGCTTTCACCCCAGCCAAAGGTTCCAATAATAGAACCCAAGACAACCATTTTACGGTGTTCATCAACCTTTGCCATGGAAACTAAAAGCACAAAAAAAGTCAGCATCAGGGTCATCACGTCTGAGAATGTGATCATCCAAGGAGCCATCTCTCCGCATATTTTTTTGCGCTTTTTTTTTGCCACGCGATTTTCCTCAGCAGCTTTTATTCCAAAGAGCTACGATCTTTAGGAGCTAAGAAGCTACTTAATTTCTCTTCAATAATTCGCGGGTTTTCACCTTTTGAGATGGAAATGATACCTTCCATTATCATTTCGCGCTGTAGATTTTCTTCTTTGTGGCGTGTTTTGAGTTTACCGGCCATTGGGTTGAACACCAAGTTAGCGAGAATAGCACCATACAATGTGGTTAAAAGGGCAACAGCCATGGCAGGCCCAATGGACGATGGGTCACTCATGGTTTGTAGCATTTGTACCAAGCCAATAACTGTACCAATCATGCCCATGGCAGGAGCTATAGTACCCAGAACAGACACGACATCTGCGCCTATTTCATGTCGCTCTGCCAGATAGGTATTTTCTACTTCTAAAATATCTCGAATGGCATCAGGTTCCAAACCATCGACTGTGAGCTGTAGCCCTTTGCGTATATATTCATCGTCAATTTCTTTGATAACCGGTTCTAAAGAAAGAATGCCTTCGCGCCGTGCCTTATTCGCATATTCCATAAAACTCACAATAACTTCGCTGGATGGAGCAAGTGAGGAGAAAAAAGTATTTTTTATAACACCGATAACCCCAATAATATAGCCTAAGGGATAGTTGACCATTGCTGCGCCAATAGAGCCACCGAGAACAATAAGAGCAGAAGGAACGGAAATAAAAATCATCAGGCTTGAGCCGGTTAAAATGGCTGCTACCACCAAGCCAAAAGAAAGCACAATCCCTATTACGGTTCCTAAATCCATGAAGAGTCCCTCAATGATTACTTAAGTTTACTCTATTACATAAAAAAAATTTATGAGCAGACTTGTAAGCAATCTCCTTCTTGTTTTATTGTTTTTTGCAGAGCCGTGCTCCAAACAATTTTGTTCCTATTCTTACCAAAGTAGCACCTTCTTCAATGGCCGGAATAAAATCATTGGTCATTCCCATGGATAATTCAAAAAAAACTTTCCCAAATGATTGTTCCATTGTATCTCGCAATTTTCGCAGTCGGCAAAAATAAGGCCTGCTCGCTTCAGCATTGTCAAAAAAAGGTGGCATGGTCATAAATCCGACAACCCGAATTCCTGCTAAATTTTGAGCTTCCTCCAGTAAGTACGGCAAAATTTTTTCTTCTATTCCGTACTTTTGCGTTTCTCCGGCCAAACTTACCTGTATTAATATATCTTGGACAATACCTTTTGCTTGAGCAAAGCTATGCAACAGGCGCGCCAGTTTTGGAGAATCCACGGAGTGAATTAAAGAAAAGGCTCCGGCCACTTGTTTGGCTTTGTTGGATTGCAAGCCACCGATAAAATGCCATTCAATATTTTTGGGCAGAGATTGTTGTTTGTTTACGGCTTCTTGTACATACGATTCCCCAAATATACTGTGCCCTAAATAATTGAAGCGCGTGATGTCTTCGGCTGAATGTAATTTTGAAACAGCAACAAGCCGAACATCGCCGGGTTTTCGGCCAGAACTGACCACGGCATCGTCAATTTCGTTTTGAACAAGAGCAAGCTGCTGTGCCAGCTTCTTTGTTCGTTCATCCATTTTTTGCTTCAGCAATGTCATGTCTCGCTTCTTTTTATCATGTATTGTCGTGTGGGGGCATTCTGATTATTCGGTCAACCCCAAAGAGCGTAAGAATCCGGCATCTTCTGGCCAGCCTTCACGAACTTTGACCCAAAGCTCTAGCATAATTTTAGTCTCCAAAAGTTCTTCAATATCTGTTCTGGCTTGTGTCCCGATTTGTTTGAGGTGTTGACCATTTTTTCCAATAACCATGCCTTTATGATTTTTTTTCGCCACATAAATTACCGCAGCAATGCGTGGTATTTTTTCAGATTCATCAAATTGTTCTATTTCTACTGCTGTTGAATATGGCAACTCTTGTTTCAAGGACATAAAAAGTTTTTCCCTTACTATTTCAGCAGCCATAAAACGGACAGGAAGGGTGGAAATTTGATCTTCAGGGAACATGGCCGGAGCATGTGGCAAATGCTCTAAAATTAAGTGCAGTAATTTTTCACGGCCTTCTCCTTGCATTCCTGAAACAGGGATAATTTCAGCCCGTGGCCATAGTTTTGCTGCTTCGTTTAATACAGGCAATAATTGGCTTTTGTCTTTTATTTTATCTACTTTGTTGATGGCCACAATGCTTGGGCAAGTAGCATGGCGTACTGGTTTTTCTAAACTTTTGACATCAGCAGATAAGGCGCGTGGCCTTGCTGCGTATAATGGCCCATCCAAAAGAAGCACCACGCAATTTGCAGAAGAAAGAGCTGCAATTGCGGTTTCACGCAAAAATTTATTCATTTTACCACGCAAGGAATGTACTCCGGGCGTATCTATAAACACAACTTGCGCGTCGTTTGTGCTCAGAATGCCGGTAATACGATTGCGGGTGGTTTGAGCCTTGGGCGTGACAATAGCCACTTTTTGCCCCAAGTATCCATTCATAAGAGTTGACTTCCCTGCATTGGGAGGCCCGACCAAAGCCACAAAACCGAATTTATGGGAGCTATTCATGTGGGCAGGATACAGCAAAGTGCGCTGCAAGGCCACTTAATCATCAAGGGGAAGTTCGTAGGAACAGCTTTTTTGCGGACAGCTTAAATGAGGCCCTTTAGCTTTTGTGTTTTTGCGAACCAATATGGGATGCCCACATTCAGGGCAGGGTGTTTCCACCGGCTCATTCCATAAAGCAAAGTCACATTTTGGATAATTGGAACAAGAATAAAATAGTTTTCCAGACCTTGAACCTTTTTCCACAATTTGCCCATCGCAAGCTTCCGCAGGGCAAGCAATTCCAAGGGAGAAAGCCTTTGTGTTTTTGCACTTGGGGTAATTGGAGCAAGCAATAAAGCGCGCTCCGGCTCGCGAACGTTTAATCACCAAATCATGCCCACAGTCAGGACAGGTTCCTACTATTTCTTGAGGCGGTGTTTCAATGATTTGAATAGCGCCTTGTTCGTCACGCTTGAAATTTTTTATATTTTTGCACGCAGGATAGCCTGAGCAGCCTAAAAATTCACCACGCGTACTCTTTTTTACGAGCAAAGGTTTACCGCATTTCTCACAAGCCAAACCTGAATCTTCCTGTTCAGCTCGTTCAATGATTTGTATTTCACCTTTTTCATTACGCTTGAAATTTTTTATATTTTTGCACGAAGGATAGCCTGAACAGCCTAAAAATTCACCTGCTTTGGAAAATTTTACGAGCATTGGCTGTCCGCATAGTTCGCAAGTGACGCCAGTTTCTCGCTGCATACTACGCATATTTTGCAAGGCTGATTCCAGAGTTGGATAAAAGCCATCGGCAAAATCCTGCATAAGCTGTTGCCACGCGAGCCGCCCATCAGCCACTTTATCCAATTTATCTTCCATAGAGGCAGTGAAGCTCACATCCATCAGGTCTTTGAAATTTTCAGAAAGCTGATCAGAAACAACAAAACCGAGCTCTGAGGGCACAAAGCGTTTTTCTTTGAGGCTAACATATTCACGGTCTTGCAAGGTTGAAATGATGGCTGCATAGGTGGATGGACGGCCAATGCCTTTTTCTTCCAGTTCTTTTACTAAACTTGCCTCGGAATATCGCGCCGGAGCTTGGGTAAATTTTTGTTCTTTACTGAGCTGGTTGACCTTGAGCTTTTGTCCTTTTTTCAGCTTGGGAAGCTCAACAGTATCTTCAGCCGTGACTTTTTCCAAAGCAGCAAGGTAGCCAGGGAAAAGTAAGCGTTCGCCTTTAGTGCGCCATAGAGTAGAGCCAGCAGCCACATCAACAACTGTGGCATGAAACTGAGCTGGCGCCATTTGAGAAGCAACAAAACGCTGCCAGATCAATCGATACAGATTAAACTGTTCCTTGGGCAAATAGCTTTTTATTTCCTCAGGGAGAATGCTGACGTCAACCGGACGAATAGCTTCGTGTGCATCTTGTGCAGACCCTTTTGTTTTATACACATTAGGCTTGGCCGGATAAAATTCTTTTCCATATTGTGAAAGAATTATTTCTTTGGCTGCATTTTGCGCTTCTTCAGCAATACGCACTGAATCTGTACGCATGTAAGTAATCAGCGCAGTTAGACCACGATTTCCAAGTTCAACACCTTCATAGAGCCGTTGAGCTGTACTCATGGTTCGCTTTGCAGAATAGCCTAAACGATTATTTGCATCCTGCTGCAGTGTAGAGGTAATATATGGAGGCAATGCGCGACGAGAACGCTTTTTTTCTTCAATATTTTGTACAATAAAGGAAGCAGCATCCAACTCTGCTTGCAGGGCATCTGCTTCCTTTTGAGAACCTACTGGTGCAATCTTTAGGGATTTCCCTTTGATTTTGAAAAGATCAGCCTTAAATGGAGGCGGAGTTTCGCCTTCAAAGAGAGCTTTGAAGAGCCAGTACTCCTGTGGAACAAATGCCCGGCGTTCCTTTTCACGCTCGACAAGTAATTTAAGAGCAACAGATTGCACTCGTCCGGCGGAAATACCTCGCTTCACGCTTTTCCAAAGGATAGGAGAAATTTTATAGCCCACAAGGCGATCCAAAATACGTCGCGCTTGTTGGGAATCAAAAAGATGTTCATTCAAAGGCTGGGGATTTTCTAAAGCCTCTTGAATAGCACGTTTGGTAATTTCGTTAAATTGAATGCGACTGACATTTTTATTGATGTCTTCAATAAGTGTCGCCACATGCCAAGCAATGGCTTCTCCTTCTCGATCTGGGTCAGGGGCAAGGTACACATGTTTTGATTTTTTAGCTGCGTTACGCAACTTTTTTACCACGTCTTGTTTGCCGTCAATAACTTGATATTGTGGGATAAATCCATTTTTTTCATCTACACCGATGTCTTTTTTGGGCAAATCTCGAACGTGCCCAACCGATGCTTCGACAAGATAATTCTTGCCAAGGAATTTTGAGATGGTCTTTACCTTTGCTGGTGACTCAACAATAATTAGGTCTTTGGACATGCCAAGAGTGCCTATAAACATGCTGGGCTTATCTGGCAAGCCTATTTTTGCTTATACAATAAATTTATGGGCTGTCTGGTGTACAGAGTTTTGGATACAGTACAAGGAAAATGCTTTAATATTCAGAGCAAACGCAGAGTAACTTTCCTGTCATTTATCCATTCTTTTTCAATAGTTATCGTAGCAGATCCGTCATTGAAGCGCGTAAGTCGCGACAGCCTAGCAGAGCCGAACTGCGAGGGCTTGACACTATATAACAGTATATCCCTCTTCGTCATTCTGCGCGAAGACGCAGAATCCAGCAGAGCCAAACTCTGAAGGTTTGACGCAGCAAGAGAAGAAACAAGGAGGAAGAGGAGAAGAAAAGAAGAAGAAAAGGCAGAAGAACTGGTTCCTGCGACTTACGCGCAGGATGACAAAAGGGGGGAAATAGAATGAGCAGGGCGTATTTACCCTAGAATTTATATGCCTTTGCTTTGCTCTGATATTTTTTGTTTTTGAAGGCCTTAAAAACCGTGTTTGGCAAGAAATTCCATGTTGACTCCGGAATGGTTTTTTCCTTGTTCAAGATACGGGTTGAGCATACGCTGTACATACCGTCCAATAATATCTGTTTCCATGTTGACTACATAGCCCGGAGTCCAAGCCGAGATACTTGTTTCTTTTTGAGTCGCAGGGATGATGTTCACTTCAAGCCAGTCTGTACCGCAAGCATTGATTGTTAAGCTGATGCCATCAAGCGTTATTGAGCCTTTTTCCACAACAAGTGCAGTATATTCCGCTGGGTAGTGCAACCTGAATATTTTTGATTCTCCGGCAGGGCGAATAGCACTCACTGTTGCGAGGCAATCAACATGACCTGAAACCAAATGCCCCCCAAGACGATCCCCAACAGCCAAGGCTCGCTCAAGATTAACCGTACTTCCTCTCTGGAGCTTCCCTAAATTTGTAATGTTCATGGTTTCACGACTAGCATAGGCAGAAAATTGTTTGTTTTCATGTGTTTCCACAGTCAAACAAACACCATTGACAGCAATTGATTCACCAAGAATGATGTTTGGAAGTGGAAATAGGGGAGTGATCGTTAATCTGCTTTCTTGACCACGTTGATCTATGCCTTGTATTTTGCCTGTACCATTGACCAGTCCGGTGAACATTTTATGCTCCGTTTTTATAAATCGATTGCTTGGGCTGCATGAAGCGTTTTTTCAAAATCTTCGTCTGTATGGGCAAAAGAAGTAAACACGCATTCAAAGCCTGAAGGGGCGAGGTTTATGCCAGCTTGTCGCATTGTAATATAAAATTGAGCAAAAAGATCGCTTTTTCCTGTTTTTGCATCCTCATAATTTTGCACAGGACGATCCGTGAAAAACAGCGTAAAGAGCGAAGCAATATGATTCAGGCTTGTTTGATGTCCTTTGTTTGCTAAGATGGATTGTAACTCTTTTGCAAAGTTAAGAGTTCGTTTTTCCAAAGCTGTGTAATCGGCCTTGGCGAGTTCTTGCACAGTTGCTAGCCCTGCAGCCATGGCCACCGGGTTTCCGGAAAGAGTTCCTGCTTGGTATACATTACCACACGGGGCTATTTGTTCCATTATTTCACGCTTTCCACCATAACAGCCAACCGGAAATCCACCGCCAATTATTTTACCCAAAGTAGTTAAGTCCGGCCTTACTCCAAAGCGTTCTTGGGCTCCGCCCAAAGCAAGGCGAAAGCCTGTGATAACTTCATCAAAAATCAGCAGAGCACCATGCTTGGTACAGAGCGCTCGTAGTTTTTGCAGGAAAGTTGTTTTAGGCAATACGCAACCAATGTTTCCAGCCACAGGTTCGATAATGAGTGCTGCAATTTCTCCTGCATGTTGATCAAACAAGGCTGCAACAGCTTCAGCATCATTATATGGGGCAAGTAAGGTTTGCTGTACAAAAGCATCTGGTACACCCGGAGTGCCGGGAATAGATAAGGTCGCAACACCTGATCCAGCTGCTGCCAGAAAACAATCTGAATGACCATGATAGCCACCATCAAATTTAATAATTTTATCCCGACTGGTGTAAGCACGAGCCAAGCGTACCGCACTCATCGTGGCTTCTGTTCCAGAGGAAACCATGCGGAGCATTTCTATACCGGGCATGATCTTACAAATGGCTTCGGCAAGTTCTACTTCCTCTGGACAGGGAGCACCATAACTGGAGCCTTTTTCCACTGCCTTAAGCACTGCTTCGCGCACAGCATGGTTTGAATGCCCTAAAATCATGGGCCCCCAGCTCATAACATAATCTATAAGTTCTTGACCGTCTGCTGTAAGGAGTTTTGAACCATAGCTTTTGCTTATAAAAAGGGGGTCGCAGCCAACACTTCGGCAAGCACGAACCGGACTATTCACTCCACCCGGGAGAACATTGCAAGCACGTTGAAACAAATTATGAGAGCTTGGATTCATTCGTTTACTCCTTAATAAAATAGCGCATGGAGCTTTTTTTAAGCTCACGGATGCTGTTGAGAATTGCGTATTTTTTTAATCCGGTTTTTTTAGAAAGAGTGGCTGCAAGCTGTGCACAATCTCCGGGATTTTTGCCGTGGATCATAGTGTAGAGATCATACGGCCATTCAGGATATGTGCGACGACGATAGCAGTGGCTAATTTCCGGCCGTGCAGCCATCATTTCCCCTATTGCATCTATATCTCCATCACCGACAATCCACGCCACCATGGCATTGTGTCCATAGCCTGCCTTTTGGTGTCTGAGCGTTGCTCCAAAGCGACGGATTATTTTTTCTTTCTTGAGTTTTTGGAGCAAGGCAAGGACTTCTTCTTCACTACAGCCAACTTCTTCTGCAATATCCTTGAAAGGTTGTAAGCTGTGGCTTAAATCATGCCCTGCCAAGGCGAGAATATGTTTTTCTGTCTCTGTAAAATACGGACGTGTCATAGCTAAATTGTATACCTTTTTTATAAGCACACATTTTGATTAGAATTATTTAAATATACTGTATCACTCGTGTGTAGTTCAGGGTGTTCCTCGTGAGGTTCTATGGGGTTTTGCGGTAAAGGCTTAACCGTTTTCCATTCATTGGTACAGTGCTGAGCTTCCCATAAATCGTAGTCCATTTGCAGGCTAAGCCAGATTTTGGCCGAAGGTGGAAAAGCACGGGCAAGGCGCAAGGCAATATTGGGAGTAACAGAACCTCGTTCGTTAATAATTTTGGAAAGAGTTTTGCGACTTATCCCAAGGTGCGCGGCAAATGAAGTAACAGACATACCAAGTGGCTTCATACATTCGCGTCTAAGAATTCCTCCGGGATGGATTGGTTTACGAGTTATTTCAAACATTTCAATGCTCTCCTAGTGATAATTGAGGAAGGCCAAAGACTATCATTTCTGCTAAGGTGAGGTCTACTTTGGGCAGGGTACGAAGTTTTGATCCTACAAACTCCATTTCCAATTTTACCAAATCCATATATAAGCTACTTCGGTTGAGTTCAGGAGGATTGGATATATTTTTTGTTAATTCTTGGCTTTGCCAACAACCCGGAAAACGAATGCTTTTCCCATTGGGATGCACAAGGATATTTGGAACTCCATGTAAGCGACAAATCATGAACCTGTGTTCATAAAGCCCGCAAAGCCCATCTTCATTCAGAGGGCACATGATATGTGGACGTATGCCTTGGGCGAGCTCTCTGCGAGCTCTGGCAACATAGTGTTCAGCGCGTTGTATAAAAGTGTTTTTGCGCTGTGTGGGTAGAGCTTCCAGACCTTTCCACATATATGCCCATTCAATATAGGTATGGTGCTGAAAATAGCTATAACAACAATTATCTGTACAGTTTGTACAATCAAGCCCAATGAGTTTTGCATGTTGCGTGTAAGCATCAGCCATACGAGTGTACAAACTTGCAAGTTTACGAAAACTTTTTGCAGGGGTGCTTTTTGTTTTGCTCATATCGTATTTTAGCCCAGTAGTTTTTGTTTGCAGCACCAAGTGAGCAGAATATCAAGGCAAGCCTTTGCTGAATTATTTTCAGAGTCTATACTAAAATCAGCAGCAGCGGTATACAGGGGTTGCCTCTCATGATAAAGGGCTTCTCGACTTTTTTTGCCAATACATAAAGCACGATCAGAGGCATCACCTATTCTGCTTAGAAATGTTTCCAAACCAATATGCATATAGACTATTGGCCCCAGTGTTTTTAAGTGGCGCATGGTTTTTTCAGAATAAATTACGGAACCACCAGTGGCAATGATAGTCCTACAAAGCCTAAGGGAACACAATAAATGTTCCTCTAATTCCATAAACTTGTTCAGGCCTACACTGTCCATAATAGCTTGCAAAGGCTGGGCATAATAGGCTTCAAGCATACGGTCTGTATCCACACAAGCCCAGCCAAGGGATTGGGCTGCGAGTTTGCCAAGGGTAGATTTTCCGGCTCCGGCCATGCCTATCAGGCTTAGAGCAGGGAGTTCACTTACACGCTCCATTCGTGAAACGCGCATGAGATCAGAAAGCTGTTTATTCATGCTTTATGCTCAGCCTGTACAAGACATACTTTATCTTCATTGTCTCTTTCCGTTACCAGTACATTGACGTGAGAATTTGGAGAAGTGGATATTTTTTTACCCACATAGTCAGCATGAATAGGTAGTTCTCTATTGCCACGATCTACGAGTACCAGCAGTTCTACCCGTGTAGGGCGTCCATAATCAAGGATAGCTTCCAAGGCAGCACGCACTGTGCGTCCTGAAAAAAGTACGTCATCCACAAGAATAATAGAGGAGTTTTCGATTTGAAAAGGAATTTGTGTATCATTGATCGTGGGTTTAATATCCAAAGTTGTCCAATCATCTCTATAAAGGTTAATATCCAATTTTCCTAAGGGGATTGAGCAAGCGAGTTGCTTTTCCAAGAGAAGACGTAAGCGTTCGGCAAGGTCTACGCCACGGCGCTGAAGTCCTACCAGAGCAAGGGAAGGATCATTGCCACGGCGTTCAGAGATTTCTGAAGCCAAACGCGCTAGGGTACGTTGCATATCTGTATTATTCAGAATAATCTCGCATTCCTTCATTTTTTTCTCCATTTTATTTGGCCATGCAAAATGTTGTTTATGTGCCCTGTAGTAAGGCTTGGCGACAAAATTCTACGACATCCGCACTGTAGTCTTCATCTTCAGGCCAATAGAGCCGGAGTTCAAGAAAACCAAGGAGCATGGTCATAAGTACCATGGCTGTTCTTTGGGCACTTTGTTTGGGGATAATGCCTGTTTGCATTGCTTTTTCAAGAAGCGTGGCCATGAATTCTTGCATTCGATCAAGCACTGAGTTCATGGACTCCATGGACGGTTGCAATAAAGCAAAGGAGCTGAGTACTATTTTGAAACTTTCTTGATTTTTTGCCACAAAAGCAAGTTGTTTTTTAAGTACAGTTGCTATGATACCCGGTTCAACATGCAATTGAGATTGAATTTGTACACTGAAATCAGCATACTTTTCATCCAGATCATTCAAAATAGTTATGAGAATATCTTCTTTGGATTGAAAATGGCGGTAAATAGTGCCTTCTGAAATTTGCGCCTTGGACGCAAGTTGGGCTGTGGTTGTTGCATGAAAGCCTTGTTCAGCGATCATGCTTTTGGCAATATTGAGAATGCGGTCTTTGGTTTTCATCGCCGTTTCCCTGTGTTGTTACTGAATTTATTCTTCTCTGTGTCAGTACAAAGCACGGTAAATCAGTATAAAGTACGATAAAAAAGTTACAACATAGCAGTATAGCGGTCAACAGCTTACAAAAAAGAGTACTGGGGATTTTGAGATGAGAGTTTGACAAAGCAGTGAGGAGTTCTTACTTCAATTGACAAAACGCGAGGGAAAATGCTTGTGCCTTTTTGGCAATTTTTCCTCATAAGCAAAAGGATGGATATATGATTGAAGTAAGCGAGGCTGCCCAAAAGCAGCTGGAAAATTTTTTTGAGGACAAGGAACTCAGCCCTGTCCGTATTTTTCTTGCCTCTGGAGGCTGAGCAGGCCCTTCCCTTTCATTGGCTCTGGATGAGTCAAAAGACAGCGATGAAACCTTTGAGGTAAGCGGTATGACTTTTATTATTGATAAAGAATTAAAAGCTCAAACCGGTGATCTACGACTTGATATGACCTATTTTGGTTTTTCCATTGATTCACAATATCCCGTAGGTGGTGGATGCTCCGGTGGCTCGTGTTCTACCGGTGGATGTAGCTAATTCATGGATTTGTGCTTAATATCTACAATCTACAACTGAGCTTGAGCCTTACATAATAAGAAAACCCCGGCTTTCTGATATGGATTGCCGGGGTTTTTTAATGAAGAATGTACTGTCTATTCTTGCGTGTCAGTTTGCGTATCAGTTTGCGTATCAGTTGGTGTATCAGTTGGTGTATCAGTTTGCGTGTTTTCTTGTGGAGTCTGTTCAAGTCCCAGTTCAATAGTATCAAGTTGAGCAGCAATAGCCTCGGTAATATCTAAAGACGGATCAAAGGAGAGGGCTGCATCTTTGATCAAGATGACTTGTATATTGTTTTGCTCACGATACCTTGCAAGAATTTTATCAATACCGTCTGAAAGAGCAGTGAATATCCGCTGTTCTTCTTCTCCAACAGTTTGTTCAAATTCTTTCATTGCTTGTGAATAGGCTTGGCGTGTTTCGTCTGTACTTTTTTTCCGAAAGGCATTCTCAGCAGCTTTCACTGTTTCCATATGACTATTGCGGTAGGCATCAATATGTGTCGTGACCTTTTGCAGGGCACTGGAAGCTTGGATTTTAGCAAGGTCTATTATAGCAATTTTATTGCCGGAATCAGAATTACAAGCGAGAAGAGAAAGACTCAACAGCAGAACACAAAACAGAAAGATGATTGATTTTCGCATTTGAGAGCTCCTAAAAAATTATAATTTTTGTCCTTTAATTTGCACAGCATATAATAAGTACTTGGCCTTGTCTATGGAGCGGTTTGTATCAGTATATGGATATATCGACACGGCGATTTTCCACGCGCCCAGCGATTGTTGTATTATCATAGGTAAAGGATTTACCCTTGCCCACGACTTCAAGCTGACTGGGATCTGCTCCGTGTTCTACAAGCCATTTTTTTACGGTATTTGCGCGACATTGGCCAAGATTTATATTGTATTTTTTGGGACCAATGCCGTCAGTCCAACCACTGAGCACAAAAGTTTTGTCTGAATTGTCCTGCATAATAGCCAGAATGCGTTTCAGTTTGCTGAGTTCAGTGCCTTGAAGCCTTGCTTGTTTATAGTCAAAATATATACTTGGAAGCATGGCATTGATGATATTGTTTTCGCCAAACACCTTGTAGATAAAGGTGTTGAGGTTGTCGGGCTGTGACAGAGCAAGGTTTTAAGGAATCAAGGGCAGTGATGACTTGCTTGCCGGATTTTGTTGTAGCCAGTGAAATAATGTGCAGGCAGATATTGTATTTTTCATACAGCAGACGAACAAGAGGCAAGGGATTGCTTCTTTTGTTTAATATGCCATCCGTGATCATAATAATTTCGGTTTTTCCCTGGAACCGGGGCAAAATTGAGTCCAAGCCTAAAAGCCCTTTATCCATAGGCGTAGTTCTCCCAAAAAGGGGTATATCTGAGTTTATAGAATCAATGGCTGTACCCATTGTGGCCTTGCTGTATTCGCTTGGTTCAAGGTAACAAGCAAAAGGAGCAAAAGTGTAGAGGGCAGCTTTGCTTTTTTGCTCAGGGATGGCGGTATTTAAGGCTTTGAGTATTGTTTTTGCGGTTTTTATTTTTGAACTGCCAGCAATTTCTTTGCTCATAGAGCCGGAGTGGTCTACAAAAAAGATAAAATCATGTATATTGTGTTCTTGGGAAGCAAAAGAATTTGTTGCAATTCCCAAAAAACAAGTGAGTAGCATTCCGAGTAGTGCAAAACGAAATAAAGCTGTCATCACAGTTTTCCCCTTGTCTTCAGTTCTGTTGAGGCCTTAAGTTAAAACTCGCATTGAGTTTTTGCAAGTAGGCAATAGAGAGTTTTTAGATTTTTTTATTGAGCCTAAAATTTATATGCGTTTGCCTTGTGCAAACAAAAAACAGAGTTGCAACTCAAGCCAACACTGGGTAAAGTCTAAAACTTACTAAAACGCAGATGCGGGCAGGCTAGGCAGGCAAGGAGATTTGCTATGTATATTGTTACTGGTGGAGCCGGATTTATCGGCAGTGCCATGGTTTGGAAACTGAACCAGATGGGAATTAACGATATTCTCATAGTGGATAATTTGGCCAGTACTGATAAATGGAAAAATCTTGTTGGCTTGAGTTATCAAGACTATTTGCACCGCGATGAATTTCATAAATATCTTTTGCGTGGAGAAGATCCCTTTGAGGCTGCAGCAATTGTGCATATGGGAGCTTGCTCCTCCACAACGCAACGTGACGCTGATTTTCTCATGGAAAATAATTATAGATATTCACAACTGATCGCCCGGTTTTGTGTCAGCAATCAAATCCCTCTTGTGAATGCCTCTTCAGCCGCGACCTACGGAGACGGTACGCTTGGTTTTTCTGATAATCACGAAAAAACCCAAAATCTAAGCCCCTTGAATATGTATGGATATTCCAAACATCTTTTTGATCTTTGGGCTTTGGATGCAGGTATTTTTGATCGGATTGTGTCTTTGAAATTTTTTAATGTATACGGGCCAAACGAATATCATAAAGACGATATGCGTAGCGTTGTTTGTAAAGCCTATGAACAAATTTTGGAGACTGAAAAATTATGTCTTTTTAAGTCCTATTGCCAAGAATACCAAAACGGTGGACAGAAAAGGGACTTTGTGTACGTTAAAGATTGCGTTGATCTTATGTGGTGGTTTTTAGAGCATCCTGATGTAGGGGGTATTTTTAATGTTGGCACAGGTGAAGCAAGGCAGTGGAATGAACTTGCTGCAGCTGTTTTTATGGCTATGAATCGTGAAATAAATATTGAATATATTGAAATGCCGAAAACAATTCGGAATAAGTATCAGTATTTTACTCAGGCCGAGGTAGCCAAACTCCGAAGTGTTGGGTATGATGCTCCCTTTACTCGTTTGGAAAAGGGCGTTGCAGAGTATATCACCAGCTATCTTAGCCAAGAAAACTCGTACCTAAAAAGTAGAGGGTCGCTTGAAAAATAATATTTTTTTTCTTGGGTTCATATTTGCTGCATTGTTTGCTTTGTTTGGACAACCTGCGCGTCTTTACGCTGAAAATTTACCCCAAGTTGATCAAGCTCCTTTTTCAAAAGGCCCGAAATTTTTTCTTTTGAATAAAGAGGTGCCTGCTGAAAATGAGCAAAAATGGACGTTTTCAGCTGAAAGTATCAATACTGATCATAGTGCTGAATATATTGAATCACAGGGAAATTGTATTTTTAGTAATGGTGTTGATTCTCTACGGGCTGACTTTGCAAGATATTATAAAAAATCAGGTTGGGTTTTGTTGCGTGGTAATGTTCGCGCCGTTTGGCAGGGCGATTTTCTTGAAGCCCAAGAAGCTGAGTTTGAACTCAATTCAATGCAAGGTTGGCTTAAAAATGGTAAAATTTTTGTAGCGAAACCGCATATTTACCTTGAGTCTGCATATATTCAAAGAAATAAAGGAAATTCATATTCGTTTACCAACGCTAAAGTAACCAGTTGTGGCGGGCAAAAACCAGCATGGTCTTTAGTTGCAGAGGAAGGTGATGTGACTTTGGATGGTGATGCCAAGCTGTGGCATTCATCTTTTCAGGTTCGTGATGTCCCTGTCGCGTATTTACCGTATATGCAACTCCCTGCTGGGAAAAAACGGCGTAGCGGATTTTTGATGCCTGATTTACTGTCCTCTTCTTCTTTGGGTGTGGGTTTTAATCTACCTTTTTACTGGGCAGTCAACGATAATGTGGATCTTACTTTTTATCAAAATTTTATGGCCTCCAGAGGGTATCGCCAAGGAATAGAATTCCGCCATGCTTTGCGAGCCAAGACAAAGGGTTTTTGGCAATTTGATTACTTAAATGATAAAAAAACGTATAAAAATAAAAGCGAGGAATCTTCACTCGTTGACGGAGATGAATTCTTACGTCCGAACCGCAATCGATGGTGGTTACGCAGTAAGGTAAACAGTACACTTGGTGCAACTGCTGCTTGGAAAATGATTTTTGATGTAGATTTGGCTTCTGATCAAGATTACTTAAAAGAATTTTCACAGGGTCTGCTTGGATATGAACAAAGCAGAAAAGAAATGCTGGAACAGTTTGGGCGCGATATTAATCCCGCTGATGATGTACGGCGCACAAGTACTTTGATGCTTGCTCGTGATTATGAAAAAATAGCTTTAAGCGCGAAGATAGAATATACTGAAAACCTTGCTTATATGAACGACAATAACGAGAGTTCAGACAATACCACTTTGCAAAAATTGCCTGAACTTGGTCTATATGTGTTCAAAGATACCATGGGTGACTGCCCACTGGAATTTGAAAGTGCTGTCCAATATGGATACTTTTCAAGAAAAAAAGGCAGCACAGGACATCGTGTTTCTTTGAAACCGCAAATGAGTTTGCCTTTGTCCACTTCTTGGCTCACGCTTATACCTTCTGTGGGTATGACAGGGCATTGGTATTATGTGGATAACTGGGAAACAGAAAGCGAAGTGGTCTTGTCTGACGGTTATGTAGAGGGGAATCATACTGGAGATGATCGTTCACCAAGTACATTTGTTCCCAATACAGGAATCACACTGTTTTCCGAAATATCTAGGGTTTTTGATATGGCTCACCCTGATTTGGAAGTAAGCAAGGAAACAGTGGGTCAAGGCCATTGGAATGCCGTGAAGCACTCTATCATTCCAAGAGTGAGTTATTTTTATGAACCTCGCCAAACAGGCCTCAATAATCGTCCTTATTTTGAAAGTACGGATCGTTTTAATGGGCTGAATAAAATCACCTATTCTGTGAGCAATGTCTTTGACCGTAAACGTGAATTTGTTACTTTGAAAGAACAAGATATGCCTGCTTTATCAACTGATTATCTTGATTTTTTACGTCTGCGCTTAGAACAAAGTTATGATTACCAAGAAGCCTCACGCGAAGATGAACGTGAAACATATGATAGGCATCCTTTTTCTGATGCTATGGCCGAGCTGATACTCAAACCTTCTTCACGCCTGAGTGTGGTTTCAAAGTCTTGTTATTCACCATATTTGAGTAAATTGGTTGAACATGAAAGTGATCTTAATTATTATTTTTTGGAAAATTCTAAGTGTTCACTTGGCTATGATTTTTTAGAGAAAAGAGATGAATACTTGATTCAGCAAGATGAGCGTATTCATGCCCTTGCACTTGGAGGGGATTTTGGTCTGAGCGAGCACATGCAGTTTGCTTTGCAATATCGCCGTGATCTTGAAGATGCTCGTGATTTGGAAAAAAGTGCTGCTTTTCTTTGGTTAGAGGATTGCTACAGTATTAAGGTGGAATACGCGCGTTTTTCGTCTGGCGATAATTTTGCTTTGAATTTTGGCCTGAAATTTTAAGTAAAGTGTATGAGCCAAGCCATGCCTATACGTATCCTTCCCCCTGCACTCATGAATCAAATAGCAGCAGGCGAAGTCGTTGAGCGTCCTGCCAGTGTCATCAAAGAGCTTGTGGAAAATAGTCTTGATGCAGGGGCAAGCCGTGTTGAAATCTCCATTCAAGCAGGGGGACGTGCTCGCATCCTTGTTTTGGACAATGGACATGGCATTGATCCCCAAGAACTTGAGCTTGCTGTTACGCGCCATGCCACAAGTAAAATAGCCCAAGCAGCTGACCTCACCGCGATTCATTCTTTTGGTTTTCGTGGTGAGGCTTTGCCCTCCATTGCTTCGGTTTCGCGTATGACTGTAAGCTCGGCTGTTTCTGGAAAAGATGCAGCTTTTATCAGTGTGGATTCCGGAAAAATAGTGAAGCAAGGTCCGGTAGCTTTGGCTCAGGGAACGAGGATTGAAGTTACGGATCTTTTCCTTTCTGTTCCGGCTCGGCTTAAATTTTTGAAAAAAGAAAGCACTGAAAATCGTCGTTGTCAGGATATTGTTACCCGGCTTGCCTTGGCTCATGCGAATACGGCATTTTCATTTACAGTCAATGGTAAACAGCTACTTCATCTGCCATTTAAGCAAGGTTTGCAAGATCGCTTGGCTGTTTTTTGGCCTCCTGCTATTTGTGAAAAATTGTATACTGTTGATCGCAGGCAGGGTGAGTATAGCCTTAAAGGTATGGTGGGTTCGCCAGATATAGCACAGTCTCGTGCTGATCGTATCTTGTTGTATGTTAATAACCGACCTGTGCAGGACAAATTGCTTCTTTCTGCTGTGCGTCAAGCATATTCTGGGAAGTTACTTTCCAAGGAATATCCGCAGGCTGTTCTATTTTTAAGCCTGCCTCCAGATCATGTCGATGTTAATGTACACCCTGCGAAACAAGAAGTTCGTTTTGCTGATGAATCCTCTGTTTTTACAATAGTTCGTCAAGCAATTTTTCAAGCCTTGGCACAAGCTGAAGGTTTTTCAGAATTTTCAGGAACAAAACATCCTGCTCTTCATACAGTACGAGAACCCTCTGTACCTTCTTTTTCTCACTCTCGTGAACAAGGTTTTCGGTCTATGGATTTGCCTCCAAATTCACATGATACAAGGCGAGATATACCTGATGTATCCGGAAAAGGTTCGTTTGAGCCTTATCCTGTGTCTGTTGAAACAGATGATACGCAATCAACTTCCAGTCCGTGTAAACTGGATTATCTTGGGCAAATTGCCAATACATACCTTATCTTTCGTCAGCAGGAGAGCTTGTTGATTATAGATCAACATGCTGCTCATGAGCGAGTGCTTTTGACTGCTATGCGTTCAGAGCGTAATAAAGGGAACTCTCAAACCTTGGCTGTGCCTTTTGAGCTTTCCTTGCATCCTAGTGAGGCTTTGCGCTTGCAGAAATTATGGAATGAGCTTCGCCAAGCTGGATTTTTACTGCAAACAGCTTCCGGCTTTGTGCAAATCCTTGGCATTCCACCGTCTTTACATACTGCTACTGCGGTAGAATATTTACGCGCAGCCATGAGTGGACAAGCTGAAACTTTGGATGATTTATGGATTATGCTCAGTTGTAAGGCTGCGATTAAAGCAGGGCAGCCCTTGGCAAGGGATGAAGCCTTAAGTCTGATTGAAACTTGGCTTGCAAGTCCTGAAAAAGAATATTGTCCACATGGTAGACCTATTGTGCTTTCTTGGACTCCTCAAGAATTGGAAAAACTTTTTAAGCGTAAATAAAATGACTCTTTCCTACAATAAAATTGCAACACATATCAATCTTCATGCTCTTCAACAGAATTGGAAAGTATTGGATAGCAGAGGCGGAAATGCCATTGCTGTGGTCAAATCAGATGCCTATGGGCATGGTATAAGACGGACAGTTCAGGCTTTAATACAAGTGGGTGCTACAGCGTTTGCCGTGGGCACTGTTGAAGAAGGAATTGCCCTGCGACGCGCCGGCATTGTACAAGCCGAGCATCAGGTATTTTCTTTGCTTGGACCTATTGAAAATTGGGAATACGAGTTGCTTGGCGAATATAATATTGTTCCATTTGTGGGAAATTTTGAGCAATTAGCCAAAATGAATGAAACCTCTCAAAGAAAAAAAATTCAGTTACGCTTGAGTTTGAAAATAGATACAGGGATGGCGCGATTAGGCTTTTCCGAGCAAGATATTCCAGCTTTACTTACAATGCTTAAGAAATATTCAGGTTTAATACCAATTATGCTCAGTTCGCATCTTGCTACAGCAGATGATCCTGAGAAATATGAATTTGTAAGGCATCAGACTGCCAGCTTTATTGCCATAAAAAAGCAGTTAGCCGAAGCAGGTTTACGGTTACAAGCAAATCTTGCCAATTCTGCTGCTCTTTTGGCCTATCCTGAAACGCATTTTGATGCTCAACGTGCTGGTATTGCTTTGTACGGAACAAATCCTTTTTATGGCACAACTTGGGAGGAAAAAGGTTGTGGTCTTTTGCCAAGCATGGCGGTTTCAGCTCCGGTTTTAGAAGTGCGTACACTTAAGAAAGGGGAAAGCGTAAGTTACGGGCAAACATATACAGCTACGAATGATACAGACATTGCGATTATAGGCGCAGGTTATGCTGACGGCTGGTCTCGCTGCTTAAGCAATATTGGAGCAGTGTGTTTACATGGAATGCGTGCTCCCATACTTGGAAGGGTGTGTATGCAGCTCACTGCCGTGGATATTTCTCAGTGTACCCGGCAAGTGCAAGTGAATGATCGCGCTTGGCTACTTGGAGGTGAAGGCGAGGGGCGTATTCATGCTCATGAACTGGCAAAGTGGTGGCAAAGCATTAGTTATGAAGTTTTTTGTCTTCTTGGAATGAATAAGAGATATTATACTTAAATAGACTGTATAATGCTTTGGATTCTATATAGTTGTTGTTTCAAAATCACGGTAGATTTGTTTGACTTTTTGGGCATATAGTGTAGCAATAAAGTTGGTAAATTTACCTTCAGGCTTAATAAAGGTCATTGTTGTATTTGCCCAATAAATAGGCTCAATTTTATTGGGGCAAAAAATGAACATATAAACAAGTTATAGTACAAGTATTAACATGGCTAGAAAGGCAACAAATACTCTTTTAAGGGAAGCTAAAAAAAACAAAAACGACGAGTTTTATACTCAACTTTGCGACATTGAAAGCGAGCTGAATCATTATCAAACCCATTTTAAGGGTAAGGTGATTTATTGTAACTGCGATAACCCTCAAGAGAGCAATTTTTTTAGCTACTTTTTTCTCAATTTCAAAAAGCTGGGAATTAAAAAACTCATTACTGCTTGCTATAAAAATCAAAATCATAATTTATTTGATTGGGAAAAATCTGAAAAAGGATTTTTCTTTGTGTATTCTGGGGAAAAGGGTGACAAAGACAAACTTATTGAAAAAAATAGTAGACAGTTTCAGGGTGATGGGGATTTTCGTAGCAATGAAAGTATAGAGCTGTTAAAACAATCTGATATTGTTGTAACAAATCCACCTTTTTCACTGTTTAGAGAGTATGTAGATCAATTATTTGCATATAGTAAAAAGTTTTTAATAATTGGCAATATTAACGCTATAACTTACAAAGAGATTTTTAAGTTAATTAAGGAAAATAAAGCTTGGCTAGGAATCAATCTTGGCAGAGGCATATCAGGTTTTATTGTCCCAGAACATTATGAACTTTATGGCACAGAAGCTAGAATTGATAATTCAGGCAGAAGGATAATTTCTCCAAATAATTGCTTATGGCTCACGAATTTAGACAATTTCAAACGTCAGGCAGGCATTTCCTTGACAAAAAAATATTTGGGAAATGAAACTGCATACCCTCAGTATGATAATTTTAAGGGCATAAATGTTAATAAAACAAACGAAATACCGCTAGATTATGATGGCTTTATGGGAGTTCCTATAACATTCCTTCATAAATTTAACCCTAAGCAGTTTGAAATAGTTAAATTTAGAAAGGGAGATGATGAAAAAGACTTATCAATCAATGGAAAATGTCCATATTTTAGGATTTTAATAAGAAATAAGCAGCCTGAGCTATTTGAAGAAGCACTAAGGCAATAGTAAACAAAAAGGTAAAATTTAATTTTTGCCCTGAAAATAAATAGATAAATCAAAATATGTCTAAAAAAAATCAAAGTAGCAGATTAACCAGCCAGCATAAAAAGTCTCAAGGTGTATTTGGAATTTTTGGAGACGAAGCTAAAGCACATGATATAACTGTAGAAATAATCTCACAGTTTGTGATTGAGTCTCTAAAAAAAGATTTTCCTCAGTTATCTTTTCGGCATAGAGCGCGCATAAAAAAAGAAGAAATAAACAAAGCCTTGCAAAGAATTGATGCTGCATTAGGGCAAACACTTTTCGTATCAAATGCCAGTATCAAACCTGATGGGGGGATAGTTGAAGTAAAAGATGATAAGGGAAATTGGAGAATAATCTTAGTATCAGAAGCCAAGCACCAGGGAAAGGATATCGAAAATATTAAAACAGGGAAACTGGTTGGTAAAAATAACAACCAAGATATAATGGCTGCTGGTAATGCAATAGAAAGATCGCATAAGAATATATCAGAAATAGCTAACTTAATGCTATATGAATCGCATTTTCCATATGTACTGTTCCTCGAGGGATCAAATTTTTTAACAGAAACAATTTCGGTCAAACGACCTGATGGTAAAGCAGTAACGCTTGATTATACTTCGGGTTTGCTGAATAGATTAGACAGGTTGACCTCTGCAAATTATGGAATGCCGATTAATACCAATTTGTGTGCCAACAGATTTGTTAAGCATCAAAACAAAACAATTATGCTTCAAGCGGCATCAATCTATACTCAGGGTACAGGGGAGAAGTGGAATGCAGAAGAAATGCTATCTATTATGATTGATATTTCTAAAACATCCCTCAAAGTTTTGGGCAGTGAACTTTTTGAACAAATTACTAAAAATTAACTGTATGAACAAATTTTAAGCAAGGTGGAGTATATGAGCTGGATTATTGCGGAAAGTTATCCTGCGGAAGAACTTTTTGAAATGGGGCAGTCGCCGGATACATTAGAAAAAAAATGGAAAGACGTGGCCGAAGATATGGCTCTTGTTCCGGATCTCAATGTGCGCGTTATTTTAGAAAATGCTATTGTGCGCGTGGAAGTATCAGAAGAGCTGTATGATTGTATGCGTGGCATATAATTAAGGATTGATTGTGCAGCTTCGTTCCATGCATACAAGGTTTTTGCTGTGGGCTTTTGGTTTGCTTTTGCTCGCATTGGGTGTTTTTTTTCTTATGGCAACCCAAACAGTGTACTCTGAACTTGTGCAGGAAGCAAAGCAACGCTCTGAACAGGAATTAGGAACACTCAGATGGCTCATTGCACATCATGATAATTTTGAATCTGAATATGCTTTTGATCAATGGGTTACAAATGTAGGCTCTCGACTTGGTACGCGCATAAGTTTTATTAGTAAGGGACGTGTGCTGGCTGATTCTCTAGTGCCCTATGCTGAACTTGGTTTTTTAGAAGATCATTCCACTCGTCCTGAAGTCCTTGCTGCTACGTCTACTGTAGCAGCTGTGTCTACTCGCTACAGCGCTACACTTGCAAAGGATATGATTTATGCTGCGCTGTATTTGCCTGCGGTAGCTGGTTTACCTGAAGGAGTCGTTCGAGTTGCAGTGCCTGTTTCAGATATTACAGGCCGGATGTCTTCTTTGCGTAAGAATTTTTTATTATTCCTTGGTGTTGTTTTTAGTCTTTCGGCTCTCCTTGTTTTTATTATGTCAAAAGCACTTTCTCGATCTATTTATGCTTTTGCTGATATGGCCGAAGATATAGGCGCAGGTAATTATGCACGGCGTATCCGAGGAGTACCTGGCAAAGAGTTTGTGCCACTGGCTACAGCTATCAACTCCATGGCTAAGCGTATAGAAGGGCATATCGCAACCATTGAAGATCAACAAGGGCGACTGGAAGCCATGTTTGAAGGATTGTCCGAAGGGGTGCTTGTGCTGGATTCTTTGGGTCGCATAGAGTCCTGTAATCGTGCCATGTGGCGTATGTATCCGGATATTATGTCTTATGTCGGGCGCACTCCGCTTGAAGCCACCATGAATCTCTCTATTCAAGATGCAGTGCAAAGCATTCTTGATTCTCCAAACTGCGAAGCTGTGCGTCTTGAAGTGGAAATGGAACAGGAACAATATTTTGCCATGAGTGCTGTTCCCTTTAGTGATCGTGAAGATATACGCAAAATTGTACTTGTTTTTCGAGATGTTACTGAGTCTCGAAAAAATGATCGTATGCTACGCGATTTTGTAACAAATGCCTCGCATCAACTCCGAACACCTCTGACTTCGATTAAAGGTTATGCTGAGACCCTGCTTGCTACTCCTCCGCGAGAACCTGAAAAAATGCAGGAATTTTTATTGTGCATAGAACGTAATGCGAACCATATGGGGGATGTGGTCTCAAGCCTATTGGCTCTTGCGAAATCTGAACAACTCAAGGGTTTGAAATCAAGAACCGTGGATGCTTGCGCTGTACTTCGGCAAGCTATTACAGACTTGACTCCTCGTGCTGCATCAAAAAAAATGAGCATTAAGGCTGATTTTTTAGAAAATTCTGTCTTTGTTCATGCAGATGCAGAGGGTTTACTGCATGTTTTGCACAATCTATTAGATAATGCAGTAAAATATGGCCTCAAGGGAACATGTATCACGCTTGCTGTTCGTCTTATGGAAAAACAAGTTGTGTTTGATGTTTGCAATCAGGGACAAGGGATTTCTCAGGAGCATCGTGAGCGTGTTTTTGAACGTTTTTACAGAGTCAATGAAAACACAGTGGTCGGTGATGGTTCAGCAGGATTGGGCCTAGCTATTTGTTTGCAAATAGTGAAAAATTTTGGTGGAGAAATTTATTGTGTGCCTTTAGATGAAGCACCTGTCGGGCAAACCTGCTTTCGTTTTATCCTTCGACAATCAGATAAAGAAAATGTAACTGACGGTTCAAATCAAATGCGGAGCCAAAGCCAATGAATATTTATGACTGGTTTCTTATTCTTTCTGTGGGAGCTGGATTTCTCATGGCCTTTAATCTTGGGGCTAATGATGTTGCAAATTCTATGGCTTCTGCCGTGGGTGCACGAGCTATTAGCGTTAAGCAAGCTGTATATATTGCCGGTATCCTGAATTTTACCGGAGCTGTGTTTCTTGGAACCCATGTTACTAAAACAGTGGCTAAAGGTATCGTGGATATGAATAAAATTCAGGCAGCTATGCACCTTCCCTCTGAGCAGGCTTTGCAAATAATTATGCTTGGTATGTTTGCTGCCCTTTTAGCAGCTGCTACTTGGGTACTTATTGCGACTTTGACTGCCCTGCCTGTTTCTTCCACACATTCTATTGTAGGCTCGATTCTTGGTTTTGGCTTTGTTGCCGGAGGGGCTGATGTTGTGAATTGGCTCAAGCTGGGTGGCATTGTCATGTCTTGGATTATTTCTCCTTTTCTTGCTGCTGGTATTGCTTTTTTTGTTTTTAGCCATATACGGCGATATATTTTATACAAAAAACAGTTTATTTTACAGGCAAAAAAATGGGCTCCAAGGTGGATAGCCTTGACCCTTTCTCTTGTGGTTTTTTCTTTTCTTTTCAAAACTCCAGTAGGAAAAAATTTACATTTGGGCTGGTGGCTTACAGGCTTACTTGCATTATTTATTTCCTTTTTGGGCTGGTTATTAGCTCGAAAATATATTGCAGGTTTTGTTATTAATGAGGAAGCAGGAGCAGAAGGCGTTGAAAATATGTTTAGAAAAATGCAGGTAGGGACGTCCTGTTATGTGGCTTTGGCTCAAGGAGCAAATGATGTAGCCAATGCCATAGGGCCGGTAGCTGCTATTTACATGATTGCCAATGAACATGCTTTGCTACAGGAAGCTGGGGTTCCCTTGTGGCTCCTTGCGATGGGGGGTTTAGGCATAGCCAGTGGTATCACTGTTCTTGGATATAAAGTTATGACCACCGTGGGAGAGCGCATTACTGCTTTAACCAATACACGGGGTTTTGCAGTGGACTTTAGTGCTGCAAGCACCGTGTTGGTTGCTTCTAATCTTGGTCTGCCTGTTTCTACAACCCATGCAGCTGTGGGGGGGGTAGTTGGCGTAGGGCTTGCACGGGGCTTTGCTGCTGTTGATTTTCGAGTGTTGGGAAAAATCGTTGTGTACTGGGTATTAACCGTGCCTATAGCTGCTTTTACAAGCATTCTTTTCTTTATGCTTTTACAATGGCTTTGCATGTAAAAAATAAAAAATTAAAAAATAAAAACGAGGAGATAACATGGCTTCCAAAATACCTTTTTTCGGTCTTTTAGTTTCCCGATCACCCATGGATGGATTGGTAGAGCATTATGATAAGATAGCTGAATGTATTGAAATTATTAACAATGCTTTAGAGTGTCAAATTACAGGTGGGCATTGTCAAGATATGGAAGAACTGGCTGAAGCCGTTGATGCGGTAGAACATGAAGCGGATACAATTAAACGCCGTATCCGCAACCGCTTACCCCGCCAACTCTTTATGGCCGTGGATAAGACTTTATTTCTGAATTATACGAATAAGCAGGATAATATCTTAGACAGTGCACAGGATGCACTGAATTGGCTTGCCATGCGCCGTGTTATTATTACTGAAAATGAGCAAAAGGCATTGGTCAGTATTACCAATGGAGTCAAGCAATCAGCTAAATTGCTTGGGGCAGCTCTCAAGGCTACTATTTCCTTAATAAACGGTCAATCAATCGACCGTGAAGGAACTAAAGGGGCGTACCGTAAAGTGCGAAAAATGCGTGCCGCGGTGAGGGAACGAGCCACGGAATTGACTCGTGAAATTTATAATTCGCAGCGTGATTTTAAGGACATTTATCAGCTTATTCATTTTGTAGACTGCCTCAATGCTATGAGCCATGATGCAGCAAATTGCGCGGATATTTTGAGAGCGATGATAGCGAGGTAGGAAATAATTTTGGTATATCAATAATATTTTGTTCGTTTGCATTGAAAGCGTGTATAAAGATTTCTATGTGAGGCTTTTAATTTGAGAGTTGATTTTTTTATGCAAAATAAAAGAGAACTTACGTTTTTTGAAATTGCTGGCCGTAAAATTAAGAAAGGCTGTACTAATCCTCCCCAATAGCGAGGATGAAAAGTGTTATAGGTTTCTACTTTTCATAACACCTAAACAGGGAAGGATTACCTTACAACCTATTTTGAATCAAAATTTTGCTTTCTTTAATGCATAAAATGCATCTCCGTACTTTTGAGCTAACCTATTATAGAAATTAGGTTCACAATCTTGGATAAAAGCAAGCAATCCTTGTGCTTTTTTTATTTCATCGTTTGGAAGTTTTCCTACAGAATGTTTATAAATCATAGACTTCATCTTAGTTTTACGTTCTCGTCCTATTGAAATTTTTTTATCAGGGGTAACAAACAATCCATTAACGACCCTTTTGGTTCCCTTGGAAAGATATAATGTTTTATATTCGTTTATTGTTAAATTAGGTACTGTTGTTTCTTGAAGCAACGCATGTACTTTTTTATGAAACTCTTTACATTTACCTGATGTGTTAGTTGAAAAGTATAAGTCGTCAGCATAACGAGAAATTTTAGAATCTTGATCAATTTCTTTCGATAAATTGACTAATTTTTGATCCAGCTCAATCATAACAATATTACTAATAATTGGTGATGTCGGAGCTCCAATAGGTAGGTAGGGAAAACCTTGCCTATCCTGATAAAAAAGAATTTGCTCTAAAAGCCTATCGTCCGAAGGAAACAACTCATACTTTTTTTCAACAACAGCCTTCAAAGCATCAAATTTTATTGACGGGAAAAAATCTTTAAAATCAATCCTGATTGTATATTTGCATGTTGCATGTACTTCCGCCGAATTTCTTAAAGGAGACTTCTTTCCTAAAATATACGCACAAGCAATAGGATGGGCATTAAAATTACTTAACAGCAATTCATTGACTGCATATTGAAAAGCCTTCAATTCTTGGCAGGGGTGCAATATTTTTCGGTTTCCTCCGCTACGTTTTGGCTTCAAGTAAACCTTATAACGCCTGTATCTTGCAGATACAACTTGGCTTATTTTTTCTGGAGATAATCCGAAAAATGAAGCTAATTGACATTTAAGATTCAACTCTTTCAGCAACAATTTGTCCTAATAATTTTAAGCGTTCTGGAAAATTTTTCTTATAATACAAAATCACATCTGACTTCAGTTGGATATAATTTGTGCCAAAATCAACAAAATGCAACGTATCTTTTTTAGGGTACAAATATTCATCTTTATTTCCATTGCTTTTTTGGGAAATTACCCCAATAAAATTTAAACTTTTTAATAAATCAAGATCAAAGTGAATTTCGTCAAGTCTCGCCCCAACGTATAATTTTTTAAACAAATCAATCAACTCACCTCTCGGAACAGGCGACAAGAGCTTAACTAGATCAAATACAAGTAGCAGCCGTTCTTTCGCTTTATTGTTCAATTCTTCAATAGTTTTAAATTTAAGTCGTTTCCTACGCATCTTTTGTATATTACCAAGTCTTTTTTGTATCTCACCAAAACAATGAGTAATAGATTCCATATTCGCAGAAATTGTTTGACCTAAACCATTTTTACAAGAGTCAATTTTTGTCAAGGGTCCTAAATTGATAAATGAAGGATCCTTGGAAAAAATTTGATCATTAACTGGAATTATCTTTTGACAAAGATCATCATTAACAGCAAAAGCTCCTAACTCGGCAAAAGTACTTTCACTTTCTAAGATAAGTAGAATGCAGTCTGAATAGTCACTAAGCCGTTTTTCTATGGTAAGTAAGTCTTGCTTTGGTTGCTTCTGCGACTGATTTATTGAAGAAAATAAATCCTCAGCTAACAAAAAATGAAAACCTTGAAAATGTTTTTCAGCATAATCAAGGAATATTTTTCTTTTTGAATCTTCCTTTTTAATATCTTTACCACAGACAAAAACAATCAATGCATCTTTTTCTAAGAAGCATTCATTCTTTTGAATAGCATCATAAATTCTATCATATGGCGATATAGTCAAATCTTAAAACCTACTTAAAAAACGACCGATGGAATCAACCAAAGGGCGTAACGACTTTTGGGTGATTCCATCGGTCGTTAATCTCAGAAAATGTTTTAGAGGCGGATTTACATCTGCCCTCCAGAATATTGAGGAAGGTCTAATCAAAAAATATAACTAGACAACTTTTAAGGACTGACCTCAATTACAACCAGAAAAAACTAGGTTTTAAGTAATTTCTTCAATAAGATACCAACTTGAATATTTTATGTCAACCTTTACCTTTTTATAATCAGAGCCAACGCATATAAGTTTTAGGCTAAATACTCCCTGCTCATTCTATTGCTTCCCCTCTCTTGTCATCCTGCGCGTAAGTCGCAGGATCCAGTTTTTCTGTCTTCGCTTCTTCTTCTTCTTCTTTTTTCCTTTTCTTTTTTGTCTTTTTTCCTTGTTACGTTAAGCCCTCATAGCCAGGCTCTGCTGGACTGTCGCGACTTACGCGCGGAATAACGGGGGCGGTGCTCTAAATACCGGAGAGGAATGTCTGAATGACAGAAAAGTTAATATGCGTTTGCCCTATTTTATAATCCACCTGAACCATAACCCCCAGCCCTTGACAGCTACAGGGTCAATCCCTATTTCTAGTCCACGACAAATAAGGAGAAATAATATGGCATACGATATTCGCATGGCAAAGCTTGTGAGTGGTGATATAGTTATTGGTAAATGGAGCGTTGACGGTTCAAAAATAGAAGACCCGGCAGTAGTACAAACAGTGCCCACGCAGCAGGGAGTGCAAATGATGCTCATGCCTTTTGGCTATCCTTTTGAGCAAAAAATGGAAGGATTTGTTGAAACACGGCATGTAATATATGAATACAGTAATTTTCCTGAAGAAATGTCTACCAAATATCTTGAAGCAAGTTCCAACTTAACGATTTCTTCTCCTTCGGATTTGCAAAATTTACAGGGCATGGCAGGTTCTGGTATGTCTGATTTACTCAAGAAGTAAATTTTTTCGAGAAATTGTATTTTTTCTCCATGTAATGAAAGAACTACTCCCTCTTTTACCACGTCCCAGTCGCTATCTTGGTAATGAATGGGGCGTGAAGGTTAAATCTGAGGCACTTATTCGGGTGGCTTTGGCTTTTCCTGATCTGTATGATGTGGGCATGTCCTACTTAGGACATAAAATACTTTATGAAGTCATCAACCAGAAAGAAGGTTTTGCTGCGGAACGGGTTTATGCCCCATGCCAAGACACTGCGAATTTACTGCGTGAACATAAAGCTGCTCTAGCAACTTTAGAGACAGATACTTCGCTTGGCGCAGTAGATGCCATTGCCTTTTCTTTGACCCATGAACTGTGTTTTAGCAATGTTTTGTATATGCTTGATCTTGCTGGCATCCCCTTGCTTCATGCAGACAGAGACAATTCGCATCCACTTATCATGGCTGGAGGCGGAGCATGTTTTAATGCAGAACCGATTGCTGATTTTATGGATCTTATGGTTGTCGGTGACGGGGAGCTAATACTGCCAGATATTTTAGAACAGCTTGCTCTGGCAAAAGAAAAAAATATCTCCAAACAAGAGCTGCTGGAGCAATTACGCTATTTACCCGGCGTGTATATCCCTTCTTTTTTTGAAACACAGGAACAAGGACACACGCTACGCCCTGTTTTTGATGATTATACATTTGTGGAAAAGGCGGTGGTATCGGACTTGGCCGATGTTCCGTTCCCCACGCTTCAGCCGGTTAGTTTTGGGCAAGCCGTGCATGATCGTTTGACTTTGGAAATAGCGCGAGGCTGTACACGCGGTTGTCGCTTTTGCCAAGCCGGCATGATTTACAGGCCTGTACGGGAACGAAGTGTGCAACATATTGAGCAGTTACTTCACGAGGGTTTAGCTGCAACCGGATTTGAAGAAACTTCGTTTTTATCTCTTTCTACCGGTGATTATTCCGCGCTTACCGGTTTATTTACAAGCACTTTTGACCATTGTGCCGAACAACAGATTTCTATCTCTTTACCTTCTTTGCGAGTTGGTTCTATTTCACAGCCTATTATGGAACGCATTTCTTCCATACGTCGCACCGGAGCAACGCTTGCTCCGGAAGCTGGAACCCAGCGTATGCGTGATGTTATCAATAAAGGTATTAACGAAGAAGAGCTTTTGGAGCATGTACATGCTTTGTTTGAGCATGGCTGGCAGTCTATTAAACTCTATTTCATGATTGGTTTACCCACGGAGACAGATGAGGACTTAAAAGGTATTTTAGACCTTTGTTTGAAAGTACGAGCAATAGGCAAAGGCACAAAACGTTTGCAAGTAACGGCTGCGGTTTCACCTTTTGTGCCTAAACCACATACCCCGTTTCAGTGGGAAGAACAGCTGCCTTTTGATGAATTGCAACGACGCCTTGATCTTCTCTATGAGCTTTTCAGGCCGCATAAAAATATACGCTTAAAAAGTCACCTTCCGCGTATGAGTCTGCTTGAGGGAGTATTTTCAAGAGGAGATCGCAGGCTGGGTGCTGTTTTGCAAAGTGCTTATGAAAAAGGAGCTGTGTTTTCTTCATGGAAAGATCATCTTGACCTTGCCCCGTATGCTGAAGCTTTGGCAGAAAATGGGCTGAGTTTTGAGGAGTTTTTGAAAGCAAGGGACATTGATGCTGATTTGCCATGGAAGCATATCCGTTCTGGCGTGAGCTCTTCATTTTTATTGGCCGAGCGTAAGCGAGCTTTAACTGGCAGGGTTACGGAAGATTGCCGATATAAAACATGCCGTAATTGCGGAGTATGTAATCATGAAAATCGTGAATCCGAGCTTGTCTTACAAAATCAAAAGAAAAAAATTTATCCTCGAATTATACGCAATGTCAGAGATCAGGAACTTGCTGAAGCTCAAAATACAATTGCATTGCAAAAAAAAGAAAATCTTGGAGCCAAGGGCGCGCACTTCAGGCTATGGTTTGAGAAAATTGCTTCAGCGGCATACTTGAGCCAACTTGAATTGCAATCTGTTTTTGAAAGAGCTTTTCGCAGAGCAAAATTACCCATAAGTTTTTCTGAAGGCTTTCATCCTATGCCAAGAATATCTTTTGGCAAAGCTCTGCCTGTAGGGGTGGAAAGTACTTGTGAATGGCTCAATATTATGCTCCGCGTAAAAATTTCACATGCAGAACTTATACACCGCTTAAAAGGAATGTTTCCTGCCGGTATTCAGCTTGTTCGGGCAGAGGAATTGTCCTTGAGCCGTAAGCAAAAGCAGCCAGCTTATGAAGCCTACACACTCAAACTTTTTGGTAGTGCTGCCGAGCAAGAGAACATGCTTGCAAACTGGAAGCGGTTTTTAGAAAGTACCCGGTACCCTGTAACAAAAATTTCAAATAAAGGAACAAAAAGCATTGATATAAGGCCATTAGTACAAAGAGGGATACTGGAACCAGCTCTTGCTCATGACGACTCAGGTGCATGTACAAGCATCCAGCTTTCCATGGACTGGTCACAAAAATATATGAGTCCGCTTTTTATCGTAACAGAGGTCAGTCAAGCCACGTCATTGACTCAGATAAGGCTTATAAAAAATGCACAATCTTTTGAGCCTATTGATATCTGAGGCTCACAGCATAAGCTATGGATTGTAGTATAAGTTATGGGTTTTTTGGTTGATTTTTTATCAAAAGATTTATTTCCCTGTATATTCCAAGGTGCTGTTGGTCTGCTTGCTGTGTTTTGAAACTGAGCAGTGTTTGCCCGTTGTCTAGGGCGATAAAGTCATAGTATGTATTTTCATCTGCATCACGCCATGCTGCTTTCAGTTGCAGCATGGTATCGTCATAATCCACATCGCACAGTATAATGTCTTTTTTTTGCGGTGGGGGTACGATTATACGAAATTTTTGTCCAACCAGTACATTTGATTCATACATAAATGCATGGAGCTTAAATTCCTTCATGTCCGAGGTTCTAACCGCGGAACAGCTCCATACAAAAACAAAAAGAGCAAACATTATTAGGATTTTTGCATTATGCAAACTATTCATATATCAACCCCTGCTTTGCGTAGACCAGCCATACCACCTTGTAAATTAAGCACATTTTCAAGCCCTTGATCCCTGAGTGTTACTTGCGCTTCATAGGATCTTGCCCCTGTGTTACAGATGAGGATAATTTGTTTATCTTTTGGGATTTCATCCATACGGCCAGCAACCTCCCCTTGTGGAATATTAACCCAGTCTGTTCCATATTTTTCTACAAATTTTCCTGCATCCGTAGTTTCGCGACAATCAAGGAAAAAGCTCTTCTCTTCTTTACGCTTTTCCCATAATTTTTCAAATGCTTCAGGAGTAATGCCTATATTACGCCCTTCAAGCACGTTATCTGCCACATTTGCCAAGGAATTGAGTACGTCCATTGCCGAAGCAAAGGGCGGAGAATAGGCTATTTCAAGCCTAGAAATTTCTTCTACTTTTGGAGCATGAGGTAGCAACGCAGCCACAGCATTGATACGGCCAACCATGGCATCACCTGTTCCGGCAAATCCTTGGATTCCTAAAACACGGCGTGTTCCTCGCTCCACAACCAGCTCTAAGGTCATGAGCTCTTTGCTTGGATAAAAATGTGCTCGGTCAAGCTGCACTTGCAATACACTTACGGCATCAAATCCGGCAGCTTGTGCTGTGGCCAAGGAAAGTCCGGCTCCGGCAGCAGAAGTTTCAAACAGTTTGACGCAAAAAGAACCTACAGCTCCGGGAAAACGCCGATTCATACCAGCTAAATTATCGCCAATAATTCGGCCTTGCCTGTTCGCCATAGAGCCCAAGGGTAAATAAAATGGCTGTTTTGAAATAAGATGAGAAATAATAGCGCAATCACCACCGGCATAAATATCAGGATCAGAAGTACGCATGTATTCATCAACAATAATTCCACCACGATCATGTACTTCCAAGCCAGCTTCATGGGCAAGCTCATCATTTGGCAGTACTCCGGCAGCTAAAATAACTAAGTCCGCATCAAAGCTTTGCCCATTGATAACTACCTGTTCAACTTTGCCACTGCCCTCAATACGCTCAATGGTTTGTCCAAGTTCAAAGTGTATCCCCTGTTCTTCCATATGCTTGCGCGCCATGCGTGCAATGGTAGGAGAGACCAAGCCGGGTAAAATTTGATCAGTCAGTTCTACAACAGTAACTTCAATACCCCACATATCTGCCAAAGCCTCGGCCATTTCCAAACCAATAAATCCAGCACCTACAATCACTGCGCGTTCCACGCTGCCGGCCGTAACCATGGTTCGTACTTTTTCCGCATCATTCAGATCAGCAATATAATGTACCCCTGGAGTTTTTTCGCCAGGAATATTCAAAGTACGGGGGCGACTACCGGTTGCAAGAACAAGTTGATCATAGGCTAGTTCTAGCTGTTCACCGTTGCTTAAATTTTCAGCCATGAGTACTTTACGCTCACGGTCTATTCGCGTGCCTTTGGTACGGGCAAGCATGTTTACCCCTTTGACTTCATTGAAAAATGCTTCATCACGCAGCATGTGGAAACTTGTGTTGCGAAGTTCCTTAATGTCTGAAACATCACCAGAAACATAATAAGGAATACCGCAACCACCATAGGAAAAACAGTCAGCAGCATCTATCATGGTCACTGCTACTTTTGGATCAAGTCGCTTCAAGCGACAAGCTGCCTTAGGCCCTAAAGCCACACCACCAACAATCACAATATTTTTAGACATAACAATCCCTCAAAGTGTGTTTTATTTTGGCCGGACTATAACCATAGCAAGAGTAGGGGGCAAGGGCTAAGAAAAGAATATAAAAGGATTGCCAAGCCTTTTGAAAATTTTTTGTATTGGGTGATTTGTATGCTTATTTTGTGTTAAAAATTATTTCTGCATTGCTTGCTATGCGTTTGCCCTGTATGCTTGCCAGAGGCAAACGCATATTAATTTTTCCGTCATTCAGCCATTTCTTTCCGTCATTTAATGTACCTCCTCTGTCATTGAAGAGCGTAAGTCGCAGGAGTTTGTATCTTGCATATCGCGAAAGTGTTTCCACCCCCTCTGTTATTCTGCGCGTAAGTCGTAAATCCAGTGCGTTACACAGTGTGGCAGTGCATCCCTCTCCGTCATTCTGCGCGTAAGTCGCAGAATCCAGCAGAGCCAGACTATGAGGGCTTGACGCAGTAAGGGAAGAAATAAGGAGGAAGAGGATAAAGAAGAAGAAGCGAAGACAGAAGAACTGGATCCTGCGACTTACGCGCAGGATGACAAGAAGGGGCGCAGGATGACAAGAAGGGGCGCAGGATAACAAGAAGGGAATACAGGATGGCTAAGAAGGTGTCAGCCCCAAAATTTAAGTGCGTTTGCCCTGAAAGGGAGAGAAAAGACTTGGAAATATTTGAAATTGGGCATTCCCTCCCCTCAATACAAAATCCGTTTCCCAAAGCCCCGTCCCATGACGTTAAAGGTATTTTCAACAATGAACATTGCGTGGATGTCGTGGGTGAAGACGATTTCTTCAAGGCGTTTGAGCTGAATATTATTGATAACCGTGAGCAGCACTGGGCGGTTTTGCCCTGAATATGCTCCTTTGCCTGTTAAAAAAGTCGCTCCACGGTGCAGTTTGTGCAAAATATCATCAGCAATTGCATCTGGGGCATCGGAAATAATAAACGCCATTTTGCGCTGGTTAAAAAGCGAAACCACGGAATCCAGAACAATAGAGGAAAGGTAAACTTGAATCATGGAAACCACTACAAGGTCTGGCTCAAGTCTCCAAAGCGCACAGGCAAACAAAAACGCATTAAAGGCAAAGTTTGTTTTGCCGTGACCAATGCCAAACTTTTTATGTATGGCAACCATAATTACATCCAGCCCACCGCTAGAGCCTAAACTGCGCAGGGCTATCCCAATTCCGCCTCCGCAGATAACAGCCCCTACAATGGCTGAATACAGCTGATTTGTAAGCCCTAAATTTATATCTATAACATGCACAAAAAAACTCACGCAAAGCATTCCATACATAGAAAAAAGGCAAAATCTGCGGCTTACAAAAATCCAGCTTACCAAAAAAAGAGGGATATTGATCACTATAAGCCAAAGAGAAGGGTCTCCGCCCAAACCATAAGAGCAAAGCAGCGAAAATCCCATGACTCCGCCTGTAATAAATCCATGAGGAACTATAGCACCGTTAACACCTACGGCAAAAATAGCTGCGCCAACCGTGAGCAGCAAAAGATTCCACCAGATAGCATAGCGAAAATCTTTGGTTTGAGGCATGGGAGTCATTGGCTTTTCCCCTTGGGTTTATGCGTTACTTGCGGGGGTCTACTGCCCGTCTTTGTTAAAGAATGCAAGAAAAAATGAGGGGGAAGTGAGATTTTTTTTTGCAAACTAATTTTTTTACTTTGATATGTATGCTTTTTATTTGTTTTTGTGGCATTTTTTGTCATCTTGACAATGTATGACCTCCGGGTAATATGTTTTTGAATATACAGTGAATATATTTTTGACTCAGAGTGTACAAGGAGAGCCTATGTCGCGATCTTCTCGAAATGTTTTGCTCAGGCAAGGTATGTCTCGTCGTTCTTTTCTTCGTCTTCTTTCTGTGTCCACGGCGGCTTCTGCTATGTCTCCGCTGATGACCGGTTGTGCGAAAAATCCTGTTACAGGGGACAGCCAACTGATGTTTTATGATGAGAAAGACGAAATTGCATACGATAAAAAATATTTTCCGCACCAATTTTCTTCAGATAATGGCGCGATACAAGATCAAGGCTTGAATGATTATGTTTCGCAAGTGGGTATGCGTTTGGCAACGCTGTCACACAGACCAAATTTGCCTTACTCTTTTAATGTTTCCAATGCCAATTATGTGAATGCCTATGCTTTTCCGGGTGGTTCTATTGTAGCAACTAGAGCTATTATGCTTGAGCTGGACAATGAAGCACAGCTTGCAGCCTTGCTAGGGCATGAAACAGGGCATGTTAATGCTCGCCACCAATCTTCACACTTTAGCCACGGCACTGTACTTGCTATTTTGGTAGGAGCCGGTGCAGCCTTTGCTTCGTTTAAGTATGGAGAAGATGCAGGGTATCTTGGTTATACTCTTGGTGGCTTTGCTTGTGGGGCTTTACTTGCAAAATATAGTCGTGATGATGAGCGACAAGCAGATGCTTTGGGTATGGAATACACGACACGCACCGGCCTTTCCCCTCAAGGTATGGTGGAGCTCCAGCAGATGCTGGTTGAATTGTCTGACCATGATCCTTCACTCTTGGAATTGATGATGGCCTCTCACCCCATGTCCACAGAACGTCGTGCTACTGCACAAGAAGCTGCAAAAACAAAATACGCATCGTTTATGAACCTTCCCATGGGCAAAGAACGGTATATGGATAATACTGCAAGGCTGCGAGGCATGGCTGAAGCCATTCAAGCGCAGCAAAAAGGGGAAAAATTGCTTAATGCAGGCAAACTTATTGAAGCTGAAGAAAAGTTTCAGGCTTCCTTAAAACTCGCTCCGGAAGATTACCCTGGTCTTTTATTGATGAGCGCATGTCAAGCAGAGTTAGGTAATGGCCCTGGAGCTATTGACCATGCACAACATGCACGAGAAATTAATCCAAAAGAGCCACAAGCCGTCCGTATGCTGGGCGTAGCAAATCTTATGAATGACGATTTTAACAAGGCATATCAACATTTCACGCGCTATGATAATCTTATGCCCGGCAATCCCCAAATGATTTTTTTACGAGGAATGTGTAAAGAATCTGCTGGCAATAAATATGCTGCAGCAAAATTGTATAAACAATTCTTGAACCAAGTTACCGAAGGCGAGCAAGCCTTACATGCCTATAGCCGATTGCGTGATTGGGATATGCTCCCTAATTATTGGGAATAAAGAGTAAGTCATGTTGTATATCAGAACATAGGGCTTTTGCATGATCTAAATAAATATTTAAGGGAATTTTTCAGCAAAAAAAAACGAGTGCATGGCTAGCGTTGTTTTTAATGCTGTCGTATAAAAAAATATGGATGTTTTACTTTTTAACCTCACGCGATTTGGGGATCTGATTCAAACGCAGCCTGTGGTTTCAGGCCTAGTGGCGAAAGGCTTTCGTGTCCACTTTGTTTGTTTAGAACCTTTTCAAGCTGCTGCAAAACTTTTGCAAGGTGTAGAAGAGGTTATTCCTTTTAATGGTGGACTACTTTTAGCTGATTTAGCAAAAGATTGGCAATTGGCTGTAGTAGAATTAGAGCAAATCAAGCAGCAGGTGCTGACCAGCGTAGACATAAAACGTATTATTAATCTCACCCCTAGCATCCCAGCCAGAGTTTTAGCTCAAGTCTTTGGTATGAATATTCTTGAACAAAAGGATATGATAGGTTTTTGTCTAGACGAATGTGGTTTTAATGCAGACTCTTCACCATGGGCAGCTTTTTTACAGATGGCCGGTTCGTATCGTGGTTCAAGTCCTTTTAACATAGTCGATCTTTTTTGTCGCTGTGCTGATCTTCGGGAAGGGCCGTATACATTGCAACTGAAGCCTCCAAGCAACGCGCTTGTGCAGCAATTTCAAAAAGACCTTCAAGAACAACTCCCTCAGCATACTATAAAAAAAGGTCTTCTTGGTATTCAACTTGGAGCAAGCAAAGATCAACGTCGCTGGCCGGTAGCATGTTTTGCAGAAGTAGCGAAAACAATTTGGGAAGAAACAGGCCGAGCCAGTGTTTTGTTTGGAACTTCCTCTGAACAGGAACTTGCTGCACGCTTTTTGTCAGACAATTCTTTTGGTGAAAATTTCCCAGTTGTTGATCTTGTTGGTAAAACCAGATTGGAAGAACTTGGTGCAGCCTTAAAAAATGTAGACCTGCTTTTAACCAATGATACCGGCACGATGCACCTAGCTGCTGGCCTTGGCGTTCCGGTTGCTGCAATTTTTATGGCCACAGCTCAACCTTTTGATACCGGCCCCTATACTGAACAGTGCTTGTGCTTTGAGCCGGATATTGATTGCCATCCTTGCGCTTTTGGAACGACTTGCGCTCATGAACACGCGTGTCGAAAAATTATTGCTCCAAAAACAGTGGCTGAGGCAATAATCAATATGCTGGAGCATAAAAAACCTGCTCTTTATGAAAAGAAAACCGCTCGAATTTGGAGTAGCCGGCAAGGAAAAGATGGCTTTATGGAACTCTATTCTCTTTCCGGACATGAAAAAACAGATAGATTTCTTTGGATATCCCTGCAAAGGCATCATTATCGTCTTTTTTTTGATGAAAAAGAACAAAGTCCGTGGACAGAACATTTGCCCCTAAGCCAAGAATTTTGTGAGGAGCTGATAAGGACTTTAGAAAAAAGCCAACATTTTTTTGTACTTATTAAAAAGCAATTTGCACTTCTCAATACGTCTTCAATAAAATCCGTATCTCAAAAATTTATGTCTAATATGCTTAGAATACAGCGTATATTTGAAGAAAATGAGCAGCTGCAAATGTTAGGTTCCTTGTGGCAATTTCTTTATTTGAGTGAAAGCGATAAGCTTGACACCCTCCTTACTCTTATCCAACGATTTGAAATTCTCATCTCATCTCTTTTAGAGTCTTTACGTTCTAGGCACGAATCTTGAATATCTCAACTCCAAGCAATCAACGGGTAGTTTTAGCCCATAGAATATGTAAAGGAGTACGAGATATGATTCTTATTGATGGCAGTAAAGTTGATCTTGACCTTCATGGTTACGGCAATTTGGATCAAGTGATTGGGAAAATAGTGGCAGATGGACATTTCCAAGAACGGATCGTTACGGATGTATTGCTTGACGGTGAGCTGTTTTCCGAAATTTATCCGCATCAAGCTGAAGATGTTGATCTTTCTGGAATTGAGCGCATTGAAATTAAGAGTGTCTCTACCCAGCAAATGTCTGAAGATATTATTGTAGAATTATCTAAGGTCATACAATTAATGCACAAGGGCAGCACCTTAGTTGCTGAACTCTTTCGCCAAGCCGAAGATGCTGAGGCTTTAGAAGTGTATCAAGATTTATTGGATGTGACCCGTCAATTTATTGCCATGATCACTCTTGTGCAAGAACAGGTTACTTTGCCCAATTCTGCTGATTTTAAGACTTCAACTGACGACATTATAGAACTTTTTAGTGAAATGACTGAAGTTCTTGCAAATGAAGATTGGATGTTGATGGCTGATTTATTGGAATATGAATACCCGATTATCATCAATAAATGGGAAAGAATGATCGAAAATTTTGAACCCAATATTGTACAGGCAGCCTAAGCATAATGATTACTTGCAATTGCTTGGAACTTCTTGATCATGCTCTTGAGCTAGGAAAAAAAGAATTGGCTTTGCTTGCCCGTGGCGAAGTGCAGGAGGCTCAAGATGTAGCAAAAAAGCGTAATCAGCTTCTCAATGAAGTACACAAGAATTTGCCACAGCACACAACTGCTCATATGCAAGAGCGTTTAGAGCAGCTGAGCAATCAACAGCAAACCGCTTCGTCCTATGCTACTGATTTGCACGAAAAATTACATCATCGCCTTAAAGAGACTCAGCAAGAATCCAGAAGAGTTGCTGGCTATGCCAATGTGAGAAAAGTAGAGCGAAAAACAAGGGGAAGTCGCTATGTAAATAGACGTAGCTGAATAATTTTCACGATATTTTCTTAAAAAGTAATAGCTTGTACAGAGTAAAAAATATTCTGTACAAGCTATTTGCAATATTTGGCCAAAAAATTAAGCAAAAATTTTATCGATTTTTTCTCCCAAGGTCTCTGGAGTAAAAGGCTTAACAATGTAATTTGACACTCTGGCCTGAACAGCTTCAATAATATTTTCTTGCTGTGCTTCTGCTGTAACCATGAGAAAAGGTAAGTCCGCATACTCTTCACTGGCGCGAACTTTGCGAAGTAGTTCAATCCCTGTCATTTGTGGCATATTCCAATCAGAAACCACAAATTCAATATTATCCTTATTGAGAATTTCCCAAGCTGTGGAACCATCATCAGCTTCAACAATATTTTCAAAACCAATTTGCCGTAAGATATTTTTAATTATTTTGCGCATGGTGGAGAAGTCATCCACGACCAGAACTCTCATGCTTTTGTTGATAGCCATATCTTTTCCTCCAAAATAAACGGGCAAATGAGTATACTGTGTAAAAGCCCTACAATTAGGAGTCCTTGTATCGGAAAGCTACAATGCTTTCAACTTAAATTATAGCTGAAATAAGAAGAAATAGCCAGTTGGTGCACAATGAGAAATAAAAAAGTCCGGTTACTCGTGGGGGGAGATCGAAGAACGCTTGGTAAAAAATATTGCTGTTAGTGTTCGTTTTCGACCAATCCGGCACACACCTAGTTTCCAGACTTTACTACGAATTTTTGCACTTTTCATGCCAATATGTATATCCTATCGCAGGACAATTTTTGCACTGTGTATTGCAAAAGCGTTAAAATTTTGACCTAAAGCATTAAGGAGCAGGCTTGGTCTACGCTATATTTTTCGTGCACTACCTTGGCTAAGGCTTTGACCAATTGAGCTGGATTGTCATGCTGAAAAATATTGCGACCAACAGAAATTCCAGCACCGCCAGCTTGCACTGAATCATGTACCATTTCTACAATATCGCGATCGCTATCCATTTTTGGGCCTCCTGCAATGACTACCGGAATACAGCAAGCCTCTGTTACTTTGGAAAAACTTTCAGGGTCTCCCGTATAATTCACCTTCACAATATCTACGCCAAGCTCTGTTCCAACACGAGCACAATGCGCTACCACTTTGGGGTCATATTCATTTTCAATTTTTGGCCCTCTGGCATACATCATAGCTAAAACAGGTATTCCCCAATAATCAGCCTGAGAACACAGCATTCCTAAATCTCTCAGCATTTGTGGTTCAGTCTCATCCCCTAAATTGATATGCACACTGACAGCATCTGCACCAAGACGTAGTGCATCTTCTACTGTTCCGACAATGGCTTTGGCATTGGGTGTTGGGGACATTGAGGTGGAGGCGGAAAGATGGATAATAAGGCCGACATCACGCCCATTTTCGCGATGTGAACATCGAGGCAGACCTTTGTGCATAAGCATGGCGTTGGCACCACCTTCTACGACTTGATCTACTGTTTCTCGTAAATCAACCAAGCCATAAATAGGCCCTACTGTTACCCCATGATCCATGGGAACGATAATAGTTTTTTGAGTGTTACGGTTCATAATACGTTCTAAACGAATGGCTTTACCTATGGACATGAGTTTGCTCCTTGCTTTTGCCTCTTGTGACCTTGTGCTGTTTTTACCTGAGGTTCAAAAAAAAGAGCCACAGGTTTTCGCCTGTGGCCCTTTGAGTGCTTGTTTGATTTTGACTCTTACATCATACACACTTCACGACCACAGGTGGTTGTGAAGAAAAAAAAGTTGCTGAAATTAAACGAATTACGCATAAATTTTTTCCTAATGCACTTTTGAAGACTCTGTCAAGTGTCATTTTTATCCTTTGATAGCGGCAACACATTTGACTTCAACCATGCCACCAAGGGGAAGACCAGTGACTTCTATTGCTGCTCGCGCTGGCTTATGCTCTGAAAAAAAATCAGCATATATGGCATTAAATTCCTTAAAACGCCCCATATTGGTGAGAAATACATCAACAGACATCACAAGATTCAGGTCTGAACCACAGGCCTTGAGAATAGCAGATAAATTTTCTAAAGCCTGCCGTGCTTGCGCGGAAAAGTCACCTTCTTTGTCTGCACCTTGTGCAAAGGCACCGGAGGCAGGGTCTATGCCTAACTGACCTGAAACATAAAGAATATTCCCCATTGCACAGGCTTGTGAATAGGGACCAACAGCAGCAGGGGCATTCTCTGTATGAAAAACTTTGGGCTGACTCACGAATGACTCCATATTGTTAGAACGTAAAAATTATTAAAACATACAAAGCACAAACATTATGTGCTCAAGTAGCGGAAAATCCATGACATTCTAAGATAATGGCGTCAAGCTACTTTTTTGTATAAAAAATACTTCTAATTTGGATAGTTGAGAGAAAAACCTGCTGTTTTGCGTGTTAAGCAGTATTTATGCGCCAGAGTCTAGTCATGCTATGCTAAAAATAGCATAAAAAGTAGGGCTGGTCAGAAAAATATCTGACCAACCCTTGAACCTCTCTATACAGTGAAGAGGAGGAGGCTTATGTTTGTGTTGTTCGCGATTTTAATGACCTAATTCTGCCTGAAGCCATTGCTTAATTGTTTCATCAGGCGCGTATACTCCCTTAAGGGCTCCGGCATTGAGCCTAAAGTGCTTTGCCAAATCTTGAGGTAATTGTTCTGACCATAGTTCTTGTGCTTCTTCTGAATTGCGCCGAATAAGGATAGCGCGAGGAGATTCATCCCAATTATATACTACAAAATAATTAGAAAAATCTTCCTTAGAGCGAACGGGCTGAAAGTCAGCACGCCAAGAATTATTGCCCCATTCTAAATACAAAGTAACTGCATCCTCTGGAGTCATTTCCCAATCTATGTCTAAATTTCTATATTCGCTTAAGTTTCCCATGTTTCCTCCTGATTTTGTTTTTCCTAAAGCTATTGATAACTATTATTATTAGTTTGTCAAGTGTTTTTTAGGGTAACGTGTATCAATTTCAAAAGTGAACACTTGGTTTGAAACAAATTCGGGAGTATTCGATTCCTCCCAGTTTTGTTATGCCTTTTTGCTTGCCATTTTGCGCGAAGTCGCGACAGTCCAGCAGAACCTGACTATGAGGGTTTGACGCAGTAGGAGAAGAAGCAAGGAGAAGGGAAGGCAAAGAAAAGGAAAAAAGGAAGAAGAAACAGAAAGAAGAGAAGAAAGGAAGAGAAGAAAAGGCAGAAGAACTGGATTCTGCGACTTACGCGCAGAATGACGGAGGAGGTGCATAGGGTGGAGAGAAAGCGTAGGATGACAAGAGGGGAAGTGCGTAGGCCAGAGAAGTAGGGCAGGATAACAAGAAGTGGGAGACAGTAAAGAAATCAAGAGAGGGAGATAGTAAAGAAATTAGGTGTTCGCGCTACAATTTCAATGCGTTTGCTCTGATGTTTTTTTAATGAGCCAGTCATTTTGCTTTTCAAAAGAAAGCCCGCTTGGAGCGGGTTTTATGAAGTTGTGTAGCGTATTGTTTGACTCTGGGGTGGTTAAAAGTTTTATTTTGATAATTTTAATATTCTTTAGCTATAGTCAAATGTCTTGTCTGACTTTGGGATGGTTAAAAGCTCCATCTTGAGGTGGCAGCTGGAGTATTTTCTGGCTATAGCCGAATGTATTTTATTCTTTTTCCGGAGACCATTTGGGGTCGCGGTATTTATCTGGATTATAAATGCGCCAATCTTGGTTATCCTCATATTTTTCATCTGCACCGGGGTAGGGGGTATATGTTTTCACCTGCCGGGCATCATCTTTTTTTTGTTTAGGAATATTGCCAAAAATATCTTCCACTTCTCTATTCTCCTTGAACATTTTTTTAAGACATAGATGCCTCCCATAAAAAAATCATGGGAGGCACAAAATGCACTTTTCACAAAAAGTCGTCAAGAAAATCATGCAGGTAAATTTGGTGCAGCATAAAGTTCTCCACCATGGCAATCATTGACAACTAAAAGCGGAAAATTTTCCACAGTCATAGCGCGAACAGCTTCCGGCCCAAGTTCAGGGAAAGCAATGATTTCACTGGCTGTAATGCATTGAGAAAGTAAAGCTCCGGCTCCGCCTGTGGCTCCAAAATATACAGCTTTGTGTTCTTTGAGCGCATTTTTGACTTCATCATTACGTTTGCCTTTGCCAATTGAGGCTTTTTGCCCCAAGGCGTGCAACCGTGGCGCGTAAGTATCCATTCGGTAACTGGTCGTAGGACCGGCTGCTCCGATAGGTCTGCCCGGAGGTGCAGGACTTGGGCCAACATAATAGACCACAGAACCTTTGATTTCAAAAGGTGGCTCTTGTCCAGAGTCAATAAGCTCCATAATTTTTTTATGGGCAGCATCGCGAGCAGAATAGATAGTACCAGTAATTTTTACAACGTCACCGGCTTTTAGTTGGAGAACATCTTCGTCTCTTAAAGGGGTGCTTAGAGTATATTCAGCCATTAGAGTACAACCTCCTCATGCCGTTGAGAGTGGCATTGTACATTGATTGCAAGTGGCAGGCTGGCAATATGACAGGGCTCCATTGCTATTTTAACAGCCAGACAAGTCGTTTTGCCTCCCATGCCCATAGGGCCAATACCCAGTTTATTCACTTCTTCAAGCAATTCAGCCTCAAGTTTTGCTATTTCAGGGTCAGGATGTGTATCATCTAAACGGCGAGCCAAAGCCTTTTTAGCTATTTTTGCGCTATGATCAAAAGTACCGCCCACTCCAATGCCTAAGATTGTTGGTGGACAGGGGTTTGGGCCAGCTTCTGCCACGCGATTGATCACAAATTTTTTGATTCCTTCCCAGCCCATGGCCGGAGCAAGCATGGTGACGCGACTCATATTTTCGCTACCACCACCCTTGGCCATGAACGTGAGTTTGAGCTTATCGCCAGAGACAATGTCAATATGGATAATGGCTGGAGTGCCATCCCCGGTATTTGCCCTGCTCATGGGATCACAGGCTGATTTACGCAAGTAAGCTTCATCATACCCCTTGCGAACACCTGCGTTAATGGCTTCTTTAAGATTGCCTTCAACAAAAACGTCTTCCCCCATTTCTACAAAAACAACGGCCAGCCCACAATCTTGACAAAGCGGTAGTTTGGTCTTTAACGCAAGATCAGCATTTTCTAAAAGCTGGCGAAAAATTTCTTTTGCAGCCGGAGAATCCTCGCGTTCATAAGCAAGTTCAAAAGCTCGGCGTACATCTGCGGGCAGTTCTGTATTGCCCTTCATGCACATACCGGCTACAGCCTCCACAATGTCCTTGGCTTGTATAATTCTCATATGATTTTTCCTTTGCGCTTGGTCGCTTACTTTGAAGCAATACCTGATTCTTAGGATTTACGGAAAAGCGTTTTTAAGGCAGTAATGCCCATCTTGCGCCGTAAAAAAGCAAGTTGATCCTGTAGGGGTAAGTGCTTAGGACAAACATCCTCACAGGCCAACAGCCCCATGCAACCAAAAATACCGTGATCAGAGCCAATGATTTCGTAATATTCTTTATCAGTACGCTGGTCACGAGGATCAACAACAAAACGAGCTACCCGATTGAGGGCTACTGCTCCCATAAAATCATCGCGCAGGCGAGCAGTACCACAGGCTGCAACACAGCAGCCACATTCTACGCAGCGATCCAATTCATAGATAGCTTCTGCCGTTTGATTGTCCATGCGTTCTTCTTCAGCATTTTCATCAAAGATTTTGCTTGTATGAATCCATGATTCTGTTTTTGTGTACATCTCACGAAACCATGTGCCTGTATCCACAGAAAGATCTCCGACTAACTTAAAAACAGGCAAGGGGAGTAAGGTGATGTCTGATGGTAAATCTTTTGTTTTTGTATGGCAGGCAAGGCCTGGTCGGCCGTTAATGACCATTCCACATGCGCCACAAATTCCGGCACGGCAACAAAAATCAAACATAAGAGAAGGATCTTTTTCTTCCCTGATTTGGTTTAAGGCAATAAACAAAGTCATGGAATCTGTTTCTTCAAGCATATACTCTTGCATGAACGGAGCTTTTTCCGGTAATTGGGGATTATAACGGAAAATATTAAATTTGAGCAATCTGGCCATTTATTTGTCCCCCTTTTCTTGAACTTCGGAGTTGGATTTTTCTTCTTCCATACCTTCCATGGGGATGATGTCCATTTTTCCATAGCCACGGTATCCCGGCGGAATTTCAAGTGTATTAGAAAATGGTTCATAATCTAATGTGGGCAACATATCATCTGGTTTTTTCCAATATGCCAGAGTACGCTTAAGCCAATCACGATCATTGCGTGCTGTGAAATCTTCACGATTATGTGAGCCTCGTGATTCAGTACGCATAAGTGCTCCGTAAGCAACCATAAGAGCCATTTTGACTTGTCCTTCTATTCGCAAGGCTGCCATGAGTTCTGGTGCTGCCCCTACGCCAACTCCTGATTGTAAGCCCACTTTTCTGGATTTATCCAAAACTTTTTGTAAATTTTCTACGCATTCTTCAAGGCCTTCCTTGGTACGGAAGATATTGGCTCCTTTATCTAAAATTTGCTGCATTTCAGCGCGAACCTTGTATACATTTTCTTGCCCATTTTTGCCTTCTACAAGTTTTTGAATACGCTCAGCTTGTTTTGCTCCAGCCTCATCAATAATACTGGAGCTGAACGTAACTTCCGCGCCACGCACATAATCCACGATTTTACGGCCAACAATGCCACCGGCAACCACGGTTTCGGCTAAAGAGTTTCCACCCAAACGATTAAAGCCGTGCATATCCCAACATGCAGCTTCTCCAGCTGCGAAAAGGCCTTTAAGACCGTAAGCAGCACCATCTTTATTGGTGCGTATACCACCCATGGAATAGTGCTGGGTTGGTTTGACCGGAATAAGCTGATGAATAGGATTGATACCTAAAAAGCTCGTGCAGATTTCATACACTTCACGCAGCTTGCCAGTGATATGTTTTTCTCCTAAGTGGCGAATATCGAGCCAGAGGTGATCTCCATATGGCGATTTGACTCCCTTGCCTTGTCTAATGTGATGGGTCATCCAGCGAGAAACAACATCACGAGAAGCAAGTTCTGCCTTTTCTGGTTCATATTTATCCATGAAGCGTTCTTCATTGACATCGAGCAAGGTACCGCCATCGCCACGACAGCCTTCAGTAACGAGAATGTCCGTGGGACAAATGCCTGTTGGGTGGAATTGCACAGCCTCCATGTTACCCATGGGTACCACGCCTGTATTGATGGCTGGAATATGGCCACCACCATCGCAGACCACTGCATTGGTTGTATTGGGATATATTCTACCAAATCCGCCGGAAGCTACCATAGTGGCTTTGGCAAGATAGGTTAAAAGTTCACCGGTTTTCATGCAGCGTGTTATGGCTCCAAAACAGGTTTCGCCGTCATGGACAAGAGCAACAGCTTCCATTTTATCATGTACTTCAACTCCGAGCTGTGCACAGCGATTATCCACAGTAAAGAGTACGGAATGCCCTGTACCGTCAGAAACATAGCAAGTACGCCATTTGGCTGTACCGCCGAAGGCGCGAGCCGTTATTAAGCCTCTGTTTTCTTCCTTTTCTGTTTTTTCAAATTCTTTACCGCCCTTAAAGTATTTGGACGTCCCGGGTACTACGCGGTTCCACGGAGTTCCCCAATGTGCAAGACGGCGCATTTCAATGGGGGCAGTTTCGGCAAAAAGTCTTGCCACTTCTTGGTCACAGCCCCAATCAGAACCTTTAACAGTGTCCTCAAAATGGACATCAGGGCAGTCACCTTCACCCATGGCGGAATTGCCTAAAGCAGCTTGCATACCCCCTTGTGCTGCAGCAGAATGGGAGCGTCTGGCAGGAACGAGACTTAAGCAAATTGCTGAAAGTCCTGCTTGTCCAGCCTCAATGGCCGCGCGTTCGCCAGCAAGACCTGCACCTATAACAAGTACATCTGTGTAGATAGTTTGCATGATGAACCTCGCGTTAAACAGTTAGGAACCAGTAGCGTAGGAGCGTAATAAAGCCTAAAGCTACCATACTAACGGTTATAATATTTTCAGTTTTGTGGAATTTATTTCTTCCTGAGGCTTTAATCAGCCCCCATTTTACAGCAATGCGATAAAAACCTACGCCAACATGCAGTTCCACCATGGGGAGCAAAAGAAGGTAAAAAGCCATCCACCACCCACTTTGGACACGAGCAGCACTTTTTGCAGCAGTAATAGGAAGATTTGTTAAAACTACCCACATATGAATGGCACCCATAATGAGAATAATCAGCGCTGTAATGACTTGTACAAGCCAAAGCCATGTATCACGATGATTCATCATTTTTGCGTGCGAGACTATGGTAGACATGCCTTCAAAACGAAAAGGAGCCTTTCTTGCTGCCAAGAGAAAGTGAAAAAGAAAAAGTAAAAATATCAGAGGGCCACCTACTTGAGCCATGCCAGTGGCTTCAAAAAAGTGTGCTATTGCGTCCATGAGGCCTGGCCCGATAAGTACGCTTGAGACCAAAATCATGTGTGCCCACATAAAAAGGATAAGCCCTGCACCGGACAGCATTTGAAACCAATCCAAAATGCCGTCAAATTGTGTGGCTTTCCCAGCAAGTCGGCTGGAACTGATGTTCATAATGTATCCTCCAAAACAAAACAGCTTAATAAGTGATATGTCGCCTTTAATTGTTCTCTCCCTTGGAGCATTTGTCAATATACTACGAAGTTTTTTCAAATAAAATGAAGAAGAAGCATACAAAGTTCTGCTTTTTCTCTTTCAAGCGTGCAAAAATTCAGTCAGTCTCTATAAATAGCTTTGTTTTTTAGGATTTTCCGACAAAAGGCTAAATTGTACCGTTCACCGAAAAACATGTGCCACGATCTTGCTTTTTATATAGGAAAAAATTTACGAATATCATAACAAATGCACTTGAGCACGCATAAAGCAAACTACCATAGGAGGATAAAGTTACGATGAGCGACAAAACAATTCAAAGTTTGAGTCAAGAATCTCAAGTTATCACACCCCCTTGCCGTGAAACTGCAGCCATACAGAGTATGGAAGAATATGAAGCTATCTATAAACGCTCCATAGAAAATATGGATGAATTTTGGGCGCAGCGAGCCACGGAATTACTCAGCTGGGAAGCTCCTTTTGATACAGTTTGCGATTGTGATTTTGATGCCCCGGATATCAAATGGTTTGACGGAGGCAAATTAAATGTGGCCTATAATTGTTTGGATAGGCATCTGGAGAATGGTCGTCGCAACAAAGCTGCGATTATCTTTCAAGGTGAACAAGATGAGGATGTCAAAGTCTATACATATCAAATGCTTCATGACGAAGTATGTAAATTTGCAAATGTTTTGAAAAAAAAGGGAGTCAAAAAAGGCGACCGTGTTTCTATTTATTTGCCCATGGTTCCTGAACTGGCAATTGCTATGTTGGCCTGTGCTCGTATCGGAGCACCGCACTCCATTATTTTTGCTGGATTTTCAGCAAATGCTTTGCGTGATCGTATTAATGACTGTGGTTCTAAAGTGCATATTACTGGAACTGCTGTGAATCGTGCCGGACGCCAAATTCCTTTGAAAGGCAATACTGATGATGCCCTCAAGGAATGTCCGGATGTAGAACAAGTCGTGGTTGTGGATTCAGCTAAAGGCTTTGATAACTATGAAATGGTTGAGGGTCGCGATATTTGGTGGCACGAGGAAATATCAGCTCATGATATAAGTGCAGAATGTCCATATGAGGTTATGGATTCTGAAGATCCTTTGTTTATTCTCTATACTTCTGGTTCCACAGGTAAGCCCAAAGGGGTTTTTCATTCTCAGGCAGGTTATCTGACCTATGCAGCACATACTTGCCAATGGGTGTTTGATCTTAAAGACAATGATGTTCATTGGTGTACCGCAGACATAGGTTGGGTAACGGGTCATTCTTATATTGTGTATGGGCCTTTAGCTCTTGGCGCTACAAGCCTTATGTTTGAAGGGGTACCTACATATCCAAAGCCTGATAGGTTCTGGCAAGTGGTGGAAAAATTCAAAGTTAATATTTTTTATACTGCCCCAACAGTTATTCGAGCACTGATGCGTGAAGGTGAACAATGGACAACACAGCACGATCTTTCCTCTTTGCGTATTCTTGGCTCTGTTGGAGAACCTATCAATCCGGAAGCATGGAACTGGTACCATAAATATATTGGTAAGAGTCAACTACCGATTGTCGACACTTGGTGGCAAACAGAAACAGGTGGTCATGTTCTTTCCGGTTTACCCTATGCTACTCCTATGAAGCCCGGAGCTGCTTCACGGCCTTTACCCGGTATTGATGCTGCAATCGTGAACAAAGAAGGTCAGCCTGTAGCTGCGGATGAAGGTGGCTTTTTGGTGATTCGTAAACCTTGGCCCGGAATGCTCCGAGGGGTTTGGGGTGACACGGAACGCTTCAAAACAACATATTTTGCTGGTTTCCCCGGGTGCTATGAATCAGGTGATGGAGCCAGATGTGATGCAGACGGCTATTTTTGGATTATGGGTAGGGTAGATGACGTGATCAATGTTTCAGGCCATAGGCTGGGAACAGCTGAAATAGAATCAACATTGGTAGCTCATGAAGCTGTTTCTGAAGCAGCAGTGGTTGGAATGCCCCATGAAATAAAAGGGCAGACCATTTATGCTTATGTTACACTTAAAAACGGTGTGGATGAATCCGAGGAACTCAAAAAAGAATTGGTCATGCACGTTAGAAAAGATATTGGTCCTTTAGCGGCTCCTGAGCTTTTGCAATTTGCCCCCGGTCTGCCTAAAACCAGATCAGGAAAAATTATGCGCCGTATTTTGCGTAAGATTGTTGAAGGAGATACATCCAATCTGGGCGATACTTCTACTTTGGCTGACCCAAGCGTGGTAGAGGATCTTATAGAAGGCAATGCGGATTTGCTCTCTTAACTGATTGGCATTTTACTAGAAATACATTTTTTAATCCTAACAGAGGAATTATACTATGGAAGAACGCAATATAAAAAAAGAATATTGGAAAACAAACGTCCGGTATATGATTATACTTCTTTCTATCTGGGCTTTAGTCTCCATTGTTTTTTCTATCCTCTTGGTTGAACAGCTGAATACTTTTTTCCTTGGAGGATTTCCGCTTGGTTTTTGGTTTGCACAGCAAGGTTCTATTTATGTCTTTGTTTTGCTTATTTTTATTTATTATATACTCATGAAAAAATTAGACCGCAAACACGACGTGCACGAATAAGCACTGTATACCAAGAGGAGCTATTATGGATTCCATTACTTTATGGACGTATATTATGGTTGGATTGACTTTTGCGATCTACCTGACAATTGCTTGGATGAGCAGGGTCAAAGATGCAAAAGGTTTTTATGTCGCCGGAGGTGGAGTTCCTCCTTTGGCTAATGGATTGGCCACGGCTGCGGATTGGATGAGTGCAGCTTCCTTCTTAGGTATGGCAGGTATTATTTCTTTTGCTGGTTATGCCGGTTCTGTATATCTTATGGGTTGGACAGGTGGTTATGTGCTGCTTGCCTTAATGCTTGCTCCATATCTTCGGAAGTTTGGCAAATTTACAGTAGCAGATTTTGTCGGCGATCGTTATTATTCCAATGTCGCTCGTGTTGTAGCCTTGATTTGCGCGATAATTGTTTCCTTGACCTATGTTGCTGGACAAATGCGTGGAGTTGGCGTTGTTTTTTCTCGTTTTTTGGATGTACCTGTAGACGTTGGTGTTTTTATAGGCATGGGCATTGTCTTTTTTTACGCTTGTTTGGGTGGGATGAAAGGCATTACCTATACACAGGTTGCACAGTACTGCGTGCTTATTGTGGCTTTTCTTATTCCGGCTATTGCCATTTCCATGAAAATTACTGGCAATCCTTTGCCCCAATTCGGGTTTGGAGGCTCTATTCTTTCCGGACCGGATGCTGGTCAAGCCTTGCTGGCTACCTTGGATGAAATAGGCGTTGAGCTTGGCTTTGGTGGTTATACTTCACCTTTTGCTAATATGGATATGCTCAATATTTTTTGCATTACCTTGGCTTTAATGATTGGAACCGCTGGTTTGCCTCATGTTATAATTCGTTTTTATACTGTGCCTAGTGTTCGCGCGGCTCGTCTTTCTGCCGGCTATGCTTTGCTCTTTATCGCCATTCTTTACACCACTGCTCCGGCTGTAGCTGCTTTTGCTCGTTATAATATGATTTCCACCTTGGAAACAGTAGATTATCAAGCAGCTGATCCGGTAAAAGTTCCTTCTTGGGTGGAAAATTGGTCTGGAACCGGACTTATCTCATGGGTGGATAAAAACCAAGATGGTAAAATACAATATCTTGGTACAAAAGCAGGTGGAGGGGCTGCTATTCAAGGAAAACCTGTTAAAGCAGAAGGACTTAACGCATATGGTTTGCCGAATATTGAAAATGAACTGACAGAGAATGCGAACGAACTGTATGTGGATCGTGACATTATGGTTTTAGCAAATCCGGAAATAGCAAATCTGCCAGCATGGGTCATTGCACTGGTCGCTGCCGGAGGTTTGGCTGCAGCATTATCCACGGCTTCGGGCCTGCTTTTGGTTATTGCTTCTTCCATTAGCCATGATCTTTATTATCGAATTATTAACCGTAAAGCCTCTGAAAAACAAAGGCTGCGTGTCGCAAGAGTGATGATCGCGGTTGCTGTTTGTTTTGCTGGTTATTTCGGTATCAATCCCCCTGGTTTTGTGGCTCAGGTGGTGGCTTTAGCTTTTGGTTTGGCTTCAAGCTCTGTGTTCCCAATAATTGTTTTGGGCATCTTTTGGAAAAGAACGACTCGTGAAGGAGCTATAGCAGGAATGGTTTTAGGAATAGGCTTTACTTTAGTCTATATCTTCACTTGTACTCCGGTACTTGGTGGAACCATGGAACCTTGGTTCTTTGGTATCCGTACCACAGGTATTGGCATTGTGGGCATGGTTATTAACTTTGCAACCACGATTATCGTTTCTCTACTGACCAAAGCTCCGCCACAGGATATTCAGGAAATGGTAGAATCCGTGCGTATTCCTCGTGGAGCTGGTTCCGCGGTAGATCACTAGCCCCTTTTAACAAAGCGACCTTTCCTCATGATTTGGAAAGGTCGCTTTGTATATAATCTTTGCATCAGAGCGAAAACATGAGTCATTCTTCTGAAACGCAATCAGTCCTTCTTATTGATTTTTTTCAAAAAACATTGCCGTTTTCCGGCTTGAATCTCAAGGATATTACAGCACTTTCTCAGCAGTGTAGTGTTGATTTTTTTCCGGCGAAAATATGCGTTTTGCATAAAGACAGCACCATGCCCGAAGATTTGCTCTTGGTGCAAAGTGGGGGCATCAAGCTTTCTATGCCCGGAGAAGATGGCCGAGAAATTTTAATAGATTATCGGGGAGAAGGCAGCTGTGTCGGTGAACTCTCTCTTATTCAAGATGCTCCGGCCACCATGAATGCTCATACCGTGGAGGATACTTTTGTTATTCGCCTGCCGGGTGCTGTTTTTAAGGACTTGCTCCGCACCCAACCTTTGATTGCTGAGTATTTTTTGCGTTCTTTTTCCTCTACCTATCTCTCTCAGGCCTTTTCCGACATTAACCGCCGTACTTCTCTGCAAACAGATTCTGGCCTTCACTTTTTTGGAACAGAAGTGGGTAGTATGATTTCACGGGAACCTGTTTCCGTGGAAATGGCAACCAGTATTCAACTTGCTGCCTTGAAAATGACGCAACATGGAGTGGGTTCCTTGCTTGTCCGTGATCCTTCAGGGGAAGTATCCGGTATTGTTACGGATAAGGACATACGCAAAGCAGTAGGGCTTGGTATGGACTATACAGCACCTGTCAAGATTATCATGAGCACCCCACTTGTCAGTGTTACACCGCAAACAGCAATATTTGATGCTTTGCTTAAAATGATGACCCTTCATATCCATCATTTGGTAGTGACTCCAAACAACGAGCAAAGTGATAATGCAATTCTCGGAGTTGTCACCTCTCATGACATTATGCTCCAACAAGGAAAAAATCCTTTAGCTGTTTTTCGAGAAATTCTCGGCACGGAAACTTTACAAGGGCTGTATCCTCTTTCGAGCAAAATATCCACGGTAGTACGCTCGTTAGTGGAAGAAGGTGCAAAGGCCGGCAATATAAGTCGCATGGTCGCTGTATTTAATGATCTTATCCTTGAACGCCTTCTTGATTTGCTTATAAAACAGTTTGGCACGCCACCATTACCTTTTTGCTGGCTTCTTATGGGGAGTGAAGGTCGTCGTGAGCAAACATTTGCAACAGATCAAGACAATGCTCTTGTGTATAAAGACAGTGATGATGAAATATTACAGCGCGCTTGCGATATTTATTTTACTGAGTTTACTGCACAGGCAAAAGAACACTTAATTCAATGTGGTTTTCCTGCTTGCCCCGGAAATATCATGGCTTCAAATCCAAAATTGCGTAAGCCTCTTTCGCTCTGGCGTGATCGTTTTGAACATTGGATTATGGTACCTGAGCCGGAAGAGGTGCTTCAAGCCACTATTTTTTTTGATTTTAGGGCAGGCTATGGGCATGAAAATTTTGCCAAGGAATTGCGAAATCATATAATGAAACACGCACCAAAACAGGACGTTTTTTTGCGTTGCCTTGCTGCGGATTGTTTGAAAACCAGACCACCTCTTTCATTTTTTAAGAATTTTCTTGTAGAACGTAGCGGTGAGCACAAAAATCAGCTTGATATTAAAACACGCGGACTTACGCCTTTTATTGATTTTGCTCGGCTTATGGCTCTCAAATATGGGCTGAAGGAAACAAATACCTTGGCACGGCTTAAACTTTTGAGCCAAGAAGGCCATATTCCACAAGAACTTTGTGTGGATGCTACCGAAGCCTATGAATTTTTACTGCACTTGCGTCTTGTGCATCAACTGACGCTTGTTGAACAAGGCAAAAAGGCAAATAATCATATTATACCGGAAAAACTTTCGGAATTGGAACGTAGAACCTTAAAAGAAGCATTTGGAGTTATTTCTCGCATTCAGCGTCATGTGCGAGATATATTTAGCCTCAATATTGCGTAAAAGATATTTTTAATGCGTTTCTTTTTATCTCAATTTTTAAGCCTTCTTTCTTTTTCCTGCGCTGTGCCGGAACATGAAGGGCTGGCACGTTCTTGGAAAAATTTACGCGCTTTGAGCCAAAACAAAGCCTTGGAAGCCTATGATTTTGTTGTTGTGGATACAGAATTGACTGGAATGCGCCCGAGACGGGATGAAATTGTGTCCATAGGGGCTGTGCGTATTAAAAATATGCGTATTGTGCCACATGATACCTTTTATTCCCTTGTGCGTCCGACCATGAATTTTCAGAAAAAAAGTACTTTGATCCATAGGCTTACTCCGCAAGCCTTGTCCAAAGCTCCAAAACTTGAACTTGTTTTGCATGATTTTTTAAGTTTTGCAGGTTCTTCGTTATTTGTTGGGCATCATGTGGGCATGGACATGGCCTTTCTTTCTCGTGCCAGCCAAAAAATATTTGGGGGGGCTTTGAAAAATCCTTGCATAGATACCATGCGCTTGGCACAAGCCTATAGGGAAGAATGCTTTAGCAATTATTACGAACGCTTTAATTTACAAATATCGTATAATCTTAGTGAGCTTGCAGAACAATACAAAATACCGAATTTTCCTACGCATAATGCGCTGACAGATGCTATGCAAACAGCGTATTTATTTTTGTTTCTTATTCGCAAACTACAGGGCGGACAGATTCATAGCTTAAAAGAGTTGCACGCAGTGGGTAAAAGCAATCGTTTGCTTTAGCAATCGTGAATATTATTCAGCCACGCCATTGCAGCAAAGCAAAACGTTTACCTTTAATTTATCCCTTTGCCTAAGCAAGGAGATTGAATACATAACCCACTAAAAGTATTCCTGTTCCTACTGTGAGTACAAAAATGGCTATCAGTTGTTTTTTAAGCACTTTGGAAAGAATGATTGTTTCCGGTAGCGAAAGTGCGGTAACGGACATCATAAAGGCTAGTACGGATCCGAGAGCTGCGCCTTTTTCCATAAGAACTTGAATAACGGGAATTATTCCGGCTGCATTGGCATACATGGGAATACCTAAAAGTACAGAAACAGGGACTGACCACCAAGCAGCTTGCCCCATAATATTTCCCATGAAGTTTTCTGGTACATAGCCGTGAATGGCTGCTCCAGCAGCGATACCTAAGATAATAAATAGCCACACTTTGCCCACTATTTCTTTGACTGCAAGAGCACCTGCATTCAGGCGATCCGCCCAAGTAATTTCAGAATTGGGTGTTTCCATATTGCCCATGGAAAGTTGGCGAAGCACCCAATCTTGTAAATATTTTTCTAGCCCCAATCGCCCTAATATCCAGCCTGCAACAATGGCAATGCACAGTCCAAAGCCTGCATAAAGAAATGCTATTTTTGCACCAAACATTCCCAAAAGTAAGGCGAGAGCCACTTCATTCACCATTGGAGAAGCAATGAGGAAAGAAAAAGTTACACCAAGAGGGACTCCGGTAGTGACAAATCCTACAAAAAGCGGAACCGCAGAACAGGAGCAAAAAGGCGTGAGTACCCCTAGCCCTGCTGCAAGAAAATTGCCGATTGTCTCATTTTTTCCTGCTAAATAGCGACGAGTCGCAGTAGGGGTAAACCAGGTTCGCACAATCCCAATAAGAAAGACCACAAGCACAAGAAGCATAAACACTTTTGGGGTATCGTATATGAAAAATTGTACGGCTGATCCTAGCTTGGTATTGATATCAAGGCCAAGCAGAGCCGTGAACCATCTGGAAAAGGGGAGTAAATTAGGGTAAAGAGCAAACCAAAGCACAAGCCCTAAGAAAGCAAAGGCAGAGTATTTTCCTAATATTTTTTGCTTGTTTTCCTTTGTTCTATTCGTCATTTTTTTTCTTCCTTTGTTTGCAGGCATTGTAAAACATCAGAGAGACATTTTAAGGCCAGTGTATAGTGCATCCAAGTGCCTTTGCGCTTGCTTTTGACTATGTTACAAGATTTAAGAAAATTGAGATGCCGTGAAACAGTGGACATATCAAGCTCAACAAGTTCTGTGAGTTCACAAACGCAACATTCTTTTTGCGCAAGGGCTGCTACCATTTTGAGCCGAGCCGGATGCCCTAAAGCCTTAAAAACTTGAGCAAGGGTTTCAAAATGTGCATCTTCTTTTGGATGTATATTACATGTTTTTATTTGCATATTTGGTAAAATATACAAATACAGACGGCGTGTCAAATTTTATCTGCATTATTTTTTTCACACAATATGGGCTAAAATTGCGTATGATTGACGGCCTGAATATGAAACAGTAGCTTATATGCAGAGAAAAAAATATGCCGAATATTTTATCTGTCAGCCAAGCGACCTGCGCCATTCATGATGTATTGGAAACTGAATTTCCTTTTATTTGGGTACGGGGTGAAGTGGCTTCGGTTTCTTGCCCTTCAAGTGGACATGTATATTTTAAGCTTACTGATGGCACAACAATTTTGCCAGTAGTCTGGTTTAAGTCAGCTAGGTGGGAAGCTGAGAATGAAGAATCTGTACATCCTTTGACCGGTGAGGTTTTGGAACGTTCCGCAGTAAACATTCAGGAAGGGCAGGAAGTGCTTTGTGCTGGGCGCATTACTGTGTACGAAGCGCGTGGAGTGTATCAGCTTGTAGCAGAACTCGTGCAAGTGCATGGAGCTGGAGATTTACAAGCTGCGTTTGTTGCTTTGAAAGGAAAATTGGCTGCTGCTGGTTTTTTTGATGAAGCTCAAAAAAAAGATTTACCTGTGGAACCGCAAAAAGTTGCGCTCATAACTTCTATTTTTGGAGCAGCTGTTTGTGATTTTTTACGCCTTGCTGAAGAACGCGGTATTGGAGCGCAAATCCGTATTTATCCTACTCTGGTTCAGGGAGTAGAAGCCCCAAAGCAAATTGCCAAAGCACTGCGTCAAGCGGATGAGGATGCTTGGGCAGAAGTTTTGGTACTTATTCGAGGTGGTGGTTCTTTAGAGGATTTGTGGGCTTTTAATACCGAGGAAGTGGCTGAAGCTCTTTTTGAAGTGTCCACGCCAGTGCTTTGCGGAGTGGGGCATGAGCCGGATTTTTCTATTGCGGATTATGTTGCAGATATGAGAGCAGCAACACCTTCTCATGCTGCACAACTGCTTTGGCTCAAGCGAACTGCCTTTGTGCAACAAGTAGAGGAATTAAGCAGACGACTTGTTCTTTCTTTTCAAAAACAGCTTGTAGAGCAAAAGCGAGAACTGGAAATTCTTTCGCGTGGATTACTTTGGTTTTCGCCACAGCAAGGTGTGGAACGTCTCTCTCGTGAGCTTGGGCAGTTGCGTCAAAAGCTTTTGCACACCACAAGTTCTTTGTTACATCGTAAAAAGACACAATTACAGAGAGAATCTTTTGCCTTATATAAGACTATGGAACCACGGGTTTTTGAACATTTAGCGCAAGAGATACAATTTTTGCGTCAACGTTTAGAACGGGCTGTTACTGTATATTTTTCTCGCTTTGAAGCATTTTTGAATTTACATGAGGCAAGAATGCGTGCCTGTGATCCAAAAGCTCCCTTGCAAAGAGGTTATAGTCTTTTGCGTTTGAATGGAAATGTGCTCGTCTCTGCTCAAGAAGTTAGAGCAGGAAATAAAGTAGATATAGAGCTCATTGATGGCTCCATACAGGCGGAAGTGCTTGGTACATATAATGTGAAGTCTAGGGAATAACTATGTTTTTTGTGTTCTTGTATGTCTTGCCCTAGTTTTTTTGATTGTTGTTATTTTAGCTTGAGCAAAATTATGCCAAGCAAACAAGTAAAGAGGATATGAGCGTGAGTGCGAAAAAAACAAAAAAAGAACAGCCTTTTGATGCAAAATTAAAACGCTTGGCTGCTATTGTGGAACAGTTGGAAGAGGGTGATTTACCCTTGGAGGATGGAGTTGCACTTTTTAAGGAAGGACAGGCTCTTTCCAAAGCATGTTCGCTCATGCTTGAAAATGCTCGTAATGAAGTGAAACTGGCTGATGGCAGTGATTTTGTTGTATTGGAAGAACATGCTGAGGAAGATGATCTATGCGAGTAAAGGAACAGTTGCAACTTCGAGCTGCGCGTATTGAGTCATATTTACAGCTGTGTTTGAAGGAAAAAAATATTCCAAAAGCATTGCTGGAGGCTATGGAATATAGCCTTCTTGCAGGGGGAAAACGTTTGCGTCCGGTACTGACCCTTGCGTTTTCCGGGATGTTTGGTACGGGTGAAGAAAAAATTCTCCCTTTTGCTGCCGGCATTGAGTGTATTCATACCTATTCGCTTATTCACGATGATTTACCTGCCATGGATGATGATGATTTACGGCGTGGCAGACTTTCGAGTCATAAAAAATTTGATGAAGCCACGGCTATACTGGCAGGAGATGCCTTGTTGACAGAAGCTTTTGCTTTGATGACAAGCCCTGCCCTTGTTTTGGAGCTGGAGGCACATAATGTGTTAGGAGCGATACAAGAGCTTGCTCGTGCTGCAGGTGCTGCTGGCATGGTTGGTGGGCAGCTTTTAGATATGGATTTTACTGCGCGTGAAGATATTGATTTAAGTGCCTTGCAATCAATGCACTCGCTGAAAACCGGAGCAATGATTAAGGCAGCATGTTTGTGCGGTGCTATCCTTGCAGGAGCAAATGAAGAGCAAATGCAAGCAGCAACTGTATATGGGAGTAATATTGGCGTGGCTTTTCAAATCGTGGATGATATTTTGGATCTTGTGGGCAATGAGGCGGAGCTCGGTAAGCCTGTAGGTAGTGATATAAAACAGAATAAAAGCACATATCCAAAATTATTAGGCCTTGAGCAAAGTCATGCTATGGCTGATGTATTTATTACACAAGCCACTGAGGCCATTGCGGATTATACGGGTGAAGATGCTCTTTTTCTTAAAGCACTAGCCCGGTATATTGTTGAACGAGTTCACTAAAAAATGAGCAGGAGGAGCCAATATGGGGCATAATGAGAATATGCTCATTGCTAAAATAGACAAGCCAGAGGATGTACAGGCCTTTTCCATAGAGGAAATGGAAGCTATTGCCTCTGAGCTTCGCAGTATGATTATAGAGCAAGTTTCCGCTACTGGCGGACACTTAGCTCCAAGTTTGGGGACAATCGAGCTAACCTTAGCTTTATACAAGACCTTGAACCTTGAACAAGACAAATTGATTTGGGATGTGGGACATCAGGCCTATGCACATAAAATTCTTTCCGGTAGGTTTGCTGACTTTCATACTTTGCGTCAATTTGGGGGTATCTCTGGTTTTCCGCGTATGGCCGAAAGCGAATATGACCATTTTGGAGTAGGGCATTCTTCGACCTCTATTTCAGCCGGACTTGGTATGGCCTTGGCTCGTGATCTTGCAGGAAAAGATCATGAAGTAGTTGCTGTAATAGGCGATGGTTCCATGACCGCGGGTATGGCCTATGAAGGGTTGAATCAAGCTGGAGAACTGGACTGTAAATTTACAGTGATTCTCAATGATAATGAGATGTCTATTTCTCCAAATGTTGGAGCTCTTTCCCAGTTTTTGTCTCGTAAATTAACGTCACCCTTACTGCTGCGCCTGCAAAATTTTATGGAAAAACGTATTGATGAGATCCCCGGGCGTATAGGGAGTGAAATTAGACATTGGGCAAAACGCAGTAAGGATTCTTTTAAGACATTTTTTACCCCGGGAATGCTTTTTGAAGCCTTTGGTTTTAATTATGTAGGGCCTATTGATGGGCATGACTTACAAGCTTTGGTTGAAACTCTTGAACAAGTAAAAAAGATGGATACTCCGGTTTTGGTTCATGTGATGACGACTAAAGGCAAAGGCTATGATCCTGCGGAAAATAATCCTACATATTTTCATGGGGTAGGTAAGTTTCAGCCTGAAACCGGACTTGCGAATAAACCGCCCAAAGGAGGTTTTCCTTCATACACAGAGGTTTTTGGTTCTACTTTATGTCGGCTGGCGGAACAGGACGAAAAAATTGTCGCCATTACGGCTGCCATGCCTGAAGGAACCGGCACCAAAGCCTTTCAGGAGCGTTTTCCTCAGCGATTTGTCGATGTGGGGATTTGTGAACAACATGCAGTGACTTTTGCAGCTGGTCTTGCCAGTGCAGGCTTTAAGCCGGCAGTAGCTATTTATTCCACTTTTTTGCAACGCTCTTATGACCAAATAGTGCATGATGTTTGTTTGCAAAATCTGAATGTAAAATTCTTTTTGGACAGAGGCGGACTTGTGGGAGAGGATGGCGCTACCCATCATGGCGCATTTGATCTCTCGTATTTGCGGCATATTCCTAATTTGGTGCTCATGGCTCCAAAAGATGAAAATGAACTTGGACAAATGATGTCTACAGCTTTTAGCCTGAACGGGCCTGTTGCGGTACGCTACCCTCGTGGAACTGGTGTGGGTATTGCCGTTGATCCCCGGCTTGCTCCTTTAGAAATTGGGCAGGCAGAAATGCTGAGGGAGGGCAAAGAAGTGCTTATTGTCGCCCTTGGTTCAAGAGTATATCCTGCTTTGGAAGCAGCAATGGAATTAGAGCAAGAAGCTAATATATCAGCTGCAGTGCTGAACGCACGCTTTGTTTGCCCTTTGCCTCAAAAACAACTGCTCGAACTGGCCAAAAGATTTAAGCGCATCCTTCTTGTTGAAGAAAATGCACTTGCTGGAGGCTTTGGCTCCGCTGTTATTGAGTGTTTTTCAGATCATAATTGCCTGTTTGGCTTACAAATTCGCAGGCTAGGTCTACCAAACAATTTTGTGGAGCATGGAACCCAAAAAGAGCTGCGTGTTATGCTTGGTATTGATAAAGAGGGAATCAAGAAAACGCTTCTGGAATTATGTAGGCAGTAAATGGCGGGTCAGGAAGGATTCGAACCCTCGACCGTCGGCTTAGAAGGCCGATGCTCTATCCAACTGAGCTACTGACCCGGTCTGTGTATCATCTTTTATCTCATCTTTTGCGTGGATACTGCCCCGCGTATGATAATGAGTGTCTTTTCTAGCCTCAAGCAGGAAGGCGGTCAAGAGCCTTGTTTTCAAAGTAAAAGATGGCTCCATAAAAATCTTTAAGATACACAATGAGTATTTTTACAGTTGCCTCTTATGCCCGACTCAAGCTACAGGCTAATTTATGGAAAAAACGTATGAGGTGCTTGTTGTGGGCGGTGGCCCTGCCGGCACAGCTACTGCCAAAATTTTAGCTGAACACGGTATTTCAGTTGCTTTACTAGAGAAAAGTGTAAAGTTTCCGCGTGAAAAACTTTGTGGTGGACTCCTTACGCAAAAAACACTGCATATTCTTCAGCATATTTTTGCTCTTTCACAAGAAACACTGCAAAGCGAAAAGATTATAGAGTATTCTACGGATTCTTATGCTTTTTTTAATAAGGATCAGGAGATTTGTCGAAAGCAAGGAATTCATCCCTTTGTGCTTATAAATAGAGCTCGCCTTGATTTTACCCTTCTTTTAGTTGCCCAAAAAGCCGGAGTAGATATTATACAAGGTGCATGCGCTACGCATTGCATACCTGCTCGTGGCAAGGTTTTTACTCAAGAACACGGAGAATTTCGAGCAAAGTATATCATTGCTGCGGACGGAGCTAATAGCCGTATGCGACGAGCCTTGCCAATAAATCGTAAGTCTTGGCGTAGAAATTTAGCCTCAGCTGTTGAAATATATCTTCCAAAAAACAAGGCACCAGAAGCTTTGCATGAAATAAATGAGCCACGGCTGTATGTAGGCTATATGCAAACCGGATATGGCTGGATTTTTCCGGGTTTACATGATTTGCGTATTGGCATGTGTGGTTTACAACATGGACAAAAAGCTGGTGTTGTTTCTTGTTTTGAGGAATTTTTAGGAACGCTTGGCCTGAATCGTTCTCAAGTAGAGCTTAAAGGGCACCCCCTGCCGTATGGCAATTGGTTAAAAAATCCAACAAAAGAGAGACTCTTGTTGGTAGGGGATGCTGCAGGCTTTGTCGAACCACTTCTTGGTGAAGGAATTTTTTATGCTCTGGCCTCAGGCTGGTATGCTGGACATGCAGTGGCAAAAGCCTTGGGTAGTGGTGAGCACCCTGCAAAATACTATATTGCTTCCTTGAAAAAATATATCTTCCCTGAATTTCGCTGGGCAAATTACTTACGCCAAATGCTTTTGCGTAGTATGCAGGGTATGGGATATGCGCCGTTTCATGGTTTGATGCGTATATCCGGTCAAACGCTTCTCTCTGTCGTGCATGGCCGTCGTTCTTGGCGTTGTTTTTTTTCAAAAAAATGGGGCTTTTAAGCAAGCTGTTTTTTCGAGATAGTATTCAGGCTTCTCCTCATGTTTGAGCAGAAGCCTGTTTTTGCTTGTTTTAGCCACGAGCTTGTACAGGAAATGGTTCACCCAAGGCATTTTTGGCTCGTCCTAGCCAATCAATAGCCTTTCCTACATGCTCCATATTACGCAAAGCCTCAGCATCATCTGCAACCTCGCCTTTGTTTCGGCCTACGCCAAAATTCCAATATGTAGAGCCGGGCATGATCATTTGCGACATTTGATACATTTTTAGAATAGTATCATAGGCCATGGTGGCTCCTCCCCTACGTTGGGCAACTACTGCTGCTCCTATTTTACCGGCTAAAAGCTCTCCATTGGCCAAAGCAACGAGCCCAGCGCGATCCAGCAAGGCCTTGGTTTCTGAGGAAACAGAAGCAAAATAAGTCGGAGAACCAATGATAATGGCCTCTGCTTTAATAATTTTTTCCATAAGCTCATTAAATATATCGGTTTGTACAGAGCATTTGTTATCTTTATTTTCAAAACATTTATAACAGGCCATACAACCTCTAATGGGCTTGCCTCCAACACGAACTAACTCGGTTTCCCAACCTGCCGACTCCAAAGGTTCCAGCACTTTATTTAATAAAAATTCAGTGTTGCCCCCTTTGCGAGGGCTACCGTTAATTGCCAATGCGTACATAAAAAATTCCTCCATACGGTTTGCAAATTGTATTTTACAGAAAGAAACTATGTATACTCTTCAAAAAAGCAAGGGCAACGGTGGAATTAAATCAAGTCAATGTGTGGAAAGGGAAAAGCACGGACATATCTACCCTGTTTGGGCTGCGTTTTGTATCACTTCAAACAGGCGAGCTTGTATGTATTTTACCAGAGTGTCATCATGTTCATACAGATCAAAGCATCGTGCATCCTCACCCATAAGCCCTTCAGGTACTTCATCTCCAAGCTGTTCAGGGTCTTTCCCCATATCGGCATAAAAGCATACAGAAAGCCATCTATCTGCTGGATCATCATCAATAACATCAAGCATAACAAATAATTCACGCTTGTTTTGCAGAGCATGTACTGCGCGCAGGGAATAGGTAATGCCGGGGCGGGGGACAAAGGAAAGGCTCACTCCTTCTTGTGCTTCTAAAAAGTCCTTAAAAAGAACAAAGTCCGCTTTTGTTCCGTTGCTGTCCTCTGTCCAAGATGCAATAAAATTTGCTAATTCTGCAGTCACTGGCACGATATTTTCTCCTTTTTCTGAAATTTTTATATCAAAAATATTTGTAAAAAGCTCATATTGTATTTTAAGAAAAAAGCAATGAGTATCATGCTGTTGCACTGAAAAATATAAAGTTTACATAAAATACGGTTCATCGTACTGAATGCTCATGCAAACTCAAAGATTCAATCGTTTTGTGCTTTCCCTAGCAAGCTTAGGTTTTATCGGACATTTACCGAAAATGCCTGGAACTTGGGCTTCGCTTGTAACCACGCTTTTTGCTCCCATTATTTTTCTTCCCTTGCCTTTTATACCGCGCGTAGTGGGCTTGATTTGCGTTTTTGTTCTTGGGGTCTATATTTGCAATGAAGCAGAGAAAATATTTGCTCACAAAGATCCAAAATGCGTTGTCTGGGACGAATTTTTTGGGCAATTACTCAGTATGCTATGCCTTGCTTGCCATGCTCCGTGGTGGCACCTTGCCATCAGTTTTGCTCTCTTTAGATTTTTTGACATAACAAAGCCTTGGCCTGTGAATATCCTTGATAGTCAATGTAAAGGAGGCATGGGTATTATGCTCGATGATGGAGCAGCAGGTATTTATGCACTGATTGTTACACAAGTATTTTTATTGTTTTAAGCTATAAAATTTTACGTCTTATAATACATATATTGTCAGCCTATGCTCTTTTAGCTAAACTTGAGTCCTTGCAAAAAACATAGTCATTCAAAATACAAAGAGTTATAATGAGGAATACATGAGTACATCAGCTTTGAATAAAGTGCTTGCCCATGCTGCTGCTGGCAGTGAAGCGAGAGAGGCTTTTTTTGCAAGCAACTCAGAAGCACTGGTTATTTTGGGTAGGGAGCTAGCCAAAAGTATAGCGACTGGTCATAAACTTTTGCTGTGTGGTAACGGTGGTAGTGCAGCAGATTGCCAGCATCTTGCTGCAGAATTTGTGAATCGTTTTAAGATAGACCGACCACCTTTACCTGCAATCGCTTTGACCACGGATACTTCTGCGCTTACCGCAATAGGCAATGATTTTGGCTATGACCAAATTTTTTTGAAACAAGTACAAGCTTTGGCCACAGCCGGTGATGTATTGCTTGGGATTTCTACCTCAGGCACAAGTCCCAATGTTATTATTGCTCTAAAAGAAGCAAAGCAAAAAGGGTGTATTACTATTGGTATGACAGGTCAGTCAGAAGGGGAAATGCCGGCTTTGTGCGATTATATGATTGCAATTCCGTCTTCTGATACAGCTATTATTCAAGAATTGCATATTGCAGCAGGGCATATTTTGTGTCATTTGGTTGATCATTTTCTGTTTGAGGCAGCAACAGAGCTCACTCCATATTTGTAAATTATGTTGTTTAAGACAATGTTTTTGCCATCGCAACAAAAGGTGCGTCGATGTTTCGCAATAGTAGTGACGTTTTTTGCTTTATTTCTGCTAAGTCAAATCCCCTATACAATGATACGCAAAGAACGGATTCGCGCGTTTGGTGAAGCAAGCGCATCCGCTGTTGTGCTGAAGAAATTTAGAGAACATTCCCTATCACAGTATTGTTTGACCTATTGTTACCGGGGTTCAGACGGCTTGCACCGCACACGAACCGCTCCTTTTACAAAAGAAGCATGGAAACATGCAAAAGTGGATTCTTTTATTCGTATTTATTACGCAACTGGTGAACCAAATATTTCCAGAGCGCAAGGTGAATTGGAAAATCATTTTCAAGTTTGGCTACGCCATTTTGCACGAGGGAACGATTTGCCTGAATATAGACAATGAAAGTATTGGCTTAAAGGTCTACGGCAGATCGGGAAAATTTATCCGGCAGATCGGGAAAATTTATCCGGCAGTTTGGGAAAATTTATCCGGCAGTTTGGAAAAATTTATTCGGCAGTTTGGAAAAATTTATTCGGCAGATTGGGAAAATTGCACTTAGTTTTTTAGGCAGTAAAGAAGAAAGAAGTTCAGTGTAAACGCGCCTTAAGTTTGCTGTTCTTTCGATATTTTTCTCCGTCATTTAAGCGCGCTTGCTTTGAAAATACGTTTTGCCAATTTTACCAAAGACTTGATATTGGAACGGCAGAAAATTTATCGCCAAATGCCAGAGTCTCTGTTCCATCATATAAGACAAGACCTTTTACCAGAGCATCCCCACATGCGCTTGCCAATTGGTGCATACCCTTAAAATCACTAGGAGTGACCGTGGCGCTGGCCTTGACTTCAATACCTATGACTTGTCCTTTTTCATCTTCAATAACGAAATCAACCTCTAGCTGATCGCGATCTCTGTAATGGTAAAAAGAATATTCAATATCGGAAAAAGTCGCTTGTTTGCGTAGTTCACCGTAAATAAATGATTCAAGAGCTTTTCCGAAAAGTTGTCTGTTCTGTGGTTGAGTATCAGGGCGTAGGTTGATGAGCTGAGCCAGAATCCCAGAATCAATAAAATGTAGCTTTGGTTTTTTGACAACGCGCTTCAACTGGTTTGCAGACCAAGCCTCTACTCTTTGTAATAAAAACATTTGCTCCAATAGCGTAATGTAAGTGTTTACCGTTTTGCCACCTAAAGCAACTTGTCCACCAATTTTTGAATAATTGCATAGTTGGCCTGAAGTCATTGCTAATGCTCGTAGAAAGCGTGGTAAACTATCTATTTTATTGATATTGGAAATGTCATGAACATCTCGCTGAATAAGCGCGTTTAAGTATTGTTTAATCCAAACCGCTTTGCGTCTTGTAGACAAGCGATGCAGGACTTCTGGATACCCACCATAAATAACCTTTTCAACGAGCTTTTGTCCTATACACTTCTTGTTTGTGTGTGGAGTTTTATGAGCAAAAATGCGATCAAGCCAATTGGTACTGTGCCCGCTTAATTCGCATTGTGCCAAAGGAAGAAGCGAAAGCGTTTCCATTCTACCTGCCAGTGAATCAGCAACGATTGGCATGGTCATAACATTTGAAGAGCCGGTTAAAATGAAACGACATGGACGCCTGTTTTCATCAATAGATTTTTTAATTGCTAAAAGCAGGGTGGGGGCGCGTTGAATTTCATCTATAACAGCTCGACCCAGTTCACGAATGAATCCGGTAGGATCTTGAAGCGCAGCAGCTAACGTGGTCTCATCATCCAAAGTAAGATAGCGAATGCCTTTCCTTGTGAGCTTTTTGACTAAAGTGGTTTTGCCTGTTTGCCGTGGCCCAATTATCAAGATTACTGGAGTGTCTTTCATTGCTTCATGAAGACGCGCTTCAATGAATCTTTCGATATATTGTGTCTGACTCATAAAAAAAGTATACTGGCAGATTTGGAAAAAGTCTACGGCAGATTGGGAAAATTTATTCGTCAGGTTGGGAAAAAGTTTACGGCAAATGAGTAAAATTCGTCCGGCAATTTGGGAAAACTTATTCGATAATTTGGGAAAATTTATTCGGCAAATTAGGAAAGTTTATCCGGCAATTTGGAAAAATTTATTCGGCAGATTGGGAAAAGTTTTCCGGCAGTTTGGGAAAAGTTTTCCGGCAGTTTGGGAAAAGTTTTCCGGCAGTTTGGGAAAACTTGTATTGTGTTTCATGCTTTTTACGAATAAAATCAATAAGATAATTTGCGTAGATTAAGTCTTTTTAGGTATGGTTAATATGGTAAAAAATAACCGAAGAAAGTGTACATCCTTTCCTCGGTTATTGGGCTGAATTGTCTTTAATTTTATCTATATTTTAGGGCAATCTTTTAAGGCTTCTTCAATGTCCTTTTGTGGTAATTCAAAATTATCCATTTCACCGGTGAGGAACTTATCATAAGAAGCGAGATCAAGCATTCCATGTCCTGAGTACAAGAAGACCACGTTTTCATCAGGAGCTGCATGTTTGGCAACTTCTATTGCACCTTTAATGGCATGGGAGGTTTCCGGTGCCGGCAAAAAGCCCTCGGTTCGCAAGAAAAGCTGGGCAGCTTCAAAACACTCTTTTTGGAAATAGGCTCTGGCATCAACAAGCCCTTCATCCACCATGTTGCAAACAATAGGTGCATCACCATGGTAGCGCAGTCCACCGGCATGGATAGGTGCGGGCATGAAAGAATGCCCTAAAGTGTGCATTTTAAGTAAAGGCGTAAGCCGTGCCATATCCCCATAATCGTAACGATAGTCACCACGGGTAAGAGTGGGGCATGCTTTAGGTTCTATCGCCACAAAGCGAATATTTTCTCCTGCAAGTTTTTCTGGCAGATAGGGAGAAACCAAGCCTGCGAAGTTTGAACCGCCACCAACGCAGCCTACAAGGTAATCCGGTTTTTCACCTATCATCTCCATTTGTTTTTTGACTTCCAAGCCGGTTACGGTTTGATGGATAAGCACATGGTTGAGCACAGAACCCAAGCCATACTTGGCATCTTCATGAGTTGCAGCATCCTCTACTGCTTCGGAAATAGCTAAACCGAGTGAACCTTTACAGCTTGGATCTTTTTCCAGCATGGCTTGACCGGTTTGAGTAACCGAACTTGGCGAGGCATAGATTGTTGATCCATAAGAATTAATCAATATTTTACGATAAGGTTTTTGTTCATAGCTGACCTTAACCATATACACCGTGCTTTCCATCCCAAACTGAGCACAGGCAAAACCAAGAGCAGTTCCCCATTGTCCAGCACCTGTTTCTGTGGTGATGCGTTTTACGCCTTCTATTTTGTTATAGTATGCTTGTGGCACTGAAGTGTTTGGTTTGTGTGATCCAGCTGGGGAAACCGATTCATCTTTATAAAATATTTTACATTGAGCTCCAATGGCTTTTTCCAAGCGTTCAGCACGGACTAAAGGGGAAGGTCTCCAAATTTTATAAATGTCCAAAACTTCTTCTGGAATATCGATCCAGCGATCTTGACTCATTTCTTGTTCAATAAGACCCATAGGGAAGATTACTGACAGTTTTTCAGGGCTAAGGAGTTCTTTTGTTTCCGGATCAAGAGGCGGAGCCAAGGGTGTTGGAAGATCCGGCATAGGATTATACCATTTTGTGGGCATTTCTGATTGGGGTAAAAAAATACGTTTGCTCATGTTTCCTCCATTGTCTTGCTGTTAATAGCTAAAGTAAAAAGGCTACGAGGGAAATTCTCGTAGCCTTGTAATTTTTTATGGGGTAGAAAAAAAGCTACGAGACCCTGAAGTCCGTAGCTTCCACATCACGCTAGAATGCCAACGGCTTCATTACTGTCGCCATTGCCACCACCAAAAATTTTGTTTGTTTGTTATAAAAAACATGGATGCCGTATATTCTTAAAACCGCTGTATGTCAAGATATTTTTGTCTATAAAAATTGAACTCTTGCCAACAAGCTACCTGTAGGAGTAATAAAAACAAAGCCTGACATGCTTATTTAGTGCTAGAGGAGCATTCATAAAATTAGCGTACAAAGTCTTAAACAATAGCCTTGGTTAAAAACATTTGGGCTAGTTATTTGGTACAGCCCCATAATATTTTGCAATAATAAGGTTCGTAAGCCATGGATTACAGTAAACAAGACACTGAACTACCAATTGGCGTTTTTGATTCCGGAGTTGGTGGCCTGACGGTTTTACGGGAATTGCTACGGCTTTTACCGCAAGAATCATTTCGATATTTGGGGGATACTGCTCGTTTACCTTATGGAACGAAGAGTCAAGAATCCGTAGTTCGGTATGCCTTGCAAAGCTCAAAACATTTGGTGAATCGCGGGATCAAATTATTGGTTGTAGCGTGTAACACAGCATCCTCTGTTGCTTTGCCGGCTTTAGCTGATGCTTATCCTCATATTCCGGTTATCGGAGTTGTGCTTCCAGGAGCAAGAGCTGCTTGCCGAATCAATACAAATGGACGCATGGCCGTCATTGGCACGGAAGCAACTGTGCGTGGTGGTGCATACCAAAACGCTGTTCTTAATATTTGCCCTCATATGCTTGTAGAAGCCGAGTCGTGCAGTCTCTTTGTTGCGCTTGCTGAAGAAGGCTGGGTGAGTGGCAAGCTCGTAGAAGCTGTTATAGCTCGTTCTCTTAAGCCATTATTCACTCGGTTTAATGCGGTACCACCGGATTGCCTTGTCTTGGGTTGTACACATTTTCCGGTACTGGGGCAGGCCATACAGCGTGTTGTTGGTTCTCATGTAACAGTTATTGATTCAGCGGAAACCACAGCCTTGGAAGTACGCGATATATTAACTGAGCAAAAACTTTTTACCCGGGCAAAGGTAAAACAAATAGAACTTTTGGCAACGGATGGAGTTGAGCGCTTTGCGCGAGTAGGCTCTATTTTTCTTGGCAGAACAGTTATGCCAAATGAAGTGGAATTAGTTGATTTATAAAATTTATTTTTTTGATTCTTCAGGGATAAGCGCAAATTCAATTTCTAGGGCTGCCAAGTTTACATCTTTTACTTGAACTGTAATTTTTTGTCCCAAGCGAAAAGACTTTCCTGTACGTTCACCCACAAAAATTTCCCTATCCTTAAAATATGCGTAGTAATCGTTGTTTAAGCTCTGTACTCGAATCAATCCTTCGGCAGCTACATGTATAAGCTCTACCCAAAAACCATATTCTGCCATAAAAGAAATCACGCCATCAAATGTTTCGCCAAGATGATCAGTTAAATACAAAGCAGCTGCCCGTTTATCCATCTCCCGCTCAGCATCTACGGCTTTACGCTCTGTGGCATATAATTTTTCTGCAATTTCTTTTAATTGTCCTTGTCCATATGTATGTATATTGCTTATCCCCAACGATATTTTGAGTAGCCTATGCACTATCAAATCTGCATAGCGTCGAATAGGGGAAGTAAAATGGCAATAATACTCTGAAGCTAGGCCAAAATGTCCTTCGTTTTCAGGACGATACAAAGCCTGTTTCATACTTCTTAGAAGCAAACGATTAACCAAAAATTCCAATTCTGTACCAGCAACCTGAGCAATGAGAGTTTGCAATATTGTGGGAGAAAAAATTTGAGGCTCTTCCAGTTCTAAGCCGGTTTTTTGGAGTATTTTATATAATCTACTCAATTTTGTTGTATCAGCTTCAGGGTGTATTCGGTATAAGCAAGGGGAGTCAATTTTACTCAAATATTGAGCAACAGCCTCGTTTGCTGCAATCATGCACTCTTCAATGATACTATGGGCATAGTTTCTTTGCCTAGGGCAAACAGAAAGCACCTTGCCTTGTGCATTGATTTTTATCTCGGCTTCAGGAAGCTCAAAATCCAAACTGCCTCGTTTTTTTCTTTGTGTACTGAGTTTGCGGGCTAACAGTTCAGCTTGATCCAACATTTCTATTACATGCTGCAATTCTTGACGCATATCTTGCTTGCGTTTGAGCACGGCTTGATTGACTTGCTCATAGCTAAGCCTTGCCTTGGATTGTATCACTGCCGGAAAAAAGTCAGACTTACGGAGCACGCCATGTGAGGAAAAATCCATGCACACAAGCATGGCCAAACGATCTACATTGGGATTTAAGCTGCATAAACCATTGGATAATTTTTCAGGCAGCATTGGTTCCACAGAAAGTGGAAAATAATAGGAATTACCTCGTTCCAAGGCTTCTTTGTCCAGCGGAGAGCCTTGTGGTACATAATGACTTACATCAGCTATAGCCACCCATAGACGCCAGCCCTTTACTTGTTTTTCAACGCAAATGGCGTCATCGAAATCACGAGCTGATTGCCCATCAATGGTCACAAAATTCATAGATCGCAAATCACGCCGTTTTTTGATGTCTTCATTTTCCGGCGTTGTGGGTAAATTGTGAACTTGCTGTAGTGCATCCTCAGGAAACGCAGTGGGAATAGAATGATTATTTTTGGTAACGGCTTCTTGTGCACAAACATTTTGCTCATGTCCAAAAATCGTAGTAATTACCCCACTCCAAAGATTACTATCAATTTTATCACCCGGTATAAGCAAAGCCAAAGTCCCGGGCTTTAATTGTTTGCCTAGCTCTGTTGTGGCAAGTAGGGAAAATCCCATGCGTGGTTCAGTAGGGCGACATAAATATTTTTTTTCTTCAAGTTTTTTGATGATAAGCACTGCAAGGCTTTGCTGTCCCCTGCTCAAAACACGGAGAATACGTCCTTCACTATTTTTTTTACACCGTTGGCGAACAACTGCAGCAAGCACTCTATCATTGTGCCAAGCATCACCAAAATTTCGTTCAGAAATAAAAATATCTTTGTGCCGTGGATCATCAGGTATAACAAAGCCAATGCCACTACGCTGGACTTGTAAGTGTCCGCTAATTTGTTGCATTCGCTCGGTGAGTTTATACGCTCCGCGTGTTCGCACAAGTTTGCCTTTGGTCACTAAATTTTCAAGCGTTTGCACAAGAGCACGGCGATGCTGCTTCTTAAAATTCAAGGCTCGCATGAGTTCGGGTACAGTACGATCTTTGCTGTTTGCTCTAAAAAGTCCAAGCACTTTGCGTACATCAATATCGGATACTCGTATTCCTTTTGTTTTTTTTCGTTTACCCATGCTTAAATTCAATTGTTATCTTGTAGTATTTTGGTGTGTTTTAGTGTTTTCTTGTCTCTTGATTTGTTCAGCAAGCCACAGCTCAAATGTTTTTTCAGTGCCAATGCTTGCACCAAAACGTATGCCTAAATCAAGCGTCAAGAAACGCTTATCAGCTAATGGAGCAATTTTTACTGCATCTTTTGGGGTGCAAAGAATATATTCACAGTCCAGCTCATCAGCAAGGGTATGTATTTGCTGTATGTCACGTTGAGCAAAAGCGTGATGATCAGCAAAAACAGAGTGTTGCTTTGGAGCATACCCCATGTATTGCCTGACAGTTTGCTCTACTTGTTCAGGTCGCCCAACTCCGCTGAGTAAAAGATAGGGCTTCTCGTGCATTGTGACACACGGAGCATTGTCCACAAGGTGGTACAAGCCCAATACTTGCATGGCAAAACTAAATATTGGTTTTTGTAGCTGAGCCAAGCGAAAACGAATCTGGCCGGATATTGCATGAAAATATTGAGGTTCAGCCTTAACTAAAAAAGCATCTGCTCTTGTTAAGGCAAATTTACCTTCTCTCCATGAGCCTGCAGGCAGAGGGGTATTCCATTCTTTTTCAAAATCTTCAGGGCTCAGAAGCACAAGGTTGAGGTCTCGTTGCACAGCCATGTGCTGTAGTCCGTCATCAAGCAGATACAAAGAGGGAGAATGTTTTGTGTGTATCCATTTTCCGGCGCGAGCTCGCACAGGGTCAACAACAATATATGCTTGAGGATATTTTTTGGCGAGCATAAGCGGTTCATCGCCTACTCGAGGTGCTGCATTTTTACTGTACACCAAGCAAGGTAAGCTCTCAGGGGTGACGCCATAGCCCCGAGTTAGGACAGCTGGAGTAATATTGTGTTGCAAAGCCCATTCTACGAGCCAAGCAATAAGCGGAGTTTTACCCGTACCACCCCAGCTTATGTTGCCCACTGAAATGCAAAGTTGAGGCGGTCTCCATGAAGGCATGATACCGCGAGAATATAAAAATGCCCGTATACGCATCAAAAGCCCATAGCACAGTGCAAAAGGAAGAAGCAAAGGGCGCAAATAATATTGCAAGGCAAGAAGCTTTACGGGCATGTACTCTCGACAAGTAGAAATAAAATTATTCCCTGTTACCCAAAAACCGCAATAAAAACAGAAACAGGTTAATGAAATCAAGATATAGGGTTAAAGCACCCAAAATAGTCCCTCGCCTTACTGCGTAGGCATCATCAGGAGCACTTTCTCCCATGGCTCTGAGTTTTTGCGTATCGTAGGCAGTGAGGCCGAGAAAGACCAAAACACCAATACAGGAAATGACAAAATCCATTGCAGGGGAATGTAAAAAGATATTGACCACAGAGGCAATAACAATGCCCACAATCCCCATAAAGAGGAAAGAGCCCCAGCTACTCAGGTCTTTTTTGGTAATGAGGCCATAGAGACTCATTGCTCCAAACATGCCTGCGGTAACCACAAAAGTAGAGGCCACAGAGGAAGCAGTATAAACCAAAAGAATCGGGGACAAGGTGAGTCCGTTTAAGCCTGCATAGAGCAAAAACAGTTTTGTTGCCGTGCCAGGATTCAGTTGCTGTATACGCGCTGAAAGATAAAACACAATTCCCAATTCAGCCAAAAAAAGCAGCCAGACCATAGGCGACATACTCATTTGCCCAGTGCTTGGATTCACACTGAATACAAGCTGAGCAAGTGGGGTATTCAGTGTTGCCCAAGCAAGTACAGCAGTAAGTGCTAATCCTGCTGCCATCCATGCGTACACTCCACGCATAAAAGTATTAACAACTTCAGCCCTCGTGGAATCAAGAGGAAAATTTTGGTAAGGACTCATGAATCCTACTCCTTATGTTTTTGTTACAGGGGAAAATATCCTTCCCGATATTTTTGTATATATATTTGCTTACCCCGACTGGCAAGTGCCATACATGCTTTTTCAGGGTGAAAAATATAAAAGCTGGCAAACTTTTTCTCAAAAAGTGCTCAAGCACAAGCCTATCTACGTTTTTTGTTTTTTCTCTTTTGTCTTCAAAATTTTTTTTTGAACGTATTTTTACCAAAAAGAGAGTAAGTTAGCATGTTATTTTTCAAAAAATTAATAGCATTTGACACATAGGCTCAATCTATGGCAGTGTAAATTCTCAGATTAAGCAATTTAACTATAGAAATAAAAAAAAGCAATACAAAATAAAAAATACTTTTTTTTTCTCTATTACTCAATAAAACTAACAAAGAATATTTATGATACAGAGATAAAGAGTAAAGTATATTTTATGTAAAATAAAAAGTTGCAATATAAAATAATCCTACAATCTAATGATACAACAAAAAAATATTATCTCTTTTCTCTTTGTCGCGCTCATGGACATGTACGGCTACCGAGACCAGCCCCAATCCAAAGCCATTTTGTGCTAGGCCTATATGTGTATATCACATATTTTCAATAACTTAACCAAGGATTTTTTATGACTGATACCACAGAAAAAGTGGTCATCAAAAACCTCACAAAGATTTTCGGAAATCATCCCGAACGTGCCCTTAAGCTCCTTGATCAAGGGCTTAACAAAGAAGAAATTTTAGATCGCACAGGTCAAACCATTGGTGTGCAAAACGCCTCATTTACCATAAATGAAGGTGAGATTTTTGTTATTATGGGTCTTTCCGGTTCAGGAAAATCCACGTTGGTACGGATGTTTAACCGCATCATAGAACCGACCAAAGGTGAGGTTTGGGTTGATGGACAAGATGTGGCGAAACTTTCTCAAAATCAATTGATCGACCTTTTGAGAAAAGACATGAGCATGGTTTTCCAATCTTTTGCTCTTATGCCACACCTGACGGTTTTACAAAACGCAGCTTTTGGCTTGGAAATTTCTGGAGAAGCAAAAGAGTCCCGTGAAAAACGAGCCATGGAGGCCTTGGAGCAAGTAGGACTTGAAGCATGGGCTGATTCTTTGCCTCGTTCTCTTTCTGGAGGTATGCAGCAAAGGGTTGGTCTTGCACGAGCTTTAGCTGTTGACCCTTCTATATTGCTTATGGATGAAGCATTTTCAGCCTTAGATCCACTTATCCGTAGTGAAATGCAAGATGAGCTACTTAAATTGCAAGATAAACATCAGCGCACCGTGATTTTTATTTCCCACGATTTAGATGAAGCCATGCGAATTGGTGATAGAATTGCTATTATGGAAGGTGGACGCGTTGTCCAAGTCGGTACACCAGACGAGATTTTGCAAAATCCAGCCAATGAATATGTTCAGGCTTTTTTCCGTGGAGTTGATCCAACCAGTGTGCTTTGTGCTGGAGATATTGTGCGTAAGCAGCAACTTACCATGTCCAGAATGGGCAAAGGGCCACGATCTGCACGCGAAAGATTGTCTGCCCACGATAGAGATTATCTCTATATTTTGGATCGCAATCAAAGTTTTGTAGGTATTGTTTCCCTTGATTCATTGACAACAGAGCTTGAACACTCCGGTAAAGAAGCTAGCTTGGACAATGCTTTGCTTGAGGAAGTACAAGCAGTGCCCATGGATTCCACTATGCAGGAGATATTACCGCTTATAACGGCTCATCCTTGGCCAGTTCCGGTGGTGGATGCTGCTGGAAAATATATGGGAGCTATTTCCAAAAATATTTTTCTCGAAACATTACAACGCCATGAATTAGGCGAAACAGCAAGCTGAGGAAAGCATGAATATTTTACAATTTAGCGACGAAGCATATATCCCGCTTGAAGAATGGATAGAAGTAGGTGTTCAGTGGCTGGTACATAATTATCGTGAGCAGTTTCAGCTGATTAAATTTCCGGTTGCGGTCACTCTTGATTCTATAGAAGCTTTTTTACTGTGGTTGCCACCGATTATTGTGATTGCTGCTCTGGCTCTTTGGGCTTGGCGTGTTTCTGGCAAGCGCGTAGCTTTATTTAGTACCCTCACGTTTTTACTGGTGGGTTGGCTGGGCATGTGGGAACCAACCATGAGCACCTTGGCAATGGTTCTTTCTGCGGTATTCTTTTGTACTGTGGTGGGTGTTCCTCTTGGAATATGTGCTTCGCGCTCCGAACGATTTGAAGCCCTGCTCAGGCCAGTGCTTGATGCTATGCAGACTACCCCAGCTTTTGTTTATCTTGTTCCAGTGGTCATGTTATTTTCCATTGGTTCAGTAGCTGGGGTCATTGCAACCATTGTTTTTGCCATGCCTCCTATTATCCGCCTCACAAATCTTGGTATCCGCCAAGTGCCCAAAGAACTCATGGAAGCCAGCAAGGCTTTTGGCTGTACCTCATGGCAAAGTTTGATCAAGGTGCAAATTCCAATCGCCATGCCCACTATCATGGCCGGTTTGAATCAAACCATTATGTTATCACTTTCCATGGTTGTCATTGCTGCGCTTATAGGAGCTGGCGGACTTGGTATGCCTGTTTTCCAAGGTTTAAATTCTTTGCAAGTCGGGCTTGCTGGCGTAGGTGGCATTTCTATTGTCCTCATGGCCATGGTGCTTGACCGTATTACTCAGGCCATGGGCAAATCAGAACACGGTCAATAATTCATAAAAATATTAAATATTCGCATTCAACCAAGGAGAAAACAATGAAATTTGCGAAAATTTTACTCACGGCTTTTTTGATTATGGGTACAGCTTTTTATCTCTGCGCTTGCGGAGATCAAAGTACTGAAACTTCAGAAACATCCCAAGTACAAACAGTCGCTCCCGGAACCGGAATAACCGTGCATCCGGCGCGTGCAACCTGGTCTACCGGCTTCTTTTTAGAAGCTTTGTATTCTCAAGCTCTTAAAGACCTTGGGTATACAGTGGAAAAACCAGATGATCTGGCAAACCCAATTTTCTATCAAGCTGTTATGCAGGGTGATGTAGATTTTTGGGCTAATGGTTGGTTCCCTTTGCATGATGAGCAGCTTCCTCAAGGCTTTGAAAAAAAAGCCTCTCTTTGCGGAACTGTTGCTGCAGGTGGTGCCTTGCAAGGTTATCTTATTTCCAAGAGTGATGCTGAAAAATTTAATATTACCTCAGTGGCTGATTTTGCTCGTCCTGAAGTTAGAAAACATTTTGATACTGATGGGAATGGCAAAGCTGAAATGATTTCTTGCCCTCCGGGTTGGGGCTGTGAAAAAGCCAATACAGCCATGCTTAAAAAGACCGGCCTTGACCAGTATATTGAACAAATCAAAGCAAATTATTCTGCCTCTATGGCAGATGGTATAGCACGCTATAATGCTGGTGGTCCTATTTTCTTCTATACATGGACTCCTAATTGGACAGTATACAAGCTTGCTTTGGGTAAAGATATTGTTTGGATTAACGTGCCTGCGGAAGGATACGAAAATACCAAGGGCTCAAATGTTGAAGGCGCAACCACAGATCCTATCTATATGGGTTTTGTACCTAATGATATTAAAATTGTTGCTAATAATGAATTTTTAGCTAAAAATCCTGCTGCTGCAAAACTCTTTCAAGTGATGTCTGTACCTCTTGCTGACATAGCAAGCCAAAACAACAAAATGTTTGAAGGCGAAGACAAAGCCAAAGATATTAAGCGTCATGTTCAGGAATGGATCGCAGCTCACAAAGAGCAATATGATGGCTGGCTAAAGCAAGCTGCTGCTGCCGCGCAATAAACTCTTTGTGTATAGAGTATACTGAAAAATAATAAGGCCGGTGCGTATACAAAATACGCGCCGGCCTTACTCTAAAAATTTTTTCCATGAATTGATTTGTATCAGAAAAAAAGATTAAATGGCCAAAATGGCCATGCTTCTTTGCCTAGAGTCAAAAGCACAACCATAATAAGCGAAGGCAATAGGCTTGCTAAGCGAATGCGTGTCAGTCCTAATAAATTGATGCCAATGCCAAGGATGAGCAAACCACCGGTTCCGGTTAATTGTGCAAGCAGTAAATCTGAAACCCATGGGGCAATACATCCTGCTCCCACGGTTAAAGCTCCTTGGTAAATAAAAACAGATACAGCCGAGACCAAAACTCCCAGACCATAGCTTACAGCCAAGACAATAGATGCAAAACCATCTAAAATAGACTTGGTATACACTATTGTTCGGTCATCGCGAAGCCCTTCATCAAAAGAGCCTACAATGGCCAAAGCTCCGACACAAAAAAGCAAAGAGGCTGTAACAAAACCTTCGGTAAAATGCTCGTTTTTGGAACGCAACAGGAGTTTAAGCCTTGTCCCAAGAGAATCAAAAAATTCTTCTAAATGTAGCATTTCTCCCACAATACCGCCAAGCAGTAGGGCAAAAATAAGGCTTAATATATCTTGTACCTTAAAGGCCATTTGTAAGCCAAGGAGCATGGTACATAGCCCCAGACCTTGGTACACTATGTTGCGAACACGTTCAGGAAAGCAGCCACGCGCTACCATGCCCAGTAAAGAACCTGCAATGATAGCTAGAGCGTTGACTGCTGAACCGCTAGGAAAAATCATGGTATGCCTCTTAACAAAGTATAGGTTCAGCTACGAAAATTTAGGAGTCACTCGTTTCATAAATCCATTTTGAACACAATATATGCCTGTTATACGGATTTCTAAGAATTTTTATCAAATTTGCCCATAGCTCTTCAGTGTATCTACTCTTTTAGGCTCAAGCAATTATATTGGATTAAAAAATTTTCGTTCAAGTATTTTTTTTGTATTTGCTTTTTTAAGAGTACTGTAGATATTGACAGCTCTCCTGCTTTCCCATAATAATTTCAAACCTGTGCCGAGGTGGCGGAATTGGTAGACGCAGCGGATTCAAAATCCGCCGGGTGTATGCCCTTGAGAGTTCGAGTCTCTCCCCCGGTACCATAAAAATTAAGGACATATGGATATACAACCATACGTCCTTTTTTTATCCTTTACACTATTCTATAAAATAGCCCTGCCAAATGCTTAGACTTTCAAAAAAAGAGCAAACTTATCATGCCTGAAAATCACAAGACAACAGCCACTCATGTAGGAGTAGCACAACAAATTATCATCACGGTATTGTTAACTAGCTTTGTTGCGGCTACCTACGGTTTCGGGTTTTACCTGTTTTCTCAATTGGTACCAGATATGCGCAGTGATCTTGGTTTTGGCTATTCCTTGGTGGGAACTATTACTGCCGCTGGGCAATTTGGCTTTTTGTTTTTTGCCTTTTTAGCTGCCTGGCTCTCCCCAAGAATCGGCGGAGGGGCTGTGGTCATCGGCTCGATCGCCTTATGCGGAATTTGTCTTGTGCTACTTCCACTGACTGGGAATATTCTGCTGATCGGAATTCTGCTGACAATCCTCGGAGGTACCGCCGCTTCTGTTTATGTCCCCATGGTTGAAATTGCGGAGAAAATAATTTCATACCAGCATCGTGGAAAAGTACTGGGTTTGATCTCTAGCGGAACTAGTTATGGGGTTTTTATCAATAGTTTGTTGGTGCCAATTTTTGTCAGAAATGCATACTGGGAGGGGGTCTGGTACTCTGTGGGAGGTGGCACTCTGGTGGTCACTATTCTGGCAATTTATGTTTTCTGGAAGTTTGGTCTGTTTCAACATGAAGATAAAGGGAAAGCATCGTACAGCCCAGTCGGGCTACAAAAGGCCAAGGTAAAGTTCACACGAGTAATCGTACCTTGGGTTGTAGTGATTTGGGTTATTACCTTTATGAATGGTTTTTCAACAATGCCATTCCAAAACTATTTATCTCCCTATCTAAGAGAAGAACTGGGATTCACGGTTGATTTCGCTGCTACTGTCTGGGGCGTGATTGGATTTATCGGAATGTTCTCTGGATTTATAGTGGGCTGGATGTCCGATAAAACAGGGGTCAAAATAGCATTGATATTTACCTATATTTGTATTTTCTTCTCCTCACTAATCTTGGTGCTTTACCCCGCTGGCAATTTGCCTTTGGTTGCTGGAATCCTATTTGCAATAGCCTTTTACCCAATTTTCGGACTGGTTCCAGCTTATATTGCTAAATCTGCTAAAGGTGCGGAATCGACAGTTATTTTCGGAGTGGCAAACATCACCTTGGGAGTTGGAGGCATGGTTGGAAACTATCTGGCTGGCATACAAAAAAGCCTAAGCGACACCTTTGTCTGGAATTACGTTGCTATTGCAGTATCAGCCCTGCTTCTGGGATTGCTAACCCTGATTTTGCCCAACGAAAACAATACCCCGTGATTGGAATATAAAAGCATAGCAATTTCCCTATTGACAGGGATTTGAGGAGAAGCTTGGAAATATTGAATATAAGCGTATACTTGACCAAGGAGGAAAAAGAAGTCAAATACACCAAGTCCATGCAGGGTACGAGGAGGTTTTACCACCACCATGAGCATTGCTGTTATTTTTCCCGGTCAGGGTTCTCAAGAACAGGGTATGGGTCGAGATATAGCTGAAAAGTATGCTTGGGCCATGGAAATATGGGAAAAAGCGGAAAAAGTATCAGGGCTCCCCTTACGAGAAATATATTGGCAAGGCTCAGCCACGGACATGGCGCATACGAATGCTTTGCAACCGGCCTTAACCGTAACTTGTCTTAATCTTTGGATATTACTCGGCCAAACGCATAATAATTTTAGTCCTCTAGCTGTGGCTGGACATTCTCTAGGAGAATATTCGGCTTTATTTGCAGCAGGCGTACTTTCTTTAGAAGAAGTTATTCAAGCTGTAAGTTTTCGCGGAAAATATATGAATGAATGTGGCAAAGCAGGCCAAGGCATGGCTGCAGTGCTCAAACTTGATGTATTAACCGTGAAAAAACTTGTACAAAAAGCCGAAGAAATTTCAGATAACGTACTTGTCATTGCTAATTATAATTCTTCTACCCAGCTTGTTGTGTCAGGGGAACAAAACGCTTTTGATGCTCTTGATCCGTTGGTAAAAGAAGCAGGCGGTAGGATATTTCCGCTTGCTGTTTCCGGAGCTTTTCATTCTCCTTTGATTCAAAGCGCGGCGCAAAAATATGCTACTGTCTTAAACACATTACAGTGGCATACTCCTGATATAAATATATATTGCAATGTTACGGCACAAGCAGAAAATAAACCTGCAAAAATAGCCGACAATATGAAACAACAAATGAGTTCATCTGTCCGTTGGACGGAAATAGTACACAATATGTATCAGGATGGATTACGACATTTTGTGGAAATTGGGCCAAAAAATGTGCTCAGTAAGTTGCTTGCTCAAAACTTAAAAGACATGGACAATGTATTGGTTGAGAACATAGGAAGTTTGGACGCTGTTATGCAATGGGCTGTAGTTCGCGAAACAGGAGCAAATAAAACATGAAAGCCGAGTGCTATTTACAAAATTTGTTGCAAAAAATTGTTGAAGAAAAAAAATGGGCTTGGCCGGAAAAAGTAAGCATTGAGCCACCCAATGATAAGCAATATGGGGATTTAGCTGTTAATTTAGCTATGCTACTGACAAAAGAAGCGCAAATGCCTCCACGCCAAATAGCTGAGGGACTTGCACAAGCTATCCACGCACAAGACAAGGGGTATATTGAAAAGATAGAAATCGCAGGGCCTGGCTTTCTTAATTTTACATTTTCACAAAATTTTTGGCTTTCTATTTTAAGCGAAGTGCATGAGCTGGGCAAAGCCTATGGGAGTTCTGAGCTTGGAAAAGGAACTCGTGTTCAAATAGAATATGTTTCTGCAAATCCTACAGGTCCTTTACATATAGGCCACGGTCGTGGTGCTGCACTTGGTGATTCACTCTCTCGTATTCTTGAAAAAACAGGCTTTGAAGTGGAATGTGAATACTATATCAATGATGCTGGCCGGCAAATGCATATTCTTGGAGAATCAATTCTGTACCGTTTACGGCAAGCCTTAGGCCACAAGCCACAAAAGCCAAAAGAATATTATCAGGGTGAGTATATTCAGCATATTGGCGCGGTTGTCATTGCTCAGTATGAGGATATCTTGGATATGGATGAGGCCAAAGCCATTGAAATATGTAAAAATATAGGCATGAAATCTATTTTGCAAACCATACGAGAAGATTTGCAGGCCTTTGGCGTTCGCCATGATATTTGGTTTTCGGAAAAAAGTTTAGTGGAAGAAGGGAAGGTTGATGAAACCTTTGCGGATTTGCAAAAATCTGGTTTAGCTTATGAGCAGGATAATGCTTTTTGGTTTAAGGCCACACAATTTGGGGATGATAAAGACCGGGTTCTTCGTAAATCTAATGGTGATACCACTTATTTTGCTTCGGATATTGCTTATCATGATAATAAATTTAAGCGAGGTTTTGACCTTGTTGTAGACATTTGGGGAGCAGATCATCATGGCTATGTTCCGCGCATGTCTGCTGCTGTAGAGGCTTTGGGGCATTCAGGGGAACTCAAAATGCTTTTAGTCAAACTCGTAAACCTTATTGAGAATGGCGTTCAAATTTCTATGAGCACGCGGGCAGGAAAATTTGAAACCCTTAAGGATGTGCTTGATGAAGTTGGTTCAGACGCGGCGCGTTTTATTTTTCTTTCGCGCAAATCCGATTCCAACTTGGATTTTGATCTCAATTTAGTAAAGCAGAAATCAATGGATAATCCAGTGTATTATGTACAATATGCTCATGCCCGTATTTGCTCTATGCTTAGAAAAGCCGAAGCAGAAGGCCATGCTCCGGCAAATATAAGTCACAATCTTTGTGACCTTGATACGCCGGATGATAGAGAACTGCTCCTTCTTTTAGATCAATTTCCAAACACAGTTGAATCCGCTGCCCGAAATCTTTCACCGCATATGGTAAGCTATTATCTGCAAACCCTTGCATCATCGCTACACAAATATTATACAAATAACCATGTACTTTCGGCTGATCCACAGCGTTGCAGGGCAAGACTGTTTTTGCTTAAATGTGTTGCGGAAGTCCTTGCATCAGGACTCTCCCTGCTTGGTGTAAACGCTCCGGAATCCATGTAAGGAGAAGATGGAATATGAAAAACGCTACGAATATGGTCAGAAGAGATAGAAAATCCTATAGTTTTGTTATGACTGTATCAGATGTGATTTGGGTCTGCTTAAGTGGGATTTTTATTTTAACCATATTTTTTCTCTTTGGAGTCCTTGTGGGTAGAGGATATTTACCTGTTGCACCGAATGTGCAAGCAGTAGCCCAAAATGAAATGCAGCAACAGACACAAAGTTTGCCTCAAGCTAGGTCTGAGGTATTAAAACCAGAAGAATTAAGTTACCAAGATACAATAGATAAATCTGTGAACCCATCTGCAAGTCCAGTTGCAGAAGAGAAGACAAAAGAACAAGGGCAAGCAGACAAAAAAGAGCAAAAAGCAGCAAACATAGAGCAGAGCTCCGTACAAACTACTGCCAATGCACAGACAGAAAAAAATACACCAGAAAACAATACACCAGAAAACAATACACCAGAAAAAAATACGCCAGAGAATAATACGCCAGAGAATAATACGATAGAAAAAGCTCAAGAAAAAAGACCAGAAAGCCCTCAAAAGATGAGTACACAAACAGCAGAACAAGAGATACAAACAGCAGAACCGGCAGGGCAAGTTGCAGCTCAAAATGCTTTGCAGACTCCAAAATCTGGAGAAAAAGTCTATCACTATACTTATCAAGCTGCTGCTTTTAAGAATGAACGAGCAGCTATTATGCTGACTGAACGATTTAAGGAGCAAGGCCTAGATGCAAGGGTTCGTGCTATTGGAAAAGAAAATTCTAAATGGTACAGAGTTCGCGTGTTTTGTACTTGCACTCCCAGCCAAACTCGCCCGGTGCGTGAGGCTATTCAGAATATAACCAAAGAAAAACCCGTAATGATGGATAAAAAACTTGCTTTATAGCGAGTTTCACTGCCATTTTTCTTCGTTGTGTAACGTACCTCCCCTGTCACTCAAGCGCGTAAGTCGCGACAGTTCAGCAGAGCCGAGCTATGAGGACTTGACCCAGCATGACAGTACCTCCCTTTTCGTCATTCTGCGCGAAGTCGCAGAATCCAGCAGAGCCAGACTATGAGGGCTTGACCCAGCAAGGGAAGAAAACAAGGAGGAGAAGGAGAAAAAGAAGAAGAGAAGACAGAAGAACTGGATCCTGCGACTTACGCGCAGGATGACAAGAGGGGGATAGGATAATTACGAAGGTGTTCGCTTTGAAATTTCAGTGCGTTTGCCCTACCGTGCAGCTATCTTGAATTGCTTGCTCTCTCTTAATTTTTTAGGGAAAAGCTAAAAACGTAAAGCATGGTGATCATGGATCGTGATGGTTCTTCCTGTGGTATGAATTATGCCTTCTCGATTAAATTTTTGAATTACTCTGGAAACTGTTTCCGGAGTTGTACCCACAATTTTCGCCATTTCTCGATGTGACACAGGGAGTCGAAACGCTTGTCCGGGCGATGTGCTTTCTCTGGACTCTGCATGTAATAAAAAACTAGCCACTCGTTCCTGAATACCTCGCAAAGCAAGAGATTCGACCATATCCATTGCTTCAAGTAAACGATTTGAAAGCGTCTGTACCATTTTGAGCATAAATTGTGGTTCACGTTTGGCTAATTCTTCTAGCTGTAAGGCAGGCACTGAAGCTACTTGGCTTAAAATAAGAGCTTCTGCATTTACCGGAGAGGGTTGTTCGGCAAAAGCCGTGCATAAACAAAAAGGTTGCCCTTCTTCAACAAGATATAATGTCTGTTCTTTGCCTGATGCATTTGTTTTGAAAATTTTTACTTGCCCTGAAAGTACTACATGAAAAGAGCGCTTGTTTTCTTTTTGGCTGATAATCCGCTGGCCTGCTTCATGTTTACGGAGCAGAGCATACTGAGCCAAGGTCTGTATATCTTGGTCATCAACATCTTTGAAAAAAGGTAATGCTCGAAAAGCTTGAAAAACATCCATGCGTTTTCTTTCCATAAAAATTGACGAGCATCAATGCACTATATGTGAAAAAGTGTTAATTTTCTTCCTAGTGGTTTAAAGATACTGTGAAAAGGAGAAAAAATATGGCTGTTTCTAGGCGTTCTTTTTTGGGCGCATTAGGAGCTATTTCACTGGCTTCTGCCTCGCCGGACAATGCTCTTGCTTGGCAATCCAAAGCTCCGCCCGATCCCTATGGCTGTCTTGTTGACCTGACTCGTTGCATTGGATGTCGCAAATGTGAGCAGGCTTGTAATGAAGTAAATTCTCTGCCTGCACCCACAAATAAATTTGATGATCTTACGGTTTTGGATGCAAAACGGCGACCGGATCAAAATGCATTCACGGTAATCAACAGATATTATACTGGAAAAATAGACGAACGGGATAAATTATTACCCACTTTTGTCAAAGTGCAATGTATGCACTGCCAAGACCCTGCCTGCGCTTCAGCCTGCATTACCGGTGCCCTGCAAAAAAAGGAAAACGGTGCAGTACATTATGATGTCAGCAAGTGCATTGGCTGTCGTTACTGTATGGTTGCCTGTCCTTTTGAAATTCCGGCCTATGAATACGCTGATCCCATTACCCCAAGAGTGCGTAAATGTACTTTTTGCTTTGAGCGGATTTCTGAACAAGGAGGCAAGCCTGGCTGTGCCTCTATTTGTCCAGTAGAAGCGATTACTTTTGGAAAGCGTAAGGATTTGCTCAAGATGGCACATACACGCATAGACAAAGATCCTGCGCGATATGTGGATCACGTTTATGGGGAAAAAGAAGTTGGTGGTACAAGTTGGCTGTATATTGCAGGAACACAATTTGAAGAACTTGGCTTCCAAAATTTACCTGAACGTCCCATGCCACAAACTCCGGAAACTATACAGCATTCACTGTTCAGCTACCTCTGGTCTCCGCTGGCTCTTTTTGGTGTACTTGGTGCTGTGATGGGCTTCACTTCCCGTTCCAAGAGCAAGGAGAATGATGATGCATAATACACCTCGCCCCATTGCTACACCGTTTTGGACTCCGGGAACTTTAGTCATGCTGGCATTTATGTTCGCTGGACTCTTGGCTTTAATTGCTCGATACACTGGCGGATTGGCAGCGGTTACAAATCTTAACAACAGCTACCCTTGGGGTATTTGGATTGGTTTAGATGTGGCCTCTGGCGTTGCTTTAGCTGCCGGAGGATTTACCACTGCTTTTTTGGCACATATCCTCGGCAGGCATCACTATGAAGCAATTACTCGACCTGCGCTTTTAACCGCTGCTTTGGGCTATACCTTTGTAGCCATTGCCGTGTGTATAGATATTGGACGCTCATGGGCTATCTGGAAACCTATTTTTTTCCAAAATCATAACTCTGCACTTTTTGAAGTAGCTATGTGCGTTATGGCCTATGTTACAGTTCTTTGGATTGAATTTATTCCAGTACTGGCGGAACGCTTAGGAGAGCGCATCCCTGTTTTGGCGTTTTTGAATCGTACCTTGGACAAAAGCATGTGGGTTTTCATCATTCTTGGAGTGGTGCTTTCTTGTATGCATCAATCCAGTCTTGGTACGCTACTCACCATCGCTCCCACTAAAGTTTCAGCTCTTTGGTATACTCCTTATTTGCCTTTGCTTTTCCTGACCTCTGCTTTTGCTGTAGGGTACCCAATGGTTATAGTTGAAACGACTATTGCCACCAGTTCTCTTCAACTTGATTCAGAAATGGAAATACTCGCGCCTTTGTCAAGAATTACTATCATACTTCTCGGCATTTATATGGCAATCAAACTTGGAGACTTAATTGCGCGTGATGCCTACCATACTTTGCTGGACGGCTCAGGGCAAAGCAATGCTTTTTTAGCAGAAGTAATTATTGGAGTAATCCTACCTTGGTTTATGCTCCTTTTCCCTGTGGTACGCAAATCCCGTAGACTGCTCTTTACTGCGGCTTTATGTATTGTAGGAGGAGTACTGCTGAATAGGTTCAATGTGTTTGTGGTTTCTTTCAAAGCTCCTTACGCAGACCATCCGTATTATCCAAATATTGGAGAAATATTGATAACCTTAGGAGCTGTGGCTACTATCTTTTTCCTCTATAGAGTCTTTGTTACTTACTTTCCCGTACTCTCGGCTCAAGCACAGGAGCGTACCTCATGAATAAGAAAAAAATACAAGGACTATGCATAGTCTTCGCGATTGCGCTTTTGGTAACTGCGCTTGTGGCCGGAGCTGATACCGCACAGCCAGATTCTGCTACAAAAATAGAAAAATCAAGAGTAGATAAGGCTCCAATGCCTGCAGGCTGGAAGGCACACGCTCAAGAAAAAGCTCGCGAGCAATCGGGTAAAATATATCCCTTTGTTCAAGAAGTTTTTCAAGAAGATTTGCCTTTGAGGCAACAACGACTCCGGGCTCTTGGGCTTTCTGTTAAAGACATAGAGCATGAATATTTGCTCCTTGAAAGTCCTTATGTGGATACCTATGAGGGCAAATATGGAGCTGTGCGTTTTATGCACGCGAAACATGCTGCTTCCCTAGATGGAGACTGCGCTGCTTGCCATCATTACAGAGCAGCAGAAGTAAAAAATACAGATGCTAAGACTGCGGAAGTACTGGCTTGCCGTTCTTGTCACCAAGAAGCATTTAAGCCCGAAGCCCCTGAACGGATTGGCTTGAAAGCAGCCTATCATGCACAGTGTATGGGTTGCCATGCAGAGATGCAACAAGGGCCTACAAGCTGTGTCGCTTGTCATGATAAAAATCCAGTGGATCATAAAGAATTGGTAAAACTCTCTGAGAACCCAAGTCCACAGGAAGTAACACAAGAATGCCTGAGCTGCCATGCAGAAGCTGGCAAGGATATGCTAAAATCCGCGCATTGGCTGTGGCGTGGACCTTCCAAATATACCACTGGTAAGAGTAAAAGTGTGATGGATGGTAAAGGCACAACAACGCTTAATAATTTTTGCCTATCGACAATAAGCAATGAAGCTCGCTGCACATCCTGCCACGCAGGATACGGCTGGAAAGATGCTTCGTTTGATTTTAGTAAGCAGGAAAATATTGATTGCCTTGTTTGCCACGATACCACGGGTAGCTATAAAAAAGCTCCTCCGGCAGCTGGTATGCCTGATCCTAAGGTCGATCTGGTGTATGTAGCAAAAAATGTAGGCCCTACCAGCAGAAAAACATGTGGGGTTTGCCACTTTAGCGGTGGTGGTGGAGAAGCCGTAAAACACGCGGATATGAGCCCTGAGCTCAATTGGCCGAAGCCTAATTGTGATGTTCATATGGGTGATTATGACTTCCAATGCGTGGAATGCCACAAAAGCCAAAACCATCAAATATCAGGGCGGAGTTCTTCTGCACCTGTTGCTGAAGGTTCTCGCGCATGTGAGGATTGCCATACTGCAACGCCACACTACGGAGATACTTTGCTGGATTATCATCTGAATAAGCATTGCCAAACAGTAGGCTGCAATACCTGCCATTCTCCGGTATATTCCAAGTGCGCGGCAACAAAAGTCTGGTGGGATTGGTCTTCTGCTGGCGACAAAAAACGCAAAGTGAATAAGGATAAATACGGTAAGCCTGATTATCTTTGGAAAAAAGGAAACTTCCGTTGGAAGGAATCTGCCAAGCCTTCGTATGCTTGGTTTAATGGATTTACCACACGGGTTATTCTAGGAGATACTATTGATGAAGACGGTGGATTCTTTGAGGATGGTGAACAGCTCACTGATGCACAGAAACTGGCATTAAAGCCTACGAATATCAGTGCACCTCTTGGGAGTATGCAAGATCCACATTCCAAGATAACCCCGTTTAAGGTTATGTCTGGTATACAGCCGGCAGATGCCAAATATCGTTATTTGCTGGTTCCGCATTTATTCCCTTATAATAAAGAAGATAAACTGGCTTTCTGGAAAAGCACGGATTGGCAAAAAGCCTTTACAGAGGGCATGAAAAAAGCTGGTTTACCCTATAGTGGTTCATACATATGGGCTAGGACGGATATGTACTGGCGGATTGAGCATGAAGTTATGCCTCGTGAGCAGGCTCTTTCCTGTGCACAATGTCATACCAGCCTTACTGAAGAAAAAACTTGTAACCGCTGTCATCAGGATAAACGGAATATCAAGTTCCGTGAGCTCGCTCAAAAGGGAACAGACTTCGCCTATATGCATTCACAAGGGCGTGACGTGCAAGAATTGATAGGCACTACTGACTATATTGACTTCAAAAAATTGGGCTACGAGGGCGATCCAATCCTGTATGGTGGACGTTTCAAACAACTCCCTCTTGGATTGGATAAAAAATAGATATACTGAAGTTTATACGAATAAAAAGCCACCTCTGTTTGACGGGGGTGGCTTTTTTAGTTGACAAATAACTAGTATTGTCTTTAAGAATGAAAGGACATTGTGCTAAATTGCACAAATTTGAATGGCTGGCGGCTAACCATTCAAGATATCATTATGATCTATTTAGATCGTTTTGTAGCAAAATTCCGAGGCATGGGGATTACTTCATGCCTAGTTAGGCAAGAGTATCCCGATAACTCGGTTGATGAAAACTTCTTAATCAAATCTTATGGAGGTTAAGGGAATGGCGAAACACAAAACTCCCTTGTTGGACCAGCTGGAAAGCGGGCCGTGGCCCAGCTTTGTGTCCGACATCAAGCAAGAATGTGAAAACAGGGCGAAAAACGAAAAAGGTGTTGAATTTCAGATTCCTGCCGATTGCCCTGATGATCTGCTTGGTGTTCTTGAGCTGTCCTACAAAGACGGCGAGACTCACTGGAAGCACGGCGGCATCGTAGGCGTATTTGGTTACGGCGGTGGCGTTATTGGTCGGTATTGCGACCAACCTGAAATGTTCCCTGGTGTGGCACATTTCCATACTGTTCGCGTAAACCAACCTTCCGGTAAATACTACAGCACTGAATTTTTGAAATCTCTTTGCGATTTGTGGGAATTCCGTGGTTCTGGTTTGACCAACATGCACGGTGCCACTGGTGACATCGTTTTTATAGGCACCACTACACCGCAGCTTGAGGAAATTTTTTACGAATTGACTCACAATTTGGATACCGACCTTGGCGGTTCTGGTTCCAACCTGCGTACCCCAGCTACCTGCTTGGGTAAATCTCGCTGTGAATATGCTTGTTATGATACACAGGCTCTTTGCCATCACATGACAAACGAGTACCAAGACGAACTGCACCGTCCAGCTTTCCCTTACAAATTTAAGTTTAAGTTTGACGGCTGTCCTAACGGTTGCGTCGCTTCCATTGCACGTTCTGACTTCTCGGTTATTGGAACATGGCGTGATGATATCCGCATTGATCAGGAAGCTGTTGCTGCTTATGTTGGCGGTGAACTTGCTCCTAATGCTGGCGCACATGCTGGTCGTGACTGGGGTAAATTCGATATTGTTAAAGAAGTTGTAGAACTCTGCCCTTCTGGCGCATTCAAGTATGAAGGCGGCAAAGTGGCGATTGATACTAAAGAATGTGTGCGTTGCATGCATTGTATCAATACTATGCCCCGTGCCTTGCGTATTGGTACAGACACTGGTGCTTCCATCTTTGTTGGTGCAAAAGCTCCGATCCTTGATGGTGCTCAAATGGGTTCCCTGCTTGTTCCTTTTGTCCCTGTTGATGAAGGTAACGATTATCAAGAAATTAAAGATATCGTTGAAGGCATTTGGGATCTGTGGATGGAAGAAGGCAAAAACCGCGAACGTCTTGGTGAAACAATGAAGCGTATGGGCTTCCAAGCTATCATTAAGGCTGCTGGTGTTCCTTTTGACGCCCGCCAGGTTCAGGAACCCCGCCATAACCCCTACATTTTCTGGAAAGCAGAAGACGTTGCGGGTGGTTGGGATCGCGATATCTCTGATTACAGAAAACGTCACCAGTTGTAAGAAAAGGGAGGAAAAGAAATGGCTTTTATCTCTTCTGGATATAATCCTGCAAAACCGATGGAAAACCGTATAACGGACATCGGTCCTAAGCATTTCGAGCAATTCCTGCCCGAAATCATTAAAAAGAACTTTGGTAAATGGGTCTATCATGAAATCTTGGAACCTGGTGTGCTTATGCACAAAGCCGAGTCCGGTGATGAAGTATACACTATCCGTTGCGGTGGTGCTCGTCTTATGTCTGTGACCCATATTCGTGAAATCTGCAAAATCGCTGATGAATACTGTGGCGGTAATTTGCGTTTCACTACCCGTAACAATATTGAGTTCATGGTCGATTCTAAAGAAAAAGCTCTGGAACTCAAAAAATACCTCAATGATCAAAAGTTTGAGGGTGGCTCTCATAAATACCCTGTGGGTGGTACTGGTGCTGGTGTTACCAATATCGTACACACTCAAGGCTGGGTACACTGTCACACTCCGGCAACTGATGCTTCTGGTACTGTTAAAGCTACCATGGATGCATGCTTTGAAGAATTTCAAAATATGCGTTTGCCAGCTCCAGTTCGCATTTCCATGGCTTGCTGCCTGAATATGTGTGGTGCTGTGCATTGCTCTGATATTGCTATCTTGGGCATTCACCGTAAACCACCTATGATTGACCACAAGATTCTTGACAATATTTGTGAAGTTCCTTTGGCTGTTGCAGCTTGTCCTACTGGTGCTATTCGTCCAACAAAAACTGAACTTGATGGCGAAAAATACAATACTGTAGCTGTTAAAGAAGAACGTTGTATGTTCTGCGGTAACTGCTACACAATGTGTCCTGCTATGCCACTTGCTGATAAAGAAGGTGATGGTGTTGCTCTTATGGTTGGTGGTAAAATATCCAACCGTATCAGCCGTCCTGCTTTTTCTCGCGTTGTTGTTCCGTTTATTCCAAACGAACCTCCTCGCTGGCCTACAATGACTAATACTATCAAGAAAATTCTTGATACTTATGCTGCTGATGCTAATAAATACGAACGTCTGGGTGACTGGGCTTGCCGTATTGGTTGGGAGCGTTTCTTTGAGAAGTGTGGTCTTGAGTTCACAGAACACCTGATTGATGACTTCCGTGATCCTGCTTACTATACTTGGCGTCAAACCACACAGTTTAAGTTCTAAGACTGTTGTTCTTTATGAGGGGGCAAGGCTTTACGCTAGGCCCCCTCATTCACTATAAACCAAGGAGAATGGTCATGGCTTTGCCTGCAGATGCCAAAGAACAAATCCTCAATATGCTTGAGACAAAGGGTAAATCCAAGTCCAAGTTTTATTTTAATGACTTCACCAAACTTTTTGGTGAAGAAGGAAAACCCCGTGAAGTAAAGAAAATCTTGACTGGGTTGGTTAATGAAGGCGTTTTGATTTTCTGGTCTTCTGGTTCCACGACCATGTATGGTCTGGCTGGTGCTGGAAAGCAAACTGCCGGTGAGGGCGAGGGCTAGCTCGCCAAGTGCCAAATAAGCCCAAGGCCTTGTCCATCTGTGTGGGCAAGGCTTTTTAGCATGGAGCCTCATGCAAACGAGCATTCCCCGTATTCTGTTAGCTGGACTTTCTGGTGGTTCTGGTAAAACCATTGTCAGCCTGAGTCTTGTCCGCGCGCTTGTAGATTCAGGCTTGAACATAAAGCCTTTTAAGAAAGGGCCAGATTATATTGATGCTGCTTGGCTTTCTTTGGCTGCTAAAAACTCCACAACAAATCTTGATCCTTATTTTTGTACCCAAAAACAGACGCTGGCTCTATTTCATGAAAAAGCACAAGGCGCAGATATTTCTGTTATTGAAGGCAATCGAGGTCTTTTTGATGGCAAAGATGTTGAAGGTTCGTGCTCTACAGCGCAACTTGCTCGCTACTTGAATGTTCCGATAGTACTTATTGTAGACTGCACTAAAATGACCCGTACTGCTGCTGCCATAGTGACGGGATGTATAAATTTTGAAAAAGGTATCCATATTGCTGGTGTTATTCTAAACCGTACAGCAGGGGTGCGCCATAGCAATATTCTTTGTTCAGTAATTCGCCAATATACAGATGCACAAGTACTTGGAGTGCTTCCAAAATTGACGCATAATCCTATTCCGGAACGGCATATGGGGCTTGTGTCAGATCAAGAATTTACTCAACAAAAACAGTCATTAGGTGAATTAAGTCGCATTGGACGTGAAAATCTTGACTTAGACGCATTAACAAAAATAGCTCATTCTGCCTCGCCTCTTACTGTTCAAAAAACAGAAATTTGGCCTTCCCTGTGTATTAAAAAGACACAAAAACAACCTGTTATTGCTTATGTGCGAGATGCTGCGCTTTGGTTTTATTATCCTGAAAATTTGGAAAGCCTAGAACGGGCTGGGGCAAAATTAGTCTGTGTCTCTTTGCTTGAGAATGAACCTTGGCCTGAAATTCATGGTCTATATCTTGGTGGAGGCTTTCCAGAAACGTTGGCTAAAAAGCTTGCTGAGAACACGAATATTCGTGAACATGTCGCCACTCTTGCCAAAAGAAATCTACCTATTTATGCAGAATGTGGTGGTTTTATGTATTTATGCCGTGAAGTTTCATTTGAAGGGCGCAGCTATCCTATGTCCGGAGTACTTCCGCTTCGCACTGAATTTTGCTCTCGTCCTAAAGGGCTAGGATATACTGAGTCCGAGGTAGTAGAGCCTAATCCTTTTTATCCTGTTGGTACAAAAATACTTGGTCATGAATTTCATTATTCTCACTGCATTGCTGCCCCAGATGCCCGCTTAAACTTAGCTTTGAAAATGCAACGAGGGCAAGGTATGCTGGAAGGCATGGACGGTGTTGTGCAAGGTAATGTTATGGCTTCTTATAATCATATTTTTGCTCTGGCAGTCCCAAAGTGGGCACCAGGCTTTGTACAAGCTGCTGTAAAGTTTATGGAAAATAAGTTGAGTTGAAAGTAAAGGAGAAGGAATCGTGCTACGCAAAATTACAATATTAACAATTATGCTTATTGGGATTATGACCCTTACTGCTTTTGCCCAGGCCCAGGAAAGTAACGTCTATGTGCGTATGGATACCAGCGAAGGCCCGATTGTTTTGGAGCTTTGGCCAGATAAAGCACCGCAGACCGTGCAAAATTTTCTCAAATACGCTACTTCTAATTTTTATACTGGAACTATTTTTCACCGTGTCATACCCGGTTTCATGATTCAAGGCGGTGGCTTTGATGTAAATTTGATCATGAAAAAACCTTTGGCTCCTATTCTTAATGAAGCTGACAATGGTTTGAAAAATAAAAAATATACCCTTGCTATGGCCAGAACGGGGCAGCCTCACTCTGCTACCAGTCAATTTTTTATCAATGTAGCAGATAATGCCTTTCTCAATTTTAAGGCTCCAACTGGTAATGCTTGGGGCTATTGCGTTTTTGGGCAAGTTGTGGCTGGAAAATCCGTGGTTGATAAAATAGAAAAAACCAGAACCAAGGCTGTAGGCCGTGTTCATGAAAACGTGCCGGTCAAGCCAATAAGCATTTTACGCACAGGGCTGATTGAGCGTTAGAAAAGAGCTGTTTCCTTATTTTTGTGCCTTTTTCCGAGCTGTGCGTTTGGCAAGTTTTGCTGTTTCTTCTTCACGAAGAGCACGGCGCAAGACTTTTCCTACCATGGTTTTAGGCAAATCTTCCCGAAACTCGACCTTTTTGGGAACTTTGTAATTTGCAAGTTTTTGGCGACAGTAGGCAATTACCTCAGCCTTATCCATGGTTTTTCCTTGCTCAAGGACGATAAAGACCTTGACCACTTCACCTCGTGTCTGGCTAGGAATACCTACGGCAACAGCTTCGCTAATTTTAGGATGTTCATGCAAAATTTCATCTATTTCACGCGGATAAATATTATAACCAGCTGAAATAATAAGGTCTTTTCTTCTGTCTAAAATTGAAAAATATCCATCTTCGTCCATCATGGCAATGTCACCGGTATACAGCCACCCATTGCGTAAAACATCAGCAGTATCAGCAGGGCGTTTATAATAGCCTTGCATAACCTGCGGAGCTCGAATAACCAATTCCCCCATTTTACCGGGGGGTAATTCTTCTCCGCCAACTTCCATGTCCACGACCTTGGCTTCTGTATTAGGTAGTGGCATACCTATGCAGGCAAGTTTGCGCTCTCCTTGCACTGGGTTGATATGGGTCACAGGACTAGCTTCGGTCAGACCGTAGCCTTCAAGGATTTCTGCCCCGGTAACTTCATTAAATTTTTCAATATGTTCTTTAGGCATAGGTGCGGAGCCGGAAACAGCATAACGAATGGACTTCAAATTGAATTTACTTAAATTTTTCTGCTGTAGCAAAGCAATATATACAGAAGGAGCACCCGGAAAAATCGTGGGTTTATGTTTATGTATTGCTTTGAGCAACATTTGAGGCTCAAATTTTGGAATAGGCATTAAGCAGCCACCAATAAGAGTTGCCCAATTAAGCCCGACTGTGAGTCCGTAGATATGAAAATAAGGCAAAATTCCTAAAAATATCTGCTGTTCGTCTGTTCCTGTAACACTGTCTATCCAAGCTCTGCATTGCTGCATATTAGCAGCTAAGTTAAAATGCGTCAGAATACAGCCTTTGGCGACTCCGGTAGTACCTCCAGTATATTGCAATAAAGCTGTGTCTTTATGAGGATCAATGTCTTTGCATGTGAAGGTTTGCTGACCGGTGGCGAGCTCTTTCCATTTGAGTACTGTTTGTCCGTCATACGGGACGTCAACAGCAAGCCCGCTTTTTTTATTTTTTAGTGTGTATAAGGAATTGTAAGGAAATTTTAAGCAGTCCGCTATGGACGTTACGCAAAATTTTTCAATGGGTAGAGATTTGCGGAGACGATCAATTTTCGGCCACAATAAATCCAAACAAATAAGGAATTTTGCTTCACAATCATTCATTTGGTGAATGATTTCCGTTTCCATATACAAAGGATTGGTCATTACAACCAGTGCACCTGCTCGCAAAGCAGACCAATAGGCAATGATAGCTTGCGGAGAATTGGGAAGCATAATGGAAACTCTATCACCGGGGCGCACTCCTTGAGCGCGCAAATTTGCTGCAAATATTTCAGTCAAATACTGAAGTTTTTTGTAGCTAAGGGAATAATTCTTAAAAACAAGAGCCCGGCGTAAAGGCCATTTTTCTGCACTTTGATCTAAAAATTCAAACAGTGGACGAGCTTCGTATTGAATGGACTGTGGTACATCCGCATCGTAATTCTTTAGCCAAGGCAATTTTTTTTCAAGCATACATTCCTCTCTGCAAAGATATAAAAGTATAGCATGATTTTAATCTAGGCAGAGTATTCGGTCAACCTAAGGAAAAAGCAGGTCAGGGCAAACGCATATTAACTTTTCTTTCATTCAGACATTTTTCTTTGCTATTTAATGCACCTCCCTTTGTCATTCCGCGCGTAAGTCGCGACAGCCCAGCAGTTCCTAGCTACGAGGGCTTGACCCAGCATGACAAAACCTCCCTTTTCGTCATTCTGCGCGAAGTCGCAGAATCCAGCAGAGCCAGACTATGAAGGCTTGACCCAGTAAGGGAAGAAACAAGGAGGAAGAGGAGCAAGAAGAAGAAGAAGAAGCGAAGACAGAAGAACTGGATCCTGCGACTTACGCGCAGGATGACAAGAGGAGGAAGTAATAGAATGAGCAGGGAGTACTTAGCCTAAAATTTTAGGTGTTTGCCCTGAACAAGCACGCAGTGTATCCTTGTCAGCACCTTGTCTATTCCATGTAAAAAAGTGCAAGAATCTGTAAATCCAACTTGAGCATGAGCGGAACTCCGCGTAGTATGAAAATACTCTTGGGGTACATAGATATGAAATATTCAATTTTTCAAAACTTTATATTTTACCTCTGCCTGCTTTTATACCCACTGAACGCTTTTGCTTGGCAGGAGCTTGAATCTGGCCTTGCTTTTGGCGAATTTCATGCGCCAAATCCATCTGCTTATGGAGATTCTGTTTTTACGGTTCTTAAAATTGACCCAAAATATTTTTCCTTTCATCTGCTTATGGCCTCACAATTTGGCAAAGCCCAAACCTTAGAGGATTGGGCTAAAAAACATGATTTGCTCGCAAGCATAAATGCTTCCATGTATTTACCTGATCATACAAGGTCTACAGGTTTTATGCGCTGTGGTGCGCATGTTAATAATAGCAGGATCAACGCACGCTTTGGTGCTTTTTTTGTTGCCGGTCCAAAGCATCCTGACTTGCCTTTGGCGCAAATTATGGAACGCAAATTTCATGATTGGCAAAATTTACTTAAGGAATATAGTTGTGTTGTACAGAATTATCGCATGATTTCCCAAAACGGCAAAAATCTTTGGAAACAGAATAGTCACAGTTTTTCAATGTCCTGTGTTGCCATGGACAAACAAGGCAATATACTGTTTATTCATTGCCGTTCTCCTTTTTCTGTTCATGATTTTTCTGAAAACTTACTCGCACTGCCTTTGAATATCAAAAACGCGATGTACACCGAAGGTGGACGTGAATCAGGACTATATATACGTTCTCGGCTGATGACGAAATATTGGAGCGGAAGGTACTCTTCCATGTTTTTTAAGTCTGCTGCTTCAGAATTGCTTCCTTTGCCAAATGTTTTAGGTATCCGCCGCAGGGAATAAACAAAGCGAGAGCTCTGCACGCTCATTTTACGTTTTTCTTTTGAACTCTTTGGTATCAAAGATTATATTTTCAGCTTTAGTGAAGCGAGCCTGCAGAGGTCTTAACGGAGTAAACCGTAAAAGATACTTTGAAAAAAACTTGACAGGACAAGAAAAAGAAACTTAATAAAAATCCCTTCGTGTGGGCTCGTGGCTCAGCTGGATAGAGCATTCGGCTACGAACCGAAAGGTCGCAGGTTCGAATCCTGCCGAGCCCGCCATTTTACTTCCCCCCTTTTTTTCAAAGTACAATCAAAAAATGCGTGATGTATATATTGCCATGGCAATATTGAAACCCTATACTTAAAAAAATTTAAGAGACCATTCAATAAGCAGGACAAAACATGAATAAATTGTTGTTATTCTTGATGAGGCCAAAAACAAGAGCAACAAAGCTCTTGCTTCCACTATTTTTTTCCTTTCTCCTTGTGCTTGCCTTTTTAGGTTATTTGCAGCCCATTACTGCCTTTCTAGCTTCTGAAAATTTATCTTTCAAAATTGGAAGCACTCAATTTTCTTTATATTTTTTGCTAAAAGCCGTTGTAACTTTTGCACTGCTTGTGTGGCTTACCGGACTTTTTTCTGATTTTGGTGAAAAGCGCATCAGCAATTTTAAGGGGATCAAGGAAAGCAATAAAGCTCTTATCATAAAAGCATTTCAAATTTTTGTGTATTGTATTGCAGCTGTTATTGGACTTGATATTTTGGGTATTGATCTTACCTCTTTGGCAATATTTAGCGGCGCCATTGGTATTGGCGTTGGCTTTGGCTTACAGAAAATTACATCCAATTTTATGAGTGGCCTTATTTTACTTTTTGAAAAGTCTATTGAAAATAATGATTTAGTCGAGCTTGCTGATGGAACATATGGTTTTATTCGCCATACAGGGGCTCGCTACACACGGATTGAAACATTTGAAGGCAAGGAAATAATGATCCCGAACGAAGACTTTATCACAAGTCGGGTCATCAATTGGACTTTTAGCAATAGCACAGGGCGTGTGGAAATCAATATTGGCGTGTCGTATGAATCTGATATTGAAAAGGCAATGGAACTTCTTTTGGAGGCAGCAAAAGAGCATCCACGATGCGTTCAGGAACCGAAACCCACTTGTTATTTGCGTGAGTTTGCTGATAGCTCTGTGAACTTTCTTCTCTTTTTTTGGGTCGCAGATGTTACGGAAGGGAGGTTTGGCCCAAAGAGTGATGTTATGAGAAGTATTTGGAAAAAGTTCAAAGAGCATAATATAGCAATACCTTACCCACAAATGGATTTGCATCTAAAAAAGGCAAATAGCCCCCGGTAAAGGCTCTGAGTTTTTTATGGAATTATTTTTGGAATAGGGCAAAGGCATATTAACTTTGCGGTCATGCCGATATTCCTCTCGGCCATTGAAGTGCGTAAGTCGCGATAGCCCAGCAGAGCCGATGCTACAAAGAGCAAGAGAAGAAAAAAGAACTGGGTCCTGCGACTTACGCGTAGGATGACAAGAGAGGAAGTGTATGGAAATAAGGTGGTTGTACTGAAATTTAAGTATGCTTGCCCTGATTCACAGATTCTTTTTTTTGGGATGGGCTTTACGCCATTGCCAAGGATACAAATCTAATCCACCATTTTTCCAAAATCCTGTTTTTTTTGCTTTTGCTTCATGCAAGGCCTTATGAATTCTAGAATGCAGGGGATCATTTTTATTCAGCATATACGGCAAAGCCAGTCCGTTTTTTACAATATCCTCGTTGAGTAACTGTTCACCCTTCCACACATAGGCGAGCAAACGGCCGTAGCAATCAATCCTTCGCGTTCCAAAACTGAGCTGTAAAGGGGAGGACTCGACCCAGCGTGCAGTAAAATTTTTGGCTTCAGACCCCCAAGTTTGCTTTATTTCTGGTGCATCAATGCCCATGAGCCGTAATTCTATTCTTTGCCCCTGATGCTCAACAAGCATGGAGTCTCCATCAAAGACCTTAATTGCTCGAATTTTTTCTGCTGCGAAAGCAGGACATGGAGCAAAAGAGCATTGAGCCAAAAATAAAAATAATAGCAAACTGCAGCAGAGTAACGCTATGCTTTTTTTCATGTTTAAGAACTATGCTTCACTTGCCAAAGTGTCTAGTGCTGAGGCCAGAGCATGGTATGGAAAATAAAGTACAAGTTGCCAAAGCTATGAAACAAAGATACCATTTATAAAAATGAAAAATAATTGTTTGATATTATAGGGAATATTTTTTTTAGAACAGGAGCAAGGCAAATGGCTGAATATGGTTTTTTTGGTTTCCTGTGGGAGTCAAGCCTGATTATAAAAGGGGTATTTTTCCTTCTTTTTGGTATGTCTCTTTCGACTTGGAGCCTTATTTTTTATAAATGTTGGATATTTTCTCAAGCCAATAAGAATATTCTTGAAATGAAAAAAAATATAAATTTTGCTCAAAATACTGCGGGGAAATTCTCTGCTGGTGTGGCTCATACTGTTATGCAAGCAGGCTTGTCAGAAAAAAAACGTTTACAAAGTCTGGGTTTAATGCACATGGAAAATGGACGTTTTGCCCTTGAAAGCATTCGGTATGCCTTGCATGATACAGCTGCGACTGAAAATGAACGCCTTTATGGTTCACTGTCCTACCTTTCCACCTGTGCTACGGTTGCACCGCTTCTTGGCTTGTTTGGAACGGTTTGGGGGATTATGAGTTCTTTTTCTTCCATTACGGGAAGTGGCCTAGGTGTTGCTGAAGTCGCACCGGGGCTAGCTGAAGCATTAGGAACCACAGCTGTAGGCCTTATGGTCGCTATTCCGGCAGTACTGGCCTATAACCATTGCCTTCGCCAACTTTCAAAAGTAGAGCTGGGTTTAGGAGAATTTGTGAGTGACGTTTTGAATCAAGCAAAAACAGAGCTGAGCTTTCCTAAAAACGGAGATACCCTAACATGATCAGGCAACGCGAAAGGCGTGCTTTTGCCGGAGAAATAAATGTCACTCCTTTTGTGGATGTCATGCTGGTTTTGCTTATTATCTTCATGGTGACATCTACGGTGCAACATCAAGGGCTTCCTGTGGAATTGCCGCGTACTCGCATGGTAGAAGCCTTGCCTGTGGGTAAAGATCATTTTGTACTTACCGTGCTTGCTGATGGTCAAATATTTTTAGATCAAAGCCCCATACCTCATGATCATGTCGTGGATCACCTGACACAACAAGTCGTGAAATTGAAAAAGAAACTTTACATACGCGCTGATGCAAAGGTTTCCCATGGTGAAGTGTTGCGTTTGCTCGCAGCTGCAAAACAAGCCGGAGTGCTCAATATTTTCTTGCTTGCTGAATCAGAAGAACAAGGTGATTTACAATGAAAAAAAAATACCCGGCAATCAGGGTGTATGCTCTGTGTTGGGGTATTTCCATGCTTTTGCATATTGTTGTTCCACTCCTTTTTTTCTTATGGCATACAGGAAATTTATCGTTTTTAAGTGCAATACATGTTGCTCAATCCGAAGACATAGACATTTCTGAGTTGATGCCTCCAGAGTATTTAGCTGATCCGCAGCCCATTACAATCAGTGATCGTTCGGTTCTTGTCGATCATGGAGGGAGAGATGCTGCCCAGCGAGAATTATTTGATGCTTTTGCCAAAACCGGTGGCTTGGTGGGAAGTATAAGCAAATTGGCAGAAGGCCCCAAAGTTCGTTTTGGGCATACGGTCATTGCTAAATATTGTTCGTATTACCGCAGTGGTTTTATTGGCCATTACCAGACAGCAGAAGGGCTTGATGTGTTTATTTTGGATGGTCGCAATGACCCTCGATTTGGCAAGCTTTTAATGCATGTACCTGATTTAGATATGCTGCGTGGTTTGACGCAGCACGGCAGTCGTTACATTTATACTTACTCCAATACCCTTTTGGGAGAAAAACCAATAGCCGGCTCTGTCATGTTTATGGGCGATGGGGATAAAATATTTCGGCTCATGTGGTTGCCCAAAAAAGGCAAGGCCAAGTACCCAACACGGCTTCTATATTTTAAGTAGCAAAAATAAAGACACAAGATTGCTTCTGTTCTTTTGCGTGAAGTCGCAAAATTTGGGAGATTGCTATGCAGAGTTCCCAAAAGTAGCGCAAAAGATGAGGATGACAGGGGAAAAGGCACAATAGCCAAAGAAAAGATGTGATTTTAGCTCCAATTGAGTTTTTAAGCCAACAGTATAAAGGATGTACGGAAATATGCAAAGGTTCAAATGCTTTAGCCAGAGCCAACTCATATTAACTTAGGGTCAACGCATATGAACTCAGGGTCAACGCATATTAACTCAGGGTCAACTCATATTAACTTTTCTGTCATTCAGAAATTCCTTTCCACTATTTAGCGCACCTCCCCCGTCATTCCGCGCGTAAGTCGCGACAGTCCAGCAGAGCCGAGCTGGAAGGTTTTGACGCAGTAGGGGAAGAAGTAAAAAAGAAGAGAAGCAAAACAAAGAAGCAAAGAAAAAGGCACTGGATCCTGCGACTTCGCGCAGGATGACAAGAGGAGAAAAATACAGGATGACAGGAAGGGGGGAACAATAAAATGGGCAGAAAGTTTTGAGCCTAAAATTTATATGCGTTTGCCCTGCGCTCGCCCTGATGCTTTAGCGATGAGCAAGTGTTCCTGAGTGCAGTACCATACTACCCAAGGGGGCAAAAGTAGTTGCTTGATACATGGAAAATTGCACCGAAGCATCTTCTGATAAAGAAAAAGCCTCACCTTTTCGTAAAGGAATATCATTTACTGTAGGGATAAGTTTGGAAGAAGAACCATTAGACCAAGCATCCTCCAAGATATACTCTCCGCTTGGCAAATGATACCTGCTACTTGCCACCCAAGGAATAATCAAATTTTGTCCATGAACATTTTTAAGCCGAAGAGCTTGCACATATCTGGAGCGGATATTTATAAAAAATCTGGCATGTTTTGTTTTTGGAGTTTCCCGCACGACCTCAAAGCGTGTGACTTGGGAGCTGTTTTCCCCTGTATTTTTTAATTGGTATTTTTCCATAAAATTTTCAGGGTCAAGAATAATTTCCCAGCCAATATCTTGTCCGTCATTGGAGCATGGTTTGGCTACATAACCTTTGAAATTAAGAGTTTCATCCCGTGAACTTCCCAAAATTCCTTCAATAATAAGTTGATCACCCTCAAGGGTTTCAAGGCTTTGCCCTTCTTGTATAAATATTGGCTGCCCATTAAGCCAACACAAGAAAATAGGGCAATCACCAGCAGGAAGCCTCTGTGTTTTATCATGAATTCGAACTCGAGCATTAAGGATACTTTTTCCGTCAGATCTGAGTTCTAAAGAATTAAAATTCTCCAAAATCATACGAGGTGCAGCAAGCAAATTAACCCCTGGTCGATCTGAAGCAAAAAGAGCCAAAGAAGGATTAAATTCATTCTTTTCATTTTTTTCAGTCACAGCAGCAAGGGGCACTCCGGGCACAAGATCAAGCACCTGATTTTGACGTAAAGGCCTCCCATTGACACGAACCTTTATATTTTTTTCTGCGTAACTATTTATTGCTTTATTTGTTATTTCTGGAAGCTCAAGCAATACACCGTAGTGCTTTAAGAGTATGCGCGTAGCATCCATTTGATGACGCACTTTCCAGTCAAGTTGAGAAATATATTTTGAGACCTCCACGGCCATGGCAGGGATGCCACGTGCGGTTAAGGCATAGCAGGTCAGGGATTTACGCATTTCTTTGTAATCAGAATTGGCATCAAAAGTTTGGGTATTAAAAAGTTTGAACTTATACTTTTCTGATTGAATACCTGCATTGAGCTCCTCAAGAGCCGTATTCACGGTTTGGCCTAAAGAAAAATTTCCATAACGTAGCGTATCCACGATAATAGATTGCCCGTAACGCTGCGGATTTCGTGTTTCATCGATATAAGTGGGGTTATAAAAGCCGGAACCTTCATGAAGATGGATCAAGACATCGGACTGTGCCAGCAGAAAGCGCACTACCCGGGCTAAGCGATCTTCGTAAAAGCGGTTATATTCTTGATCAAACCGGCGATTCATATCCACATTGACTTGACGAGCTTGCAAATTGATAGAGGGAATATTTGCTCTGGGAACAATAATGAGATTGCCTTGCTTTACAGTGGCCTTGGTCAAAAGCTGTGCAGAAATATAACCAGAAGGTTCATCGCCCTGAATACCACCTTGTACCAGAACAGTAGGCCCTTTCAATTCACCACGCAAAAAAGTCACCGTTAAAGGATACTGGGTACCTTCGAAAAAAGTATACTCATACTTTTCAGAAGCAATAGCGATGGAGGGGGCAAAGCTAATGCACCCAAGCAATAAACTAAATAAGAATGTGGTAAAGCGGATATGTCTCACTGAAGATGACCTTTCCGTCGGAACGATTAATGGAAATCTTCAAGCCAAAAGCATTGTCCTTGGTTACGCCTTTGGGAAGCTTTACGCTGGTGCGTACAAATTTGTGCCTCTGTATTTGGAAATCAAGATCAGATTGTTTTGTTTTGAGTGGAAAGATTGCGCCATCCGTACCAACAATAGCGAGATCTGAGCAACCAGAAAGAACAGTATTGAGTTTTGGATTTTCTATCTTAAAATTTATATTGAGTGACGAACCTACAAAAGAGGCTTTGAGCTCCTCTACCTTAATCAAGCCATAATCAGTAGGAGTGAATATGGCTGCTAAATCTACGGCCTTTTGAAGCTCATTATTTTTTCCGTTTTCTGGAGCAGTAGTTAAGAGGTTTTGTATCTCATGTTTATCATATGCTTCAAAAATTTTTTTCATATTACCTAAGGTAGAAAGGCGTAATTCTGCATCTTTCAATTGTCTTGAAAGACGTAGTTTTTCTTGTTTGAGACTTGTTGCATCATGCAAGGAAGTTACCCCAACATAAAGTGCTCCGGCAGTCAGAGTAATAAGCATAATTTGCAAAATAACATAGAATCTTAAACAAAAAGAGCTAATGTGAAATTTTCGCACATGCGTATCATCTTTCATAAAAAAAATGGAGTATTTTGAATTTTTCATAATTGTCTCCATGTTTCTTTAACAATAAGCCAACTATCATTTTGTGTCGGGCTCAGAAGCAAAGTTTTTATTCCAGCATCAGTATAGCCGGAACTATCTTCATATTGTTGTTCAAAAATCACTGCGAGTCCTTGAGGATGCTGTTTTACTTGTATATCATCAATTTCTATACGTTTTGGTGGTTTTTCTTGCCATAGAGTAGTTTTATACTCCTTGATGCGTTCAATCCCACGCCGTGCGTTTTGCTCGGCTTGAGGTAAATAATGCTGGGCATACTGCGTAAGATCAGCTTCCAGCCAAGATTGCCTCCAAGAATTGAGAAAAATTTTAACCTCTTCTTGTTTGGATTGCATATACATTGGCAAGAGATCTTGAGAAGGCAGGGCATATTCTTTCCCTACGATTTTCCATTGACCCTGTTGATTTTTTTGCCAATATAAACGTTTGCCAGTTTGGGAAACTCCGTCCGAAGTTCTATAGAGTTGGTCAAACCAAGTAACCCAATAATCAGGGCCTTGCGCAGCGTATATATTTGCCACTAAAATTTGTATCCATGCTTGTTGCTTGAATACGCTGGTTTTATAGGAGCAGAAAGTTTCAAAAGGAACTCCTTCGCCTAAAGCAAAAAGATTGGCATTATAATATGAAAAAAAATCTTTTGATTTATGTTGCCAAGCATTTGCCCAGGCCTTGACCCTTTCAGCAAAAGCATGATCTTGATCTTCCTCTCCAATGGGAGGGATTGAAGGGGCTACCCGTGAAGCAATAAAAATAGGCAATCCTGATTTTAGCTCCGTACCAAGACTTTCTAGATCTGATTGATTGAGGGCAACGCACCCTCTGGTATCATAGGGAACCAATTCTTTGCCTCTGCCATGCAGCCAGATGCCAAAACCGGTTTTCCCTTTAATTTTATCCACAGGATTGGGATAATTGAGCTCATAAGCCAAATTACCATATAATTCCCACTCAAGCTCTTGATCTACCTTTTTTTCAATAAAATATACTCCCTCTGGAGTACGCATATCTCCTTGCGCTTGCTTATCCCCTCGTGCTTGTCCAGTGGTACAGGGAAAGTTCTGTTTCATGGTCAAGGGACTTTTTTGTTGAAAAAGAAACAATATTTGAGAGGATTTATCAATAGCTAAGAATTTTTTTGGGCCATAGGCATGAGCAAAAAGCGTAAAAAACCAGCCATTGCTTTGAGCACCATTACTTTGAGCAAAGGAAGGAATAGCAAATAAAGTCAAGCAAAAAAACGCAAGAAATAGTGCTATAATTTGTGTGTTTTTAATTGTTTGTACCATGCGTGTGTATCTGTAAGTATCCGTATTGAAACTTTATGTTGTGGCAGCCTTGAGCAAGGAGCTTCGTGTAAAAATAGATTGAAGCTGCAGGCCTTGCTTGCTCAATGTCTCGTAGCCACCTTCTTCACGATCTAAAACAGCAAGCACAGCGCAAACATTCAATCCGGCATCACGAACTCGCTGTGCTGCGGTAACTAAAGTACCCCCAGTCGTGACCACATCTTCTAAAAGTGCTACCGGAGCACCTTGGGTAAAATTTTTCATGCCTTCCAAGTATTGCTTGGTGCCATGTCCTTTGGATTTTTTTCTTATAATAAAAGCAGGCAAAGGACAATTTTCTAAATACGAGACCACTGAAAGGGCAGAGACCAAAGGATCTGCTCCAAGGGTCATCCCTCCAACTCCAGCCACGTCAATGTTTTTTAGCATTTTGAGGAAAAGTTTTCCAATAAGGTAGCCCCCTTCAGGATGCAGTGCGGTTTGCTTACAGTCAAAATAGTAATCGCTTTTTTTACCGGAAGTGAGCGTTACTTCTCCTTCGATATATGAAAGCTCCATAAGCAGTTTGGCAAGGCGAACTTTGCTCTCATTCATGCTGTAGTCCTTTGGAAAACGCGTTTGAAAATAGTGTCTTCATAGCGAAGGTAATATCCGGGGTCAAATGCTTCCTCGATTGCTTCCATTGAAAGCAATGAACGAATTTTTTTGTCCTCCAAAACTTCTTCTTTGAAGGCTCGTTTGGCATTCCAGCTTCGCATTGCAGCAGCTTGCACCAATTCGTATACTTCTTGTCTTTGCATATCTGTTTTATCTAAAAATTGCATCAACAAACGTTGCGAGTAAAAAAGGCCATACGAGCTGTCTAAATTATGATCCATATTTTCTTCTACAATATGTAAATTTGATAAAATACCGCGTAGCCGATTTAAGATATAGTTCATAAGAATTGTGGAATCAGGCATAATAACTCGTTCTACCGAAGAGTGGGAAATATCGCGTTCATGCCACAAAGCCATATTTTCCATGGCAGCCAAAGAATTGCTACGCACTAAGCGAGAAAGTCCGGTAAGATTTTCAGCAGAAATAGGATTTTTTTTGTGTGGCATAGCCGAGGAGCCCTTTTGACCCTTGGAAAAGCCTTCTTCAACTTCTGCAACCTCAGTGCGCTGTAAATGTCGGAGTTCAATGCACAGGCGTTCGACCCCTCCGGCCATAAGCGCAAGCGCGGAGAAAAATGCAGCATGGCGATCGCGCTGTATTATTTGGGTGGAAATCGGATCTACACCCAAACCTAGAATTTCACAGGCAAGCAGTTCTACGTCTGGGTTTAAGTTGGCATAGGTGCCCACAGCCCCTGAGATTTTTCCCACGGCAACGCCCTGAAGCGCAGCATCAAATCGTTCCTTATGTCGCAAAAATTCTGCGTAAAAACCGGCTAGTTTTAAGCCAAAGGAGGTTGGTTCGGCATGAATACCATGTGTTCTGCCCATGCAAAGACGTCCTTTATATTGCATGGCCATTTTCTGTAAGGTATCAAGGAGCTTATCAATATCTTTTTGAAGTACTGCTCCGGCTCGGGCAAGTAATACTCCATTTGCGGTGTCTACAATGTCTGAAGAGGTACATCCAAAATGAATAAATCGAGATGCAGATCCTACTTTTTCTTCAACAGCAGTTAAAAAGGCAATAACATCATGCTTGGTTTTTTCCTCTATTTCTAAAATACGCGAAAGACTAAAATCTGCCTTGCTGCGAATATCGTGCATATCTTGTTCAGGAATGACGCCTAAGCGGTGCCATGCCTCGCAAACAGCCAATTCCACTTCTAACCAAGTGCGAAATTTATTTTCCAAAGTCCAAATTTCAGCCATTTCAGGGCGGGAGTAACGCTCAATCATTATGAACTCCTCTTAAAATATATTTTTTGGTTTTCCTTTGGAAAAAGCAGAAAGGCAGCCAAAGTGCTGCCAAATCTGTCATAATATCTTTTTGCCTATCCACACCATACTTCAATCAATTGTACTCAACACACTCTTTGTAAGGAGTGTAGGAAATTTTTTAAGCTGCTGAGCTCGCAACTTTATTGGTATCAGCAGGAGAAGCATGAGGACATGCAGCTTTTTTCACAGCATCTCTTTTAGTCGCTTTGTCAGCAGAAGGCTTTTGGTCTGTCGCCTCTTTATTGCTACCTTCCTCAGTAGCTTTTGTTGCAGAATCCCCAGAAGGATTTTTCCCTGCATAATCAGTGACATACCATCCAGTTCCTTTGAGCTGAAAAGAAGTGTTGGAAATAAGCCGTTTCGATATTCCTCCGCATGAGGGGCAAGGAAGTTGTTTTTCTTCAAAATTACTTTGCCACTCCTCAAAAATTTGCGCGCAGTCCTGACATTTGTATTCATAGATAGGCACAAGCGGACTCCTCCACCTTATTTCTTTGCTGTAGCTTTGGCTTCGCGCACAGCCGCTTTGAGTGCTTTTTGACGGCGGTGACGTTTACGGTCTAACTCTTTTGCACGTTCACGTTTCTTATGTCTACTCATGCTTAAACCTCCTTGCAGCATGTTTTTGTTTGCGAAACGAGTACTAATAATGCAGATTGTCTTACTTGTCTAGCCCTTGAATCAAAACCTTGACGTTTGAGGGTTTGATGACCATATTTACAGTCTTTCATAAAAAGCAAAATTAAAAACATTGCCACGAAAACAAACAAAAAAAATGATGAGGTAGAATATGCAAAAGGGAATCAGGAGTATGAATATCAGCAAAGCTACCGAAGATGCCGTCGGAGTCCTTATGTTTGATCAGTGGCTTCGGCATTATTATGTTGTAAGGCGTGAGGGGAAATTATACGTTTTTGTGCCGGAAGAAAAAATGGCTGAAATCGAAAAGCAGTTTCCTGAGTATTACGGGCTGGCCGAATTGCTTAACAATGAAGAATTAAACTTTGAAAAATCGCAGGCCACGGTATGTTCTTTTATCGGAGCACGTTTTGATGGCAAAAAATACGATCCGGTCATCATGCCCAAAATGTTTGATTCTAAGGAATTTAAGCTTGAGATGTATGTGTTTAATCTCTGGATGAAAGGCCATGCGGATTATCTTGATACTGCAACACTTGATTTTTCGGAATGGTTAGAAATGTATTCGGAGTGGAAAAAAATGGATGAGGTCAAAGCCTACTTGAAAAAATTGTACACCAACCCACCTGGGAATTTATGTGCGACAGGGGAAGCCGTGCAGTAGATTACTATGCTCAAGAAAATTTAAGGCTGTTCTACCTTTATTGAATATCTAAAAACTAGGATTGTTTGAAGGGGTATAGAAAATTAGCTTTTTTGGTCTACACAGGTTTATCCATTAAAAAACCAGATGTTGCATCAAGGATTTCGGACAAACTCACCAGCTCGTCAGCTGGAATTGTGCGAATCAGTTTTTCTTTTTCCGCGTCCCATACTTCAACTTGAAGGATTTCGTTATCCTCATTTAATTTGAAGCTCAGTGACACGCCCATTGAAATAAAAGTATCTCTTATTTCCGCAACCAGTTCCTCAAGTTTTTCTTTGCTTACATGTATTTGATCACCATTTGTTTCATCAGTCTGGGCTTCTTTTCCAATTGCAGATTGTATTGCAGTACCTCGCGCCAAGCTATTCATTAATTCACCACGCACTGCTTCCGCTGGAGAAGCGGATGTTACAGGGCTGATAGTTTTTGCTTGGATAATCATAATATTTGTTCCATTGTTAGCGTGGGCTATTATGCATTACGTCTGCTTTATCGGTATTAGGATAAAAAATCTTTAGAGAAAAAATGAAGAAAAAAGTAATTTTGGCAAAATATATTTGGAAAATATAAAAATCAGCTTTTCTTTTTTGATTCATTGCTGCCAGTTTGCAGTTCTGCACTAAATTCTTCGGCATAAATATCAAGCATAATCATGACAAAAGACAGAACGAGTGGACCATACAAAATGCCCTTAAAGCCAAAAGCAGCAACACCACCAAGAATGGCTAAGAAAATATAAAAAGGCGAGATTTTACTTGCCCCTCCTAATATCCACGGGCGAAGAAAGGTATCAATATTGACTACGATAAAAAGGCACCATGCAGCTAAAAAAATACCCCATCCCCACTGACCCGCAAGAAGTAGCCACCCTATTGCCGGAAGCCAAATTAAAGAAGTTCCAACCACAGGAATAAGCGCGGCAAAGGCCATCATGGTACCCCAAAAAAATCCAGGGAAACCTACAATGGCAAACCCAATACCACCGGCAATACCTTGCAATACAGCGACAAAAAGTGAGCCGGCAAAAACTATACGGCTGATGCGCTGCATGGAATCCAATAACACATCTTCATGTTCTTTTTTTAAGGGAGAAAGATGCTTCAAGCGGTCGACCATGATATGCCCATCGCGTAAAAAGAAAAATACAACAAAAACCATTAAAATATATTTGATAAATAGGTTAGTGGCGTCACGAAGTATATCGCGGGAAAAAGAGAGCAAATATTGAGCAACATTTTTTGAGTACGCAAGAATTTTGGCTTGTAAATCGATTTCTTCAAACTGTACAAAAGGTAATTTTTCAGAAATCCAAGCCATGCTAGCTTGTAACCACGCTTGACCAAAAAATTGATCCATATTGAAATTTTTTGCCCATATATTGAAATCAGCTAAGGCCTGCGCGCCCTGCACTGCTAAGCCCCAAACAAGAAAAAACATTGGCACGATAAGCGTAAGGCTTACCAATGCAGTAGAAACAAGGGCTGCAGTTGTTCTATTGCCAAACCGTATGCATAATCGAGAAAATACAGGATATGCGACTGCGCCAGTTACAGCTGAAAAAACTAAGGTGTTCAAAAAAGGTTCTGCTAATAAATAGCTCAAATATAAGGCATATCCTAGCAAAAGAAAAAGAAAGATGGAATGCATGTTCTCAAATGGCCCTCTAGGCAATTTCACATCACTCATTATTTTTTGCCTCACCTTTGTTTGACTTTCTGCTGTCCATACGATCTTTGACAGTCAAACTTGCTGCCACGCCACAAAGCATTCCAAAGCCCAGTGCTCTGCCAAGCGGGTAGTCTGTAAGCCAACTCGCAGCTACACCTAAAGCTCCGCCAAGGAATATTCCACGAACAATAGCGTTTATGGTTCTGTTATTTCCAGAATCGCTCATTTTTTTTTCTCACATTTTTGAAAGCATTTTTTGAAAAGCTTGAGCAAAATGATGACATATAAAACATATGCTTACAAGTTTGGGATAATTTACGAAAAAAACGTTCCCTCAAACACTAACACAGCTGCTGCCTGTAGAAAGAGGGTATCCCCCTCCAAACTCACGGTCAAAATTTCCTTGCCACTGGTGCTAATTTTAGCCTGTGATTTCGTAAGCCCAAGGTGTGCAGCAATATATTGCGCAGCTGAGACACCGGTTCCACAAGCATAAGTTTCATTCTCTACGCCTCTTTCATAGGTACGGCAGAGCATAGTCGCTTTGTCAACCACCTGCACAAAATTTACATTTGTTCCATTTGGAGCAAAATAAGGATGGTAGCGTAGCTTGGAACCAAGCCTTAAAATGTCTATTTTAGAAACATCTTCTGTAAAAACAACGAGATGAGGAACTCCTGTGTTGATAAAATGAACCAGATAAGACTGAGTATCTATCTCAACATTAATATTTAGTTCCATATTTTTAGGAGGAGTCAGCTGTACCTTAACTTCTCCATTGTCACATATTTGCGCTTTGATTGCCCCCGCGTCAGTGCCAAAAGAGTGCACTTTTGGTGCAATGCCCAAAAAATGTGCTAATTGTGCAACACAGCGTGAGGCATTACCGCACATTTCAGCGCGTGAGCCGTCATTATTATAAAAATGCCAGCGATATGCTAACTCTTTTTCTGAGGCAGGTTCAATAAAGAAAATTCCGTCTGCTCCTATACCAAAAGCGCGAGCGCAAAGTTTTTTCGCCAAACAAGACATTGAGTCCACAGAAAATTGTGAATCCCGATTATCAATTGCCACAAAATCATTGCCACAGCCTTGCATTTTCCAAAATTTTATTTGCATTCATTCACCTAGCATATGTATTCTAAGAAATTATAATTTGGTAGACGCTCTCAGTGTAATTTAAGCTACTACTTAGCTGAAAGATCAAATTTTTTCATTTTATATTGGAGCAGGCTTTTAGAAATATCGAGCATTTCAGCAGCTTGAACCTGCACAAAATCACTTCGCACCAAGGCACGGCGCACAAGAGCTGCTTCTATTTTTTCCAAAGTTGATTTGAGATTGAGTTTTATTGGCAGCAAATCCACAGCACTTTTGAATTGGCTTTCCTCATCTTTAATTTCCGGTGGCAAATCTTCAGAACTGATAGTGCTTTCCATGGCCATAACCACACAGCGTTCAATAACATTTTCTAATTGGCGTACATTGCCCGGCCATTCATACGCAGAGAGATAATCCATGGCAGAAGCAGAAAAACCTTTGAGTTCAGAGCTATTTTCTTTGGCATATTTATCAAGAAAAAAAGAAGCTAAAACCGGAATGTCTTCTCGGCGTTCACGCAAGGGCGGTACTTCTACGGAAACAACATTAAGGCGGTAATATAAATCTTCCCGAAAGCGTCCGGCCTCAACTTCCGCTTTGAGGTTTTTGTTTGTTGCAGCGACAACGCGAATATCCACTTCAAGAGGATTCACGCCACCAACGCGCTCAAAGGTTCTTTCTTGGAGTACACGCAAAAGTTTTACTTGGATTTCTGAACCGATTTCCCCTATTTCATCCAAAAACAGTGTTCCAGTGTTTGCTTGTTCAAAACGGCCTTTTCGCTGTGCGGTTGCTCCGGTAAACGATCCTTTTTCATGCCCAAAAAGTTCAGATTCAAGAACACCGGAATTAAGAGCTGCGCAGTTGACTGAAATAAAAGGGGCATTTTGACGTGGCGAAGCATTGTGAAGAGCTCGAGCCACAAGTTCTTTGCCCGTACCGGATTCTCCAGTAATAAGTACCGTGGATTTACTCGGTCCTGCGCGGTGTACAGTTGATAGTACATGTTGCATGGCCTTGCCTTTACCAATAATATTTTCTGTACCGAAATATTGCTGAATTTGTGCTCTCAATCGTATATTTTCTTGCTGAGTTCGTGCATATGAGACAGCCTTGCTCAATGAAAGCAAAAGTTCTTCATTGTCAAAGGGCTTGGTAATATAATCAAAAGCACCGATACGCATGGCTTCTACTGCGCTCTCAATTGAACCAAAAGCCGTCATGATAACAACCGGTATGTGCGGATAGAGTTTCTGCACCCGCGCCAGTACTTCCTGCCCTGAAAGCTCAGGCATTTTCATGTCTGTAATAATCACATCCACTTCTGAATCTTCCAAAAAAGCAAGCCCCATTTCCGGGTGTGATAAGGCCGTGACCGTATAGCCCTCGTCTTCTAAAACGCTTTGTAGTACGAGGAGATAATTTTGCTCATCATCAAGAATAAGAATATTTGCAGACATAACAACCTACTGCTGTGTTAAATAAGAGTGAGTTTTACCTGTGTGGAAAGATCATGTCTACTCTGGCTCCACCGGTAAGGCAGCTACCAAGCACAAGCAGGCCACCATGGCCTTCCATAATAGATCCCACAATAGCAAGCCCTAAGCCGGTACCAGTAGTTTTTGTAGTAAAAAATGGGTCTTTTACTTTTTCAATATGTTCTACAGGGAAACCAGGACCATTATCTTCAATGACAAGATGAATTCCATCACGACTTTGCTGTGCATGAAGAGTAATGGTACCACCTTGCTCCAAGGCTTGAATCGAATTGGAAATAACATTATAAATCGCACGGTATATTTGGTCTTTATCTCCAATGACAATGATGTTTTCAGGCACATTACGCTTCAAAAAAATTTTATTTTTTGTACATTCCCCTTCTAAGAATACAACTACTTGTTCAACAATTTTCCCAAGATCAACCTCTTTGGGTTGTGGGGTTTTTGGACGAGCATAGTCTAAAAAATCAGTTACTACACGCGAAAGCCTTTTTGCTTCATCATACATTGCGCCAAGCAGTTTTGCTTCGCCCGCTGCTTCACGTTCAGAGCGTTTTTTGAGATGCTCTGCAGTTGAACAAATAATCCCAAGTGGATTGCGTATTTCATGCGCCACTCCGGAAACCATGCGCCCCATTCCTGCTAATTTTTCTTGTTGCATCAATTCTCTTTCTAATTTTTCTCTTTCCTGAATACGATCTTGATTGAGGCGATCAGCTCGACGTAAAATAGTTAAAATAACTATAAAAAGGATCATTGAAGTAACAAGACTGGAACCAAGCACGATACGTTCCATATTCACCAATTTAAGATATTCTCCGGTAATGTCCTGTGTGAATTCTAATACCCCCATAAGCCTGCCTCCTACCCCTTTGGTAGAAAGCACTTCCTCGCTGTGCATGGGAGTATATGTTTTGAGCAACAAAGTTTCTGGCTCCAAATTAAAACGGAACAATGCTTTGAGCTTGGATATATTTGAAATCAACTTAAAACTGTAGACTTGTTTATCAATGGCAATATCAACATACGGCCCTGCTAAACCAAGCACTCCCATAAGGTCTTTTTTTGTGGAATATACGATCATGCCATTGAGGCCATACATTCGCACTTCTTGAACATTTAAGCTGTGTATGGTTGATTTTACAACTTGGTCTAATCGTCCGGCTTGCTCAGGATTGGAAAGCTGGATTTTCTTAAAGGCCATAAATGTGGGCAAAGTAAAGCGCGTATAAATTTGGTGATTTAAGTTTTCAGCCAAAAGCAGGGCAAATTCCTTTTGTTTTTCCATAAGGACTTTTTCAACGTAATTGGAAAGAAAAAAAGACAGTCCTAAATTGCAGGCTAAAATCAAAAGAAGAAAACTCCAAGAAAGCACCTTTACAAATTGTAAAGGCCGTGGTGGTGTTGTTTTTTGCGAAATATCATTCAAGATCAGAACTCCTGTTCCTTGCCTTTTTTTTGCATAAACGCGGATAAAGCTACTTGTTCTTGTTCAAAGCCACTTGCTCCGAGTCTGGCCTTGGCAAGTCTTTTTCCTAATTCCACGGCTGGTTGATCCAATGGATTTATATCCAGAAGCCAAGCCGTGAAAAGAGTTGTCGTAGCTAAGAGCAAAATCATACTGCCAAGAGTGTATTCATTTACCTCATGAAGGCGTATTTCCACCAGAGGGACTTTGCTCTCACATAGCGCCATTTGTGTACCAATTTGTTCTGCTTGTAAGAGTTCATTAAAACTTTTACCGCGTATATAGCTAAAAGAATCAGGGATATTGTTAGGAAAGCGTGGCTGGCGAGCATGGGATGAACAAGTCAAAAAAAGGCAGGCTTTATTGCGAGGGCCATCCAAAAACATTTGGTTCACTGAATGTTGATCAGTGACCCCAATGGCAGGAATAGGCTGGCTACCCTTACCATTTTTGCCAAGGCTCTCAGCCCAGAGCTGGGCAAACCAATGCCCAAAACCGCTCATTTTCGGTATATACGAAAAAAAGATGAGTTCATCGTAGCCTTGCTCCATGAGCGTAGCATTCCAAACAGCGAGCTGAAAAGCCGGATGCTCTTCTAAACTTTTTTGGCTAACATGAGAAGCAAGCAAAGGAGCAGCAAAGTCGCGCGCTCCACGGACTAAATTTTCAATGTCCAGCCCTAAAAAAAGAGCTGGCATAAGCCCTACAGCGGAAAGAACAGAATAACGGCCACCTAAAGATTCAGGAACGGGAAGGCTCATCAGTCCATGTTGCGATACTTCTTCTCTTAAAAAACCAGAATTTGAGTCAGTAATACAAAAAACATGTTCTCTCCACCCCTCACCACAGGCATCTTGTAGCCATTGCTTGAAAAAGAAATATTGCCCTATGGTTTCAATGGTTCCACCTGATTTGGAGACTACAACAAGCACAGTTTGTTCAGCTACGAGGTTTTCCAGTTGGTGTTTAAGCCTTGCAGAGTCTACATTATCTGCTATCCAAAGCCATGGACCTTGATATTCTGCTCTCTCTTGCTGCGGTGCAAATGTCTGCTGTAAAGCTTTGGCTCCCAAAGCTGAGCCTCCAATGCCTAAAAGGAGCATATGTTGAAAACGCTTCAGTTTGGGCGCAAAACCTTGAAGCTCCTCAAGCAAACCATCCATATAAGGCATTGAGAGAAACGGAAGCTCTCCTGCTTGTAGCTTTTGTACTAAACAATCCGCTACTTTTGCGCTGCAAGCATGGCTTTTTGTAGTTTGTAGCGCATCAAGCATAGAATGCGTCCAATCAAGCTTTCCAACAGCCATATTTATAGCTCCCTCTTACTAGAGTACTTATGTATCAAATGAATTTCTTTCTTTATGCTACAAATTCTTACTTTTTCCAAGCACTTCTCGACACTCCCAAAAAAACACAGTGCCTCCCCTGTCATTCTGCGCGTAAGTCGCAGGATTCAGTTCTTTTTTCCCCTCTTCGTCTTTTTCTACCCTTCTTTTGTGCTTTTTCCCTACAGCGTTAAGGCATCATCGTCTGGCTTTGCTGGACTGTCGCGACTTACGCACTTTAGTGACGGAGAGGAATGTACTGCCATACTGTGCAAGGCACTGGATTTTCACGACTTCGCGCAGAATAACAAGCAATCAAGGCATAACAAGACTGGGGTGGGGGATTGGATGCTCACGAATTTGTTGCAAACCAAGCGTTCGCTCTGAAATTTATATGCGTTTGCTCTGTGCCTGCCTTGGCACAGTGAAATTTTTGTTTTCACAAAATTGTGAACAGTCACTGATACTCTGCGTTATTTTTTATCAATTTTGTAAATTTATATATTTTTTTGCCCGGTGTTTTGTGAAAGGCTTTTGCTCAAGCAAGTGAAATAATGCTTTTTGTTTGTTTATGGCACTATTTTTGATATTTTGAGTTCATGATATGTGTAAAAAACACGAATAAATTAACTTAACGCGGAGGAAAAATGCAAATTCCTGTTTTTGACTGTAAAAATGCTGATGATGTTCTCAAAGCTATTAAAGATTACAATGTGAGTTTCATACAGTATTGGTTCGTGGATATCCTTGGTACTCTTAAAAGTTTCCAAGTTACTCCTTCGGAAGTGGAAGCTTCCTTTGAAGAGGGTATGGGTTTTGATGGTTCTTCTATTTTAGGCTTTTGCCGTATTGATGAATCAGATATGGTGGCCATGCCAGATCCTACAACATTTCAAGTCTGTTCTTGGCGTCCTTCGGAAAAGCCTGTTGCCCGTATGTTTTGCGATGTAGTAAACCCTGATGGTTCTCCCTTTGAAGCGGATTCTCGCTATATCTTGAAAAAGACTTTGGCTAAGGCTGCTGAAAAAGGCTATACAGCCTATGTAGGGCCTGAATTAGAATTTTTCCTCTTTGCTGATGATCAAGATACGGAAATTTTAGACCAAGGCGGATATTTTGATGCGCCACCGCTGGATCTTGGTAACAATATTCGCCGTGAAATCATATTTGCTTTGGAAGCAATGGGTATGAACGTTGAATATTCTCACCACGAAGTTGCTCCTTCCCAGCATGAAATAGATTTGCGTTATAAAGAAGCTATGAAAATGGCTGATACAGCCATGACCTATCGAGTGGTTGTCAAAGAAACAGCTCGTAAAAATGGCTGCTACGCGACCTTTATGCCAAAACCCATTTTTGGGGAAAATGGTTCCGGTATGCATGTGCACCAATCACTATTCAAAAACGGTAAAAACGTTTTTTACGATGCTAATGACCAATACCATCTTTCACCAGAGGGTAAGAGCTATATTGCCGGAATTTTGCGTCATGCTCCTGAATTTGTCTGCATCACCAACCAATGGGTAAACTCCTACAAACGTCTTGTTCCTGGCTACGAAGCTCCTGTATACATGGCTTGGGCTCGTCGCAATCGTTCTGCTTTAGTGCGCGTTCCCATGTACAAACCAGGTAAAGAACTGGCTACACGCATGGAATTGCGTTGCCCTGATCCGGCTGCTAACCCATATTTGGCTTTTGCAGCTATGATTGCTTCCGGCTTAAAGGGTATTGAAGAAAATTACACGTTGGTTGCTCCGGTTGAAGACGATATTTTTGAAATGAATGCTCGTCAGCTCAAGCGTAATAAAATCAAGGCACTGCCTGGTTCTTTGTATGAAGCAACAATTAACCTCAAAAAATCTAAGTTCATGAAAGAATTGCTAGGGGATCATCTGCATAATGCTTTAGTGGAAAACAAATTGGCTGAATGGGATGAATTCCGTACTCAAGTTACTGAATTTGAGCTTGATAAATATCTCCCAACCCTCTAACTCCAGCCCAGAGACAAAAAAGCCCCCTGAATAAATTTTCAGGGGGCTTTTTTATATTGATATGTAATGGCAAGAAAAGTGTTTAAGTTATAAGCTCATGCTTTAGCTTTGTTTCATACGCTCAATGAGTTCTTTGAGTCCCACGGTTTGCCCATTTAAGGCATCTTGAGCTTCAGCAGCCTTGTCCATGCTTCCATCTGTTTCATTTGCCACTTGCGTGATTTCTTCCACGGCTTTATTTATTTCTTCGCTGGCCGCGGATTGTTCTTCAGAAGCAGTAGCAATATTGCGTACTTGATCCGAGCTACTTTCAGAAAGAATCACGATTTCTTTGAGTGAATTACCGGAGTCTGTTGAAAGTTCCGTGGCTTCAAGCACCGCCTGTACGGCCTGATCCATTTTTTCGTTATTTACTTGGGCTGACTCTTGGATTGCCCCAATAGAGACTTCTACTTCTTTGGTCGCGCTCATGGTTTTTTCCGCCAACTTACGAACTTCATCGGCAACAACAGCAAAGCCATGTCCTGCTTCTCCTGCTCGTGCAGCCTCAATCGCAGCGTTTAAGGCTAACAGATTGGTTTGATCAGCAATATCGTTAATAACGCTTATTACTTTACCTATGGCTTCAGATTGCGTGGAAAGATTTTCCATGTCTTGTTTGAGAGTACTTGCCAATTCTTGAACTCGACGAATGGCATCAATGGAACGAAAAACAACACCTTCGCCACTTTGTGCTTTTTCTTTTGCGGAATCTGCATTTTCAGCAGCCTCAGAAGCACTTTGGGCAACTTGTAAGACCGAAGCATTCATTTCTTCCATGGCTGTAGCGGTTTCTGCAAGACGTTGCCTTTGGCGACTGGTACCATGACGCACTTCAGCGACCAAGGAAGAAAGGTCGTTTGACGCCTGCGCGACCTTATTAACAATGACATCAAGTTCGTTTGCTGCTTCTCGCATACCTTCGCTTTTGGCTTTTTCTGCTTTTTCTTGGGCAGCGCTTGCTTCTTGAGCACTTAATTGAGCTTTTTCTGTTTCACTTTCTGCTTGGCGTGATTTTTCTTCAGCCTCAGCCATTTTTTCTTTTAGTGCGCTCACCATACCGAGCATGGCATTTTGGAGTATTTTTAATTCCCCTTTGAATTGACCACTTATTTCAGCATTAAGATCGCCATCAGCAATACGCTCAGAAAATTTTACCAAACGGCTCAAAGGTTTGCTCATACTTTTTCGAATATACCAAAGAGTGAGACTCAAAACCACAAGAAGGAAAATACCAACTACAATGGACGCAATAATTAAAAGGCTCATAACTGCCTGTTCAAATTGCTGCTGCTGGGCAGAAACCAAATCATCGACATCGTCCATATAAATGCCCATGCCGACTTCCCATTCCCAAGGCTGGAAATATTCTACATAAGAAAGTTTGGGAATATTACCTTCTTTGCCGGGTTTACTCCAACAATATTCGACAAATCCTCGCCCATTCTTTTTTCCAACATCAAGCATTTCTTGAATAAATAATTTTCCGCTTGGGTCTGTGAGTTTGGATAAGTCCTTGCCGATTAAATCAGGAGAAACCGGATGCATAAGCATCACGCCTTGCATATCATTTATCCAAAAATAATCTCCATTTTCAGGACGAAGTTTTGCCAATTGTTCCATGGCCTGAGTTTTCATGGCATCAGTAAGGTCTTCGATCCAAGCTCCTGTCCCGATTATCCAGCCAAGTTCCTTGACCAAGCGAACATAGGAAACTTTGGTTTTTGCTTCTGTTTCATTGGGCTTAGTCCACATATAGGTGACTATTCCGGCACCTTTTTCTTTGCACACCTTTGCCATATCATTAAACAAGAAGTTTCCTTTGGGATCCTTGAACTTGGACATATCTTGACCATTGAGCTTGGGCGATACAGGGTGCATTACCATGCGTGAATCCAAGTCCGTAATCCAAAGATAATTTCCCTTATCATAACGAACACCTGCCACCAATTCTTTCATAGCGGTGCGTAATTCATCGTGTGTCATCTCATTTTTATGATTTTCATAAAAAGTCGTTACTTGATTACAAATACCATTTACAATTTGGGTGAGCTCTTTACTTTGTTCCTGCTTAAGAACCTCTATGTCTTGAGAGCGTTTATACGCGAGTTCTACGGTAGAATGTGCTATTCTTACCAAATCACTTAATGAATGGCGTTTTTGTTCAACAATACTGAGCCGTGTTTCCTCACTTTGAGAATGTAGCAAGCCAAGGATTTTCCAACTAAAAAAACCAACACAGATCGAGCCCTCTAAAAGAAGGGCAATGATAACAAGCGTGACCAAACGAAAGACTACAGAATTTTTCAAATATTTGAGTACTTTTGATTTGGACTGTTGAGGTTGGGACATTCCGCTCCTCCTAGTGTTGTTGTTTTTTATTGATCCTGAATACCCGCCATCATGACTCCGATACGTTCCACTTTGTCTTTGTCTTGAACAGGGAAAATATCCATAAGCTGGCCACTAAAGATAACTGCCACACGATCTGCCAGTTGCAAGGCTTCATTAAGATCACCTGTGACCAGTAAAATCCCTGCCATTGTGCGTGCTTGGAGCAAATGTTGCCAGACTTGTTCTGTGGCTGCGATGTCGAGGCCTTGGGTGGGCTGCTCCGCTACAATCAGTCGAGGGCTACGATATAATTCACGAGCTAATACGGATTTTTGGAGATTTCCGCCGGAAAGTTGCCAAGCAAGTGCAGCAATGCGCCCCGGGCGAATATCAAATTTACGCACCAATTCACCGGTATCTCTTGCAGCTCGTTTTTTATCTAGTAGCATGCCTCTGGCAAAACCTTGGCGTGTCGTTAAAAGTAAATTATCTACAAGATTGAGGTTACGGCATGTTGCCAAACCAAGGCGGTCTTCGGGAATATAAGAAAGCGAATTTTTCCAAGAGGCTTTGGCATAAAAATCGCGCCATCTGCTGCCCATGATATAAACGGTATTTTTAGGTGGACGGCGTAAACCACACACAGCTTCCACCAAAGTCTTTTGACCATTTCCAGCCACGCCCACAATAGCTAAAATTTCTCCTTGGTGCAGAGAAAAATTAATATTTTTGAGTCCAAGGCCGTTAAAATTGCGTAGTTCTAAAACGGTTTCGCCAAAATCTAAGGATTTGCGGTTTACTTCCAATAATACTTCACGCCCTACCATACGACAGGCCAAGTCGGCTTTAGAAGTAATTTCAGACTCAAGGAATTCACCCTCGATTCGGCCTTTACGCAAAATAGCAATTTCATCAGCAACAGCTAAAACTTCTTCCAATTTATGTGAAATAAAAACAATGGCTTTACCTTGCTCTGCCATCTTCCATAAGGCTTTGAAAAGAGCCAATGTTTCTTTTGGCGTTAGTACAGCCGTTGGTTCATCAAAAATAAGTACTCGAGAATTGCGATACAGCAATTTTAAGATTTCTACACATTGCTTCTCGCCCATGGAAAGATCCGCCACTATGGCCGAAGGATTGATTTTCAAACCATATAGCTCGGAAAGCTCTCTCACACGGGCTTCCATTTCGCGCGGTGAGATAAAAAAACTTCCTTCCTGTCCTAAGAGTACGTTTTCAGCAACGGTCATGGTTTCTACAAGCATAAAGTGCTGATAAACCATACCGATTCCGGCTGCTATTCCATCCTTGGCAGAAGAAAAACGAACAGCTTGCCCCTCTATTTCTAAAATCCCGCTGTCCGGTGTATAGCGACCTGCGAGCATGGACATAAGGGTACTTTTTCCTGCTCCATTTTCACCCAGCAGTGCTTTAATACGTCCGGGTTTGATGCTCAGTGAAATATCATCATTGGCAAGAACTTTACCAAAACGCTTGGTGATTCCACGCAAGCGTACCACCGGAGGACTGTCCGGGTATGGGATTCGATCCGCTCTATTCAAATGTTCATAGGCTTCAGCCATTGTTTACCGCCAAATTTTGAGATGTAGTGCTTTATGTCTTTTTAGCTAGTGCATAAGACATCTTTAGCCCTCTGGCTCAATATTTACACCTAAATTCGCTGGCCCTTGTCCACCGTGTTTTTTGCGCCATGCTGAGAAGATTAAAACAAAAACAGTGAGGGCATACGGCAGCATCAGTAAAAATTGTGGAGCAACAGAAGTTCCGGATGCTTGCAAGCGGAGCTGAAAAGCCATGACTCCACCAAAAAGATATGCTCCGATAACAGCTCTGCCCGGTCGCCAAAATGCGAAAATAACCAAGGCTACAGCAATCCAGCCACGTCCGGAGGTGAGGCCATTTGTCCATAGGTGTGTATAAGCAAGCGAAAGATATGCACCGCCAAGTCCAATTAAAAAGCCACCAGTGAGCACTGCAAAATAGCGTAAACGGCGTGGCTTTAAGCCTACGGCATAAGCCGCAGCAGGCATTTCACCTACGGCTTTTATTGCGAGCCCCAGCGAAGTTCGGCGCATAAAAATCCAAAAAAATACAGGAAGGATATAGGATAAATACACGAGAAGATTATGCTTAAAAAAAATCGAGCCTATGATTGGTATCTCGGAAAAAACAGGCAAAGCAACAGGGTCAAAACCAGGGGCATTCAATCCAATAAAAGGTGTACCCCAAAAACTGGTCAAGCCAAGTCCAAACATGGTTAAAGCCAAGCCTGAGACCACTTGATTACCTAAACAACTAATAGTGACAAAGGCATGAATTCCACCCAAGCCAAGACCGGTCAAGCCACCAGCAAAAAATCCAAGCCACGGAGAACCAGTATGGTACAGCACCAAAAAAGCAATAAAAGCAGAAATAGCCATCATGCCTTCGACACCCAAATTGAGTACGCCACCTTTTTCTGTGAGCATCTCACCCAAAGTAGCGTAGAGGATTGGTGTTCCGGAATGAACAGCAGCAGCCAAGAGAGCGATGATCAATTCAAAACTCATGCCTTCTCCTCGCTGCGGTGCTGTTTGTACTGCAGGGTATACGAATGAAAAAATTGTCCGCCCAAAACCATGAGCAAAATAAGACCTTCCATAATTACCCCAAATGCCGCTGGAATTTGAAGTTCAATTTGCAAATTTTCAGCTCCCACACGCAGGCAGGCTAATAAAAAGGCAGCCAAAGCAATAGACAGTGGATGCAGTCGTGCTAGCCATGCGACAACGATTGCAGTGTAACCATATCCTACCATGATAGATGGCTGAAGGCGACCCACTACTGCGGAGATTTCCACAGCTCCGGCTAAGCCGGATAAGGCTCCAGAAGCTACCATGACAAACATAACGAGAAAACTGTAAGGAAGTTTGGCATAGCGTGCTACGCGTTGTCCTTCACCTGAGGCCTTTAATTCAAAGCCTAGTCTGGTAAAACGCATAAAGGCCCAAACCAAAAGGCCTGCTCCAATACAAATGGCAAGTCCCCAGTGCAACCTACCTGCAAAGCATCCGATAAGAGCATTGGCACTAAAATCTGGTGTCATGGGAAATCCAGAATCATGCTTCCACACTTTGAGCACAAGATACCCAAGCAATAAGATTGCTATATAATTCAACATTAAAGTTGAAATAATTTCATTCACCTTGAGCCGTAAACGAAGCAAAGCCGGAATTAAAGCCCATATACCGCCTAGAATCAGTGCCATACTCAACATACAGGGCAACAGGACTAAAGCAGGTAGCTCCGGAAAACTCAAAGCAATCCAAGTCGCTCCGATAGCTCCTAAAGCGTATTGCCCTTCCGCACCGATATTCCATATTTGCATACGAAAAGCCACAGCCACCCCTAAAGAGCAAAGATAAATAGGGACAGCTTTTAATAAGGCCTCTTCCAAGGCCCAAGATGAACCAAAAGAACCTTCCCAAAGCACTGTTAAGCCCAAAGCCCAGTCTTTTCCAGTAAAGGCCAAGAGCAAAGAGCAAAGCCCAAGAGAAAACAAAAGTGCCCCTAAAAAAGTTACCAGAGGCCCCCACTTCCAAGGTTCATCACGTTTTTTTATTTTAAGAGGCATAGGGTGTATGAGTATAAAATTAGCTTCAACGTTTATGCAATAATGCTTGATTATAATCTATACAAAAGGCGGAAACTTTTTAGAACTTCCGCCTTTTGTACTTTTTTAATTAAGACTTCCGGTTACGCCTTTGACCAAAAACTTCATGCCGAGCAAAGCACCGTCATCAAGCTGCTTGCCTTCGGCAACTACTTCATTGCCTTCCTGATCAACAATCGGCCCTGCAAAAATCGTATCCTTGCCTTGCAGCAAATCCTGTTTTTTTGCCAAAACCTGTGTGCGTACCTCTTGAGGAACTATTGCATTAAAGGGTGCAATATCCACAACGCCTTTATCCATACCTAACCAAAGAGATTCTCCACCCTGAAATTGTCCATCGCGAACTTGTTTAGCGACTTCAAGATAGAATGGCCCCCAGTTCCAAATAGCAGCAGTTAAATGTGCTTTTGGGGCAAAAGAAGTCATATCGGAGTTATAGCCGATGGAATATACACCGCGTTCTTGAGCAGCTTCCTGTGGCCCTGGAGAATCCTGATGTTGCGCAATAACGTCGCAACCTGCGTCCAATAAAGAAACAGCAGAGTCTTTTTCCAATACAGGATCGTACCAAGTATTTGTCCACACAATTACGACTTCAACATCAGGATTTATGGCTTGGGCACCCAAAGTAAAGGCATTGATGCCACGTATGACTTCAGGAATTTGCATTGCTGCAACATACCCAATCTTGCCTGATTTGGTCATGGCACCAGCTACCATACCCGTCAAATAACGGGCTTGATAGATACGGCCAAAGTAATTGGACATGTTCTTGGCAGTCTTAAATCCTGAGCAGTGCATAAATGCTGTATCAGGAAATTCGCCAGCAACTTTTAACATAGGATCCATATACCCAAAACTGGTAGCAAAAATAAGATCAAAATCTTTACGCGCAAAATTGCGAATAACACGCTCGGCATCTGCACCTTCGGGTACAGACTCAGCAAAACTACTCAAAATCCAGTCTTGCTTTTCGATAAACAAACGTCCCTGATCATGAGCCCAAGAATAGCCTGCATCACCGACCGGAGAAACATATACAAAACCAATTTTTACTTTATCGCTTGCTTCTGTAGATGGAGCAGAAGTTTGCTCAGTTTCTACAAGGGCTGTAACATTTTCTTCAGCCTTGTCTTTTTCTCCACACCCAAGGATAAAAATGCTCATAGTAGCCACAGTTACGAGCATAAAGACCAATTTAGACCATTGTTTCATGTTTGTACTCCTCAAATTTTTTAGCTTACTGCTCAAAATTTTGCACAAAATTTTTTGTTTCCCCACTGTATTCATATAAGCCTGTTACAGCTCATTTGACCTTATCAAGTATGCTTCACAAGAGGTTCTACAAAACTATGCCCGGCATCCCAAGGAAAAAGAATCCATGTATCTTGGCTGACTTCAGTAATAAAAGTATCAACCAAGGGGCGTCCCTCTGGTTTAGCATAGACAGTAGCAAAATGCGCCCCGGGTAACATTTCGCGAACCAATGAAGCAGTACGTCCGGTATCCACTAAATCATCCACCAAAAGCCAGTCCGTACCATCGCCTTGTACTGGTTTGAGTATTGTTGCCTTGTCTTGATTTTGCCACGCATAGGAAGAAATGCAAACCGTATCAATTAAATGTAAATTCAGCTCACGAGCAAGAATTGCAGCAGGAACTAGACCACCGCGAGTAATACAATAAATGCCTTGAAAAGGGCCAAGTTCCAACAGACGCCAAGAAAGTGCACGGCAATCCCTGTGCAATTGTTCCCAAGAAATAGGAAACATCTTTTTGTAGCGGTCATTTTCTATTGTCATACAAGGCCTTTTTATATTCAAAGCCAGAAGCTATTTCTGTAGCCAAGTTCGTCCATTCGAGCAAGGCTTGAAAAAAGAAAACAGCAGCTAAAAAGTAGAAAAAATCATCATAAGTATAAGTCGTACAAGACTTTATTTTTTACAAAGAAAAACACAAAAAAAGTCGTTTGCACATCAGGGGTAGACAGGGCACAAAGCAAGACTTAGTTTGTTCAAATTATCATGTATGAAAAAAACAAGGAGTTTATATATGAAGTCCTGCAAAATTTTTTCTTTTGCTCGTATTCTTCTTAGCACAGTAGCCCTTTTTGCTCTTGCCGGTTGTGGTTACAATCAAATGCAAGCCAATGAAGAGGAAGTTTTTGCAGCTTGGGGTAATTTAGAATCTGCCTTACAGCGAAGAGCAGACCTTATCCCCAATCTTGTGGCTACTGTGAAAGGCTATGCAGCTCATGAAAAAGAAACACTGAGCGGGGTCATTGAAGCAAGAGCCAAAGCTACCTCGGTCACTCTTTCTCCAAAAATGCTTGCTGATCCACAAGCTATGAAAAATTTTAATGCTGCCCAAGGGCAACTTTCTTCATGGTTGAGTAAGCTCATGATGATTCAGGAACGCTACCCAAACCTTAAGGCTGACCAGCAATTTGGCAATCTTATGCACCAGCTGGAAGGCACGGAGAACCGTATAAACGTAGCTCGGCAAAGATATAATGAAGCTGTTAAAATATTTAATTATTCCATTCGGAAATTTCCAAACTCGATGACCAATTCCATTCTTCTTGATTTGGAGCGCAAAGAATTTTTTGAAGCTGATGCAGCAGCCAAGGTTGCCCCAAGCGTAAACTTTGCTCAGGAAAAATAGTTTTATGCACACAAAATACGGCACGATCCGCTTGCTTTTGTTTTTTATTCTCTGCTGTTTTTGGGCTCAGCCTGTTTTTGCTTTGGATGTACCGCCTCTTGCAGGGAGGGTAAACGATCTTGCAAAAATGCTTTCACCTACAGCGAAACAGCATTTAGAAACAGCATTAGCCAAGCTTGAACAAACTGACGGTACTCAAATAATTGTTCTTACTATTCCAACTTTGGGCGGTGATGCTTTAGAAGATTTTTCAATGCGGGTAGCTGAGAAGTGGAAAATAGGGCAATCCAAAGAAGATAATGGGCTTATTCTGCTGGTAGCCAAAGCTGAACGCAAGGTTCGCATTGAGGTCGGCTATGGTCTTGAAGGCGTGCTTACAGACGTACTTGCCGGCAATATCATTGACAATATCATTAGTCCTGCTTTTCGAGCCGGTGATTTTGATCAAGGATTTTTAGCAGGTACAGTAGCAATTATTGATGCTGTGCATGGAGAATACACAGCTTCCCCCAAAGCAGGTACACTGAAACGCGGTAAAACAAGGGCACTGCTTCCTCTTATTCTTATTATCTTTGTTATTATCCATATGTTGACTCCACGCAGGGGACAAGTTGTCCGCACCAAAGACGGTAAAAAAGTCACGCATCATAACGCAGGGGCAGGTGTATTGCCTTGGATTTTACTTGGTTCAGCCATAGGCAACAGGCATAATTTTGCTTCCAGAAGTGGCTTTGGTTCAGGCTTTGGCGGTGGTTTTGGTGGAGGCTTTGGCGGAGGGTTCGGCGGTGGCGGAGCCTCTGGGGGCTGGTAAAAACAAAAGAGAACAACAATGAATGCACAAAATTTTCTTAGCCAAGAAGATCAAAAGCAAATTATGCAATGCGTTGCTGATGTAGAAAAAAAAACTTCTGGCGAAATAGTTCCTCTCATTACTACAGCAAGTTCTGATTACCCTACAGCACAAGCCACGGCATCTTGTATTGCAGGGCTGCTCTTCTCGGTCGTAATCTGCGTGGCTTTTGGGCAAAACGATATGTGGACTGCACTGGCTGCTTTTGTTGTAGCGTATACTCTTATCAGTATGCTTATGAATAAATTCCCGAGCCTATGCCGTGTATTCACACAAAAACGTGAGATGCGCGAAAAAGTAGAAGAGGGTGCTATGACAGCTTTTCATGTGCATGGCTTACATAATACACGAGATAAAACCGGCATCCTTATTTATATCTCAGTGCATGAAAAAATGGTTCACATTCTTGCAGACAGTGGTATTGATCAAAAAGTTCAGGCTGGAACTTGGGATGAAGTCGTGACCTCGTTATCCAAAGGTATTCGAGAGGGGAAACAAGCACAGGCTATTTGCGAGGCTATTCGCCATTGCGGGGAATTGCTTACGGAAAAATTCCCTGTGAAAACAGACGATACAAACGAACTCCCTGATCTCATCATAAAGTAAGAGAAATACTAATATTGGACATATGGAAAACAAAGAAAAAGCCACAGAAATCTTTGCCCGTTTAGAAAAAAAATACCCCGTAGCACGTTCTGCCCTTGATTGGGAAACTCCGTGGGAACTGCTTGTGGCTACAGTGCTGGCTGCCCAATGTACTGACGTCAGGGTAAACAAAGTTACCCCTTTCTTTTTCAAAAAATGGCCGAGCATTGAAGCTCTGAGCAAGGCAGAGACCACAGAAATTGAAGAAGTAATTCGTTCCACTGGTTTTTTCCGCAATAAAGCCAAAAATCTCAAAGCCGCAGCAGAAATGATTCAAAAAGAATATGCAGGGGAAGTGCCCAAAAATATGCCGGATCTGCTTCGTTTACCCGGTTTGGGCAGAAAAACAGCCAATATAGTGCTTTCAAACGCTTATAATATTCATGAAGGCATTGCTGTGGATACCCATGTAGCCCGTCTTGCTTTTAGGTTTGCTCTGACAGAAAGCAAAGACCCAAAGCGCATTGAACGTGATTTAATACCGCTTTTTCCACGTCAAGACTGGGGCAATGTGAACCATTTTTTAGTCTATTTTGGGCGTGAAGTCTGTTCTGCGCGAGTTCCCAAATGCTCAAATTGCGAACTGAGTGATATTTGTCCGCGTATGGGAGTGGATAAACATGCCTAAGTTCTCCCCTCCTATCTCTCAAGTAGGTGAATTTGTTGTTCATAGCACTGACGGTTTAGCCAGACAAGGAACTTTGAGCACAGCTCACGGCGATATTCAAACTCCAATATTTATGCCCGTAGGCACTCAAGGTTCAGTAAAAGCCCTTAGTCCCCATGATCTTGAAGAAATCAACACACAAATCATTCTTGGAAATACTTATCACCTTTATTTACGCCCCGGAGATGAACTTATCAAACGGCGTGGTGGACTGCACCAGTTTATGCGCTGGGAAAAACCAATTCTTACGGATTCTGGTGGTTTTCAAGTCTTCAGTCTTAAAGACATTCGCAAAATATCAGAGCAGGGTGTAGAATTTCGTTCGTATTTGGATGGTTCAAAACATTTTTTTTCTCCGGAAAAAGCTGTTGAAATTCAGCAAAATCTTGGCTCAGATATTATTATGGTGCTGGACGAGTGCGTGGGCTATGGAGCCGATAAAGATTATACACAAAAATCATTGGAAAGAACTACTCGCTGGGCAGCACGCTGCCGTGAGTTTCATCCAAAAGGGCACAACAGTCAGCTTCTTTTTGGGATTATCCAAGGCGGATTTTTCAAAGACCTTCGTGAATTAAGCCTTGCTCAGCTCCAAGAAATAGATTTTGACGGATTGGCTATTGGTGGACTTTCCGTTGGGGAATCCACAGCAGAAATGTACGATATTTTGCATCATATAGCTCCGCTTATGCCCAAAGATAAACCACGCTATCTTATGGGGGTTGGCACTCCCTTGGATATTTTGGAAGGCATAGAAGCCGGAGTGGATATGTTTGATTGCGTTTTACCGACCAGAAATGCACGCAATGGAACGCTTTTTACTTCACAAGGCAAAATCAATATTAAACGTGCTGAATTTCGTGAGGATGATTCCCCTTTAGACCCGAATTGCTCCTGCTATACCTGTCGCAATTTTTCAAAAGCCTACCTGCGCCATCTTTATACTGCAGGAGAAATACTTTCCTACAGGCTCAATACTTTGCATAATCTGGCGTTCTTTTTAGACACAGTGGCAAAAGCACGAAAAGCAATAAAAGAGCAAAACTTTAGCCAGCTTAAAGCTTCCTACCAAGATATTTTTAAGGCAAGAGCATGAAATATTATTTTGACTTAATCTGCTATCTACAGTTAATTGATTGTAACTCATCTTGACTATTGAAGGAGTTCCTATGTCTATTGAAAAAAAAAATGAACAATCTCAATCTCCTGAAGCAAAAGATTTGAAACATTTTTTAACTCAGCAGCTGCAATCTTTATTTGTCGCCGAACTGGAAAAATCAACGCTCACTAAAGAAACCCAACACGAAGTATCTGAACTTCTTGATCAAGAGTATTTTTCCTCTGATTCCCTTATCGCTATTCTTTCCAATGAAGTTACAGAAGCTATGGAGCAATATAAATGAGCTTCACAAGGATTAAGTCCATACAATTTGATGGTTTTCGTGGGCTAGGAGCAGAAAAGAGAGACATAAAACTTAACGGCAAAAACTATTTAGTGGTAGGAGGCAACGGAAAAGGGAAATCATCTATTGCTGATGGACTAGAGCTATTTTTTCGTGGCAACGTTGAACATTTAGGTGCTGATTTAAAACCTCTAAAAAATATTCATGCTCACGGGATACCTCGTATTACTATTTACCCTCGTAATGGAGATTCATCTTCTGTTACAATAATTGAAGAAAACGACAATTGGCAATCAAAATGGATGCCTCCAGAAAAAGGAGTATTTTCTAATTATCCCTCTGCTGAAAGTTTTATCCTCAGGCGACAACGTCTCCGTGAATTTATTCTAGCTAAGCCAGGCGAAAGATTCAAAACTTTAATGAATTTGCTTGGGATGTCCGAGATTGTAAAAAAGCAAGAAGCCTTTCAAAGAGCACATAGTGAAGCTAAAGACAACCAAGGTAGATTGAGGGAAAAATTAAAGAGTTACTTAAAACCACTTCAAATAGAAGGTGAAAAGACACTTGAAAACTTGCAACAAGCTCTTCAACAAATTTCAGAATTGTGTACCAAAAATGGTCTTCCTGAATTACAAACTATTAATGATCTTCCACAGGTAATTGAAGAAATTAGCAAGAGATTTAAAAACACAGACCGAAAAGATTTAGATGCAATATTCGATGCGCTCATCTCACTTAATAAAATTTTTCCAGTAACCTTTGATGAAGACTTATACCTGCTTGAAGAAGCTTTTTATAAAGAGCAGGAATTGTTACAAGATAGTAGTGATGGTCAAAAATATTCGATAATTAAAGAAGGTATTAAGTACTTTGAAAACAATCCTAATGATTCTGTCTGCCCTCTTTGTCGTACAGGAAATATTTCTCCTACAAATGTTTTGAACCAGTTAAAAGAGCGTGAAAAAAAGCTGGCAGCGTTACGTTCAAACAAAGAAACAAGGGCAAAATACCTAAAGCACGTTGAAAATAATTTATTATCTGCTCGCAATAATATTCATACAGTTATTAAGCGATGCTCAGAATATATGCGTGAAGATGAAAAGACGCGTTGGGAAAAAACGCTAGAAAAAGTGAGTATGCTTACTTCTAAGGATTTATTTAGTATGCTCAATGAGAAAGTGACTGACTTTGATGAGCTGGGAAAATTATGCAGTACTCATAGTAATAGCGTTGAAAGGCTTAAAAAATTATTGTCAAAAGCTAAGAAAGAATTAGAAGACAGGCTTGAAGTCAATCTCATAAATTTGCATACCTCCCTAAAAATTTTGGACAAGCAGGCTGGGGAAATTACAAAATTTGAAAAAGAACTCGCAACGTCAAATAAAATAGTTGAACATGCTGACAATGTGAGACAAGCATTTAATCGTGCCTACGATCAAGCATTAAACAGCAGCCTTGACCGCTTTAAGGACAAAATTATAGAGATATATCAATATCTTCATGAAGGATACGGTGAATCCCCTGAATGCGCTAATATCTCTCTAATTTCTACACGAGGAAGAAGCAACCTTCTCAACCTAAAAATTAACTTCTTTGGCGAAATCGAAACAAATCCAGAATCCTATTTAAGCGAAGGACACTTAGACTCCTTGGGGTTAGCAATTTATTTGGCATCAGTGATTGAATTTAATCCTAAAGGAACTCTTCTTGTATTAGACGATGTTGTGTCCAGTATTGATTCTGAACATCAAAGTAGGCTTGCTGAGTACATAATTAGCTCCCTTAACGATTACCAGCTAATTGTCACTACTCATGATAAACGTTGGGGAGATTTATTGCAAAGCAAAGCTGACTCAGTAGGGAAAAAGAAGGAGTGGGAAAAAGAACAATTCGTTGCATGGACTCCAGAAAAAGGACCTACCACTACATCTAAAGTATACTGGGATCACATTGAATCTATGCTGTCGGAAGAAAAATATATGAGACTTGGGGGATTACTGCGGATAGTAACTGAAAATTTTATGAAACGATTTATTTTGAAGCAAAAAATGTATTTGCCTTATAAAAGCGACAACAGGTACACGATTTGGGAATTACTCAATTCTTCAAAAATATCATCAAGCAACGATAATACAAACAGATTTAATACTTCCAGAAAAAACGTAAGTCTGCCAAAAGCAGATAATTTTCGAGATTTACTGCTTGGTGCATTGCTTACAGGAGGTGATGGTCAAAGCGTATTTGAACAAAAGGAGGCAGAACAGCTCATTATGCGTGTTTTTGGTGTTGATAATTTAATCAACGAATTAAATCACGCTTCTCTTAATCTATTCAAAGTAAGCCTTACAGAAGTAAAAGATTTTGCCGTAAGCCTAAAAGAAATTGAAAAACATTGCGTTACCTATAAGTTTTGCGCTGGAGAAATTGATTGAAAATCTACCTGCAGCTCATGCTCTCTGGCTCAAAGTAGCATACCAAGATATTTTTAAGGCAAGCAGGGCAAGCAAGTAGTAATTACTTTGTTATTACGCAAAGTATAACAATATGTTGAATAGCATGACAGCATTTTTCTTCCTCTGTCATTTCGCGAGTAAGTCTCGGCAGTCCAGCAGAGCCGAACTACGATGTATTAATACTGCAGGAGAAGAAGGAAGAACTGGATCCTGCGACTTACGCGCAGGATGACAAGAAGGGGAGGCGCGTAAGGCGGAGAGACAGCGCAGGATGGTAAGAGGGAATAGGATAGCTATGAAGGTGTTCGCACTGCAATTTTAGTGCGTTTGCCCTGCAAGGTAAAAGTATGAAATATTATTTTGACTTAATCTGTCGAGTACTTGGCATTGTTGCGCTTTTGCTTTTTTTTATGACAACAGCAGCCTTATATTTTGCAGGGCATTGGATGCAGGTGCATGATAAACTTGAAAAAGCGGATTATATCCTTCCGCTTGCCGGAGAAGCAAACAGGCTCTACTACGCAGCAGAATTATATGAGCAAGGCTATGCACCGCAGATACTCGTCAGCATTAACGCTTTGCCTCCCCATACTCCAGCAGATGAAGTCAATGCAAAAATGGGCTATCCGCAGCTTTCACCGCTCAAATATGCCCAAAGATTTTATGCAATATTGGGTGTTCCGCAAGATGCTTTGCAAGCATTTGGTCATGGGCATCTTTCAACTATTGAGGAGATTGAAGCCTTACGAGCGTTTCTTGAAAAACAAACAAGTACTCAAAACAAAACACAAAAGACAAGCATATTGGTGATAACTTCGCCTTATCATGCCAGACGTGCCAAACTTATTCTTGATTCCCTGCTTCCAAACACGCAAACATTTGTTACTGTAACTCCGCATGAGCATTTTAATTCAAACTGGTGGCAGGATTATTATACCGCACCAAAAATCGTTCTTGAAGCTGCAAAATGTCTGTATTGGTTGGTAGGAGGAGTATTCCGCTCTACTGATTCATGTCCATCTTAAGGACAAGATACGCAAAAATGATTGCTCTGGTATTTTTATCAGGCAAGCCTTTTCGCTGCACTCTCCATTCTAATCCTTTTTAATATACCAATCACTTGAATCCGTGAGCAATTCCTGAATACGACCTACCAAGGCATGAGGATCGGTGAGATAACCCTCAAGCAATAGTGCTGATTCATATAATTGTGTGGCTGTACGCAGAATAAACGGGTCGTGAGGGTCGCGTAAATAAATGCGGATTAGATTGCGTACAAGTGCATGATCTGGATTTAGTTCTAAAACTTTATTGGGAATGCTCTGATCTTTATTCATGACTCTCATGATACGATCCATCGAGCTCGTGACTTGCCCACTTGGGTTTGCTAAACAGGCAGGTGAATCCGAAAGACGTTTCGAGCTACGAACTTCTACAACTTTCTCGCCCAAATGCTCTTTCATAACAGGCATCAGTGCATCTAATGCCTCTTTTTCCTGTGTTTGTAGTTCCGGTATATTCTCTTTTTCCTCAGCAACTGAGTCATACTTTTCCAATTCTGCTTCAGCTGCATGTTCTACGGAAACTAGTTTAAGTTCCTTAAATTTTTGCAAGCCATCCATGATAAATTCATCGACTGGTTGGTAAAGATACAGGACTTCCAAACCTTTTTTGCGGAAAATTTCCATGTATGGTGAAAGATTACAGGCTTCACGGCTGGGGCCGAATAAATAATAAATTTCTTTTTGATCTGCTTTGGCTCGGCCAATATATTCTTCAAAGCTGGTTAATTCCAAGTGATCTTCATGAATGCTGGAATTGAATCGCAATAAGGGTGCAATTTTTTCACGGTGTGTAAAATCTTGGCATCCTCCTTTGAAAAGCTCGGCATGAGCATCCCAAAAGAGCTTATATGTATCCCCATCGTGTTCCGCCATTTTATGTAATTCATCAAGCACTGTTTTAATCAAAGAAGTGCGAATTTTCCGAATAAGTATATTGTCTTGCAATGTTTCACGTGAAATATTGAGGGGCAAGTCTTCGGTATCGACCACTCCTTTTACAAAAGAAAGCCATTCCGGCACAAGGTCCTTGTTTTGTCTTTGGATAAGTACACGGCGTACAAAAAGGTCAAGTCCCCAATCATCACGCCCAAAACCAAAAGGATCACGCGAATGCTTGGGAATAAATACAAGAGAGGAAAACTGTACAGGGGCATCAACCGCAGTGTGTATGGTGGAAAGTGGTTCTTCATCGTCATAGCTTAAGAATTGATAAAATTCTTTATACTGCTCTTGTGTGATTTGAAACTTTTGCTCACGCCAAATTGCAGGAACAGTATTTACCCGTTCATCTTCTACAAAAATAGGATGTGCTACAAAATTGGAATGCTTTTTAATGATATGACGCAAGGTTTCAGGTTCTGTGAACTCATCTACCAAATCTTTTTTAAGCTGTATGTCGATGCGAGTGCCCTGTACCTGATCATCTGCACATTCTTCAATAGAATACGTCCCTTGTCCATCAGAAACCCAAGCATAGCTTTTCCCGTTTTTGTCTTTTGCTGATTTGGTGCTTACAGTTACTTGATCTGCCACCATGTATACGGAGTAAAAGCCAACGCCGAAGCGACCAATCAGGCCTTCCACTCCTTTGTCTCCATCTTTATTCTCAGCCAAAGCCTTGACAAATTCCGCAGAGCCTGAATGTGCAATTGTACCGATATTACTAATGATTTCTTCTTTGCTCATGCCTATACCTGTATCCGTGATGCTCAAGATGCCGGCTTTTTTATCACAATGAATACGGATTTCAGGATCAGGGGTTTCGAGTTCTTCAGAAGCAGCCCAGCGTAATTTATCCAAAGCATCTGACGCATTGGAAATAAGCTCTCGTAAAAAGATTTCTTTTTGCGTGTACAGAGAATGAACAAGAATATCTAAAAGTTCTTTAATTTCAGCCTTAAATTCAAATTTTTCTTGAGTTGCCATTGTTTTTTCTCCCAAAAAATATTTATCAATCGACAGGTTACATGGACAATATAACTCGCACTGTATTCTCTCATACTCTCTAGGTGACATCACGCAGAATTTTGCAGCTCAAGCACCTCGCATTAAGGCAAGGTAAGCGCAGGAAACAAAAAATGCGAATGTACGAAATTTTAACTAGGCATCTTGGCTATTTTGTCAAGGAGGTATTTTTCCATTTCACGGCGATCTTTACGCAAACGCACTAATTCTTGCTCCATGATCGTAAGTTTTTCTTGCATGGCCTGTTTTTCTTCTCGCAAAGAATTGAGTTCTTCTTGTTGCCTTGTGAGCTGTTCATGAGTCTGTGCCATATCTTGGCAAACCTGCGTCAGGTTTTCGTTATGTAGAGGCTCTTGCCCACTGACAGAGCTGAGATAGGAACTTATGCTGCGAGCTATTTCAGTGCCCATTGTTTGAGCAATCTGTAATACGGGTTCCATGGAATTTTGTACATGCGCTGAATGAGGAATTGCTACAGAATGTGAAACAGAGGAAGGGTTAAGAGGATATTGGCTCGTCAAGGCTTGACTTATTTCAATGGCAGGATGCCCTGCACCGAGCATTTCCTTGATAACAGTAAAGACTTCCACTGCCTCCGGATAAAATCGTTTTTGGCGTCCTTCGCCTACAGAGGGTAAATGCTGGCCAAACCGACTTTTCCAATAGTGAGCAGTAGATTCAGGAACTTCAAGCTGGCGCGCTATTTCAGCTATGGATAAAAGTTTATTTTCAGACACGGCGACTCTTGTTGGTATATGTTTTTTTATTGCTGTTCACCCCATACGGGAGAACGCATATTTTTTCAATAGAAAGTCTAAATTTTTTTTAAGGTTAAACTCCTGTCAAAGGCCATAAGGTTGTATTGACGGCAGAGTGTGTCTTAGGCAAAGATATACTCACAAAAGCCATGCACACATTGTTGAGTATAAAGAGTTGAGTATAAAAAATAGAAAGTAGTATTGTTTTTTGGTTGTTTTAGAAGGAGTTTTGCCATGATTTTACTTAATGGAAAAGAGACAGCGGCTACCTTGCGCGAGGAACTTAAAGCAGAAATCAATACGTTACAGCAAAGCATTGGGCGTGCCCCGGGGCTGTCTGTTATTTTGGTTGGGGAAGACCCTGCCTCTCAGGTTTATGTACGCAATAAAGAGCGTGCTTGTGAAGAAGTTGGTATACATGGAAAAAGTATTCGTTTGCCTGCAACAACATCTCAGGAAACAATAGAAAATTGTATTCAAACACTTAATCAAGATGATAGCGTAGATGGTATATTGCTTCAGCTTCCTTTGCCCAAAGGGCTTGATTCTCAGCGTTGTTTGGAGCTTATTGATCCTGCTAAAGATGTTGATGGATTCCATCCGCATAATGTTGGGAAAATGACCTTGGGCTTGTCCGGCTTTAAGTCCTGTACCCCGGCTGGGGTTTTGGAAATGCTTGTGCGTTATAACTTAAATCCGGCTGGCAAGAAAGCCGTGGTTATTGGGCGTTCAAATATCGTAGGAAAACCACTCGCGCTGCTTTTAGGGCAAAGCGGTGCTTGTGGCAATGCCACAGTAACTCTTTGCCATTCACATACGAAAGACTTAAAAAAAGAGTGCTTGGAAGCAGATTTTTTGTTTGCTGCTGTAGGGATTCCACAATTTATCACCGCGGACATGGTCAAGCCCGGTGCTGTGGTGGTTGATGTGGGCATCAATCGTACAGAACAAGGACTTGTTGGTGATGTCGATTTTGAAACAGTCAGCCAAAAGGTTGCAGCCATCACACCGGTTCCTGGTGGAGTTGGCCCTATGACTATTGCCATGTTGCTTAAAAATACAGTGATTGCCTACAAAAAAAATTATCAAGCCATTGCTGATTAGCCTAGGAAGCGATATAGAACGTTTTGCATATGTGTTGCTGGAGGAATTTTGCAACTGGACAGTGCCCTTTTTCGATTCAGTCTTTTGCTTCTCTTTATTCCTCTACTAGGGGGGAGTCTTTGTGGCTTGCTGCTTGAAATCAAAGACCTGCTGCGTAGACAAAAACTGAGCACTTGGTTCATGCTTCAGGCCACAGTACTTGAGCAAACTCTGGAACAAAACGAGCAGGCAGGATGCCTAGGTGGAACAAAATTTGTGCAAGAATATGTTGCACACTATTGTTATGAGATACATGGACAATCTTTTACTGCTTCGGCAGTTTTGGGAAGGCAAAAAATACTAAGCTCAAGCGAGAAAAAACTTGCTATTTGTGTCAACCCAAACAATTTGGAACAGAGCGTATCTGCCCCCAAAAATGATACATGGCGTAGTATCAGGCTGATTGTATTGATAACCGGATGTATCCTTTCCGTTTATATTTTATATTCAATTTTTGATTAATACCAATCAAGGAGATGTCGATGAAAATTTTGGTGACCGGTGCTACAGGTCAGGTAGGCAGCGAAGTAATCAAAAAACTCACTTCTCAAGGAATTAAAGTATTGGCTGGAGTTCGTGCCCCTGAAGCTATGGCAACGAAAGACCCGGGAGTCTCTTTTGTGCCGTTTGATTACGATGTTCCTGAAAGCATAAAGAGTGCCCTGCAAGGTGTTGAGAGACTTTTTGTGGTACTTCCCCTGCATAAAGACATGCGTCGATATGGTTCTCGAATTATTGAAGCTGCCAAGGGAGCCGGCGTCAAGCTGGTGGTGAATCTTTCGTGCATGGGCGCGGATCCAAATGCCCATTTTCAGCTTGGCAAAATTCATGGAGCAGTCGACGCAGACTTGGAAGAATCCGGTCTGCCTTATATTACCTTGCGTGCTGCCCCTTTTATGCAAAATTACCTTACTTTGCACGCTGAAAAGGTGAAAGAGCTGGGAAAACTGTGGGTGCCGGAAAGAGAAAGTCGCACCAGTTTTATTGACTTACGCGATGTTGCAGCTTGCGCTGCTTCTTTACTCACTGCTCAAAATCCTGAAACAAGGAAAACCTATGTGTTGACAGGACCAGCTGCTCTTTCAAATGTTGAACTTGCAGAAATACTTTCGCAAAGCACGGGGAAAAGTGTAGAGTATGAATCCGCGGACATTGAAGAATATGGCATGGCTTTAGAACAAATCGGGATACCAGAATGGAATATTCATATGCTTCTTTCTATGCACCGCTATGCGCGAAGTGATTATACTTCTTTCAAAACCAAGGCAGTGGAATATTTAAGCAGCTCTCCGGCTCAAAGTTTTGCCCAATTTGCAGCCGAGTACTCCAGAGCATGGAGCTAGTTTTGAAGGCCAGTAGCAAAACATATGTTGTATCGAAAAAATCAGATATGTTTTTATAAAAGCGATGTTTAACTTCTAAAAGTACCATATGAGTAAAAAACAACACAAGCTCATTCATATACAGGGCGCGCGACATCACAACCTCAAAAATATTGATTTGGATATTCCGCGAAACAAGATGGTGATTGTTTGCGGCCCTTCTGGTTCAGGAAAGTCCACTTTGGCTTTTGACATTGTGTATGCCGAAGGCCAACGCCGATATGTGGAATCGCTTTCAACCTATGCACGACAATTTTTGCCCAAAATGGATAAGCCAGACGTGGATAAAGTTGAAGGTCTTTCCCCTGCCATTTCTTTAGAGCAGCAAACAAGTACTCGCAATCCGCGATCCACAGTAGGCACTGTAACCGAAGTGTACGATTTTTTGCGTGTATTTTTTGCTAGATTAGGTGTTTTTCACTGCCCACAATGTGCTAAAGCTATTGAAGCTCAAACCACAGATCAAATTGTGGATGAAATAATGGAGCTTCAAGCAGGTACTCGTTTTCTTTTACTTGCTCCACTCGTAGAACATCAAAAAGGCACGCATAAAGAACTTTTCACCAAACTCCGCAAGGAAGGTTTTGCACGCATTCGAGTGAATGGAAAAGTTTACTCTCTTGATGAAGTGGGTGAACTTGAAAAAAATAAACGGCACAGTATTGAGCTTGTGGTGGATAGGCTTATCATGAAGCCGGATATTAAAAAAAGAGTTGCTGATTCAGTTGAACTTGCACTGAGTAAAGGCAGTGATTCTTTGATAATTAGTATTGTACAAGCATCAGATAGTACTCAAGACAGTGCTCAAGACAGGCTTGTCTCCACTCTTTCCACATGCTCGCAGTGTAAAATTTCCATGCCTCGCTTAAGCCCTCAGCTTTTTTCCTTTAATTCTCCGCAAGGTGCTTGTCCAGCGTGTTCCGGCCTTGGTAGTGTAGAGTATTTTGAACCAAAACTTATTGCTCCCAATAAAGGGCTTTCTCTTAATCAAGGTGGAATTATCCCTTGGAAATCTGCATATCGCCAAAAAATATACGGGCCACGACTGCAAAAATTAGGCTCTCGCTACGATTTTACCTTGGATACCCCCCTAAACAAATTTTCTGAAGCAGCTTGGGACGCGCTTTTCTATGGTGATATTGCCTTAGATTGGCCGGGTATAGTAGAAATTCTCGAATTTGGACGGCGTGAAGCAGGAGTTTGGGACGATTGGATGACTCGCTTTAGGCAAACAAAATCTTGCCCACAATGTCACGGTGCACGGCTTAGACCAGAAACGCTTTCTGTACTGGTACAGGGGGTAAATATTGCAAGTTTTACCTCAATGTCTATTTCTAAGGCTTTGGATTGGCTACAATCACTTTCATTTACAGGGCAAGACAAGCGTATTGCTGAACCTTTACTCAAAGAATTAGTACACCGCCTTGGATTTATGGTCAACGTAGGGCTGGAGTATCTTTCGCTTGAGCGTAATATGTCCACACTTTCCGGTGGTGAAGCTCAACGTATCAGGTTAGCTTCGCAGCTTGGTAGCGGTCTTGTTGGAGTCACCTATGTCTTAGATGAACCGTCCATTGGCCTCCATCCGAGGGATAATCAACGCTTGCTTGGGACTTTGAGAAATCTTCAAGAGCGTGGAAACACAGTGCTTGTCGTAGAGCATGATGAAGCAGCCATTCGAGCTGCGGATCATATTATTGAGCTTGGCCCTGGCTCAGGTTGGCTTGGTGGAGAAGTCGTTTTTCAAGGTAGTGTACCGCAACTGTTACGGAAGAAAAATTCTCTTACAGCAAAATACTTGCGTAAGGATTTACAGATAGAAATCCCTGAAAAACGCCCACAAGCAACAGGAAAAATACAGCTGAAAGGGGTAAATACCAATAATCTTAAAAATCTTGATGTAGCAATTCCCTTAGGACAAATGGTATGTTTTACAGGAGTTTCCGGCTCTGGAAAAAGTTCCTTGGTGGTTGATTCTTTATATAAACATATCGCGCTTTCCCGTGGTATTCGGGTAGATAATCCTGGTCAAATTCAAGGCATTGAGGGACTTGAAGCCATTGAAAAAGTAATTGCTATTGATCAAACTCCCATAGGGCGTACACCACGTTCAAACCCTGCGACATATACCAAAATATTTGATGAAATACGCAAAATTTTTGCCAATACCAAAGAAGCCAAAACACGCGGTTATCAACCAGGGCGTTTTAGTTTTAACGTCAAAGGTGGACGTTGTGAACATTGCCGTGGGGATGGACAAATTCGTGTTGAAATGCATTTTCTTCCTGATATTTACGTTACCTGCGAAGCTTGTAAAGGCAAACGGTATTCAAATCGTACTTTGGAAGTAAAATATAAAGGCCAAAGCATTGATGATGTTTTGAACATGACTGTTCGTCAGGCAAAAAAATTCTTTGAACATCATCCTACATTGCTCAGACGCCTTGTGGTTTTAGAGCAAGTGGGCTTAGAATATCTTCGCCTTGGTCAACCCGCGACAACTCTTTCCGGTGGTGAAGCTCAGCGTATAAAAATTAGCCGTGAATTGGGCAAACGCTCTTTACCCAGCACCTTGTATATTTTAGACGAACCAACCACGGGTTTACACATGCACGAAGTGGGAAAACTCATTCGTGTTTTACGCGAATTAGTGAATAAAGGAGCCACAGTGATTATCATCGAACATAATGCTGATGTGGTCATGGCCTCAGATTGGATATTTGATCTTGGGCCAGGTGGCGGAGAAAATGGAGGAGAGATTGTCGCACATGGTAGCCCTGAGACAATTATATCTGACCCTTGCTCAATCACAGGTAATTTTTTGAAAAAGTAAGCCTCATCATTTGATATTTTTCACTTTGGGTAATGTCTTAAGTTGCACTTCGGACTGCGTAGGGGTACAAAGTATTGAGTAGGCAGATAACCTAACCAAGGAAAAACTCATGATCCGCATTTTTCCTAGCATGATAATTATAGTTTTAGCTTATAATTATTGTGTATTTTTTGATCCTGATTTTTTTGTACTGGATATGTTCAAAATCCCCCTACCTTCTGAAGCTTTAGTAGGGTTCACTGGGGCAGATATTTTGATACTGGGCGCATTGCTACTACTTTGTGTAGAAATAATGAAAGCTGCAAGTAGCTCTCCGTCAACAGCAATAGATCATGCCTTGTCGTTACTTGTTTTTGCGACTTGCTTGGTAGAATTGGTTGTGCTGCCTCAATTTGGACAACCAGCATTTATCTTTATCACCACAATGACAATTATAGATGTCGTGGCTGGCTTTGCTATTTCCCTTTCTACGGCCAGACGAGATATGCGACTAGAGTAATTTTTTATGAAAATTTATAACTGATAAATCGAAACAAATATAACATAATGGAACTGAAGTATGCTTAATATTTAGCAAATGATGTATTGTTTCCCTCTCTCCGTATTCTTAAAAGTATATTCAAGAAGTAAAGATATTTAACAATAAATATCAACAAGTTAAGTAGATGGTCCAGAGTGTTTCTTTTTGTTGTGTGTATTAAGTTTTTGGTTTACTAGTCAGCCATGTATATCAAGAAATTAGCACAAAAAATCGGATTTCAACCAAAAGAAAATGCCGTAGATATTTTCATAAAAAAATATGCTGATGGATATGCCCTTGAGATAGATTTTAAGAGGGCAATTATTCATTACGGTACCAAAATAAAGTCTGAAAGCAAAACCACGCAAAATTTTTCCCAACCAGAAAACTTTGTAATTCTTGAATGTGTAAACAGGCTTCTTGAAAAAGGGTATAAGCCTGAGAACATAATTTTAGAAAAAACTTGGTCTGCTGGACATCAGCATTCTGCAAGATTGGATATTTGCGTTACCCGTGATGACGGTTCAGAGTATCTTTTAATTGAATGCAAAACACTAGGGAATGAATTAAATAAGGCTATAAAGCGTTTGCATAAAGATGGTGGACAACTTTTTACATACTTTAAATTTAGCAATAAAGCTGATACAATAATGCTTTATGCTTCTGAGCTAAAAGATAATGAAATTGTATACAAGAATGAAATTATAAAAATTGAAGATGAATATCGTACTGGTGATGCAAAAGATTTTTATGAAAAATGGAATAAACTGACAAAAGACAATGGAATTTTTGAGAATTGGGTTGCACCGTATAATTTTAAGAGCAAAGCTCTAACTCCAAAACAACTAAAATCAATCAAACAAAAGGATAGCAGTTTTATTTTTAATCGCTTTTTAGAAATTTTACGCCATAACGTTGTTTCTGATAAGCCAAATGCTTTTAACAAGATTTTTACTCTGTTCCTTTGTAAGGTTTACGATGAAAAAACAACCAGAGAAAATGAAGAATTGAAATTTCAGTGGCTGGAAGGGCATGATATTACGGAAGGCGAAAACGCTTATGTGGATTTTTTAATTCGTTTATCTGATTTGTATAAAAACGGAATGTGGGAGTTTTTGGAAAAAAGAGTCACTGATTTTTCTGAAGAAGAATTTGAAAATAAGTATAAACATCTTGGCTCTTCTGTGAAAGAAGAATTGCTTAAAGAATTTTACAGAATACGGCTAGAAAAAAATAACGAATTTGCGATTAAAGAAGTTTATGACAAGCAATCTTTTATTGATAATGCTAAAATTGTAAAAGAAATTGTTGAGCTTTTGCAGAGTTTTAGAATTCGATATAATAAACGCCAGCAATACCTATCTGATTTTTTTGAATTACTTCTTACCACAGGTCTTAAACAGGAGTCTGGACAATTTTTTACTCCAGTTCCTATAGCGCAGTTCATTATTAAAAGTTTACCTATGAATGATTTAGTGAATGAGAAGCTTGAAAAAGGGGAACGTGATAATTTACTGCCTTACATTATTGATTACGCAGCAGGGAGTGGACATTTTCTAACTGAAAGCATGCATGAGATACAAGACCTTATCAATCAAAAAAAAGCTGATAGTTATATCTCAGATGCTTCCAAGAAGGTCAAAGCGTGGCAGGAGGATCATTTTGATTGGGCGACACAATATGTTTATGGAATAGAAAAAGATTATCGTTTGGTAAAAGTGGGTAAAGTCGGCTGTTATTTGCATGGTGACGGTTTAGCAAATGTAATTTTAAGTGATGGCTTGGCTAATTTTAAGAGTGAAGAGTACAAAGGACTTTTAGGGCAGACTGATAGCAGCTTCCCCAAAGAAAATAAGCAGTTTGACATTTTAATTTCAAATCCCCCGTACTCTATTTCAGCCTTTAAGATGCCAGCAAGAGACTATTATACAGAAAAAGATTTTGAGCTGTATGATAAACTTACTGATGTCAGCTCTGAAATAGAATGTTTGTTTGTAGAGCGTACCAAGCAGCTCTTAAAAGACGGTGGAGTTGCAGGCGTTATTTTGCCAAGTTCTATTTTAAGTAATAGCGGTATATATACTAAAGCCCGTGAGATAATTTTAGAGTATTTTGAAATTATTGCTATTACAGAATTGGGAAGCAATACCTTTATGGCTACAGGCACTAATACAGTGGTGCTGTTTTTGCGCCGGCGAAATAATTATGACAGCATTAACTTGAGAAATACTGTAGATAATTTTTTTAATACTTATCAGGATGTTACTCTTAACGGAATAGAAAAACCTGTGAGTAAATATATTGCTCATGCTTGGGCTGATATAAGTTTTGATGATTACATCTCTTTTCTAAAGCAAAAACCTAATGAAAAAGTACAAGCTTGTGAACTATATAAAGAATATCGCCAAGGGATAAAAGCGAAAAAAGAAGGAGATTTTTGGCAGCAGGTTTTAGCCGTTGAAAAAGAAAAATTATATTACTTCGTTCTTGTGTATGCTCAAAAAATCGTACTTATAAAAAGCGGAAAAAAAGCTGAGGAAAAGAACTTTTTAGGCTATTGGTTCAGCAATCGTAGGGGATATGAAGGTATACATCCTATGCAACAGGGCAAAACTATTGCCGAGTGTACAAAGCTTTTTGATGAAAACAGTTTTGAGAATCCTGAGAAAGCAAGCACTTATATTTATGACGCTTTTAAGGGTAAGCATGACAGGGAGATACATGAATCCTTGCAAAAAAATATTTCTCGCCATGATCTGGTGGATATGCTGACTTTTGATCATGTTGGTTTTGGCAAAAGTATTTCGTTAGGAGTAAAAAAAAAATAAATTATGAAGAGATATGGCAAACCGACAAAATATACCCTTTGTCCCAAATTGCAGTAATCCAAAAAGGAACTAGCATCACTGAAAAAGATACAGTTGAAGGATATATCCCAGTTATAGCAGGTGGTAAAGAGCCAGCTTATTACCACAATGTCGCAAATCGTGAAGCCAATGTAATTACGGGTAGTGCTTCTGGTGCTTATGCAGGGTTTCTTAATTATTGGGAACAGCCTATTTTTGCTTCAGATTGCAATACGATTATTTCAAAAGATGAAAAAAATATTTCAACGAAACTGATTTTTGAATTTTTGAAATCAATTCAATCTGTTTTTTATTCGTTACAACGTGGACAAGGACAACCACACGTTTATGCTTCTGATATTGAAGCCATTAAAATTCCCCTTCCTCCCAAAGCAATACAAGAAAAAATTATATCTGAAATAGACACCGTAGAGCAAAAAGAAAAAGCAGGAAAAGAAAAGGTTAAAAATTTACGAGACAATATTTCAACTATTATCAATAGAGTTTCAGGCACACAAACAAAGTTGAAAATCATTACCTCTAAAATTGGTAGCGGTGCAACACCAAGAGGTGGCAACGCTTCTTATCAACGTAGTGGTATCAACTTTATCAGAAGCCAGAATATTTATGATTATGGTTTTGTGGAAGAAGGCTTGGCTTTTATTGGAGATGAACAGGCAGAAAAGCTGAGCAACGTAACTGTTGAGGAAAACGATATTCTTTTCAATATTACAGGTTCGATAGCAAGATGCTGTATTGTTCCAAAAGAATATTTACCAGCAAGGGTAAGTCAGCATGTTTCAATCATCAGGGCAAACGACAAAGTTTTGCCCAAGTATATACAAATGATTTTGGTTAGTGCTGAATACAAAAATCAGCTTTTACAAATCAGTGAAGGAGCAACGTCCAGACAAGCCATAACAAAACAGCAATTGGAAGAATTCAAAGTCCCAGTTCCAACGTTATCAAAACAGCAAGAAATTGTTGACCAAATATTGAAAATTGAAAATGAAATCGTTCAAATAGAGTCCGAATTAACAACAATAGATACACAGAAAAAACAAATATTAAAAAAATATTTAGAATAAAGAATAAAATTCTTGGTTAAATGGTTTTCAATAACTGGTTAGTTATTCGTATCACATTTACAGACTGAAATTAGTTGTCGTTTGTGATTTTCGGGTATTACCGGGCAGCTAATTCAGCTGCTTTGTTTTCTAGCCAAGCGCATATTTCTTCAATCTTTGCACTGTCCATAGTCGGCATTTTTTGCATATGCCCGGCAAATTCATGCTCCTTTACTCCAAGGGAACGAGCAACAAAAAAACTGTCTACTTCGCCGTCCATAGGAACAATGCCACAGCCACCGATACTGCCTACAAGTTCACCTTGCACAAGAAGAGGTATTGCAATTTTTACCATGCCAGCATCGCACTCATGAGCTTGCGTTCTTTTTTCTTCATGCAGCTGTGCGGTAAAAAATTGGCCGGCAACAGAGCAAATAGAAGCTAAGCCCTTGGGGTCTTTTTTGATGCGCCTGCATAGCTCATTTGCAAACAACATTCCGCCAGCAATCATTTTGCCTTTGGAATCTGCTATTGCTGGATTGATATTAAATGTATCATAAATTTCTTGTGCCAATTGATCCCACTGTTCCATGGACTGAATATCTGTCATGTTCATCGTACACTTCCTTCATTTTTTAAGTCCAAGGGTAGTCTTGCAAAAGCACAATGGCAAGTGCAAAATGTGCAGCTATTTTTGAAAACGGTAGCCAACTCCACGAACCGTTTCCAGTTTTTTTGCATACACTCCTAGTTTTTGCCGTAATCTCCGAACATGGGTATCTACTGTACGAGAATAGCCCTCAAAATCAGTATCCCAAACAGCACTCAGTAAATAATCCCTTGTGCATACTTTACCTTGAGCATTGACTAACTGGCTCAATAATTTAAATTCCGTTGCTGTTAAAATAACAGGCTTGCCCTCAATCTCCATACTATGCGCTTCAAAATCTATGCGTAATCCCTCTTTTTCCCAAAGAGTAGAAGAGGAGTCTTGTGAAATGGTACGCCTAAGCACAGCTTTTACGCGTAATATAAGCTCGCGCAGGGAAAATGGTTTGACCACATAATCATCAGCCCCAAGCTCTAGCCCCACAATACGGTCTACTTCATCGGCTTTGGCCGTGAGCATAAGAATTTTGGCTTGAGCTGTAGCAGGGTTCATTTTTAATTTACGGCAGACCTCTAAACCATCAATTTTAGGCAACATCAAATCAAGTAGTATTAAATCCGGTTGTATTTCAAGAGCTTTATTGAATCCAAGAAGGCCATCTGATGCAATATGCACATCAAAGCCGGCAGCTTCGAGATTATAGCGAAGCAATTCACAAGTATCTTCATTGTCTTCAATAATAAGTATGCGATGACTCGGCATAGCGAACTCTTTGCTATAGGTTTTTTAAGTTCAAGGTCGCTGCGATGGTTTATTTTTTAATTGGGATAGTAATAAAGAAGTTTCTTTGTCCACGACGTACAAGGAGCATTGCCAGACCTTTGTCTTTTGTTGCTTTGAGCTCAGTTTCAAAGGCTTTTACAGTGTCTACGCGTTTTTGGTTGACCTCAAGAATGACATCGCCAGATGCAAAGCCTTCTTGCTGGGCAAGGGAACCGGCTTGTATTTGAGTTATCAACAAACCGCGTGCTTCTTCTAAACCCATGCTTTGTGCTTCTTGCTTACTCAAGGGTTTGAGAATAACTCCAAGTAGTGCTGTCGATTGTACTTCTTGCTCTTGCGTTTGTTGAGTTTGTGCCATGTTTTCAGCGCGTTCATCAAGTTGGATAGTAAAGTTTTTTATTTTACCTTGACGCATGATTGTAACGTTTATTTTGGCTCCCGGGGCGAGAGAAGCCACGGATCTGGCAAGTTCTGTGGTAGAATTTACTTTTGTGCCATTGATAGCAGTAATGACATCGCCTGACTTTATACCAGCTTTATCGGCCGGGTTATTCTTAAAAACATCGGCCACTAAGACGCCTTGAGGCGCGTCCATATCAAGAGCCTTGGCCATGTCTTCATCCATATTTTGCATCTGGATACCAAGCCAACCTCGGCGAACCGGCGTACCTTTTTTAAGTTGCTCAATAATATTTTGTGCCTCTGAGGCTGGAATGGCAAAACCAAGGCCTTGGCCTGCTGGAATGATGGCGGTATTGATACCTACAACCTTTCCGTCCAAATTGATAAGTGGGCCACCGGAATTTCCGGGATTGATACTGGCATCGGTTTGTATAAAATCATCGTATGGCCCGGTTCCCAATACGCGACCTTTCGCTGAAACAATTCCTGCAGTGACTGTATGCCCAAGCCCAAAAGGATTACCAATAGCCATGACCCATTCGCCCACTTTGAGTGTATCAGAACTACTCCATGACAGGGTCGGGAGATTGGAAGCATTTTTTAGCTTGATCAAAGCAAGGTCTGTTTCAGGATCTGTGCCGATGACCTCTGCCTCAAAATTTTTATCATTTCGAGTTTTTACAGTGATTGAGTCCGCACCTTCCACAACATGATTATTGGTCACCACATATCCGTCTTGAGAAATAATAAAACCGGAACCCAGAGAGTGTTGCTCTTTGGGGATGGCCTGCCTGCGTCTAAAGGGAGAATTAGGGGTATTAAAAAAGTCCTCAAAAAGATCAAAGAACGGACTCTTTTGTTGCTGATTGTAAGGAGACAAGCCCTGTGAAGTTTCAATGGTTTTTGTAATGGAAATATTCACCACGGCGCGACCAGTATTTTCAGCCAAAGTAGAAAAATCTGGCAGATGTGTAAATTTGCTGACATAGGGTTGAGGAATTCCTGCTTCGGCAATTGTTGGTAAGACGAACATTATGAGGCAAAGAAAAAATGAGTTGAATCGTGCTTTAAGCATGGCAAAAACCTCCCTCAACAGGGTTTGATTAAAACAAGAGTTTGAAATGTAATTCCGTATTTCAATTTGTAAAGGTAGAGAGCACAAAAAATTGTAAACGCCTTTGAAATTTTTATATTGTTATTTGCTTGTCATTCTGCGTGAAGTCGTGAAAATCCAGTGTATTACACAGCGTGGCAGTACATCCTCCTCCGTCATTGAAGCGCGTAAGTCGCGACAGTCCAGCAGAGCCAGATTATAGGGACTTGCCTCTGTACGAGAAGCAGCAAAGAAGAAGAAAAAAGAAGACAAGAAAAAGAAGAAGATAAGAATGAAGAACTGGATCCTGCGACTTACGCGCAGGATGACAGGAAGGGGGAAACAATAAAATGAGCAGGGAGTATTGAGCCTAAAATTTATATGCGTTTGCCCTAGGCTCTTGAACAGGAGGCTGTATTGGGGTAGGGAAACAATCCTTACACGCAAGTTTTATGCCCCGTTAGCTCAGTTGGATAGAGCGGCCGCCTCCTAAGCGGCAGGCCATGTGTTCGAATCGCATACGGGGCACCATATTTATTGAGCCCCATTTTCTTGAAAATATGGGGCTTTTTTTATCCATTTTTTGGGGTTTACGACGGTAGCAGTTCCTGTTAGCCCAAAAAACATGCGTACAATTTTTGCTATACTTATGTTTCTTTTGTTCTTTCCTTTGCTGGTATGTGCTGGAGATACGCCTTGTCCTAATGAAGGACTGGTAAAAACCCTAGATGCCTTAGCGCATGTTTCCAATAAAAGAAGTGCACAATTTTTTGATTGTTCTCTTTATGCCGAAGATCTCAAGCGAGTGGGCAAATCGTTTAGTGATTTGCCTCCGATTTTTCCTTTGAATTTGCAATATTTTCTTTCTGATGGTGATTTACGCAATGGTGAATTTTTTGGCGCAAGTATTTTGGAAGAAAAAGGGCTTTTGCGTGTGGCTATAGCGGTTTTGCCCTGTTCTCACTATAAAGGTATGCGCCCTGCATGGAATTCACGCGTAGGGGGCTATTTGTATTTTGCAGATTATTTTGTAGGGGCTCAGCTGGCAAGTGAACTCTGTGCTTTGACGCAGGCATGGTGCGATGACTGTAATTAGTCATTTGTTTGAGTTTTGTTCTTTTTGCCTACAGTGAGCCATATACGCCCTGTTGTTCTTGCTTGTGTTTGCAAAATTACTGCGTTTTTATGCGTGGCAACGCGTGTTATTTTGTCAATTTGCTCTGAAGTGACTTCAACAATAATGTGCTCATCCTGCTGTATGTGGTCAAGCCTCCGGCTGACTTCTAAAAAGCCACTTCAACAGTCTTGCCAACAATGGATTATGTTATTTTGCATTTTTAATGCGTACCTTGTTTCAAAAAATTGTTTCAAAAAATTATATCGAAAATATGAACAATTACGTTTACTCTCTATTGTCCTGAATTCTTTTGGTTTTAGCAAAACTGCGAGGTAGAGAACCCGGCGAGCAAATTGCAACAGTGCAAGTAACTAAAATGCGGCGTTTGATTTTTGCTGCCAAATTTTGAGCGATTGCGCTATCATTGTCTTTATGTATTTCAGGTTTGCGTTCAACCCTGATACACATATGGTCAAGTCCGGCTTCACGGTGGAGCTGAATTTGATACTCGGAAGAAAGCTCAGGATATTCTTCGAGTATGGAGGCTATTTGTCCCGGGTATATGTTTACACCCCGAAAGATAAACATATCATCACTGCGCCCTAATATTTTGTCATGTCTTGGCATGGAGCATCCACAGGGGCAGGAACCAGAAAGGAGTCTGGTCAAATCTCGTGTACGGTAGCGAATAAGTGGGGCAGCTTCTTTTTTGAGAGTGGTAACTACGAGCTCGCCTATTTCACCCGGTTCTACGGGTTGTAGTGTTTCAGGGTCTAAAATTTCTGCAATATAGTAATCTGCCCAATAGTGGATACCTTGTCTGGCTTTGCATTCTAAGCCGGCACCCGGCCCGTAGAGTTCAGTCATTCCTGAAATATCGTGTGAAGCCTCTACACCCAATGCTGTTTCAAATTGCTTACGCATTTTAGGGGTATGTGGTTCTGCACCAAAAATTATTTTACGCAATTTAAGACGTTCAGCTATGCCTCGTTTGTGTATTTCTTCCCCCATGAGTAAAGCCATAGAGGCTGTACAAGCCAAAGCCGTAGGTTGTAGGTCTTCAAGCATTTGAATTTGAATGTCCAACAAACCAGGGCCAATGGGTAAAGCCATTGCTCCGTGGTGTTCACAACCAAGCTGAAATCCTGCTCCGGCAGTCCACAGTCCATAACCTACACATATTTGGATTCGATCTCTTGGTGTTAATTCGGCTAATTCGTAACAGCGAGCAAACATTGTTTTCCAATCATCAATATCTTTTTGAGTGTAGGACATTATTTTACGTTTTCCCGTGGTACCGCTAGAGCCGTGGATACGTACAATTTGTTCTTCGGGTACGCAAAGTAAGGGAAAAGGATACCCGTCTTTGAGGTCTTGTGCGGTGGTTAGTGGAAGTTTTTTTATATCTTCGAGATGCGTAAGTGAATCCGGCCCAATTCCTGCTTCTTCTAATCTGGAGCGATAAAAAGGGCTTCCGTGAAAAGCATGATTCACAGTCCATTTGAGTCCTTCTAGCTGTTTGTGTGCAATTTCATCTGAGCTTAAATTTGGGAGAAAGCGAGCGTTATTTTTCATAAGTGCGTCCCTGAGTATGTTATGTTTGGTGCTTGATTAAGGGCATTTTATATATCTAGGCGAAAGCCGAAAGGCAATCTGTTGTTTGAATCTTTGAAGATGCTATGTTTCTTGTGTTCATCAAAAATAGCTGTTGTTTTGCCTGTACCTTTTTATTTTGCATTTTTAATGCGTCCCTTGTTTCAAAAAATTATACCAAAATATGAGCAATTACGTTTATTCTCTTGCTTTATTCCACCACCATCTTGCGCGTTCAGCTAAAAGATTGAGATCACCACCGGCCGCGATATTTAAGAAAGAGGTATATTGCCTTACTGTTTCTTGGAGTAGCGGATTATTTTCACTGATGGTTTCAAACAGTTTTTGATCTGTGGTGAGCATTTTTTGAGCAGAGTTTAAACGGCGTTCAAAAGACGGAGTAAGAAATTGTTCAATGTTTTCCATTTGGCGCATGGCTGCGAGATGCGCTACAGTGGAAATAAAATTAAGCCCCTGTATAAACGCCATGCTTTTGTCATGCTCCTGAGCAGAACTGACAAAAGGCATAAAGCCTATTTTTTTGAGTAAATTTTTTAAGGGTCTTGGATCAGTTGTAGCATCAGGGGTAATGCAAACCTTGGGTATAAATTTTTCAGGAATATCAGGCCCAAACAGTGGGTGAGTGCCAATGATTGGTCCGGCATAGTGTGCTTTCATCCAACGCATGGGTTCTATTTTAACAGAGGTCAGGTCAGAAAGGATTGCTCCATTGAGGTAGGGTACGGTTTGAGTAAGCACTGTTGTAATAGCTGTTGCCGGTACTGCGAGAATTACAAGCTGTGCTTCACCAAGAGTTTGCTCAAATTTTACCCCATGGAGCGGACGCTCCAAAGGGGTCACTTTGCACCCAATTTTACGCAGCCTCTGAGTATAGAGGCTACCCATGGCACCTTGTCCGCCAATAATGGCGATTTTTTCTATACACATACAAGTCATTTTTTGCCTGCTCTAATGATATTCCAAATATCAAAAAAGTTTGGAAAGGATTTGGCGACACAAGTATGGTCATCATGCTGGATTTGAATTCCGGCAAGTTCAAAAAGCGTTGTAGCCATAGCAATTCGATGATCACCGTAAGTTTCAAATGTGATGCGTGCCCCTTGAGGCAAAGGTTTGGGGATAATGCGTAAGCCATCTCCAAGGTCTTCTGTGAGGCACGATGTTTGCGCTATTTGCTTTACCATAGCGGACAGGCGGTCGCATTCTTTGATCCGTAGGTGTTCAACATTATTGATCGTTGTAGGAGAGTCTGCAAACGCAGCCAAGACAGCAACCGTAGGCACTAAATCAGGGCAATCGCGCATATCCACTGTAATGCCGTGTAGAGTAGAAGGAAAGGCTGTGACACTGTGGTGATCAGCTTCTATTTGTGCACCCATAGATTGCATAATGGGCAAAATTGCTCTGTCACCTTGCAATGAATTTGGACGGAGCCCTTCTACTTTGACAGGATTTTGACCTACAGCACCGGCAGCAAGTAAGTATGAACCTCCGGACCAATCGGCCTCCACCAAGTAGTTGCTCGCTTCATAGCTACTAGGCTGAACAATGAATCGCACGGTACCTGGTTTAATCTGTTTGAGTGAGCGCCAAGGAACGGTAGTCCACTGATTTTCTTGAAGTAACTGTGTTGTAAAATGAATTTTGAAATCTTCCATAGCTTTTAAGGTTAAGGCTATGTATGGCCAGGATACAGTTTTTTTACCAACAAGAGAAAGCGTAGTGCTTTGTTTGGCAAGTGGCGCTGCTAAAAGCAAGCCAGAGAGGTATTGGCTGGATGCATCAAGGGATATTTCAAGATTGCCACCAGAAAGTCCTTTGGCTTGCAGAATAAAAGGTGGAAAGCCTTGTTTTTTTTCAAAATGAAAATGCGCTCCGGCCTGTGTTAATGGAGTACTTAAGTGGGCCATAGGACGCTCATGGAGACGCGGTTCGCCAGAAATACGGAATAAACCTTTGCCCGCAGCAAGCACTGCGGTAAGCAATCGACAAGATGTTCCTGATTCTGCCATAAAAATTTCAAGGGGAAGGGCATCTGCATTGGCTGTATCTGTACCCAGAGGGCCGTTTTCCATGCCAGTAATGCGTAAAATTTCGCCATCTTCTTCTATACTTGCTCCAACCTGCTGAAGGACTTTGCGAGTGACGCTAATGTCCACGCTGTGCAGTATTTGATGAATTTCACTTTTTCCAGAGGCCAATGCAGCACAAATGAGGGCTCTGTGTGAAACAGATTTAGAAGAAGGAGCTTTTACAGTGATTGTTTGCATAGTTTTCCTATCTTTTTGAAAGCTGTGGATCAGCAGGATACGCTCCAAGGATGCGTAATGTATGGCAACAATTTTGTAGCTCATGAACCAAAGGAGTGAACTCTGCCTGTGTTAAATTACATTCAAGGTCTGCAAAAAAAACATATTTCCATTTTTCACTACGAAAAGGTCGAGATTCAAGTTTGCTCATATTGACTCTATTTTGTGCAAGGAGCTCAAGAATTTTGGCCAAAGCTCCGGGACGATCTGGAGTAGTAAATAAAATCGATGTTTTATCATGAGCTTCTGTTGTTGCTTGTGTGTTGCTGATGATTAAAAACCGTGTCCAGTTATCAGAAAAATCTTCGGTATGTTCTGCTAATATATTGAGATGAAACATTTCTGCCAAAAGAGAATGCCCAATAACTGCATGAGCTTCATTGTTCATGGCAAAGTTTGCTGCTGCAGCCGTGGAAGTAGCAGGTATTTTTTCGGCATGTGGCAAATTGGTCTGGAGCCATGCCGAGCATTGACCAAGTGCTTGAGCATGAGAGTAAACATGAGTAATTGCAGAAAGTTCTTTTGCCAGACTCATGAGAGTGTGAGAAATACGCATAGAGGTTTCAGCGTGGATATAAACTTGGTGCTGTAAAAAAAGGTCGATACTTTGACTTACAGTTCCTTCCAGTGAATTTTCTAATGGAATAATACCTAATTCAGCCTCTCCATGAGCCACTGCCCGAAATACATCTTCAAGATTTGATTTGGGTAAAGCTTGGGCACTATGACCTAAAAATTTCAGGCCTGCGAGATGCGAAAACGTTCCCTTAGGGCCGAGAAAGGCAAAATGCTCAGGGGATTGTAAGCTACGCGATGAACCTATTATTTCACGATAAATAGAAGAGAGATGTTCATTTGGCAATGAACCTGTATTCATTTCCATTATATGTTGTAATACCTGATTCTCTCGTGCAGGCTTAAAAATAGGGTCGCCGGTTTTTTGTTTGTGTTGTCCAACCTCGATACTTATTTGTGCGCGTTGATTCAGTAAGTTGACAATGTCTTTATCAAGGGCATTGATCCGTTCTCTTAGCGCATTTAAGTGCAAACTGTTCATTAGCCCTCCTGAATTTCTTCATGAATGCGCATACCAAAGTGCCGGCCTGCTACATCTGAGCGGACAAGAATTTCATCGCCTGCTTTGAGCGAGACCACGCTGAGAGGTAGCCCATCTGCTCGCAGCACGCGAATTGTCTCAGCATTTTGCAAAAAAATACGCCCCGTTGCCGTGTTTTCGGAAGAATCCTTGGTATTTTTTATTGTAGCAGTGATCAATAACATGGGTCTTATTTCAGTTTTAACTCGCCCCACAGTAGCGATGCGAGTTTTGCCCTTGCCGTTCACAATAAGTACTTCACTACCAGCTGTAAGCTCCTCTAAATAGGATGTTTTATCCCCGGGCATGGAGCAATAGGCATGTACTGCTCCGGCATTGATGCGAAAAGGGCGCGCTGCAACATAAGGATTGGATTCGGTCTCCGCATGTACCAAAAATTGAAAGGCCGAAGAATTGCCGACCAGCATACCTTCTCCTTTTTTAAGTACAGATATGGTATCCACGCATACCCTGTGTCCTAATCCCGCAGGGAGTATTTCTGAAACAACTGCTGTTTGTAGATTCAATGGTTCTTGTGCAAGTTTTATTTCGTGTACTATTTTTTTGAGTTCTGTAGCAGCTTCAGGTAAAATGACCAGACTACTCGCTCCACGCTCCAATACTCCGGCAGCCAGTCGCGCGCGCTCAAGGTTTTCAACCTCTAAAGCCAATGTTTCACTTTGAGCGAGTATATTTTCTACCGGAATAATTTCCCAGCTTTTTTCTAAAACAATATTTTCCCCTGCCTTAAGACGTGCCACAGCGTTTTCTTCATCTTTTTTTTCGCGTAAAATGATTTGAGGCATATCTTTGGGCGTAAGTACATGTACCCTGCCTAAAGCAAGCACATTCTCCACTTGCTCTTCTTCTGTTAAGATTGCATCTACACCAGATTCAAGAGCCAAAGTAAGTGTTTTTTTATCAAAAGGGATGGCCTTGAAAATAATATTTTTCATTGAAGTGTCCTTTTGTTTAGTTTTCGTTCATTAGAGCAAGAGCCTCGTCTACCTCATAGTATTCATGTACTATTTTGGAAAGAGAGTGAATAAGTAGCGAGGGATTTTCATGCTGAAAAACATTACGCCCCACGGAAAGGCCTGCACCACCAGCTTCAAGTGAATCTGCAATCATTTGGAAAAACGATCGGGTAGTATCAAGTTTGGGGCCACCAGCTATAACTACTGGAATGCAACAAGATTCCGTGACATGGCTAAAACTTTCAGGATCACCAGTATAATTCACTTTAACGACATCCGCGCCAAGTTCTGTGCCGACTCGAGCGCAATGTGCCACAATATCAGGGTCATATTCATTACTTACTTTAGAACCACGAGCATATACCATGGCTAAAAGAGGCATTCCCCAACGTTGTGCATCTTTGCTCACTTTGCCCATATCGCGCAACATACCTGCTTCTGTTTCATCTCCAAGGTTTATATGAATAGACACTGCATCCGCACCAAGGCAAACAGCTTCTTCTACATCAGCGACCAAGCCTTTGGCATTAGGGAAGGGTGAAAGGGCAGTAGAAGCAGAGAGATGTACAATAAGGCCAACATCCCTGCCTTGAGCGCGATGTCCGCAACGGACACAGCCTTTATGTTCCAGCACGGCATTCGCTCCGCCTTCCACAATGCGGCTGACGGTTTCGCGCATATTTTTGAGCCCTGCTATCGGGCCGAGGGTAACACCGTGATCAAGTGGCACGACGATTGTACGTTTCGTATTGCGATTAAAAATTCTTTCCATCCGAATTGTTTTGCCGATTTGCATAAGGTCTCCTCTTTTGTTTTTGCTTCCAGCTTGCAAGGAGCCGGTTTTTCAAAAATAAAAGAGCCACCGGCTTTTGCCTGTGGCTCTGGAAGATGTTTATTTTTTCTGTTTATATCAAGACTCTTCACAGTCCACAGTGATGACTGCACCAATAATACCCACAAAAGGTAAAAAAAGAAAAAGAGTTTGATACTTGTTTCATATTCATTTGGCTAGCCTTGAGTGACAGGAACTGTCAAGTTTTTTATGATTGATTTCAGGACAAACGTATATAAATTTCAGGTCAATACTTCCTGCCCATTTTATTGTTTCCCCTTTCCTGTCATCCTGCGCGTCAGTCGCAGTATCCAGTTCTAGTGAATATGCGTTTGCTCTCTGATTGATTTTTGTATTTACTTAAAATCTGGTTTAGCCAAGTACACTCGTATGTAGGGGGTATAATTTTTCAAGAATATAGCCAATGCCCAGCAAAATATGTGTGGATAAAATAAAAGCCACATTATGTCCAAGAGCCGGTATGAGTCTGTCGCGATCATTGTAAAACTCAGATCCTTTCATCGCTTTTAGGGCTAAAGGCAAGCTTAAAAAAGCGAGTAAGCAGTAAGCAGGCATGATGATTGTTTGAGTAAGGAAAGAGGCGAGAACGCAGCCTCCTATCCAAATATAAACAGCCCAAGTAGCTTGCTTGAAAAAGCGTACCGAGATTTTCATACCAAACAGCACAGGTGTTGTTTTGCGCCCTCCTTGCCTGTCTGCTTCTAGGTCTGGAAATTCATTCAGCAATAAAAGATTATGCACTAAAATACCGCTTGCAATAGAGGCAATAAAAACAGGCCAGCTGTATTCTCCAGATTGAATAAAACAAAAGGCCATAGTGGGTAAAATACCCAAGCCAAGCCCGGGAGACCACTCTGGCCACGGAGTTTTTAAGATAACCGGAGTATAGAGAAAGAGGCAGAGTATAGCTATTATTATGAGCGGTAAAAGCATCCAACCTGTCATAAAGCAAAGAAAAATCCCAATGCCTAAAGCCACAGCTGTGCAGACTATTCCGACCCAAAGGGCATGGCTTAAAGGAAGTTTTCCTTCAGGCACCAGCCCGCTTCCACCACTAAAAGGTGTTCTTTGTACAGCGAGGTCTATGCCACTTTTGTAATCAAAATAATCGTTTATGGCGTTGGAACTACCATGAGTTAGGGTAAGGGCAAAGCCTGCTAAGACAGCATAGCTAAGGTTGATAGTACCATGATACCAAGCCATGGCAGTTCCCATAAAGGTGAGTACCACGGAAAGAGTCAAGAACTGAGGTCTTGTTTCTTTTATCCAGAGTAATAATTGGCTCATTGAGTTTTCCTTATCTTTTTTCTAAAGACCACAGGCCGTTTTTAGATCATTTGCTGCATCAGTTTTTTCCCATGTAAATTCTGGGAGTTCCCTACCAAAATGTCCATAATTAGTTGTTTTTTGGAAGATGGGACGGCGCAAATTGAGGCGTTTCAAAATAAAGTAGGGGCGCAAATCAAAGACTTCTCTTACAGCTTGCGTCAGGATTTCATCGCTTACCTGCCCTGTGCCAAGAGAGGAAACCACTACCGAAACAGGATCAGCCACACCTATGGCGTAGGCAATTTGTACTTGGCATTCTTCAGCAAGCCCTGCTGCAACTATATTTTTGGCCACATAGCGAGCCATATATGCACCGGATCGGTCTACTTTTGAGGGGTCTTTACCAGAAAAAGCACCGCCACCATGCGCTCCTGCACCGCCATAGGTATCGTTAATAATTTTGCGTCCTGTCAGACCGCAATCGCCGACTGGACCTCCAATAACAAAACGTCCTGTAGGGTTGATATAGACTTGTAATTTATCATCTATAAGATTTTCTGGCAGAGAATGAAGGATAACTTCTTTTTTTATGGCTTCTACAAGGTCGGCATGGGCAATATGCTCATCGTGTTGAGAGGAAACCACTACATTGTCAATACGCATGGGTTTGCCGTCTTGATACTCTACAGCAACTTGAGTTTTCCCATCTGGGCGCAGGAAATCCAAAATACCTTCCTTACGCACATAAGTAAGGCGACGAGAAAGTTTATGCGCTAGATAGATTGGGGTGGGCATCAGTGTATCTGTTTCCGCGCAAGCATAGCCGAACATCATACCCTGATCTCCAGCACCTTGTTCTTCTGGTTTGAGGCGATCAACTCCCTGATTGATGTCTGGGGATTGCTTGTCAATAGAGGTAATGATCGCACATGTTTCCCAATCAAAACCCATTTTATCCGAAGAATTATAACCGATATTTTTGATGGTATCGCGAACGATTTGAGGCATGTCTGCATAGGCAGATGTTGTGATTTCCCCAGCGATCATAGCCATACCCGTGGTTACTAAAGTTTCACAGGCAACTCTAGCCATATCGTCTTGCCCTATAATATTATCTAAAATAGCATCTGAAATTTGGTCTGCAACTTTGTCTGGATGTCCTTCAGTCACGGATTCTGAAGTGAAAATGTATTTGCCTTTTGGTGAAAATAGCATGACTTATCTCCTTAAAATATATTTATGACCTAATTATGGTCGTTTTTCTAAAATTTCTTTTATTTTATTTTTTCTGTCCAAAATAGCTACAAGAGGCACATGCTTTTGGATAGCTTTTTCATCAAGCCATACATAAGTGGCTATTATAATTTCCTGCCCTATTTCGCCCTTGTGGGCTGCTGCGCCATTGAGGCATATCTCGCCGGACTTGCCTTGAATAGCATAAGTGGTGAACCTTTCTCCATTTGTTAGGTTATAAACATTGACCTGTTCAAAAGCTTGAATACCGACTGCTTCCATCAGCTGTGTGTCTATAGACAGACTGCCGTGATATTGCAGATTAGCTTGGGTTATAACCGCACCATGAAGTTTTGAAGCAAGAAAACAGCGCATGAAAAGATTACCTTAATATATATCTAATTTGTAAGTAGTCTAAGCAATACATTCTCGAAGAGGAGACTCATCCCAATACCGACCTTCAAGTTTTCTGCCTGCCACTTTTTTATTACGTCCTCCCCATTGTTTAAAAAAGAAAGGAACATTTGACCGTACACATCTATCTCTAATGTCTAAAACCCATCGTTGCTCTATAGGTCTTGCTTTTGCCCCTGATTCGCCTCCAACAATAACCCAGTCGATATTCCTTAAATCAAGAGAAGGAAGAGCCCCTAACAGAGGTTCAAGAGATAAGAAACGAACAGTTCCTTGGACGTCGCATAAATTTTTGGCGCGGTAGCAATAGTCATCATTTTCTATGCTGACCCCTATCCAAAGATTTTTTGGCCATTCAAGTTCCTTTGCTATTTTTTTGAGGCGAGTAGAGCGTTTGGTTAGAACTTGGTATGTATGTTGTGGCGTATCTTTAATCGTAGTGAACACTTGTTCAATAAACTTAAAAGGTACATCTTCATGAAAAAGGTCGCTCATGGAGTTTACAAAAATCAGTCGTGGTTTTTTCCATGTATAGGGAGTTAAAAGCATATGTGGATGCATTGTTAATTTAAACCCGTTTCGATAATTTGGAGAGCCCATGGCTTGAAGGCGTAAAGCCATGGTTTCCGCATAACAATGAGCACAGCCAGTACTAATTTTTGTGCAGCCTGTTAATGGATTCCACGTTGTTTCTGTCCATTCAATCTTTGATTTTGTCATAATTGTATTTTCTTTTTTGTCAGTAGCAAGGGGGTAATGTTCTTTTTTTTGTAAATGGCATCGTAAGAAATGAGGACGGTTTTTTCTAGTATTCCTGTTGTAACAAATTTTTTAATCATTTTAGAAACTTTTTTCGGTAAAATCCCAGCTTGTAAAGAATGTTCATATATGTCTTGGTTTGTTTTTATAGTTTTGTACTGAATCAATGACTTTAATTCCTCTTCATAAAGAGTTAATTTAGTTGGTGTTAAGAGGGAACATTGTTTGTTGCTAGCCTCCATATTGTCAAAATGATAATTTGCCTGTCCTGCAAAAGTGTCCTCTTTCCAACAAACTTTTATAAATTTATCCGCACCAAGAACATGTCCTGACCCAAAAATTATTCCATTTATGTTTTTACCTTGTTTAATTGAGAAAGGAAGAAGATAGTAATCTTTAGTACCAAGCGCAAGGCGATAAGCTTCTGTAACTTCTCTATGGCTGTCTTTTAATGCTCCAAAATTTTCTGGTTTTGGAACATCCTTAAAATTTTCATGTTCCCTAAATCTTCTGAGCGTTGAAGAACTACAAAAAGCCATCCAGTCAGTGCATGGAGAATTACAAAGTTGTAAAAAAATTTCCTTTGTGAGATTTATAACTCCAAATTGATCTATAAACATAAAAGTAGCAATTCTTTTACTTCTCAAAGATGGCTGTGCATCCTCAAAAGCGGTAGAAAAATCTTTGCAGGAAATAACTATCTCATTCTTATTTTTAATTTTGTGCAGTTCCTTGCTTGAGGTAAGATTTTCTATATGCTCTTTTTTTGCATCGCTAAAAAAAATTTTTATTGGAGGCGTTTTTTCAGAAGTGTAATTTAACACTGCTTCCATTATCACAAAAGGACTACCTAATTTTCCGTTTTTTGTTTTGCCTGGTCCACAAAACGTGTCATAAATATGTATTTCTTCAAAAAATTGAGGAGAATGTATGAAAACTGGCAACCATTCGTATAGATAATTACGGAGTAGATCTATTTTGATTTGAGTTGCTTCGCTGAAATCATCGAAAAAATTCTGTTTGCCCATAGTTTCCTTTATAGCCATTGCTAGGGATTGAGCTTGTTGAGATATATAAAATCACAATGTTTTTATGAAATTTAACAATCACTATTTATACTTTTAGTAACATATTGTCTATGAGCCGAGCTTTGCTCATTTTGAGGGCTGTTGCAAGAAGTGTAGATTCTTTTATTGTCTCCACTGGACTCAGATTGTCAGGGTGTACGAGTGCAATATAGTCGATTTTTGCCGTAGGAATATGCTTATGGTAGTAGTCTTGCAAATATGCCGTGAGATTTTTAGCTTTGTGTTCACCCTTATTTATTTTCTTTTGTATAGCCGTAAGCCCTGCGTAAATATACGGAGCTTGCTTTCGTTCTTGCGTTGAAAGATAAACATTACGGCTGGATAAAGCCAAGCCGTCAGGCTCTCGGATAATAGGCATTCCCACAATTTCTATGGGAAAATGTAAATCTTTTGCCATGCGACGGATAATAGCCAGCTGCTGCCAGTCTTTTTGCCCAAAAAGGGCATAGCTGGGGCTGGCAAGAAGAAAGAGCTTGGCAACTATTGTACAGACGCCTTTGAAATGTGTGGGCCGAGAAGTAGCGCAAAGATTTTGTGCTAGTTTAGGCACTTCCACCCAAGTACTATGATTTGAGTGGTACATACTTTTCGTGCTTGGAGCAAAAAGAATATCCACATCATAAGTTTTTGCCAGCCTGCAATCATTTTCAAAATTTCGTGGGTAGCTTTTAAGGTCTTCATGAGGAGCAAATTGAGAGGGATTTACAAAAATAGAAAGAATACTGAGCTTAGCAAGTGCCTTGGCTTTGTCGAGCAGGGCGAGGTGGCCTGCATGTAAAAAACCCATGGTGGGGACTAAGGCGATAGAATTACCCAGACTGCGCTCATGGAAGCAAATGTGTTGGAGTTCAGCCGGATCGTGGATGATTTTCATTTTTTGATCTCCTGCGATGGATGCGTTTTTGCGCTACGTCTTTTGCTCAGGCTTGTAAAGTGAAGTCTTGTGTAAAAGAACTGTTCAAGGTAGCATGAAGTATGCAAAATACATCTTTTTTATCATCTTTTTTTTCAAAGCAGCTAACACATCAAGATATTATTGAATTTGAAGCTGTTATCAGGGATGAAGTACGTTGTTTTTTACCGTTTTCTTCCTATTCTTTATCTCTTCTTGCTCAAGACGCGAAGCAGGAAAATACTCTTTTGCCACGCTATGACTTTGAAAACAAGGAACTCCTTTTGCCCTTGGTCTTTCAAAACAAAGCTTTGGCTTTGTTTGTAGCTCGTGGAGTAAAATTGACTGCGCCTAAAACCGCACCTCGGTATATCGCTCAATTGACTCATGCAGTGCTGGAACGAATTGCTCTCTACAAAAGCAGTATTTCTGACCAGTTGAGTTCTTTGTTCAATGAAAAATATTTTATGGAACATTTGCAAGGTGATATTGCCCTTGTGCAAAGCTGTTTATTGCCCGGTGGAACTTTTACAGAACATGCCCTACCAAGCAGGCTAGGGCTGATCATTCTCAATATTGATAAATTACAATGGTACAATGAGCACTATGCTTATGAGCTTGGCGATGAAATCGTGCATGAAGTTGGTCGTGCTATACGCACAGTGTGTCCTCAACATGCGCTTACAGCCCGTTTAGACAAGGACACTTTTGCCATATTACTCCCTGATGCAGGGGTATCGATTTGTTCAAAGCTCGCGAAAAAACTGCGTGCCCATATTGCGCGCTTGCGTTTTACAGATAAATTGACCGAGTCAAAAATATGCATAACTGCAAGTCTTGGTCATGTTTGTTACCCACAACATATGTCAGGCGTACAACTCAAACAAGCTGCGACTGAGCAAGCAAGGATTTTCTTATATAAGGGAATCAAATCCGTACTAGCAGCTCAGGCAAATGGACATGATAACGTCTTTGGATATAAAGAGATTTTGGCCAAAGGAGGCCTTGTTCTTGAGATTTTACCCATGAATACTGTGGCCTTAAACCTTGGATCAAGTGTTGGTGCAGAAGTAGGGCAACGCTTTTTGGTCTATCCTTCACAGCATGCGCTGCATGAACGAAAAATACTGAGTGAAAATGAGCAAAATTTTGTTTATGCACCGCCCGTATATAAAGGGGAAGTGCTTATCACTCATGTACAGCAAGATATGGCCTTTGCCGAGCTTTTGCATTTAGGTGATCCTGCATGGCCTTTAACTGCCGGAGATCAACTGGAACTGGTATCTGAAAATGAATCTTTCTTTGAAGCAGGAATGCATAGCAAGGGGGGAAGTGAAAATATGCTTGATAGCCTTGATACTTATGAAGATTTTCTTGTAAAGTTTTCTGCTCAGCGTAATACCGTTGATGCCTTTTGTCTTGTTATTATCAGGATTTTGGAGTCACCCAAAGAAAGACCAAGTAATTTTCAACAGTACATGGAAAGCCGTTCAAAAAAGATTGTTGATCTTTTAGCGCAGCGTTTGGAAGATATTAAATTTTTAGGAGGCAGTTTTGGGCTTGGCGGTCTTATTTATTACTTACCTGAAAAAAATGGCGAAGAAACAGCAAAACGTATGCACGAAATAGTGCGCTTTGCATCTACCAAACTGGCGACCGGACTTGCTATTGGCATTGCCCAATATCCGTATTTGAATTTTTCTCCTGAGGATATGCTTGATAACGCGCGAAAAGCCTTTGAACATGCGATATTGTTGGAGCCTCCTCTTTTGGCTGTGTTTGATTCTATTTCTTTGAACGTGGCAGCAGACCGTCTATATGCTGATGGATTGATTCATGCTGCTATTGAAGAGTTTAAGCTTTCTTTACTTGCTGATAAAAGCAATGGGGTCGCGCGTAATTCTTTAGGTATATGTTATGCACAGATAAACCAGTTGGAGCAGGCAAAATATCAGTTTGAGCAAGTTATTGTGTATGATCCTGAAGATTTTATGGCGTATTTTAATCTTGGCTGGGTGAGCCAACTGATGGGAGATTTTGTTGCTGCTCAAAACTCCTATGAGCATTGTCTTGAAATTGATTCTGAACATGTATTCGCTTTGGTACATCTTGCCCAGCTGTATGAAAAAACAGCTGATATTGAGCAGGCTGAATCCTTGCTGCATAAGGCTGCGAAATTGCCTCACGGTGAACCTTTGGCTATGCGTCATCTTGCTCGTTTATATGTGGAACAGGGTAACTTTGAGCAAGCACGCGAAAGTTTACATCAAGCTTTAGCCATCAATCATAATGATGCATATTGTTTGCATTTGCTTTCAAGGCTGTACCTTGAGCAAGGCGAGGATCCCCAAATCGCGGAGATATTAGCGAGGCAGGCAGCAGCGCTTTCTCCAAACCGTGATGAATATTGGGATACCCTTGTTCATGCACTTCAAGTACAAGAAAAATTTGAAGAAGCGAACAAGGCTGCTGCTCGAAAAATGACAGCTTAGGAGTTGCCGTAAAAATTTGGTTTTAAGCTCCGCTGGCAGCGAAAATACCTTCGAGCATAGCAAGAGCTTGATTTTGTACTTGTTCAAGATGCTTTGCTCTTTTGAAACTTTCTGCATAAATTTTTGGTTTTGAAGATGGAGAAATAGTATCTTGCAAAAAATACATAGATATATTAGGCTATACCCTGTAAAAATAAAAATGAGGCGTGAATATGTCAATTGAAGCAAAATATATACGTGAGGATATTGCTCGGGCTAAGGTAGCTGCCGGTAAAAATAATCTTTTGCGAACTTTGCTTTTTTTGCGAGATGCAATGGATGGTTTGATCAACAAACAGGTTTTTGGCAGTGAACGTTTTGAAATCGAAGCACTGTTAAATGAGGCACTTAAGGCCTTAAACAATATGTCAACCATGCAGAAAGTATTGCCTGCTGGCTTGAGCTTTCGCAGAGGGCAAGAAAAACAGCTCTATAATAAACTTACTTTTTTGCACGCTAAACTCAAAAAAGCCATTGAAAATACGAAATTAAAGAAAGAGCGTCAGCGAATGGCTATTCTTGATAAATATTTTGCTGAAGCTGATGTTTTTATTAAAGAAAATAAAGGCATTGAAGCGCGCAAGGTCTTTCGTAGAGCCTCTGAAGAATTTAAGGATGTTCCGCATCTGCTTGCGGATATTGGACTGCGCCTCGTTCAAGGCGGGTTGTTTGCCGAGGCAGAAGATTACCTTGTTCGAGCTTTGGAAGAAAACCGTGCGGAAAAAGAAATTCACCATGCCTTAATTGCTTCTTATGAAGGCACAGGTGAAACAGAAAAGGCAGAAGAGGCTGTTAATGAAGCGATGAAGTATGCAGGTACCAGTGAATTTTTATTCTTAAAACTTGCAAGCTTAACTTTACGCCGTGCGGATTGGGGGGCAGCCTTGGATGCTGCTGGCAGGGTTCTTAAAAATAATCCCGAAAATGCTGAAGCTAAAGAAATTTATGAGCGATGTGCGCCTAAGGTCTTTGGAAAAAAAGAAGCAGCAGCTTTTTCTGCTGGAGCTTCCACAGACAAAGAACAGCCTGCAGCAAAGGATAATAAAAAGAAAGGCAAGGGAAAACCAAAAGCAATTCAGGTAAGTTTTTAATCTTATTGTTATCCTTATTTAAGGCAATAAACTGAAGAATCAAGCCTGTGCGTTTGTTGGAAGAAAAAAATATATTTTTCTCGTCCCCTCTATCCTGAGTACTCAGTGTAGAGGGATATTTTATTGGAAGTTTTTTTGAAGAAAAAGGATGTTGTTTGAGTATATTTAAGGATATTTCTGTATATCATTTTTCAAATAAGTATTTGATTAAGCGCTCATGGGCTTATTTTTATCCTCATCTTTGGAAAGTTGTGGCAGCGTCTCTTTGTGCAATTGTTGTCTCTGCTACTGTGGGTGGAACGGCTTATTTGGTTAAAGAGGTTACGGATGTTCTTTTAGTCAATATAGATATTACTGATTTACATGCCGTTGATCTGGCAAAGTCCGGTTTACTGCTTGTGGTATTTGAATTTGTCGGCTTATTTTTGATCAAGGGCGTGGTACGTTTTGTACAAGTTTTTCTTATGAATACCACCATGCTTCAAGTTGCTGAAGTGCTTCGTAACCATTCATATGCTAAAGTAGCCTTTTTACCCCTTAAATTTTTTGATAAAAGCCGAATTGGGATTCTCATGTCCCGTATCAATTCAGACCCTGACGGAGTCGGCAAAATAGGGCAAAGCATGGTCATGCTTTTCCGCGAAATATTAACTATTTGCGGTTTAATTGGATATGTACTGTGGCTGGATTGGTATTTGGCTATTTGGGCTTTGATAGTTTTGCCTTTAGCTGTGTGGCCTTTTCATTATTTTGGGAAAAAGCTGCGAGGCATTAGTCGTGAGACACGAGGGCAAGCTGCCATCTTAAATTCACAAATGCATGAAAGTTTGTCTGGTATACGAGTGGTCAAGGCTTTTGGCAATGAAGCCATGGAAACTGAGCGTTTTCAAAATGAGAACAGGGAACAGGTTCGCATTTCTTTACGCGGTGTTTTGTTTAATGAATTTTCTTCTCGGATAATGGAGCTGGTTGGTGCTGTGGGCGGTGGTCTGGTCATGTGGTATGGAGGATTAAGAATTTTAAGCGGTGGACTCACTCCGGCAGAACTCATGTCTTTTTTCACTTCTTTGGTGATGCTGTATGATCCCATGAAAAAAATTCAGGTTTCGTGGACTGCACTGCAAAGTGGCATGGCAAGTGCTGAACGTGTTTTTGATTTATTGGATTCCCCAAACATAGAGCAAGAAAAAGGTGGACGCTTAAAAACAGGGGATAAATTTTCTACTTTAGAAATCAAGAATATTACTTTTACTTATCCGGGGTGCTTTGTTCCGGCTATTAGCAATATGAATCTTTCTGTACAAGCAGGACAGCGTGTGGCTATTGTGGGACCTTCCGGTGCTGGAAAAACAAGCCTCGTGAACTTATTGCCTCGTTTTCATGATTATGACAGTGGAAGTATTTTTATCAATGGGCATGAATTAAAAGAATATGATTTGCGTTCTTTGCGTCTTTTTATGGGAATGGTTTCTCAAGATACATTTCTTTTTAATATTTCGGTTCGAGAGAATATTGCGTATATGGAAGGTGACTATAGCCAAGAAGTCATTGAACAGGCAGCAAAAGCAGCGTATGCTCATGATTTTATTTGTGATTTGCCAGATGGATATGATACTATTTGCGGAGAACGTGGAGTCAAGATGTCTGGAGGACAAAAGCAGCGTATTACTATTGCTCGTGCTTTGCTTAAAAATCCCCCTTTACTGATTTTAGATGAAGCCACCAGTGCCCTAGACACTGAAAGTGAACGTATTGTGCAAAAAGCATTGGATAATCTTATGGTAGACCGCACCTCCATAGTTATAGCACATCGGCTTTCCACTATACTGTCGGCAGATAACATTGTTGTGATGGAAAAAGGAAGGGTTGTTGCCCAAGGCAAGCATGTTGATTTACTCCAAAATTGTGCTTTGTATAAACGCTTGTATGAAATGCAGTTTGAAGAACAGTGTTAAGGCAGATATTTTTTTAGCTTGCCAATAATTGATACAAGGTACATAAGCGCAATGGGACAATCCTGCGAAGCAAATTCATTGCAATATATTCAGCCAAAAAAAATTCTTATTTGCCAGCAAAGGCAGATAGGCGATGTCGTACTGGCTACTCCTGCAATTACGGTTCTCAAAAAGGCTTACCCTACTGCAGATATTCATTTTTTTACAGAAAAACGCAGTGCCCCGGTTTTGGAAAATAATCCAAACCTTGAGCATGTATGGGAAATTGATAAAAAAGCCAGTTTTATGGCAAAATTGCGTATGCTTTTTGCCATACGCAATGAAGGTTTTGACTTAGTTGTAGCTTTTCAGCAGCTTCCACGCTGCCAAAGAGCGACTTTTTTTTCCGGGGCTAAGTACCGTTTAAGCTATACTCCGAATTGGTACAATAAGCCTTTTTATACGCATTGGATAGACATGCTGGGCGGTTATGCAGTCAAAGCAAAACTTTCTGTTTTGCGTCCTTTGGGCTTAGAGTGGAATAATGAACGGCCTCGAATCTATCTGACCGAACAAGAGCAGCTTGAAGCCTTGCAATTTCTTTATGAATTAGGATTGACTCAAGAAAAGCAACTTATCACTGTGGACGCCACACATTGGAGTGATACTCGTCGCTGGCCAGCAGAATATTTTGCCAGTTTATTAGATAAAATTGCCGAGCATGATAACTCAAGTTTTTTTGTTCTTTTGTATGGACCAGGAGAAAAAGAACAGGCAGATGCTGTATTTCAGCTGATGCAGCATAAAGGGCAGTGTTTTGTTCCTCAAACCCTTTTGGGTCTACGCCGAAGCATTGCAATACAAAGCCATGCTCATGTACATCTTGGTAACTGTTCAGCTCCAAGGCATTTTGCTTTAGCAGTAGGAACCCCAACATTGACAGTAATAGGAAGTAATAGCGGTGGCTCGTGGACTTTTCCTGCCCCTGACCAAGGCTTTGTGGATAATCGTCCGGAATGTGCACCTTGTAGCAACAATACTTGTCGTACCGGTACCTTTCAATGCTTGCGTGGTTTGACGCCTGAGATGGTTTTTGAAAAATATTGCAGACGCGGTTTTTAAGCTCTATTTGCTTGGGGTCTCACTCCTATTCATTGAGGAAAAATCAATCCGTGAGCCAAGCTCGGCGTAAAAAGAGCCCAGAGCGGAGTTCTGGACGGTCGCAATACAGCAAGACCCGTTGGCCGGGATGTGCTTCCAGTAAATTTTTTCCGTCTTCGCTTTCTATTCCAAATTCTTCAGCAGCAAGAGGCTTGCGTTGCATACCCGGTAAAAGAAGCTCTACTTTATCTGCTCGTGTGAGCCAGCGATGTTTCACATCCACGAGCCAGCAATCTAGGCCAGAGGAATCTACAATGCGTCCCAATATTGGACGAGCATTTTGCTGCTCAACAGGATCAGCGATTATTTGCTGCTTTCCTGCATCAAAAAATCCTGTGCAAAGAGGTCGTGTCGCAGTATTTACCAGCTCCTCAAGAGCGGTTTCAAGAGAATATGTTTCATTTGCTTGCTGTAGATTTTTTAGTGCCGAGGCGTATACATCTGTCACTTGGGCAAGATATGAAGAACTTTTGGTTCTGCCTTCAATTTTGACAGAAGCAACTCCAGCTTGAGCCAACCATTCAAGATAATGAAGTAAACAAAGATCATGAGGGGCAAAAAATGTGCTGTAGCCTTCAGCCATGCCTTGTGCTTGCTCGCCAAATTCTTCCCAATATTGACGCACTTCCCAGAGCGTTTCTGTTTCTCGAGTTTTTTCCGCTACATTGATAGAACGGGCTTGGTATTCGTAACGGCAAGGATGAGTACATGTTCCAAGATTTGCTGAACGCCCATTCAGATACGAGGAAAGGTAACAGCGTCCGGAGATAGCCATACATTGAGCACCATGGACAAAAACTTCTAGTTCTAGCGAAGAGTTCATACGTTTACAGGCCAGAAGCATTTCCCGTAGTTCATGACTGCGTAATTCGCGTGCACAATTCACTCGTTTGGCACCGAGACTTTGCCAAAAAAAGGCAGCTTCACTATTGCTTGTGTTTGCCTGAGTTGAAATATGTATTGCTAAATCAGGAAGTTCTTTTTGTGCTAAGCGTAGCACTCCGGGATCAGCAATAATCAGTGCGTCTGGTGCATTTTTGTTCTCAGCTAAAGAAGCAAGAGCTTCAAAATGTGCATAAAGATCTGCAAGTTGCGTTTGGCGTGGTAAGGCATTGAGCAGGTAGTAGACTTTTACACCATGCCGATGCGCTAAAGAAATGGCTTTGCCTAGTTCTTCAAAACTAAAGCCTCCGGCTTGAGCACGCAGGTTCATTGAAGCACCACCAAGATACACTGCATCTGCTCCATAGCTAATGGCTGTTTGTAATTTTTCCATGTTGCCGGCAGGCACAAGGAGTTCTGGATATTGTTTTTTCAAACCCATAGGCCTTGCTTTTCGCGATATTTTTTAAGCTCAGTGAGTACATAGGGTGGCACAAAAAGACTACCTTTGCCCCTTCCTAAGGATATTTTTGGTTTTATTGCTCCATGAAAGTCAGAGCCTCCGCTCACAGCTAATTGTAATTTATTTGCCATATACAAAAGAATATCCATGGTGCGAGCATCATGCTCAGGATAGTAAACTTCCAGTCCATCAAGCCCTAATTTTTTAAGTTCTTTAAGTTTTTTTTCTAGTTCTGTATAGGCTAAGCTGAGCTGACGTGGATGGGCTAAAGCGGAAAATGCTCTGTCTTGCTTAAGCGAGGCGAGAGCTTTTGCGACGCTTATGTGTTCGAATGGAACGTATGCTTGACCTTGCTTGCCAAGATATTTTTCAAATGCTTGCTCAACAGAATGGACATATCCTTTTTGCTTTAATATTTGCGCTATATGCGGACGCCCGATAACTTCGGATGCAATATTTGCTACTTCTGACAAAGTGAGGGTACATCCCAAGGCATTGAGTTTTTTTATTATTGTTTCATTGCGTTTGCTACGAGCATCGCGAATCTGCTGCAATATGGCAGGCAGAGTAGGTGAATCAGGCATGACCCACAGCCCGAGAATGTGCATGGAGTGGGCACCTGTCCCTACAGAGAGTTCACAACCGGGGATTACTTCTATTCCAAATTCTTTCCCTGCTTCCAGAGCCTCTTCCAAACCATCTAGGGTATCGTGGTCAGTGATGGCTACGGCGTCTAATTGAGAAGAAGCAGCAAGACGAACAAGTTCACGCGGTGATAAAGTGCCATCCGAGGCAGTGGAATGTGTATGCAAATCTATCATGGAAAATAATTTTGCTGAGAAAACATACAAAGATTCCCCTCACCCCGTAAATATTTTTGAACCCTACCTGCTCTCTGTGCGCTATACCTTGTGCGCTATACCTTAATTTTTCAAGCAATCCCTCTGTTTATACAAAGCAGAGGGATTGTTTGGGATTGCTTGGACTTGTTTGCGATGAGCGACTTAATTATTATTTTTTGCCATGCTTGCGAGCGTTTCATAGCGGTTGTTATAATCCTTTTCAATTTGTTTGCGGAAGTTTTCTGATAATTCAGGGTAGAATTTTTCTAGCATTGCATAACGATTCTCGCCGGAAAGGAATTCCTGTAAAGAACCATTTGGAGCTTTGGAATCCAGAATAAAAGGATTTTGACCCTGATCTGCTAATTGTGGATTATATCTGAAAAGTGGCCAGTAGCCTGAGTCAACAGCAAGTTTTTGTTCAAGCTGTGTTTTACCCATGCCTTTTTTGATCCCTTGATTGATACAGGGAGCATAGGCAATAATCAGTGAAGGACCGGGATAGGCTTCGGCCTCGGTAAAGGCTTTGAGTAATTGCTGCTTATTTGCACCCATAGCTACTGAAGCTACATAGACATAACCATAGGTCATGGCCATGCGCCCAAGGTCTTTTTTACCTGTTACTTTACCGGAGGCAGCAAATTTTGCCACGGAACCAAGCGGCGTTGCTTTGGAAGATTGTCCTCCTGTATTGGAATACACCTCTGTGTCTAAAACTAAGATGTTTATATCTTTACCGGAAGCTAAAACATGATCTACTCCACCATAGCCAATATCATAGGCCCAGCCATCACCACCAAAGACCCACATGGAAGGCTTGGTCAAGAGATCTGACATTTTGTTTATTTGTACAAGACGCGGATCAGTTGCTTTTTGTAAGAGTGCTTTGAGCTGTTGCCCTGTGCTTTGTGAAGCGTCAGCATCATCTTTGGCTGCTAACCATTGCGTTAATGCCGAGCGGATGGAGGGCTCTATTGCCACATCCTGAGCAGCTTCTGCTACAATATCGGCCAATTGTTCACGTCGTGTACTTAAAGCCATTTCAATGCCATACCCAAACTCAGCAGCATCTTCAAAAAGCGAATTGCCCCATACAGGGCCATGCCCTTGTGCATTGACGCAATACGGAGTGCTTGGAGCGGAAGCGCCCCAAATGGAAGTACAGCCAGTGGCATTGGCAACGACCATGCGTTCCCCAAAAAGTTGAGTCAGCACCTTGACATACGGTGTTTCGCCACAACCAGCGCAGGCACCGGAAAATTCCATAAGTGATTGGCGGAATTGGCTGCCTTTGAGTGATTCACGCTTGCCAATATCTTTGTAGCTGATGCTTTGCGAGAACTCAAAGTTAGGTATTTGTTCTTTGGTCTGGCTAGGCAAGGGCTGCATAACAAGCGCCTTTTCTTTGGCCGGACAAATATCAGCACAATTTCCACAGCCCAAGCAATCTTGGGTATTTATTTGAATACGGAAGCGTAGGTTTTGTAAATCCTTTCCATTGCCTTCTACAGTACTGAAGCTTGCAGGAGCATTTTGTAGCTCATTTGTATCTGCCACAACCGCGCGGATAGCAGAATGTGGGCAAACAAAGGCGCATTGATTACACTGAATGCAGTTTTCCGGCACCCATTCAGGTACCATAATGGCCACACCGCGTTTTTCATATTTGGAAGTGGCTACCGGCATGGTTCCGTCAGTACTGAATGCAGAAACAGGAAGCGAGTCTCCCTTTTGGGCAAGCACTGGGCGCATAATTTGAGATACATATTCTGGTTCATTTTTTGAAGCTGCTGTTTCATCTGTTATGTCTTTCCAAGCATCCAAAATAGGTATTTCCACAATGGCATTCATGCCTTGTTCTACTGCAGCAATGTTCATGTCCACAATCTTTTGGCCTTTTTTGCCATAGGCTTTATCAATACCGTCTTTGAGAAGTTCTACAGCTTTTTCAAAAGGAATAACTTCAGAAAGTTTGAAAAATGCGGTTTGCATAATCATATTGATACGTCCGCCCAGACCAACTTCGCCGGCTATTTTAACAGCATCCACAGTATAAAATTTGAGCTTTTTCTGCGCCATGTTACGGAGCATAGCGTTTGGAAGGCGTGTTGGTATTTCATCTGCACTCCAAGGACAATTCAGTACAAATGTTCCGCCTTCTTTGATGCCTTCCAGCACATCGTACAGCTGTACATAGCTGGGATTATGGCAGGCAATATAGTCAGCAGATTCGACTAAATAAGTGGATTGAATTGGCTTTTGCCCAAAGCGCAGGTGAGAGATAGTAATACCACCTGATTTTTTAGAATCATAAGCAAAGTAGCCTTGTGCATACATCTCTGTATTATCACCGATAATTTTAATAGCTTGCTTGTTTGCGCCTACAGTTCCGTCAGAGCCAAGCCCCCAGAATTTGCACTGTACAGTGCCTTCAGGCGTTGTGTTGAACACTGAACCAAGAGGCAATGAACTGTTGCATACATCGTCTTCAATACCCACTGTAAAGTGATTTTTAGGACTGCTTGTAGCCATATTGTCGTATACAGCCTTGGCCATGGCCGGAGAAAATTCTTTAGAGCCCAAGCCATAGCGTCCGGCTAAAATTGTAGGTGCATTTTTTTGTCCCGCAAACAGAGTGCAGACATCCAAATAAAGGGGATCCCCTAATGCTCCTGGCTCTTTGGTGCGATCTAAAACCGTAAGCGTTTTGGCTGTGCTGGGGATAGCTTTGAGGAAACGCTTGGGATCTAAAGGACGGAAAAGGCGTACTTTGATCAGGCCTATTTTTTGTCCAGATTGTACAAGACTGTTGACGACTTCATCAAGTGTTTCACAAGCTGAGCCCATGGCTATCACGACATGCTCGGCATCAGAGGCTCCGACATAATCAAAAAGATGATAGGAACGCCCTGTTAAGGCGGAAACTTTATCCATGGCTTCTTGAACAATATTTGGAACAGCTTCATAATATGTGTTTGCTGCTTCTTTTCCTTGGAAATAGATATCCGGATTTTGAGCTGTACCGCGGATGTTTGGATGTTCCGGATTCATGGCTTTGGCTCGGAATGTTTCAATTTTTTCCATATTGACCAGAGGCGCGATGTCTTCATAAGCAATGGTTTCTATTTTTTGTATTTCATGGGACGTTCTGAATCCATCAAAAAAGCTGACAAACGGTACAGAGGACTCAATAGTTGACAGGTGTGCTACCAAAGCAAGATCCATTACTTCTTGTACTGAGGCTTCGCACAGCATGGCAAAACCAGTTTGGCGACAGGCCATAACATCTTGATGATCCCCAAAAATAGATAAGGCATGACCAGCAATAGCTCTGGCTGAAACATGAAAGACTCCGGGCAAGAGTTCCCCTGAAATTTTGTACATATTGGGAATCATGAGCAAGAGCCCTTGAGAAGCCGTAAAGGTTGTGGTCAATGAACCACCGGCTAAGGAGCCATGAACAGCTCCTGCTGCTCCGGCTTCGCTTTGCATTTGGCGGATTTTTAGCTTTTGACCAAAAATATTTTTACGTCCTTGAGCTGCCCATTCATCGGCAATTTCGCCCATGGGAGACGAGGGGGTTATAGGATAAATAGCAGCGGTTTCGCTTAAGGCATAGGCGATATGCGTCGCAGCAGTGTTACCATCCATGGTTTTCATTTTTTTAGACATAATTAAACCTCGTACTGACAGGTGAACTAGAGCGTCTCGCGGAATGCGGACAGTTTTTCACGGAGAAATTACAAAAGCGAACATACGCAAAAGCACCGCGCAACACAAGCCCAAACTGTTTTGTGCAATTGCTTGAGTTTACTATTCTTGACATAGTACTTGCAGGTCAGTACCTATCCCCTAGATTTATTGCCTTTTTACTCTTGCGGTTATTTAGGCAAAAGTCAAAAAAACCGCAAAAGGAGATGAACGTGCAGATTGTAGTCAATGGTAAAACTCTTGAGCTTGCTGAGGGAACAACATGTGGTGAAGTGCTCAAGGAAGCACTTTCCAAAAAGCAGTTCAAAAATGTGGTCGTTGCGCGGTGTGAGCAAACTCTATTGGATCTTTCGGCTTCCTTGCCTACCGGATGCAGTGAACTTTTTGGAGTAAGGGCTGATTCAGAAGAAGGGCTTGCGGTCATTCGTCATTCTACTTCTCACCTCATGGCCGAGGCTGTAAAAAAACTTTTTCCTGAAGCAAAAGTGACCATAGGGCCTTCCATTAAGGATGGTTTTTATTACGATTTTGATTATGAGAGACCATTTACACCAGAAGATCTTCAGGCCATAGAAGCTGAAATGCTTAGTTCAGTTGGTGCGGATAAGCCTTTTATACGTTCTGAGATGAATATCAAAGAACTTGTGAGTTTATTTGAAGCGCAGGGCGAAAGCTATAAAACAGAAATTATGCAGGATTTGGGGGGAGAAAACTTTTCTTTGTATACCCATGGTGAGTTTACAGACCTTTGCCGGGGGCCTCATGTAGAGCGCACAGGTAAGCTCGGAGCATTTAAGCTTTTATCCGTGGCTGGCGCATATTGGCGTGGAGATGAAAAAAAGAAACAACTCCAGCGGATTTATGGTACAGCATGGGACAGCCCAAAGGCATTGAAAAAATATTTAGACCGTTTGGAAGAGGCCAAAAAACGAGATCACCGCAAACTTGGGACGCAACTGGATATTTTTTCTACGCATGAAGAAATTGGCGGAGGAATGATTCTTTGGCATCCTAAAGGTGCTTTAATTCGTGCGATTTTAGAAGATTTTGAAAAAAAAGAGCATTTGAAACGTGGCTACGATTTGGTGCAGGGGCCATTGATTCTCAAACGTGAACTTTGGGAAAAATCAGGGCATTACGATAATTACCGTGAAAATATGTATTTTACTGAAATTGATGAGGCAGCCTATGGTATAAAACCCATGAATTGTCTTTCGCATATGCTGATTTATAAGAGTAAAATCCGTTCTTATCGTGATCTACCCATGCGTATGTTTGAACACGGTATTGTGCATCGCCATGAAAAATCTGGCGTTTTGCATGGTTTAATGCGAGTACGCAGTTTTACGCAGGATGATGCTCATCTGATTTGTCGCCCTGATCAATTACAGGCAGAAATCATCACGCTTATAGGCTTTGTTCGAGATATTATGAAATTATTTGATTTTGATTATGTCTTAGAATTATCCACCAGACCGGAGAAATCCATTGGTAGTGACGAGGATTGGGAGCGTGCGACAAATTCTTTGCGTGGTGCCTTGGATAACCTAGGGCTTGACTACCGCGTGAATGAAGGGGACGGTGCTTTTTATGGGCCAAAAATAGATGTTCATCTTGTAGATGCTTTGGAGCGTGGCTGGCAATGTGGTACTATTCAATGTGATTTTACCTTGCCAGAACGTTTTGATTTAGTATATGTGGGCGAAGACGGAAAGCAGCATAGGCCGGTTATGATTCATAGAACTATTCTTGGATCCATTGAACGGTTTTTGGGGATTTTAATCGAACATTATGCTGGCGCATTTCCTGCATGGTTAGCTCCGGTACAAGCCAGAATTTTGACTGTGACAGATGAGCAAAAAGAATATGCAGAGCAAGTGAAACAAAGGCTTGAGGCCTCTGGCTTACGAGTTGAAGCAGATTTGCGAAATGAAAAACTTGGCTATAAAGTAAGAGAAGCCCAAGTGGAAAAAATTCCCTATATGTTGATTATTGGGGATAAGGAAAAAGAAGCAGGGAGCGTGAATATGCGTATTCGCCAAGGCGAAGACCCCGGCTTGATGACTGTTGAGGCAGCCGCAGAATTGATTAACGCTGCGGTAAGGAAACCTTTTTTAGACGGAGGAATGAGCTATAGCTTTTCGACGATATGATCGGCGCCCTTCCAGAAAGGATGATGGTGTCCGTCGCAACGAGGGGATTCGCATCCCTCAAATTCGCGTGGTGGATGAGGAAGGAGAACAATTAGGGGTAATGGCCACCCGTGATGCTCTCGCGCTTGCTCAAGAAAGAGGACTTGACTTGGTGGAAGTTGCTGACAAAGCAGATCCGCCGGTATGCCGAATCATGGATTACGGTAAGTTCAAATATCAGCAGCAAAAACGTATGCAAGAGGCTAAAAAGAAACAGACGGTTATTCAAATCAAAGAAGTCAAGTTTCGCCCTAAGACTGATGAACATGATTATCAGACCAAGTTGCGACACATTACAAAGTTTCTTGATAAGGGTGATCGCTGCAAAGTCACAGTATTTTTCCGTGGCCGTGAAATTGTTCATAAAGATCGAGGCCTTATGGTTTTGGAGCGAGTTGTGAAAGATACAGCTGAGTTTGCCAAACTTGAGCAAGCTCCATCCGTGGAAGGCCGTACCATGTTCATGATGCTGTCACCTATCAAAAAATAAAACTTATACCCTTGACAGCGGACAATTTTTTGTTCATTTTTTCGTGCTCGACTCCTTCAAAGGGAGCGAATATGGAAAAGGAGTTACAGTATGCCTAAAATGAAGACCAATCGTGCTGCGGCTAAGCGTTTTAGCTTGACCGGTTCAGGCAAGTTTCGCCGTCGTCGTAAAAATCTTCGTCATATTTTGACAAAGAAAAATGCGAAACGTAAACGTCGTCTTGGTCAGGGAACTACGGTGGATAAAGCCAATGAAAAGGCTGTGCGTCGTATGTTACCCTATGCTTAGAGGATAGACTTTTAATCTTGCGTCCACCTTTTTGTTGTTTTTATGCAGCAGAAGGTATGAAGCGTCGGAGGAAGGAACATGAGAGTAAAAAGAGGTATGGCTGCTAAAAGGCGGCATAAAAAATATTTGAAATTGGCTAAAGGCTATCGTGGTGCAGGCTCTCGTCTGTATCGTACAGCCCGTGAGCGTGTAGAAAAAGCTCTGTGCATGGCTTACCGTGGTCGTAAGGAACGTAAGCGCCAATTTCGTCAGCTCTGGATCATTCGCATCAATGCAGCGGTGAGAGAGCAGGGTTTATCGTATTCAAAATTCATGGGTGCTTTGAAAAAAGCCGGCATTGAATTAAATCGGAAAGTTTTGGCCGATATGGCTGTTCGTGACAAGGAAGCCTTTGCTCAAGTAGCACAGGCAGCCAAAACCCAGAAGTAAATATGACACAAGAATTAAAGTCCTTTTTAGAAGGACTGGAGAGCCTGGCTAAGGAATGCGAAAGCAAACGAGGTCAGGCTCGTTCACTTTCGGAAGTTGAGGATTTACGAGTTGAATTTTTAAGTCGTAAAGGGGGCAAACTTGCCTCTGCTATGACGGATCTGCGACTGTTTTCTCCTGAGGAAAAACCGCTGGCCGGAAAAAAAGCAAATGAAATCAAGCAGCGTTTGACAGCATGTATTGCTGAAGCCCAGAACGAATTTTTTCACACGCAATCCGGATTTTCTTGCTCTCATTTTGATCCCACAATGCCGGGCAGATTGCCATGGCAGGGTTCACTACACCCCGTAACTTTGGTTATGGACGAAGTGTGTGATGTTTTTACTGGTCTTGGCTTTGAAGTTGTTTCAGGGCCAGAGGTGGAAAATGATTGGTGCTGCTTTGAAGCCTTGAATATGCCTCCGGATCATCCTGCTCGCGATATGCAGGACTCGCTTTATATTTCGGATTCGATTGTGCTACGAACGCATACAAGTAGCTTGCAAATACGCACAATGCTGGAACGTAAACCTCCTGTTGCGGTGATAGCTCCTGGTAGAGTGTATAGACGCGATTCTGATTTGACCCATACCCCTATGTTTCACCAAATTGAAGGACTGCTTGTTGACACTGAGGTCTCTATGGCAGATTTGCGTGGCACATTGACTGCTTTTGTGAAACAGCTTTTTGGCTCAGATGTTTCAGTGCGTTTTAGACCGAGTTTTTTCCCCTTCACAGAGCCCAGTGCTGAAGCTGATATTTCTTGTTTTCTGTGCAAGGGAAGCGGTATAAATGAAGGAGAAACCTGCCGTGTATGTAAAGGCACGGGTTGGGTAGAAATTTTAGGTTGTGGTATGGTTGATCCAAATGTGCTTCGGGCTGTGGATTATGATCCTGAATCCTGCACGGGTTTTGCCTTTGGACTTGGGATAGAGCGTGTTGCCATGTTAAAATATGGCATTGGCGATCTCCGCATGTTATTTGAAAACGATGTTCGCTTTCTTTCACAATTCACTTAGAAAATTGAGTGAAAGTTAATCTATATATCAATAAGGCTATCCAATGCTTGTTTGTTTCAATTGGTTGCGTGAATTTACTCCCTATGAAGGGACTGCTCAGGAACTTGGTGACAGATTAACGATGCTTGGACTGGAGCTGGAGGGAATCTTTGATCCTTTTGCTGCTCTTCGTAAAATTGTTGTTGGTTTTGTCACTACCTGTGAAGCTCATCCTGAGGCAGATAAACTTTCTGTTTGTACGGTAGATGTAGGCGAACAGGAGTTACTTTCTATTGTTTGCGGTGCACCTAACGTGGCGCAAGGGCAAAAAGTTGCAGTAGCAAAAATAGGTACTGTTCTTCCTGATAAGTCAAAAATTAAGAAATCTAAATTACGCGGCGTACTTTCTATGGGCATGATCTGTTCGGAGCGTGAACTGGAACTTTCCGATTCCCACGCTGGAATTATGATTTTGCCTAAGGATGCTCCCATTGGAGAATCTTTACCAAAGGCTCTTGGCATGGAAGATACTGTCCTTGATATAGATATTACGTCTAATCGCGCGGATTGCCTGTCTGTTCTTGGCATTGCCCGTGAGACTGCAATGGCCTTTAAGTTGCCACTAAGATTACCAGATTGTGATGCTCATGCTGTTTTTACAAAAGCACATAGACCAATTCCAAGCATAAATATTGTTCACCCCGAACTGTGCCCTGGGTTCCGTGCTCGGTTTATTGAAAATGTACAAATAGGGCCATCTCCGTCTTGGATGCGCTACAGACTAGCAGCTATGGGCATACGACCTCTTTCAAATATTGTGGACGTGACAAATTATGTGATGATGGAACTGGGGCAGCCCCTTCATTCTTTTGATTGGGATTTACTCAAAGGGGATATTATCAGTATTGGTGCTGCTGACGAAGGTATGAAATTTACGACCTTAGACGGCAAAGAGCGAGTGTTGACTGCTACAGATATTGCTGTTTGGGATGCAGAGCGTCCTATTGCCCTTGCCGGTGTCATGGGTGGTTTAGAAACTGAAATTCACAGTGGTTCAAAAAATGTATTGCTGGAAGGCGCAGTTTTTCGCCCTGAATCTATCCGTAAAACATCTCGAAGATTGAATTTACCTTCAGAAGCAGCTTCTCGCATGGAGCGTGGCTTGGATAAAAATATTACCGCCTTAGCTTTAGCCCGTGCTGCATCTTTTATGGCAGAGTTTTCTGGTGGGCAGGTACTTGAAGATGTTGCTTGCGCTGAACCTGCACCGTGGAAAAAACGTGTGCATAGTTTTCGCCGTCAACGCTGTGAAAAGCTCATGGGGCTTCATTTTAGCCCAGAATTTTGCAAAGACACTTTGGAATCTTTGGGATGTCAAGTCGATAGCAGTGATGCTGATAACTGGAACGTGACTTCACCTTCATATCGTTTAGATTTAGAACGAGAAGTTGATCTTTATGAAGAAATAGCGCGTGTATATGGCTTAGATCGTATCCCTGAAGTTTTACCAAAAATAGCCCGTGCAGCTCAAGCCTTGCCCCTTGCAGAAACCCAATATGGCTGGGCTCGCAGCCTCAAGTCTTGGGCACGAGGAGTTGGTTTAAGAGAAACCATCAGCTATTCTTTTGTGGGGCATGTTGATTTAGATGTCTTGGGTCTCACAAGTGAAGGACGAGTCAGCATAGCCAATCCCATGTCAGCGGAGCAAAATGTGCTACGCACCGCGCTTGCTCCAAGTATGCTGATTAGTGTGAAGAATAATATAGCTCACGATAATATGCGATTACGACTTTTTGAAATCGCAAAAATTTTCACAGCAGACAGTTCAAGCGATACAAGTTGTAAAGAACAATTGCGTATTTGTTTTGCCCTTTACGGCGATCGTCATGCAGAAGATTGGCCGTGGCCTGTAGAGGATGCGGATTACTTGGATGCAAAAGGGCTTGTACAACATTTATTGGATTTTTTCAAAATAGGCGCAGCAGATTATACTGTGATGCAAGGGCATTCATATTATGAACCGTGTATTGATGTAAAACTTGCGGGTGTATCCATTGGTGTTATTGGTAAAGTAAAAGAAAATATTGCAGATATTGCACATGCTAAAAAAGCCTTATGGATGGTAGAATTAGACGCGGATTTGTTGCGCGATTTCGTCATGAAGCGTCAAATTATTTTTGACGACTTAAAAATATATCCGGCAATCCGTAGAGATATTACCTTTGTTTGTCCCATGAATATACTTGTAGAAGATGTACTGAAAAGTATTGAAGCACATCGGCCTGCCTTTTTTGAATCTGTGAAGTTGGTAGCCGAGTATATTCCTGATAAAAATATTGAGCAGCGCAATCTTTCTTTTCGTTTAACCTATAGGCATATAAAGAAAAACCTGACAGACAAAGAAGTCAATAAGGCGCATGATACACTTGTGCAGCGTGTGTTAAAGGAACTGCCGATTCGTTTGTAATTGGCTAGTGGCAAGATGATTGCCGTGTTTGATATTGTATGAATAATTGTATGTATATATGTTGCTTTTCTTGGTTTTGAGATTTTGATACAGCAAAGGTATGTCAGACTTGGAAGAGTTCAAACGATATAAAATAGGGGAGATTGCCAAGATTTTGGAGGTCAAGCCTTATGTTTTACGTTTCTGGGAATCAGAATTTCCAAGTTTAGTGCCTATTCGCACCCCGTCCGGGCAGCGCGTATACACTGAGGAAAATTTAGCCTTACTACGGCGTATTAAACGCTTGCTTTATGGAGAGGGATTGACTTTAGAAGGTACTCGCAAAAGGCTTTCTGCTGAAGTTCCGGATGATTTTTTGTATGAGGTGGAGGAAGAATTGGATCAAATCGCTCGTTTGCTTGGTAGTCAAACAAAAAAAGAGGAGAACAACGCGCATGAAGATGATTAAAGCGTTGTTTGCTTTTTTTTTGGGCGTGATCGCGCTCAGTGTTCTTGGCTTAACTAGTTTAGCTCTGGTCTTTGATTCCGAAGCATATAAAGAAACGCTTATACAAAAAGTTCAAGAGGCGACAGGTCGCAAGCTATGTTTTGAAACTGAGATTACATTGTCTTTTTTTCCTTGGGTTGCGCTTGAAACAGGAACTGTCACTTTATCAAACCCTACTGATTTTAATAGCGACACAATGCTACGCCTCGATTCGGTTCTTGCTGAACTTAAAATACTTCCTTTGTGCATAGGTAAAATTGAGCTTGGGAAAATGTATGTTCAAGGCATACATTTGCATCTTATGCGCAATGAATCAGAGCAAAGCAACTGGGAAGATTTGCTCGCGTATATTCCTACGGAATTAGACAATACGCAGCAAAAGCAGCCAGAAGAGCAGAGAAGAAATTTTGATTTTTCCCTGAGTGGGGTAAATATTAGCAACGCGGATATTTTTTGGGAAGATGTAGCACAAGGAAAGAAATATTCAATACATGATGCGGAAATTGTTTTAGGTAGCTTAAAAGCAAATAGCCCTGTTGAATTTGCGTCTTCTGCGTGTTTTTTCTCTGCTGATCGGCAGACTCAAATTGATATGCAGCTCAAAGGTAGTGTCGGCTTTGATGCGGAAAGCCGAAAGCTGGAATTAGATGATATAGTACTGGCAGTGGAAGCCGTTGGGGACTTAGTACCGGGAAAAAAGGGCACAGCACAATTTGTAGCGGAAAATTTGGGAATAAGTTTGAACAATCATCTTGTATCCTTAAGTCAATTCAATTGCTCAGCTTATGGTCTTGAAGTGGCTGGCACCTTAACTGGAAAAAGTTTTTTGGACGTACCTACTGTAGCCGGGGATCTAACAATCCGGCCTTTTAATTTGAAAAAAATATTTACCCTTTTGAGTAAAGATTTTCCGCAATTAGCAAATGCCGATGCCTTGTCTTCTATCGGTGGTCAAATCAAGTTCAGCTATATGCCTGAAATTTTTGATGCTCCTGAGATTCTTCTCAATATCGATGGGGCCAAAGCAACAGCGCAAATCAAAGTAGAGGGTTTTAGCAATCCAGTTATATATGTTCGAGGCACAATAGATGAATTGGATGTCGACAAATATTTTCTTTTTTCGCACCAAGCAGAAGCTGGTCTCCAAAACGCACAAGCACAAGGTGCTAGCGAAAAAGAGACGCTAAGCGATTTAGAAAAAGAAGTGCTTGAAGTAATCCGAGAACTTAATGTGGATGCGATTTTTAATGCCGACAAAGTTGAGGTCTGTAAAATGCAGCTTTCAGGGCTGAAAGCTCGCGTATTGGCAAAAAATGGTTTGCTGGAAATAACTCCGGCTTCTTTTGGCCTCTATGGTGGAAATATTTCCTGCACCTCACGACTTGATGCCTCAGGTTCAAGATTGCGAACAATCCTGTCCTTAACTTCCTCAGGCATACATGCTGGCTCTGTATTGGAAGAAATATTTGGGCAAACGGGCTTTAAGGGAACAGCCCAATTGCAAACTCAAGCTCCTTTAACTTTTGTGGGAGTTGATTCTGACTCTATTACCGCAAGTCTTTATGGAAGCGTTCATTGTCATATCTCGGATGGTTTTTTCTCAGGCGCGGATCTGCTTACTTTTTTTGCAGAGTCTGAAAAATTTGGAGAACACAATGTGTCTGCATTGGAAGGCAAAACCGAAGATCGCACGAATTTTAGCGAGTTGAGTGCTTTGGTGAATGTGAATGCCGGCGTATTGGACGCAGAAAATATATGCCTTCGCTCTCCTTTATTGCGCGCAATGGGGCAAGCACATATTGATGCGACACAGCAGCAAGTCAATGGACTGGCCGTGGCTTTGCTTGTGGATGAAAATCAAGGCGATGTACTTTGCTCTAATGCTGTGGGACAAGGAATGCCGATACGAATTACAGGCGATTTTTTGAAGCCCAAAGTGTATGTAGATGCTCAAGAATTGAGGTTTCTCAAAACTCTTGAACCGCGAACTTTGGCTGAGTATTTAACTGCTTTGCCATAAGCTTTGTTTTTTGAGGATGGCTGTGACTCCTACGGTAGTATACTTTATTGAAGGTGATGGTATTGGGCCAGAAATTTGGGCAGTGGCACGGCCGGTCATAAACGCTGCTCTTGAAAAATCCTATGGTTCTCAACAATCCATTGCATGGAAAGAACTCTTTGCAGGTAAAAAAGCTTTTGAAGCCTGCGGAGAATATTTACCGCAAACTACCTTGGAAGCCTTGAGCCAAGCTCAACTTGCCATGAAAGGGCCATTGGAAACTCCAGTGGGGAAAGGTTTTAGATCCCTTAACGTGACTTTGCGCCAAACATTTGATCTGTATGCCTGTATACGGCCAGTGCAATATTTTGAAGGCATTGAATCGCCTCTTAAACATCCAGAACTTGTTGATATTGTTGTTTTTCGTGAAAACACAGAAGATGTGTATGCTGGCATTGAATGGCAAAGCAATACGCCTGAAGCTAAAAAAATTATTGAATTTTTACACGATCAAATGCAGGTGAATATAGCCTTTGATGCAGGCATAGGCATTAAGCCAATCACGATGCACGGCTCAAAACGCTTGGTTCGTAAAGCAATTCAGTACGCTCTTGAGAATAAGCGAAGCTCAATAACTTTGATGCACAAGGGTAATATTATGAAATTTACCGAAGGTGCATTTATGAATTGGGGCTATGAGCTTGCTCAGGAGGAATTTGCAGAATATACCATACGCGAGGCAGCGCGTAGCTCAAACGGGCAGCAAATAGTTATTAAAGACTGTATTGCGGATGCCTTGTTTCAAAATGTCCTGCAAAAACCGCAAGACTACGATATTATCGCCACTACGAATTTGAATGGAGATTATATTTCAGATGCCCTTGTGGCTCAAGTTGGCGGTTTGGGCTTGGCACCGGGTATTAATATGGGCGATACTTTGGCTTTATACGAACCAACACATGGCACTGCTCCAAGTATTGCTGGTCTTGACCAAGCAAATCCATGCTCTCTTATTTTATCAGGGGCACTTTTATTGAAAAATATTGGTCTTATTGAAGCTGCAGCGCGGATTTACAAAGCCGTGGAAACAGCGATTAAGGAAAAGAGAGTTAGCACAGACCTTGCTGTTCAAATGAGCGGAGCACAAGCAGTTGGCTGCAAAGAATTTGGGGAAATTATTCAGAGCAAGTTATAAGAAAAGAAGTTACTTATACATGTTCAAAATCAAGCCCCATTTCATCTGCAGCCTCAATCAGATCACGCAAAATTTGTAGGCTTTCTTGGGCTTCTTGCGGATCAAGTTTACGAATGGCAAATCCGGCGTGGATAATAATATAGTCTCCAATGGCAACTTCTTCATCCATGATAAGCAGGGAGGCTTCCACAGTAGTGCTGCCTTCTCCTACTTTGCAAGTCGCTGATTGGTCTGTAATGGCTATAATTTCAGCTGGTACTGCGAGGCACATAGACAACCTCCTGAGAGGGAGTTGAGCGTTTTTGATAACTTCCGCCTGCATCTTCAATTTCTTTTAATATAAATTTAATCATATCAGGCATGGCCTTATCCACGGCAGGCGATAAATCTGTAGCCATTGTTTGGTAATCGTGAGGCTCCATACCAATGATAACAGCATCAGGCCGATTACCACATAATTCGCAGGTAATGAGCGTATCCACTAAATCTGTATCGTGCAGAGAATTTCTAAAAGAAAGGCTTTTACGCAGATCATCGCCAGTCAAGCGATAGAGGCTCCCGGGCGGGCCATCTCCCAGCACGGCATCAGCTACGATAAGGTAGTCACAATTCATGATAGGGTGCATAAGGCGTAGCCCTAAAGTCCCACCTTCAAGCACAGTGACATTTTCAGAAAATTCATAAGAATGCTCTAAGATTTCAGCAAGGCGGACGCCAATCCCCTCATCAGTATAGAGCACATTGCCCACACCAAGAACCAATATTCGTTTTGTTTCAGACATATCTTTTAATTAACAGAAGTAGGCGCAAGCCTCAAGCTGTCATTGCCTGTATTGAGAACTCAAAAAAATGGGGAACCCCGAAAGGTTCCCCTGTACAACATAATCTTGCGTAGTTCCTACAAAATGCGGAACTTTTGAGTCTGGCCAGTCTTAGCGTCAATGACGTGTACGCCGCAGGCAATACATGGGTCATAAGAGTGGACTGTACGCAGAATTTCAACAGGACGCATGGGATCGAAAATCGGGGTTCCCATGAGGGCTTCTTCAACCGGGCTCTTGATACCAGCATCGCAGCGAGGACCAAGGTTCCAAGTGGAAGGAACAACCAACTGGAAGTTTTCGATTTTCTTGTTTTTGATGTTGATCCAGTGAGACAGCATACCGCGAGGAGCGTTAACAAAGCCCATGCCTTGAGCTTCATCAGGCATTTCCCACTCGGTGTACAAGTCAGTATCACCACCGGCAACATTGCTTTGCAATTCTTTAACCCAGTTCATAACTTGGTTAGCAGTGACCAAAGCTTCAATACCGCGAGCTGCGGTACGTCCCAAGGTTGAGAACAGAGCTTCAGCACCGACGCCTAGGTAATTCAGTACATAATTTACTGCATCAACCGTGGGCTTATGGCCTTTTGCGTAAGATACGAGACATTGTGCCAAAGGACCGACTTCCGTGGCTTTTCCATCATAACGGGGAGCTTTCATCCAAGAATAGTGCTCTTTGTCGCCCAATTTTGTATATTTAGGCTTGGTTTCACCATTCAGTGGGTGCTTTGGTCCACCATATTCATACCAAGAATATTTGACGTGCTCTTCAATTTTGTTGCCGTCAAAATCCATGGGATTGGAAAGGTCGCGATTGTAGATAACACCTTGAGGCAAGTAGCGAGAATCCAGATCGTATTCGTCTGTTGGGAATTCGCCACAAGTCTGGAAGTGGGTAGTAGCACCAATGCCGGCCCAATCTTTGTAGAAAGAAGCCACAGCCAGCAGATCAGGAATGTAGAAATTACGAACAAATTCGCAGGTTTCTTCTTCAAGTTCAATGAACTTGGCGATCTTTTCTTGGCTCAGCGCATCGTAGTTGGTGCAACCACCGACAACTGTGAACTGGGTGTGTGGGTTTTTAGCACCGAAGATAGCCATGGCACGAGCAGCCTTAACTTGCAATTGCAAAGCGTCAAGATAGTGCTTGGTAGCCATGAGATCTGCTTCAGCAGGCAGATAGTAAGCTTCGTTTTTCTTTTCACCCAAGAAATAAGCGTTGGTGAAAGGACCGAGCTGGCCAGATTCTACGAGGCCTTTGACTGTGTCACGGACAGCAGCAAACTGCTCAGGAGTTTCTTTACGCTTATCGCTTAAGCTATTGGAGAGCGCAGCGGTTTTTGCAGGATCAGCCTGAATGGCATTAGCAACATTGACCCAGTCCAAAGCGTGCAGATGATAGAAATGCACGATATGGTCATGCAGATACTGTGCAGCCATAACGAGGTTACGCATAATGGTAGCGTTTTTAGGAATGACAACTTTTACAGCATTATCCACGCAACGGGTAGAAGCCAGCGCATGTACATAAGTACAAACACCGCAAGAACGCTGTGTGAAGTGTTGTGCATCACGAGGATCGCGACCGCGAAGGATTATTTCCAAACCGCGGAACAGCTGCGAGCTTGAACGGACATCGGCTACGACGCCGTTTTCAACTTCCACTTCAATACGAAGGTGACCTTCGATACGAGTCACGGGGTCAACTACAACAGGGCCGTTGTAGCTGCTTTTTGGTGTGCTCTTGATCGGAGAGGGAGCAGCTTCAGGTTTTTTGGAACCCATAATTATTCCTCCTTAAATGGTAGGTAAATTAGGTCGTTAGTAGAATATCCGAACTAAGCTTCTTCATAGAAGGGGCTGAGTTCGTCCCAGAAATTGGGTTCGGAACACCCGATGCAGGGGTGACCGGCTTCCACAGGCCAGTTGATCTGATTGAACTTGATGGTCGGGCAGTTGTTGTATGTATACGGACCCTTGCAACCGAGTTGCATCAGACAATAACCCTTCTTCGCTCCCTCGTCGCCGAAGCTCTCGGCAAACTTACCGTCGTCGAAGTATTTCAGGCGAGGACAATTATCATGCACGGACTCGCCATAGAACAGGGTAGGACGACCTACATCGTCCAATTCGGGAATGCCACCGTTATTGGTCAGATAGTAGACCACGGTTCCCAACAGGTTGTAGGGGTTGGGTGGGCAGCCGGGTACATTGATAACAGGAGCATTGGGAACCACTTCACTCACGCCTTTGGCAGCAGTGGGGTTCGGGGCAGCAGCCTGTACTCCACCATAAGCGGAGCAAGTACCATACGCGATAGTCGCAGCAGCTTTGCCTACGATTTCAGTGTTGAAATCGAGCATAGTGCGACCGGCAACTTTACCATAAATTCCATTGTCAGCAGTAGGAATAGCACCTTCCACAACACAAACATAAGAGCCAGCTTTGTGGGTAGCTTCATGTAGAGCCTTTTCTGCCATTTCACCGGCAGCGGCCATAACTGTCTCGTGGTAATCCAGAGAAATTACACCAAGGATCAGCTCGGCAAACGGGGGGTTCATGCCGCGCAAGATCGATTCGGAGCAACCAGTACATTCAGCGTTGTGCAGCCAAACCACGGATGGTTTTTTACTGCTGGTGAGAGCTTCAGCGACTTTCGGTGCAAAGGCAGGGCCCATACCCATAACCGCAGCAACCGTACCGCAAAGCTTCATGAAATCACGGCGCGAAACGCCAGCTTTGGCGAGTCGTTCCTCTACTTTGGTTCCACCATGACTCACGGAAACCTTCATAAGAACACCTCCAAATAATGAAAGGGTCATGTGTTGACGTTGAGTACGTCGTTTATCTACTTTACTGCCAGTTCTCACAACCAGCAGAGGTTCCCCCCTAGCCTATAATGAAAGGCCTTGCAAAATCTGCCTTTCGTAAACAAATAAATTATGAACAATAGTCCAAAATTTTCTCATATGTAGCCTGCATTTTTCATAAAAGCAATAGGCAAGCAAAAAAAAACCGAAAAGGTCGCTAGGCTCTTGATTTTTTTGTTCAAGGATTCACTGGCTCATCCTCTAAAGCCACCAGTTCCATCTTACCCCAAACAGCAATTTGAGAACCGCTTTGGGCAAAAATACCCTCTATTCCGATTTTGCTCCAATTTTTAGCCGTCTCTATAACTTGTGCTACATCTTTATCTTTTTGAATAAGGTTGCACAGGGCTGTAGCTGCTGCATCTGCCAAAGCTCCAGACTTTGCACGGACAGTGACTAAATCGCCATTACCAAATGATAAAGAATGACCGACTTTGCCAGAAGAAGAGCACAAAGCTAGAGGAAAATCTTGGGCAGGGATAAAAAGCCCGATTTTTGCTTTGTTTTTTGGGTCTGCTAAAAGAGCTATTACACGGTCTTTGGTAGAGCGCAAAAATAAATCTCCGCCATTTTCTACTAAAATATCTGGCGATTGTTTGCAAAATACATCAGCTGTAAACTGCGCTATTGCCCCTGCAACAGAGGCCATCGGGCCAACACCACAGAGAAGCCCAGCACGGGACATGGAACGGACAATAGGGGGGGCTGTTTTGGGCAGGGGTAAAGGAGACAGGGAGCTTAGAAATTCTGGATGCACTAGGGCATACGCCTGAATCTGCCCCCGAAGTTTATGCACATAGTCGGCTATTGAGGAAGATAAATTCTGTCTGGCAATTACCCAGAGATCAGTCTCAGCAACAGAGGTTTGAAACGCCACTTCATCAGATTTACAAGCCATTGTTTGGCGGTAGAAACGGTCATGGGAAGTAAAATTTGGGGGCATAAATTTTACCTGCGGAAGTTATTACGCACGGCAAAAGCAAGCAGGGCTGCTTGGATATAAATAAGTAATTGCCACGCTGTTCTGCCAAAGGATTGAAGTACGGAACTGCTTGTATTGGAATTTTTAGCAAAAGCCTTATTTATCACTTCATGCAAATCCGCAGCGCAAACGGGGTTGAAAACATTGATATTTACGGCTTGTTTCTTGGACAAAAATTGATTCATCAAGGGGATATAGTCCCGTGTCTCACCGCAAAAAAGATTATAAGGAATGTATTGCTCGTGTGTTTCCTTTGGCAAATTAGTGATGACAGTGGGAATGGCAATAAAGACTAACAGCCAAAAAAGAGCAGCGAGCGGATTTTCTCCAAAACCGCTGAAAATTTTGTAGAAGAAGAGAAGGACGATACGCAAAAAAAGCAACAGCTTATTCAAAAGCCAAGAGATGCTAAAAACTCGTTTTGCTATATTCCTGCATCTCTCTAAGAACAAGTCCCAACCAAATTTTCCTGTTCTATAAGTATTGTTTATGCCAAGAAAATCTTGCCACAATATTTTCAGAAGAGTGTTTTTTTCAGAAATATGCCACTGGGATACTTCGTATTCGTTGCCAGCGTTTTTATACCTAGCTTTCATCTCTTGATAAAACTCGCAGGTTTTCTCTAGGCGAGTACCTTTTTTGAAATAAAATTTAGAGCAGTCACTATGTCCCATAATATTCAAACAAGCAGGATCACAATTTTCAAAAGTTATATCTCCTGAAATGGTGTTATCAGCGAACACAAAACTTTTGTTGTTGAATTTTTGAATATTAGAGAAATAAGCCTTTTTCTCAAACGTGCTGTCATTAAACCTTGCGTCCCCCTGAAACGTGCTGCCAGAAAAGTCTGCGTCCCCCTGAAACGTGCTTTCCCAAAACTTTGCATCCCTTTGAAACGTGCTTTTCCAAAACTGTGCGTCCCCCTGAAACGTGCTGTCATTAAACCTTGCGTCCCCCTGAAATGTGCTTTCCCAAAACTGTGCGTCCCCCTGAAACGTGCTGTCATTAAACCTTGCGTCCCCCTGAAATGTGCTTTCCCAAAACTTTGCTTCCCCCTTAAATGTGCTGCTATCAAACCCTGCGTCCCCCTGAAACGTGCTTTGCCAAAACCGTGCGTCCCCCTGAACCGTGCTTTGTCTAAACCATGCGTCCTTCTGAAACGTGCTGTAATCAAACCCTGCGTTTCTCTGAAACGTGCTGCTATCAAACCGTGCGTCCCCCTTAAACGTGCTGTTATTAAACACTGCGTCCCCCTGAAACGTGCTGTCTATAAACCGTGCGTCCCCCTGAAACGTGCTGCCCAAAAACCCTGCGTCCCCCTGAAACGTGCTGCCCAAAAACCCTGCGTGCCCCTGAAACGTGCTTTGCCAAAACCGTGCATTCCCCTTAAACGTGCTGCTATCAAACCGTGCGTCCCCCTGAAACGTGCTGCCCAAAAACCCTGCGTGCCCCTGAAACGTGCTGCCCAAAAACCCTGCGTGCCCCTGAAACGTGCTTTGCCAAAACCGTGCGTCCCCCTGAAACGTGCTGCTATCAAACCGTGCGTCCCCCTGAAAGGTGCTGAAAGAGAAATCAATAGCAGGGAATTTGTAGCCTCTGGGAAATGCAATATCCCAAGGGAAAATTGTGCCAGATAAATTGCACTTGGCTTTTTTCTCGTCTGGCTTAAGATTTTCTTCTTTAACCCTTTTCTTAACTGCCTCAATCCGAGCTAAGACTAGCTCATTAAATTCTTCCCTAGAGACCTCCTCTGTTGTGCCAAGTTTTTTGAATTTACACCCTGCTGGAGCATGGAACAGGCAATAGCCAGCACCTTTCTCGCCATGTTCGCCTTGTTCATCTATATACACTACCTCTTGTTTATTTCTGTCAGCCCAGCGATATTCCTTACACTTACAACATACTTTCCCTTGCTCGTTCTCCATTGTCCCTTGCTCTTCTCCCATGACTACCCCTTATATGCTACACAATACCAACTATGCTCTAAGGACAGTTATATCACAATGCCTCAAGGGTCAAAGCTGGCTGAGCCTGCCGAAGCCAGAAAACAGAGAAAAAGGAAAAAGGCACTGGATCCTGCGACTTACGCGCAGGATGACAAGAAGCTGTTTACCCTAAATTTTTTCTGCTCAATTCAGAAACAGTGAAAAACATAACAATGGATGTTTACAATATGCTTTTGCAAAAAGCTTGAATTGAGCTTAAAAAAGAGAGGATACGCAGAAGAAAAATTTTTGTTTTTTCTTGACAGCACTTCAGGTCATGACTATGAAATCATGTTTTACAAGCATTAAACGACTAGACTAGAAATATTGCTTCTAGGAGAATATAATTATGAAAAGAACCTATCAGCCTCGTAATTTGAAGAGGAAAAGAACTCACGGTTTTCTTGTGCGTTCTCGCACTAAAAGTGGCCGTGCAGTGCTTAAACGTCGCCGTGCCAAAGGCCGTAAGCGTCTCAGCGTATAATTTTGTCGAGGGAGCGCGTTTCTGCTAAAAACCGCAGAATTTAAGGCCTGCTACGAACAAGGCACAAAGTATTTTAGTCAACGGTTTGTCTTGTTTGTTTTACTTCGTCCTGATGATTTGTCTTACACAAGCAAAGGACTGCGACTTGGCCTAACCGTTAGCCGGAAATCCGGAAATGCAGTAGCGCGTAATCGTATAAAAAGAGTGGTTCGCGAGTTTTTCAGGCTATATAATGATGTATTTACCGGGGCCTGCGATGTTGTTGTCGTACCAAAACGCAATTTAGACCCCGCACAGCTTGATTTGACCCTCGCCACAAAAGAGCTTCTGCCGGTGCTGCAAAAAATGCAAAAAGATTTTTCCAGCTCCGCAGCATAGAGAGGACGATATGCGCTCCATTTTTTTGGTGCTCATCGTTTTTTATCGTAAATGTCTCTCACCCCTCATGCCGGGTTGCTGTCGATTTGTACCGACTTGTTCACAGTATGCCTTGGATGCCGTGCGTCAGCATGGTGCTTTTTTTGGGGGATTGCTCGCGTTGTGGCGAATTTTGCGTTGCCATCCTTTGACCCAAGGCGGGTATGATCCCGTCCCCACCACCTTGTTTGGTGGCAAGCCAAAAGCGAGTAATAATCCATGGAAACCAAACGTTTAATTTTGGCTCTTGCCTTGTCTTTTGCTGTGTTTTTTGCATGGCAAATACTGTTTCCCCCCCAACCGCGAGTTCCGGTGCATGCACAGCAGCAGGCGAAACAGGCAAATACAATGCAAGCAGCCAGCACGAAACCCGCTGCAAGTGTACCTGAAATCATTGCTGCGGAAGGGAAAAAAGTTCTTGTCAACACTCCGCTTTATACTGCACAGCTCAATACGCAAGGCGGAGTGCTCGAACATTTTCGTTTGAAACAATATAATATGACTGTTGCCCCGGAAGAGGGGCAGGTAGTGCCTACGCAAGTGGATATGGTTTCCTCTCCTACTTTGGATATATCCATAGGCAAAATTGATACTTTTAAGACCTTTGCATGGGATGCAAAAGCCACGGATATTCAACTGGACGCGGGCAAAAAAAGTCTGACCTTTTCCGGCAGTGCTGAAGGCTACCGTATACAGCGTACTCTGACTTTTGATGCTGATAATTATACTATTGAGGAAGATATTCGGCTTACAAGCGAAGATGTACAAAATGACGAGCTGCGTCTAGGGCTTAATGTTTTTACAAACGTGTTGAGCAGCGCATCAAATATGTACAACAAAACCCAAATTGCTTGGCTTGATGCATCTGGTATTAACACAGAGGCTGATACAGATGATTTAATTGCCGAGGGCTTACCTGTGCAACATGGTGTCAACTGGGGTGCGGTGGATAACAATTATTTTATTTTTGCAGCAGAACCAAGTACGCTTAAAAATAAATTGACTGGCGGTGTGCGAGATAATTCCACGTTTTTTTATGCTTTAGAACTTGATGGTGGTTCCATCCACCCCGGGGAAACAAAGCAGTTTCATAATGTCTATTTTGTAGGGCCAAAAGAGCGTAACAAGCTTACCCAAGCATCTGCGACTTTGGGTAAAGCGGTTGATTTTGGTTGGTTTGGCTTTGTGGCTGAACCCTTGCTTTGGTTTTTGGTTAAAGTGAATAATACTGTACATAATTGGGGCATTTCAATTATTATTTTGACCATTATTATTAAGATTATTTTTTGGCCACTTTCTCAAAAAAGCTATAAATCCATGGAGCAAATGAAAAAGCTCCAGCCCATGATTCAAAAAATTCGTGATAAGTATGGTAACGATAAGCAAGCCATGAACCAAGAAATCATGCAGCTGTACAAAACATACAAGGTAAACCCTGCCGGGGGCTGTATCCCAATGGTAGTTCAGATACCGGTATTTTTTGGATTATATCGTGCTTTGCTTGGGGCAGTAGAATTGCGCCATGCTGGATTTATCGACTTTTTACCTTTTACAGATACCCTTTGGCTGGCTGACCTTTCCTCCAAAGATCCCTTTTATATTACACCCTTGGTCATGGGTGCTACCATGCTAGCGCAGCAACTTATGTCACCTTCAACTGGCGATCCTACGCAACGTAAGATGATGCTGATTATGCCTGTGGTTTTCACTTTTCTGTTCCTTCAATTCCCAGCCGGACTGGTGATTTACTGGTTGGTGAATAATGTTCTTTCTATTGCCCAACAATGGTTTATCATGCGTTCTGCTCAAAAGAAAACGTCTGACGCATAACTTAGCTTAATTTTGAGGATATATACTATGAAAACATACAAAGAATTTCAGGGTAAAAGCCTTGACGAAGCAATTCAAGAAGCTTGTGATCATTTTGGAATCAAACGCGATAAATTGGAAGTGGAAATTGTGTCCGGTGGTTCTACTGGTATTTTTGGATTGGTTGGAGCCAAAAAGGCGACAATTAAAGCAAGACCACGAAATGCCCAAGCCACTGAAAAACAAGCCACTGAAAAACAAGGCACTGAAAAGCAAAGCACTGGGAAAAAAGAAATTACAGAAGAAAATTTGAAGCCGGATACGGCTGTGCAGTCACAAGCGCAAGATAACACAAAATTGGAAGTTTCGCGTAAGCCAAAGCCAAAACGCACAAGTTCTGCCACAGCAAAAAAGAGTTCTTATACCAAACAGGCACAAAGCACTCAAGCACATGAAAAAATTGAAGAAGAACAACAATTTGTAAGAGATGAAAAACAAGAATCTTCTTTGTCCGAACTTGATGCAGAAGAACTAGAACAAACTGTTCGAGAGGTTGTCATTACCTTGATTGAACAACTGGTTATGGCTCCAAAACTTGAAGTAAAAATTGGTTCAAGCAGGGTCAATATTCTTATACATGAACCAGAACATTCTGGCTTGATCATTGGTAGGGATGGTCAAACCTTGGCTGCCCTACAGTATCTCGTGAACCGTATTGTGAGTCGCCGTATGAATGCTTCGGTGCGTGTGCAAATAGACACAGGTGACTATCGAGAACGGCAGGATCAAAAACTGAAGCAAATTGCAAAATATCTTGCTGAGAAATCGCGTAAAACCGGCAGAACCCAGTCTACTAAACCGCTCAGTTCATATCATCGAAGGATTGTGCATCTTACTTTGCAAGAGGATACTCGTGTTGCAACACGTTCCAAGGGGGATGGTGCTATGAAGCGAGTTTTGATTATGCCCAAAAGAAATAATCGCAAGCCTCACAATGGCAATACTGATGAATTTGGCGATGTAAACGGCAACCGTTAGTAGCGTATTTACTGCGCTGCTGTAAGGTTGTTGGCAAAGGACATGAGCCTGCGACAAAACGATACCATAGCAGCTATTTGTACACCTCCTGGTGAAGGCGGTGTAGCAATTGTGCGTGTGAGCGGTGTGCAAGCCAAAGCTATAGCCACAGCTTTGTTCTCGTCTACAAGTTTGAAGTTTCAAGGCTTTTGCCCTCATACCTTACATTTTGGCAACTTTTCCGATCCTGATGGCATTTTTTTAGATCAAGGTTTATGTGTCTACATGCCCAAACCGCATTCCTACACAGGTGAGGATACTGCGGAATTTCATATACATGGGGGGTATGCTGCACCTCAAGCTGTGCTTGAAGCTGTATTACAGCATGGAGCGCGAATGGCTGAGCGAGGCGAGTTTACGTTACGAGCTTTTCTTAATGGGCGTTTAGACCTTACACAAGCTGAGGCCGTGGCTGAACTTATCCATGCCCCAACAAAGGCTGCCTTGCATCTTGCACAGGCAAAATTATCAGGAATTTTAGGCCAGCGTATTACTGAACTGAGACGTCCTCTTGAAGAATTACGCCGTGATTTGACTGTGGCCGTTGATTTTCCGGAAGATGAATTGGAATGTCTCCCTCCTGATATTTTTTTGCAAAAATTAGATCATGCTCTTGCCCAGCTTGATGCGCTTTTACAGAGTGTCCAGCGAGCTCGCGCTTGGCGTGAAGGCAGTATGGTTGTTCTTTGTGGACCAGTTAATTCAGGTAAATCAAGTTTGCTGAATGCTTTTTTAGGGAAAGAACGAGCTATTGTGAGCAATATTCCGGGTACCACCCGTGATTACTTAGAAGAAAATATTAATTTAGACGGCCTTTTGCTACGCCTTGTGGATACTGCCGGACTCAGAGCAACCCAAGACTCAGTAGAATATGCCGGCATGGAAATGAGCCGTGCATTGGCCGTGCAGGCTGATATGGTTCTTTTTGTCATCGATGGTTCGCGCGCTGTTGAAGATAAGGAGCTGGAAACGATACAAAGCATGGGTCTTAAAAATCTTTTTATTGTCATCAATAAAAGAGATAAACCATGCGCTATTCCGTGTCCGGTAGATATTTTTGAAGCGCATGGTTTTGATACCTTGCAGGTTTCAGCAAGTACTGGACAAGGCTTGGAAGATTTAGGCGCTACAATTCGCAAGCACCTTCTGAGCGGACAAGGAGAACCTGATCCAGATGAAGCCGCGCCTAATTTAAGACAGGCCAAAATTTTAACGCAGGCCAAAAAAGAATTGCTGGGGCTACGGCAAGACCTTCAAAAAGGTCTCCCCCCTGATGTACTCGGAGTGAGTTTGGAATCTGCCTGTTCTTTGCTTGCGTCACTGACAGGGGAAATGACTCCGGAAGAAATTTTACGGCAAATTTTTGAGGATTTTTGCATTGGTAAATAAGGAAAAATAATGGAAACGCATGATCTCAAGCATATCTCCTGTGGTCTTGTTCCTGCTATGAATAGTATACTGCAACGCTCCGGTGAGCAGGTCGTAATGTTTCACATTAAACAAGGTATTCGACTGGAAATAATTTCCAGTTTTGGCACGGATGCACATTGGGAATTGCAATATGAAAATCATATAGGCATGGATATAGCACGATTTACAAGGCGCAAAGCAGGTTCTTCCAAAAAAGAGTTGAATATCATAGAGTATTAAAAGTAATTTGCTCACGTTGAGCACAGGACATACAATGCCTAGAGAATATTCCACAGATTTTTCACTGATAGCTTCAATTTTAGATACAGCAACAGTGCTGACTTTGGCTATGTCTGATTCTGATCGGCCATATTGTTTGCCTCTTAATTTTGTGCGCGTAGAGCACAGTCTTTATTTGCACTCAGGGACAAGTGGAAAAAAACTGGATATTCTTGCTCAAAATCCACATGTTTGTTTTAGCCTGCAAAGCGATGTTGAGTTACAAAGCGCGGAGTTGGCCTGTAAGTGGGGTTATGCCTTTCGTTCTGTGATTGGCACAGGTGTGGCTTCAATAGTAACAGATGCAGCAGAAAAACGCGCTGGTTTAGAGGCTCTTATAACAAAATGGGCAGGTTCCCCGCAGCCGATAAATGAAAAAATATTTAGCAATAAAACGTGTATCCTGCGTATAGATATTAGTGAAGCCACTGCTAGAGTTCAAAAGCCAAGAGCATGAGCAAAGCAATTTTTTTAACATCAATTCCCTAAAAATTCTTCTGTTTTCCCAGCTCCCATAAAGCGTTTGAGGAGTTTTGGCTCGGTCTGTTTTAAGTCCACTAAGATCAATCCGTCCATGCAATCTCCAAAGCCAGGGTCAATATTAAAGGCAATGACTTTTCCTCCAAGCTTAAGATATTGCTTAAGGAGCACTGGAATCGATTTATCAATTTCAATATCACCAACAAGATCCTGCATTTCCTCCAAATCATCGAAAATTGTTTCTGGTACGCAGGTATCAAGGCGTTTCATGCAAGTATTTTTAGGTGGGCATTTGGGCTTTACCAGATGGGCAAGTTCAGGCAAAGAGCGATGTTTGCATAGAGTTTTCACAATAACTTCACGAGAAACAGGCGAATAATCATTTGAAATAGAGACGCAGCCAAAAAGTTTTGAATATTGAGGATTACGGTACACATATTCACCAATGGCTTTCCAAAGCATGAGCAGTGGTTGGTAACTACGCTGGTATTCCCTGCAAACAAAAGATCGTCCCATTTCCAAAGCAGGGGTGATATAGTGTATCAGTTCAGTTTTGTATCTAAAAAGCGTGGCTGAATAGAGTCCCTTACGCCCTTGTTTGGCAACAAGTTCATCTGTGCGTCCAAAGCGATATGCTCCGGCAATTTGTTCTTTTTCTGTATCCCAAAGTATGAGGTGCCGATATGTGAGGTCAAAACGATCTGTATCACTTGCTTGGCCTGTACCTTCACCTACAGGGCGAAAAGTTTCTTCGCGTAACCTGCCAATTTCATGGAGCAAGCCAGGTTTCGTCCGTACTTCGGTCTCAAAGACCATAAAAGGATTTGAATTGATAAGGATTCTTTCTTTGTCCAAAGAATTGATTTCAGCAAGTATTTGGGTTTTAGAACATGGTTGCGCAATGGGCAAAAACTTTTGACTTGGTGCTGTGTTCTCAGTTTTTTTTTCTTCAAATCGGCGTAAAACACAAGTGCGAAAGCGCAAGTAGTCAATCAGTGTTTTATCATCCGGAAAACTTATTATTTTTTTACTTGCTATGGGGCGTCCGATACGCACTTCCACGGTTTTATTTATTTGCTGAAAATTACTTTTTGGAATCATCACAGTTCGTAGGCTTGGATGCACAAGACCTAAAGCATTAAACATAAACCCATGATGCCCTTTTATGAATAAAGGAACTGCCGGACATTTTGCACGGCGGATAATGTTGCCTACCGTGGGATTCCATTGTGGATCGCGTACCATGCGTTTACGAAGGCGCAGGGAGGCTACTTCGCCAGCAGGAAAAACGCCAAGCAAGTGACCGTTTTTAAGCCAGCGCATTGAGGCTTTGAGTCCTCCTATGCTGCGTGAAGCTGATTCTGTGGTGCCGAATGGATCGACTTCAAACATATATTCATGCATTTCAGGAATCATGGCTAGAATTTGATTAGCCATGATTTTTGCATCAGGGCGTACCGCTCGTAAAATTTTAAGAAAAATAAGTCCGTCAATTATTCCAAAAGGGTGATTCGCAACAACCACACAAGAACCACTTGTTGGGATATTGCGAAGCATCTCTTCGGGTAAATCCAGCCGAATTCCAACATTATCTAAGACAGCATCTACAAAATTTTCGTCTTTGCTTTTACTTATGGCTTGCTCATATAAAGCATTGAGTTCCCGCAAACACAGTAACCTTGCCAAAGGTCTTTTCATTACCGCAAAAAGTGCCCGACGGATTGGATCTGAAAAAGGAGCTTTTAATTCAAAAAGATTTTTATTTTCCGTATGAGTTGCTTCCGCCATTTTTCATTTTCTCCTTTTCACTCAATCAATTTTGAGTGTGTAGCACACAAACATCTCCTTCGTAAACTTGAAGCAATACTGTTTTCAAAATGTTTTCAAGGTGTTCGAGCATTTCTTTCCTACAAAATGTTTTGCAAAAAAAGTCAAAAAGGTCGCTTGACAGTTCTCGTGGCATGTTTATTTTCTCTTGCGTAGCGGAAAATTTGTCCTGTACTAATCCGGAGACAGGTGCTTGCTTGAGACCCTAGCCGGAAAAAAAGTATTGTAATACTCAAGATAATTGGAGGGAAAAACAATGAAACTGAAGCCTTTAAGTGATCGAGTCTTAATTAAACGTCTCGAAGAAGAGCAGGTAACTGCTGGCGGTATCTATATTCCTGATTCTGCCAAAGAAAAACCCATGAAAGGTGAAGTTATTGCGGTAGGCCCCGGCACAAAAGACGAAAAAATGACCGTCAAAACAGGAGACACTGTCCTTTTTGCGAAATATGCCGGCAATGAAATCAAGATTGATGGTACTGAACATTTGATTATGCGCGAAAGCGATATTCTTGCCATCGTAGAGTAAATTTACATTTTCAAACCATACAGAAATAGAGGAGACCTGAACAATGGCCAAAGAGATTCTTTTTGACGCCAAGGCTCGTGAAAAGCTGAAAACCGGTGTGGATAAACTTGCCAACGCCGTAAAAGTAACCCTCGGACCTAAGGGACGTAATGTTGTTATTGAAAAGAGCTTCGGTTCCCCCATCATCACCAAAGATGGCGTTACTGTTGCTAAAGAAATTGAGCTTGAGGACAAGTTTGAAAATATGGGTGCACAGATGGTTAAGGAAGTCGCTTCCAAGACTTCTGATATTGCCGGTGACGGAACCACTACTGCAACGATTTTGGCGCAGGCTGTTTTTACCGAAGGCGTGAAATTAGTTGCTGCCGGTCGTAATCCCATGGCTATCAAACGCGGTATTGACAAGGCTGTCACTGCCATTGTCGCTGAACTGGACAATGTAGCCAAACCTACTCGTGATCAAAAAGAAATAGCCCAAGTCGGTACTATTTCTGCCAACAATGACACTACGATTGGTGAAATCATTGCTGAAGCCATGAACAAAGTAGGCAAAGAGGGTGTTATCACTGTAGAAGAAGCCAAAGGACTTGAAACCACTTTGGATGTGGTTGAAGGTATGCAGTTTGATCGTGGCTATCTTTCCCCTTATTTTATTACCAATGCTGAAAAAATGACTTGCGAATTTGAGGATCCGCTTATTCTGTTGCACGAGAAAAAAATCTCGGCCATGAAAGATTTGCTACCTGTTTTAGAACAAGTTGCAAAGTTGAATAAGCCTTTGCTTATCATCGCTGAAGATATTGAAGGCGAAGCCTTGGCTACTTTGGTCGTCAATAAATTGCGCGGAACTCTCAATGTTTCTGCTATTAAAGCTCCAGGGTTTGGCGATCGTCGTAAGGCTATGTTGCAGGATATAGCCACTCTTACCGGTGGAACAGTCGCCTCTGAAGATTTAGGTATCAAACTTGAAAATGCGACACTTGCCGATCTTGGCTCCTGCTCTCGGGTTGTGATTGATAAAGATTCTTGCACCATCGTGGGTGGTAGCGGAAAAACTGAGGACATCAAAGCTCGCGTTAGCCAGATTCAATCTGAAATAGCAGCCACTTCCTCTGATTATGACCGTGAAAAACTGCAAGAGCGTTTGGCTAAATTGGTAGGTGGTGTTGCTGTGATTAATGTTGGCGCAGCCACTGAAACAGAAATGAAAGAAAAGAAAGCTCGCGTTGAAGATGCCTTGAACGCTACTCGTGCAGCAGTAGAAGAAGGAATTGTTCCCGGTGGAGGCGTTCCATTAGCTCGCACTGGGAAAATTCTTGATAAAGTCAAAGTTTCTGACGATGACGAACAGGCTGGTGTTGATATTATTCGCCGCGCTGTTGAAGAACCTCTGCGCCAGATTGCCTCCAATGCTGGGCTTGAAGGTTCTGTTGTGGTAGAAAAAGTCAAAGAAGCAAAAGATAATATTGGCTTTAACGCAGCACGAGATGAATATGAAGACATGCTCAAAGCCGGTGTTATTGATCCTAAAAAGGTCACTCGCATTGCTTTGCAAAATGCCTCTTCTGTAGCTGGCCTTTTGCTGACTACTGCATGTGCTATTGCTGAAAAGCCTAAAGAAGAAGCTGCTGCTCCTGCTATGCCTGGCGGAATGGGTGGCATGGGTGGTATGGGCGGAATGGGTGGAATGTACTAAGCCCTATCACTGTGTAAAAGCTACAATAAAAGACCCCTGTTTACAAAAACGGGGGTTTTTTGTTTGTTTTTTTGATTTTATAAAAGAAAGATATGAAACATTTTGACATGGGCAAAGGCTATGGTCAGAGTGAGTAATTTAGGGTAAAGCTTATTTATAACTGGTTTGGACAATGATTTTGCCACAGATACCAAGGAGCTGTAGGGATAATGGCTACCAAATCGACCTATGAATATTATAAAGAAGATATTACTGCGATACCACCGCTACGCATGATTGCGGATACTCTTATTTTGAACAAAAACGTTCGAACTGTAAGCGCAGCAGAGGCGTATGAACTTGCACTCAAACAATGGGATGTACAAGAAACCGACCTGCCCATTTATCCTCAAGTTGCCAAACGTCTTGGCTTGCCTAAGGGCGCAAAAGTACTCAATAATTGCCATGGCAAAATTGTAGGGCGCACGGCACTAGCCCGTAGGTTTTATCACGAGCTTGGTTCGCATAAAAATAAAGTTTTGGCTGATTTGCGTGATGCTGTCAGCGACTTACAAAAAAAGCCACTTATCAAGGCAGAAGGCATTCTCGGACTGGATAAAGACCTTATGCTTAAAGCTACCATCCTCGGCACTGAAGATGATGCCATGAATATCTTTAACTGGCTGGTGAATTTTACACCCTTTGAAGAACTCAGCAAAGAGTATGCAGCCAGCAAAAAGCTGCATATTCAGGATATTTTGGTTATTGGCGACAATGAGTGGCAAAATGACGATCCTTATTACCATAAGCAGGGAAATCCGCAGCTTGCGCTGATTGATGTAGATGCCAATGTTATTTTTAATTTTGGAATGCGTTATTTTGGTGAGCGCAAAAAAGGGACTTTGACCCTCGCTTGGAATTCAGGACTGCGCTTAGGCATGACAGCCTGCCATGGTGGCATCAAAGAGATAGATTTTTCTTCCTGCACTGGTTCTGAATCCAAAGTAGGGAAACGCTCTATTGCCTTTTTTGGTCTTTCCGGAACTGGCAAATCTTCTCATACAAACTCTATTGATAATGAAGGCACTTTGCCCAAGAATTTTTCAAAAGTTGTCTTGCATGATGATGCTTTTCAAATTGATGTGGAAAATAAGGTCTGCCGTGTTTGGGAACCTACTCTTTTTGATAAAACAGATTCACGCCCCCTAGGACACCCTGATTGGAACTATTTTATTTCCGTTATGAATCACGGCCAGATTTTGGTGAATGGTAAGAATTTACCCATTGGTCAGGATCTGCGTAATGGAAATGGTCGTGCTTTACTGGATCGTGACCTGCTTGGCAGTTGGGTTAATCGCTGTGCTTTCCCAGAAGTAATGGCGTGGCTGATGAAAGATGCCTGCCTGCCGCCAATCCTTAAATTTACAGACATAAACCTTGCTGTAGCCATGGGCGCAGCCTTGATGACAAAACGCAATGCAGCTGAAAATGTAAGTGAAGAGGAACTGAAAAAACTTGTTTTTGTACCCTATGCCAATCCCTTTAGAGTGTATCCCCTGTGGCAAGATGTCGAAGCGTTTATCAATGTGTTTCAACATGGCGCATGTGGCTATTCTTTTAACTCACTTGGTTTTTGGGATGGAGCAGCAGATATTTTGAAACCTATTGCCCTGAAAACTTCTCTGACTTTGCAAACTGCAATTCTCACTGATAAACTGCAATGGGAAGAATGGCCTTTGCTCCCTGGTTCTCAAATTCCAACTCAAGATTCAGTAGACGCACTTTTACCCGGTTTTTATGAAACCTATGATTTGCAAAATACAAATAATCAATCTGCGTATATCCAAACACTTAAAGATCGCTTTGCCCAACGTAGGGATTATTTGAAAACTACAGATTTGCAAGAAAAGCCGGAGCTTTTAGCAAATATGCTTGCAGCCTTACAGGTGAATGACTGATACCGAAACCAGAAGGGCTGGCCAAGAGAGAAGAAATGCTTTGTTAAAGCCTTACAAGGATCATACATTATGCACGCCGATATAGGCGATCAGCCTGCCCCTCTTTGGCCTGAAGTCTCGTTTGATGAACTTTCTGAGCGCCTCAAACAAGCCTGTGGCAGAGCTGGGTGGAAAACACTCATGCCTGTACAAGCGCGCTCCATGGCCGTGATTATGAAACGGCAGGATGTCATGGTGCAAGCGCGCACTGGTTCAGGCAAAACAGGGGCTTTTATTTTGCCTCTTCTTGAGCGCATTGATCCTAAGCAAAATTATTGTCAAGCCTTGGTGCTTTTGCCTACCAGAGAACTTGCCAAGCAGGTTGCTCAAGAGGCCGAGATACTTTCTGGTGGTACAATACGCACAGTTCCGGTCTATGGCGGAGTAGGCTATGGAACGCAGGTCAATGCTTTTAATAAAGGCGCACACTTGGTGGTTGGAACGCCGGGGCGTATACTTGACCATTTGATGCGTGGTTCACTTTGTTTGGATCAGCTTGATACCCTTGTCTTTGATGAAGCGGATCGTATGCTCTCCATTGGCTTCTTCCCAGACATGCAACAACTCCAAACTTATTTGCCAAAACAGCAAATCAACAGTCTTATGTTTTCGGCGACTTTCCCTCCCATGGTATTGCGCCTTGCCGAAGATTTTTTAAGTGAACCTCAATTTATTAGCCTCTCACAAGACCATGTGCATGTGGCAGAAGTTTCTCATGTGTATTACCAAGTTCCACCTATGGGCAAAGAACGAGTTTTGACCACCTTAATTGAAGTGGAAAATCCAAGTTCAGCCATTATTTTTACGAATACCAAAGCAAATTGTAATTTTGTTGCAGAAGTGCTGAAACAATTTGGTTATAATGCTGCAGCCTTGTCCTCTGATTTGTCACAATCCAAACGCGAAAAAGTATTAAACAAAGTGCGTCAAGGGAAAATACGCTTTTTAGTTGCCACGGATGTCGCAGCACGAGGCATTGATATACCTGAACTGTCTCATGTTTTTCTTTATGAACCACCAGAAGATAAGGAAGCATATATTCACCGCTCAGGGCGTACTGGCAGGGCAGGGGCAGCAGGGGAAGTTATTTCTCTTGTGGATTTAATGCAAAAAATGGAACTTAAGCGTATAGGAGAACATTTCAAAATTCCTCTTATCCAGCGAGAAATACCGGAAGCAAACACAGTGTGTAGTATCGTTGCTGAACGTACTACAGCTTTGCTTGAAGCTGAATACAGAAGACTTGGCAAAGAGTTTCGCCAATTTGTGCCTCTTGTAGAACAACTTGCCCTGCAAAGTGAAAGCCTAGCGCAGCTTGCTATGCTTTTGGATGAATTTTACCATGCACATGTGCACGGTTTAGCAAAAAACATACAAGCTAAAATTTTTGAAGATGAAAAAGAGCCAGATTTCCAAGCCTTAAGTATATCTCTTAGTAAAGACTATAAGCTATTAAAACCTCTTTCACGAGAGAGGCTTATGAAATTTTTGCCTCTGGCTAAAGATATGCACCAAGAGGATAACGGCAAAAATCTTTTGTCCATGCTTTTGGCAGCATACTATTTTCGTACCGTCTACACTCCTTTGCCCAAAAAAGTTGCTGCTAACAGCAAAAAACAAGCTCCCAAAAGTGAACATCCTTTGCTTAAAAGCCTACGTTCCATGCGTCCGCCAAGCAAGAAGCAATTAGCAAAACTTTTGCCTTTGGCTCAAGAGTTGGGGCAGAATGAACAAGGAATACAAACTATCGCCATCTTGTTGCATTATTTTGAGAACAATGTTTTTGCTGAAAAAGCACAACAGAATACAGGAAAAACAACAAAGAAAAATGCTCAAGAGAACAAGCCGCAATCCCGCACACAGGACAAAACGCTCTCTCCTGCTGTGCAGGAAGATTTTGTAGAGAATACTTTTGCAACTCCCCCTACACCAACAGAATCTCCTGTCCGTAAAAAGCGTCCACGCAGACGCAGGCGTAAGAAAAAAAGCAGCATCAAGGCCTCGTAGTCCAGCAACAGGGCAAACGCATCTTCACCTTTCTGCCATTTAGCAAAAACGCATATTCACTTTTCTGCCATTTAGCACAAACGCATCTTCACTTTTCCGCTTTCCACCATTCAGCAAAAACGCATATTCATTTTTCCGCCATTCAGCTACCCTCTCTCTGTCATTCCGCGCGAAGTCGCGGAATCCAGCAGAACTGGACTGAGAGATTTCAACACTGCAAGAGAAGAAGCAAAAAAGAAGAGGGACAAAAAAAGGTAAGAAAGAAGAACTGGATCCTGCGACTTACGCGCAGGATGACAAGAGGGGAAGGCAGTAAGGGAATAAGGTGTTTACGCTGAGATTCAAGTGCTTTTGACCTGAGCCCTTCGAATGCCTTTACCCTGTAATATCATGGCGTACTTCTTGCTCTTTTTGTGTTTGGCTAGAAATCGGCAATATTTGCCTTGTTTTAATTGTAACAAAGGAGAAAAAAGTGAGCATTTTTGGAGTTGAAAATTCGACTGTAAGCTCAAATTTTCTTGGGATGATGCAGTCTTCCTCCTCAAAAGCTGGCAGTGTAGAAGATTTTGCTTCAGCTATACTTAAGCAAGATGATGCTGACGGAAATGGGCTACTCAGTTTAGAAGAAACGCCACTTGATGAACAGCGTTTTGATTTGATTGATTCTGATGGCGATGGGTATCTTTCGGCTGAAGAATTAAGTGCTGATGCTAAAGCTCATATGGAAAAACAAAGCCTTATGGGGCAATTAAGTGTTCAAATGTACAGTCTGGAAGAAATGGTGGAAGATATTTTTGCTCAAGATGATGCTGATGGTGACGGACTGCTTAGTTTTGAGGAAACACCTTTAAGCCAAGAAATGTTTGAATCCATGGATGCAGATGGAGATGGCTATCTGACTACTGATGAACTCAGCGCCGGGCTTGAGTCTGGTATGCCAGAAGCAATGCTTGCCAATGCAGAAGCCACAGGCACAGCTCAAACCACAGGCTCAGCTCAAGCTGCTGGCTCCCCCGCTTCTTCTGGTAGCGATGATGAAGAAGACTATGATGAACTGGATTTGAATCAGGATGGAACTGTGAGCATGGATGAATTGTTTCAAGCCTATCAAAACGGAGAAGCAAAACTGCAATCAGTTTTTAGTAACATGGGCGAAGGCCTTATGACTAAGCTTTCAGAACGCTTTGCCATGAATGCCTATCACAATCAAATGTCGCTGGCTTAAAAATAATGTCGCTGGCTTAAAATGCTATGCAAGACATCTCCCTCAGGGAGGAGAGAGGTGCCTTTGTAACCCAATCTATTCTTCTTTTGCCACCAGCAAACTGGGATCAAGCAATTCTCCAAGTATTGCCACACTCCAATGAAGGTGTGGGCCTGTAACTCTGCCTGTAGCTCCTACATTTCCAATAGTATCGCCACGTCGTACAAACTGTCCTGTTTTGGCTTTTATTTTAGACAGGTGCATATAAATACTGATCATACCATGGCCATGATCAATATACACGGAATTTCCTGCAAAAAAATGGTTCCCAGTTAAAACAACAGTGCCGTCAGCACAGGCTTGAATTGGCGTTCCTTTGGCTACGGCAATATCCCAGCCTGAATGCGGTTTTTTGGCAACGCCATTAAAAAATCGACGCAAGCCAAAAATACTGGAAGTTCTTCCGCGAACTGGCTTAAGTAAGGGCAGTGTAAAATGCCGTTTTGGAGATATTTTATTCAGTGCTTTTTTGACCTTGAACTGTTCCTGCTCATGCCTTTTCAGCTCTTTTGCGGAAAGTTCGACAAATTTACGGTTTACTTTTAGGCGTTGTTCTTCATATTTTTTGTTCTTACGGCAAATAGTTTTTTTTAAGTTTTGAACCTTTGAGCCACTTCTTGTTTCCATTTTGAGATCAAAAAATTCGCCTTCTTGATATTCATGCAAACCAAAGCCCAGCAAAACCCAAGCCCTGAACTTGCCATTCTCCTGCCTTGCCTTAACCGGCACTTTTTCCCCTAAAAACTCAAATGTTACTGTATCTAATTTTTCATCGGAATATATTGAGGCAATGAAGGTTTCTCCCTCATAAACAGATGAAGGGCATTCTATGGTTAGAGCAGCCAGTGCTGAACCAGATGCAATTGTATAAAGCAAAAAGCAAAGTACAAAAATACGCACGAGTTGATGCTGTATAAGGCGAAAAGCTCGCAATACAGCATGAGTATGTAAGGCAGTGGACATTGAAACTCCTTATTTATTACGACCATATATATCTTCTAGCCGTATAATATCATCTTCGCCAAGATAACTTCCAGTTTGTACCTCGATGATTTCTAAAGGTATTTTACCCGGATTGTGCAATCTGTGCAAATTCCCTGCGGGGATATATGTAGACTGATCCTCAATTAAAAAGAGCTCTTGATCGCCATTGACCACTTGCGCCGATCCTTTGACCACCACCCAGTGTTCAGCCCTATGAACGTGTTTTTGCAAGGAAAGAGTTTGCCCAGAATATACAGTAATACGTTTGACTTGGAAGCGTTCTCCTGTTGCAATAGTGCAAAAGGAACCCCAAGGGCGGTAGACGAGGGGGTGAGCCGTTACTTCCTTACGCTTTTTTTCTTGCAATTTTGCCACAAGATCACGCATCAGGTGCAATTTTTCATTAGCAATGACTAAAATAGCATCCCCTGCCTGTACCACTATAGTATCTTTTAAGCCGACTGCTGCCAGCAAGACATTGTGGGAATGTAAATAGCAGCCCGTGCTGTCCATCGCTACAATATCCCCTACACGAACATTGTTTTGCTCATCAGTTTGCCCATTTTCGTGCAAAGCATTCCAAGAACCAAGATCGCTCCACTCTGAGTGCATTTCAAGCAAACGCAAATCTTTTTCTTTTTCCATCACACCGTAATCAATGGAATTTTCAGGGCAAGAAGCAAAGGCTTGCGGTTCTAAACGTAAAAAATCCATGTCCTGAACAGCGTTGCCCACGGCTGCACGGCAGGCAGCAAGTATTTTTGGTTCATGTTTTTCAAGAGCCTTAAGATAGGTTTTTGCGGTGAACATAAATATGCCAAAATTCCAAAAATATTCCCCTGATTCAACATAATGCTTCGCTGTTTGCGTTTCAGGTTTTTCCACAAAGGATTGAACTTCAAAAAGACTGTTCCCCAGTCGCTTACCACAGTGTAAGTATCCATAGCCTGTTTCAGGCCTTTTCGCAGCACCCCCAAGGCAAATGAGATAGCCTTGGCTGGCAGGTTGAAGAGCAAGCTGTACAGCTTTTGCAAATTGAGTTTGATCCTCAATTGTATGGTCTGCGGGCAAAATGAGTAACACTTCGTCCGGGTCTGCCAGTAAAGCAGCCACAGCTACCGCAGGGGCGGTGTTTTTGCTTTGAGGTTCTAGTATAATTTTCCCCTTTAATCCTTGCAGGGCAAGCTCTTGAGCTGTTAAAAAACGGTACTTTTCATTACAAATGACAAATGGAGATAAAGCTCGTAGCTTCGCAGCCCTTTCAAGGGTAGCTCCAAGCAGAGTTTTACCCTCTCCAAAATCAATAAACTGTTTGGGGTATGATTCACGGGAAAGAGGCCATAGCCTTGTTCCTTTGCCACCGCAAAGAATAACTGGACGCAGATTCACAAATTCAGAAGACATTTTTCCTCACTTGATATTTGAATGCCATTTGACAGATTAAGCAAATTAAAACGATTAAAGCTCGTCAAAACGCCAGAGTAGAATAGTTATTTTTTGGCTACTTTTAGTCATGTTCTCTTTGCATTGCAAGCCTCTCCCAAAATCCCTGTCAATAGGGCAATTGCTATGCTTTTGCTGTCCATTTACGGGGTATTTTTATCCTGAGCCGAAAACAGGGGGTATAGTTGCTGAGAACTCAAGCGTGAATCGGAATCGTCCGTACACGCAAACACTGCTAGGAGGCAGTAAAGGGGGCAGCATGGGTTTTCATGAAAACTATTTTTTGGCAAGAGACACTTTCAAAATGCATTTTGAATATGATAAACAGGGCAAAATTATTCGCAAAATCGAGTATGTTGCAGGGAAAAATCCACGAGAGCTTTATTATGCCTACACAGGCGGCAAATTGCAGACCGTGCGTACAGGCGCAGACCACTCTGCTCCAGCCCTTGAAATTTACCAGTACAATGCCCATGAGCAGCGTGAAGAATCATGGCACTACGGAGCTGGTACAGAGCAAAATCACTTGAAATATTATTATGTTGGCGACCGCTTGCAAGGCGTGAACAACGAGGTAATCTTCAGAAATAGTAATGGTTTTCGGCATAAGCGTGTGCTTGGGGATGAAGTTTTGGAACGCTATTTTTATGCGCCAGATTATCGGCTTTTGCGTGTGGAAAAGGCAGGAATAACTATTGATTTTGAGCATGATAAAAACGGGCAGCGCAAAGCGAAATTTATCAATGGACAGTGCGTTGAAAGCTACAAATGGCACGATTTAACACGCATGGACTCTTGCAATATACAAGGTATACTCCTAGATTTTCTGTATATTTCTGATAACGACCGCTTGCCGAGCATGATGCTTTATGGCGATGATTTTTACCATTTGCTGTATGATCAGGTTGGTTCGCTTCGGGTGCTTGCAGATGATGACGGAAATGTGGTAAAGGAAATTCTGTACGATTCTTTTGGGCGTATTTTGGAGGATACAAGGCCTGAGATGCTGGTTCCGCTAGGCTTTGGAGGCGGTTTGCATGACAGAGACACAGGCTGGGTACGCATGGGTTATCGTGATTACGACCCTGAAACAGGTCGCTTCACTGCCCTTGACCCCCTCGGCTACGCTGGCGGAGACTCGGACTTGTACGGCCACTAGCTTGGACGATCCAGTGAATTTAATTGACCCTGAGGGGCTGAAGACCAAAGGATTGGGGGTATATGCAAATGTATCGGCATTGTTTCGGCAGGTTGGAGCTGATATTAAGTATGTCAATGACGACAAAGGAAATCATGGCATAGCTGTTACTGGCAGTATTGGAGGCACTACAGATGTATTTGGAGCTTCTGCTGGTGGAGCTTATGAGCAGACTGATGCCAAAGACATACAGCAAACAGCAGGCAAAGCAAGCGCTGGGGGCGGTTCTGTGAGTACAGGAAAGGGAATTTCCGTTGGTGTTGATAAAGTTGAAGGCGATGGATATTCAGGAAAAGAGGTTAGGCTTGGAGCTTCTGTAGGATTGCCCGCAGAGGGTTCTATGAGTAAAGATTTTACATTTATAATACCGTTGCCTAAATTTTAATATAAAAGTGTCCTTAGGCAGTGTTGTCTGAGGACACGGAGATATTATGAAATTTTTAACACTCTTGCATTTTGTGGTAGTAAGTGCCGTTCAAATATTTTTCCTTATCGTTGGATTACAGCTTTTTTCTCGTGCAGTATTTGAAACACCTTTTGCTTTCGTACTTTTGCCTGTGATTCTATTTATAATTTTTTTTATAAACGTTAATTGTATAGCGATTAAATTCTACAACAACAAATTTAAACTATTTAATGGATTGTATTTTATCAATATAGATAATGATGACATCATAGGGATATATAATGTTTGCTATATACATCTTTTGAAAAAGCGTAAAGATGCTTTTTATATCAGAACTAAAAAAAGATTTCATAAATTTATAATAGTTTCTTGTTTTAGCGAAACATGTATTGCAAAAATAAATGAATTAAAGCGATTAAAAGAGTAGTAGGTTTAAAAATTTCCTCGACTGTTTGTATTTTACTGAAGTAACATTACAATATCTGGAGCAAGAATATGCACAAATTGTTAAAAATGCACAAAAAAGCACAACGGTTCATTACAGGCTTGGCACAGATGACTGTGTGGATGCGGCAGATGAGGTTTTGCAGGTTGGTGGAGTAAAAACTGGAGGTGCTTTTGGGATAAAATATCCCAAAACTTACATTCAAAAACTTGATAAAAGATATAACAGATGAATATATAACTAATAATGAGGTTTGGGGAGTATTCCTCCTCAATAAAATAAGACTATGAAAAAAATATATTTTTTTATTATATTTGGATTAGTTCTTCCACCGCTCTCTTGGTTGCTACTCGTTCACGACATCGGGATTCCAGGAATTGTACCTTTTTGTATTATTATAGGACTTTACCCAGTCGTAGTTACGGCTTTTTCTTTTGTAAATGAAAACTACTTTGTTATTGCTACTGTAGTGACACTCTCTGTATTTGCAAATACTGCTCTGCTTTATTTAGTAGGAAAGATTTGGCGTAATAGACATAAAAGTATTAAAAATAAAATCATATTGTTATTTTTTGCTCTTTTATATGCATACTATATATTTGTACAGGTTACATTTTAAGCTTACATTGTAATTCGTGGTAGTTTGAAAAGTCGCTTCACCGCCCTTGACCCTCTCGGCTACGCTGGCGGAGACTCGGACTTGTACGGCTACTGCTTGGACGATCCAGTGAATTTGATTGATCCTGAGGGGCTTAAGACCAAAGGATTGGGGGTATATGCAAATGTATCAGCATTGTTTAAGCAGGTTGGAGGGGTAATCCCCCGAAAATGAGTAGTTTTGAAAAGTAGAATTTTTTCGTACAGACAAGGGAGAAAATTTTAACGAGAGGAAATTTTACAGGTATGCGCTTGCCCTGCGCGTAATATATGTACCATTGCCTTAAATCTTTTTTTTTCTTATCGTGAATTTATACCGTGATGCCACAAAAGGCTATGTAATGAATTAAGCAGGAGATATAATTTGCGACTCGTAACCCGTGCCGACTTCGATGGGCTGGCTTGCGCCGTGTTACTCTCGGAGTTAGGGCTTATGGACAATTATCTTTTTGTTCATCCCAAAGATGTACAGGATGGTAAATATCCGGGAATTCCCGATGATATTGTTGCCAATGTACCGTATATCCCCGGCTGTGGCTATTGGTTTGATCACCATTCATCTGAAGAGCAGCGTCTTGCAGCGAACCTACAATACGAAGGTATGAGTAGTCCTGAAAAAAGCGCAGCAAGAGTGATTTGGAAATTTTTTGGGGCTCATGATGCTTTTGGTGATAAATTTGATGAAATGCTTTACTATGTAGATAAAGTTGATTCAGGAAATTTGACACTTACTGAAATATTGCATCCAGAAGGCTGGATTCTCATGGGCTTTCTTGCAGACCCTCGAACAGGTCTTGGCCTTTACCGTAAGTTTACCATTTCCAATTACCAGCTCATGGAAGACCTTGTACATTATATCAGAAAAATGCCCATAGAAGAAGTCTTACAACAAGCAGATGTTGTTGAACGTGTTGAAAGATATTTTACCCAAGAAAAAATTTTCAAAAGTATGCTTCAGGAAAATATTACGAGCGTGGATAACGTGATTGTCTTGGATACACGTCATCTCGGTGTTGATAAAATTCCACCAGGCAACCGGTTCACCATGTACTCCCTGTATCCCGAATGTAATATTTCTATTCAAATTCATTGGGGAAAAAGAAAGAAAAACACAATGATCGCAATGGGTTATTCAATTTTCAACCGTTCTGCAACCGTGGATGTAGGAAAACTCATGCTCCGATACGGTGGCGGTGGACATACTCGTGTAGGTACATGCCAAGTACCTAACTATTTAGCAGACGATATTCTTCTTGAGCTCATAAGTGAAGTTCGTGAAAAAAAAGAATAATTGCATTCACATTATAAAAATACTGTGTGCCTAAAATCTTTTTAGGCAGGCAGTTATCTTTCTGTATGAAGTTTTCAACTATTAAGGCAGATATTTTGCTCCTTGTTACAGCTCTTATTTGGGGTACAGCTTTTGTGTTCCAAAAAAAAAGTATGCAGCACCTTGGGCTTTTACATTTTAATGGTCTCCGTTTTTTGCTTGGTTCCCTTGCTTTAACTCCTGTTACCCTTTTTTCTTTACGCCGTTTTCCTGGGTCTCGCCCTCAAACTTCAACTTATGTCATAGGAAGTCTTTTGGCAGGAACCGTACTTTTTGCAGGAGCATGTTTGCAACAAGCTGGACTGGCATATACCACAGCAGGAAACGGTGGTTTTATTACAGGGATGTATGTTATTTTAACGCCCATATTTGGGCTTGCTTTTGGTAAGCGTACAGGACTTGGAACTTGGTGCGGTGGCCTTTTGGCTCTTAGCGGTATGTATTTTTTATGTATCACAGATGGGTTAAGCCTCAATCGCGGAGATTTACTTGTTTTATGCAGTGCATTTTTTTGGGCTTTTCATCTACTTATTATTGATCGTTTTGTCATACGCATGAACCCTTTGGTTTTGGCTCAAGCCCAGTTTGCTGTTTGTGGCATACTTTCTCTGTGTATAGGTCTCATTGTCGAACCATTTTCAGTGGAAAGTATTTTTTTAGCTTTGGATTCCATTTTGTTTTGCGGGCTTATGAGTACTGGCGTAGCGTATACCTTGCAGGTCATTGCTCAACAACGCGCCAATCCTGCCCATGCTTCTATCCTTCTTTCTCTTGAAGCTGTGTTTGCTACATGTGCTGGTTGGTTTATGCTTGGCGAAACTCTTACAGGGCAAGCTCTTTTTGGTTGTTCTTTGATGCTTATAGGTATGATTTTTTCTCAGCTCCGTTCTTGAGCTTGTAAAAAACTATATGCCTAGCACCACTTAAATCTTAGATAGCCAGTATTCTCGAATTTCCTGAAAATGCTCTATCCTGCTCCTGATTTTGGAGATTTCTTTCGGATAAAACGAAAGTAAAACATCGCATAATTCAATCATCCACTTTGCCCTATGAGGTTTTTGCTTAAGGATAATATTATTGGAATTGGCGATTTGAATTTGTCCCCATCCTAACGCACCAATTGTCAAACACTCCCAGTCTAAATATTCGATAGGAACAAATTTTACATCTCTTGCAACAACATTCAATCCGCTAATATCGTAAGAGACGAATAAAAGGATAAAATAATTTTTATCATCTTCATAAAATCTGCTTAAGCGTTCAACAGAAGTAAGGTTTGGCATATTAAACTTAGTGTCTAATCGATGAGTTTTAACGTCAATGACATGATAGCAAGCATTATTATCTTCAAAAGCCAAATCTGCCATCGCCCTTCTGGCAAAATTACTGGAATAAGAGTTACAGTATTGCTTACCTAGTATATTTTCAAAATTTTGGGAGATAATATTTTCAATACTATCCCCGGTAGCTCTAGTGCTTCCAAGCATCTGCTCAGATAACCAGTTATCTTGACTGTTGATTAAATGACGAATTTTTTCCTCAATATCCTTATAATAACCAGAAGAAAAAACGGTACTTATTTTGAGCACAATAGCATTCCTTCAAATTTTATAGCGTTATTAATTTTCGGTTTAGAAGATTGTAGCTGCATAGTATTTCTTTCCAAAAAAATGCCATTTTCATAACCTTGAATTCTTGTGTTGTCAGATGCCATATTGATCCTTTTTTGAGAGAGCAGGCAATATTCGTATTCTGCTTCTATTCCTAAAAACTTACGCCCTAGCTTTTTCGCTACAACAGCAGTTGTGCCAGATCCTAAAAAAGGATCAAAAACCATGTCGTCTTTATCGCTACTAGCCAAAATCAGTTTTGCAATAAGTTTTTCTGGCTTCTGAGTGGGGTGTTCAGTATTTTCTGGCATAGACCAGAAAGGAACAGTAAGATCAGTCCATAAATTTGAGGGGGAAGTGAAGCGAAATTTTCCTTCATTTGTATCTTGCCAATCTTTAGGAACTCCGTTTTCCTTATAGGGAGCAATAACTTTTCTCTTCAATTTGACAGAATCAATATTAAATTTAGGATAATAGCCGTTAGAAAAATACCAAATATCTTCAGAGCAATTTTTCCAATTTTTTAATGCTCCTCTGCCCTTTTCTCTTTCCCAAGTTATTCTATTAACAACTCGGAAATACTGGGAAGCCACATTATATATCATCGGCGAGCATGACCAATCGCAGCAAATATATATAGATGCGTTAGGCTTAAGCACCCTAGGAATTAAGCATATCCATTTTTCCAGCCACTCTTGATATTCTGCGGTGCTCATTTTCTTAAATGCGCTACTAGAATAAATTTTGCTCAAGTTATAGGGGGGATCAACAATAAGTAAATCTACGAAAGTATCAGGTAAGGTTTTTATTACCTGCAAACTGTCCCCATGAATAATAGAGTCTGCAACAAAACTTTTTCCATCGGTTAATATCTTGCTTTGTAGCTCAATTTTTTCCGACTCATGTACAGTAATTGTTTTATTTCTTGGGGATTTTGTGGATATTGCAGATTTACCCATGTCAACTCCTTAACTATTTACAAGATAAGTTCTTCAGTTCGCAAGGTCAAATATATAATCAGCTGAAACGGACGATACATTTTTGCTTATAGGTATGATTTTTTCTCAGCTCCGTTCTTGAGCTTGTTTAGTCCTTTGTTTTTTGCTATCAAAAAACAATGTCAGAATATTGCTCAAACAACTCTACTGCCTTACGGCATCGGCCTAAAATTTTACTTCTCCGTGATCCGGCTTCTGGATTTTTACACTTTATAGGAGCCTTACTCTCTGTCGCAGCTCTTGCCTTACTTGTCACGAAAGCAGCGCAGCAAGGCTCTGCTTGGCATGTTGTTTCCTATGCTATTTTTGGAACAGGCATGATTCTTTTATATTGTGCGTCTACGGCTTGTCACTGGTTTCAAGCTCCTGATAGTAAGTCAAAGTGGCTGGAAAAAATAGACCATATAATGATTTATGTGTTTATTGCTGCTACTTACACTCCTATTTGCCTTGTGCCCTTACGGGGTTCTTGGGGCTGGTCTATTTTTGGAGCGATTTGGGGCTTGGCCATTCTCGGAGCTGCGCTCAAACTGATCAAATTTGAAGCACCTGCATGGACTTCTGCCCTTATTTATATTGCCATGGGCTGGCTCGTGATCATTGCCATTGTACCTATGCAAGCGGTGTTGCCCACGGGTGCATTGGTCTGGATGTTTATTGGGGGCGGTTGCTATACCATAGGCGCAGTTATTTTTGCACTCCGTTGGCCAAGGATTGTCAAAGACATTTTTAGCCATCATGAAATTTTTCATACACTTGTTTTAGCCGGTAGTTTTTCTTTTTTTTGGGTCATGTATATTTATATTGTTCAGCTATAAGCCATTTTTTTAGAATATAATTCAGCTTATACCCTAAAAATGTCAGAGAAAGGCAAATTCAAATAATTTATATGTGTGCTGAAACAAAATAAATTGACAGCAAGCCTTTGTATGTTTCATAAGATTCTGTGACTGAATTATATTCATGCTGTATGAAAAATATCCCTCCGGACTTTGAAATACAGTCCGGTAAACAATTACCTTTTTGGAGGAAAGAATGATTCACACGAATGTAAAGAGAATTTTTGCCTGTATTGCAATACTGAGTCTTGTTGCCCTGGCAGGTTGTGGCGGTGGAGAAGAGCAAGCTCAGACTCAAGCTCAAACTAAATATGTTGTTGCTGCAGACTGCTCATGGCCTCCCATGGAATTTGTGAACAAAGAAAATAAAATCGTTGGTTTTGATATTGATTTAATGCAGGCCATGTCCAAGGCTGGTAATTTTGAAGTAGAAGTGGTGAACACTGCTTGGGACGGTATTTTTGGTGGCCTTATTGCCGGTAAGTACGATTGCGTTATGTCCTCGGTTTCCATTACCGATGAACGTAAAAATACCATGGATTTTTCTGCTCCATACTTTGAAGTCAAGCAAGGTATAGTAGTGCAGCAAAGCTCTGGAATTGAAAGCGAAGCTGATTTGGCGGGAAAAATTATAGCTGCTCAAATTGGTACTACAGGTTATTTTGTCGCTCAAAAAATGGAAAATATCGCCGAAGCACGGAGCTATGACGATGTTGGTCTGGCTATTGAAGATTTGTATAATGGCCGTGTGGATGCTGTAGCTTGTGATGATGCTGTGGCTTATGACTATGCCCTGCAAAACGAAAAGTATGCAGCTAAACTAGATATGCCTTTTGTTGTTGCCTCTGATAAAAAAGAATTCCTAGGCATTGCTGTGCAAAAAGGAAATGCTGAATTAGTTGGAATGTTTAATGATGCTTTGAAAAAAGTTAAAGACTCAGGTGAATACGACGAAATTTATTCTAAATGGTTTAAGTGAGTTGAGTTTATCCTCGTACTTTGGGGGCGTGTGAGGAGGGAATCCTGCTTTGCACAAATGCTTACCTCAAACTTTAGAGCTCGGTATCTTCTTTCTTTGCACAAGGAGATACCAGCTCTCACTCTGTATCATCATAGCTTCATAGGAACATATACTTATGCAAGATAAAGAACCAACTCCCATTGTTGTCGGAGATGGCCCAGCCATCCCCCGAAAAAATGATAGGGGTCTCGTGGATGCTTGGTGGATTTCTCTCTTTATTTGTATTGGATCCATTATTTTTCTTATTACTGCGTATCCCGAAACCTATCGTCCCATCTTAAAATTTGTTGCACCCGGTGTTGTTGTCACATTTCAGGTCACGGTTTGTGGCATTATTGGAGCCTTGATTATTGGGCTTTTTGCTGGCCTCGGGCGTATCTCAAAATTTCGTGTTATCAATCTTATTGCTTCAACCTATATCGAAATTGTACGCGGTATTCCTTTGCTTGTGCAAATAATGACTTTTTATTTTGGTTTGAGCGCATTTTTTATCAATTTGCCGGAGACAAACTTCTTTTTCATTTACCTTAAAAGACTCCCTGCTATTCATGCAGCAGTGGCTGCGCTTTCTATTTGCTATGGGGCGTATATGGGTGAAGTTTTTCGTGCTGGAATTAAATCAATTGATAAAGGCCAAACCGAAGCAGCACGCTCATTGGGGTTCACTGCCGGACAAACCATGCGCTATATTATACTCCCTCAGGCATGGCGAACTATTTTACCGCCGGTTGGTAATGAATTTATTGCGCTGCTGAAGGACAGTTCCCTTGTATCGGTTATCGCTGTTTCTGATATGCTCAGAAAAGCCAAAGAATACGGCGCAGTTTCTTTCAAAGTTTTAGAAGCCTATATTCTGACCGCAATGCTATATTTGCTTTTTACCCTCATTCTCTCCAAATTGGTGAGTGTTATGGAAACGAGGTTGAGTCATTATGTCAAACACTAAACCTATTATTCAAATCAAAAGCGTCAATAAGTATTTTGGCCCGTTACACGCACTGAGAAATGTCAATTTAGACATTGAAGCTGGTCAAAAAATTGTGATTATTGGTCCTTCAGGATCAGGAAAATCCACATTGCTACGTTCCATCAATCGGCTGGAAGAAATTGATTCCGGACAGATCATTGTCGATGGCAAAGATATTATGGACCCGGCTCAAAATATCAATAAAATTCGCCAAGAATTGGGCATGGTTTTTCAAAATTTTAATTTGTTTCCACACAAAACAGTGCTTGAAAATGTGACCATGGCTCCTATGAAACTCAAGGGAATTCAACGTGAGCAAGCTGAGATAAACGCTATGCGTTTATTGGATAAAGTAGGCATCTCGGATAAAGCACATATTTATTCCAGCCGACTTTCAGGTGGGCAGCAGCAACGTGTTGCTATTGCTCGTGCTTTGGCTATGAATCCTAAGATTATGCTGTTTGATGAGCCCACTTCAGCCCTTGATCCTGAAATGATAGGTGAGGTACTTGACGCTATGGTCACGCTAGCTAAAGAGGGCATGACCATGGTTGTGGTCACGCATGAAATGGGTTTTGCTCGCGAAGTAGCGGATCAAGTCGTGTTTATGGATCAGGGTGCAATTTTAGAAGTAGGCAGCCCTGACCATTTCTTTGATAATCCTGAACATCCCAGACTGAAGCTTTTTATGGAGCAAATTTTGTAATATTAAAGGACAAAATTCCCTTAAACTATGCAGTTTAGGGGGATTTTTTTACAGCATCACAAACGCGCTGTGTTTTTTACACGGCTGTAATTTTTATATGGCATAGATTTTTTTGCATTATACTGTTGACGCAAGAAAACGGTATGCTTGATTTACATTTGAGGACTATAATTGGGAATTATATGAGTGAAAAAAACTTTGATTTTGAATCTTTAGGCGATCCGGCCGATGTTGCAGCAAGCCTTCGCAGGATTGCTGAGGGCATGGAAAAAGGCAGGCTTATCTTAGAAGGTGAAGAGGGGGAGCTTCTTTTGCAGCCGGGCTCGCTGATTAAAGTGGCTATCAAAGCCAAGCACGCGCCGGATAAAGGAAAAGTAAAAATTAAACTTTCATGGTCCAAGCCCAGTGAAGAAGCAGGTTCCTTTTAAGTAGAGGGAGACGCACTTAAATTTTGGGATTAGCGTAGTATTTTTTGTGTTGAATTTTTATCGCTTCGGATTCCAGCGATCAGCCAATTGTTTTGTTGGACATTCTTCTTCCATCGCGCAAATTGAGCAGCCACCTTTGTAAGGCATATATGTAAATACGGCATATTTGCGGTCAATGGTGGTTTCAGTGGCCCAGTTTAAGCCCAATTTTTCAAAAGCATCCTGAATAGGCACTATAGGATTTGGCAAAGGAGCACATTTATGTTCGTTGAGTTCCGGAATAAATCCTCGCGCTGCGCTCATGACCATGGTGATGGCTAAACAGTGCAAGTGCATGCCTTCGGAAGGTGATTTTTTCCACAGAGTATCTATTTCCTCCTGAATTTCTTCATCAAGATAGAGCAAAAGCCAAGAGCCAGCTCCTTCTGTATTATGTAATTTATATGCCTTAAGATGCTGAATCCAAGCATTCCATCGTGGCTCAAGCTCTACAAGCAAAGTATGCTCTACACGCGGTTCTTGGCTAATTTCAGAATAAAGCCAAATATCAAATTCTGCTTGTGGCTCAAGGGGAGTAATTTTAATATTCATCTGTTGCTCCATATTATTGCATTGTCATAAAATACCTGTAGATAAGCTGAGACGCAAGCCTGATATTTTTTATGAAAAACTTATAGCAAATCTAATCAAAGAAAAATCAATGACAGAAAAAAGACCGGAAAATTTTGAAGTTTTCCGGTCTGTTGTTACTGAAGACAAAGTCTCTATCAAAGCGGTGTTTGTTTAATCAACCCAATCTTCACCTTCTTCAATAGGAGTAAAACCACGGCGCATGGTATTTTCTGTTACACAACGTGGGTCTAAGAATTGGATGAGGTAATCAGGGCCACCTGTTTTAGAACCAACACCAGACATATTGAAACCACCAAATGGTTGGCGTTCAACCAGTGCACCAGTATTGTTTCTGTTTAAGTACAGGTTTCCTACGCGGAATTCACGGCGAGCTTTGTCCAAATGCTTGGGACTTCTGGAGAAGACGCCACCGGTAAGAGCAAAGCGAGTTGAGTTCGCCCACTCAATAGCCTGATCAAAGTCCTTTGCTTTCATAATGGCAAGGACAGGACCAAAGATTTCTTCCTGAGCAACACGATGCTCTGGAGTAATATCCGTGACAATTGTCAATGGAGTATAGAAACCTTTGTCTGGTACTTCGCGTTTGACCAGAAGTGTTCCTTCTTCTTCTGCTACTTTGATCATTTCCAGATGCTGCTTTTGAGCTGATCCGTCCACAACTGGACCCATATAATTTTCAGGATCTTCAGAAGGACCTATTTTAATGGAGTTTGCAGCCTGCGTGAGGCGAGTAATGAAACGCTCATAAATAGGTTCAACCACTATTACCCGCGAACATGCAGAGCATTTTTGTCCTTGGAAACCAAAGGCCGAGTAAATGACGTGTAATACGGCTTCATCAAGATCAGCATCATCATCAATAATAATGGCGTTTTTGCCTCCCATTTCAGCGACAACACGCTTGCAGTGGAGCTTACCCGGCAGGGCTTGAGCAGCCTTTTCCTGAATACGCAGACCAACAGCTTCAGAACCAGTAAAGGAAATGACTGCGACTTTCGGATGTTCCACTAGATAGTCACCCATATCACGGGAAGAACCGGGGCAGAAGTTGAAAACACCGTCAGGCAAACCAGCTTCGCGGAAAATCTCTACCAATCCCCAGCCAACAAGTGTTGCAAGATTTGAAGGTTTGAATATTACTGGGTTTCCGCAGACAATATTAGCTCCAACCATGCCAGTGGAAATAGCAAGCGGGAAGTTCCACGGTGAAATTACGGCAGCAATTCCTTTGGCTTGATAGAAAAGCTGGTTATTTTCACCAGGAGCACGTCCCATGCGACGTGGCTTGGAAATACGGATAATATCGCGTGCATAGTATTCTAAGAAGTCAATGGCTTCACCTACATCATGATAGGCTTGATCCCACTGTTTTCCTACTTCCAATACCTGCCATGCTGAAAGTTCAAATTGACGACGGCGCATGATGCCAGCTGCACGGTGCAGCACCATAGCCCTCTCGTGCACTGGAGTATCTCGCCATGTTTTGAAAGCTACGTCTGCAGCTTCTAAGGCTTGATCTATTTCAGCCTGTCCAGCCTGACAAATTGTGCCTAATACTTCATCCGGATTTGCAGGGTTTACAGTGGTAATGGTTTTTTCCGTGTGTACTTCTTTGCCATTGATAAACAGCGGACGAGTTACGCCGGTAAGGGCGCGTACCTCAGCAATGGCTTTGACAAAGTTTTCTCGGTTTTGAGGAATAGTAAAGTCAATCAGTTCATCGTTTTCAAAGGGTGCGTCCAAGCCTGTTTGAGGTTCTGCTGGGGCAGGATCAACCTTTTTTTCAGCCAGATAACGATTATAGGTTTCCTCAGGATTTTCCATAAGCCTATCAATTTCTTCGCCTTCGGCAAAGGATTGCCTGAGGAAGGATTCGTTGGCTGTATTTTCCAAAAGTCGACGCACCAAATAGGCCATACCGGGAATGAGTTCACCGTATGGACAATAAAGGCGAACACGGCTTGCAACATTTTTAAGTCCTTTTCGCACAGGCTCAGCCATGCCGTAGAGCACCTGAAATTCGTAGCGAGATTCAGGAACACCAAGCTCTTTGGCTGTTTCCATTGTATGGGCAAGAGTACGCACATTATGCGAAGCGCATTGGAAATAAATAATGTCTGAATTTTCAAGAGCCATTTTGGCGCAACGTTCGTAGGCCATGTCTGTTTGTGCTTTATTCGTCCAAACAGGAATTTCCCAGCCAGCTTGCAATGCCAAAACAGTTTCCATGTCCCAATACGCACCCTTAACAATGCGGATACCAATAGGCAGATTATTTTCACGAGCCCAAGCAATAAGGTCTGCTAAATCCTGTTCTGTTTCTTTCAAATAGGCTTGAAGCACTATAGAAAGATGCGGATAGTCCTTAAACTCAGGTTCAGCACGCAGTTGCTTGAACAGTTCAATGGTTGCTTCCTTATATTTAAGGGCTTCCATATCAATACATAAAAAACCGCCCATGGACATTACCTTGCGGTAAATGGGGCGTACACGGGACAATATACCTTCAACCGTCCCGGGAACATCCACTGATTTGGATTGAGAATAAAGTGCTGAAGGCTTAACAGAAACATTAATTTTGGGAGCATATCCCCAATCAAGGTCACCAGAACCGTTGCCTAGAGGTTCCCATTTTTCTTGTACAGTTTCCAAAGCATCCAAAAGTTCAAGATAGCCATTCATGTAGGCATCTGATTCTTCTTCAGACACAGTGGCTTCGCCCAATAAGTCTACAGTAAAAGCAAAACCGTCCTTGCGCAGTTTTTGCAGATTGGGAACTGCATCTTTTGTTTCTTGGCCTACAATAAATTGTTTCGCCATGGACTCAATGTTGGCGCGAATTGTTTTTCCTGCAACTTTGGAAGCTAAACCGCCAATGAGACCGCCTTTGTTGGCTCCTTTGGCTACACTGCGAAGTACAGCAGGTACTTCAGCATCATCTGAGCCAAAGTACTCTTCAATGTGCCTTAAGAGAGACTCTGTTGTGTTTAGGTAAGGCAAAACATCTACAAAGCGGAAAAGTTGGACCTTAAAGTCCTCATTTTTCATGGCCCAGTCCATGACTTTGCCGGTCCAGAAGCCCTTGTTAAAAATTGAGGGGGCTTCACCTTTGATGGCAGTGAAAAAGGCATGGCCTGTATCACGTACTGCCTGTTCAAGATTTGTTTTACTCATCATTCCCTCCCTATTTTCTTAATTCTTATACTGGAATATTTAAAGATTCCCGAACTGTGCGTAAAACAATAGTTGTTTTTGTATCTCGTACAGAGGGAATTTTACCTATTTTAGCTAACATCTCAGCGAGCTGAGTAGTGTCCTTAACACGAATTTTGACTAAATAACTGTCTTGCCCAGCACAGTAATGCACTTCAAGTACACCCGGAATTTGGGCTAACAATACGCCTGAACTGGTCGATCCTACGGTTTCTTCTGCATGGACATAGGTAAAAGCCGTGAGCCCCATATCCAATTTTTTAGGATTAACCCGGGTCTCATAGCCTTGGATTATCCCTTTTTTTTCTAATTTTCTAATGCGCTCTAAAATAGCAGAAGGGGCTTTGCCTACCAACCTTGCTATCTCTGCATTCGAGGTTCGAGCATTTTTTTGCAAGATACGCAGAATTTCTTTGTTTACGTCGTCGATCATTCTTAATTTCCTACCGTAGCAGAATAAAATTCCTTTTTATACGTTTTGTCAAGAAGAAAAATCTGAAAAGTGTATTTTTCTTATATAAAGTATTGGCAAAAAAATAAAGATTGGTGTACTAAATTTTTATGGGAAATCTTCAGCTTCATGATGTCAGTATCAATTTTGGCGGAGTTCAGGCCTTAAAAAATGTTTCTTTTGGCCTGTCTTCTGGTGAAATATTGGGACTTATCGGGCCAAATGGCGCTGGTAAAACAACTATTTTTAATGTTATAACCGGAGTATATCAGCCTACTTCAGGAACGATAAGCTATGCTGATGTCGTGCTCAAAGGGAAGAGACCACATCAAGTCCTTGCGGCTGGCATTGCCCGAACGTTTCAAAATATTCGTTTGTTCACGGTGATGACAGCCTTGGAAAATGTCATGGTGGCACAGCATTGCAGATCAAAATCAGGCGTTATAGGTTCTATCTTGCGACTGCCACAGCAACAGCGTGAAGAACAAATTATCCGTAAAAATGCACAAAAGGCTTTAGATTTTGTTGGTTTAGGCGATGTTGCAGATGTGGCAGCAAAAAATCTTCCGTATGGGCATCAGCGGTATTTGGAAATAGCAAGAGCCTTAGGCTCGCAGCCACAAACCATTTTGCTTGATGAACCTGCTGCTGGATTAAATCCCGTTGAATCAGCTGAACTGACAAAACTTATTAAAAAAATAGCTGCAAGTGGTGTGAATGTTCTTTTAGTAGAGCATGATATGAAAGTGGTTATGGGGGTATGTCATCGAATTGTGGTCATGGATTATGGAGAACTTCTTTGCCAAGGAACGCCGGAGGAAGTACAAAATGATCCTAAAGTTATAGAAGCTTATTTGGGACAATAATTTAAAGCTATGAGGATAGTAGTATGAAAAAAACAACCTTGATTGCTTTGAGCATGGTACTCTTTTTGATTGTATTTTTTGCAGGTTGCGGAGGAGAAGACAACGGCGGAGTCCTAAAAATTGGAACTTTATCTCCCATTACTGGTGACTATGCAGCTGATGGTAATGATATTGCCAATGGAACTTTGGTCGCGGTAGAGGTCTTCAAAGCGCAAGTTGGAACTCTTGGTTATGATGATATCCAAGTTATTAAAGAAGATTCCGCTTGTGATGGACGGCAGTCTGTGGCCGGTGCTACAAAGCTTCTTTCTGCAAATGTTGCAGGTGTTATAGGTTGTTATTGCTCTTCAGCAACTATTCCTGCCTCTGAGGTTTTGGATGAAGGGCCTATTCCTATGATTACCCCTGGTTCTACTAACCCTGATGTTACCTTACGCGGTTTGCAGCATATGTGGCGTCTGTGTGGCATTGATGCCCACCAGTCCAAAGCAGCAGTTGATTTTATGGTTAATTCCTTGAAAGCGAAAACTGTATTTATTGTCGATGACAAAACTACATATTCGCAAAATTTGGCAACTTTCGTAGCTGAAGAGGCAGTGGCTAACGGTATGACTATTTTGGCTCACGAGCATGTGAACCAAGGCGACATTGATTTTTCTGCTATACTGGCAAAAATTAAAGCATCTAATCCTGATGTTTTTTATATGTCCTTACAAAATTCCGCAGCTGGCATTCCTTTTATCAAGCAATTCCGTCAAGCCGGCATCCAAACAGAAGTGCTTTCTCAAGATGCAGTGTTCCACCCGAATTTTATCAAAGAAGCTCATGATGAAGCACAGGGCGTATTCTTTACTTATGGATATATTGATAAAAATACAGAATTGTACCAGCAGTTTGTTGAAAAGTTTACTGAGATGACTGGTAATGACACTCCGGGTGGATATGCTTTTTATTCCTTTGATGCTGCAATGGCTCTGCTTAACGCAATTAAGACCGCCGGTAGCACAGAGCCTGCAAAACTTCGCGAGGCTTTCCTTTCCATGAACTTACCCGGCATCACTAAAACCATTAAGTTTGAGGAAAACGGAGATTCCGGTTCTAACTATGTCATTCTTAAGGTAGATGGAGACGATTTTACACCGTATTATAATCCTGACACCAAAACATTGTTTTAAGAGCATACTCTATTAATGATGTCCGGAGCACAATGCTCCGGACATATTCAACCTTCAAGTAGGCCGGGTTTCATGCAATCCGAAATATCTTTTTACACCTTGACCTATTTTTTTGATTCCCTTGTTGGTGGGTGTACTTTAGGAAGTACCTACGCACTTATTGCACTTGGATACACCATGGTGTTCGGCATTATTCAACTTTTGAATTTTGCACATGGAGAATTTTACGCAGCAGGTGGATTCATGGGTGTCATCATCCTTTCATGGCTCACCGCGCAAGGCTATGCTCAGACTTACCCCTTGCTTTGCTTAGGGGGTACTTTTATTCTCGCCATGAGTTATTCTGCAATGCTGGCCATGGCCGTAGAAAAGGTGGCTTATTCTCCTTTGCGTAATGCTTCACGATTAGCTTTGCTTCTTTCAGCTTTAGGAATGTCAATTTTTCTGCAAAATGGATTTATGCTGACTCAAGGTGGCGATCGTCGCACAATTCCGGTTCCCTTTGAAAATACATCTTTGTATTTTGGTGAGTTACGCATCAATTTATTACAATTGATGATCATGGGAGTAACCATTGGCCTGCTCGTGGGGCTTAATATTCTTGTCTATAAAACTCGTTTGGGGCGGGCTATGCGAGCGACTGCTCAGGATAAAGTCATGGCTGCTTTGGTGGGTATTAATGCAAATAATATTATTTCTATAACCTTTGCTATTGGAGCTGGCCTTGCTGCTGCAGCTGGTATCATGGTTGGCATGAATTACGGAGGGGTTCAGCACGTCATGGGCTTTGTCCCGGGAGTCAAAGCTTTTGCTGCTGCAGTGCTGGGAGGTATTGGTAATATTACAGGGGCTATGATTGGTGGTTTTATCATTGGCATGGTAGAGGTTTTTGCTGCGGCATATGTTCCCAGTGGCTCAGAATATAAGGACGTCTGGGCTTTTGTTATCCTCATAGCGGTGCTGTATTTCCGTCCCACAGGCATCATGGGTGAGAATGTCGATGACACACGTGTTTAAGAGTTATTTTATCAAGTATGTTTTAGGTTTGGGCTGGTTCTATCTGCTGCTTTTTCCGCTTATGGGAATAAAGCCAGACGGTTTTGAATTTGGGCCATCTCTCAAGGTCTTGGCTGTCGTTGCTGTGCTGGTGGCAGTTGGTGGACTTTTGCGTTTAGCTAAAAATCAAGGGATGTTAGATTTTGTAGGGCGCCCACTTTCGCAAATGACTACTGGTATAGCACAAGGCTATGAAGCAATTCCTGGCTGGGCAGTTTTTCTTATCTTTGCTTTGGGTATTTCCAGCGTGGGCTTTGTGGGAGATCGCTACGTCCTTGGTGTCGCTATTTCTGTTCTGGTCTATGTTTGCCTTGGACTTGGTTTGAACGTGGTTGTTGGGCTGTGCGGTTTGCTTGATCTTGGGTATATCGCTTTTTATGGTGTTGGGGCTTATGTTTATGCCTTGCTTTCTTTGCATTTCGGGCTTTCTTTTTGGCTTTGTTTACCGCTTTCCATGCTTTTTGCCATGACCGCAGGTTGCATTATTGGCTATCCGACTTTGCGTATGCGAGGTGATTATTTGGCTATTGTTACCCTTGGTTTTGGTGAAATAGTGCGTTTGGTGCTCAATAATTGGAATAGCCTTTCCGGAGGGCCAAACGGAGTATTGCGTATTCCGCGTCCTGTTATTTGGTTGCCGGATTGGGCTTCAGGCTTAAGCTTGGAAAAATTTGTCTTAAAAAGTCCTTCTGCCTTATACGGAATTATTGTTTTGTTCACGCTTTTTACTGTTGTCGCGGTATACCGGCTTAATTTTTCGCGTATTGGGCGTGCTTGGGAAGCCATGCGTGAAGATGAAACCGCAGCAGAACTTATGGGCGTGAATACTTATATGTTTAAACTTCTTGCCTATGCTATGGGAGCTATGTTTGGTGGCTTGGCAGGAGCTTTTTTTGCAGCTTGGCAAGGCTCTATCTTTCCTACGAGTTTTTCATTTATTGAATCGGCAATGGTACTTTCAATGGTAGTGCTTGGCGGTATGGGCTCGTTACCCGGAGTTATCCTTGGTGCTTTGGTGTTGATTGCTTTGCCTGAAGCATTTCGTGATATTCAAGAATATCGGATGCTGGCCTTTGGTGCTGCCATGACAACAATGATGATCTTTCGACCTGAAGGCCTTTTGCCAGCAAAACGTTTTGCAGGCCGTTCGGAGGAAAAATAAGTGTCTCAAGCTATCCTCGAACTTAATGATGTCTCGGCTGCATATGGTAAAATTTTAGCAGTGAAAAATATTTCCATCACGGTGGGTGCTGGTGAGATAGTGGCCATGATCGGAGCAAATGGTGCCGGAAAATCAACCACCTTGATGACTATTTGTGGTATTTTGCGAGCAACAACTGGTACAATTGTGTATCAGGGAGAAAATATTACCGGCATGAGTCCTGATAAATTGCCCAGCAAGGGACTGTGTCAAGTTCCGGAAGGAAGGCGTATTTTTCCTCGGCTGACGGTAGCAGAAAATTTGGACATGGGGGCATTTCATCGCAAGGATACAGTACAGATTAAACGCGATATCGAAATGTGCTATGAACTGTTTCCAAGGCTAGGAGAACGCAAAAATCAGGCAGGGGGAGCCATGTCCGGTGGCGAGCAGCAAATGTTAGCCATTGCGCGTGCATTGATGACCCAACCTAAATTATTACTTCTTGATGAACCTTCTTTGGGGCTCGCCCCAATTATTGTCCATCAAGTATTTGAAATTATAAAAAAAATAAATAAAGAAAAAGGGGTCGCAATTCTGCTTGTAGAGCAAAATGCGAATATTGCCTTGAATTGTGCCCATCGAGGCTATGTTCTGGAAACAGGTTCTGTTGTTTTACAAGATAGCGCGCAAGCCCTGCTCAATAATTCAGATATACGCAAAGCCTACCTTGGTGATTAAATATCAGGGTTAAGGGAATATCAAGTTTTTGTGTAATTAGGGCAAACGCATATAAATTTTAGGCTCAATACTCCCTGCTCATTCTATTCTCCCCCCTCTTGTCATCCTGCGCGTAAGTCGCAGGATCCAGTTCTTATGTCTTCGTTTCTTCTTCTTCTTCTTTTTCTCCTCTTCCTCCCTGTTTCTTCCCTTACTGGGTCAAGCCCTCATAATCTGGTTCTGCTGGACTGTTGCTTTTTACGCGCTTTAATGACGGGGAAAAATAGCGGAATATCAGAAAAGGTACTATGCTTTTGTCCTCATTATTCTTCGGACAGGCTGTTATTCGGCTGGTTGCGCTTATGAACCGTTTTTGTGCTACTTGCAAAGAAGATTTCGCCTCAATACTGCATAATAATTCATTTGAAAATAACACAAAAGACTGTAATACTCTGCGCCTTATGTATAGACTTCAGAAATATAGACTTCAGAAAAATGTCGGGAGTTTTTTCTGTGCAGCAACTTGAAATTACAGTCTGCGGACGGCAGTGGTTGATTAAACGTCCGAGTGATTTGGAAAGCCTTTGGGCAAATATGGACATTGGCGATCTTAATGAAGACGAGCGTTTGCCGTATTGGGTAGAAGTTTGGCCTGCAAGCATACTCTTGTGTCGCTGGCTTGCCCTGAATAAAGAACGTATAGCTGGGCAATTTTGCTTGGATATTGGCTGTGGATTAGGCTTGACTTCTCTCGTGGGTAGCTGGCTCGGAGCCATGGTTGTGGGAATAGACTATGAACAAAGTGCTCTGGAGTTTGCCACTGCAAATGCGAGTGCAAATGCAGTAAAGCCATTTTTTGTGGCCATGGATTGGAGAGAAATTGCTTTTAAGAAGGCCTCTTTTCCTTTTATCTGGGCAGGGGATATTTTGTACGAAGCACGTTTTTTTAAGCCTGTGGAGCAGTGTATATGTGAAATATTGAAGCCAGAGGGAGAGGTTTGGATGGCAGCTCCTCGTCGTACTGTGTCTCAAACTGTATGGGAAAAACTGCGTTCTTTGGGCTGGAATTGTCAGTGTGTCATGCAAGAACAGATTGCTTTGTCTGCTCAAAATCAGACAGTAGAATTATGGAAAATGCAAAGAAAGGAGATTTTTGGTGGGTAAAACAATACGTTTTGGTGTTTCACTTGATTCAGAATTATTAGAAAAATTTGATGCCTTGTGCGAAGCAAAAAGCTATTCTACGCGCAGTGAAGCTATTCGTGACTTGATTCGTAAGATGCTTGTGGAGCAGGAATGGGAACGCAGTCAGGGCAATGCTGCCGGAACGTTGACCATGGTTTATGATCATCATACCACAGGCTTGACCCAAAAATTGACGGAAATTCAACATAATGTTCATGATGTCATTCTTTCCACCCTGCATTGCCATTTGGATCACCATAATTGTTTGGAGGTTTTGGTGCTTCAAGGTGATGTTGAGGATATTAAATCTTTGGGGCAACGCCTTCTTTCTTGTAAAGGGGTGAAGCATGGGCATCTTGGCATGAGTACCACAGGCGAGGGAATTGTTTGATGGAAGATGTACAAAGCGGGCAATCTGAAATTCCCTTGGATATAGACAGGGTAGGGGTCAAAGCGCTCAAACTTCCTTTAACGGTGCGCCAACGTGCTACCGGTGTGCAACATACTGTTGCCACGGTGGATATGTCCGTGGACTTGCCAGCAGCCTTTAAGGGCACCCATATGAGCCGTTTTGTGGAAGCCTTGGAAAATTGGTCTGAAGAACTCAGCTATAAAACCGTGCAAAATTTACTCAGTGATGTGGCAAATAGGCTTTGTGCAAAAAAGGCTTTTGTTTGTTTTGCCTTTCCATTTTTTATGGATAAAGTAGCTCCGGTAAGCAGAAGCAGGGGCTTAGTTGATTATGATTGTCAAGTTATTGGGGAATGGGACACTCAAGGTTTGGATTTTACTTTAGGCGTGTCTGTACCTATTATGACGGTATGTCCTTGTTCAAAGGCAATTAGTGAGGAAGGAGCACATTCACAACGAGCAATGGTGCATATTCGTGCGCGCTTTGCTGGATTTTTGTGGATAGAGGATCTGATTGAAATTGCGGAGCAGGCAGGTTCGGTTGCTGTTTTTTCCTTGCTTAAACGTGAGGATGAAAAGTATGTTACGGAAAAAGCCTTTGGCACTCCACGTTTTGTGGAAGACGTGGTGCGTGTAGCAGCGCAACTGCTCTCAGATCATAAAAAAATTTTTTGGTTTGAAGTTATGGTGGAAAGCCTTGAATCTATTCATAATCATTCTGCGTATGCTCGCATTGAGCGTAGCCTAGGCTAGGGTGAAAAGTGTGAATGCCCGTAGCTCAAATGTCTAAGCTCTACAGGAAAAAGAATTGAAAGTGGCAGCACAAAACATTGCTCCTAAAAAGGCCTTCGCACAAAAAGCGCTTCCTGCAATGCGACAAGTAGATGCTGTAAAAAGAATTTGCTTGCGAAAAGATTTTGGCAGTGAAGTAAACTTTGTTCGTAAAGTCACTGAGAACAAGGGTTTTGTTCTTGATTACAAAGCATAAATGCGTGCTTTTGTTTGTATTGCAGGGATAATGCCTTATATAATGAATACAAAAAAAAGGAAGTATCGGTTTGGGAAAAAATACAAAAACGCAATATGATGTTATTATTGTTGGAGGCGGCCCTGCCGGGCTTTTTGCTGCGTATTGGTTAGCAGAATACTCAGGATTAGATGTCTTGCTTATTGAAAAAGGCCGTCAGAGTCTTCAAAGAAACTGCCCAATTAGCGGAAAGTCCCACTGTATCAAATGCAGTCCCTGTAATATTCTTTGTGGTATTGGCGGAGCAGGACTTTTTTCTGACGGAAAACTCAATTATATACATAAGTTGGGTAAAACTGATTTTACACAGTTTATGCCTGTGGGTGAAGCTATACAGTTGATTGATAAAACCGAGGATATTTTCAACCGTTTTAATATGGACGCCAAGGTCTATCCTACCAATATGGATGCTGCGCGTGAAATTCGTAAGGAAGCCAAAAAAAACGGTATTGATTTGCTGCTTATCAAGCAAAAACATTTGGGTAGCGATAATTTGCCTCATTATATTTCAAAAATGGCTGAGTATGTTCGTAAAAAAGGAGTGAGCATACAGACCTCAGAAGAAGTGCAGGATGTATTGGTCAATGACGGCACTGTTTATGGGATAGAAACTCCCAAAGGCAGATATTTGGCTCGGTATGTTATTCTTGCTCCTGGACGGGTAGGGGCTGAATGGATGGCTTCTGTGGCGCGTAAACTCGGTCTTGGGCTTTCTCAAAGAGGCATTGAGGTGGGGGTGCGCGTAGAAGTTCATAATGATATTATGAAGGATTTGACAGAAGTCATTTATGACCCAACATTTTTTGTGCAAACCAAAAAATATGATGACCAGACTCGTACTTTTTGCACAAACTATGGTGGGTTTGTGGCTTTGGAAAATTATCAAGATTTTGTTTGCGTGAATGGACATGCTTATGCGGATAAAAAGAGTGAAAATTGTAATTTTGCTTTTCTTTCCAAGGTAGTTTTGAATGATCCAGTAGAGGATAATCAAGCCTATGGAGAATCCATTGGCCGTCTGGCTACGCTCATTGGTGGGGGTAAACCTATTTTACAGCGCTTTGGTGATCTTAAACGAGGCAGAAGATCGACATGGAACCGGATTACACATTCTTATGTAGAACCGACGCTCAAGGAAGTGGTGTGCGGTGATTTGGCAATGGCTCTACCTGAGCGTATTTTGACGAACCTTGTAGAGGGCTTGGAACAGCTTAATTCGGTTGTGCCAGGCGTTTCTAATGAGGAGACTTTGCTGTATGCACCGGAAATTAAGTTTTTTGCAACACAGGTAGAAACCAGCAGTACTTTGGAGACCGGAGTCCGTAATCTTTTTGTTGCAGGAGACGGGCCAGGAGTTTCTGGAAATATTGTTGCTGCTGCAGCAACGGGCATTATCCCTTGCCAAGAGATAATGCAACGGGCTTAGCCGAGCTTCGCTCCATTGTGCACTTCTTTGTCCGGTATACAGAGTACAACATCACCATTGTTACGATAAAAACCAGTCAGTAAAAATGTAGAGTTCATGGAGCCTATCTGCTTGGGTGGGAAATTAAGCACTCCTACTATTTGGCGTCCAAGAAGTTTTTCTTTGGCATAAAGAGCTGTAATTTGTGCTGAACATTTGCGTACACCGAGTTCTTGCCCAAAATCAGCAAAGACTTTATAGGCTGGTTTTTGGGCTTCTGGGAACTCTTCTACCTTGACTATTGTCCCCACTCGCAATTCTACTTGTTCAAATTCAGACCAGTTAATTTCTTTCATTTTTTTTCTAAGGGCAGTCAAAAATTCTGTCAAAGCATTCTAAAACTTTAAGGCCATCCTCACCACTTATGGGTACTGGCTTTTTTTCTCGTAACGCACAGAGAAAGGCTGTTATTTCCTCTTTGACCGGTTCGGAAAAAACCAGAGGCCATTCACGAACCGCGTAACTTGAATTGTAGTCTTCAAAGCCGGAGTATTCTTTGACTTCACGGGTAATAAGATCGGCTTGAACATATTTAGATTCGCAGGCTACATGGATTTTTCTGGATTTATATGGAGTCACCCAATTGGTAGAGATATTAGCTAAAACTCCTGATTCAGTTTCTAAAGTAATCAGAGCGGTATCTTCATGTTTGCCTCTGGAAGATGAAGTTACGGCATAAACTTTTTTAAGATCAGACCCCGTAAGGTGGCGAATAAGATCGAGATCGTGCGAGGCAAGATCTTTGATAACACCTACATCCTGAATACGAGGCGGATACGGCCCAACACGTTCGATGGAAATGGAGATAACATCATTCCCAATAATTTCTTTAATGCGTTGTACAGCGGAATTGAAACGCTCCACATGCCCAACCATGATTTGTACACCTTTGGACTTGGCAGCATTAACGAGTTCTTGACCTTCCGCTGCAGTGGCTGCCAAAGGTTTTTCAATAAGGGCGTTGGCTCCGCTTTCAATGACCTGTAGTCCTATCTGATGATGGAGCACTGTGGGAACGCAGACACTGACTGCATCCGGGCGTTGTTCTAAGAGCTCCTCTACACTTGTAAAAGTGGGCACTCCAAAAGCCTTGCCGGCTTCATCTAAAATATCGACATTGCTATCTACTACTCCAACAACCGTCACTCCAGCTGCTTCTATGTAATTGCGTAGATGTATTTTGCCCATCCAGCCAAGGCCAATTACTCCAACTTTCATTATATTTGCCTCATTTGGGTTTATGTACATGTTCAAAAAGAAAAAAATGTATGCTTTAGAAGCTGAATTTGCAAGCCTGTTTTATCTTGCTGCCTTGGCGTAGTCCTGCTAAATTTTTTGTATGTGTTCAAACAGTAATCTTATTTGGATAAGCGCAGGGGAAGCTTCTGGAGATATGTACGGGGCGAGTCTTGCCTCTGAACTATTGCAGCGTGATCCAAGTGCTACGCTCCGTGGAATGGGGGGGCGAGCCATGCGCGAGGCAGGGGTTCAAGTGGAATTTCCTTTTGAACTTATTTCTTTAGTGGGTTTTTTTGAAATATTTTCTGCTTTACCTCGTGTTTTGACAGTGCTGAAACAAAGCAAGGACAAGTTGCGCGAATTGATGCCCAAGGCTCTTGTGTGCATAGACTGCCCTGATTTTCACTTTAGGCTTATTAAATTTGCGAGCAAGCTTGGTATTCCTGTCTACTATTATATCAGTCCACAAATTTGGGCTTGGCGTTCAAAAAGGGTGTATTTTTTACAAAAATATGTGCGTAAAGTATTGTGCATTTTACCGTTTGAGGAAGCATTTTACGCAAAATTTGGAGTAAAGGCGCAGTATGTTGGTCATCCGCTTATGGATCGTATACCTTTTGAGCAGTTAGATGCGATGGAGCATGAACAAGGGCGAATAGCTATTTTACCTGGTTCTCGTAAACGCGAAATCAAGACGCTACTTCCTGTTTTTGCAGAAGCTGCTCGAATTATCCTTGAGCATTTTCCAAACGCTCGTTTTGATTTAATCCGCGCACCAGGCGTGCATCGTGAAACATTGCTCGCTCTTTGGCCTGAAGATATAGAATTGACAATACATGATGCAGACGATCGCTATCAGGCCTTAAAGCGTTGTGAAATTGCTTTGGCAGCCTCAGGTACAGTGACCTTGGAAGCTGCCTTGATTGGTACCCCAACCATTCTTTCGTATCAACTTTCAGCTCTTTCTTTTGTTCTCTCAAAGTTTTTGATCAAGGTACGTTTTGCTGGCTTGCCAAACCTTATAATGGACAGAGAAATATTTCCAGAAATGTTGCAAGAAAAATCAGAGCCACGAGCCGTGGCACAAAAAGCCTTGGCTTGGCTTGCTGACAAACAAAGCGCTATGCAGGTTCGTTTGGACATTCAGCAGCTGAGGAAAATTATTGGGGAGTCAGGAGCTTCGGGCAGGGCAGCGCAAAATATTCTTGAAGACTTGGAAAAGGCCTAAGTATGCGTGATCATGTTCGCTCGTATGGAGATATTCATGGTTTTAGCGCACAAGCATTTGCAATGCTTAAAGATTCTATCCCCTACCCTCAGGTACGTTATGATGCTGAAAAGCGTATTTTGCATGTGGATCATGAGGGGGAATTTATTTGGATAGATGATTTTTTGGAGCAAGTTTGTGCATTGATGGATGAAGATGGCTGGGGCGAAGTAGACTTTATAGACCATCAAGATTTGATTTTGACGCGACATAGCTTACGATTTAAGCAACATAGCAGTATAGAACGTCCTTTTGACCAAGTAGGAACATTGGAAATGCGTCTTTTGTAGATTAGTCAAAGTCAAAAAAGGTCTTGATTGCATCGGCGTGGATTGAATTTTATTCCATGAAGAATTGGCAGAGAAGCCAAAAGTCATGCACATATCGGAAAATTATGAAGATGGAATTTATAAAATCACTGAGTACGTATTAGCATGGGATCACGGCTAGGGCTTTAGGACCTCTTTCTTCATCAACCAATTCAAAGCTCACTTTTTCGCCTATGTGCAAGGTTTGAAAACCGTCTCTTTCAATATCTTGGAAGTGAACAAAAACATCTTGTCCGTCTTCTATGGTGATAAAGCCAAAACCTTTTTTATCATTAAACCAAGTCACGGTGCCTTTGCTTCGCATAGTATATACTCTTTTTTCTGTTTTGAAGTTCTTTGTGTATTTTGTGAATTATTGACAATAGATTTTTTTGCTATTCTTCATGATATATACTCTTTTTCTTCCTATTTTTTAGGTTCTTGGTATATTTTTTTCGTTCTTGATAATAGCTTTTTTTGCACAGTTGCCTCAAAAGCGATTTCATTATATATTCTTAATACTCAATGACGTAATTTTAACATACAAGCAAGTGAGCGGAGTTTTTGTGAGTTATATTACTAAGCAGCCAACAAATGTAGTGAAAGACATTCTTAAAGGGGTGGAAGACTTAAACCAACTCAAGGATGTCAACACTATCCTTGATAGGGTTTTGTTTGAAGTAAGAAAATTAACCAGCGCAGACGCAGGGTCTATTTTTTTGATAAGGGAGAATGAGCTGACCTTCAGCTATGTGCATAATGATACTTTGTTTGATCAAAGTGATGTGAATAAAGCTGTTTACGCAGAGTATAGCCTTCCGCTTAATAACGAGTCTATTGTTGGACATGTGGCCTGTACCGGTGAAACTTTAGTCTTAAATGATGCCTATGAAATTCCAGCACATTTTCAATATTCATTTAATAAATCTTTTGACAAAAAAACAGGGTATCGCACGCATTCCATGTTAGTCCTTCCTTTGAAAACCTTCAAAGGTGATATTGTAGGGGTTATGCAGCTTATCAATTCTAAAAGTCCGACAGGAGAAATCCAGCCTTTTAATGATCGAGATTTAGAATATGCCCCACTTTTTGCTGCTCATGCCTCGGTTGCTATTGAACGAGGAATTATGACTCGCGAGCTGATTTTGCGTATGATGAAAATGGCTGAGATGCGCGATCCACTCGAAACCGGAAATCATGTTATGCGCGTTGGGGCGTATTGTGCAGAAATTTTTCACCATATGATGCTGAAGCAGGGCATGGAGCAGTTTGAAATTCGGCGAAAAAAAGATCTCTTGCGATTAGCAGCTATGCTGCATGATGTTGGCAAGGTCGGCATTTCTGATGCTATTCTTAAAAAGAATGATAAATTAGATGATAAAGAATTTGCTACTATGCGATGGCATAGTGTGTACGGAGCAGCTCTTTTTGCCAATTCTACTTCTGAGCTTGATTTACTGTGTCATGATATTGCCTTGCACCATCATCAAAAATGGGATGGCAGTGGGTATCCCGGCGATGTTGGGGAGCATTTAGATGCTGTACAAGAAATCAATCAAAAGCCTTTACAAGGTGAGGAAATACCTTTAGTCGCGCGTATTTGCGCTGTGGCGGATGTGTATGATGCTCTGTGTTCAAAGCGTTGTTACAAGGAACCATGGCCAGAAGAAAAAGTTGAAACTGTTATCAAAGAAGAGAGGGGCAAACATTTTGACCCTGCCGTGGTTGATGCCTTTTTTGAAATAAAAGATACGATCATGGCTATTCGTGGCCGTTGGGATTGATGATCTGAATAAGCCGTATTGCGATGGCCTTATTTTTGTTTTGAAATCATGTAGGGCAAAAGCACTTAAATTGCAGCGCGAAATCCTTCGTAGCTATCCTGTTTCCCTCTTGTCATCCTGTGCGCAAGTCGCAGTATCCAGTTCTTTTTTTGTCTTTTTCTTTTGCTTCTTCTCCTACAGTATTAAGCAGTGTTAAGGACTTTTCATTCGGCTTTGCTGTACTTTCGCAAATTATGCGATTGCTCTGTCCATCTTTTCTTCCTGCTTGTCACGCTATGCGTAAGATACTACGCAAAAATTTGTTGACTCTGCATGTTCTTTGTGAGTATTGGGAAAACAACCCCTCCGATAGGGCTTGTGCCCATCGGATCCCGACTCCCGGTGGAGTCGGACTAATAATAAAGCCCGCCCACCTTTGCGTGGGCTTTTTATTTTGGAATCTGCCATGAATAAAGTTATTGCGTTTGTTGATGGTTTTAATTTGTATCATTCAATTTCTGAGAGTCATAGCCAATACAAATGGCTTGATTATAACGCATTAGCAAATGCTTTCATTGCTAAAAGTAAAGAACATTTGAGCAAGGTATACTATTTTTCCGCTTTTGCCGTGTGGAATCCTGAAAAAATGGCAAGGCACAAAAATTACATTAAGGCTTTGGAGCTTGCTGGAGTAGAAGTTGTTTTGGGGAAATTTAAAAAAGTAAGAAAAAAATGCCGTGCCTTATGTAAAAAACGATATACAACTTTCGAGGAAAAAGAAACTGACGTAAATATAGCTCTTTATATGTTAGAGTTAGCTGTCAGAGAGAAATATGACAAGGCATTACTCTTTAGCGGAGACAGTGATTTAATTCCTGCAGTGAAGGCAGTACAGCGAATTGCTCCTCAAAAACAAATCCAAGTGGTCATTCCCTTTGGGCGTTCAGCGCAAGATTTAAAAAATGCTTGCGACTCTTCTTCTAAAATAAAGCTAAAACATCTCCAAAAAAGCCAATTTCCAAGTGAGATACTTGATAATGGCAGGTGTATAGTGAAACGTCCTCCTAGTTGGTATTAGTCAAGATATAGCACCATCTGGATGTCGATCCTCTTGAATATCCCTGTAATTGACTCTCCTCCCCTCAAGCCTCAATCGCCTCCACAGAAAAGCTGATATGCTCTTGCCTTGTTGAACGCCGGCAGTTTCTTGCCAGCGTGGATTGATCACGTTATGATTTAAGGCATGGGCGCAGTAAAAAGAACGCGGTTTATTATTACAGGACAGGTGCAAGGGGTTGGATTTCGCCCCTTTGTTTTTCGTTTAGCGAGTCAATATACTTTAAGTGGCTCAGTTCGTAATACTCCGCAGGGTGTGATCATAGAAGCGCAAGGAAAAAGTGCACAAGTTTGTGCCTTTGCTCTGGATTTACGCGAAAAATTACCGCCTTTGGCTCGTATTATTACTTTTGAACAAGAAGATATTGCTCCCCAAACAAACGAAGCTGATTTTAAGATTTTATCCTCAACAAGTGGAACAGGGCATACTGTACTTATTAGTCCGGATATTGCGACTTGCCCGGATTGTTTACAGGATATTCGTGATCCTCATAATCCACGGTATAGGTACCCATTTACGAATTGTACGAATTGTGGCCCGCGGTACACAATTACCCATTCTATTCCCTATGATCGCCCGTTTACCTCCATGGCCTGTTTTCCCCTGTGTTCGGCCTGCCAAAAAGAGTATGACGATCCCATGGATCGCCGTTTTCATGCTCAGCCGAATGCCTGTCCTGTGTGTGGACCACAAGTATGGTGTACAGATAGTTTAGCTCAAACAAAAAGTCAGGGTAGCGATGCCTTAGATGCTTTGGCCAAGGCTCTTCTTGCAGGCAAGATTGTAGCAATTAAAGGGCTAGGTGGTTTTCATTTGGCCTGCGATGCACATAATGAATCCGCTGTATCTCTTTTGCGGAAGCGTAAAAACAGACCGTCCAAGCCTTTGGCCATAATGGTGCCTGATTTGGATGCTGCTCGCAATTATATCATGTGTAGCGAGCAAGAAGAAGCATGGCTTCATGGTATGTACAGACCTATTGTGCTGTGTTCCAAAAAGAAAGAGACATTGCTTGCACCATCCATTGCTCCTGATACAAATTTTTTAGGGCTCATGTTGCCGTATACCCCTTTGCATCATATTTTGTTTGAACTGCTTGAACATCAAATGCAGCATAGTAGCCCAGCTTTAGTCATGACTTCAGCCAATAAGGGGGGCGAACCTATTTGCCTAGGAAACAGAGAGGCGCTGAGCAGATTAAACGGCATTGCGGACTTTTTTTGTTTTCATAATCGAGATATTCTTATTCGTGCTGATGATTCTGTATTGCGAGTGAATCCACGTACTGGCAAGACTCTTTTCATCCGTAGAGCCAGAGGTTTTGCTCCCTCTCCCATAAGTTTTAAGGAATCTGGTCCATGTGTTCTTGGACTTGGGCCGGAACTGAAATGTACCATCAGCGTAACGAAAAACGATCAAGCGTTTCCTTCTCAACATATCGGGGATATGCAAAACTTAGAAACCCTTAATTTTCATCAAGAAATCAGCAGGCATTTGATGAAGATTTTACAAGTTGAGCCTGAGCTTATCGTACATGATCTTCACCCGGATTATATGACCAGCACACTTGCCAAGGAAGATAGGCACACAAAAAAAGCTTCTGTGCAGCATCACTATGCACACATCCATGCCTGCCTAGCGGAAAATACATATGAGCAAGAAGCGATTGGTATTGCTTTAGATGGTACTGGTTACGGTCACGATGGAAGCATTTGGGGAGGCGAAATTTTATATGTTAATCCGCAAAATCTAAAGCATCAGCGTTTGGCACATCTTATGCCTTTTCCTTTACCCGGAGGCGAGCAAGCCGTGCGTGAACCTTGGCGTATTGCCTTTGCTGTATTGTACCAGCTTGGCATAAGCGCTACGGAAGGTTCTTGGCCTTGGCTGCCTGAATTTTTGGCCACAGCCCAAATTTTGCCACAAATGTTGGATAAAGGACTCAACTGCCCTTGGACCTCCAGCGCAGGCAGACTCTTTGATGCGGTTTCTGCGCTCGTTGGCTTGTGCAATACTGTGAGTTATGAAGCACAAGCTGCAATTCTTTTGGAAAATGAACAAGATATGAAGGAAAAGAGTGCCTATCCATTCCCTCTGTCAAACCTGAAGAAAGACGATAGTTTTGTGCTCAATACCAAGGTTTTTTTACAGGCTCTTGTAGATGATATTTTTTCTCTGACACCTGTACCGATAATCGCACGGCGTTTCCATCTGAGCTTGGCTCGTGGCTTGGCAGATGCTGCAGCATCTTTTGCAAAAGGTATGAATATTGACCATGTAGCTCTTTCAGGCGGGGTAATGCTTAATCTCACTTTGGCAACTGAGCTCGCAAGTTCTTTGGAAGCACATGGACTTGTTGTTTTAGAGCATAGCTTACTTCCCCCCGGGGATGGCTGTGTTTCTTTGGGGCAAGCTGCGTGGGGGCGTAGGTTGTTACAATTACAAAGTGAATGAAAAGAATTGATTGAGCTATCCCTCTTTATTTTCTGTTGCTATGGGCAGAGGTGTAGCTTGTGCGATTGCGTCCCCAGCGTTGATAGCGTGAGACAGCTTTATTGTGTTCTTTGAGCGAACAAGAAAAATGTGACGTACCATCACCTTTGGCCACAAAATAGAGAAATTTATGCTGTTCAGGAGAAGCAGCAGCTTTGAGAGAAGCAATACCGGGAGAGCAAATAGGTCCGGGGGGAAGTCCGTCTTGTTGGTATGTGTTATAAATATTGTTTTTATCCGCCAGATTTTTGTGCGTGAGATTCCCGTCAAAATGAGAGCCTAAGCCATAAATAGTTGTAGGATCAGCTTGCAAACGCATGGGTTTTTTGAGGCGATTTGCATACACTCCGGCAATCCGAAAGCGTTCAGAAGGATGGCCGGTTTCCTTTTCCACAATAGAAGCTAAAGTAACATAGCGATGTAAGATTTCAGGCTTTGGTAATTCAGAACCAAAGACGTTTTTTGCTTGCTGAAAAAATTCACGCATCATCATTTCCACTATTTGCCTAGTGTTTAATTCGCGCGCTTTGGTAAACATATATGTTTCAGGAAAAAGATAGCCTTCTGCTGTTTCTGCAGGGATTGAATATTGTGCAAGCAGGTGTTTATCATGCACGGCTTGAGAAAATTCGTGGGCATTTCCAAGTCCGGCTTCTTGCACTAAATCTGCAATTTGCCACCAAGTAAGCCCTTCACGCACAGTAAATCGGTGCATCAACCCAGGCCCTGAGCTTATTTCCTTTAGAATACGCTGTGGCAACCAGCCGGTATTTAATAAAAATTCACCTGCCTGTATTTTGGAAGTTAGCCCCTTTGCTTCGGCTAACCCAAGAAACATTTGAGCATCTTTGACCAGCCCGCGAGCTTGTAGCTGTTGTGCTGTTTCCGAAAATAAAGAACCGTGAGGAATAAGAAAATTGATGTCTTTTCCGGGAGTTTCAGGAGGGGCATATAAAAAATCATAATTTTTCCACATAAAATAACTGCCCATGCTCATGACTCCAAGGCAGAATAAAGCCAGCAAAAGGGCAATGGCAGAACGCCGTTTGCCAGTGGTATGTGAAAATTGTTCTGTGCTCATGTTTTTTGATTGCTTAGCCAAGTGTTGAGGATAATAACTGCTGCTTGGCTGTCTAAGCTCTTTTTTATTTTTTTTAGCTTTGTTCCGGCTTCACGCAACTGGCTCTCTGCTTCCAGTGAAGAAAATCTTTCGTCTACAAGGTGGATTTGAATATTTTCTCCCAGACGCCGAGCAAGGCTTGCTGTAAAATTTCGGACTTGTCTGCTGGTTTCGGTTTCTTGCCCATCAAGTCCTAAGGGTAAACCCACGACAACTAATCTGGCCTCCTGCTTTTGCACTATGTTTTGCAATTCTTCAAACATTTTTTGGCGAGTAGTTCGTTGAATGACAGGTAGCGGATATGCAAGCCGAACAGTGGTATCTACAAACGCACAACCCACGCGCTTGAGTCCAAAATCAATGCCAAGAACTTTCACGACAAGATTACCTGCCACGCACTATGACACTATGACCTTTTATAGTGCCTGAGGCTATTTTTTCGCGTAATTTTTTTTGCCAATCTTTACCACCATGTTGCTCGGCTAGAAATTCTACGCTGTGCATAACCGGATTTTTACGTCCTATTTGTCGCAAACTGCGCTGAATTCCAGATTTGCATGAGGGGCAACCCACCACGACAGGACGTTTTTCATCATGTCCTTCTAAGTCAGAACGGAGCTGTGTTTTTTTACGGCTACGAAGTCGGTTATAAATATCTGGATTGCTTATTGCGCCGGTACCGGATTCTGCACAACAGCCAGGGGAAAGATCAACCGGCTGTTGAATCATGGAGCGTAATGCAGCTTGGTAGATTTGAGGTGCTTTTGTTTTTGCTTGTCCTGTCCATTCTGTATGACATGCAGCATGATACAAAGGTGAAACCTTTGCGGTAAAGGAACAGGTATTACGTTCGATTAAAAGCTGAACCGCATCCACATGTCGTAAAGGTTCTACAAGAAGGCTGGAAAGATCAAAACTTTCAAGGGATTCACGGCATGTACCACAGGCTGTGATAAGTGTGGTTGCTTTGAGTCCTGCTTTACCGCAGGCAATAAGCGCATCTAAAAGCTGTTGTTTGCTTTTATGGCGATTGGTTTTATATGCTTCCAAAGCTCCGGCTGCCAGTAAAGGGTAGCCACAACAGAGATGGCGTCCGGGCAAAATAATATTCATGCCGGATTCCAATAAAAGATAGAGTGTAGCCATGCCAATAGAGCGTGAAAAAAGTGTCGCACCACAGCCTGGAAAATAGAGTGCAGTATTTTCTGCAGCAGCACCGTCTACTTTGAAAACAGAACGATGAGTAATATGTAAATCCTGATATAAATTGGTAAAATCAATATCCGGCCCTTTGCTTTGCAATATAGGAGACTCCATACGTCTCCGCCAGAATCCCGGGATAAGCCCTACGGTAACATTGCTCAGATGCTGCCCAAGGGCCAAAGTTTTGGCCAAACGTGGAACGCGTGTGCTGGGCTCTTGTACCAAATGAGAGAGTATTGCCTGTTTAATAGGATGCCCTCCTGCCCCTTGTCCTTCCAAAAAAGAACGCATTTGCACTGTGCAGTCGGCAAAATCTATTTTTACAGGGCAAACAGCCATGCACTTGCCACAGGCTGTGCAGTGCTCCATTAAGTCTCGTAGTTGTTTAAGCAAAGCGGAGTCAGGCTCACCTAGTTGTACCTGTGAATAATATACAGCTTCAACCAAGGCACCGAGGCTGATATTTTTATTGCGAGGATGGTGTAGCAAACCTTCCTGCGGATAATACATCGGGCAAACCTGTTTACATTTACCGCAACGCGTACAGGTTTGAATATTTTTGAGAAGTCCGGTTAGGGCGTCTTTATTTTTGAGTGCAGTGGCGTCCAAATCTTGAATCAAACGGTTAAAAGAGAAGGTAAAGGGACTGGATGGTAATTTTCGTGTGGTGAGTTTGCCCGGGTTGATAATATTATTGGGATCTACTTTATTTTTATATGCAATTAAATCGTCTATTTTATGTTGGGCAAGATAGTTTATTTTAGTGATGCCGACACCATGTTCTCCGGTAATCGCACCACCAAGAGATAAGACCTTTTCAAAAACTTCACTGGCTGCGTGGTGCGCTTCGGCGAGCATGTCAGGATCATTGGAATTCACAGGTAGGTTGACGTGGCAATTACCGTCTCCTGCATGCATATGGTTGGCAACAATAATTCGTGTTTCAGTGAGTTGGGTGAAAATATGTTGAATTTCATGATTCAAAGCAGGGTATGCTTCTCGTAGCTCCTGAAAAAGGTAGCGAATTTGTGCTTCTTGTTCATCATCAGAAATTTCAGAGGCAGTAATACGACCCTCCAAAAGGGCTTTAATTCTGTTTTTACCTTCTAAAATTTTTGGATGATCGTAATCGACACCGTCTAAAGATGTAATTTTGGACAATGCCCGTCGGTAGGCTCGTGCCAAATAAATAAGATTGAGCTGCTCCAGAAAATCAGAAAATTCAGGTATTTTTTCAATAGGGATAACAACATCTTCGTTAATCTTAAAACCTGAAGTTCGTTTGGCAATAGCTGAAAGTTTGTGCCGGTCTTCCCAAAAAAGTTCTGCTTCTTTTTCGTCACGCGCAGCAAAAATATCGACATTATCATAAGGAGAGGCAATGGAAACTATGGTATCCACAGCTTGATTAAGAGCAGTGCTATCGTCACTATCGAGCTGTAATAAGAGAACGGAACGTGGTTCTCCTTCATATTTTTGTGATTTTTTAGTGTACTCAATAGCTCTAACGTACTGAGGGCCAAATTCTTCTAATGCGGAGATTTTGACCATATCCCCTTCTTTGCGAATCGTATTTCGCAAAGCCACAATATCTTTAATGACCAAAACAGCGTTTCGCATACTCGGCCCGAAAAATTCAAGGCACAGGGTGCGAGAGCTTTCAGGTTTAGGGTGAAGCACAAAGCAGGCTTCCGTAATAATGCCATCAACCCCTTCTTTTTGTACTGCTGGTAAGCCTCCTAAATATTTGTTACTTACATCTTTTCCCAAGAGTGGGCCTCGAATGGCAGAGCCATTGAGCTGTACGGAGTCTATTAACTGGCCGTCTGTAGAAAAAATATCAAAAATTGCAGTGTCGTTTTCAAATATTTTATGGCGAGGATGTTCGCGGCGACGAACTTCAATACATTCTCCCTTTGGGCTTACCATACGATACGAAAGGATATTATCTATAGTCGTACCGTACTCAAAAGCAAAAGGTCCTCCTGAATTTTCGCTCACATTTCCGCCAAGAGATGAAGCGGTTTTGGACGCTGGGTCTATGGTGAACAGGAGATTTTTTTTGGCCGCTGCATTGATGGCATCCTGGGTTATGACTCCGGCTTGAGCGCACAGGCACATTGTATCCTCGTCCACTGTGAGAATTTTTTTGAACCGAGCCAAGGAAAGTACCACGCTACGACCATGAATCGGGATAGCTCCACCGGTAAGCCCTGTTCCTCCTCCGCGTGGAATAAGTGAGAAATTCATTTCTAGTGCTAATTGAACAAGTTTAATGATCTGTTTTTCATCTTGTGGGAATAGAACCAAGAGCGGAAGCCGTAAGCGTAAATCTGTTGCATCTGTAGCGCATTCCACAAGCATGTGAGGCTGGTCGCCAATAGCTTCTTGGGGGAGAAAAGATTTTAAGCGTGCTGTTAATTTTTCTTGAAATTCTTGATCTGCTTGGAATGTTGACCAAAATTCAGCAATAGCTGCCTGCAATATTTTAACGTATTCGCCTTCTAAAATCGGGCGTGACATGTTGAGCCTGCGCTCTACGCTGGTCTTGACCATGCGCGGTGAAATAAAAGGATTGTATCGCACTAAAAAAAGTTCTGCGGCAAGTGAAGCTGCCAAAGAGCGGACACCTTCAGGCCATGTCGAAACTTCATTGAGATCCATCATGCCGAGGACATCGCTGAGCAGTTGTTCAGAGGAAACAGAAATATGGGGGCCGACTTCAGGCATTAGCGTATCCTTTGCTCCAAAATAAAGTGAAAAGGTATAGTAGGTATGGAAGGCGTGAAAGGCAAGCCACACAAACAGTGATTTTTGCAAATTTAGTCAAAGTCTATCACTGGACAGAAGGGTATTCAAACGATAAAATCCATACTTTATGGAAATATAAACTGAAACCAAGACGCAAAAAATTCAAGGAAAAGCATGTCTCAAAATATTTTTGCACCGCTCAAATTATTCATTACCGGTCCCACTTCGCTTCGTCCTGAGGTACGAGAAGCTGGTCTTTTGCCTGAGTTTGGGCATAGGGATGCAGAAAATCTTCTGCGTTTTAAGCCGATCATGCACTGGCTTAAGGATATTGCCGGGGGTGCCACAGGCTATACCCCCGTGATTTTTAATGGTTCTGGAACAACAGCAATGGAAGCAAGCATACGTTCTTTGGTCGCTGATGGTGAGCTTGTGCTGAATGTTTCTGTTGGAGCGTTTGGCGATTTATACCATGACTTGGCTCTTGCCAATGCGAAGCGAGCCGAAAAGCTTCGTTTTGATTCCGGCACTGCTATTGACCTGAACATACTGGAGGATAAACTCAAGCAATGCCGGCCTGCGGTGGTTACTTTTACCCATAACGAGACCTCTACCGGTGTGTGCAATGATATTGTGGCTGTAAGTCAACTTATTCGAAAGCATGGAGCATTAGCCCTTGCTGATGGTGTTTCGATTTATGGTGGAGCTGATATTGAATTGGAGAAAGCTCGTCCTGCAATGTATGTTACGGCAACTCAAAAATCTTTGGGCTTACCAGCTGGATTTGGTATTGCTTTTATTTCTGAAGAAGCTGAAGAAAAAGCTGCTCAGGTGCACAATAAGGGCTATAGTTCAGATTTAAGTAAACAATTACTCTTTGCTCGTAAATTTCAAACCATTACAACTCCCAACTGTACCTTAGCAAATATGCTTTACATGCAGCTTGAGTATATTGTGTGCAAGGAGGGGATTAAGCAACGCTTTGCCCGCCATGAATGTATGAAAAAAATGGTGGAAGAGTGGGTTGATACACTTACAGATTTTACACTTTTTGCCCCACAAGGCTACCTTTCTCCTACGGTGACGACTATTATCTGTCCTTCTTATATCAATGCTCACATGCTGAAACAAGAAGTGAAGGAACAGATGCGTGGCAGGGGTTATCTTATGGATCCGGGTTATGGTAAACTGAATACTATTTTAGAGCAGGCCGAGCGCAGCCCTGTGTTTCGTATCGGTCATATGGGCGATACCACGCCACAGGCTCTTAGCCAGTATCTTTCTGAGCTTGAAGTAGTGCTTAAAAATTGCCAGCATAAGTCATGATCACAGTTACCCTTAAACCTGAGCAAAAAGTTTTATATTTTGAAAAACTTGGAACTGGTTTGCAGCTGTTGAACAAACTTGGCCTTTTGCGAACACAGGCTCTTATTATTCGCGATGGTGAATTACTGACTTGGGATCGTGCTATCAATCAGGGAGATCATATTACGCTACAAAAAGTTGTTTCTTCAGGATAATTCGGCATGAAATGCAAAGTATGTAAAGAATTGGCAGTTGTGGGTCTGCCACGTCATCATGCTGGTTTTTGCAAAGAGCATTTTTTTATCTATTTTATACGGCAGGTGAAGCGGGCTATTCGGCGTCAAAAGCTTTTTACTTTTGATGAACGTATTTTGGTTGCTCTGTCTGGTGGAAAAGATTCTCTTGCTCTGATGCTTGTGTTGCATGAACTGGGCTATAAGGTCACAGGTCTTCATTTAGATTTAGGTATTCATGAATCCTCACTTACAGCGCGAAGTAAAGTCGAGGCTTTTTGCAATCATCATGGCTTGAAACTCATGGTCAAAGAATTGGCTACTGAAGGCCTAGCTTTGCCCAAAGTGCGTGAACAGATAAAACGTCCTGTTTGTTCTGTGTGTGGCTCTGTAAAACGATATTACTTTAACAAGATGGCTTTAGATAATGGCTTTGACGTTTTGGCTACCGGACATAATTTGGACGATGAGGTAGCGAGACTTTTTGCCAATACCCTACGCTGGGACACAGCCTATCTTTCGGATCAAGGGCCGATTTTGCCAGCGACTTCAGGTTTTGTTCGTAAAGTCAAACCGCTTTGGCGTCTGGATGAATTTGAAACCGCGAATTATGCTTTTTTACGAGGCATTGATATTCATGCACAGCCTTGCCCTTTTTCAGCTGGAGCGAGCTTCACCGAGCATAAACTTTTGTTTGACACCTTAGAAGAAAACAGTCCGGGCAGAAAATTTGCTTTTTATGATGCGTTTCTCAAGCATGGTCAAGCTGCTTTTAAGAGGCAAGAAGCGGAGCAAGGTAGCCAACTATTTCCTTGTAGTACTTGTGGCTCCCCCACAAGCGCAGGCCTTTGCTCCATTTGTCGTTTGAAATATATGCTTACATAATATATGATTTTTGCCAGCAAGTGCTACAGAAGCTTAATTTTCCCTTCTTGTCATTAAAACGAGTGAATCGCAGGTTTTAGTTTTTCATTCCCGATTTTTTTTACTCCTCCCCTTTTTTTACTCTGCACTTTCCTTCTTGTCATCCTGTGCGTAGGTCTCGAAAGTTCAATTTTTACATAGCAGGAGAGTGCTTTGCACCGCGTGGCAGTGTTTTGCATCGTGTTGTCGTGCCTCCTCCGTCATTCTGCGCGAAGGGGAGGGGGTGCAGTGTTTTACATCGCGTGGCAGTGCTTCCTCCTCTGTCATTCTGCGCGAAGTCGCAGAATCCAGCAGAGCCGAGCTATGAGGACTTGACGCAGTAGGAGAAGAAGCAAAGAAGAAGAGAAGAAGACAAGAAGGGGAACGTTGGCTGAGCCTGCCGAAGCCAAAGAGAGCAAAGAAAAAGAACTGGATTCTGCGACTCACGCGCAGGATGACAAGAAGGGGAGGCGGTACAATAAAAAAAGGGGGTAGAGCGACACGAGCAGAAAGACAAGAAGGGAGGCAGGACGGCACGAGGGCGCAGGATGACAAGAAGGGGAAGCAGGACGACAAGAAGGGAGGCGGTACAACAAAAAGAGGGAGTAAAGTAGGATGTAAAAGAGGAGGGTGAGTATTCACTTCTCCTAGAAAATTGCAAAGCCTGCTTGACGGATTTTTGTTAAGATTGTAAATAATTATTGCTATCTCAGATGTGGCAGAGAGGATATTAGTATCTCAAGGAGAAAATATTGCCATCTTAGATACAGCAGAGAGGATATGAGTACTTAAGATGCGATGGAGAGAGTATTAGCGTTTAATATGCAACAAAGAAAATATTGCCATCTTAAGATGTAGCAGAGGAAATCTTAGCGTCTAAAATGCAGAATAGAAAATCTTAGCACCTAAACTGTAGCAGAGAAAATATTGGCATCTAAACTGTAGAATAGAAGATATTGCAATCTAAGATGGGCAGAGGAAATCTTGGCATCGCAGATGTCGGGTCGAAAAAAAGTGAAGCGTAGCGAAGTAGTGCAGCGTAGAGAAAAGTGTAGAATATAAAAAAGATGTAGCGTAGAGAAAAGTGTAGAATAGAAGAAAAGATGTAGAGTAGAGAAATCTGGTACCATGTGCTCCTCGAAAGGAGGGTCTTGTGAAGAAAAGTCTGCTTGTTGTCTGCCTCGTTTTGCTGAGTCTTATCCTCTGTATCCCTACAGTATTTGCAACCCAAAAAATAACATCAGAAGAAAAACATTTTTCCTTCTATGGCGTTCATTCTACGCACGGAGAGCATGAATCAACTGGTTTGGGCATGTATTTTGACAGTGAGTTTGTCAAACTCAAAACCGAGAGCTGCGCTGATTTTTTTAGAACAGGGGCAGTGCTTAAATTTGAACTATCGCCTGATATTTATCTGAAAACTGGCGCAACCTTTATCAATGAAAATGTGTATGCAACAAATGATCAATCTGGCCGTGTGAATCAATATGGCGGTAGCCTTGGGCTTGGATATAAGTATGAAGACACGCTTTTTTTTGAGCTTGGGATGAGCTATGTGCAGCTCAAAGGGGGCGATATTGGCGATGATTATACTTTAGCAGATGAAATTACTCAAAGCATGTATTTTGAAGCTGTCAAACGCTTTGAAGGTCAATTTGGAACACTGGATTTAAGCTCCAATATAGGTGAAACATTCCATGAATCTGGTTCTGATGAGCATTATTGGGGGCTTGGTTTGAATTATTATCCAACAGCCTATTCCAAACTTTCTGCATTTCATAATCATGAGCAAGGCAATAAATATACGACTTACGAGGCTGGGTATAAACTTCTTACTGCCACATATAGGGACTGTGCCAGTGGAGAGCATGAGTTTTTTATTGGTGTGAAATTCGCTTTTGATAATTTGCTTGATCCCAGTACTTATGCAATTCCGACCAATATTTTGCCTGATATTTCTGAAAATGATAAATTTGAACAGCTTACTTTTTCCGCTTTGGCGGTACAAAGCAGCACCGGTGTCCAGCTGAAAAATAAAGCCGAAGCAAGTGAAGATGCTGAAAGCTCTGAAGACGCAAGTGATCCTGCAGAAAATTGGCTTGAGCAAACAAGTATCACTGTAACTACTACAAGTGAGGGCAATTCAAGATTTTATTTTGATCTTCCTGTAAAAAAAGGCTGCACATTAAAACTCAAGGCATCAAGCTCTGGTGCTCTCGCTGTAATTTTAAGATTTAATGACAGGAATGCCTCAGGAACCACTGTTACTACAGAGCTCATCGAAACGGTGACCGAGGGTACTTATGAAGTGGAAGTAGACCTGTCTAGTACGTCTGGTGAAGCTTCAGCTCTTCTCACGGTCAAGGCTTTCGATGATAATGGGGATGCAGTGAAGGCTCTTAAGGAAATAAAGCTTAGATTAAGTGAATAAAAGACATATTGCAATTAAGTGAGCTCTTTTGAGGCTGTGTATACGCAAAGATTTGCGAGCGACATCCAGTTTGTTTTATAATAGGTCTAAAATTTATGGTAGACCTAAAATTTGTGATAGGCTTAAAATTTTGTGATAGGTCTAAAATTTGTGATAGGCTTAAAATTTAATGTTTTGAATTTGGGACGTTTTGGCTGTTGGTGAAATATATCACGAAGTCATCTTGACCTGCATCAACATTTAGGGCATGTATACACAGTCTTAGGAACGAGGGGCTAAAAAGGGCGATACGAGAGGCTATATCTTGTATGCCTTGTATACCTTAGTATATCTTGTATATTTTGTATGTCTTGTATGCCTTGCTAGCACCTCGTCAATAAACAAACAGGCTTGGAAGGGTGAACTATGGTTTTCAATTGGTTGCATCTTGCCATTATAATTTTTCTGGTCGGCGCATTGCTTTTTGCAGTGGGACCATTGCTCTTGGCGTTTCTCCTAGGGCCTAGAGCCTCTGGCGGTGATTTGGGTATGCCTTTTGAGTGCGGTATGCGCCCTCAGGGAACAGCTTGGACTAAGTTTGGCATTACTTATTATTGCTATGCTTTGATCTTTCTCGCCTTTGATGTGGATATACTGTATCTGTTTCCTGTTTCCACGCATTATATGCACGCCGAGGGTTGGTTGCCTTTCGTCAAGATTTTTATTTTCCTTTTCGTTCTGGCTGTTTCTATTATCTATTTCTGGGCTAAAGGGGTGTTCACATGGCCACGTCGGATCAAATTGTAAGCGATCTTATCCGCAAGACCGAGGGAACGGTCGAACCTGCCTTGGTGCAGGTTACTCTTGTGGATAAAATTCTCAATGTCTGTAGGGCAATGTCTGTATGGCCTATGACTTTTGGTCTTGCGTGCTGTGCCATTGAGATGATGAGTACAGGTATGGCTCGTTTTGATATGGCTCGCTTTGGTGCTGAAGTTTTTCGTCCATCTCCGAGGCAAGCCGATTTGATGATAGTCGCTGGTACTGTGACCAAAAAAATGGCTCCCTCAGTAGTTCGTCTTTATGAGCAGATGCCGGCTCCAAGATATGTTATTGCCATGGGCAACTGCGCTATTTCCGGTGGCCCGTTCAAATTTAAGGGTGCCTATAATTTAGTTGAAGGCGTAGATACTCTTATTCCGGTGGATGTTTACATTCCGGGGTGTCCGCCACGTCCTGAGGCCTTGCTGGAAGGTCTCTTCACCTTGCAGGCTCAAATCAGCGGTCGTCGCTGGTGGCCGGTTCCGGAACTCAAGGAGGCCTAGATGAAACTCTTTGACTCCATCCCTGTTGAAGCAGTTGTCACCTCTGATTATGCCACAAGTGGCGTCAAGGCTGAGTATTGGCTTAAGCCAGCTCAGTTAAGAAAAGCTGTGCAGTGTTTGCGAGATGATGCTTGGCATATTGAAGATATTAGTGTCCTTGATATTCAAGAAGGGCGTTTAGCAGAGTATCATTTTGATAAGATGAAATCCACAGGGCGTATCGTGTTGAAGGTCATGGCTGAAAACGATACTTTGCCGTCCATCACTGATATTTTTGAGGGAGCTAATTGGCATGAGCGTGAAGCGCATGATTTTCATGCGCTTGTATTTACAGACCATCCTCAGCTTTGGCCTCTTTTACTTCCTGTGGAAACTCCTCCAGGTGTTTTGCTTAAGGAGGCTCAAGAGAAAAAGCCCCTACGCACAGTGCTTACTTTAGGCGAGGCAGAGCAGGCCACTTGTGCAGTAGAAGCTTTGTTTGCCGAACCCGAAGCCAAAACCGCGGATGACGCGGCTACAGAGTAGGAAAAACAGCCATGACACAAAATATAAATTCAGAGCACATGGCCGGAGATTTTTATTCTCGTAAAATTCAAGAAACAGCGAGTCCCGATCATCTTATTGTGAATATGGGGCCACAGCATCCTTCAACTCACGGAGTTTTGCGTGTTGTTCTTGAAATGGACGGGGAATATATTGTTCGAGCCGAGCCGGTTTTTGGATATTTGCATCGGATGCACGAAAAAATGGCCGAGGTTAAAACTTGGGGTCAGTTTATCCCTAATATGGGGCGTGTTGATTATGGGCATCCTCTGGCTTGGAACTGGGCTTATTGCGGTGCGGTTGAAAAGCTGGCTGGTATCGAAGTTCCTGAACGTGCTGAATATATCAGGGTTATCACTAATGAACTTAACCGCTTAACTTCTCATTTCTTAGGAGTTGGCGCATATATTCTTGATCTTGGGGCTTTTACGCCGATTATGTATATGTTTGAAGACCGCGAGATATTGCTTGATCTTCTGCAAAGACCAACAGCCTCCAGATTAACCTATAGTTATTTCCGTTTTGGCGGAGTAGCTGCTGATCTTGACCAGAAATTTTTAGACGGCGTACTGGAATGGATTCCCCAGTTGCGAGCCAAATTACCTATGTATAAAGATTTGGTCACAGATAATATTATTCTTCGTCGTCGCATTGAAGAAGTTGGTATTATTGATCAAGACTGCTGCAATCGTTACGGCGTTACAGGCCCGAACGTCAGAGGTGCTGGTCTGGCTTATGATTTACGCCGAAGTGAACCTTTTGGGATATATGATCGTTTTGATTTTGATATTCCTACTTTTGATACGTGTGATGCCATGGCAAGGTATCTGGTTCGTATGGAAGAGCTTGAGCAGTCTTGCCGTATTATTGAGCAAGCAATTGAGCAGATGCCTGAAGGTGATTTCATCGTCCCTAAAGCTCCAAAGCCTTCCGCTAAAATGCCTGCTGGAGAAGCATATTTTGCCGTGGAAGGTGCACGAGGTAAAGTCGGCGTGCATGTTGTTTCCGATGGAACCAAGGTTCCTTATCGTGTGAAGTTGCGCGCTCCGGGTTTAAGTAATTTGCATTGCTTTGCTGAAGTGACCAAGGGAATGCTTCTGGCTGATGCCGTGGCAACTTTAGGTAGTCTGGATCTCATTATCCCCGAAATTGACAGGTAGGTCAGCATGGAAATACCTATGATTTTTCAAATAATTATTGCGCTCGTAGCCATCATGGTTTGGGTAGGGCTCAATGCCTTGGTGCTGGTATGGCTTGAACGTAAAGGCGCAGGTTTTATTCAAATGCGCCCTGGTCCCTATGAAGTTGGTCCGCATGGCATAATTCAACCGCTTGTGGATGGCATAAAACTGATGTGTAAACAGTTTGTTGTGCCTGATGGTGCGGATAAAGCCCTGTATATTTTTGCTCCTATTCTTTCTTTCTTACCAGTCTTTGTGCTTTTTGCTGTTATTCCCTATGGACCGATTTTGACCAGTCAGGATATGAATATTGCCATTTTACTTATTTTGGCGTTTGCTGGATTTAATGTTTTGGCAGTGATGCTTGCTGGCTGGGCTCAAAATAATAAATGGGGACTTTTAGGCGCGGCTCGTGCTGTGGCACAAAATGTTGCTTATGAAATTCCTTTGCTCCTTTCTGTTTTGGCCGTAGCATTTATGACCGGAACTCTTTCACTTGTAGAAATAACCAACGGGCAGGGTGCTTGGCCGTGGGAATGGAATATTGTATATCAGCCTTTGGCCTTTATCATTTTTATTATTTCAGCAGTTGGGGAGACCAACCGCGCACCTTTTGATTTAGCTGAAGCTGAATCAGAGCTTACTGCTGGATTTCATACAGAATATTCTTCTATGGGCTTTGGTCTTTTCTTTATGGCTGAGTATGCATACATGGTCGTTGTTGCTTCTGTGGCTACTGTACTTTTCCTTGGAGGCTATCAAGGCCCCTTTGGCTCAGACGGCTGGTGGTGGTTTTTGCCCAAGTGTTATGCTATTTTGCTCTTTATTATTTGGATCAGGTGGACGTATCCTCGTGTTACGTTTGCCCATTTGCTTTCTCTTAACTGGAAGTGGCTACTCCCGCTGGCGACCATCAATCTGCTGGCAACCGCTTTCTTCATGAAGCTGTTCGCATAAGGACGGGAAGATATGAGCGTACTTAGAAATATTGTCCGGCCTATTGTTGATTGCTGGAGCCTTTTTGTAGGCCTCAGGGTAACTGGCAAGTATTTTGTAGGAAAAAATATCACAGTACATTATCCCAGAGAAACTGTGGATCGTGAAGTGGAAAATACTTTTGGTGGGCCTATTGAACTGATTGGCAAGCCCAAAGACCCAGAAACACCAAAATGTATTTCTTGCATGATGTGCGTGACCAACTGTCCTTCCAAATGCTTAACTGTGGTCAAGCAGAAAGCACCAGCTCTTACTCCAGAACAAGAGGCAGAGAAAAAACGTTGCGAGGAAGCAGGGGAAAAATTTGTAGCACCAAAAGCTCCAAAAAATCCTGCCAAATTTATATATGATTTCACTTTGTGTAGTCTTTGTGGAACATGTATTGAAAATTGCCCTGCCAAATCTCTTCAATATTCCAATAATATTTATCTAGTTGGAACTTCGCGCAAAGAATTTAAGCTGGATCTGTTGGCCCGGCTCAAGAAACAAGCTGCTGAGGCTCCGGCAGCGGAAACAGAGGCATAGGTGTAGGCTATGGAAACAATGGCGACAATCGCATTTGTGATCTATGTGCTCATTATTCTGGGCGGTGGGATCATGGCGGTAGGTAGCGCAAGTTTGGTACGAGCTCTTGTCGGGCTCATTGCAACCATGCTTGGCGTTGCTGGCATGTATATGCTTATGGCAAGCCCTTTTATGGCTATGATGCAACTCCTTATTTATGTTGGGGCTGTGTCGGTTCTTGTTTTTTTCTCCATTATGCTTACGGATGCATCCGCTGGTGGCGATGAATCTGAAACAGGCAATATGCGTCAATATTTTTGGGCATTAGCTGGCGTTGTGAGCGTAGGGGGGATTCTTTCTTGGTTACTTATGACAAGACCTACAGCGAGCAATACTCTAATCCCAAGGGAAGTTCCATTGTCCGATTTGGGTGCTGGACTTTTTGAACAGTATTTCCTTGCTTTTGAGCTTATTTCCGTCGTGCTTTTGGTCGCTATGTCTGGTGCTGTGCTCCTAGCTTGGGAAAGGAGGGACAAATAAATGAGTCCACTTACCCTTTATCAACTTGTTGCCCTGCTTTTATTGTGTATAGGGCTTTTTGGTATAATTAAACGCAGAACCCTAGTAGGGATGCTGATTGCGGTGGAACTTATGCTTAATGGTGCTGGACTTTCCATTGTTGCAGCAGGGCAGCTTACTGAACAGGACGCAGTGCTTAGTCAGCTCGGAACCTTGCTGGTCATGGGGCTTGCAGCTGCTGAAGCTACTTTGATTTTATCTATCATCGTGGTTGTGTTCCGCCGGTTTGGAACAAGCAAAACAAGTGAAATTTCTACGCTTAAGGGGGAAATGTGATGATTGAGAGCGCACGCCTACTTATTCCCCTTGCCCTTACCATGCTGGCACCATTTTATATTTGGTTCATGCGTAAGGACATTGATAAACGCGAATTTGTATCTATTTTTGCAGGTTTTGTTACTTTTTGTATGAATTTGAGCCTTGTGCCGAGTATACTGGACGGGCAAATTTGGTATTATAAGTTATTTACCATTATGCCGGGCATTACGGTCAGTTTCTGTGCTGATGGTTTGAGCATTATTTTTGCTTTGGTGGCTTCCTTTTTGTGGATGTTCGCTACCAGCTACAATATAGGCTACATGCGTACCTTGAATGAACATGCACAAACTCGCTATTATTTTTGTTTTGCAGTGGCCATTTTTGGTGCCATGGGAGTCTCGTTTTCCGCAAACATATTTACACTGTATCTCTTTTATGAAGTCATTACTGTGTTTACCTATCCCTTGGTTGCCCATCATGAAGACGCAGAAGCCTTTGTGGGAGCGCGTAAATATATTGTTTATTTGATGGGTACGTCGAAGCTTTTCCTGCTTCCAGCAATGGTTTTAACCTATGTACTCTGCGGAACGCTAGATATGAGCTTAGGCAATATTCTAACTGGTATGTTCCCAGCTGAAGTTGTTGCAGAGCAGCCAATTTTAGTAACTATTACCTATGTTCTTTATATTGCAGGTTTGGCTAAAGCCGCACTTATGCCTTTCCATAACTGGCTGCCTTCAGCCATGGTTGCGCCTACCCCTGTTTCAGCCTTGCTGCATGCGGTGGCCGTTGTGAAGGCTGGGGTTTTTTCTGTCTGCCGTATTATGCTTTCTGGCTTTGGTTTGGAAACTATGAATACTTTGGGCGTGGGTATTCCCACAGCGTATGTGGCTGCTTTTACCATTGTGGTTGCTTCGCTGATAGCCCTGACCAAAAACGACCTTAAAGCAAGGCTTGCGTATTCCACGGTCAGCCAGCTATCTTATGTTGTTATTGGTGTTGCTATGCTTACTCCGTTAGCAGTACAAGGTGGTATGGCTCATATTGCACACCATGCTTTTTCTAAAATAACGCTGTTCTTTGCAGCTGGTGCTATTTATGTTGCGACCCATACCAAAAAAATTGACCAAATGAACGGTTTTGGGAGACGTATGCCATGGACTTTTGGGGCATTTGCCATTGCCTCTTTGTCCATGATTGGTATGCCTCCTGTGTGTGGCTTTGTCTCTAAATGGTATTTGGTCAACGGTGCTTTGCAGGCGGATCAGATTGTCCTTTTGTGTGCTTTGCTGCTTTCCACGGCACTCAACGCAGGTTATTTTGTGCCCATTATTATTCGGGGCTTTTTCTTCAAACCAGCTCCGCAGGCCAATATAGAGCAGTACTCTGAGGCTCCCATGTGTATGGTTGTGCCTTTGTGTTGCACAGCACTTATTTCTGTTATTCTTGGTATTTATCCTGAAATATTTATGAATTTCATCAAAGTCTTTGGACAGTTCTAGGGGGCTGGAAAAAATGACAGCATTTGGCGAATTTTTTGAAAAATTAAGGGGCAATTGGAAAGCATTGCGTGCTGTTTTCTTTGTCCTTTTGGCTGTGTGTGTTGGGTTGAACTGTATTTTAGTTCCCCATCATCCACATTTCGGCCTCGATGCTTATCCCGGTTTTTTTGCAGGCTTTGGTCTTGTGGCCGGATTGGCTATGGTCATCCTCATGAAAAAGATTGTTCAGCCCATGATCGCACGAGGCGAGGACTACTATGACTCCGACGATTAGTTTTATTCATCCCAGCATTGGCTTTCTTGCCTTGGCTTTGGCTTTACCTTTTTTCAGAGGGGATCACAAAGTTTGGCGTTGGCTTTTGCTTTTGGCACCGATTCTAGCTATCTACAGTGTTTTTACCATGGTTCCTGGAGTGTATGGCACTTTGCCATGGGTTGAAGTCAAAATGATTTTGGGGCGCGTAGATAAGCTTTCCATTATTTTTGCGCAGGTTTTTGCTGTGATGTCTCTGTGTGGTATGTTTTATGCCATGCACGTTAAAGACAAGACTCAGCATGTCATGGCCTCGCTTTATGTGGCAGGTGGCTTTGGCTGTGTTTTTGCGGGAGACCTCCTTACCGTATTTCTTTTCTGGGAGCTTATGAGCATTGGCTCCACTTTTCTTATTTGGCTGGCGCGTAATCCTGCTTCCACTAGGGCTGGTTTCCGATACTTTTTGTATCATACCATAGGTGGTCTTTTTCTTTTAGCTGGATTGCTTCTACAGTATAAGGCAACAGGAACTTTTGCTTTTGAATGGGCAGATCCCATGAAAGGCGAATTGCATTCTTGGCTGATTCTTTTAGGATTTTGCGTCAATGCTGCTGTGGTACCTTTACATGCTTGGCTACCGGATGCTTATCCTAGGGGCACGGTCACTGGTTCAGTTTTCATGTGCGCTTTTACCACAAAGACGGCTGTTTATGTTTTACTGCGAGGTTTTGCCGGTTGGGAAGTATTGGCCATTGCTGGAACCTTTATGGCTGTATATGGCGTACTCTATGCCTGCATGGAGAACAATGCTCGTAGAATTCTTTCTTACCATATTGTATCGCAGGTGGGATACATGGTCGCTGGCATTGGCATTGGAACGGCAATGACTTTGAATGGCGCAGTAGCTCATGCTTATGCCCATATTCTTTATAAAGGTCTACTCTTCATGTCTGTGGGCTGTATTTTCTATGCAGTCGGTACACAAAAACTTGATGAAATGGGTGGGCTGGTTCGCAAACTGCCTTGGGTCATGGTTCTTTATATGATAGCAGCTCTTTCTATCTCTGGAATGCCACTTTTTAACGGCTTTATTTCCAAAACCATGACTATTGCCGGTGCTGCTGAAGCGCATCGTATATGGCTGGCTATTGGGATGGAAATTGCTGCAGTTGGAACATTTATTTCTGTGGGTATTAAGTTACCTTTCTTTGCCTTCTGGGGACGCAAGAAATGGGATATGAATAGGGAAATAAAACCTATTCCGTGGAATATGTACGCTGGTATGATTTTGGCTGGTATTTTGTGTATCGCGCAAGGTATTTATCCTGAGATGCTTTATACATATTTACCTTTCAGCGTGGAACATGCCTATGTGCCTTGGACTGCATGGAACGTTTTGCAAGCAAGTTTGTTGCTTGGTTTTTCAGGGCTGGCTTTTTATTTTTGCAGGGAAGTTATTACCCCGCACAAATATCTCAATCTTGATTTGGACTGGTTCTATCGCCTCATTGGCAAAATTGTGCTGGCTGCTGTGTGCAGGCCTTTTGCTTGGGTTGATGATCGATGGACAGAAGCTTATCGTGCCGGTGGACTTCGTGGGCTTATGGCTCTAGCCTCCGGTTCTTCTTGGTTTGATTGGTATGGTATCGATACCGTCGTAGACGGTAGCGCATACACGGTTCGAAAAGTAGGCAAGGTCGGTGCCAAGGTACAGACCGGCCATCTCCAGGATTACTTGGGAATGGCAGCTGTCTTGGCCCTGTGCATTTTTGCACTTATTTGGTACTTCGGCTAAGCCGACAAAAGCAACGGAGAACGAACCTTGGATTTCGGCTACCCGGTTCTGACCGCACTTATTGTCTTCCCTCTCTTGGCCGCCGCTGGACTTTTTGTCCTGAAAGGCGATGCGACCGCTAGGATGTACACCATGGCTGCCTCGCTCGTTGAGCTTGTGCTTGGCCTGCCTCTTTTGATGCAGTTTAAGTTCAACTCCGAGCTTCAGTTTGTGGAGCGTATATCTTGGGTTAAAGAGTGGGGATTGGAATACCACCTCGCTGTTGATGGCATCAGCTATCTTATGGTGCTGTTGACTTTGGTGGTACTGCCGCTTTGCGTCATGTGTTCTTGGACCTACATTGGAAAACGCGTTAAAGAGTTCCATTTTTGTTTGCTGTTTATGACTGCGGCTTGCGTGGGCGTTTTTACAGCAATGGATTTGGTACTTTTCTATGTGTTTTGGGAAGCAATGCTTATCCCCATGTACCTGCTTATCGCGGTCTGGGGTGGTGATCAGCGTCGATACGCCTCACTCAAGTTCTTCCTATATACCTTGACTGGTTCTGTGATGCTTTTGGTGGCGATTATCGCTTTCCGTATAACTGGGGGTACTTTTAGCATTCCAGAGCTGATGACCATGGATTTCCCTTTCCGTTTTCAGCTTTGGTGTTTTGCTGCTATGGCTTTGGCCTTTGCTATTAAGGTGCCTATGTTCCCCTTCCATACATGGTTGCCTGCAGCACATGTTCAGGCACCAGCAGCTGGTTCTGTGATTTTGGCTGCGGTACTTTTGAAAATGGGAACATATGGCTTTTTGCGTTTTTGCTTGCCACTCACTCCGGACGCCTCCCTTTATTTTGCTCCGCTCATGATTGCTATTTCCGTGGTATCTATTATCTACGGTGGTTTGGTAGCTCTCGGTCAAAATGATATTAAAAAGCTCGTGGCCTATTCTTCAGTAGGGCATATGGGTTTTGTTACATTGGGTATTTTTCTTTTCAATGTACATGGTGTTGAGGGCGCGCTTTTCCAGATGTTGAATCACGGCGTTGTTACCGGCGCATTATTTATGATGATCGGTGCTGTGTATGAACGCAGTCATAGCCGTGAAATTTCAGATAACATGGGGCTTGGAAAATATTTGCCGGGCTTTATGTTCTTCTGGGGTATGATGGCTCTTGCCAGCTTTGGCTTTCCCGGAACCAACGGTTTTGTGGGTGAAATCCTCGTTTTCCTCGGAGCCTTTGAGGTCAATCCGTGGATTGGTGCCTGCCTCGTTCCCGGTGCATTGGTTGCTGCTGCATATATGTTCCGTGTGAGCCTGAAAATGGCTTGGGGAAAACCTTCTACAGCCAAAAATTGGAAAGACCTTAATTCGCGTGAATATGTGATGTTGATTGTTCCGGCTGTTTTTGTCCTGTACATCGGTCTTGGCCCTGGTTTCTTTTTTAGGGCTATTGATCCTTCCATTGATAAGCTTTTGGATGATTTCCATCGGCGTTCCGCAGTGGAGCAGGTTGAAACCGAGCAGCCTTTGGTACTCGCTGCGACCGAACTTTTCGGCGCGAAAACGGATAAATAGGGAGCTTTGGACGTGAATCTGAATCTTGTTGCAATCGCTCCGGAGCTGTACATGCTCCTGCTCATTACGGCTTTGTTTATTTGGAGCCTGAGTAGGGATTATGAACCGCCCGTGGAGAAGTGGATTCCTTTTGCCGCAGGTCTGGGCGTCTTTGTCACTGTCCCCGCCTTTTGGACAGAGCCTCAGCTCATGTTCTATGGCGTGTACAAAGTGGATGCCATGTCTCAGTTCCTTAAGGTGATTATTTCTTTTGGCTTTTTCATCTGTTGCCTCAATGCTACGAGACAGCCTTCACTTGAAGAGGGCAAACGAGCAGACTACTATATGTTTCTTGCTCTTTCAGCTTGGGGACTGATGATGCTGACTTCCGCTGTGGAACTGATTACTATCTATCTTGCCCTTGAAATCAGTTCCTATAGCCTCTATGCCATTATTCCTTTGCGAGCTGAAGATAAGAGAGCAGCCGAAGCAGGTATTAAATATATTCTGTTCGGTGCGGTGGCAACAGCCATTGCTCTGTTTGGTCTCTCCTATATAATGGCTGCTCAGCATTCTACTTATATTGCCGAACTTGCCACCAAAGAATGGACTTTTGTTGCCAATTCTTTAGGGGTGGTTGGCCTCAGTATGTTCCTTGCCGGAATGTTTTATAAACTTGCTTTATTCCCTTTCCACTTTTGGTGTCCAGATGTGTATCAGGGAGCAAGTAATGAAACAGCGACGTATGTGGCAACGCTACCAAAGGTCGGAGCCGTTATTGTGCTTATTCGCATGGCGCAGTTCCTCCAGCCCGGTTTGGAAATTACCACTATCCTTGCTGTGCTTGGTGCACTTTCTATGACTTTTGGGAACCTTGCAGCTTTGGCTCAGCGCGATATAAAACGCTTGCTTGGATTTTCCTCTGTGGCACATGCAGGGTACATTACTGTGGGCTTAGTTTCTGGCACAGCTCAAGGACTTTCAGCAGCTGCTTTTTATAGCGTAGCTTATGTGCTTATGAACTTGCTCGTATTTTGGGTCGTGTGCAGAGTAGCTGCGGACGGACGCAACTTACAGCTTGATGATTTAGATGGTTTGTACAAGCGTTCACCTGCCTTGGCTTTTTCTCTTGGCGTAGGAGCTTTTGCCCTTGTTGGCTTACCGCCACTTATGGGCTTTATGGGCAAACTTTTCTTGATGACAGCTGCGTGGGATCACGGCTATAACTGGCTGGTTATTGTTCTGGCTGCCAATAGCGCGATTGCTATTTTCTATTATCTGTCCTTGGTACGCCATGCCTATACGCATGAAGCCAGTGAGGACACTCCCTTGCCTGATACCTCGGTATTTTCCGTGGCTGGTGCCGGGATTTTGGCTGCGATTGTGTTTATTATGGGTGTTGTCCCCCAGCCAATATTTGATTTGGCGCTTATGGCCGGAAAGAATTTGGTACCCTAAAAGATAAAATAAAAATCTGTAGTTAAATTAAGAGGAGCTTTCTAAAAGTTCCTCTTTTTTTATGGTAAGAGTAAGCCCTTTGTTTTTACGCAAAAAGAGCTCTTGTTCTATTCTACAAGATAAATACAATCCTTGGGGCAGCAGTTTATTAGATGCTGTATTTCGTCCCTGCTGGCAGAGGTTTTGAGTAATCTGGGCTGATCGTTTTCTTCATCCCATTCAAAAATATCAGGATTTAATTCTACGCAGCCTTGACAAGCATGGCAGTTACCCAAACTTAATCCTATTTCAAATTTTTTTATATTCTCAGACATATGCGATACTCTCTGATTTATGGATATATTTTTGTGTAGCATTGTGCATTATATCAATGCTTGTTCACAAGGAATTGTTTTGTCAAGTCTTGCAACAGCAAAAGCAGGTACGAATTTATCAGCACAATACGTTTTTCGGGTATTTTTTTGATTATTTTTTTGGCTAGCGGATATGCAAAATATTGAGTATGCATTTTTTTTCATAAGCTACAATGAATATTTTAGGGAAAGATGAAGGAGAAAGAAAATTGATAAAACAATTGCTGAGTGTATGTATTACTTTGGGTATGATGATATTTTTGGCGTCTACAGTCATGGCAAAAACAACACTGACCTATGCCAATTTTCCACCTGCACCGACTTTTCCTTGTATACAAATGGAGCATTGGAAAAATGAGGTTGAAAAGCGTACTGACAAAGAGCTTGTAATACAGACTTTTCCGGGTTCGACTTTGCTTGGGGCAAAAAATATGATGCGTGGAGTACAGACAGGGCAAGCAGATATAGGCTGCTTGAGTCTTGCTTATTACCCGGGTGTTTTCCCTGTTATGTCCGTGCTCAATTTACCTGTGGCTTTTGATTCTACTGAAGTGGCCAGCCGTGTTATGTGGGATTTGTTTGTTAAATATCAGCCTAAAGAATTTGCCAAAGTGAAAGTATTAACCATGTTCACTTCAGCTCCTTCGCATATTATGAGCAAAACCCCTGTGCGTAAATTAGCAGATATGCAAGGCCTAGAGCTTCGGGCATCTGGTTCTATCCTGAAAATTTTGAACAATCTTGGAGCACAAGGGGTGGGAATGCCTATGTCCCAAACTCCAGAAGCCTTGCAAAAAGGTGTGGTTCAGGGGCTTGTTTCTTCCTTTGATGTGCTAAAAGATATGAATTTTGCTGAGATTTGCCGCTATGAAACTATTACTAACCTGCCAGTCTATCCTTTTGCTGTGGTTATGAATAAAGCACGCTGGGACGCCTTGCCTGATTCTGTAAAAAAAGAATTGGATGCTCTAGGAGCCAAGCAGGCACAGTGGACGGGTGCGTATCTTGATGACTATACGAACAAAGCCTTGGCTTGGGGCAAGAAAAAATATCAGATTGAGGAAATACACCTGAGCACTATTGAGCAGCAGGAAATTAAAGCGAAAAGCTCGGAATTAATAGCAGTGTGGAAAGCTGAAATGAGTAAAGCCGGTCTTGATGCAGAGCAAGTTTTAGCTGACATGTTACGCTTGAAAGAAAAATACGAATCCGCTCTTGAAAAATAAAAACGCATTATAATTGTCCTTTCCCTATTAACGGAGGATGGATGTTGCATCGTGTTAGATTTGTTGGATAAAGTGAGCATTTTTCTAGCCGAAGCCTTGAAGTGGCTCGCGGGTTGTTTTTTAGTGGGTATGATGTTTCTTGCCTGTGCCAACATGGTGTTGCGTGCTGTATGGATTCCTGTGCAAGGCACTTTTGAACTCATGGGTTTTATGGGGGCAGTAGTGGCCGCGCTTTCTCTTGCCTTTGCCCAAAGACAAAGAGCGCATGTTTGTGTTGGAATTTTGTTAGGAAAATTTCCAATATCTATTCAGCGCATAGCAAATGCACTAACCAATGCTATTTCTTGCCTTTTATTTATTTTTTGCGGTTTGGAAACAGTAAAATGGGGATTTTTTTTGGTGCAAACTGGTGAACTTTCTGAAACTTTGCACATGATTTATTACCCTTTTGTTTTTGCTGCAGCTCTTGGTTGTTTTGCACTTTCTTTTGTTTTGCTTGTAGATATACTTAAAATTTTGACTGCTGATCAGGTATAGTAATGGAACCTATTTTTGTTGGACTTGTGGGCACGCTCTTGCTCCTTGTGCTTATTTTCTTTTTTCGTATTCCTGTTGGCTTTGCTATGGCCGTTATTGGCTTTGGCGGATTTGTTTATGTGCTGAACTGGGATGCAGCTACAGGGATGCTGGGTACTGAACTTTGGTCAGTATTTTCCAAATATGGTTTAACTGTAATTCCGCTTTTCATTCTTATGGGGCAGATTTGTTTTTATTCAGGTGTCAACGAGCGTCTTTATAAAACAGCGTATGCGTGGATGGGAGCAATACGGGGCGGCATTGCCATGACTACTATTTTAGCTTGCGCTGGTTTTGCAGCAATTTGCGGTTCAAATTCAGCTACTGCTGCGACCATGTCTACAGTGGCTTTACCAGAAATGAAAAAATTTAAGTATAATCCTATTCTTTCTGCTGGTTCTGTAGCTGCTGGTGCAACCCTTGGAGTGGTTATCCCTCCCTCGGTAGTACTTATTATTATTGGTTTGCAGACCAGCCAGTCTATTGCCAAATTATTTATGGGCGGAATGCTGCCGGGAATCATTTTGACTGTACTTTTTATGGCAACGGTTTGGTATCTCTGTAAAAAACATCCTGAATGGGGACCTGCTGGTTCCAAAACAAGCTTTCGTGAAAAATTAAAAGCCTTGCCTAGCTCTATTGAAATGCTTGTCTTATTCGCTTTTGTCATGGGAGGACTATTTTTGGGATGGTTTACCCCGACTGAAGCAGGGGCTGCTGGAGCAGCTATTGCCCTTGTTATTGCTGTTCTTTCTGGAAAAATGACCTTTCATAAATTTTGGCTGGCAGTAAACGACTCTCTTAAAATCTCTTGCATGATTATGGTTATTGTGCTTGGGGCAGTACTTTTTGGACGTTTTTTGACCATTACCCGTTTACCTTTTGAAGCAGCTTCCTATGTGGCAGCATTGCCTGTTTCGCCTATGCTGATTATCGTTGTTATTTGCCTTATTTATGTTGTTGGCGGAATGGTTATGGACGCTCTTGCGCTTCTTTTGGTTACTATTCCCATTTTTTTTCCAGTTGTCACAGCTATGGGCTATGATCCTTTATGGTTTGGAGTGCTCATTACTGTAGTGACGACCCTTGGAGCCATTACTCCGCCAGTTGGGGTAAATATTTTTATTGTAGCCTCAATGGCTGAGGATGTTTCAATGCCTGAGGTTTTCAAAGGAGTGTTCTTTTTTTTGGCAGCCTACTGTTTGCTCATACTGCTCTTGATGCTTTTCCCAAGCTTAGTAACTTTTATGCCAAATTTAATGCACTAGCAAAACAAGTGGCTATTTCTTAAATTTATCAGTACTAGCTGTAGAGTCTAAACATTGAATCTGAATTCAATAATATCTCCGTCTTGAACTATATATTCTTTGCCTTCAAGCCTAGCTAGCCCTCTATCTTTGGCAGTTTTGAAATCTCCGCACTCAAGAAAATCTTTCCAAGCAATGACTTCAGCCCGAATAAATCCTTTTTCAAAATCAGAATGAATAACCCCGGCTGCTTGTGGAGCTTTGGATCCTATACGCACAGGCCAGGCACGCACTTCTTTTTCTCCAGCGGTAAGAAAAGAACATAAGCCTAAAAGACTATAGGTTTTGGCTATAACACGGTTTAAGGCGACTTCGGCAATGCCCATATCTTCCAAAAACATAGTTTTTTCATCTGGGTTTTCAATTTCAGCAAGTTCACTCTCCAGCTTGGCAGCAAAGGCAATATGAGCCACCCCATCTGCATCTTTTGGGATCTCATATTCTGCAAAGCTGGATTCGTCTGTATTCCAAATATAAAGTATGGGTTTTGCTGAAAGAAAAGAGAAACCGCGCAATTCTTGAGCATGTGCAAGGTCGCCCCCAAGGCGTAGAGGAGAGCCTTCTTCTAATAATTTTTGTGCTTGCTGCAAAAGGGCTTCAACTTTGGGATCATAGGCAGGATGGTTCTTTTTCTTTTCAAGAGCCATTTTCTCTAATTTTTTTTCAATAACAGCCAGATCAGAAATAAGTAGGTCTGTTTCAATGGCTTCATATTGAGCCTGTGGATCATTGAGGCCAGAAAAAGCGTCTAGTACGGCTAAAATGCAGTCATATCCGCGTACTTCAGAAAGGATACGTTCTCCTAAGCCGTCACCTTTACCGCCTCCGCCTGGAATGTCGAGGTACTCTATCTCAGAATAGGTAACTTTTTGAGCATTAAAAAGTTCGACCAGTGGCTGTAGACGTGGTTCCGGTACTTTGACCATAGCTCGATTGCTTGTATTTCCTGCTCCGGCCAAAGCCTTAAAGACTTCGCTTTTTCCGCTGCCTGCAAACCCGAAAATAGCTGTTTTCATAATGTACCTCAAAAAATATTTATCTGCACAAGTAAAGCGGAGAGGTTGTACCTGAAGCCTTGATGGAATGCAAAAGGCATTTTGCTTGTTATTGATTTGTCTCTGTATTTTTTTTGCATTATACTGCACCAATGCGTGAGCATCTTTTTCTTATAGGAGCCAGAGCCAGTGGCAAAACCAGCGTGGGCAAAGCCTTGGCTAGCTCCCTTGCTTTTCAGTGGGTCGATACGGATTTTATGCTGGAACAGCGTTGCGGTCAAAGCATTGCTGAGTATGTAGCAAAAAATGGATGGGCAAAGTTTCGTTTTTTGGAGAGCCAGATATTGGCTGAGATTTGTACTTATCCGCCACAAATTGTTTCTTGTGGCGGAGGGATAGTGCTCTTGCCAGAGAATAGAAAGCTTCTTTCGCAAGGTTTTGTCGTCTATTTGCGGGCAAAGGTGGGACTTTTGGCAGCACGGCTTGCTGATAATCCCTTAGAGTCACAGCGTCCAGCTTTAAGCGAGCTGCCTCTTGCAGAGGAACTGGCAACTGTGCTTAAAGAGCGTGAACCGTTATACCTCTCTTGTGCAGACTATGTACTTGACTGTGATAAGCATTTGGAAATTTTAGTACAAAAAATAGTAGCGAGAGTAGATTTGAAAACATAACAACTGGCTACAAAATAAGGATAGAGGCAATGAGCGGTAATACATTTGGCAAAATATTTACAGTCAGCACCTTTGGCGAATCTCACGGAACTGCGCTAGGCGGTATTGTGGATGGCTGTCCTCCCCTGATTGAGATCAGCGAAGAAATATTACAACTTGAACTAGACAAAAGAAAGCCGGGGCAGGGAACAGCTTCTACTACCCGCAGTGAAACAGATAAGATAGAAATTCTTTCCGGAATTTTTGAGGGAAAGACTACTGGTACGCCTATCGGCTTTATTATTCGCAATCACGACCATCGTAGCAGTGATTATTCCAAGATTGCGAATATTTTTCGTCCCGGACATGCTGATTTTTCTTTTCAGGCTAAATTTGGCTTGAGAGATTATCGTGGAGGAGGGCGTTCTTCTGGACGTGAAACAGTAGCCAGAGTAGCTGCTGGAGCTATTGCCCAAGAAATTTTAAGAGCTGAAGGCATTGAAGTTTTTGCGGTTACAAGAGAACTTGGCGGTATTCAGGCGACAGGGGATGACTATGCCTTTGCACAAAATCAGCCTTTTTTTGCTCCTGATGCTGATGTTTGTCCTATCTGGGAAAAGCGGATCAAAGAAGTTCGTGCTGAAGGCGATACCCTTGGCGGTATAGTAGAAATTGTGGTTAAGGGCGTGCCAGCTGGGCTGGGCGAACCTGTTTTTGATAAACTAGATGCTTGCCTAGCCAAAGCCCTTATGAGCGTAGGAGCAGTAAAAGGAGTTGAAATTGGCTCTGGTTTTCAGGCAGCAAGGCTAAAAGGCTCAGAGCAAAATGATCCTATCACGCCTTCTGGCTTTAGCTCGAATAATGCTGGCGGTATTTTAGGCGGTATTTCTACTGGGCAGGATATTATTCTGCGTGCAGCGGTCAAACCCATCCCTTCTATTGCCAAAGAGCAGCAGACAATTAACCTTAAAGGACAAGCTCAAAATATCCGCATAGGCGGAAGGCATGATATTTCAGCTATTCCACGTATCAATCCAGTGCTTAAGGCTATGACGCTACTGACTATTACTGACCTTTTGCTACAAGACCGCCGGCTGGGTAGCAGAGTATAGGGGTGGCAGGCCAAGCCTGACGGGGTGGTCAAGCAAGCCTTACTCTGGCTTAAGCCTTACTGCGGTGCCGTAGCAGGAGTAAAATTTATCGCCTTCTGGATGAAAGCAGATTGATTCACGGTAAGCCAAAATAGCATCAGCATTAACTTCCAAGGTTTGGGCAATGAGGCCATAAAAAGCATTTTCTGAAGTAAAGGAGCGACAGGCGAGAAGCCCAAAGGTTCCTGAAACCTCTCGATTTGGAACGCTATCAGTGGTAACTATTTTGAGTTTACCGCTTAAATAAATATCACGGGCATTGATAAGGCGTTGGTCTTTAAGACCGCCATCTTCCGTATTTTGGTCTTTTTTCTGTGCACCAAAGATCAAACCCATTGCTCTATCCTTTTGTGTAATACTCAATACTCAAGTTGAGTGTAGCCCAGAGAGCTTGAACGAGCAAGCCCTTGAAAAGCAAAATTAGCACTATGGTCTCACTTCCATAATGTATGCCTTATCCCAATCAAAATATTTTTGAACAAGTTCATGGATATTGTCAGCATTTAAGCTTTGGCATGTTTCGACCAATATACGCTCTCTGTCGCGATGAAAGCCTTGAGACATGAGGCTTGCAGCTTGCCGACTTCGACTTAGCAGGCTTTGGTGCTCTTGATAATACTCTCCACGGATGACATTTTTTGCTCGCTCTATTTCTTGAGCACTTAAGGGTTTTTGTCGTAATGATTGGAGCGCGTCAATAAAACCTTGTTTTGCTTCTTGAACACGGCTTGGATCAGTTCCAGCATAAAAAGTCATAAAGCCGGTTTGAGGTGCCTGCCATAGAAAGGCCGTGACCGTATAGCCTAGGCCTTGCTTGTCTCTTAAATCACGGAAAAGTAGACCAGATTGTCCTGCTAAAGCTGCCCTGAGCAAGGTCAGCTCAGCACTGCTTTGTATATCTTCACTTCCAGAAGTCGGGAAGATAGCCAAAACATGCGCTTGGTTTCGATCCGGTAAATGCAGAATTTTTTCTTTTTGTGCAGCCCAGCTTGGGGATGTATAGGTATATGTTGATTCTTTTTTGCTCAAAGAAAGAGCGAGCTGCGTGGCAAATTTTTGGATATTTTCAGAATCAAATTGTCCGCATACAGCACAGACAAAAGGTGTGCTTGCTTGATTTTTCCAGAAGCGATGAATATCTTCTGGGCTGAATTGACTGATATTTTCTATGCTTCCTCTGTGATAGTAGGAATAGGGCGCAGAATTAAAAAGAAAGGGGAAGATATGTCTGAAGGCAAGACCTAGAGCTTGGTCTTCGCGCATTTTGATACTCGCTATTTGGTCTTGTTTGCTCAATTCTGTTTCTTTGTCCGTCCAAGTAGGGCAAGTCAGCATATCTGTAAATAAAGGGAGCAAGTCATCAGAAAACCAAGCTGGAAATTTGGCATTAAAAGAAAAACTATCTCGGCCTGCAGAGGCAGCAACAGAAGCAGCGCGGTCAGATATAAAATCTTCAATTTCCGTAGCATTCATGCTTGAAGTGCCACGCGTGAGCACTGAGGCTGCCAGTGTTGGGAGTCCTTGCTTGCTTGCGGAAATAAGGCCATCCCCTCCGGGCCAGTATATGGATAAGGCTGTATAAGGAAGCGTTGTGTCAGGTAATAATACAAGGGTAGAATTCCCAGGAAGTGTTATTTCCTGTATATTTTGACTCGATTTGTTCAATTTCTGTTTTGTAGACTGCGGAGTATGTGGCCATGTTGCGTGTAATTTTTCCCTCAGTTTTTTTTCAGAAAGTTCGGTGCCTTCTGGAAGGAGCAAACAGCTTGAAAGAACATCTGGTTGTAAAAAACGATCCTTAAGATTTTGCAAATCGGCACGATCTATTTGTGACAGCTCATACAGGTAATTTGATTCTTCTTGTTGTGAGCCAAAGAAAAATTGGAAAAATCCTAATTTGGAAGCCATACCGGACAAGGTTTCTTTTGCAGTGAACAGTGAGTCCGCTAGATTGAGTTTACTCCGTGCTAATTCTTGTTCACTGAATATATCCAGAGACAGGTGAGCCAGTTCAGTCGTCAAAGCATCCCAAAACGGAAGCACCTTGTCTGGCTCTAGGGTAGCGGAAATATATAACATGCCAGCTCCTTGCAAGCTGACAGCTGAGGCATCAATAGAATCTACCAGACGTTTTTCATATTTGAATTTGCGGTAAAGCAAGGAGGTATCATCCCCTCCGAGCAAGTGGCTTAGAACTTCCAGTCCAACGCTTTGTGAATCATTAAAATCCGGAATTGGAACAGCCATGCCGAAGTACGCCTTGTTCCATTGACCTTGAACTATTTGAATTTGGGCTTGCTTTTGTTTGGGTGTAAGAGGCCTTATAGTCTGCTGAAGTATATTGTGCGTATTTTTTTGAGTACCCAATAATTTTTCAGCTTCAGCTAATACCTGTTTTTCGTCAACTTTGCCGGTCACAACGAGTAGCATGGACTGTGGTTGATATAATTGGTCCACATACTTGTGTATATCGCGTGCTGTAATGGCTTCTACTGTGTCACGATAGCCAATAATCGGCCATTCATAATGACTCCCCTTAAAAACCATAGAGCAAAGAGTTTTGAAAAGTTTGGAACCGGGCTGATCTTCTCCACGCTCAAGCTCGGCAAGCACCACTTTTTTTTCTGAGGCAAGTTCTTTTGGGCTGATGGTTGGGTTAAAAGCCATATCTGTGACTACATCAAGGCCAAGTTGCCATTGAGTGTCAGGAACTTCAACATAATATACTGTATAGTCCCAGCTTGTTCCTGCATTGAGGCTACCGCCGACTGATTCTATAGCTCTGGCACTCTCGCCGGGGGCACGTTTTTTTGTGCCTTTGAAGACCATGTGTTCCAGTAAATGAGAAATACCTTCTTGCCCCTGTTTTTCATAGGCAGCCCCTGCGTGTACAAAAAGCCGTATGTTGGCTAGGGGGAAACGGTCATCCTCTTTTATAAGCACAGTTAAGCCATTGGGAAGTGTGGTTACTTGTGCTTTTTCTATTGGCGCAAATTCACGAGCTTGGCTGAGTCCGTCAAGTGATTTTTGTTTTGAAAATGCTGTGCAAGAGCTTAGGGTCATACATACTCCCAAAAGGAATAAAAATTTTGAAATACGGTACATTAGACTACTCCGAATCGCTCGGTTTTAAGAAAATATGAGCAAATATAAATAGCTGATAAAAGACAAGAGCAAACTAAAATTTTGCATTGCAGCAAAAGCATGTCAAGTTTATGTTTTGAAGGAAAAAGGGCGAGTGCATAGTGACCGGCCAAGGAAGGTAATTCTCCCTTTTTTGCTTCTTTTTCATGCGCGGTACTAAAGAGATATTCCCTTTGAGCCGATACGAAATACAGGCAACGGGGGATACCCTAAGTCCCCCATAAAAGCGTGTGGGAGAGACAATGTTTTACCAAGGATTTGAGCAAAAATTCTTATCCTCGAACAAATACTGGACACCGTATGATGACCAGCTGGTGAGTCTGCTTTTTTCAAGAATTATAAATCGCAGTCATGAACCAAACGAGGATACAGAGGAGGCAATGGACACAATGATCAATAATCTTTTTGATCTCTGTTTTTATATTAACAAGGATTTTCGCTACTGCTGAAGTAATGTGTCCGCAAAACAATTTCCTGTAAAAGAGAAGGATGGCGATGGGGGGTGGAGATAACCCAGCTGTCCTTCTCTTTTTTTTCTGGTGCCCAGAGTGAGATTTGAACTCACACAGTGCTTAGCACCGAGGGATTTTAAGTCCCTTGCGTCTACCAATTCCGCCATCCGGGCACATCTCACAGAATACAGTTGGCTTGCAGCGGAGTCAATCTTTCATTCTAAAATTATTTCTATCACTTGTTTTATTTTCAAGTAGGACTTTTGGAATGGAGCTTCAGGTAATTATGGAAAAGGCGTGGGCTGATGCGTGTATGCTGGTCAAATTCATACATAAATTCTAGCCCGGGTACTATAGCCCGCACTACTGGTAGCCCCAAATCTTTTCGAGTAATATCAGCATAATAGGGCGTGCATCCAGCTTGTATAAGCATGGTTTCTAGGAGCATAAGATCGCCTTGGGCAGAGCCAGTGGAATAATCCGGCAACTCTTCAAGGGATTTCATTGGGAGCTGCGACGGTGCTTCTTTACTTTCCAAACTAGGGCTTATGCCATTAAAGGGAAAGGGGGTTTCGGTCATGGCAGAGAGTAAAGCTCGTTTGGCGCAGAGTCCACAGCCAGAAGCAGAATGTATATCTCCTTCTCTTCCCACAACGAAAGAGCGATAGCAGGGAATACCAAATTCATTACTGATGTCTTGAAACCAAACATTGATACCGCAACGCTCATATGCTTCAAGTAAAGTATTACAATGTTTATCTTCGGTTTTTATACGAAAACAGGTATCAAGATCAAAGGCCTGCACTGCCAAAGCATCGCGTTCCAGTACTTCGCAAAGAGCAGAGACTTTGGCTTCATTGAGAGTATTCCCAGCTGCTAACCCTGTAGACCCGGGGGCGGAGAATAAACTGATTTCATCAAGGTTACAAAAGAGAAACACCAGCTGAATCGGTAAGTATATTTGTTCTATGCTATGAGTTGTTGTTGGGCGATGGCCTTGCATCCAAAAAATTTTTTGTTCTTGGTAGGGCACTTCTAAACGGAGTTTATGCAGAGGTAAACAGGGTATTTTTTGCTCGGCTTGAATCATATTTCCATAAAAAAGTGAGGTAGATTTGGCTCTATTTTGTACACCATTTGAATTGATTGAAGCGTATGCACTGGCGCGTTCAATCATTTCCATGTGCAGGGAGGTGCGCGCTTCCAGAATATTCATTCCACGTCCATAACTGGTCTGCATACCTTGAAATGTGTGCTTGTTTCTGCCGAGAGAAACAGTCATGGAAGCTGTCCAATGGCGCAAAAATCCAAAAGGAGCAAGAGAAGCTCTGTGCGCTCCCTCTGGTGTTAGAGGAATATTGACTTTTTCCAACGCACCGCAGGCTTGAGCTAAAGTTTTTTCCAGAGGCTGGCGTGGTTTTGCAGGAGGTAAGGTGGGGGTAAGTGTCTTAAGTATTGATTGAATATGGACTTTTGCAACACAAGATTGTGAGCTGAACCCTTGTGGTTTTTTTAAGTTTATTTTTTCAAAACCGGGCAAAGTTTGCTGTGACACAATGTTTGCTGCGAACAAGCGACTCCAAGATTGGTGCAATTTTTGGTCTGGCAACTGGTGTGAGCGTAGCTCTATATTTGGGGTATATGGGAGCAAGTCTACAATATTTAGCGTACTTATGTGTTGTGTAAAGGAGGCTAAGCGAGAATGCACCAGACAAGCTTCGTAGAGCAAAGCAGCAAGCACAGGGTCTTTTTGCGGAGCTTTGAGGATTTCTTTGACCATTTTTGCTATTTTTCGATTGGGCACTTGCCCAAGACGTTCAAGCACGAGTTGGTGCATAAAATTATCCAAGGGGCTAGTACGGAGATGTTCAAGCATTTGTGTGAGACTTAAATTAGCCTTTGGCAGAGCTTTGAAACAGCCTATTCCGGCTTGAGTATTCATGAGTTTTAGTTCGTATTGCATAGTATTTAGGCTGCTTTATGTTCTCGTAGTTTCGCGCGAAGAGTGGCAACTGCTGTTGCTCCGTCTTCGCTAGCAGCGATTGTATAGGTTTTGCCATTAGAAAAATGTAAGCTCAGCATGTCGTTTTCATACTCAATATAATTAACGTCTGCATAGTATATTTCCATTTGGCTTTCTACAGTATACCAAAACTTAAGTGGGTTGAGCCAGCGAGGCCGAAAAATAGTGCCTGAAAGTTTTACAAGATAGGCATATTTTTTTTGAGGTGCGAGCAAGGTTAATTCCATATGATCTGCTAAAGAGCGGAGCAAAAAGTGATTAATGCTGCCAGATGATTGTGCAAGGCTAAAGGTCTCATCGTCTTTAGAGAGTTCGCACAGCTTTTTTCCTTTTTTGCTCATGCTTTCTTTAAGCTGTTCTGTCAACATAGGGTGAAGGCAATGCACTACCCATGCACCGTAGAGGTATATGAAAAGAGGGAGCGCAAGTAGCCAGCATAGAAACCAGCTTTGAATCAAGGCAAGGCTGGTGATAGCCAAAGTCCAGGCTAAAATTTGCCAAAAAAATCCAGCTATGTAGCTGATAAAAAAGCGATCTAAGCGTGAAATGTTCGGTTGCATGAATATTTTTTGCTTGAAGTTATTGTGAGCAAAAGCAATTTTGTGTTTATTGTTTAGCTATCCAGTGGCTTATCTTGCTTGCTTCTTGTTGCCAAGTCGAGCTCATTCGTAGGCTCAGGTACTGCTGAAAAACAGAATCCAGCATTTCAAAAAATTTTTCCAGTAAATACATTTTTTCTAAAAATTTTGTATCTGGATCATCGCCTTCATCATTTTTCATATCTATTTTTGGGGTTTTTAATCCTGAAAGAGTAAAGTTTTCAGCACGCAGTGTGGCGATCCATTCTTCTTCAGCAATATTGAATTTTAATTGAGCTCGATTGACTTTTTTGCCAACCAGTAAACCACTTTTTGCTTCAGTGAGTTCACCGGATGGATTTTTGACCGTGGCAGTAGCGAGTACATCGCCTGCTTTGCCTTCTACGGAAATATTTTCCATCATGGCAAGACCAAAATCTTGTTGCTGCGTGCTGGTAAAATTGCCACCGGAGGTTTCTATTTTATACCAAAGCCAAGTCAAAAATTCTTGGCCGAGAATTTTATTTTCACGATCTTGGAGCATATTTTTATCCTATGAAAAAATGGTTGGTTCCAGTGCTTCGAGCTTGGGGATAGCTTTTTCACCACCAAGCATTTCTTCTGCAAGATTGAATGGGCTAAGCATTGCAAGAGTGAGTTCAAAGCTTGTTTTGAAAAAATCTTCAAAAAGAGCGCAAGCCTTGGCATTGCTTGTTTCCAGCAGTATATGCCCTGTTTGCAAATTCCAGACTGCGTCAAAAAGCGCAGGGATAGGTAAAGCGCGAGCCATGAGCCGGACTTTAACCTGCTCGCGGAGTTCTGATTTTCGCGAGCGTGGAATAAAGGTTTTGCCTTGTTCTTTGGCTTTTTCAAGTTCTGTTTCAAGAGCGATTTGCAGATGTTTTTTCATCACGGCCGGAGCTATTCTTCGAGTTTCTAAGCGTAGGGTAAAGGCCATGTAGTGCGCTTTTTCAGGAGGGGATTTTTCCCATTTTACATCTAAAAAATTATCAATATTTGTCCAACCAAAACTGCGTTCATCAGTAGTGGCATCAATATCCATGAAAGCGCGTAAACGTAGTTGTTGGGGAAGTTTGCTGAGTTTTTCCTTATCAACTTCTTCCAATATACGGTAACGGGTCAGGCCGGTTGAAGCGGCAAGAATGCTCACGATATTACTCCTCATACATTCGAAGGTTTAGCATTCAATGGTTGAGACACAGAACTGTAGAAGTAAGGTCAATTTTTGCGGAAGTAAAGGCTTAGAACATGACTTGTTCTTTGAGCCTGGCTTTTGTATACACTTTTGAAAAGGGGTAAGAATGCAAAAAGCAACACACAGGGAGCTTGTTCTCTGGCTTGAAAAAGCTGTAGATGACTTACGGCATATTGAGGATGCAGCACGGCACTGCATTGAGGAGCACGCGGATCAAAGCGGATACGAGAAATTTATGTGCAGAAAAGCCTTACTTCTTGCTTTGCTTATTGAGCAGGGGCAGAAATTTATACAGGAATTTCCAGAAGTGATGGAAGAGATACGCCGTTTTTCCGCAAATGCTGAGCGCGCTTTATCTCTAGGCTCAGTATTTTTTATGTCCGCATTGCTGTACCCTGAAGATCATAGCCCCGGGCAGGATAATGATTTGGAAATATTGCTCAAAAGTATACGCGATGCAAATTGAAAAAGCGTGTCATGCACCAGAGTGTAGACAAAAAAACTTGACTTTTTTGGGTAAAGCGGAGAAGGGTAACAGAACTTAACTTTGCTTATTGAAGGAGACAGTAATGCTTGGTGAATTGATTTCTGGTATGTCACATTCTACTACTCAAGGCTTTGTCGGAGTAACCCTTATCTTTGTGTATCTCGCTTGGATTATTACCATTGGCTTGCTTCGTGTACAAGAAGCAAAGGAAGCAGATAAAGCCGGCGGACATCACTAATTTTTTGTCCAGTCCAGTAGAGTATAATAAAGCCCCTTTGTTCATCATATCTTCATTCAGAATCAAGGGGAGAGCCAACGCATAGGGCAAACGCACTTAAGTTTTAGCGCGCGCTCCCCTCTTTTGTCATCCTGCGCGTAAGTTGCAGTATCCAGTTCTTCCTTCTTCTCTTTTTTCTTTTTTGCCTTTTCTCTTGCTGCGTCAAGCCCTCATAGCTCGGCTCTGCTGGACTGTCGCGACTTACGCGCTTCAAGGACAGGGGAGGTACCTTAAATAACGGAGAGGGATGGCTGAATGACGGAAAAGTTACTATGCGTTTGCCCTGGCATTAAGGGGTTTATTTCTTGTTTTAAGCGTCGCCTCTATTTTCTTTGCTTTCCTGCAAGATTTCCATGAGATACTGCCCGTAACTGTTTTGGAGCATGGGTTTGGCAAGTGCTTCAAATTGTGTCGCGTTAATAAAGCCTTTGCGAAAGGCTATTTCTTCCACACAGGAAATAATAAAACCTTGGCGCTGCTGAATTACGTTGACGTAGTTCGCAGCTTGTAGCAAGGATTCGTGAGTGCCCATGTCTAACCATGCAAAGCCTCTTCCCAAGGTTTCTACATGAAGTTTCCCCTGCGCTAAATATATGTTGTTTATGTCTGTGATTTCTAACTCGCCTCGTGCTGAAGGCTTAAGCGAACGAGCAATATCGACCACGTTATTGTCGTAAAAATAGAGTCCTGTGACTGCGAAGCGAGAACGAGGATTTTGTGGTTTTTCCTCAATAGATATGGCTTTTTTCTGTGCATCAAATTCAACAACGCCATAGCGTTTTGGGTCTTTGACAGGATAGGCAAAAACTTTACCGCCATCGTGCAGTTGAGCGCATTGTTCTAAAATCATGGGCAAGCCTTGACCATAAAAAATATTATCCCCCAAAACCAAGCAAACTGAATCTTGCCCAATAAAATGTTCTCCCAGCACAAAGGCTTGAGCCAGTCCTTCAGGCGAGGGTTGTTCAATATATGAAAAAGTGCAGCCAAGTTGGGAACCATCTCCAAGTAGAGTCTCAAAGCGTGGAATATCTGTGGGGGTGGAAATGATCAATATTTCTCTAATACCTGCCAGCATCAGCGTTGCAAGGGGGTAGTAGATCATGGGTTTATCATATACAGGCAGAAGTTGCTTGCTTACGCTGCGTGTTAGCGGATAAAGTCGTGTGCCGGAACCACCAGCAAGGATAATGCCTTTCATGGACGCCTCATGGGTTTTGGTTTATTTGAAAAAAATATATACATGCATCTTAGCTGTAAAAGCAAGCAGAGTGCAAGTTACAAAAGAGCAAGTGGAGCATAAAAATTATGCCTTGGCATCGAATCTCATCACCTCATCGAATCTCATTACATAATGGTTTGGGCTGTGCTTTTATTGCCTGCTGTATTTTTTTGATTTTTGTTGTTCTTCCGGTACGTTTTGTGAGTGAAGCGTTTAATGCCCTTGGCCTAAGTCAGCTTCAAGGCCTTATTGTATTTATGGCGATGCTTATTTGGCGTAAAAATTCCATCCCCATATATACAAGCAAGAGACTCGTGCCTCAAGTTCGTATGCCGGAAATGAACCGCTTTTTTTGTTCTTTTTCCAGATGCAGTATACAAGCTGAACATACCGGAGAATTGGTAGAGCAGCGTATTTTTGTAAGTATAGGCGGAGCACTTATTCCGCTTGCTTTAAGTGTGTATTTTGCGCTGAGTTTAGCTGATTGGTCTCTTGCTTGGCCCTGGTTTTTGAGTGTGAGCGCGTTTCTTGCCGTGGGTAGTTTTGCCACCAGCACGCCGTGGCAGGGTATAGGTGTACGCGCTCATGCTGTGTTTGTACTGTTTTTGACCTTACTTGTTGCATACTTTGTGCGTGAGCAACAATCTGCTCCACAAATTGTATATATGGGAACTGTTTGTGGTATTTTATGTGGAACTGGAGTTGCTCCTTTACTGTTTACAAAAATGCGTAGCCGTATAGATGCTCCACAGTTTGTCATTGGTGGAACAGGTGTTTTTTGGTCTCTTTTTTGGGCTTGCCTTGTGGCCGGATTTTTAGCCTAATTTTGTAGCTTGATTTTTTTTCAAACAAATGTTTGAATACTCACTGCTTTGAAGATAAGGCCTTGCTTTCTAAGATGTGCTCATGTGCCTAAAAATCAAAGTGTGTTGAAGGAAAAAAAGAGTCGCTTAAAAAAAATAATTCGGCAAGAGGCCGGAGGAAGTATGAATATACGAAATGTATTGTTATGTGTCATAAGCTTGCATGTAATTGTTTTGGCCGGATCGGCTTTTGCGGTGCAGGACGAAAACATACCGGCCAATACAGAATATGATTTAAGTGCTTGTGTTATGCGTGGTTTGCAGGCCAATCCGGCTCTTGTGGCTACCCGTCATGCTTTGGAGAGCAGTGCTTATGATTGTGCTGCAGCCTTTAGCTCAATGTTACCAAAATTTACGGCAAGCTATGGCTATACATACCAAGCAAGAGGGGCAAAGGGAGATTTGAAGGGCTTGTATGCTCAGGATCTGTGGGCTTCGACTCTCAAAGTTACTCAACCTTTGTTGCCCGGCTTGGCTTTGCTTTCTGGCTTTCAAAAATCCATGTTGGCAAAAGAGGCTTATACAGCCAGAGTTGAACAAGTGGAACTCGCTTTGGTACAAGCTATTCAAAGTACTTTTTTTGCTGTGCTGAAAGGGCGTATGGACGTGAAAAGTGCAGAGGATGCTGTGGAACGCCTCAAGAGTCAATTAAAGGTCACAACCGCATTTTATGAAGTCGGTTTGCAGCCTCGCCTTGATGTTTTACAAGCAGAGGTGGATATTGCCAGTGCTCGGCAGAGTTTGCTCAGCGCGCAAAATGCCTTAGCCACTCAAGAAACACAGTTGAATGCCTTGCTTGACCTGCCTTTAGACGCAGATATTCGATATATTGGTATCTTGTCTGAAAGAGAATTTACAATGGACTTGAAAGAGTGTTTGACACAGGCCTATGCACAGCGCCCTGATGTTTTGATAGGTTCAAAAACAGTGGCAATGGCTGGAAAAGACTTGAACATAGCTGTTGCGGATTTATTACCTTCATTTGTAGCTAGATGGGATTATACGAAACTCGGTAATACTGCTGGTTTGAAGGCAGATTTAGAAGACTGGACAGTGGGTCAACAAGAATATTGGACTGCTGGTATCCAAGCCGAGTATGCTCTTGAACTCGGTATGGGAGATATTTCAGAGACTTTGTCTGCAAAGGAAGCATATAAGCAAACTGTGGCTGAACTGGAAAATACAAAATTGAATGCCGGTTTTGAAGTAAAGCAAGCGTACTTAAATATTAGAGCTGCCTATGATCGTATTCAGGTCGCGCGCAAACAAGTTGAAGCCTCTCAGGAGGCATACCGTATGGCTGTTGCCCGTTATCAAGCACAAGTGGGTACCAATACCGATGTACTGAACGCGCAAGCCGATGTTTCTTCAAGCGAAGCACAATTAAATACCGCCTTATCAGATTACCTCACTGCACTTTCAACTCTGTATGTGGCTATGGGTGTTAAAAATCCTGGTTTGGAATTGCAATAATGTTTGGTCGCAAGTTAAATACGCGGGCAACCCAAGCAAAAGTTTGCCCGCAATGTTCCGGACAGCTTCTGCTTGTTCGTCGCTGTCCATATATTGCTATGCAATGCACAAAGTGTGGCAAGGTGCATGAATTTCACGCCGTGGCTGAGCAAATAGACGATGCGTTTGAAGAAGGTGTAGGCTGGCTTCCCTTAGACAGGCTGTAGTGGAAGAACATATGCTAAGGTCTTTGAGAATTTGTTCTATATATTATTTTTCCACATGTTTTTTGTTATTGAGCGTTTTTTCTCTATTTTTTTCCCCTGAATCAGCACAAGCAAGCGAGTGGGATGCGTTGATTGAGCGTTTGGAGGAAACTGGCCTTCATCGCGGATATATACACGCACTGTTTGCTCGGAACATGGTACGCTACCGGCCTGAAGTTATGGCCAGAAAAATGGATGCTTTGACCGAGACATATTTGAAAAGAAAGGCAGGAGAAAAACAGCCTGTGCCTTATGAAGAGCGTGCCCTTTTATATGCAGCTTGTGCTGATGCAAAGCATGTGGAGGCTGCTCAAGCCTACATGAACTCTCGCAAAGCTTTGTTTGATGCTGTGGAAAATGAATTCGGTGTACCCAGAGAGATTATGACCGCACTGTTGCAAATGGAAACTCGTTTTGGAGAATATTTGGGCGAGGTGCGTGTATTTATAAATCTTGCTTCCATGGCAGCAAGTGTTGAACCAACAATGTTTCGAGACAACATGAACCATGAGCTGCCAACTGAAGATGAAGATTGGTTGCGCGTAACAACACAGAAAAAAGCGGATTGGGCGTTTGAAGAGCTGGTCGCTCTTATTCAATATGCCCGGCAAAGTAGGCGTGATCCTCTTAATATTTTAGGTTCGGTGTACGGTGCTATTGGAATTTGTCAATTTATGCCGACAAATGCTCAGGCCTTGGGAGTGGACAAAGACGAAAACGGCGTGATTGATTTATTTTGCGAAGCTGATGCCGTGGCTTCTATGGCACGTTATCTTCAGTATCATGGTTGGCAAGATAATATGAGTGAAGAGCAGCGCAAAAAAACCGTTTGGGCGTACAATCACTCAAAGTATTATGTACAGGCTGTTCTTACTGTTGCGGATGCTTTGGCAAATCAATCTTCTAGCAAGCGTTGATACATATTGAGGGTTCTGCTCAAAAAATCTTGTCCGGAAAGTTGTGACATGGTGGTTTTATGCGCCTGCACAAGATTTGATCTAAAGGCTTCGTCTGTGCTCACACGTTTGAGTAGGGGCACAAGCATTTGTGGCTGCGTTGCAGGGTATAGAGCCTCTTGAGGTAGTAGATCAGGCATGATGTTGACATCTGTAGAAATAAGAGCTCTTTCGCAAGCCATTATTTCTAAAGCTGCTCTGGCAATGGCTTCGCTCCATAGAGAGGCGACAACTCCTACGTCCAGTGCACTGATGCAAGCCACAACATCCTCTCGTTTTTGGGATATTTGGGTAATATCAGCGATTTGGTTTTCTTTGATCCAATCTTGAATTTGTCTTAAACTGGTGGCTGTTTCAAAGCCTATGAGAAATAAGCGGATATTGTCTAAGCCTTGTTTTTTAAGAACCCCCACGGCTTCTATCAATTCTTTTTGCCCTTTTACCCTGTCAAAGCGACCAAGCAGGCCAATAACAATGTGTTCAGGCTTAAACCCAAACTCTGCGCGAACCTTTTTTCTTCCCTCAGCGTCAAAGGCAAAGCGTGTTGTATCAACACCGCCATGGATAAGCCATACTCCCTTTTTGGGCATTTTCATTGTGGAGAGAAAATATCGAGCCATTTTTTGATTGGTTAGAACCACGGCCGAGGCAATTGTATGATGGAGAAAGCGGTTAAAAAAATCTGCTTTGGGCAGGCGTTGGTCGCCACGAGTACGTATAAGCTTAAACTTGGCACCGAAAAGTTTGAGTATCCCCCAAAGAAAAAAGCCTTCTCCTCTGTGGCAGTTAATTATATCTGGTGCAAAATCTTGAAGCAAATGACGCATTGTACGGAGTGTTTTGACAAGGCGTAAAGGATTAGATGTATTGAGATCTAAATGAAGGGTCGGTAGCTTTAATTCAAGGGCTTTGGATTCAGGGGCACTCTCTGGCAAAACAACGAGCAAAACCTCATGCCCTGCATCCTTTAAGAGTTTTGAAAGGTAGATGGCATACCAAGCTGTGGCATTGTACCAGCGAACATTGACGATTTGAATAATTTTCATAAGTACTATCGGCAAGAAAAATGCACTGCACCGTGAGTTCAAATATGGCTTTTGTCTGTTTTTTTAGCAAGTGAAAAATATATACATTGCAGGGCAAACGTATATTAACGTTCCTGTTATTCAACTACCCTCCTCCGTCATTGAAGCGCGTAAGTCGCGACAATCCAGCAGAGCCGAGCTGGGGAAGGATAGACGCAGTAGGAGACGAAGTAAAAGGGAAGAGAAGGCGAATAAAAGAGAAGAAGAAAAGACAGAAGACTGGATCCTGCGACTTACGCGCAGGATGACAAGAAGGGAACGTGCTGCAACAAAAATAAACGTAGGATGACAGGAAGGGGAGGTTGTCTAGGGAACACCTATACAAATCAGTATAAACCACTCTCTCCGCCTGCGTAACCTAGGGGGTCAAGGGCAGTGAAGCGTCCAGTTTCAAGGTCGTAGTCCCGATAGCCCATGCGTACCCAGTTTTTAGCCAAATTTATTCTGCTGTGTAAAAAGCTTTATCTGTATATTTTATTGTGCGTTGGATATTTGCACAAACTCATGAGTAATCATGTCTTCTTCAACATTAAACCTGTCAACAGAATCCAAGCTGCTAGTTACATATCCAGATTCAAGTTTTAATATTTTACCTGAATCAAAAATTGTTTTTATGGTATAGTGAGAATCGCCCCAAATTTCGTACAATACAGCTTGCGTAGCCCCTTTTGGTATATTTTCGAGCTTAAAAGACTGATTACAGACCTCAATACAAAAACTTTGAATTTGCTGATTTGCTTTATTCACGATAAGAATAACTCCTGTGGAACAAAAATATGTAGACATTATTCCAAAAGATACAGATATAATCAGCAATATCAAAAAAATAGTATTTATTCTTTTTTTCATTTTTTAAAACCATATGGTTTGGGTGAATATGGGTTTATCTGCATTCCTTGTATAGGTTTTTGCTGTAGCTTGTCAGAATCAACAGGTCTGCCTTCCTGTGCTGCGGTTCTGCCCTCGGCATTATTGTGCAAATCCATCATTAATTCATTCATAGGCTGTGCCTGATATATAAGACCATGGAGTTCATTTGCCATACCTGCTGCCCAGCTTGTTATACCCCCAATTTCTTCTGACATTCGGCGGCTCCACTCCGCATGGCGCATCGCATCGCTTTTGTCGTTATGTCCTCTACGTTTTTCTAATTCTTCCTCTCCTATTTTTCGTGCGCGTTTTATATTGGATGGTAAATCCCACCAATCGCCAGCTTTCAGCCCCTCTGGGTCAATCAAATTCACAGGATCGTCCAAGCAGTAGCCGTACAAGTCCGAGTCTCCGCCAGCGTAGCCGAGAGGGTCGAGAGCGGTAAAGCGTCCAGTTTCTGGGTCGTAGTCCCGATAGCCCATGCGTACCCAGCCTGTGTCTCTGTCATGCAAACCGCCTCCAAAGCCCAGCGGAACCAGCATTTCAGGCTTTGTATCCTCTAAAATACGCCCAAAAGAATCGTACAGAATTTCCTTTACCACATTTCCGTCATCATCTGCAAGCACCCGAAGCGAACCAACCTGATCATACAGCAGATGGTAAAAATCATCGCCGTAAAGCATCATACTCGGCAAGCGGTCGTCATCAGAAATATACAGAAAATCTATGGGAATAAAAACACCCCATAAATGGAATATAAAAGCATAACAATTTCCCTATTGACAGGGTTTGTGGGAGAGGCTTGCTTAAATGAGAGAGGTAGGAGCAGGCAAATGCTACCATGCTATGTAAAACCATAGTATTCGTGCTTTCTTAACTACAAAAGGCAAAAACTGGATCCTGCGACTACGCGCAGGATGACGGAGGGGGAGGGGTGGCAGGGCAGGCCTGATGGGGTGGCTGAAAGGCGAAAAGGGGTGTGGAAAGGCGAAAAGGAGTGTGGGATAACCAGAGGAAGCGCAGGATAACCAAAAGGGGCTGCAGAAAACCAAAAAGGAAGCACAGGACGGCAAGAGGGTGGGGTAGGAAGCGAAGAAGGCGTTTGCGCTGAAGTTGCAGTGCGCTTGCCATGTATATACACTGCCAGCAATTTGTTAATTTTGTATAATTGGTCTCGCTTTTGCATAGTTTTTGAAAAATAGTTTTCTGAAAATACAGCTTTTTGTGAAAATTGCCTTGAGGCTATACATGGTTTGTATTTGTTCAGAAGCAAGGTATTGGCATTTTTTTGACATTACAGGTGCGCTATGCTTTTTTTTCGTAGTCCATATACTTGTTTGAAGCGAAGTTTATGAGGGGCTAAGTATTTTGAGCGATAAGTATATGCGATAATTATGAGCGATAAGTATGCGCTATAAGTATGCGCGATAATTATGAGCTATAAGTATGAGCGATAAGTATGCGCGATAATTATGAGCTATAATTATGAAAGGTAAGTATGAGCGATAAGTATGAAAGATTGTTTGCTTTACGAGGTATAGATGGCTAATTTTTCTTCCCTTGTGCGTAGCTTGCCGTTTATCAGCCATCCCAGAGCGAGTGGGTCTGGTTATGGCTTATGGCTTACTTGGCAAGACCAGTTAAGTAATTCTGTAGTGGGTACGCTACAGGATTATGGTGCGTTTTGTCTTTGCGCTGAAAGGGATCAAGCTCTTTGGTTTAGCTCCAATACGGATGTTTTTCGAGCCTTGGCAAGGTTAAAAATATCCGCTCAGCTGTTATCTATCCCTGTATTTATTCAAGTTTTCCCAGCGACATTTCAAATAGCATCTGATCTTTCCTATTCTTTAGCTGTTCCTTCTGAAATTTTGAAACAAAGCATGGAAAGCAGAGAAGAACTTGATATTTGGATACACCCTAAACACAGTGAAATTGTTAAACGGATTTCCGGGCTTAGATCACATGCACGCGCTAATGCTGCTGGACTGACAAACCTTGGATGGATGTCTTTGAATGTCGATGAAAATCTGGAGTATGAGCATACATGTTCTTGGTTTTTGGTCATTAAGCCTGTCGGTCGTATGCGTATGAAAGAAGCCATGATGGGGTGGTTGGCTTTTCGGGAAGGCATTGAAGACTTAATTGTCAAACATAATATTGAAAATATTGTCGGTACCCGTGAAGAATTGCTACTATTAAATATCGCAGGGTATCAAGCACTGCGTGCATTTTGCCAAGATTATCTTGAACTATGCAGAGATAGTAAAGAAGAAGAGAGCAGAAATTATTGGCCAAGTGTTGCTGCTGCGACCCCGCAGCACAAAATTCCTTTTACAGAAGAAGCTGCAGGTAAATTTAATATCAATTGGGAAATGTTGGTGCCAGATATACCGCACCTACAGTATCGTGATGCCTATATATTGTCTGAGTGGTTTCAAATTCACGAGGCACGCGCTGGCAGTGAGGAAACATTTGATTCATGGTGTAATGTCACTTTGAAAAAAACAGGTATCCTCAGCACAAAAGCTCCTGCAGATATTTTTTTACCAAAGAATGTATTGTTTGGAGAGAAAGCAAGTTGTTTTTATTGTGGTATGCGTAACCATGCAGCTGCTGATTGCCCAAGTCGTGAATACCAAAATGCGCCTTTTAAGATTTGGAAAGAATTAGCAAGAGAAGATGTTGAAAATTTCCCTCGCACGATCAAAAATCTTGATCATGCCTTAGAAAACAAAAACATTGTTTCTGCATTACGAAAAATGCTTATTGCCGGTGACGATCCTGAGCACAAATTGCTTCGGGCTATTTATGAAATCAATGTCCCAAACCAGCTTCGTATGTTGCAATTGATATGGCAGGTGCGTGGCAAAGAATGGCCTGTGGGGCTGGAAAAAATTGTTGAAACAGACGGACAATTTGCCAGAGAAGCCTTTGAGCTGCTGCTTGATAAAAAATATATTGAAGCCGAAACAGAATTGAAAAAACTCAGAACATTACATCCGCGAAGTATTGTTCCGGTTTCTCTCTTGGGCTTTTTGTTTATGGAAGTGAAAGATACAGCTCGCGCTACTTTTTTTTGGGAAGAAACCGAGCGTTTGTGCTCCACGCCCCTTTTGAAGGGATATTTTATATATCAACGTGCTCGAATTACAGAATGTCTTGGCTCGTATAGAGAAGCTGCGAGCATCTATAAACTTGTCAGCACTATTTCTCCTGCATGGCCTGACCCCCTGTATAGGAGTGCGGTATGTCTGGTTAAACTAGGTTTTACTGGGCAAGCTGTTGATATACTTTCCAAATGTATAGACCAAGACCCCCATTGTTTTAACAGAATTTTAATTGACCCTGAATTGGATCGCGGAAGAACGCATATTCTTTCTGCTTTGTGGGAACATTGGCACCAGATAGAGGCTACTATTGTTGGAAAAAGAGAAGAAGTTGAAAATCTTAAAGCCGAGATCACTGTACGTTTTGATGAAGAGCATAAATTTTTTATTTTTGCACAAAAACATCTAGGATACATGCAAAAACTTGGACAGCGTAGCAACTATGTTGCTTTTCGAGAACTGATTACCCGGATAGCACGCTTTAAGGAACGGCTTGAGAGCCAAGTGAACTATGACGTGAAGGTCATGCGTAGGCAAATTAGCTTGCTGTTTGGGCAACTCAAAGAAATTCAGCAAGAGGCTTCATGGTTTCCTTATCCTAAAATGCTCAGAGAGTTTAATCGTGATTTTAATTATTGCGTTGAAAAAATGAATTGGGTTTTGCGTAATCCCATAAAAGGACAGGATAATTTTCGAGAAGCAAGGCAATTTGTTCGTGGAATACAGGATCACCTCAAGGCCTTGAGACGCCGGCTTGCGACCTTACGCATTATTCGAGATACAACTCTTTTTGCCTTGATGCTTGGCAGGTCTTTTATTTGGCTTGAAGTTGCAGGTTTAGGGCTTGCACTTGTTGGAATTCCTTCGATCCTTTATTTTACAAGAAATTTGGAAGGCATTTGGATACTGGATATAATCCGCGAACGCGAGTGGGAATTTCAAAAAGCACTTATTCTGATCTTGAGTGGGAGCGCGTTGCTTGTCGCTGCATTTAAGAGTGCTATTGTTTTTGAAAAACGACGGCGAGAACTGTTTTCTCAAAAGCAAAAAGAATGAGGGCAAGTTGTGTTGCCGAGCTCTTGCTCGAAGCCCTTTCTTAGGCTAATCTTGTGAACATGATTGATGTCACTTTTGCTTCATCTTTGGTGAAGTGGTTTACTGTTGCACAACGCGACTTACCTTGGCGTAAAAGCTATTTACCATATCATATTTGGGTTTCTGAAATAATGGCGCATCAAACGCAACTTGATCGCGTGGTGCCGTATTTTGAACGATTTATTCAGCGTTGGCCGAGCATTGAAGCCCTTGCCCAAGCCAATGAAGATGAGGCCTTAAAACTTTGGGAGGGGCTGGGATACTATAAGCGTTGTAGGAATTTGTTATGTGCAACCAAGGTTATAGTGAATCGCTTTGCAGGTGAGCTACCACGCAGTGAAAAAGAGCTGCTAACCTTACCCGGGATTGGTAAGTATACTGCCGGTGCTATTCTTTCTATAGCATATAATTTACCTGCTACTGCGATTGATGCCAATGTGCTCCGTGTTTTTTCTCGTGTTTATAATATACATGAGTCCGTGCAATCTGCAGCGCATCATGCTTTTATAGAAGATCGCCTTCGTGCCTTGATGCCCAAGGGGAAAGCGCGAGAATTTAATCAAGCACTGATGGAATTTGGAGCACTGATATGCACGCCCAAAACTCCGTCTTGCACTCTTTGCCCGATTGAACCCTTGTGCTCTGCCAAAGCCATGGGCATGGAGCAGCAGCGTCCGGTGAGTCTGAAGAAAACTCAAATTGTACGCATAGCAGTGGCTACTGGTATTTTATTGTATCAGGGTAAAATATATGTACAAAAAAGAAGATTTTCTGATGTTTGGCCTGGTTTGTGGGAATTTCCAGGCGGAGAAATAGAGCAGGGTGAATCACCAGAGCAGGCTGTTGTGCGTGAATATTTTGAAGAAACTGGTGTCAATATTTCAGTTCTAGCCTCGCTTCCTTTAGTAAAACATGCGTACACAAAGTTTAGAATTACTTTGCATGGCTTTTATGTTGGCTTTTTGGGAGATTACCAGCAGCCAAAAATACTGGAGGCCGTGGAAGGACATTTCGCTCATTTTGAAAAGCTTGAAAATTTGGCTTTTCCTGCTGGTCATCGCAAGCTCTTGGAGTTTATGCGTAGCGATAAAAACTTTAAGGATTTATTGCAAAAGTCTATGATTATAAATAGTTAATTGTTTCTGGTACGTTTCATGCTTTTGCTCAAAAAGAGAGTGTATTTGTTCAAAAAAATGACATGAGGCCTACGATGCTACGGGATATACAGACGCTTACAGAAAAAAATGGTTTTGGGCGCATAGATATGCAGGCTAAGATTGGAGCGCAGAAAAATTTTGATCGCAATATGCTGCGTGTTTTTGATGCTGAAATGCAGATGGTTACGCAGCTTATGGAAAGCGAGGAAACCGGGGAAAATACAGATATGGGAATGCGTAACTCTTCGATGCTCACTTTGGGTGTCCAGGATGAACGTATGCAAAATGCCCTGATTACCCTTTCTCGAATTTTTGACCGTCAGCAAGCACAAAATACTGCTCAAGTACAAAACACATATCAACATGCAGCAGGTTCTTCACTGCCAGCTCAAAATACATCACAAGTACCAAGCAATGAAACACAGTCCAAAACAATTTTAGATTTTGTACATGGTAAGTTGAGTGCCCATTTTGAATCAGGTAGCAAAGGTTCTGGGTGCATTGCCTATGACAAAATAGGTGGAACTTCATATGGAACATATCAAATAGCTTCGCGTACCGGTACAATGGATCGTTTTGTTGATTTTTTGGCAAGTCACGCCCCTGATATAGCCGAAAAATTACGATCAGCAGCTCCTTTTAATACCGGAAGCAAGTTTGGTAAGGCTCCAGAGCTTTGGCAAAATATTGCAAAAGAGTACGGGGAAGTCTTTGAATCCTTGCAACATCAATTTATTCAAAAAGAGCATTATACCCCGGCCAGAAACAAAATTTTAGCATTTACCGGTATGGATATTGATAAAAGCCCGGATATTGTCCGTGAGGTTCTATGGTCTACTTCGGTACAGCATGGAGCTACAGGAGCAGCTCGTCTATTTAACAGGGCGATTCAAAGTATGCCGGCTGAGGGTGAACATCCTGATTTTAGGCAGCTTATTTCTGCCGTATACGATGGGCGTAAGGGACAGTTTGGCTCCTCTACTACCCGCGTACAACACAGCGTGCAAACACGCCTTGCCCGTGAACAGGACTTAGCAATCGCAATGCTTGAAAAGGAAACAGGGTCGATTGCTTAAGCAAATAAAGCGTGGCTTACTTTCGTGTATTCTGTTCACTCATGTTTTTTGGTATTTGCTCGAAGTTTTTCTTCAAGCTCGTGGTCAATAGGTACTCGAATTGAGCCAAGGACTTGGTCTACAGCAACGTGCCCATGATCCCAGCCTTTTACTTTACGAATGTTTTTGACCAAGGCAAAGACAATCTCTGCTTTATCCGTATTATGGTAATGGCTTTTTAAGGCACAGAGTATCGCTGCCTCGCGCAGTGTTTGTTCAGGCACTTCTTGCTTTGGAAAATCACGTTTTATAATAACATGCGAGGACGAACCGTGTGCCACATGAAGCCACCAATCAAAGGGACTGGCTATTTGAGAAAGTATTTGGTGGTTTGCTTTTTTGTTTTTGCCACGCACAATGATCATTCCATCGCTTGAAGTAAAAAGGTCTACAGCAAGCCCTTGATATCGGCGCGGTATTTTTTGGGGCGCAACCTGCTGCGTGTGTTGCTCTTGGGGGAAGCATTGGGATTGTGCTTCCAGCCGAGCCATTTCTTTGCCCAGCTCGTTTCTGCGTTTGGCAAGATGTATTTCCCCCCGTTTGGCTTTTGCTGCGAGTTTGAAAAAATATTCCATGTTTTCAAGAAGGCTTAAGGCGGGGTTTAGCTCAATATCTAAATTGCCATGTTGCGGATGCTGAGCTTGTACAAAGGACAGTTTTTCTTGCCCCTTGAAGCGGTATAATTCTGCCTGCAAAGCCTCGGCGTTAAGTCCCAGTGCATGACGTTCCTTGAGTACGTTTTGCTCTTGCTCAAGCCTTGCCAAAGCCCTGCGGATTTTTTTGCGTTCTCGTTTGAGGCGTGCTCGTTCAGGGCAAAGAGCTTCATGTTCAAGCAGTGGAAACAGGGTTTGTTCTCCGTGTATTGTGGCAGCTTCAAGGGCAGAGTCAAAGTGTTTATCTGTATCTGAACTTTGCCATGGGAGAGGGCTTGCTCCTTTGCTAGGAGCAAGGAAAAAACCTGAATTTTTTCCTTGCGAAATATTTTGATACAGCTTTTTGGCTTGTTCAAAAGGAGATTTTTGCAATATATGCCTCAGGCGTGGCGAAAGGCAGGGATATTCATGCCAGAGTTCGCTTTCTGGGCTTAAAATTTGTTCTAAATTTGGCCACTTTGCTTCAGAAAAATACGTTTCCTCAAGATCATCTGTAAGGGATATATCTTCTCGTAGGGAAAAAATAAGATAGCGACCATGTCTGGATTCTTTAGAAGGACTGAGCTGCCAAGCGCAGCGCAAATTTTGCCAATCTGTATGCTGGGCAAGAATTCTTCGGCCTGTAAGTCGTTTACGATACCACATGGCTCTGGCCGGGGCTTGCATCGGATTGATAGGTTTTTGATTTGTAGTAAAAAAAAGACCCGCGGTTTTGGCGGGTTGATAGATTACAAAACGGAATGCACCGCGAGAATCAAGTTGTAATGTCCAAGTATTGTCCGTGGGCAAGAAAATTTTTTCAATGCGTCGCATGAGTACGGCTTGTTCAAGCTCACAAAGTAATGCGCGAAAGAAATTTGCTTCCATGGCTAATCGCCACGGACTTGTTCGTCCTTTTCTTGTTTGGACTTACAGACGATGCACAAAGTTGTCATTGGGCGCGCTTTGAGGCGATCAATGCTAATATCCTCGCCACATTCACTGCAAATACCATATTCGCCGTCTTCAATGCGTTGCATGGCTTGCTGTATTTTAATCACTAATTTGCGCTCGCGGTCACGCAGACGCAAGACAAAGGCGCGGTCTGATTCTGCCGTGGCTCTATCCGCAGGGTCTGCGTAAATTTCAACTGCCTCGTGCATTTCTTCAATGGTTTCTTGACTTTTATTGATAGCATCATCAAGCATACCTTGAAGCATATCGCGAAAAAATTGTAATTCTTTGCTTTCCATGTATCCTCTCCTACTCGCATCGTGAAGTATAGTTTAGCACGATTGCGTGAAGCCCGTGTGTATAGCAAAATTGGGTAAAAAGTAAAGACTACCGGTCAAGGCAGAAATAGCAACATTTTTTGTTTGCTAAAAAGATGTGTTATAGGCTTGACAGTGTTGCAGGCCATAGTTAAAAACAACTCCCCTATGAGCGGGAGTAACTCAGTGGTAGAGTGCAACCTTGCCAAGGTTGAAGTCGCGGGTTCAAATCCCGTTTCCCGCTCCATAAGGTTATTTGGTTGGCGGCATCGCCAAGTGGTAAGGCAGAGGCCTGCAAAGCCTTTATCCCCAGTTCGAATCTGGGTGCCGCCTCCATGCGGGAGTAACTCAGTGGTAGAGTGCAACCTTGCCAAGGTTGAAGTCGCGGGTTCAAATCCCGTTTCCCGCTCCACAAAAGAGTAAGGGTTTACGGTTATATACGCCGTAAACCCTCATTTTTTTTGTCTCTTATTTGCTTTTTCTATCACATACTCACTACTTTTCTACGCACTACTTTTTATGTCGTTTTATGTCATTGTTCACTCTATCCAGTGGACATGCGCTGGATTGCGATTTGGAATGAGCTGGTATTTGAATTTTGGATACCCAAGCATAAGTGCCCCATAAATTTGATGCCCGTCAGGGAGATTGAGCTTTGTATTGAGAATATCGCTTTGCGCTGCTACGCTCATAAGAAAACCAGCCCAGCACGCTCCAATATTTTTGGCATGAGCTGCAAGTTCCATGGAACTCACTGCAATACTACAATCTGCCATGGGATTTTCACTTGTGGTTTGTGCGTAGGCAATAGCCAAACAGGGAGCCTTGCGTAATATAGTATCCTTAGCATTTTGTCTCCACGCTCGCACAAGGCTAGGGAATTTATCCTGCGCTTCCATCCAATCTATAACATGTTCAGCGAGTTGCCGTACTTTTTCTGCATTATTTATTATGATCCAGCGCACGGGCTGTGCATTGTGCGCGCTTGGAGCGTAGCGAGCAATCTCAAGCAGCCATTCAAGGTCTGTACGCTCTATTTGTTTTTTGCGGAACACTCGAACTGAGCGACGCGATTGTATGAGATGCGCTACGGCTTCCGGCTTTGGTAAAAGGTTTGTGTCCACCATTTGAGGAGGTTCAGAGGGAAGTAAATTCAGCTGAAGTGCCTGAGTAGGACACACAGCAACGCAATGTCCACATCGGACGCATTGTCGTTTTGCGGCTTTACGAATAAGCGGATAGCCTGCATCGTTATAATAAATAAGATCAACCGGACATTCTGCAGCGCAGATGCCGTCCTTCTTACATTTATCCCTATCCACAATAAGTAGTTGTGTTTCTTGGCTCATCAGAACTCCTTTCATCTTTAATTTGTCTCTATCTTTGTAGCAGTGCCTATACTGTTTCGTCTATTGAAAAGTGAGATACGCAGGGCAAACGCAAAGGAAGAACTGGATCCTGCGACTTACGCGCAGGATGACAAGAGGGGGACAGGAGAACTACGACGGTGTTCGTGTTGGGATGTAAGTGCGTTGACCTGTTAGGCTCTGGATTGATTGCTTTTGCCTAGTTGTAATTATTTGTTATTATTTAATATTGTTTGTGTTTAGTTTTATTTCTTCAAAATAGTGTGCTTACGGCATGGCCTGTGCATTTTGTTTTAAGAGGCAAAAACTGCCTCTACCCATATAGAACCTGAGTATTTTTTGATTTGGCTTGAATGGAAAATTGTTACAAAGCTCAGGGTATACAAAGCTCAGAAGATACGATTTGAGTTTGCCTTATTAGGCAAGCGTGCTTTTTTGAACGGAGAATATATGCACAAAGCAAGAGGCCAAAAAGCAGAAGATTGGCGTATAGATCAGGAATTGGCCTGTCTGGATTTAACTCCACTTTGTTTGGAAGTAGAGCGTTTGAGTGATGCTTTGCACAAAGTGCAGCGCTCTGCCTTGGTGAATATAGTGGCAAAATATTTTTTTGCATTTGTATATCCCGGGGCACAGAAAAATTCTATTCCAGTCAAAGATATTCGGCATTTATTTTCTTTGTTTTATCGTTGTGCGAGCCTCAATGAACCTGATGATGATATTGAAACCATGAATATATTACGGCGTTTTGCTCCAAGTTTACAGCTTGTTGCAGACGTAGGGAGAGCTGCCTCTATTCTTTCGGAAATGTTACTTCAAAACCCTGTGCCAAGAGAAAAATTTCTTGGTCTGGATTTACAGACTGGTTCAGGGCTTTTGGCTTTAGGGCAAAGTATTATGGCTCAACGGCTTGGATATGAAAAAATAGCGGTTTGGGGCATGGAAGAAGATGAGCAAACAGCTTTGCGAGCTGATAGCTTACTTGGCACCTTGGAGTCTGGAAAAGTTGTTGCCGGAGACCCTTGTTTGAGTAAATCGTATGCAATGCTTCGCAAGGATTTTGTTTCTTTTGTTTCTTGCCCACAAGCCTTTTTTCTTGGTGGGCAACTTGCAGAAAAAGGATATTTTGCAGGGTATCGTACTTTATTTCAGGTTTTGGGCGAACAAGCCCGTCATTGCGTTTTTTTCCCTGAAGGGCTTATTGCCTATAGTCGGGAAATGAATATGTCCTTTGTTCTTTCAAAAGAAGAGGGCTATCAGTTACCAGCTGAGTATGCAGATATGCCTTTGTATTCTCAAGGTTTGGTAACGCAAGGTCGCGTGCTACCTTTACATCATCTTGCTTAATGCTGCTTGCTGATCATTTTCGAAAGTAAAAAATGATCAGGGCAAACGCATAGTAATTTTTCCGTTCCGTCATTTAGCCATTACTCTCCGTTATTTCATGTGTCTCCCCTGTCACTGAAGCGCGTGAGTCGCGACAGTCCAGCAGCGCCAGATAATAGTTCTGATGCCCTTTTTGATGAGTAGTGATGGGTATTCCTGATTGAATCGTTCTGAATGCAATAGTTTTTAATGTGCTGTGTAAAAGCATAGCTCTTTTTAAGCAAAGCATTCTGTTGACCTTCGTCCTTGGGCTAGGTACTAGCTACAAAGGATTTGTTTATTGCATTTTGGAGGAACAATGCTTAATCGATCAACCGGTTTTAGCCCTGAGGGGCTTCCGTTTCTATGTTTAGTTGCGTTTGCTACTGTTGTTGTTGCTTTGTTAGGTTGGGGCTTTTGGGCCTTGATTGGCCTTGCTTTAACTGCCTTTGTAGGACATTTTTTTCGTGATCCTGAGCGAGTACAGCCTGATGATGCCGAGGCTGTGATTTCGCCAGCAGATGGTAAAATAATCAAGGCTGGCAGGGCGATAGACCCTGTAAGTGGTGAAGAAAAGCAGCGTATTAGCGTTTTTATGAATGTTTTGAATGTACATGTAAATCGTATACCGATTTCAGGTAAGATTGAATCTATTCGCTATATTCCTGGTAGGTTTTTTAATGCCAGCCTAGACAAAGCAAGTGAACATAATGAGCGCAACGTGCTCGAATTGGTGGGTAAGGGCAATCAGCGTTTTACCATGGTACAAATAGCTGGCCTGATTGCCAGACGCATTGTTTGTTTTGCGGAAAAAGGCGATAAATTCAAGCGGGGCGAGCGTTATGGTTTGATTCGCTTTGGTTCACGAGTAGATCTTTATATTCCTGAAAGCTATGAACCTGTCATCTATGTGGGTGACAAGGTTTATGCAGGGGAAACCATACTTGCTCGTAAGCGCACGAGTACGGAGAAGTGATGATTTTGCAGGATAGGCCAGAACGCAGACGGGGCATTTACGTTTTACCAAATCTATTGACCACGGCTAGCTTGTTTCTTGGTTTTTTGGGGATTCTTTGGACTGTGGATGGTAATTACAGCGCAGCAGCTTGGGCTATTCTCGGCAGTTGTATTTTTGATGGCTTGGACGGCAAAGTAGCTCGTTTGACTCGCACCACAAGTGATTTTGGAATGCAACTGGATTCTTTGGCAGATATGGTTGCTTTTGGGGTATCTCCTGCAATTTTAGTGTATTTTTGGATGCTACACGATTTTGGCAGGCTGGGTCTCGCTGCTGCTTTTTTATTTATTGCTTGCGGAGCACTTCGTTTGGCGCGGTTTAATATTATTTCTTCGGAAACATCGAAAAAGTTTTTTATTGGCTTACCCATTCCTGCAGCAGCTTGTACTTTGGCCTCCACTTGCTTGATTGCTGGTGATTTTCCTGTTTATATTGTTGAACATGTTTTGCCTCTTGCTTGTTTGGTACTGACCTATTGTGTCTCTTTTCTTATGGTCTCTACTATTCGCTTTTTTTCTTTTAAGGAGTTTGGGTATTTTAAGACGCATTCTTTTTCCACAATGGTTGCAGCCATTTTGATTTTTGTACTGATTGCTTCTCGTCCCCGATTTTTGCTGTTTGTTGGTTTTATGGCCTATGCACTGTGGGGGATTTTGTATACCCTGTGCTATTTAGCTCGGCGTAGTGCACGACTTAGCTCTAGAAATCACAAAAAAAGCTAGTCAAAAGAGTGAGTTACATTGATTGTGATGCCAAGTTTAGCAAGAGCTTGACAGTTTTTTTGGCTTTTGGCATGGTTTTCATATGTGTGATACTATCCATTCTCAATTTTCTTTTTTCCTACTATCCTAGTCTTTCTTCCTCGGGCAGGAAGATTCGTCGCGTTTTTAGATTCAAAGCGCATTTCCTTTTGTTTTTATATCCACCGTATGAATCGGTAAAATTATTAAGACTGCGGTTTCAGTGATTGAATAAGTGTAACTGAACTGTATATTGATTGAAGGAGTACATCATGTCCGATCGTGTTTTTATCTTTGATACTACCTTGCGTGATGGGGAACAATCGCCAGGTGCGACCATGAATACCCATGAAAAAATTTCTATGGCCAAGCAACTTGAGCATTTAGGCGTAGATATTATTGAAGCTGGTTTTCCTGCTGCCAGCCAAGGAGATTTTGAAGCTGTTCGCGATATTGCTGCTGCAGTAAAGGATGTGCAGGTTGCCGGATTGTGCAGGGCTGTTCCTCAAGATATTGACCGCGCTTGGGACGCAATTAAAGGCGCGAAAAATCCACGCATTCATACGTTTATTGCTACCAGCGAAATACATATGAAGTATAAACTCCAGAAAAGTCAGGAAGAAGTTTTGGAGATGACGCGCAAGGCAGTGAGTCATGCTGCTTCGTATACAAAGAATGTAGAGTGGTCTGCTGAGGATGCCTCACGATCTGATTGGAAGTTTTTGGCAAAAGTAACGGAGGCTGCCATTGCCTGCGGTGCAAGCACGGTGAATATTCCGGATACCGTGGGCTATACACAACCACAGGAATATTATGATTTGATCCGTTTTTTGCTGGAAAATGTTCATAATGCACAAAAAGCTGTTTTTTCTGTACATTGCCATGATGATCTTGGCATGGCTGTGGCAAATACTTTGGCTGCGATTAGAGCTGGAGCACGGCAAGCAGAGGTCACGGTTTCTGGAATTGGGGAGCGTGCTGGGAATGCAGCATTAGAAGAAGTGGTTATGGCGATGAACACGCGTAAGGATTTATATGAACTGGAAACAGGTATTTGTACGGAGCAGATTTTTCCTTCGTGCCGATTACTGGCTCAAATTATAGGTCAGCCAATTCCACCGTATAAATCCATAGTAGGCAGCAATGCCTTTGCACATGAATCCGGAGTGCATCAAGATGGAGTGCTGAAGAATCGTCAGACCTATGAAATAATGACTCCGCAAAATGTAGGTCGAGCCGGTACCAGTATTGTTATTGGGAAACATTCCGGTTCACATGCTATAAAAAATAAGGTCAAGGAACTGGGTTATGATTTAACTGAAGAACAATTACAAATTGTTTTTCAAGCTGTAAAAGAATTGGCAGATACCAAAGCACAAATTCATGATGAAGACGTAGCAGCTTTGGTTTTAGAAAAGGTGCATAGAAGGCGTGATCGCTTTCGTATAAAGGACATGTCTGTTTTTAGCGGAGCCGGAGAAGTACCTCCACATGCAGCCGTGGTGATGGAATTTTTGGAAGATGGGCAGGTTGTGAATGAAGAACGGGAAGCGTGTTTTGGAACCGGAGTTATTGATGCTGTGTTCCGAGCCTTGTGTAAACTTGTTGGCCTTTGCCCTGAATTAGAACGATACCAAGTGAATGCAGTGACCGGTGGCACAGATGCCTTGGCAGGGGTTGCTGTTCGTGTCGTGGATCAAGGCATCAAAGCTGTTGGGCGGGGCACAAATGGTGATGTGGTGAGGGCAAGTGCTTTGGCTTTTGTTAATGCTTTTAATCGATTAGAAAAAAGTAAAAAAGAGGAATAGTAATGCCACTTACTTTAGCGGAAAAAATATTGGCTACTCATGCCAAAGATGGGGTCGAGGTAAAGGTGGGCAATATTGTGCGTTGCTCTGTAGACGCTGTATTGGCCAATGATGTTACTGCTCCTTTAGCCATCAAGGCTTTTAAGGCCATGGGCGGCGAGCAGGTTTTTGATAAGGAGAAACTTATTCTTGTTTGCGATCATTTTACCCCCAATCGGGATATTGATTCTGCCGAACAGGTCAAAGTAGTGCGTGAATTTGCTGAAGAAAAAGGCATTGTCCATTATTTTGAGTGCGGTGAAGTTGGCGTTGAACACGCACTTTTACCGGAAAAAGGGCTTGTTGGCCCTGCTGATGTTGTGATTGGTGCGGATTCACATACCTGTACTTATGGTGGGCTTGGGGCTTTTGCCACGGGCATGGGCTCCACAGATATAGGCGCGGCAATGGCACTGGGGGAAACTTGGTTCAAGGTTCCGGCCAGCATCCGCGTTGAAGTCAGCGGAACGCCTCAGCAGTTTGTTGGCGCCAAAGATTATATTTTGTCACTTTTGGGGCGTATTGGTGTTTCAGGTGCTTTATATCGTGCTTTGGAATTTTCTGGCTCTGCGGTGGAGGCTCTTGGTGTGGAAGGGCGCATGACTATGGCAAATATGGCGATTGAAGCAGGGGGCAAGGTAGGGCTTTTTGCTGCGGATCAAAAAACTCTTGATTTTGTGCAAGAGGCAGGTGTTCAAAATGCAAAAATACTGACTGCGGATGCTGGTGCAGAGTATGAACGTTGTGTCGCAATTGATGTTACAGATATGCAGCCACAGATAGCGTGTCCACATCTCCCTGATAATGTTTGCCCTGTGGATGAGCTTCAAGATGTATGTATTCACCAAGCTGTGATAGGTTCATGCACTAACGGACGCATTAACGACATGCGAGAGGCAGCTTCTGTGCTCAAAGGGCAAAAAGTTGATCCCAAAGTCAGGTGTATTATTTTACCTGCCACACCGCGTATTTGGAAAAATTGCGTGGAAGAAGGGCTTATGGAAATTTTTATGGAAGCTGGTTGTATTGTAGGTCCGCCTACTTGTGGGCCGTGTTTGGGTGGGCACATGGGTATTTTGGCCGGAGGCGAACGAGCCATTGCCACTACAAATCGTAATTTCAAAGGACGTATGGGTAGCTTGGAGTCTGAAGTGTATTTGTCAAACCCTGCGGTAGCAGCAGCTTCAGCCATTGCTGGCAAAATTGTGCATCCAAATCAGATATAAGGTCATGTGAGCCGGAGAAGCTGTGAAAAGGAGTTTAAGATGAAAATGCAAGGAAAGGTTCATTGCGTTGGTGAGCATATAGATACTGATGCGATTATCCCTGCCAGATTTTTGGTAACAACTGATCCCAAAGAATTGGGAGCGCATTGCATGGAAGGGCTAGAGCAGGACTGGGTCAAGCGTGTGCACAAGGGGGACATTTTGGTGGCCGGACAAAATTTTGGTTGCGGAAGTTCTCGTGAACATGCACCTATTTCTATAAAAGGCGCAGGAATTTCTGTGGTTATAGCACATAGTTTTGCTCGTATTTTTTATCGGAATGGTTTTAATATGGGGCTGGTGCTTTTAGAAGTTGGTGAACAATATCGAATGCTTGAAGATAAAAATGAAATAGAAGTAGACCTTCTTGCCGGAGTTATCCGCAATATCACAAGCGGTGAAGAGCTTTGCTGCACTCCTGTTCCACCCTTTATGCAGACTATTTTGGATGCCGGTGGTTTGGTAGACTATGTTAAGTCGCGTCAAAATTGAGATGCACTTATTTGATTTTGTCTATTTTTAATATACTGAAAAATAAGGGTTTTGGTTAATTATCATGAATATAAAGATATGCTTATTGCCGGGAGATGGCATTGGTGTCGAAATAGTGAAGCAGGCACGTCAAGTGCTTGTTGCTGTAGCTGAAAATTTTGGGCACACAATTGAGACAAAAGAAGCCTTGATAGGTGGCTGTGCTCTTGATGCGACAAGGCACCCTTTGCCTGAAGAAACAATAGCTGAGTGCAAGGCTGCGGACGCGGTTTTGCTTGGTGCTGTGGGCGGACCAAAATGGGATGAACTTGAACCGGCTCTGCGTCCAGAGCAGGGGCTTTTGGGGATTCGCAAGGCACTTGATCTTTTTGCTAATTTGCGTCCGGCTCAATTATTTCCAGAGCTTTCTCAGGCATGTTATTTGCGACCTGATATTGTACAGCGTGGGTTAGATGTTATGGTTGTGCGTGAACTGACCGGTGGCATTTATTTTGGTGAACCGCGAGGGGTAGAACTGCGTGATGGTCAGCGTTTTGGATTTAATACCATGGCCTATATGGAGCATGAAGTTGCGCGGATTGCGCGGATTGCTTTTGATGCTGCGCGGAAGCGTAAAGCACGAGTTTGCTCTGTGGATAAAGCAAATGTGCTGGATGTCTCACGCGTTTGGCGAGCTGTTGTTTTGGACATTGCCAAGGAGTATCCGGATGTTGAATTGACTCATATGTATGTGGATAACGCTGCAATGCAGCTTGTGCGCGATCCCTCACAATTTGATGTTATTGTTACAGGAAATCTTTTTGGGGATATTCTTTCGGACGAGGCTGCAGCAATTACAGGTTCTATTGGCATGTTGCCTTCCGCGAGTTTAGGTACTGGGAGTGCAGGGTTATATGAACCAATCCATGGTTCTGCTCCGGATATTGCAGGGCAGGACAAAGCGAATCCTTTGGCCACGATTTTATCTGTGGCCATGATGTTGCGTTATAGCTTAAATCTGCCAAGCGAAGCGCAGTGCATTGAAAATGCAGTAGAAAAAACCTTGAAGCAAGGCTACCGTACCGGAGATATTATGAGTGAAGGGATGCGCCTTGTGGGCTGTAGTGCAATGGGTGAGGTAGTGCTTGGGAATTTATAATACTAGATGCAAGGGCAAACGCATATAAATTTCAAAGCGAACACTTAGTTTGAAACAAATTCAGGAGTATCCGATTCCCCCCCAGTCTTGTTATGCCTTTCTTGCTTGTCATTCTGCACGAAGTCATTAAAATTCAGTGCGTTACACAGCGTGGCAGTGCATCCTCCTCCGTCATTCTGCGCGAAGTCGCAGAATCCAGCAGAGCCAAACTATGAGAGTTTGACGTAGCAAGAGAAAAAACAAGGAGGAAGAAGAGAAGAAAAGAAGAAGAAGCGAAGACAGAAGAACTGGATCCTGCGACTTACGCGCAGGATGACAAGAGGAGGAAGCAAGAGAATAAGCAGGGAGTATTGACTCTAAATTTTATATGCGTTTGCCTTGTACTAGATGCTTGGCTGCTTTTCTTGGGCAAGTAAGTATGTTATTTTTTGGGTGCGCGGTTTTTTCTTTACAGCCAGTTCCAAGCGTAGAGCCGTGGCTTTATCTTTGACCTGTATGGAAGCAGCGAGCTGTACTGGTAAACGGGTTCGAGTATATTTAGAGGCTTTGCCTGCATTATGCTGCGCCAGTCTACGTTTGGGGTCAGTAGAAATTCCGCAATACAGGCTTTGATCAGAGCAATATAGCAAGTAAACATACCAGGGTGTTGTTTGCATGCTTTGCGGTTGTATGTTTGGCGGTCTTGAGTGCATGATTATGTGTTACCTTGAGAGGCAATGCAAGGCAATGCGCTTTTTCCAAACGCATTAAAACGCTATATCGATTTTTCTTGATATAGTGATAAAGTCTATGTTAAGTATACTTTCTCTCTTTCTTTTGTAGTAAGATACTTTTGTGATGACATGCTTTTTGTAACACTATGCTTTTGTGATAATATGCTTTTGTTATAATATGGTGAACTCATATGGCACGGATTACAGTACAGGGATTAGAAAAACATTATAACGGTCTGAGTCTTTTTGACTGTTTATCTTTTGAAGTTCAACCGGGAATGCGTTTGGCTGTTGCAGGGCCAAACGGTGGCGGTAAATCTACTTTATTGCGTATTTTAGCGGGCTATATTGAACCGGATGCAGGGCAGGTATCCATGCCTAGGTCTGCTATGCTGGGCTATGTGGCGCAGGAGATGGATGCAAAAATACTTGAGCAGAGTTTACTCGCCTGGGTGCTGGATGCTTTGCCTTCTTGGACAGATTTTTGGGCAAAATGGGAACAGGCAGTACGAGATGAAAATACGGCACGTCTGGAAGCTCTGGCCGGACAGCAAGCTGAGTTTGAATTACGATTCGGTTATAACCCTGATCACCGTGCACGAGCTATCCTTTTAGGCTTAGGCTTTTGTGAAACTGATTTTTTGCGTTCACTTGGCGAACTTTCAGGTGGCTGGAGAGAACGAGCTAAACTGGCAAGGGTACTTTTTCAAGGTGCCGATGTATTACTTTTGGATGAGCCAACAAACCATCTGGATTTAGAGGCGATTGAGTGGCTGGAAAATTATTTATTGGCTTTTAGAGGCACCCTTGTTTTGGTCGCACATGACAGGGTGCTTTTAGAAAAAGTAGGCACGCATGTACTCTTTATCGCAGGTGGGCGAACCGCTATGCGCAAAGGGACGTTTTCTCAATTTATGGCATGGGAGGAAGAACAAGCCGAGCTGCGTGTTCGCGAAGCAGCCAAACTTTCGGATAAGATAGATTCTGAAATGAGTTATATTCGTCGATTTCGAGTCAAGGCTCGAAAATCAGCACAAGCTCAGAGTAAGCTCAAACGAGTGGAAAAGTTGGAACAACAGCTGAAGTCTGTGCAAGAAAAACAACGCGCTACACGCCAGAGCAAAACCTTAAATTTTCGTTTACCCTCAGCTCTACGAGGTGACAAAGTAGCAGTGAGCTGCGTGGAACTCGCCTTTTCATATGAGCAAAAAAATATTTGGAACAATTTGAGTTTGCAACTTTTTCGCGGAAAAAAGATCGCACTTGTAGCCCCAAACGGTGCTGGAAAAACCACATTGCTTAAGCTGATTACTGGAGAATTAACGCCGGAGCATGGTTTGATCAAGCTGGGCACAAAAACTAAAATAGGCTATTTTAGCCAGCATCAGACCGAGATTTTACGCGAAGAAAGTACAGTTGTCAGTGAAATTCGTCGGCTTTGCGGGAATCAATTCACAGAGCAGGAACTTATGGGGGTGCTGGGACTTTTTCTCTTGGGAGAAGCGTATTTTGAACGCAAGGTCGCTGCGCTCTCAGGTGGCGAAAAAAGTCGCTTGGTTTTGGCTTCATTGTTTTTAAGCGGCGCAAACCTGCTGATTTTGGATGAACCAACCAACCATTTGGATTTGGAAAGTCGGATGGGTCTTATCACTGCCTTAAAAGAATATGATGGTACGTTACTTTTTGTGGGGCATGACAGGTACCTTCTTTCCGAGGTAGCACATGAGGTTTGGGAATTAACTCCTAAAGGGCTGGAAGTTTTTCTTGGTGGTTTTGCAGAATATGAGGCGAAACGCCGTGCCAATCCTACGGCAAAAGTTGAGCTTTCCGCTCAAGATGCACCAGCAGTTCTAGAGGCTTCAAACAAATCATTTGCACAAACAAGTAAGGAAGAAAAACGCCGTATGGCAGAGAGTCGTAATGCACTATATCGCAAGTTAAAACCGCTTAAAGCAAACTACGAGACTTTAGAAAAAAAATTAGATAAAGCCATGTTGGAACAGACTCTTCTTGAAGAGCGAATGAATGACCCTGCAAGCTATACGCAAGCTGAGGAGGCTATACGGCTTAATAGTGAGTACAAAGGACTTACTGAATGGATAGATGAGCTTATGAGGCGGATGGCTCTTTTAGAAGAACAAATGCAATCCCTTGAAGCCAAACGAGAGGCTTTGTAGTTTGCAAAAAATAAGGATGCTCTCCAAGGAGTAAGAAGAATGATAATATCCAAGCGAATCAAAGAACATAAAGGAAAATTTATTTCCTTAGAATTTTTTCCGCCAAAGGAACGTGAAACTTGGCCTGAATTTTTTGCAGTGGTTCAGCAGCTTAAAGTGCTAGGTCCGCTTTTTGCTTCAGTTACTTATGGTGCTGGTGGTGGTACTCAGGAAAATACCTTGGATGTGGTTGCAAAGATAAAGGCCGAGTTTGGCCTTGAACCTATGGCGCATCTTACTTGCGTTGCTGCGGACGAAGAGCACATTTTTAATTTTTTGCAAAAATTAGACAAAGCAGGGGTTTCCAATGTTCTTGCCTTGCGTGGCGATAGACCAAAAGATGATCCAAACTATGATTTTTCTCAGCAAGTTTTTACAGGGTCTATTGATTTAGTCCGATTTATTAAAAAGCATTTTCCTCAAATTGGTATTGCAGGAACTGGATATCCAGAGCCGCATCCTGAAACTTTAAGCATTGCGGCTGGACTTGATTGGGCAAAAGCTAAAGTTGATGCTGGTGCTGAGTTTTTAGTGACTCAGCTTTTTTTTGATAACAGGCTTTATTTTGATTTTGTGGAAAGGCTTCATAAACGTGCTTGCCATGTACCTGTTTTGCCCGGGATTTTACCTATTATGAGCCTTGCTTCTGCAAAATTTATCCTTTCACTGTGCGGTGCTGCAATACCCGGCAAGTTTCTTTCTGCCTTAGAAAAGGCGCATGCTGGTGGCGGAGATGAAGAAGTACGGCGCATCGGACTGGATTATGCTACTCGTCAAGCTCAGGAATTGCTTGACCGTGGAGCTTGCGGAGTGCACCTTTATACCCTTAACAAGGCGCAGGCTTGCTTGGAAATAGGGCAAAATTTAAGTTTGTCATAATATTGTTTACATCCGTCAAAGTTTTTACTTCGGGAGATTTAATAATGAGTAAGAAATTAAGGGTTGCTGTTTGTGGTGCCACAGGAGCTGTTGGCCGTGAAATGCTCAATATTTTGGAGCAACGTGATTTCCCAGCAAGTGAAGTTGCTGCCTTTGCGTCCAGCCGTTCTAAAGGCAAGAAAGTGCCTTTCAAAGATGGAGAGCTTACAGTACAAGAGCTGACCCACGAGTGTTTTAAGGGCTTTGATTTGGCTCTTTTTTCAGCTGGCGGAGGAACTTCTCAAGAATTTGCTCCTTCTGCTGCGAAACTGGGCTGCGTGGTTGTGGACAATTCCAGTGCATGGCGCATGGATACGGAATGTCCTTTGGTAGTACCTGAAGTTAATCCCCATGCCCTAAAAGACCATAAAGGCATTATTGCCAACCCGAATTGCTCAACCATACAAATGGTCGTAGCCTTGCAGCCCATTCATGAAAAAGCAGGGATAAAGCGTGTGGTTGTTTCCACTTATCAGGCTGTTTCAGGTACAGGGCAAAAAGCCATTCGAGAATTAGAAACTCAGGTACGCTCACTCTTCAATGGGCAAGAGGCTGAGGCGCAAGTATACCCATATCAAATTGCGTTTAACTGTTTACCGCATATCGATGTTTTTCATGAGAATGGATATACTAACGAAGAATTGAAAATGGTTCGTGAAACAACAAAGATAATGGGAGACGAGAGTATCAAAGTCACGGCTACGGCTGTGCGAGTTCCTGTTTTTTATGGTCATTCTGAATCTGTGAATATTGAAACTGAGGAAAAATTAACTGCTGAGGATTGCCGTGCTTTGCTGGCTACAGCTGACGGTATTACTGTGCTTGATTACCCTGAAAAGCTGGTTTACCCCATGCCTGTTGACAGTGCAGGTCAGGACGATGTTTTTGTTGGGCGTATTCGTGAAGACGAGACTATTGCAAACGGCTTAAACCTTTGGGTTGTTTCAGATAACATCCGTAAAGGAGCAGCCTTAAATACTATTCAAATAGCTGAAACTTTAATAAAAATGGATCTTGTGCGTGTGCCTTAAGTTTAAGTTTTTTATTGGTATTTAGCTTTTTATAAGGAGAGAGAACTCTTGGCTCAAATTGCGGATACAGAACACTACTTAAAGGCTTTGCTTGCTGCCCCTCGTTATGGCTTAGAAGGAATTTATGCTTTTTACGACTATCGTGTGGACGCTATTGCCACGGATGCACGGCTTATGCTTTTGCCTTGGGACGATCATTTAGTGCATCGTGGGGACGGGATTTTTGAAACAATGAAGTTTATTGGCGGTAAGCTATATCAGCTTGATTCACATCTTGAACGCTTACAGCGTTCTAGCACAGCTATCCACCTTATGCCGCCGTGTACTTGGGAAAAAATTCGGGAATTGACCCTTGAGGTAGCCAAGGCTGCTGGCAAGGACAAGGGTTTGATTCGCATTATGCTTGGGCGAGGTGCTGGTGGTTTTGGCCTTGATCCTGCGGAATGCCCACAGCCGAGTTTGTATATTGTGGCTTATGCAATTCATCCCAGACCTGAATCAGCGTATGAAAAAGGTGTTACTGCTTTTAAGACATCTGTTCCAGCCAAGCAGCCTTATTTGGCAACAATCAAGTCCATTGATTATTTGCCCAATGTGCTGATGAAGCGTGAGGCTCGTGAAAAAGGCTATGATTTTCCTTTTTGTTTTGATGACAAAGGATTTCTGGCAGAGGGAGCCACGGAAAATGTCTGTATCGTGGATCAGGACGATAAACTGCATATTCCAGAATTTACCAATGCCTTAGCAGGAACCACGCTTATGCGTGCTGTTGATTTGATTAAGGATGAAATGCCTATTATTTTTCGGGGTATTTCAGAGGATGAAGTCAAAGAAGCTAAAGAAGTTATTATTTGTGGTACGACCATAGATGCGCTTTCCGTGGTACGCTATGAAGGCTGGCCTATTTTCAACGTCCGCCCAGGTCCGGTGAGTAGGCGCATGCGTGAACTTATTCGGGCAGATATTGCTGAAAACGGGGTGGAGATAGGCTGAGGTCTGTTGAGCTGGGCTTAATAAAAGCCGTTAGTTCGTTACCCCTTCTTTTTAATCCTTCTGCATTGCAGGGCGATGTCTCGCCAGCGTTCTTTTTCAATCCTTTCCGCGCTTTTTTCATGCCGTTCGGTAGCATATGCCATTTCACGGCTCATTTTATAAAAATTTTGCAATCGACTTGGTTCGAGTTTTTTATCGCGCACCGCCTGCAAAACCGCGCAGTTTGGCTCATGAACATGAGTACAGTTGGCAAAGCGACATGATTTTGCAAATTCTTGAATATCTGGAAAACTTGTTGCAAGGCCTCCTGCATCTGTAAAAAAGGCAATTTCGCGTATGCCCGGATTATCCAGCAACAGCCCTCCCTGTGGCATGGGGATAAGTTCTCTTGTGGTTGTGGTATGTCTGCCTTTACCCAAGCTGGAGCTTACAGCAGCTGTTGCGCGTATCTCCTCACCATACAGCATATTCGCTAATGTAGATTTTCCTGCTCCGGACGAACCAAGCATGGCAACGGTTTGGCCTTTGTCAAAAAAAGTTTGCAAGGTCATAAGGCCACTTTTGTCAAGCATAGAGGTGAGGATAATAGGTACGCCAAAGGCGATACTCTCTACTTCAAGCTGAAATTGCTTAAGATCAGTGTGCAAGTCAGCCTTACTGAGCACTATAACAGGGGCAATTCCGCAATTATACACAAGAGTTAAGTAACGTTCAATGCGCCTTAGATTATAATCACGATCAAGCCCACAAACAATAAAAGCTGTATCAATATTTGCGCCAATGGCTTGTTGTTTTGTTGCAAATTGTTTTCGTCCAGTATGCGATCCTGACTCAGCCCTGCAAAGCAAATTTTTGCGTGGTAATACTTGGGTGATTATATCTGATGGTGCGTATACCCAATCGCCGGTGACAGGATATTCTTGTTGCTGAGTATAGCGCAGTTTTCCTGCAGGCTTACAAAACCATTCAGTCTGACCGTTGCTGACAAGGAATTGATCTCGCTGTGCACTGAGAACTCGCAGAACATGCTCAAGCTTGATTTCTTCTGGCACTATTTTTTGTGAACAGTATGTGTTCCAGCCAAGAATGTTTAATTGTTTTGCAGGTTCATTGTGGCAATGATGTGCATCTTTTGCTGTACTCATTATGTTTCTCCAATCAACTTAAGAGGTATCAGAAACATTGCAAGAGTCAATAATCAAGATTTACGAAAGAAAGTCTAAAATTTCTCTTGCAAAAGTTTTTTTTTTCAATTAGGCACAAATTATGCGTTGGTATTATACTATTCTTGCGGTTTTGGTGTGTTCCTCTTTTGTGGGATGTTCGGCGATGAGCAAGTTGCCGACGCTGCAAAATGATGAAGAACAAACTGAAAAAATTGAGAATCCATATAAAGAAGCCAGTGACCGGTGGCGTTTAGAAAGTTTGGAAGCAAATTTCCTTGAGCTCAAAGACACTCAAAAAAAGGAAATACTTGCAGCCAAGAAAAGCAAAAATATTCTAGAAAAGCGCATGTTGTCTCTTGAACAGCAAATGGCTGCCTTACATGCGGAATTAAATTCTATACGAAAACAACTTGGACAAGAGCCAGCCTCTGCTCAATTCCAAAAAACAGCTTCGGTTAAACTTGCAGGGCCGGAAAGCACAGAAAAAAAAGAATGGGCAAAACCGCCTGCAGCTACCTCCAAAGTCGCTACTGCTCAAAGTAGGAAGCCAAAGACTCAGCCAAAATCTGCACAAAGCGTGGCTTTAACAACTCATCCACGCACAGCTCAAGTAACGGGGCAAAATGCTGAAGCTCTTAAATTATACGAAACAGGGCAGGAACTAGCTACTCAGGAAAATGCAAAAGATGCACGGGCTACTCTTGATTCTTTTTTAACAAAATACCCTAATCATAAATTGGTTCCCAATGCTTTGTACTGGAAAGCTGAAACCTATTATGCCCAAAAAGACTATACACAAGCTATCTTAGCCTTTAAGGAAGTGACGCACCGTTTTCCTCGACACGATAAAGCACAAGCTGCCCTTTTGAAGATAGGTATGTCCTATATTAGATTAGCGGATGTGGATAATGCGGTGTTTTACTTGCGAGCACTTGTTGATGATTTCCCTAACTCACCTCTTATTGTTAAGGCCAAAGAATTGCTCCAAAATTTTTCACAATAAGCAAGGTTGTATAAACCTAAACAGTGCGTTGAAATTTTATGGACATTGCTAAAGAATTTTTCGCGTGTCTGGCTTTGAAGCACGCTGAAAAAATTGGCCCCAAAACCTGTAAGGCTATTTTGCTTGCCTATGATACTGCGTATGACGCGGTGCAGGACGTAGCACATTGGGGAGCAAAAAAAATTGCTCGCGCACATCAAATTGAGCTGTTTCGCAAGGAAACCTGGCGTCCGCAAGCAGAGTTTGAGTACAAGGCTGCCAAACTTCGTTCCATGAAAATTTTGACTTGGGGCGATACTCGTTATCCCGACACATTACGCAATATTCCTGATCCGCCTTTGGCCTTGTATTACAGGGGTGATCTTTCGCTTATTTCCAATCCTGCCGTGGCCGTGGTCGGAGCGCGTAAAAGTACACAATATGGTTTGGAGCAAGCGAGAAGTTTTAGTGAAGCATTGTCACGCATGGGCCTCAGTATTGTTTCTGGCTTGGCGCGAGGTATTGATCGCCAAGCTCATTTGGGAGGTTTGGCTGGCGTGGGTTCCTCTATTGCGGTTTTGGGTGCTGGTTTAGACCATAAATATCCGGTAGAAAACGCAGATGTTCGTCAAGCCTTGGAGGAGCGAGGCCTGGTGGTGTCTGAATATCCACCCGGCACAATTCCTGATGCAAATCATTTTCCGTATCGTAATCGTATTATTGCGGGCTTGAGTTTAGGAGTTTTGGTGGCAGAAGCCGCAAACAAAAGTGGTAGTCTGATTACTGCGCGTCTTGCTACAGAACAGGGACGAGAGGTGTTTGCCTTGCCCGGTCCTCTTGGACAACCGACTTTTGTGGGCTGTAATTCTTTGCTCAAGCAAGGGGCGTGTCTTGTACAGTCTGCGGAAGATATTGTGCATGAGCTGGCAGGTAGCATTGATTCGGAGCTTTCTGGTTTAGCATTAGCAAGCAGTGATATTGCCCCAAAAAAACAAGAAGCAGCCCCTGTTCCTTCGGGCTTGCCTCCTGATGAAGCAACACTTCTTGCTGCATTACACCCTGTAGAAAAAATTCATATTGACGATCTTACTCGAACCTTGGGCTGGGAAAGTTCACGAGTGAGTCAGCTTGTATTGATTCTTGAAATCAATGGCTTGGTACGACAGTGGCCGGGAATGACTTATACTCGTGCTTGAGCGTGTTTGTATATGTATGCTTATTGTGTTTTGATTGTGCGCTCTAGGCTGAGAGTAGCCAAGGAGGATGTGTGGATTGGAAACTTCTGCTCACAACTTTTGGGACACTTTTTTTGGCCGAGCTTGGCGATAAAACCCAGCTTGCTTGCGTATTTATGGCAGCGAAAACCCAAAAACCATGGACTGTGTTTTTGGGAGCTTCCTTGGCTTTGGTTTGCGTGAGTTTCTTAGGCGTCATGTTTGCGGAATGTATTGCTTCCTTTGTCCCTCCTGCGCTCTTAAAAAAAATAGCAGCCGGACTTTTTATTCTAATGGGTGTGCTGTTTTGGTTTGACAAAATGTAAAGTACGCTGTTTTCTTTATGCAGAAAGTATATTTTGTTAGTGTCTTTTGTTGAGGTGCCTTTATGCAAACAATACCTTTAAGATTTGCTGAACCTGGCTTTATTTTGGCGAAAGCAGTACTGCGAAGAGATGGAATCGTCATTTTAAGCGCAGGCATTGAACTCTCAGCTTCTCTTATTACCCGTTTGGGTGACTTAGGTGTTGATCGTGTGGTGGTAGAAGGCAATCCTCTTGATTTGACAAGCGCAGCAGGGGGAACTTCTTTTGGCGAACGATTGAAACGCTTAAATCATCTTTTTCGTGCCTATCATTCAGATAAAGCAATGCAAAGAATAAAAGAGCAACTTGCTCAGTATTTTCATTTGAAAGCAATGGCGCAAGCCACTGCCACTGCGGATGTTCACAAAACTGCAAAGTCCTCAATAAGTGAGCGTAAAGCATGACATCTGTGGGTATGAATTTGAGTTCAAAGGATATTAAGACTGAGATCAAAAAAAGAGTTCTCAAGGTAAAAGAGCTTCCCATTCTCCCTACGATGTTTGCTCATATTAGTATGACCTTGCAAAATCCTGAAGCAACGAAAGAAGAGATTGCCAAAGCTATTTCCTTTGATCCGGCTTTGTCTGCCAAAATTTTAAAAAAAGTAAATTCTTCTTCGTATGGACATATTGTTTCCGAGCCTGTTTCGTCTGTGCAGTACGCTTTGGTTGTGCTTGGTTTGGACATCCTTAAAGAGCTTATTACTTCTTGCACGCTTTTTGAAATAACGGATACCACGATGAGTGCCTTGTGGAAGCATAGTGTGGGAGTGAGCATTGCTTCAGAACTTGTGGCTATTCACGCTGGTTTTGAAGATACTGAAGTGTTTAAGGTAGCAGGTTTATTGCATGATTTAGGCAAGATAGTTTCTGCAGTCTATGTACCTGAATTGTATAAGCAGGTGCTGTCGCGTGTACAAAATAAAGATATGAGCTATTATGAAGCTGAACGCGCATTGCTTGGTTTTGGCCATGAGCGTATTAATTTTTGGCTAGCTGAGCATTGGCGTTTGCCCGGCGAAGTGCGGGAGGGCATGGCGTATCACCATAAGCCCTTATCCGCACCACATTACACACAAGTAGCTTGTATAGTACATATTGCGGATTTTCTTGTTCGAGTTTTTGAATTTGGAAGTGGTGGAGATGATCATGTTTCGTATTTTGAGCACAAGGTTCTTGCGCAGCTCCAACTCAAGCAAAGTGATTTGGAACATGTGATGGACGATATGGTGGCAGCTTTTATGATCCTTAGTGATGAATTGGGGATGTTGCTATGAAACGCCTTACGAGGCGTACTTTGAAAAAAGTATTTGACCCTGTTTCAGATTTTATTGCATGGCTTACTGCGGAAAAAGGATTTTCTCCGGCCACTGTTCGCGCGTATTACACGGATTTATTGCAGTTTGAGCAGTTTTTGGCAGATAAAAATATATCCCTTGCACAAAGTACGACAGTTCGTCGTGAGCATGTACGCGCTTTTTTAGCAGACTTGCATCGCCAAAAAATCGCAAAAAGCAGTGTCTCTCGTAAACTGTCTTCCTTACGTTCTTTTTTCAAATACCTTCAGAGGCAGGGGCTTGTGACTACCAGTCCAGTAGAGGGAGTGAGCAATCCGAAACAGGATAAAAAACAGCCACGCATCTTGAATGTTGATCAAGCCTTGGCTCTTATGGAAGCAGCGGTTTCTCCTGATCCTGAAGGTCTGCGCGACATGGCTTTGGTCGAGTTACTATATGGCTCAGGTTTACGCATTTCCGAAGCCTTGTCTTTGGATGTGAATGATATTGATCTTTCAAGTGGTTTTGCTCGAGTTTTGGGTAAAGGGAGCAAAGAACGGATTGCACCGCTTTCTGGAAAATCAAAAAAACGTCTGGTTCGCTGGCTTGAGCAACGCCACGCCTTAAACGCTACATCTGCAGAGCAAGCCTTATTTCTTGGAGTACAAGGCAGGAGATTAAATAGGCGACAGGCTTCGCGTATTGTCGCACGTCTGGCTCAAGTAGCTGGTTTACCTTTGAATATTCATCCGCATATGCTCCGTGGTAGTTTTGCCACGCATCTATTAGAAGGCGGAGCGGATTTGCGTGATGTACAAGAATTGCTTGGTCATGCGCGTATCAGCACAACCCAGCGCTATACGCAACTGGACATGGCTCACCTCATGAAGGTATATGACTTAGCGCATCCTAAGGCACAATATAAAAATACAATAAACAAAGGAGAAAAATAATGGCTAAACCACAAGTTTTGATTGAAACCCCAAAAGGAGATATCCTTCTTGAACTTTTTGAAAAAGAAGCTCCGTACACTGTTGCAAATTTTTTGCAATATGTGGACGCAGGGCATTATGATGGGCTTATTTTTCACCGCGTGATTGAAAATTTTATGATTCAAGGCGGTGGTATGGATATGCTTATGAAGGAAAAAGCTTGCAATAAACCGATTGAAAATGAAGCAGATAACGGACTTAAAAATGAACGTGGTACAGTTGCCATGGCCCGGACAAGGGATCCGCATTCAGCTTCGGCTCAGTTTTTCATAAATGTTCAGGATAATGATTTCTTAAACCATTCCTCTAAAACTCCAGACGGCTGGGGTTACTGCGTTTTTGGCAAAGTTATTGACGGCATGGAAGCAGTGGATGCTATTCGCAAGGTCAAAACAGGCAGTAACGGCTATCACCAAGATGTACCAGTCGACCCCATTTCCATGATTAGCGTAACACGCTTTGAGGTGTAGGTTTGAGGTTTAGTTTTAAGAGTAATGTGTCGAGATATATAATAACTTGAGATTATTGTTAAGATTCAAAGCTACCTCAAAATCCCTCCGCTGGAGGGGTGGCAAGCGAAGCCTATCTGGAGGATGGTTCTGCATGTGAAGCATTAAAATTACAGATGAAAATATAGTCTAAGGCAAGCAATCCACCTTCCGGTTTTTTTTTCAAGAGAGGGATTAGCAGGGGAGGGGAATTTACGAGTAGAATCAATCTACCGTGCAGAGGTCTTAAAACAATATTTATCCTCACAAACGCAAAATACAAAATTTGCTTAAAGCAATATTTTCAGTAATTCATGCTTTGCATTGCTTGCAAAAAAAGATAAATTTTACAAGAAGATGCCGAGTAGAGACATCTCTCTTTGCAAGATAAGGATAAAGTTTGAACTGCATACCAAAGAGTTTGGCACATTTTCCGCATGGCAAAATATATCCTGTTTCAGAGCATGAGCACAAAATAAGTGCGTTTATGCCTAAATATTTTTTGAGTAGCCACGGAGAAGGTATGAAATATTTTGTTTCTATATTCCTATTTGCTTTCATGATGCAGCCAAGCATCTTACATGCTGAACCAGTAGGGGATAGCATGGATATTTGCTTGTGCCGAAACGTACTTGCCCGAACCTTGTGCAAACAACCACAAGACTTAAAGTATATTGATGAATACCAAACAAGTAACACTTATTCCTTCACTGTATTTTACGCCAAAACAGAAACACGCTTTGTCTGTTTGGTTACTGATACGGAAATTCGCATTCAAGGCAAAGCTTGGCAACCCATCATGCGTACTATTCCCTTGGATTTTGAATCAAATCATTTTTGTGGGCTGGTCAATTATTCCGTGCCTGAATGTCCATATGAAAAGCCGATAATCTGTTGTAGCGAAAAAAGCGTGAAACAGGAAAAAGAAGATAAAGCCTATGATTTTTGGAACAGACCTATCCCTGAAATACTTGAAGATGAAATACGACTCAGAGAAATGCAGGAAAATGCTCCTACTGAATAATTTTGCTTCTTTTGCGTTTATGACGACTGACAAAAATTAAACAAGAACATACTCGTATTGTTTGCTTACTCTGGTATAGGCAAGGCCTGCAAGGCAAGCCTTGCTCCTGCTTGCTCAGCTTTTTTTAGGCTTGAGCCAATGCCTGTAAAAACCCTGTCATCCGGCAGTGTTACCGCAACTTCAAAAATTTTGTCATGTTCAGGGCCTTTCGCATCCAGTAAAGAATACTTTGGTCTTTCCTTAAAAATGTGCTGGGTTTTTTCCTGCAAACGGCTCTTATAATCTTTAGGCACGGAAACTTCCGCTTCTTGAGGCCAAAATTCTTCAAAAAGATCAAGTATTACAAGGCGTACATCTTCAAATCCTGCGTCTAAAAAAATTGCCCCAAAAAGTGCTTCAAGGGTATCTGCGAGCAAAGCATCACGCGCACGCCCTCCTTGTGCTTCTTCCCCTTTGCCAAGTAAAATATATTTATCAAGCCCTTGTTGGCGTGCTAATCTTGCTAAAGCAGATTCTTTGACCAAGGCACTGCGTATTCGAGTCAGCTGTCCTTCTTGAATTGTAGGATAACGAGTGTACGCCTCCTGAGAAATAACCAATTCCAAGACAGCGTCTCCCAAAAATTCCAGTCTCTCGTTATTTTGAGTGTTTTTTCCCTGTTCATTGGCATAAGAGCTATGCATCAAAGCCAGTTGTAAAAACTTGACTTGCGAAAATTCATAGTTGATACACAAAGCAATATTTGAAACCAAATCATCCATTGTCTAACTCCTTGAAAAATATGCAGCCTGCCAAAAATCTTGATCCCCTGCTGAATCCCTCTTCAATAGCCATTATAGGTGCTTCATGCCATCCAGATAAAGCAGGATACATTGTACTTAAAAACCTTATTGCTTCAGGATATAAGGGGCAAATCCTTCCTGTTAATCGTGCTGGCGGTTCTTTGCTCGGCTTTAAGCTTATTACTGTGCTCAGCGATTTGCCACAAGGTTTAGATTTGGCAATCATTTGCTTGCCCCGTGATCAGGTTGTAACAAGTCTGCAAGAACTTGCCAAACGTGCACTCAAGGGTGCCGTAATCATGGCCACTGGCTTTAAGGAGTCAGATCGTGAAGGACACCTGCTAGAGCAAAAACTAGCCTCCTTTGCACAAAAAAACAATATTGCCTTACTTGGCCCTGGTTCCCTCGGCTTTATCAATACTGTCCGTTTACTCAATGCTACAGCAACTGAAGCACAGCTCCCACTTGGCAATGCTGCATTTTTTTCTCAATCCGGCGCATTGTGTCTTGCTACTTTAGACTGGGCTTTGGGTTCAAATTTTGGTTTTTCCTGCTTTGTACATCTTGGAGGAAAAAGCATTATTAACGAGGCGCATTTACTGCAAACCCTTGCTGATGATCCTGCAACTCAAATTATCATGGGACATGCGGAAAGTATAGAAAATGGGCGAGAGTTCCTGCGGATTGCAGAAAAAATAACGCCTCAAAAGCCAGTACTTATGCTCAAATCAGGCACGACGACAGCCGGAGCGCGTGCTGTTTCCGAACATACCGGTAGCCTTGCCGGAACCAGAGAGGCCTATGAAGCTGCCTTTGCCCAAACCGGTATTATCCAAGCACCGGACATCTCTACCCTCCTGCGCTTAGGGCAAGCATTCTCCATGCAAAAACCGCCCAAAGGATCAAATATAGCAATCATCACCAATTCAGGCGGGCCGGGTATTCTCGCTGCAGATGCTTGCGAAAATTCTCAGCTTCAGCTTGTGCGTCCACAAAAGCAAACGCTGAAACGCTTGGGTGAATCCTTGCCGGCTCATGCTTCACTGTATAATCCTATTGATATTGTTGGAGATGCCGATGCGACACGCTACAAAATGGCTTTAGAGACTGTGGCTGAAGATGAATTTATTCACAGCCTGCTTGTTATTCTTTCTCCCACGGCAGCAGCGCAAATAGAAGAAACAGCACAGGCAGCCATAGATGTGCATACTCGCTACAAAAAACCATTATTTGCCTGCTTTATGGGCTCAAAGCGCATTCAAACAGCACAAGAAATGCTTCGCAAAGCAAATATACCCTGTTTTTCTTTCCCGCAAGAAGCAATAGAGGCAATAGAAGCACTCTATAAGTACAGATTATGGACAAAACGTGCATTTCCGGTGGACATCTGCTTTCGACGAGATAAAGGCAAGGCAAAGCGAAGTATCAAAGCAGCCAGAGACCTTGGCCTTATTGAATTGACCGAACAACGTGCCATGGATTTTGTCTCCGCCTATGAGCTTCCGATTCCAGAGACCGTGCTTGCCAGAACAAGCGAGCAGGCCGTGCGTGCTGCCAAGCGCATTGGCTATCCCGTGGCACTCAAAGTATCCTCTCCGCATATTAAGGAAAAAAAAGCCTTGGGAGCCGTTGCTCTTAATATTAAAACTCCGGCTGAACTTCGTACAGCTTTTATGGAAATCACATCCGCGGTACGCAGAAAAAGACCTGAGACGTACATTACTGGCTGCATGGTACAAAGCATGGCTCCCACGCAAAGCCATGCTGTGAGTATTCAATGCAGTAACGATTCTCAATTTGGTCCATGTCTCCGCTTTGGACTCAAAGGGCTGCATACTGAGCTCTTGAATGACTGGTCTGTACGCCTTGCCCCTTTAAGCGTTGGTGATGCTGAAAAAATGCTGCGTGAAATTACAGCATGGCCACTGCTTGCCGGAGTTCGTGGAGAAAAGTCTGTGAATACCAGAGCACTTGAGGATATACTTTTAACCATATCACAAATGCTTGTGGATTTTCCCGAAATAGCAGAGGCTTCCTTTGCTCCGATCATGGCCGATCATGAAAAAGCCCTTGTGGTGGACATGCAGATAACACTTACGCCTAAAAAATAAGGAGAAAAAAATGCCGGGACTTTATGTAGGATCTACTTCAAGTTTTTCAGGTAAAAATATGGTAGTCATTGGCCTAAGCCTCTGGTTTCAAAAACAAGGGTATAATGTCGGCTACATGAAACCGGTAGGAGCCTTACCGCTCACCCTCAACGGCAAACTCGGAGATGAAGATGCTGCTTTTTGCCAAAATATACTTGCTTTGGATGAAGATGCAGAAACAGTTACTCCGGTCGTTGTTACACAAGACTTTAAGGTTAAGGCATTTTCCGGATCGTGCGATAATTTTTTGCCAAAAATACAAAAGAACTATGAAGAACTTGCAGCCAAGCATCAAATTATGATGCTTGCAGGCTCAGGTTCCATGTATTCAGGAAAATACTGCGCTGTGGACGGCATTACTGTCTGTAATACCTTAAATATCAAAGCCCTTATCATTGATCGCTTTCAAAAAGATCTGAAATACGATTATCTTATGGTTATGAAAGAAGTGCTTGGCGATAATCTTGCCGGAGTCATTCTCAATGATATTCCACCTCTATTTATGGAAGAAGTGCAAGAACAAATCGCTCCATTTTTAGAAAAAAGGGGTATTAAAGTCCTAGGAATTATCCCTTCAGATACTATCATGAATACAATCACCGTCACTGATCTTGCGGACAGGCTTGGTGGAAAAATCATTTCAGCACATGCTAGCGCAGAGCGTACTGTGGAACGTTTTCTTATCGGCACCATGCAGGTAGAAAATTTTATGACGCATTTTCGCAAGCAACAAAACGCAGCGATTATTGTTGGAGGGGATCGCAGTGATGTGCAACTTGTGGCTTTGGAAGGAGATTGCCCCTGCCTGATTCTGACTGGAAATTTGTATCCGAACGATATTATCCTGACCCGCTCTGAAATCCTTAAAACTCCTATCATCGTTACGCGTGAGGATACCTTTACTGTGGCCAAAAAAATGGAAACTACGCTTTCGCGCCATAAATTACGCGATCATATCAAGGTAGAACGAGGCGCAAACCTCATCGCGCAGCACTTGGACATGGAGTATTTGCGTAGCGAACTGGGATTGGGGTAAGGGAAAGGGAGGATCATTAGATTGGAGCTGACACCTGACTTAAAACACGTTAGAGGAGGTTAACTTTAATCTTAATCGTAACACTTTGATAGCCTAAACAGGAACGAAACAATGATTCCTATTGATTCAATCCATGACTTTAGCTTTGAACATCTCCCTATTGATTCATTTTGGAATACGGGTGTTCAACGTGAGCAAAAAATGCATAGAATTCATGCATATCCGGCTAAATTCCCAGCCTTTATTACAACTAAAGCACTAGAGTTCTGGAATAATAACAACGCAAGTCCTCCAAAGCGAGTCGCTGACATATTCTGTGGTTGCGGAACTACAGCCCATGAAGTATGGCGCAATTCAATTGATTTCTGGGGATGCGATATTAACCCTGTTGCAACCCTTATCGCCAAAGCCAAAAGCCGTAAGTATCAATCAGGTAGACTTCAGAGTTATTATAGCAAAATTTTGAGTGAGTACATAGGAACACACTGTGTGGATTGTTTTGAGCTAGCTCCAAAACGTTTACAATATTGGTATTTCAAAGAGCAATACAATGAACTCGCTCATTTGAAAAATGCTATTTTTTCTGTAACACCAGAAAATAGTGACTATAGACTATTGTTTCTGTGTGCCTTCTCAAATATTTTAAAACCAACATCTCGTTGGTTAACAAAGTCCATCAAGCCTCAAATTGATCCACATAAAAAGTCTCCTAAAATAATAGATGCTTTTAAAAAACAATTTAAAATGATATATGTTGCAAATGAGGAAATGGAAAATTTGCGCAATACTGATTCTACTATCATTACCGGGAGTTTTTTAAATGATTCATGGAATATTCCGCCTATTGATATGATAATAACAAGCCCTCCTTATGTAACATCATATGAGTATGCTGACCTCCATCAACTTTCGTCATTATGGCTGGGCTTCGTAGATGATTATAGAGATTTGAGAAATGGCACGATCGGAAGCATCCACCATGACTATAATTTTAACAAAAAGTTGAAACGACTTAATTCAACTGGATTAAAAATTGTCACCTTATTGATAGATCAGCATAGGTCTAAAGCAAGGGCGGTTGCAAAATATTTCCTCGACATGCAAGCAGTTGCTCAGAAGGTATTCGCAATTCTAAATTCGGGTGGTGTGGCATTGTTTGTAATAGGAAACACGGAATACAAATCAGTGCGAATTGATAATGCCAAGCATTTGGCTGAATCTTTGTTTGATGCAGGATTTTCTTCGGTAAGTGTAACCAAGCGAAAAATTAGCAATAAGATACTTACCCCTTACAGAGATAAGCGCGGAAAATTTACAACTGATGCGTCCGGACGTAAGGTATATAGTGAAGAGTTTATACTTATCGGGAGAAAATAAATATGAGCCAGACACAACAACTTCAAATAAGACCCTATGCCAGGCTGTTAACGATGCTAGGTGAGCAGTTGATCAAAAACGAAAGAATTGCTCTCATTGAACTGATTAAGAATTCTTACGACGCAGATGCAGACTGGGTAAAAGTCACCTTTCAAGGATTTGGCAACGACTACAAGATCGAAAAGGAATCTAAAATAATTATTGAAGACAATGGTCACGGCATGAGCCAATCTCTCATTAAAAATCACTGGCTAAACCCAGCAACCCCTGAAAAGAACCGTAGAAAAAAGATTAAAGCTACAACAAACAAGGGGAGAATTATTCAAGGGGAAAAGGGTATCGGTCGCTTTGCTATTCTGAAACTTGGGCGCAGAATCGCAATTATTAGCAAAACAAAAGAGGATCAGCAGGAGCATCATGTTTCTTATGATTTTTCTCGATACGATGACGACTTTCTTTCGGAAAACGGCGAAGAAAAAGATCTATACATTGACGATCTTAGGATAATGCTTCTAAACCGCAAGCCCGAAAGAGTAGTGCCCTCAGAACTGTTATTTGGTTCCCGAAAAAAAGAAAGGCAAGATCATGGAACCATCATTGAAATAAGCGACCTAAAAGGAAGGTGGACAGAAAAAAAGGTAGAATCAGTTTACAGAGATCTGACCAAGCTCAAATCAATCTTTTTGAAAAAAGAAAATATTGACTTTGAAGTTGGTATATACCGGGATAAAGAACACCAAAATTTTCAGGAAGACTATCTTGAAAAACTGAACATTCTATTAAATGATCGATCGGTAATTAAAATTGAAAAAGGATGTTTTGACTCAGTAAAAGAAGAATATCGATTCACGATAAATGGCATTGAAAAAGCTATCAGTATTATGGATCCGTCCATCACTGGTCTGAAGGTATTTAAGGACAGGTTTGGAAATGCAGGCTCAGAGTTAAATAACAGACAACTTGAATGTGGAGGATTTGACTTCGGATTTTATGTATTTGACTTCAGTGCACAGGCTCCAGCTAGACATAAACTGGATAGAGAAGATAAATTGATCATCAGGGATCACAGAATCTACCTCTACCGAGACAATATTAGAGTCTACCCCTATGGGGAACCTGATGACGACTGGCTCCGTATTGATGTGTACCGAGGAACCATAAGTGCAGGAGATTTTCTCAGTAATGATCAAGTCGTTGGATTTGTGAATATCTCGCAAAAGAACAATCCAAATTTAAAAGATAAAACCAATCGTGAAGGTTTAATTGATGAGGGAAATGCAACGGAAGATTTCATAACACTGCTTCAATCATTTTTGGCCTATATCCGCCAGAAGCCATACGCTCGCTATCGTAAAGATATTGAGGACAAAAAGGTTCAGGACATTTTTACCAGTGGACAGGTACAGACAAAATTTGAGGAGTTGAAAACTGCTGTTGGGGATAACAAAAGAGCTCAAAATATTTTGTCCGAGGTCAAAAATAAATACAAAGCTGAACGACACTATCTCACTAGAAGAGCCGAGACAACAGAAGAGCTGGCTGGAGTTGGCTTATCGGTTGAAACGGCCTCCCATGATATTATGGGTATTATGGAAAAAGTGTTTATCAACCTTGATGGGCTTATCCAAGACCTTATGTCTACAGATGAAATAGACAAAGAGGCTTTGCTCAAAGAAATCCAGTCAATAAGGGGAGGAATGAGCTTCGTCAGAGATCAGCTAAAGAATATTCAGCTTCTTTTCAAATCATCAAAGCAGCGCAGAAAATCAATCAGGGTAAAAGAAATTGCGGAAAGAGTTGAGCGCATATATCGCCGACTCTTAAAAAAGGAAGCCATTCAGTTCACAATTAATTCGCTTGGCTCTCCACTCGTAGCCAAGACTACAGATGCTGTCCTTTTACAGCTCTTCCTCAACTTATTTGATAACGCCGTTTACTGGTTACAACAAACTTCGAAATTAGATAAAAAGATTGAAATTTTGCTGGACGGTAATAAGGGGAGAATGATTTTTTCTGATAACGGCTCTGGCATTGATAAGAATGACGTGCCTTATATTTTTGAACCTTTTTATTCAGGCAAAGGGGAGGAAGGACGCGGACTCGGACTATACATAGCCAGACAACTACTGGAGCGAAATGAATATTCTATTGATCTGGCGGAAATAAAATCAGAAAAACCACTATCTGGAGCCAACTTTGTCATCAATTTCTTTGCGGAGGAAAAATAATGAGCATGAAAGACTTATTCAGTGGTATAGCCGTGGTCATAGATGATGAAGCCCATGATCCAAATGCAAATATTAATAAAATCGTTTCCCAAATCGAATCGGCCAATATTCCTGTGCTGAAATACACGTCATTGCCAAAAAACGATATTTTTATCCATTTCCAAAGCCTATCTTTTTTGTTGTTAGATTGGAAATTGACAAAGAAGAATATATCAGATGACGATATCGAGAGATGTGTAACGATACCTGACGGGCTTCAAGAGGATGCTGACTCAGAGAAGATAGAGTTCATACGAAACTTGAGCCAAAACTGCTTTTGTCCCATTTTTATTTTTACGAATGAAGATATTGACTCTGTTGAGAGAAAATTGGAAAAAGAAGGATTGGTCAAGGTTGACAGGCCATCAAATCTATTTGTTCAATCTAAGTTAGATATTCTGGATGAGAGAACACTTTTTGAAAAAATGTGTACATGGCTACAAAAGACCCCATCAATATATGTGTTGAAAAAGTGGGAAAAAGAGTACCAAAGCTGTAAAACTAAATTGTTTTTCGATCTGTATTCTATAAATCCATCATGGCCAGTAATTATGTGGGAAAACTTTAAAGCAGACGGCGCAAATAAATCCCTTGAGATGAACGAACTCATTTCACGAAATCTTCATTCAAGGATGACTCCGTTTAATTTTGACGATGATATTTTAACACAAGAATCTAATACTCCTCAGGACGAGTTAAAAAAAATTCTGGAAGGCGAACGTTTTCTGAAGGTCGACAGTCTCCATAAAGATGATATTGGGACGGGAGATCTTTTTAAGGAAGAGTATCAGGACAAGGAGGAAACAAAGATTCGTTATTATCTGAATATAAGAGCACAGTGTGATTTGCTAAGAAATAAAAAACCAGAGAAAGCGCAATTGTACTGTCTGAAAGGTAGAATTATTGACGAAACAAGCATTAATATTGACGAAACAAGCATTAATGTTGTTGGAGGTCAATTTATTGAAAAAGTATCTAACTCAATAGTTGCTTTTTTGGATGAAGGGAAAATAATTGAATTTTGTTTTTATGATATAAAACTGAAGAAATGGAAAGAGCTACAACAACTACGAATTGGTCGTTTACTCCCTCCGTATATCAATAGAATCCAGCAACGTTATGCATTGTATATGCACCGTCAGGGTTTACCCCGAATACCAGACACAATTTTTACGAAAAAGGAATAAATGAATAATCTTTCAACGAATACTGTTTTTTACATGTGATATTAAAAAGTTATAATAAACCAAATGGGCGAGGGTTCCCTCAGCCTACCCTACATCCCAATCAGCTCCGTTTGGAGTGTCTTTTACCTCAACACCTAAAGTACTCAGTTCAGCACGCACGGCATCGGCCTTATCAAAATCCTTGGCTTTTCGTGCTTCTTGCCTTGCCGTGAGTAGGGCTTCTACTTTATCCACGTCTATATCCTTACGCATAGCGCGAGAGGAGCGAAGTTCCTGCAAAAATTCGCTAGGCTCACGTTCAAAAACACCTAAAACTTGTGCCCAGCGGGTCATATCTTCTAAAAGCAAAGCCCAGAGATTTTTTGCCCCTTGGCTTTTCTTTAATTGTTTGTCCTCAGCAATGCGCCCTGCCAAACGCATGGCACCAAAAATATGCCCCAAAGCTGCAGCAGTGTTCAAATCATCTTCCATGGAGAGTGCCCATTGCGCTCTATAGCCCTGATATTCTGTGATCATTTCATCAGGCAATTCCATATTGCTCCATTTGGAGCGTTCAAGTTCAAGTTTAATTTGGGCCAGAGTAGCATAAATACGGCGCACTCCTTTTTCAGCTTCTTCCATGGCCTCAAAAGAAAAATTTAAGGGACTGCGGTAATGCATGGTCAAAAGAAAATAGCGCAAAACTTCTGGATGAAATTTTTCAAGTATATCTCGAATCGTAAAAAAATTACCAAGAGATTTTGACATTTTTTCGGCATTGATTTGCACAAAACCGTTATGCACCCAAAATCTAGCCATTGGCTTGCCCGTGGCAGCTTCGGTCTGGGCTATTTCATTTTCATGGTGCGGAAAAGTGAGATCCTGACCACCACCATGAATATCAAAAGGTTGGTCTAAATATTTTCCGCTCATGGCCGAGCATTCCAAATGCCAGCCCGGTCGCCCCTTGCCCCAAGGTGAATCCCATTGCGGTTCATCAGGCTTGGCTGCTTTCCAAAGAGCAAAATCAAGCGGATCTTCTTTTTCGTCCCCGGGCTCAATGCGTGCGCCGGACTGTAATTCTTCAATATTGCGCCCTGAAAGTTTTCCATATTCTGAAAAAGAACGTACTCTATAATAAACATCGCCCGAAGGGGTCGCATAAGCATGGTTTTTAGCGATAAGTTGATTAACCAGCTCTATCATTTCAGGTATGTGTTCCGTACACTTTGGTTCTATATCAGCTCGCAGAATGTTTAATTTATCCATATCTACATAAAACTCGGAGATAAATTTTTCTGCTAATTCTGACGGTTTCATACCAACTTCTTTCGCTCGTTTAATAATTTTATCATCAATATCTGTAAAATTGCGAACAAAAGTAAGCTCATAGCTCTTAAAACGCAGGTAACGTAGCAAAACGTCAAACACAACACAGGATCTGGCATGTCCAATATGGCACAGGTCATAAGCTGTAATTCCACAGGCATACATACCTACTTTATTCCCATTTAAGGCATTAAATTCCTCTTTTGTACGGCTCATGGAATTATACAGTTTCATTATATCCCTCGCTTTATAATATTTTGATATATAAGAATATTGATTGCTTTAAGTGCTAATTATTTTGAGCTTATATTTTTTCTGTTCGCAGGGCACTGACGCAAGCCACGGCTTTAATACCTTTTTTTTCTCCGGTAAAGCCAAGCTGTTCTTCTGTTGTGGCCTTGAAATTTACTTGCTGCCTATTGAGCCCCAAAAGTAAGGCTATATTTTTAACAATTTGCTCCCTATATGGAGCACATTTTGGAACTTGCGCGATGATGGTGAGGTCAACCGCACAAATTGTTACTTTTGCCTGTTCAGCTAGGAGCTGGGCTTCTTTAACTATAATACTGCTGTCCATACCTAAAAACTTAGGATCGGAGTCTGGAAAAAGTAGTCCTATATCTCCGGCTCCACATGTCCCAAGTATGGCATCAGTCAAGGCATGTAAAAGTACATCTCCGTCAGAATGTGCATCCACGGTATATCCACCGGAAATATCCACACTGCCTATTTTAAGTGGCCTTTGCCCTCCATAGCGATGCACATCATAGCCCCATCCAGTAACAGGCACAGTCTGCGTATTTTTTTGGAGCAAGTGCAAATCTTCGGCAGTAGTAATCTTGATATTATTTTCTTCACCCTGAACCATATGTACTTCTGCTCCTTTGACTCGCTCTACCATTGAGGCATCATCCGTAACCTGCCAGCCCTCTTGCCGAGCTTGTTCATGCGCTTGTAATAACAGGGGAAGTGGAAAACCCTGCGGAGTTTGGGCAGCAACAAGATGTTCACGAGGCAAGGTTTTTTCCACGCACTGTCCGTTTATTTGCTTCACTGTATCCCGAACCGGTATAGCTGGTATTATCCCAAGATTTTTTTGCCCCAAGGCATCCACAATGCGCGTGACCAAAGCAGCAGAAAAAAATGGACGAGCTGCATCATGTATCAGAACATCAGTACATGCATTAGGCAGGCTGCTCAGACTAGAAAAAACTGAATCCTGCCGCCTTTTGCCTCCAGCTACTGATCTCCAAGGCAAAGCAAGGGCACGGCTTTGAGCCAATTTTTGTACTTGTTCAGTTTGTACTTGTATTTCGTCTGGCGGAAAAACAAAAACAAGGCCGTGTATATCAGGTATTTGTGAAAAGGTTTCCGCGCTTTTCCAATACAAAGGTCGACCATCAAATTCGAGGTACTGCTTACGCTTCCCCCCAAGGGCAGTAGCCATGCGAGAACCATTTCCGGCAGCAAGAATCACAGCCCAAATCTGTCGCACACATGCCTCCGATGATTTGATTATAAAATGGAGTCGGACGATAAGCCGGGTTCTGTCCCCTCCGAAGAGGGTGGCCATCATTCCTCTAGGGCGAACATTACTGTCCGCCTCAAGCAACCTACCCGAAAACCATATGGTCGGGCCGACCGGTTTCCCTATTTGGTCTTGCTCCGGACGGGGTTTACCTAGCCGAATATGTTACCATATTCGCCGGTGGTCTCTTACACCACCCTTTCACCCTTACCTGCCAAAAAGCAGGCGGTCTACTTTCTGTTGCACTTTCCAGAGATCGCTCTCTCCGGGCGTTACCCGGCGTCCTGCCCTGTGGAGCCCGGACTTTCCTCCCCAGCATATATGCTGCGGCGATAGCCTGTCCGACTCCATATACTTGGTACTATCCGTCTTCTTTTTCAATATGCTCTTGCCAATAAATAAGTCTTTGGCAATTAGGACAACTCAATATTTGCGTACCTTTTTGTAGTTCATTGTAGCTTTGAGGCGGAATCATGATGTTACAACCCCCACATACCCCGTCAACAACCGCAACAATAACCGGATTAGGCATACGCTCACGAATAAATTCATAACGACCTAAAATAGGTCTGGGCACAACTTTACAGGCCTTAACCCGTTTCTTTTCCAATGCATTGAGGCGTTTTTGTGCCTTACCCACACGCTCGTCCAAAGTGCCTTTTTGAGTGTCATATTCTTCCTGAACACCGGCCATTTCAGCCTTTATTTCAGTTTTGGCCTCGCCTTGACGAGTTAATTCTTCAATGACGGCAATCTTTTCTTCTTCGCGCACCCTGTTCAATTTTTCAAGGCTATCCATTTCGCGCATCATTGCGTGGTATTCTTTGGTATTGCCCACCATCATCAGCTTGTTCTTACTTTTTTTGACACGGCTGGAATCTTCACCGATTTCATCTTCCAGCTTATTTTGCTGGGTATAAAGGATTTCAAGCTTTTCCTCGATTTGTTCCAATTTATCTCTGTGGGCTTGCAAGGACTCTTCAAGGTCAGATAATTCTTTTGGAGCAGCCTCAAGCTCCTGTTGTAAAACAATAATTTCATCATCCACTTGCTGTAAAATTACCAATTGCTCAATTTGTTTTTGATACATGAACTCACCTTTTTAAGTTGCTACTTTCTATAATTATTCAGGGACACTCCCGAACTGAAAACGAAACGGATCTTCGCTCTCAAAAAAACGTACTTCCACATTACTTAAGGTCGAAGCCAAAAGCAGGGCAAAACGGCGCATCATTTCTTCTTCAAGTACAAAATGCCCTACGTCTAATATACACAAAGGAGCCTCTAAAGCCTGATGATACTTGAGATCACCGGTAATAAATACATCAGCTCCGCTCTCCGCAGCTGCTTCCATGGCCGAAGCACCTGAACCCGGCAAATAGGCCACTTTAGAAACTTTTTCCGGCACACAGCCAATTTCACGCCAACAACTACGGCCAAGCACTTGCGCTAATTTTTCACTAAAGTCCGGCCAAGCGAGTGGCGCAGGCAAAGTTCCTACCTGTCCAAAACCAAGCTCAGAGCTAGATGTCAGTGGCTCTAAAGTGTGTAGCCTGCAAAGCTCAAGCTCCTGAGCTAGCCAAAAAGCTGTGCCCTGTGGGCTGCAATCAAGCGTGGTATGTGCACAGTATAGCCACGCCCCATTGCCGAGCAATATCTGCAAAATATCCAGATATGAATTTTGTATATTCGGTGCTACTGGAGCAAAATAGAGAGGATGGTGGCTTAATACGCAGCCTGCACCCCAAGCCATTGCCTTACGCGCAAAGTCCACGGTCGGATCAAGGGAAACCGCCAGCTTGTTTGTTTCTTGAAGATAACCGGCAACATTTACTCCAGAGTTATCCCAAGCAGCGACATCTTCTTCCGGAGCAAACTCGCGTATTGTATTGATTATCTTACTTATTTCCATGTGTCTCCACCCTTGGCACGGAAAGAAGAATGCTCCTTAAGGGTAGACCCTGAAGGAGCATAGGAAACCTTTGACTTAAGGCAAATATGATTTTTTGAGAGGTGGCGAAGAGCACCAATATTTCGTCCTGCCCTCGTTTTATCTTGTTTTATGGTGGGCCAACCAGGATTCGAACCTGGGACCGTCCGGTTATGAGCCGGGGGCTCTGCCAACTGAGCTACTGGCCCATTCTCTTTTCAAGTCAATAATCATATATGGAAAGCACTAAAAAAGTCAAGCTAAAACAAAACAGGCAAAGTCACACTTTGCAAGCTCTTTTTTTTCGAGTATAGAGAGTACAGTATTTATAGAGAGTGGAGTGCGTATGCTAAAACAAATTTTATTTTCCAGGTCTATACGGTTTATATGCTGTGTATTGTGTTTGTATTGTCTTTGCCCTGTTTTTTTTGCTTTTGCTGATCAAGCAGAGTCAAAACCATGGGAGGTTACTCGCAAGGCGGATAATCGCGTCTTGCCCATGCAAAACGGAGTAGGCGATGAATATTTTACACAGCCAGAAGTAAAACAGCCTGCTACAAAGGCAAGCGAAGAGCAAAATGTAAAGCAAGAAGCAAAGCCAAAAACTACCCCAAAAGTAAAACTCGCTGCACCCCCTAAAAAAACGCCTCAAAAAAAAGTTGCTCCTGCCAAAAAAATTGTAAAAAAACCTGTAGCACCCAAAAAAGTGGCACAAAAAACCGCCCCTGCCCCGACTCCTCCGTCCCATGTTGTAGGAACTGCAGGCAAGCCACAGGTTGCCGTGCTGGGAGATGCTGTGATTGTTGTCGTGCCTACATCTGTTCCGGTTGAAGATACACGGTATCTTAATCTAAACAAACCACGGCGTGTGGCTTTTGATCTCATGGGCAAATGGAAATACACTGACAATTTTGTTCTGCGAATCAACAAAGGCCCTTTGGAAAAAGTTGTTGTGGGGAAGCATAAAAATTATTTGCGAGTTGTTTTGCACATGACCAAGCAAGCTATTCCAGCTCAAGTTATCCCTCAATTCCAAATCATGGAAAAAGGAATAAAAGTCATGTTTTTGCTCTAAAAGCAAGACGAGCGCAAAATGATAAAAATAAGTAGCTGCAGTCCAGCAAAGCCGGACGAAGATGCTATCGCAGTGCTAAAGTTACCTAATTGTAACAAAGCGGACATTTCAGCGTAACTGTTGCAAGCTAGACTCTTTTTTAGATTGAATGTCGCTGTAATTCGGGGGCAAGAAACTTTGAGGAGATAGCGTGACTATAGCAGCTAAGGTGTCAGCAAAAAATCTTGATTTTTATTACGGGGATTTCAAAGCACTCGAAGCAATCAACTTAAACTTTGCTGTCAATGAAGTAACAGCTCTTATCGGGCCTTCTGGTTGTGGTAAAAGTACCTTTTTGCGATGTATCAACCGCATGAATGATCTTATTGTTGGGGCTCGTATTAAGGGGCTATTAACGCTTGATGGAGCGGATATCTATGCACATGGCCTCGACGTAGTCTCCTTACGCAGACGTATTGGCATGGTCTTTCAAAAACCCAATCCCTTTCCAAAAACTATTTTTGAAAACGTAGCCTATGGCTTGCGTGTGAATGGGGTTAATGAAAAAAAAATCATAGAACAGCGAGTCGAAGAAAGTTTATGCCAAGCAGCCTTATGGGATGAAGTTAAAGATAGACTACATTCTTCTGCCTTGGGGCTTTCCGGCGGACAGCAACAGCGACTTTGCATTGCCCGTGCTCTTGCTGTGCAACCTGAAGTTTTGCTCATGGATGAACCAGCTTCAGCCCTTGATCCCATTGCAACACAAAAAATAGAAGATTTAATTCATGAACTCAAAAAAGAATTTACGATTATTATCGTAACCCATTCCATGCAGCAAGCAGCGAGAGTCTCAGACATGACCGCATTTTTTTACATGGGGAAACTTATTGAGTTTGGTGGCACTTCAAATATGTTTACCAAACCTCAAAAACAACAAACAGAAGACTATATCACAGGGCGTTTTGGATAAAATATTTTGATATAATGCCCTGTTAAGGAGTACATATGGAACAGCGAGCGCATTTTACGGAAAAACTTGAAGAACTTAAGATGTTGGTATTGCGAATGGCAGCCTTAAGTGAACAGGCTGTACACAATAGCATAATTGCTTTTTTTGAAACCGATGCAACTCTAGCCGAAGACGTGATTGAGGGGGATTTGGAAATCAATGCACTTGAAAATCAAATTGATCGCCTGATTTTAGAAATGCTTGCTTTAGGGCAACCCATGGCCGTTGATTTACGCACCGTGCTTGGCTCAGCACGAATTATCATCAATCTTGAACGCTTGGGTGACGAAGCAGTCAACATGGCGCACCGTGCTGTGTTTCTCTCGACTAGGCCTGCCTTGGCCAAAAGTGAAAAAATGGAGCGCATGGCTGAAACCTGCAAAAAAATGCTCAGCATGGCTTTGAAAAGTTTTGTGGATAAAGATGTTGAATTGGCCGCGCAAGTCTGTGCCATTGACAATAAGGCCGACGATTTGTGCATTAAGGCACTCAAAGAATATATCACAAATATGGTGACCGAGACTCGTGTTGTAGAACGTGGGGTACATGCTATTTTAGCTGCACGGCATCTTGAACGCATTGCGGACTTAGCGACAAATGTCAGTGAATCCGTTATTTTTATTGTCCAAGGAGATAGCGTAAACCATAGGTGCAAAGCATAATCATGTAAGGCATACTCCCCCACAATTATATGTTTTCTGCACCCTGCGAGTTTACGTAGAATGGCAGTATCTTCAAGGTAGTACGAGAAAAAAAGAAAAAAGCAGTGAAAATGCGGTGAAGATAGAAATAGGATAGAAAAACAAAAAGGATTTACAGTATAAACTACTATAAATCTTTAATTTATTCTGGTGGAGCTGGAGGGAATTGAACCCACGGCCTCTTGAATGCCATTCAAATTTTTAGCATTTCACACTGCCTCACAATATGTCATATAACAACTTTATATTAAAAGATATTTGACAGTTTCAACGTGTTTTTCTATCAGTATATTTCAGGTCATTTTTTGCTAAAAGTGGTACTAAACTGGTACTTCATTTTTGGAGGTGCATGTGGCAAGCAAACAACTAAAATGGATTACGTCTACAAAATTTTCTGGGGTGCGTTGGTATCAGCATGCGACTCGGAAAACTGGGCTAAAATTTGATAGGTGCTATGGATTGCGTTACTCCGCAGCTGGAAAAAGGTTTCAACCTGTTTTGGGCTGGGCAAGTGAGGGGTGGTCTGAGCAAAAGGCTGCTATTGAGCTTTCAAAACTGAAACAAGCATACAAAACAGGGGAAGGTGATTTTTCACTTTTAGAAAAAAGGAAAAAACAGCAAAAGGAATATCTTCAAGAGAAAAAAAGACAAAAAGCAGAAGAAAAACAATTGATAACTTTTTCCAATTTTTGGGAGCAACATTATTGGCCTGCTCAAAGCTATAAAGCTACGGGATCTCTCGAAGCTGAATCTGCTCTTTACAATAAATGGATATATCCTGCTCTTGGTACAATACCGCTTGTTAGGTTGGAAGCACGGGATATTGAAAAAATTTCTTCAGAGATGTTTGAAAAAAACAGAAAACCATCTTCAGTAAAATATGCTCTGGCTGTCATCTCACAGGTTTGGAATCTTGCGAAAAGAGACGGGCTTGTTATCGGTGATTCCCCAACTAAAAAAATCAAACTTCCTAAAAAAGATAATGCTCGTATTCGTTTTCTTAGTAAAAACGAAGCGTCTGAACTTTTAAAAGAATTGCACAAACGCTCTCTAACAGTTCACGATATGGCTATCCTTGCGTTATATTGTGGCTTGCGTTTTGGGGAAATTGCTTCCTTAACTTGGCAAGACATAGACTTTGAAAATGAGGATATTTATATCCGTGATCCTAAAGCAAGGGTAAACCGCAAAGCCTTCTTTATTAAGCCCGTTAGGGAAATGTTGGAGCGCAGGGCATTAGAATCACATGGAAATGCAGAAAGGCTTTTTAACACAACTAACGGTGCTAAACTTGCTCGAGCCTCAAAAACATTTAGCAGGATAGCAGCTGAACTGTTTAACAAAGATATAGAAGATTCCAGACAAAAAGTTTGTTTCCACAGTTTGCGTCATACTTTTGCTTCATGGCATGTACAAAAAGGAACTGATTTATACACCGTAAAAGAACTCATGGGGCATAGCAATTTTAAGATGACACAACGCTATGCTCACCTTGCGCCTGATGGTTTGAGAAAAGCTGTTAAGGTTTTGGAAGATTGATTTCAACATACAGATATAACTTAAAATCCTTAAATTAACCTCTTGCTGGTACAAAAGAGTGAACCCAGCTCAGTTTTGCATGGTTGGTGTTCTTGGATAGGTTGTTATTTGTTTTACCTTCGCTTATTTTTATTTTTCGATTTTTTGGAATTCAGGCTCTTCAGTAAACATAGAGCAAAGTTGCACAAAATTTTTAGGTCGGTATTTATCCCACTCGGTTTGCAAAACATACAATGGTTTAATACTATTAGCAGTCTGGAGTGAAGCATCTTTGCACCAACTAACTAGCCTTTTCCATTTCAAAGGCACGTCAAGGTCAGCCTTACCCTTAGTTTCAATAATCCAAAGTTTGGCTTCCGATTCTTTCACAATAAAATCTGGATAATAATTGGCAATACCACCGTCAGCGTTGCGATATTCGACCTTGAAATAAGTACTCTGCGAATTTTTGATAAAAGAGATAATGTCATTACAGCCGTCAAGAAACGTTGCAAACTCAAGCTCAAAGTGGCTGTCCCCTACTATTTTGTTAAATACAGATTTCTGAGGAATAGCATGGTCTTGATCATTTACTAGGAAGGGGCGTGTCTTTTTAAACTGGATATAATCACGAACCTCAGTAGTTCCTTTATCGTGAACGGTAAGAGCGTTTACTGCTGACTTAAAATTCTCTACGATTGCTTTTGTTGCTGCCTCATTTGAAAGATTTCGCAGAATATTTGTATCAGACAGTTTTACTCTTCTGTCAAAAAGGCATTTTGTGATATAGTCCTTGAGTTTGCCAAAAAGAATATCAAATCCACCAACCAAGCGGAGGTCTCTCATTATAAGTCGGCAGAAATAACCAAGAACTGCTTGGAAATTTGGTTCAAGGCTCGTATCCAAAATTGTTTTATGACTCACCTGTTCACTATCAATATCTTTAAAAATTATTTCTCGCTGTTCTTCTTCGGTATATTGGCAAACATTCAGCTTAGGAGATTTAATCTTGTTTACATCCAATTCATGAAGGTTTTTGTATTCTCTGTAAATTCGCGGAGTAAGAACGGGAAGCTGAATGTCCAGTTGTTCAAGGTCTTTTTGTGGATTTTGCGTATCCACCTCAATGACCATTGGTGACTTAGGTTTGGTATTCTCACCCATTTCGGCATACTCAAGTTCTACACCTTCGCTTTTGATAGATTCAACAAACTCAATAAAAGCTTCCGTGCCAACCACGCTAACTTTTTCTTGGACAGGCTGCCCTCTAAACATCCTTCTTAAGCCTCTGCCAAGAGTCTGTTCGGGAAGAATTTTACTTTTAGTCTTGTATGGACGTAACCCCACGATAGCACAAACATTTTGAACATCCCAGCCTTCCCGAAGCATCATAACTGAAACAATGACTTCATAAGGATTGGAAGGATCATCAATCATACGACTTGCTTCTCGAAGTTTATCAAGTTCATTTTTTTTGCTAGTAGCTTCAGAAATTTCACCACTTGCGTTTGTATGAATAACCAGAACCTTGCCTTCAAGCTCTTGATAGTTTTTTTCAAAATAATCACCAACCTCGTTACAGGTTTTTGTGTCGTCGGTCATTATGAAAAGGATAGGCTTTTTGTCAGTCGAAGAAAGCTCTTTTTTGACGTTTTTCCATTCTAAATAACCGAGGTGTAAATAATCTCTATACCGTTCAGTATATTCATCGCTCTTACGTTCTTGAAGCTTTGCTCTGGACGCAGAGTCTGGCAAAATTGGTGTTTTTACAACATCCTGCCTAATTGCCTCCACCAAAGGATAGTCACTGATTGTTTGAACAAATATCCCACCATTGTTGTGTTTAGGGGTGGCAGATAAATCAAACTGAGCAGAAAGTTTACTGTTTTGTAAACGTAAATTTTGCGAAATATCTTTAATGTTTTTGAACCAAGCCAAGTCTTTATCATGAATATGATGGGCTTCATCATTGATTACAACTAGGTCTGGAACTTCCCGAATAATTTTCCCAAGGTCTGTTTTGGAATCCGTGGTTTTTCCTGTGGGCTTTTTGCCAAGAAAATAATCCATGGTGTTGTCATCATCAAAAGACGGTTCTTTTACGTTTTCAAATACACGATGGATATTTGTAAGAAAAATATTTCCTGTTTCTGAAATAATTCCAATGTCATCCTGAAGGTGCAAGGTTATTTGAAAATCATCCTTCCAATTCTGACCTGCATACCCATTCTCTGGCAAGATAGGGTCTTGATAAAAAATTTTAAGCCCCTGAAAATCTTCATAAAGTCTGTCTAAGACAATGATATTGGGAGCAATAAGCAAAAAATTAGTACTTAAATCAGAGTTATCTTCAAATTTTTTATGAAAATATGCCCACGCAATCAAAAGACTCATAATTTTAGTTTTGCCAGCACCTGTTGCCATCTTTACAACATAACGAGTCCAATCTTCATCAAACATCCCCTGCGAAATTTTTCCAGATGAATCATATTTTATAAGAGAATAAGGATCACGGGCTTGTTCTATTTCATACAGCCAGATTACTGACTCCACAGCCTCTCTTTGGCAGAAATAGTATTGGAATTTAGATATAGTACCGTCTGCTTTTGGCAGCATGTGCGTTTCATCAAACCAATATCTAAGCAGAGCTTTAGTCGTTTCGCTTGCCCCAGCATATCTGTTCTCTCTCCATTCAGTAACACCTCTGCGTATGTTATGAACCAATGGAGGCAAAAGTTTTTCATATCCTATTTCATTCAGCATGGCGTCTCCAGGATACCAGCGCATTTCTGGAGACAGGATAGCATAAGGGTTTTTGGGGAAATTTGCAGGTAGTGCCATCTAAATTTTTACCTCTACGACTTTGGTTGTGTCATTGCCGAAAATATCAATCACTTTGACTGCCACTTTGTATGAACCTTTTTCAGCATACTCATGCTTTCCGCTCATAAGTTCTAAGCTACGTTCATTTTTGGTTCGGAAAGATTGCCATTCGTTTTCAAAAATATAATTACCTGTCCAAACTTGGCGTTCGTCATCCCCTTCCATAATAGTAATAATCTCTTTGCGACTTTCGTAATCAAAATCTACTGCCCAGTAATCAATCCAATCTGTCCATTTTTTAGTCAACACTTCACGAGAAATAACGCCAGCTTTATCCTTGCTAATCTTGATTACCTGACCGCTATCAATGGTGACCTTGCTTTGACCATTTTTTAGGGATGCTCCTAAGCTATCAAGGTCGTCCTGACGATAAAATACACCAAAATCATTCAATTGCACCCGTACCGATTTCCCTTCAACCTTGGGCATAATTTCAACGTATGCAACATCATAAAATTTTACCTGATCGCGTTCAATTGCCCGTTTATCAAAGACATCTTTTGGGATATATTTTAGACTGAGAGTTACTCCTTTTTGCCGAGCTTCATCTTGAATAGCAGGGACTAAGCCCATTTCAAACTCAAAGCCTAAGATGTCCGCCTTGCTGATTTTGTTTTGACGGCAAGCATCTATAACTTCATTAACCTGAGCTAGTGTCACAGGTGCATCAACAGAACCGACCATAACTGCGGTTGAGCCTTTTTTCCCGTGGAATGGGGATAATTGAAACATTCGCTCAGCTTTATACGCAGAAAGAATGAGGGTCAGGTAATGTTCTTCACGCTGCAATGTCTGTGCTTTGCGCTGCTCTTCAGGCAAGGTCGGGTCAACGCCCACAAAATATTGTCTTTCATATTTGCCAAGGTTTAAGATTTCAAAACTGCGGTAAGGTTTGTTTGATTTTTTGAGTTCACGCTGAACCCCAATCATTCTTTTTCTGGTGGTATGGACTGCAAACCTTCCAAGATCACAGCCAATCCACTTTCTGCCAAGTTTTTCAGCTACAGCAAGAGTTGTTCCTGAACCGCAAAAAAAGTCAGCAACAAGATCACCTTCGTTGGAAGATGCTTTTATTATTCGTTCAAGGAGTGCTTCTGGTTTTTGGGTAGGGTAAAGCCTACCTTTAGAAGTTGCAATCATTCCAATATCACTCCACCAATCTTTAATATTAACCATTGTGTATGGGCCTAAACCATCGTTGTCATCGTATAATTTAACATTTTGATTTCCTGTGTTGTATCCAATTCCCATATAAGATTTTTCTTTTGTAACATTGAATGTAAAGTCAGCACTTTTTGTGTAGTAGTGTATTGTATCGTGTTTCTTTGCAAAGCAATGTGTACCAGCACCGCCAGATTTATAGCACCATATAATTTCATTTCTGAAATTATTATTAGAAAAAATTTCATCCATAATGAGTCGTATTAATGCGGTAACTCGCCAATCACAATGAACATATATACTACCATGATCAGATAGTAGCTCATTTGCAATCGTTAGTCGCTCATACATCATAGAAATAAAGCTATTTTTACCTCGTCCCCAAGTATCTCGATAAGCTAATTCCTCAATAATACTAGGTTCTTTTGTGAGCTGTTCATCACCGATATCGTGATTCATTGAAAAATCTGCACCAACATCGAACGGCGGATCAATATAAACCAGCTTCAAACCACCAGCTTTTTCAATCTCTTCTCGCATATATCCATTCTTAAGTGATGAAAGAACTAGTTTATTATCTCCCCATATGAGCTTATTCGACCAGCCGCTTTGCTGCCTGCCGCTGGCATTATCTACAGAAAACAGGCTCAAGGGAACTTTACCAGTAGCAATGTTTGCATCCAACCTAGGTTCATCAATCTGCTCAATAGACTGAAAAGGCAAAACAACATTGGTAACTTCACTGGTTTTACCAGCCCAAACAAGTTCCACCTCAGAATTATTTTCAAATAATTTCGACTTGTACTTGGCAGGAAGCTTCTCGTCTTTGTCGATCATGGCTTTTAATTGTTCTTTCTCTTTATCAGTCAAGCTCATTCCTTTTCCCCTTTCTCAATCCTACGCTTGGCATTTTTTATCGTTTCAAGATACTCTTTTTCAACGGGTGAGAGTGTTTTTATCTGATATTTTTTATATTCATCTTCTGCTTTTTGCATGGCTGTATCGTGGCTTATAGTCCCAGCATTTTCAAGCGTCCCTTTACCGTACATCGCCGTAAATTTATCCAGCTCTTCAACCCAATCTTTCATCCGCATTTGTTTATGTTCCTGTGCTCTTAATTCTGCTAAGTCAAAAAAAGCAGAAACCATGCGATTTAGGCGGAATAATTCATCTTCATCCAAATAATTTTTTGCAATTTTTGTTTCTGTTTTTTTAGGCATCTGACCTGAAAAGATTGTCAGTCCCATAAAATCTTTTTCAGCATCTGCCCGTAAGTAAATGGTTTCAGCCGCAGTATGTTTATTTACTGCATAGTGCAATTTATTTTGCACTGTTTTAAAAAACTTAATTGATTCAGGTAGGTTAGGATCATAGTCGATGCTAGTTGCATAAAGATCAAGCACCTGACGGTAAATAACTTTTTCACTGCTACGAATATCACGAATACGCTCAAGTAATTCTTTCCAATAGTTACCCCCGCCTATTCCTTTTAAGCGGTCATCATCCATTGCAAAGCCTTTTACAATATATTCTTTTAATCTTTGAGTTGCCCATTGCCTAAAACGAGTACCTTGCACAGATTTAACACGATAGCCCACAGAAATAATCACATCAAGGTTATAGTAATTAGTTGGTTTTACAGAAAAATCGGAAATTCCGATTTTTCTCATGCTATTATTTTCTTCTAGCTCTTTTTCCTTATAAATATTCAATATATGTTCATTGATAGTTGAGCGACTTTTTTCAAATAATTCCGCCATTTGTGCAATAGTGAGCCAAGCAGTTTCATCCTCAATATGCACAGAAATATCTGTTTTGCCATCATCGCTTTTATATATAATTATGTCTGTTGTATCTTTATTCATTTTTACAATTCCTTGGTCTTAAATTTCATATACCTTTCATAAAAATAATTTACATCAATCCCTTACATAAATAACTTGAGATTACCTATTTGACCAGTTAATGCTGATTTTAGTAAATTTTTTAGTTTGCGGTGCAAGAGTGAAAGCATTAAATCTTGCTTATTTTTAACCACCTCGTAAAATCTGGGGTATGAATTTTATCCCAAAATATCACCCCTACGATACGCCATAAAACACAATACAGGTATCGTAGGGACGAGAAGGCAAGAGGTCAAGATGAAGCAAAAATCAGGATAGGTTCATTCAGCCTTTTATTAGCCAAAAATCTAGGCTCTATCTTACTTCAATCTTTTGATAATTATTCTGTTTGCCATTTCATCTGCTTCAGCCAGAGAACCACTTCGTGCTTGCCTCTTTCATGAGCGTTTAAGGCAAGGGGGTAGTCTTTATCTTCTTTGAAGCCTGCCATTTTATAGGCACTTAAAACACCAAGCGGATTGTCGCTGTAAAGCGCGAAGTACGGTGCTGGCAAGTGCGTATCTTTGGGAATGGCATACATGTCTGCGCCAAGAGCTAGTAAAGCGCAAACTGCCTCGGTATGTCCTCCCATGGTCAGAACGTGCAAGGGCTGCTGTCCTTCGTTGTCCAAAGCAAAGATGTCCGCTCCTGCTTCATGCAAAGCAAAAATCGGCTCTGCCTTGCTTGGCCAAAAGATCGGAGTAAAGCCGTCATTGTCTCGTGCTTCGATATTTGCCCCTGCTTTGATAAGTATTTTAATGGCTTCAGTATTCTCATACATGGCTGCTTCATGTAGCAAAGACTTGCCATATTCATCTGTCCAGTTTGGATCGCCTCCTTTGTGTAGATATTGTTCAATAATTTCATTTTTCCAGTTGAATAAAGCCGTTATGAGTTCCTGATGTGTCATTGTGTCCTCCTGAGATTTTGATTGACTGATTTTTGTTATGTTTACGCCATTGCCTTATTTTGTCCAAGCACTGGATAATTCCTTGAGCTTGCTCAATACACCATTCAATTCGTTTTGCAATGCGTGACAACCTTGCACCTCCAGTTCCAGCCTGTCTATCCGTTTGTCCTGCTTGTCTAGGCGAGTGCTTTGTTCCTTCTCCATTCTGCTTAAGGCCTTGAGTAGGTTCTGCCCCAGTTCGTTCATATATTACCTCCTGAATATAAGGGCTGGCTTGCCTTCGCTTGTATGCGCTATCTCTAAGTTCGCCCCCTTGGGAAAGACCAGATATTTTTGACCGTCCGCTTGATGTGCTGTGATGCCCCATTTTGTGAACTTGCTGATGCTCTCCTTCTGCTTTGCTATCTGCGCTTTGATTAAAGCTAATTCCTCGGAGCTTTGCCTGAGCCTCAAGCTGTAAAAGCCTGTTATGGAGACTAAGACTATCGCTAAAAGCAATGCCACGAGAAAACTGCCCAATAGACTTTGCTTCCAATGATACAACGAAATGTTGAATTGCCTTTTTTTCAGCTCCTGTAACTGCGTATCCATATCGTTTTTGATTATATTCAGCTCTGCGTGTGCGTATTGCCTCAAGTTCCTGCCTAAGTCTTGTAATGCGCTCTGCACGCTCTTTTCCGTTTCCAGCACTTCCAAGCTCACTTGTTCCTTTAATCTGCTGGTCAGCTCTCCAAGATGCTGCATAAATACCTCCTTTGAGTCTGATGCCTTGCCCACCCTTTGGTGATTGCAGAGTAATGTATTCTTTGCCCTTGCGCGGGATTACAAAACCTGCTGTTTCCAAAGCTGTAATCAAGTCTTCTCTAGCCTGATACAGCCCTTGCTTTATGCCCTGCGCTAAATATTCAGTAATTTGTTTTTTGATTTTTACCTTGTCGCTATGAAACTGATTCGCTTTTCCAAGCTGAACAAGCCTTGCTCTTTTTGGATCATCCGGACGTGCCCAGTTTTCCTGCTCATTCCATAAATCCCGCCAGACATCGTATTGCTTTTGCCAATTTGGAGGGCAGGGGTTCAAGGCCTTGCCTTTATAAAGCTCTGTGCGTGGCATGATAAAATGCAGTTCATGGTGCGGATTGTGGTCATGGCGTACCCATAAAACTGTATATTGGTCAGGCTCTAGCCCTGCAAAAGCAAAGGACTCAAAACTGTCCATGATTTGCTGTTCTTTTTCTGGCGTAATCTTGTCCTCTGGCGACCACGATAAAACACCTGAGGTATATTTCCATTTTCGGCTTGTTGCGTTTATGACCTTGAGCAACAATTCAGGATCACCACGCAAAACAGTTGGCGGACTTTGCTCCCGACCTTTACGCTTCGGGTCAAGCAAATAATTGATGGCTTTATCGCCTCGGCCAGTGCCATGCTCAAAAACCTTCATATACATTTTATATCCTGTGCAATGCCTTGAAGTTCCGAGAGGATTAAAAGCGTATCTACATTGCCCTTGTATGTATTTGCCCAATGGGCAAGCTGGTTCAGATTATTGCCGATACGGGCTATCTGTAAGTTTTTCTCCTGTTCGATTTTAGTTTTTCTCACTCGTGGTCTACCTATTTGCTGGCGTACAAAATCACCAAGGCTCATGTTTTTTGCCTGTGCTACTTTTAAGAGCAAAGCCTTTTCTTCAGGTGTAACTCGCAAGGTGATCCAAGCTGTCCTACTCATTTTTTCCTCTTGGCGTAAGCAAAGGGTTCGAAGGGAGCTCTGCTCCCTCGCCAGCACCCAAAAGAGACAAGGCAGTTTTACTGGCTGTGTCACCTTGGGTAGGCTGGCTAGGACATGGTATTACCATGTCATTGAACTCCAAAGAGGAATAAAAAGGGCTATTTTCAGACTGTAAGGTTTTATCCCCTAAAAAAGCGTCATATACGTCACTTCCGCCACTATCTTCTGTAACAGTTTGTATTGCTTGATTATTCTGCGGTGACAATTTAAGTGACGCTTTCTCTGTTCTTTCTGAAAGCGTCACTGCATCTGTCACGCCTTGAACTTCTTGAGATTGTTGATTTTTGTCTGCTCGAATGACGCATATGTCGTTTGTGACGGATTTTTCTACTGGAAATTGCTTATCCAAAGCAGACAAAATATCAGGGTTAAGCAATACGCCTCTAACTTTATTTGTCCTTTTTGTTTTTAATCCAAGTTTTTCAAAAGTTTGCGCCACGGCTTTAGCTGAAACATGAAAGTCCTCTGCCAAGCCGTCATTGAGTGCCGAGACAATCATCATTGTAGGCAAGCCTGAATTTTGGATATGCTCTTTTAAGCGTAAAATTGTCTGGGCTACTCGCTTTTCCAAAGAAGTAGACTCGACCAAGCCGTGAGGTGCTGAAAGCATTTGCCAGACTTGCCATTGCTGCTCTTCTAGCCAAGACATAAGCGTAGCTGTTTGCTCAACAACTAACTTTGAGACTTCTATGAGTTCAGATTTATTTTCTGACCAAGCATAGAGACAATGCAGAACCAAGCAGAGTTTGAAAAACGCCCCGCGGATTTTAGGGGCAAGTGCCTCATACATGGCAAGGTCTGGTCTATACCAATGACTTTTTACATGCTGGTCATGCCACCTGATAATGGACTCACGAGCTGGGTTTGAAAACTCAATAAGCTGTGGATTGCCATTATCAAAAGATAAACTCAGTGCCTGCTTGATCAAAGCATACAGTGAGTCTGCTTTATCACCTTCAAAACCTTTATCAGTCCAAAGCGAAGGTTTTGTCTGTTCGCAGCGTACAAACAAGAAACGAGGCAAAAATCCGGAAATAGCATCGCGCTGTTTGAAAAGATTGGGAAGCAATCCCGGCTGGACAGTGCCAAAGATTGAAACGCAGGCATGAGGGATATGTAGGCCGTCTTTGGTACTCCGAGAAACTTTCCATGCTCCGCAATCATAAGCAGACAAAAGCCGTGCTTTATCCCCTGTATCCGCTCCTTTTCCGTCATACCTGCCAAGGTCGGCAAGTAGGCCTGAAAGTTCGTCCCTATACCATAAAACGCCTTTTGGATTATCAGCTAAAATTTGCCCCACGGCTTGCGTGGTACTGTCTTCAACATATATTTGCTCCCAAACTGGCCTCTCTGGTTTAAGAGGTATATCATTACCATTTCTTTGCGCTTTATTTGCAGAAACTTGCCATGCCTTAAGAGCATATTCATACTCCTGAATTTCCATTTTATAGGTACAGAAAGAAGTATGCTCCTGCTCATGAATTGGCCTTAAAATAGCGTTTGAGCAAGGAGATTTGCCCATGCCAGACCTAGCTACCAATGCCCAATATAAATTAGGATAAGCTATCCAGCCCGCCTTGACCTTCAAGCCTCGTGTCATGCCAATAGATGCACCAATAACTGCTAAAAAAGTTACTGAGGGCACGGCTAAAGGCACATTAAACGCCTCGGACGCCATGAACAAAGCCTCTTCTACACGCTCTGGGAAAATGCCACGTGGAAAAGGCGGAGGGGAAGGAAGCAGGGGGCTAGCTACAAAAATTCTGGACATTGTATTAGTTATGACCAGTACTTTTTAACTACTACGTGCCTTTAGCCAAGTCACAAAACTGTCACGCTCGTAAACAACATGACCACCGATCCTACGAGAATCAGGCCCTTGACCTGCTGAATCGAGGTTGGCCATGTATCCGACACTGAGCAAGTTGCCAAGGTATTTTGGCAATTCCTTTCGTGGAATGATTGGAGGGAGTTCAGTTAAAAGATTTTTAAAGAAAGCATCGTTATGATTTGATCCCTTGGCTCCGTTGTTTAATTTCTTAAAAGACATGAACTTATCTCCAGAGTTATAATTTTCTCTGAAGATAGCAACGCAATTAGAGAATACTAGTAATATTCTCAATATTATTTTTACGGCAAAAATCTTGTATCTTCGGGACGATAGATTTCACCTGTCGAAAATACATTGTTCTAAAAGTACTTTCTTTAATTTGACTGCTGAATTTTGGGTCTTGCAACAGACCAAGGTGTTTTATCTCGCCTTCACTGAAAAATATTTTCACTTCATAACCATCAATATTCTGAGTATCCAGAGGTTGATTGGTCAAATAATTTTCCAGCCACTTCCAAAAAGAGTTACAGGTTAAAGTATTGTCTGCATATTCAAAATCATAGGCAAGGGATGCGAAGTATATATATCTGCGTAGATGTTCCTTTTCAAAATTTGAAAAAAACTGTTTTCGAATTGTATTTGTATCCTCAACCAAATTGCTGTCTTCGTCCAAAACTGTAATATTTGGTATTTCAATTCCTTCAATATTCAAACGCTTCTCAGATAATTCAGAATTTATTTCTCCCGTAGCAACCTTATCTTGTTGGTGATTTTCCAGAGAATCTGGGGCTTCCAACTCTGCTTTTGAGGAACGCCCATATGGAATCATTAACTTATCACTACATTCATTTGCAGAATCAATTAAAAATTGTTCCCTTTCCATTTCATAATTAACAAAATATTGCATAGAAACAGCTCGGTCTAGAAAAAAATCCAATTCATTAGCATGATGGCTAAGTCTTTGAAACAAAGGGTTATTGACCGTTCCTGCCTCCTTGTATTCTTGGACAATCAATGAAGACTCCATGAAAACTTCTAAAAAAACTCTTTGGAACATAATACTTTTATTGTGATGTTCACTGTAACAATCGCTTCCTCTATTGAAACATGTACTAGAAAAAATATATTCAGGAATATATGAATAAGAATTAAAGACATAAGCATTGTAATGAGGAATCATATCTCCTTCAAATATTGGGTGATAATACTGATGCTCAATTATTTTTGGATAGTACATTGAATGTGCTTCTGCTAATTTCTTAAATATTAATTTGTTAATCATTAGGCCATTCAATGAATTTACATTAATTTTTTCTATTAAATTACAAAAAATATCTAAGAGATATTGAGCCTTATTTTTATGTGCTTTTGATATTAACTGAAAAAGTTCGCTTGCTACACTTTTAAAATGATACATTTCCACACAAAGTTCATCTTGAAATTGTTTTTCATCTTTTCTTTCGTATAAAATTAATTTGTAAAGCAAGAAGATATCTGAAAATAGAGTTTTCTTTTTGCGAGTAATCGGGAAGATTGCCTCGTCAGGTTTAGGCTTATTTTTACCAAGCAAAGCTAAAAGCATACGTCACCTCTCTGCTTTTTTGCAGATAATGACATAAAGTGAGGGTGTTTTGAAGAAAAACAATTTGAAAAGTTAAAAACTGGTACTAAACTGGTACTTCAAATTCCAGAAAAACAAAAAGGCTCATAAGTCATTCCTTGTAAGCCTTTGAAATATCTGGTGGAGCTGGAGGGAATTGAACCCACGGCCTCTTGAATGCCATTCAAGCGCTCTCCCAACTGAGCTACAGCCCCACAATGTGAAGGAAGCGAATATGCAAAAAAAGCTCAGGCTTTGTCAAGTTCTGTGCGCGTAAATAATGCACAAAAAATAAGCTTATACCCGGTGTGGCGCAAAAGTTATATTTCGCTTGATTGAAAAATTATATCCAGCTTGATTCAAAATTTATATCCAGCTTGGCTCTAAAGTCGCGCTAAAGCCTGTAAAAGATACACTACGATGATGTAGGTATAATTGATCTGCCCGTGAACCATTGCCGTACAGTGCATCCCCACACACAGGAAAACCCGCATGTGCCAAATGCGCCCGTATTTGGTGCCTTGCTCCTCGTGCAATAATTGCACGCAGCACTGTTCTTTGGGTTTGAGCATCAAATGCAATACACTGTATCGTTGTATGCCGCGCCGGATCAGGATCAAGTGTATCTAAAACCTGTACTTTCGCTCGGCTATCCATGTCCAAAGCAAAACGAATTGTAACATCTTCAGTAAGCTGCCCCTCCACCAACGCAATGTATTCTTTGTGCACAGCTCCGGATTGTTCTAAAGTCCGAAACTGCCGAGCATATTTTTGCTCAAAAGCCACAAGAACAAAGCCTGAAGTTGCTTTGTCTAAACGATTGAGCAAAAAAGTTTCACTCTGTGGGAACAGTAGGGGCAACGCTGCTTCCACGCAGGGCTCAAGCGAACCGGCAATCATGGCGGAATGAATGCCAGCAGGTTTTGTTACTGCTGCATACTCTTTCTCTTGCTGCAGAATAAAGACATGGTTTGGCACAGAAAAAGTTTCAGGGTGTAATATATTTTTCAGTACTTCTATACGCTGTCCTGAACGCACTTTATACTGCGGTTTTAACTGGGCTTGTCCATTATAATATACCAATCCGTTTTCCACCAAACGACGGCAAAAACGCAGGGAAACATCTGGCAATACCTGATGTAACACTTTATCTAATCGCTGCCCTTCGCAGGCAGTGGAAACAGTGAAAAGCATTGCTAATTTTGACTCCGTACATTTGTTTGCTACTCAAATAACAGTATACATGTAAAATAACAGTATATATGATTATAAAAACATCTAACATTTGCCAACTAGGCTTGGCAAGAAGGGGGTACTCCTTATTCCTCTTCTATCACACAGGGCTACCGCACTGCAATTTTAGCGCGAATACTTTCGTAGTTATCCTGCGTCCTTCTTGTCATCCTGTGCTGTCTTTCTGCCCTACGCGACGCCCCCTTTTGTCATTCTGTGCGTAAGTCGCGAAAGTTCAGTTCTTCAAAAATCAACTTGTCTTCTATCTCAAAAATGAATACATGTATTCAAAGTATATGACATATCCCTCCAAAGGAGAGTAGCCATGCCGACATCAGTGCGTTTACCCAAAGAGCTTGAGCAGCGTCTAACTACGCTTGCTGCGGATACAGGACGCTCAAAAGCTTTTTATATCCGTGAAGCCATTGCAGAATATATTGAAGATTTAGAAGATATATATCTTGCGGAAAAACGTCTTGCCGATATAAAATCTGGCAAAAGCAGAACATACACTTTAGAAGAAGTAGAGCAGCGTCTTGGCTTGGCAGATTGAGTTTGAAAAAAGAGCTGAGAAGGAATTTGCCAAACTGGACAGGCAAATCCAAAAGCGGATCAAAAAATTGTAAGAACCATAAAAAGGGATATGTAACATTGGGAAAAAATATAAGCGTAACTAAACTATCAGCGTCCGAAGCTAAAAAATTTTTTCTACAAGAAGAATGCTATTGCAATATTGATTTACCAAAATATTTTAGTTTTAAGAAGATATTAAGTGAAGTTGAAAAAACGTTGGGTGATGAAAATTTATCTGATTTTTATAAAAAAAAGCAAAAACCAAAAAAGTTTGAAGGTGTTAATTATACGTTATTTTACAATAAAAACGGACAGTATGGATGGCGTCCCTTGCAACTTATCCATCCAGTCATTTATGTTTACCTTGTAAATCAAATAACAGATCGATCAAATTGGAAATCTATCACAGACACATTCAAAACGTTCCAAGACAATGAAAGAATAAAAGGTGTAAGTATACCTGTAAGAAAGCAAAAAAAAGATAAATCAAATAAAGCTACAATGATTTCACATTGGTGGCAAGAATTTGAACAACAATCTATAGAGCTTGGATTAGAGTATGAGTATATGTTTCAGACGGATATTTCTAATTTTTATGCTTCAATTTACACCCATTCTATCCCTTGGGCTTTGCATGGAAAGGAACAATGTAAACAACGAAACAACAGCGATAAAAACCTTATAGGAAATATCATTGATGCTCAATTGCGTAATATGTCTTATGGACAAACAAATGGAATCCCTCAGGGAAGCGTATTGATGGATTTTATTGCAGAGATACTTTTAGGGTATGCTGACAACTTACTATCTGGAAAAATCAAAAAAATAGCAGATTACAAAATATTGAGGTATCGAGACGACTATCGAATTTTTGTCAATACTCCTCAAGATGGCGAAGAAATACTCAAATTGCTGACAGAACTTTTAATAGATTTGGGATTACAACTTAATCCACATAAAACTAGCTTTACGGAGGACATTATAAGCAACTCGATAAAACCTGACAAATTATTTTGGTTATGCAACAAAAGAGAACACAGTGACCCTCAAAAAAAATTAATGACCCTTCATCAACTTGCAAAAAAATACCCCGATTCAGGACGCCTTCCTAGAGAACTAAATGAATTCTACAGCACAATATATAAGAAGAAAACAATTCAAAATATTCAAGTATTAATAAGTATTGTGGCGAATATTGCTTTAACGAGTCCCAGAACATATCCTATAGTTGCAGCCATCTTAAGCAAGCTAATTTGCTTGATGATACCAAAAGAACAAAAAGAGATCATACAAAAATTAGAAAATAAACTCAGTAAAATACCAAATACTGGTCATTTAGATATATGGCTACAAAGAATTACATATAAAATAGACCCCAAAAAAATGTATAAAGAAAGATTATGCTTTCTTCTTGAATCAAAAAGCGAAACAAATATTTGGAACTCTGAATGGCTAGATGATAAGTTTCAAGATTTAATCAGTAATACAAAAATAATTGATCCAACTGTGCTAAAGGACATGCCCCCTAAAATTTCACCAGAAGAAGTTGAATTGTTTCAAAATACGTATTCTTCTTCATAAATATAAAATAGCCACTTATATCTTTTATTGCATGAATTCTTATTGTTTTGCTTTCTTTATACCTCTGCTCATAAAATCAGCTTGTCTTTTAGCCCAAAAATGAATACATGTATTCAAGACGCAATACATATATCTTAAACCCAAAAAATGATTTTTGTATATTTGTCATTTGTATATCTGCCATTTGTATTTTTGCCAAAAGGAGGAGACCATGCCAACATCTGTGCGTTTGCCCAAGGAACTTGACCAGCGTCTGAGTACGCTTGCTGCTGATACAGGTCGCTCAAAGGCTTTTTATATCCGCGAAGCCATTGCAGAATATATTGAAGATTTAGAAGATATATATCTTGCGGAAAAAGTTTTACAGCGAGTAAGAGAAGGCAAAGAAACTTTATATACCCTTGAAGAAGTAGAGCAAAATCTTGGCTTGGCAGATTAAATTTACCAATACGGCTCAAAAACATCTATCCAAAATTGACAGGCAAATTCAAAAGCGGATTAAAAAAGTCCTGCAAGAAAGAATAGCCAAGAATCATCCTCGTGATTTTGGTGAGCCTCTTCAGGGCAGTTTGTCCGGACTTTGGAAATACCGGGTTGGAGATTATAGGATTATTGCTGAAATTCAAGACGAAGTCATTGTCATCTTAGTGCTTCGCATTGGGCACCGCAGCAAAATTTATAATACGCATTAGCCTCAAAATTATCTCAAAACGTGCGAATACATCAAAATTTTTCCTTTAAGGAATTACATGTCCACTAAAAATAAATTTACCGGCTACATCCTTGTGCTTGCTGCAGCCTCCATGTGGGCTTTATTGGGGCCTTTGTGTTTATATATTTATCAAGAAGGAATTTCTCCTTTGGAATCCGCGTTTTGGCGAGCATTTTTTGGTTGGATATTCTTTTTGGCGCACGCTTCATTCAAAGGGCAAGTCAAAATACCAAGCAATTATTTGCCCATCCTTGCCGTGTTCGGGCTCATTTGTGTGTCTATATTTTACAGCTCGTATTTACTCGCTATATCCAGACTTGGAGTAGGAATTGCAGCAGTGCTACTTTATACTGCACCTGCTTGGGTGGCTGTTTTAAGTCCTTTTCTCTTAAATGAAAAAATTACGTTAGCCAAAGCCCTTTGCGTGAGTATGACGATTGCCGGTGTTATTCTGATCTGCCTTGGTCCGCAGCTCAGTAGCAATGCAAATGTACCCTTGGACAGTATTGGCATAGGTATTGGTCTCATTGCTGGATTAACCTATGCTCAATATTTTATTTTTGGCAAAAAAATCCTCTATCGTTTTGAAACGCCCACGGTTTTTTCCTATGCTCTACCCCTTGGCATGATTCCCCTTTTGCCTTTTATACACTTTACTCATAAAACACCCACGGCATGGTTTCTTTTGCTGAGCTTGGGCTTTATTTCATCATATGCAGCCTTTTCCGCTTGCTATGCCGGATTAAAGCGCTTGGAAGCCACACAAGCTTCGGTTATTGCCACGTTTGAACCCATGCTGGCTGCAGCCTTTGGCTTTATTCTGTTCAACGAAACATTTGGTATATTCAGCTGGCTGGGCAGTGCCCTTATCATTGGGGCTGTTTTCTTGGTTGTACTCTCCGGGCAAAAAGCTCCTCGGCCCAATATTCCAGAGGGAGGCGAGGCGTGAGCTCTTTTCAGCAGCTAAGCGCAGCAGCTGGTTCAGGAAAAACATATGCACTGACCGAACGCTTTTTATCCCTTTTGAGCAAAGCCAATTCTTCAGATCGCTCGGTACTCTGCTCCGGCGCAACATCTGCATCGTATTGTTGGCCGGAAATCCTTGCTGCCACCTTTACCAATAAAGCAGCAGCAGAAATGAAAGAACGGGTGCTGGCTTCCATTAAACGCACTGCCCTTGAAATCCCTGATGGTCAAAAAGCCTCACAGTGGTCACCGCAACAAGCCGAAGCCGTGCTTGACCGTATACTCCGAAGCTATAATCAGCTGGGAATCCGCACCATCGACAGTCTGCTCGGGTTGCTCCTGCGTGTTTTTGCTTTGGAGCTTGGTCTGCATCCAGACTTTGAACTTATTTTTGATAGTAGTGGGGCAATGCAAGATGCGCTTGACCATATAATTTCTGCCTGTGCGGAAGGGGACGAAACCCTTATTGCCCTGTATACTCATGCTCTTGACACAGCTTTGTATGAAGAGAGCGTGGAGACTAAAAAATCTTTTGGTTTTTCTTTGGAAAAACGTTTGGCCAACAGCCTTTTTGATCTTACCAAAAGCCTTTTAGCACGCCCTGAAATTCTCAATGAACTTGTCACAGACCAATCCCAACTCCGGCAAATGCTGCTTCCTTCGTTCAAAGCCTTGACTCACGCCCTTGATGCACTGCTTGAAAATATCCACAATAACAAACTTGCTCCTTGCAAAAATTTTACAAAATTTTTGGATAAATGTACCGCACTGGATTTTTTTGATGCAGTGCCACAATCCACATACGCTGGTAAGGAAACGCTCACGCAATGTGTATTAAAAGAAAGTAAAAAACATGTTCTTGAGCATTCTGAACTATGCTGGCAAAAATTTAGAGAAGCTTGCCAGTGCTACCAAAATCAGCACGCAGCACTCAAGCAAGCTATTTTTCTTGCGCCATCACTTGAGCTTGCAAAGCACATGCTTAAGTACTTGTATCACAATGAACAAAAAACCGGCAAGGTTCTTGGTTCAACGCTTGCCTCTCGTACACAGCATCTTTTAGATGTTCAGTGCGGAGTACCTGATGCTTTTTGCCGTCTGGGTAACAGGCTTCACCATTTACTCATTGATGAATTTCAGGATACTAGCAGGGAGCAATGGGCAGCAATTGATCCTTTGGCCGAAGAATGCCTGTCTAAAGGCGGTTCCCTTTTCTATGTTGGCGATGTGAAACAAGCCATTTACGGTTGGCGCGGTGGTGATGCTTCTCTTTTTGAAGAAATAGCCAAGCAAACAAGCCTGTGCAGAATTCAAAGTCCTGAATGCAAAACTCTTCATTTGAATTGGCGTAGCCAAAAAGCCATTGTGGATTTTAATAATGATCTCTTTGCTCTTCTTGTGCGACCAGATTTTACAGAAAATTTTGCCAATGCTCTTTTCAAGAAATACCCACCACAGTATAAGGCTCATTTTATAAAATCTCTGCAAAAAACATATGCTACTGCGAAGCAAACTCTGCCACCTGATAGAAAAATTTCAGGTGGATATGTACGCCTTGAACAAATTCAAGGTGGCTTGAGCGAAGACATAAAGCAGCAAACGCTCAAGCGCATAGAAGAAATTATCATGACTGAACTTGCCTCGTGCAGAAAATTTTCTGAAATTTGTATCTTAATCCGAAATAAGGATCACGCTTCTTTGCTCAGTGATGCGCTTATGCAGCGTGATATTCCGGTTATTACCGAGTCTTCGCTACGCATGGGTTTACATCCTATTCCCAGACAATTAGCTGCACTCCTAAGCATCGTAGATTTTCCGGGAAATGATATTGCTTTCACTCAATTTATTACTGGTGATCTTTTCCTTGCAGCTTCAGGGCTTGATCGCCAAACAATGTATGACTGGCTGAGCACACGCGAACAAGGCTCACTGTATCTTACCTTTAGTAAAGCATTCCCTGAAGTATGGAACACTTGGCTTGCTCCTTTTATTAACCAAGCCGGACTTATGACTCCTTATGATTTGGCAGAAGATGCAGCTCGCGCTTTTAATGTCCTCAAACTTCAGCCACAATCAGAACTTTTTCTCAAACGTTTCCTAGAACTTATCCATAAGGCACAAGAATCAGGCCATAGCTCTCTTTCTGATTTTTTATATTTTTGGAACAATAAAGGCCAAGAAGAACAACTTTCCTTACCTGATTCTGTAGACGCAGTACGCATCATGACTATTCACAAAGCCAAAGGTTTAGAGTTCCCTGTCGTTCTCTTACCTTTTGTACATTGGCCTTTGTCCACAGCAAGTGCTTACCAGCTCATGCAGCTTGAAGGAAAAAACTTTTTTACAAAGCTTGGGCAATCTTTAGGTGCTCCATATTATGAAAAGAAAATTGCGGAGGCACAAGAACAACTCAATTTGTTGTATGTTGCCCTGACCAGAGCAAAAGAAGAACTGTATGTTTTGCTGCCACATGAAGTTCGGGGCTCAAAAATACATCCTGTACATACAATGCTCGACCTTGCATTTCCCTTTTTAGATCAAGGCGAAAAACAATCAGGGATTCCGTATTTAGAATGGGGACATGCCTTAAAGAAAAAGCAAAAAAAATTGCCTATAAAAGAAGCTCGCGCTTCGTCCTTAGCTCCAAGCATTGAGGAAGAAAGCAAGGTCACGCTCATGAGCTGGCTCCCTCGCTTGCGAGTATACCGCCACTTAAAGCAACTCTCTCTTGATGCAAAACTTCGAGGTGAAATAGCTCATAAAGCTATGGAGTTCTTGAAAATTCCTGTAAAACAAAATGCCCAAACGCACCAAGCAGCCCTTATTCGAGCACGTAGCTTAGCACTTCAGGAGTTTCCGCTACTCGCTGGATTCTCTGAGTTTGAGCGTAGGCAACTCACCCGCGATTTGGATACAATGCTTGCTTGGGTTCTGAAACAAGCACCACTGCGCCACTGTTTAGGCAAAGGGCAAAGCGAAGTCGATATTATTGATCATACAGGTTCTCTTAAAAGACCGGACTTTATACATTTTGGCAAAAATGAAACTATAATCCTTGAATTTAAGACAGGAGAACACCATCAGAAGCATCATGCCCAGCTTGAGGCCTATATGAAGACTGTATTTCGCTGTACGCACACTGACTCGGTTCAGGGCTTTCTTGTATATCTTGACTTGCACATCATGGAAGAATTGCCTCGTGCACCAAGGGAACATTAAACAATGCGTACATTCAAAATAATTGATTGGCGAGCAGACTTTATTCAAGCTCTAGGGCAAGAGACAGCTTCCTTAGAACCACAAAACACACTTATCCTGTTTCCGCACAATAGACCTATTCGTCATTTGCGTGAATGGTACATCACAGCAGACCTCCCCAAACCGCGTATTCTGCCACAATTTTTTTCTTTTAATAGCTTTGTTTCCATGCTCTGCCGTGAAATCATGCCCATTGCACTGTCTCCGGCGAGTCGTCTTGATCAAATCGCTCTTGTCATGGACATTGTACAAGCTCTGCCTGAGCACGCAAGTGAACTTATTTCTCAGCTACCCCACGATGCAGGAGCTTTTTTCCCATGGGGAAAACGTTTAGCTTCCTTACTGGAAGAATTTTTAATTCAAGGCATTGTACCACAAGATCTGAAGCATTTAGAGGAAGAGATTACTCCTTGGGCTGCAATGCTCCTTGCGAATCTTGGCACTATTGCCAAACACTATATTGAAGCACTGCAAACTCGTAATTGGACAACTCCGGGTTTTAATCAGTTCCTCTTAGCCAAGCATATCGATGATGTTTTTGCATATTTACAAGAAAAAACAATCATTGCTGCTGGTTTTTACGCACTTTCCGGCACTGAGGATATACTGTTTAAGAAGCTGTGGGCTGAAAATTTGCTCGAAGTATATTGGCACACTGATCCACAACTAGCTCACGGCCAATGCCATCATCCAGACGTACAAGAGCATCGTCTCTGGCTCAAACGCTGGGGAGCTAAAACTGAACTGATTCACACAAAACCGTGTAGTAGCTCGGCTGCTGACATTTCTTTTATAGAAGGTTTTGATCTGCACTCGCAGCTACAGGGTCTTTGTACGGCACTGAGCACAAACACAAATCAAAAAACAGCTGTTGTTTTACCTGATACTGCTGCTCTCCCTCCTTTATTGCATCATCTACCGGAAGAGCAAAATACTTTGTTCAATATTTCAATGGGGTATCCATTTGAACGCAGTAGCCTTTTTCAGCTTTTGGACACGATTTTTACACTTCAAGAACAGCGCAATGGGCAAGGGAACTATTTTCGCCGAAATTTGCTCAATCTATTGCAGCATCCGTATATCAAAATGCTTGAACCTGATCCTGAATCTCCTCAAGGCAATTTACGAAGAGTATTGCATGTGCATACGCGATGCATTCGTAATGGAGAAACGCATCAAAATCCATACGATTGGCAAGCTCCGTATGGATTCACTCCATTAGAGGATATCTGTCCCGAAACAAGTCCCGAAACAAGTCACGAAGTAGAAAGCTTGCGCCAAAACATACTCACGGTGTGTTTCGATGCTTTTTCAAATCTTTCTACGCTTGCACAGGTAGCCACAGCCTTAGAAAATTTAGTCACGCTCCTTCATACCCATGGGGCGCATCTTTGGAATCGCTTTATTCTTGATGCAGAATATCTTTCCAGACTTTCCGTATCCATCCTTCCGCAGCTATATTCTTCAGCTTTAAGCTCTCGTGAGCTTGGATTTTCAGTACTTTTTACCGTGCTTCGCTCCCTGCTGCGTTCTGAACGAATTTCTTTTGAACCAGAACCGCTCACCGGCCTACAAATCATGGGAATGCTAGAAACACGGCTCCTGTCGTTCAAACGCATTTATCTTGTCGATGCAGTAGAAGGAAAACTACCCACATCATTACCTTATGATCCTCTTTTACCAGATTCCCTGCGCCATACTGCCGGATTACCGGATAGCCATGAGCGAGATGCTGTTTCTGCATATAATTTTAAGCGATTGATTATGAGTGCCAAGCAGGTGGTCTTACTGTATCAAACAGGAGCACAGCCCGGCCAATTTGATTCTAAAGCCACACGTTCACGCTATGTGGAAGAACTCATTTGGGAACAAGAAAAAAAAGAACGGCGCGGAAAACAGTTGATGCTCGCAGGTGAGCATCCAATCCATACCGTATCTTTTAAGTCCTCTCCAGTGCCTTTGGAAGTAGAGGATATTCCCATAACACCGCACCTTGGCCAAGCATTACGAAGTACATTGAGCAAAAAAGGACTTTCTGCGTCAGCTCTTGATTGCTGGCTCACCTGCCCCAAACAATTTTTTTACAAATATATTGCACGAATTTATCCTCTTGAGGAAGTAAAAGAACAAGGAGACCCTGCTGCTTTTGGCCGTTGTATTCATCAAGCACTCAAACAATTTTTTATGCCTTATAAAGGCCAAGAATTGGATATTAGCCTCCTTGATGCCCATGAGCTTATCCGGAATTTTAACTCAATATTTGATGCAGATAAAAGCCTGAGCCAAGCTGCTTGGAATGTACGCCTTGCCTTGAAAAAAACCGCTGAGCTACGGCTTCAAAACATGCTACACGCAAGCCAAACCACGCATATAGTCGATTTAGAAAAACAGTTGCATACACATATTACAATACAAGGGGTCCCAGTACCTCTTCAAGGTATTTTAGATCGCATTGATCTTCGTAAAGAAGAAGATATTCATGGCGCGGTTATTTTGGACTATAAAACCGGCCAAATACAAAGTCCTGCAAAGGATTTCTGGAACAATACAGAACTTTGGGAACAGATAAGCCAAGACAGGAGTAGCGATTTTTTATCGGAATTAAAGCAAGCCCTGCCATCAATACAACTTCCTTTGTATCTTTTCCTTTACGCAAGGCAAAGCAATACGCCTTTGCTTAATGCTGGTTGGATAGCTATGAAACAAAACGGCAAAGAAATAATGCTTTTTGATTCAAACTGCCCCATGGAAAAAAGACATGAAATAATACATGAACAAATACCTACGCTCATTCAATTTCTTATTCAAAATATGCTTGAGGCAGATACTTTTACCGCTCTTAAAGGGCAACATTGTACATGGTGTGATTACCGCAAGCCATGTAAATAATACACGAATTGTAAAAATTCTGGCGGGGAAAAAACGAGTACAATTATGGCCTATTCCACTTCGTTTTGCATTTGCGGTGCTGGTATTATCGGACTGAGCCTTGCGCGTGAATTGATCAAACGTGGCGTGGACGATATTCTCATCATTGAGAAGGAGCAGGCTCTTGGTCAACACGCTTCAGGGCGCAATTCAGGGGTACTTCATGCAGGGATTTACTATGCGCCTCATTCATTGCGTGCCAAAATTTGTATCAAAGGCAATGAAGCCATGCGCCAGTACTGCAAGGCAAAAGAATTGCCTTTGCTTGAATCTGGTAAAGTTATTGTGACCAGACATGAAAGCGAACTGCCAGCTCTGCATGAATTGTACAAGAGAGCCTGCCAAAACAAAGCGCGAGCGCAATATATTGATCCAAAAGAACTTGCTGAAATTGAGCCGGAAGCGCAAACTCAAGAACTTGCGATTTTTTCACCGCTTAGCGCACAAGTCGATCCCCATGCAGTACTCAATGCACTTCAGCAAGAATTACAAGCCTCCGGTAAAGTACGTTTTCTTTTTAACTCTGCTTTTCTGAGTAAAAAAGGAGCAAAAAGCATACTAACCACGGCTGATTCCATACATTATGAATACTTTATCAATACGGCCGGTGCTTACGCAGATACCATTGCCAAGCATTTTGGATTGGGAAAAAATTACATGCTCGTCCCATTCAAAGGTTTATACCGTAAAATGAAAAAGGAGCACAATACTATCTGCCGTGGTTCCATTTATCCTGTGCCAGACATCCGTAACCCCTTTCTTGGAGTGCATTTTACCCGCAGTGTTTATGGTGAAGTTTACCTTGGGCCCACAGCTATTCCTGCCTTTAGCCGTGAAAATTACGGGATTTTTAGCGGACTGACCTTAGAAGCTCCGTATATTGCCTTGCAAGATATGAAGCTATTTTGCAAAAATCCCAAATTTCGGCAAATCGCTTTAAGCGAACCCCAAAAATATTTTGCAAAAGCATTTTTCAATGAAGCCAAAAGACTTGTCAAAAACTTGCCTGCAAATGCTCTGGAACCAAGCCCTAAAGTTGGCATTCGACCACAGCTGATTAGTAAACAGACACATGAACTGCTCATGGATTTTGTTCTTGAAAGTAATGAACAAAGCCTTCATGTGCTCAATGCCATTAGCCCAGCATTTACTGCTGCTTTCCCTTTTGCTAAAATCATTGCAGATAAAATCTTTAGCTCAGTCTAAGGAGCAAGCGTCATCCTTCCCCTTTGTCATTCTGAGCCTAAGCAGCGACAGCTCAGTTTTTTTATCTTGCTATTTTTTACAAAATATAGAGAAAGCAAGGCTGGAGTCAGATTCCTATTTTTTTATAACATGCATTGATTTTCCAGTGAAAAGTTTAAGGAAACAAGGTTATTATATTGTTTTTCTGAAAAAACACAAAATTTTCCTACCCTCTTGAAGCCACTTGTGTTATCTTCTTCAAAGAGTCGCTTGTAAGACTTCATGCTTTTGTTTCTCCTTTTTCCCTCTCTCTTCTTAATTTCCATTTTTTTCAAAAAAAGTTGACTTCTAAACTTTCTCTAAAAAAAAACAAAAGATTTTCAGTGTCCATGATTTTTGCACATGTTGAAAAATTACAAACAGAAGCTTTTATTTTATTTTAATCCTCTTTAATTACGCGCCAGCACCTTAAAATGCCTTTGGGAAAGTCTTGTATACTCTGTACAAAAGTTCCAAAAAAACATAGCTTGAATCTTAGGGCAAAGGCGAAAATATCGCATATTCAAAAAAACCTGTAAGCATAGGGAGTTTGCTTCATTTTGATACAATGAACTGCTCCATGTGTCTTAAAATAGATTTTTTGTGTTCAAATGCAGGGAGGTTGATGTGGTAGAATGTGAAAACTCAGTATGGCAATATCTTCGGGGTGTTGTTCCATATAGTTTATGTGATTGGCCAAAGCACCCTTGCACGACCTTGTTCCTTGGTTCCTGTAATTTGCGTTGTCCTACCTGTCATAACCATGTCCTTGCTTGGGACATGGAACAGCTTGAACAAATTTCAAAAGATGAAATGCGTACACTTCTAGCACAGCGTGTACGATGGATTTATGGCGTAACCATTACCGGTGGGGAACCAACTTTTGTTCCCCACCTTGAAGAGTTACTTGTGGAGCTTAAAACGCTTAGCTGGCCGGTGAAATTGGATACCAATGGTATGCGCCCACATGTTGTTCGTCATCTTTTGGCTGAAGGACTTGTGGAACAATTTGCCGTGGACGTTAAAGGCTCTTATCAAAAATATCCTCAGCTCAGCGGTGATATGGTTTCAAGTATCTCCGCTAGGGCAAATCTTGAAGAAATATTCTCTATGGCTGAAGAGCATCCCGAGGCTTTTTATTTTCGTCTGACAAAGGTTCCTTGCCTCACGGATGAAGATGTTGAAACCGCGCGAAGCTATTTGCCTGTCGGATTTGACTTGAAAATTCAAAGCTATGTTCCACCAAGGAGGAATGAACATGCCCAAGCAGATATTGAAGCGCGACGGCCGGTTAGAAACTTGGTCAACTGAGCGCATTGCTGAAGCAATACTCAAAGCCTTACGCACGAGTGATGTCAAAGATCCGCTTCTTGCCACTCGTTTAGCTAAAAAAGTGGAAGCAAAACTAGAAGGTATTGACATACCGGAGCAGGAAAAAGTTCAGGATACTGTAGAGCATGTTCTTATGGACTCAAGACTGTTTGAGGTAGCGAAAAAATTCATTTTGTACCGAGAAACGCGTAGGCAATCACGCGAACAGCAAAAGACCTATCTTGATGCTGCTAATTTAGTTGATGAATATTTAGATAAAGCGGATTGGCGAGTGAATGAAAACGCCAATATGACCCATGGTTTTGCAGGGCTTATCTTGCATTTATCAGGCAAAACACAGGCTCGTTATGTTTTGGACAAATACCCTGTGGATGCCAGAGAGGCGCATGACCTTGGTTATTTTCATATCCATGATTTGTCCTTTGGACTTGCTGGTTATTGTGCTGGTTGGTCTTTACGCGATCTTTTACTGGAAGGCTTTAAGCTTGAGGGACGTACTTCTGCTGGGCCGGCCAAGCATTTTGATTCCATACTTGGGCAAATGGTTAATTTCCTTGGAACTTTGCAAAATGAATGGGCCGGAGCGCAAGCCTTTAATAACGTGGATACCTATCTTGCACCGTTCATAAAAAGAGACAATTTGAATTATAATCAGGTACGTCAGGCCATTCAAAAGTTTGTGTTTAATGTTAATACAACCAGCCGTTGGGGTGGGCAATCTCCTTTTTCTAACCTGACTTTTGACCTTGTTCCGCCAAAACATATAGCCAAAGAGCCAATTATTATTGGCGGTGAATATCAAGAAGAAACTTACGGCGAATTTAGCAAAGAAATGGAGTGGATCAATAAAGCCTTTTTGGAAGTGATGATTGCCGGAGACTATCACGGGGCTATTTTCTCTTTTCCTATTCCTACCTATAATATTACTGAAGATTTCCCGTGGGAGTCTGAAGTTGGTGAATTATTACTCCAGCTTACGGCAAAATACGGAGTACCGTATTTCCAAAATTTCATTAATTCCGACCTTGATCCAGAAGATGTACGTTCTATGTGCTGTAGACTACGCATGGACTTACGCGAACTGCGCCAAAAAACAGGTGGACTCTTTGGTGCCGGTGACCTTACCGGATCAATCGGTGTTGTGACCTTGAACTTAGCCAAATTTGGCTATCTTGCCCAAAGTGAAGATGATTTTTTTGATCTACTGAAGACTTACGCTGGTTTGGCCAAGGATACTTTGGAGTTCAAGCGAAAACTCATTCAAGACAATCTTGATAACGGCATGTTCCCTTGGACATCGCAATACTTAAAAAATGGTTTTGAAGGACATTTTTCAACTATTGGGCTACTGGGCGGACATGAAGCCTGCTTAAATCTTTTTGGGAAAGGCATTGAAACTCCAAGCGGTAATCGTTTCATGCAGCGTGTTCTTAATTATTTGCGGCAGCTTACCGAAGATTTTCAAGAGGAAACAGGCCATTTATACAATCTTGAAGCGACTCCGGCCGAAGGTACCAGTTATCGCTTGGCTAAAATAGACAAAGAACTGTATAAAACAGGGATTATTGCCCAAGGAGGCGATGAACCCTACTATACAAACTCAACAGCTCTTCCCGTGGGCTTTTCGGAAGATGTTGTTTCCGCGCTTCAGCATCAGGATACATTGCAACCACTGTATACAGGTGGCACAGTGTTCCATACCTTTTTGGGTGAAGCCATAGCAGATACACAGGCTTTACGCGAGTTTATTGTTACTTCTTTTAAGGAAACAAAGATTCCATATCTCTCCATTACTCCGACTTTTTCGGTATGTAAGGATCATGGATATTTGAACGGAGAACAATGGGCTTGCCCTGAATGTGGCCGAGATACAGAAGTCTATACTCGTGTCGTAGGCTATTATCGTCCTGTTCAGCGTTGGAATAAAGGCAAGCAATCAGAGTACAAAGATCGCTTGGTTTTTGCCTCAGAACATTGTGATACATGCTAGTTTTGGCATTGCAATAGAGTGTTTTACCGGTAATCACCATGACAACACATACATGCCTTCGCTGTGGTCAGTGCTGCTCCAAAGGAGGCCCGGCTCTACACCTTGAGGACAAGCAATGTTTTGACAACAATGCCCTAGATATTGACTGTTTGTTGACCTTGCGTGCTGGAGAAATGGTGCATGATCAACCAAGCGGTAAGCTGATCACGCTCGCAAGCGAAATTATCAAAATAAAAAATAAACAGGACAGTACGGCCTGCTTATTTTATCTCCCAGAGCAAAAAAGTTGCGCCATATATTTGCAGCGTCCTGTTGAATGTCGTGTGCTTGAATGCAGCAATCCTGAGCCACTGAAAGCAATGTATAATACGCAAAGGCTCACACGGCGTGATTTACTTCCGGACGGGCATCCGCTTTTGGAGCTCATGGCAGCACATGATGAGTTTTGTAGTCCAATACGCTTGAAAGCCTTGGCCCAGCAAGTTTTTGAGGGAAGTACCCAAAATATTGATAAAATAGATATTGATAAAATAGATATTGATGAAATAGGTGAAATGTTACAGTATGATCAGGAAATGAGAACCTTGTTACCACAACGCTCCGGCTTGCCTGAAAGCACTGTTCTTTTTTTTCTTGGCCGTCCATTAGCTGAGCTTCTGGGAGCCTTTGGATTGCGTGTTGAACAAAGGCAAAGCAGCATTATTTTGCACAAAAATTATTTTCCCGGGAATAGATCATGAAAGATGAAAAAGGTTTATATTATCACCCCTCCTTGCAAGAACCAGCTGTTCGCATGTACGTCCGCCGTGTCGGGCAAAGTATAGAATTTAGAATGCATAATCCTGATTATCCAGAAATATGGGAAAGGCATCAATGGGTGCCTTTTGAAGCCATTAAGCAAGCAGCTCAATTATACAAAGAACAAAGTGATACCGGACGTAATCCACTTGCTTTGTATGATATGGCTGTTGCCAAGCGTCTTCTCGCGGATGATGAGGCATAGGTCAGACTTACTTTACGCCTTGAAAAGCCTCATGGGCTCAATTTGCGCCTTGTAGATTGCGAATGGGACAGCGTTTTTTGGCTAATATCCTGTAAAAATAGAATTTTTATAAAACATGCTTTTTGGTATCTCTGTTGCAACCACAAAAATATGTGTGTGACTTTCAACAGGGAGCTAAAAACGTGCATGATTATGAGCTGACGCGCACAATTCAACAATCAATCTTGAACGGTAAAAAATCCGCTAAAGCGGTTTCCCAAGCAATAGGCAAACCGTATTCCACAATGCTGAGGGAGGCTAATCCGTATGATACCTCGGCAAAAGTTGGGGTAGAAACCTTGCTGGCTATTATGCGCGTAACTGGTGATGTTTCTCCTTTGCATTATATGGCTCGTGCTTTGGGTCTTGAACTCTTTCCGGCTGAAGAAAAGCGAGCTGCGGAATATTCAGCTCAGCCTAGCCTGTCCATGTAGCCCTTGCCTCAACTGCGTCGAGTCACCTGCCTTTTTTTTTGACTCGGCGCAGTTTATTTCAACTTGACCTCTCCCTTGCCAAGCAACTACTATCCTCTCTTGCTTTTTGGCAGGTGTAGAATAAATCTACTGTGCAGATGCCTTAAACGCTGTATTCATTTTTTTATCAAAGCATCGGAGTTTTTATGCAAACAAAACAAATTTTGAAAATTATTGCATCTTTAGTCCTTTTGCTTTGCCCTGCATGTACGGATTCTTCTACTGCCTTGGCACCGGTTGAAGTTGCCAAAACAGCTTTTGAAGCCACTTTGAGCGGTAATATGGACACTGCACGGCCATTTTTCTGCGCCAAAATGCATAGTGCCTTTCCTTCACAAAAAGACATGGATGCCCTGCAAAAAGAACTCAATATTCACTTTACTTTTGATTTTTCAGGATTGCAGTATAGCCTTGAACAGGAAACAGCAGAAAAAGCCATTGTTCGAGCCTTTGGTAAAATTGTGGTTAAAGTACCAGAGGGCGAGGAAAGTCTGAGCTATGATGAACTGATCCCCCTGCAACGCATTAAAGGACAATGGCTGGTGTGTGAATAGTCACCAGCGTTTTACGCTCCTTACTGTTTTAAGCGGTAAATACGCACGTCCGGCAAATTATCAACGACCAGTTCAAAATATTGTGAGATATGTTCATCTCCGGCTTTACTGACCAATAATTGTACAAGCACGGAATTATATGCGGCATCGTCAAGGAATATGATGTCTTCGTTTGTTCCATTGGCAAGAAGATGTAGCCCTCTGCCAAAGAAATCTTGGTGCCTATATTTGTCTGTACCCAGAATATCCAAACTTTGGAGAACAATACGGCGTTTATCTGGCAATACAAGATAGCCGTATGGATCAAGGGTATAGTCCTCTATATGCAGGGACTGATGCTTACTTCCGGTTCCAAGTTCAGGATCCCAAGTTCCGAAAAAAGAAATCCAGCCCATGCGACGTAAGGCTTTCCAAGATACAGCAAGATATTGCGGGGTGGCAGACGCAGGTACAATATCTTCTTGCTCCATGCGCTGTAACAGTTGCTTTACTTCAAAGGCAGACATGTTTCCCCAATTTGCATGAGCGTTTTTGCCATGTTGAGCACTGTATTTCATTAATTGTGAGGCTAAATGGAGCGAATCTGTAAAAAAGATACGCGCTTCCGGGAAAATGATTTGGCCCCCAAAATTACCACCATCAGAGAAGGTGGGTAAACCGGAATAATATTGTGCAGCATAGCCAAAATCCCACCAAGTCCAAAGCAAAGCGTTTTTTTCAGCTTTATTTTCTAGCTGCGCCAAACCCTCAGCAAAGTTTTTTTCAAAAACAGGCGTAATGCCTACTTTTTGATAGCGCAGGGCTAAAAGAGACAGAAAAATACAGATAATTGATATGGCAAAAGCAGGTTCAAGCCATTTTCGTTTTAAGAAAGTATGAGAAAACCATTGTGCAAACCAGACAGTAGGCAAGCTGATGCCTAAAGCCAAAGCAGGGCTAGCAAACATGGAAAAGCGAACTCCAAAAATTATTGAAGAAAGCCCCAAAATAAAAAATGGCAAGAGTGCAAGCGATAAGGGTCTTATGATAAGGACAAGAGCATAGCCAAGCACTCCGATCGCGCCAAGCCATTCATTTGGACCAAAACGATCAAACAGATCACGGTATGAAGTATTCCTGATTTCAACAATAGAAGAAGTAACGCTTGGCCAAAGTGGAGCGTTTTGTTGAGGCGATGTTTGTAGCTTTGGGTTTAGGCTTTCTGTTGTTTGCTTGGAATAGAGTGAAGATTGCGCTAGCAAAGTATCAAGTTTGCCAAGTGGTTCAGTAAAGCAAAGCAGTACAAGCACTGCAGCAAGTCCTATCCATAAACGTGTTTTCGGAGAATGAGCTCTGGAATTGAGCCACCAAAGGCCGAGGGTCATAACCAAAGTCAGTGGTAGCCACCCCCAGAACGGCAGGGATATTTTTGAAAATCCGGGAATAGCAAAAATTAAAGCATTGAGTACAAAATTTCCTGCAAAAACAGCGAGTCCAAAAATAGCCAGTAATTGGAAAACATTTCCTCGTAAATTACGTTTTGCCATTATTGGGGCAAAAACAAGAGCAGCCCAAAATACATATTTGGTAATTTCAGCAATAGAGATGTGCCAAAGGACAGCAGAGCGAGCTAAGATACCAAGAGTAAATACGAGCAGATATTGCCTTAGCCGCCCTTGCCAAAGAGTGTCTTCATCAGATGTAAAACGCCAAGAAGTATGCACAAGGGGAGCAAGGATCCAAGCGAGTGACCAAAAAAGAAATACCGGTGTGGCAAGAACAAAAATATCAGTATCATAATATCCAAGCCGTGAACGCAGGAAAAATCCGGGAAGATTTGCCCCTATACATCCTGCAATAAGGCCTGCCCATCTGCCACCGAGCGCATAGCCCCATAAAGCACAAAATATAGCGAGCAATCCGGCGCATAAAGCAGGCGTCCAAAAAGCAATTTCCCCATAAGAAGCACCACTTAACTGGTGCAACAAAGCAGTAAATTCAGGTAAGCAACTTGTGCTAATATCTCGTACACCTTTGGCTGCAGCGAGCCATAAATACGCATCATGCGTTGCTGCGACATGCTCCCCATTGGCAGACATCAAAGGGTCGTTCCATTGAGGCAATTCCAACAAACGCAAGCCAAAGGCAGCAAACATACTGATAAGACAGCAGAGGATGAGCCATTTCCTCTGTTGTTTGGAAAACATCTGTTCCATGGTATTTTGAAGTCAGTGTGTTAGCGAGGACGGAAAGTAATACGACCGCGAGTTAAGTCATAAGGAGAAAGTTCTACTGTGACCTGATCACCGGGCATAACGCGAATCCTGAATTTACGCATTTTGCCAGAAATATGAGCAAGCACTTCGTGCCCGTTTTCAAGCTGAACGCGGAACATAGCGTTAGGCAAAGCTTCTTCCACAGTACCTTGTACAACAATTCCTTCCTGTTTGGACATGAAAACTCCGGGTAATGAGAGGGCAGGGAAAGCCCGCCTCCTCTATAGAAGCGGGCCTCAAATGCCAAAAAGGCTACTTCCCGTCTCTTACCAGCGCTGGGGGCGTTGGGGACGAGGACGGGCTTCGTTTACTTTGATGTTGCGTCCACCAAAGTCAGTGCCATCAAGATTCTCAATGGCTTCGAGAGCACCTTGATCTTCCATTTCCACAAAACCAAAACCACGAGGGCGACCGGTTTCGCGATCTTCAATCAACTTGACGGAAACGACTTCACCAAACGCGGCAAAAGCTTCACGTACTTCCTCTTCCGTGGCACTCCAAGGTAGATTGCCAACATAAATGTTCTTACTCATGAAAAAAATACTCCAAAAGGTAAAACGTAAGCACCGTAGTGCTGCAAAACAAAGGGCTATGCACAAGATGCGTACACAGCCCCTTGTAAACCCCGATGTTATCTGCCAGATGCCGAACCTATGCGACTGCGTTACTCACGCCTCTGGCTTCAAAGTACCCTTCCCCTACGTTAAGCAAAGCAAAGCGTCAAGGGCAAAAGAAAAATATTATTGTTTTTTGCAAACAAATAACGCCTTGTTTTTACAGAGGAAAAAGTTTATTTCTTCAAAAGAGAATATTTTTTCTAAAAATATTCTTCTTTTTACAGTACTTGCAATGCTCGTGCGCTCATGGCAACAAGGACAAGCCTGTTTGAGGCTAAGAAAGAGTATAATAACACCGGAGCAAAAAAGAATGAAAGAAATTCACGATAAAGCAAAACAATTAATGCAGGGCTTTTGTCGAGTTTGTAAGGTCTGCGATGGAAAAGCCTGCGCCGGCGAAGTCCCTGGCATGGGTGGTTTGGACACGGCAGCTTCTTTTCGCAATAATATCAAAGCACTTGAGCGTATTCAACTCGATATGCACGTTCTGCATGAAATATGTGAGCCGGATACCCGGTGTTCCGTGCTTGGCCTTGACTTAGATATGCCGGTGCTTGCTGCCCCCATTGGCGGAGTTTCTTTTAATATGGGAGGTGGTCTCAGTGAAGAAGAATATATTGAAAGCGTCACTGCTGCATGTAAAAAATCAGGCGTGATGGCCTGTACAGGTGATGGTGTTCCTTCTTTTATACATGAGGCCGGTTTTGCTGCCATTAAAAAGCATGAAGGGCATGGTATTCCCTTTATTAAGCCTTGGGAAAGTGATGAGCTTTGGGAAAAATTGGAAAAAGCCAGAGTCTGTGGTTGCAATATATTTGGCATGGATGTCGATGCAGCGGGCTTGATAACTTTACGTCAAATGGGGCGAGCAGTAGCACCAAAACCTCCAGCAGAACTTGCAAAAATAATCAATACTATCCACGATTGGGGAGCAAAGTTTATACTCAAAGGCATTATGACTCCGGACGATGCCAGTTTGGCTGTTGATGTTGGAGCTGATGCCATTGTTGTTTCCAACCATGGAGGCCGTGTACTGGATCACACTCCTGGAACCGCACAAGTATTGCCGGAAATCGCGGAAAAGGTCAAAGGTCGCCTGAATATTTTAGTGGATGGTGGGGTGCGTACAGGCACGGATGTTTTCAAAATGCTGGCTCTTAATGCAGATGCAGTCATGATTGGCCGCCCGATAGCTATTGCTGCCATAGGTGGTTTGCAACAGGGCGTGGAGAAATACTTGGCAAAGGTCAAAAATCAATTGCTCCAAACCATGATTTTGACTGGTCGTGCCGATATTGATGCTGTGAATTGCTACCGTGTGTCGTATGCTTAGCATAGCACTATAAACACTTATGCTTACTGTATATCTACTGTATGCTTGCCTCGGTGCTTTGGCCGGAGTGCTGGCTGGCCTGCTCGGTATTGGCGGTGGCTTAGTTATAGTGCCCATGTTGAACTTTGCCTTTGAAATGCAAAACTTTCCTCAAGCATATGTGCAACATATCGCTTTAGGCACTTCCCTCGCCACGATCATTTTTACTTCTCTCTCCAGTTTGCGGGCACACCATAAGCGCGGTGCCATAAATTACCAAATATTTTGGCGTCTTGTGCCCGGGATTCTTGTGGGTACTTTTCTTGGCACGCAATTGGCCTCATGCCTTTCCACAACAGTTCTTAAAATACTATTTAGTTTTTTTCTCTATTATGTTGGGACGCAAATGTTATTTGGCATCAAGGCTCAAAGCTCGCGACGCTTGCCGGGAACACTCGGAACTTTTAGCGTGGGTAATATTATTGGGATTTTTTCCGCCCTTGTAGGCATTGGTGGAGGGACTTTAACAGTACCTTTTCTCTCTTGGTGCAAGCAGTCCATACATACCGCTATTGCTACTGCAGCAGCAGTTGGTTTACCCATTGCTTTGGCCGGCACTGCCGGATTTGTGTTCAGTGGGTTACATAGAGCAGAAATTCCAGCTCCTCACATAGGATATGTCTATCTTCCGGCCGTGCTTGGGATTATTAGTATGAGTATTTTCACAGCTCCGCTCGGAGCTCGGCTAGCACATGCTTTGCCCGTGAATAAGCTGAAACGTATTTTTGCTTTGCTCCTGTATATTGTGGGCACCAAAATGCTTTGGAGTGTTTTGGGATAGGCTCCAAAATTTATTTTTTTCAAAATTGATGTTCATCAATGCACTTCTCCCTGTTTTCATCCATACATCGTGCCAAGACAAGGTTTTATTGAGAACAAGGGAGAATGCTTCATGTGGCAACTGCTACAAAAAATAACAAAACACCTGACGCTGGCTATTCCGGCCATGATGATTCTTGTTTTTTCTTATGGCATCGCAATGGATGCTCGCTGGTTAAAAATTATGATAATGCCTTTTACCTTTCTCATGGTTTATCCCATGATGGTAACGCTTAAGGTACAACAAGTTTTTCAAAGAGGAGACGGTAAGGCTCAAGCCGTGGCTCAAGGCGTTAATTTTGCGCTTATTCCTTTTCTGGCTTGGGGCATAGGACAACTGTTTTTTGCTCAGCAGCCGTATATGGCTTTGGGCTTGCTCTTGGCTGGTTTGGTTCCGACCAGTGGCATGACCATTTCTTGGACTGGTTTTGCCAAAGGCAATATGGCAGCAGCTGTTAAAATGACGGTTATTGGCTTGGTGGCCGGATCCTTGCTCACGCCTTTTTATGTACGCTTGCTGATGGGAGCATCTATCGAAGTCGATATAAACTCTGTTTTTAGGCAAATCTTCTTTATTGTGTTTTTACCCATGGTGCTTGGTTATCTCACGCAGCGCTGGCTCCTTTTTCGCTGTGGGCAAAGTGAATTTCAACAAAGATTGGCTCCACGTTTTCCGCCACTTTCTACCTTAGGTGTTTTGGGCATTGTTTTCGTGGCTTTGGCTCTTAAAGCCAAAACCATTGCGGCTTCTCCGCAAGTGCTTTTAAGCATTTTACTTCCTTTGGCTTTACTCTATGCCATCAATTTTTCCTTAAGCACTTTCATTGCCCGAAAATTTTTGAACAGGGGCGATGGCATTGCCATGGTCTATGGTTCTGTTATGCGCAATTTGTCCATTGCTTTGGCCATAGCTATGAATGCCTTTGGTTCTCGCGGGGCAGATGCAGCCTTGGTTGTTGCCGTGGCTTATATCATACAAGTGCAATCAGCAGCCTGGTATGTAAAATTTACGCCAAAATTTTTTGCTTCGCGTGCATCGTAAACGCTACAGGGAGGTCAACTATGTTGCCAAGCATTCGCAAAATTCTCTATGCCACAGATATTTCTGAAGGTGCACGTCTTGCAATGCGTTATGCTGCCACAATAGCTGAACGCTTTGATGCACCCCTGACTATTCTGCATACTTTGCCAGATACTCTTGAAATATTTAGTGAGGAGGCAGGGATAGATATTGCCGAAACCTTTGGACAAGAAGCCGCAGATTGGATCAACCAAGGTGACCAAGCCAACGCCAGCAAAGCCATAAAAGAACGACTTTCCCAAATTGCCAATGAAGAATTTGGGCAGGGCATGGCAAGCCGGCTTGCCCAAGCGAACATTAAAATAGCAAGCGGTGATGCTGCAACAAGCATTGTACATGAGGCCAAAGAAGGGGACTACTCCATGATTATCATGGGTACTCACGGGCATGGCCGAATTATGAGCCTTGTACTGGGGTCTGTTGCTGCTGAAGTTATACGCCACAGCCATATCCCAGTACTTGTGACTCCTTTGCCAGACCTTAAAAAAGACGCTTAAACTTCACAGAAAAACCTAAAGCCTTTTCGACAAACGCCGACCGCCTCTTTTTCACACTGAAAAAGAGGCGGTCAACCTTTTGCTTTGATTTTTATGTTATCAGAGACCCCTGCAAAGCCCAAAACAAGGGTTTGCTCGATAATAATAACAATTTCCCTTAGTTACCTCGCCTCCGCCACACGCCAGAAATATTCCTTTTTACAAGCCTTTTCTATTTGTAATAATTTCGCAAAAGGCTCTCTAAAATCTGTGTGTCCCAAGGTAAACACGCCATGCCCCCAGACTGCTGCTGCGCCGTTTCCTTGCATGGCAGAAGGCAGGGTATGGCACAGACCATGCTCTCCTGCTCCGACTTCTCCAGCAACAATAGGCGCAGTGAAACCAGAGGCATATTCAGGAAGATAGCGTTTTGCTGTGCAGTGTATATGGCAAAGTCCTGCTTTGCCAGTTTCGCATGTGCCATTTTCTAGCTCTTGGCAATCCATGCTAAGGATTACGCTGAAAAGCGGATGCCCATGCAGCATGGTTGTACACGAAGTTTTTGTATAAGTTTTAAGGTGAGCCTCAAGCTCGCTTGAAGCAGTAGGGCAGGTCGCGAGTGTTCCGGTCAAGGGACAAGATACTATCTCACCTTCCAACCCATCCAAAAAACTGCCTGTTTTACTGATCAAAAGATTGTCGCCCACACAACAAGAAATATTGCCAAAAGCAGAATCCACTAATTTATATTCTACTACGGCACGTCCTGCTTGGATCATGGCTGCACAGGCTGAATCCTTATCTAATAATGAGCCTTGAATCAGTTCTGGCATATTTTCGTTTATAGGTTCCAAAGATTTTATAGCCTGCTGGTATGCATTTTCTAGGCTCATATCCACAGAGCCAGTACGCAAACGGTGCAAATATTCAGCAAAAAAGAACACAAAACATGCAAAGCAGACCGAGGAGAAATGTACCATTGCCTGCTCAGGGCTTACTGGACTTTGAGTAAGAATGCCTTGCCCTGCAATAAGGACAGCTTTGTATTCAGCAAAAATAGCAGAAATTTTTGTCTCATAAAATTGACTGAGTACTGGAATTTTATGCAAAAAATTACGAGTTTCCGCATCCTGCGGGACAAAACCTTGAGTATATTCACAGGTCAGCCAGTCAAGAATACAGGCAAAAGGCTGTGCTGGACATCCAAAAACCAGTCCAGCGATATTTGTGTTTTCAAAAAGAGAACTGAGCTTGAGGGTATCTTTGTTTGCACGATTCCAGCAAATGCTCCTGCCCCTGCCAGCTACAAGGGCAGAGCTGCATAGCCCAGCTTTAGATAAATTTTGGGCGCATTTAACTACAAGCTGTTCCATGCGCTTCCGTCTTCTTTGTCAAAAAGCAGCTGCATTAAGGCTTGCATAGGCTCAAGCAGTGCCAATTTTTCCCAGCGTTCTGGAAAGATTAAGGCATAGACTTCCAAAGCAGCCAGGCCGACTCTGGCACAGCTTTCCATGCTAAAGACAATCATCCCAAAATCATTAGTAAGATACTGGGAATAGAGGGTATTATGCCCGTCCTCTTCATGTTGACGCAAAGTAGAGGTCAACCATTTTTCATTAGGATGACCGCCAAGATCAATGCACATTTCATACAGCTCACTCACACGGTCATGCACTACTTGTGAGGCTCGCTCTAATTCTACACGCAGCCGACCTGACTGAAATTTACGGCGAACTTTTTTACGAATCTCTTCACTCTCATGCCGCCGCATCCATAATTCCTGCAAGTCTTTATGTACATGCAGAAAATGAGCGCACTGTGCTGATTCCAAACAGGCACGAAGTAAAACAAATACTTCAGAAAACTGTCCTCCCATGGCTAATTGCCCAGCAGCCCGCAATATGGCATGAGATTTACGCACAAACAAAGGGCGCATCCAATCGTTATGTTCCATTGGCTGGGCGCAAAGCTCCATGTACGCTTCATCCACACTGCGTAAATACAAATATTCCTGCGGTAAATTTGCAAAGCTACCGTAAAGATTATTGCGAAAAATATCCCAATACGCTGTGAGCTCATCTTGCCCCCAGCCAACAGGGGGAACAGAAATATCCGGCCTTTTTATCATATCTGCTCCAATGCTTTAATCGTATCCCAAAGCAGGCTGCTTATCTTTTTCATAATAATAAGATATTTCACTTCACTAGGCAAAAAGCAAGTAGCTTGAATACAAAAGCGTAATCTTGTACAAAAACAGTATGAGCGAGAAAAAAGATACTATAGATGTTTCACGCCGTAATTTTTTGCTGGGCTTTCGTAAATTGCGTGAAAAAGACCCTGAAGAGTTTAATGCGCCCATTGCACGCAGCGACGGTACGTTTGAACTGCTAAAACAAGCAAACCTAGCCTATAAAGACCGTGATTGGGAAAATGCAGCACAAAATTACCGTGATCTGCTCAAGCAAGAATCCCGTAACCCTGATGTCCGTTTTAGGCTAGGGCGTTGCCAGTATGAACTTGCTCAGTATATTCAAGCAAAAATTCAATTTGAACAGGTGCTGCGTCTGCGTGAAAAAGACAACGATGCTCTGCTGTATCTTGGTTTATGTCTTATGCGCCTTGAACGCCCTGAAAAAGCTGCGGTTATCTGGCGTATGTACCGCAATTTAGAAGCCATGCCTATTCAGCGAGAAGTGAATATTCAGCTTGCATTTATAGAAACAGGAGAAAATACACCCTTGCCACAAGAAATGGCAAATGCCGTGGAAAAAGCATTGCAGGATTTCCGAAACGCACAACTTAAGTCTTAATGCTTCATCTCTTTGTTGGCTTGTATTTGTTCCTTTTTATATGCTTTAGCTTTTTGCTCGGCATGGCTTGCACTGCTTTGATGTTCTGCTGCAACTCGGCTTAAGCACGAACGAATATACTGTGCTGCAATATCTCCCATATCATCATCGGTGCCATGAGCCAGACCATAGGAAGCTAAATCTTTCGCAACTTGTTTTTCCATGCGCTCGCTTTCCAGAAACATAATATAAGCCAGTACTGCTGCTGCATTATTTCCCTCGCTGCCGTCAGATAGCAGCTCTATGCTTTCAAAAGGAACTGTTTCAAAAAGTCTGTCCAAAAACATATTCACCCATTTGGCATATAAATCTGGCAACAGGGGAGGGACTAAGCTGGCAATGGCATCTGCTCTGTCTTGGTTTACAGCTCCAGTAACTGCAAAAAATTCTGTTAAAGCCTCTGTACGTCGATCTGCTCCTGTGCTGAGCTTTTCCATGATTACTGCAAAAAGCTGTTCTCTGATCATACTATCTTGAACCATATTTTCTCCAGCAAAATTAAAGTTTATACGAACAATAATAAACTCACGGCCATGACCGCCATACCCGCAACAACTCCATATATTGCTAAATGATGTTTTCCGTATTTTTCAGCTGCTGGCAATAGTTCATCTAGAGAAATAAAAACCATTATTCCGGCCACTACGGCAAAAAGCAGACCTTGAATTGTTTTTGAAAAAAAAGGCAAAAGCAATACATAGCCAACGAAAGCTCCAAGCGGCTCGGCTAAGCCGGATAAAAAAGAATAGTAAAAGGCTTTCTTTTTACTGCCTGTGGCATAATAAATAGGCACAGAAACAGCGATACCTTCAGGAATATTATGAATAGCTATGGCTGTGGCTATGGCTAAGCCAAGATTGGGGTCAGATAATGCAGCCGTAAAAGTCGCGAGACCTTCAGGAAAATTATGGATGGCGATGGTTATGGCAGTAAGTATACCCATGCGTTTGAGCTTATCCTGATCATCTCGTATATCTGGTTCACGCATTTCTTCAATTCTTCGCATTTCATGAGGGTTTCCCTCGGCTTGTGGAACCAAGCGGTCAATAACAGCAGCAATTGCAAAGCCACTAAAGAAAGCAAATACGGTTAGCCAATTACCGGAAACTTCACCTAAAGAAAAAATCAGTGTGATTCTTGCCGTATCTAAAATTTCTACAAAAGAGACGTACAGCATTACTCCGGCCGAAAAGCCAAGAGAGATTGCAAGAAAAGAAGTATTGGTGCGCTTGGCAAAAAACGCCAGCGCAGAACCGATTCCAGTGGCAAGCCCGGCCAAAAGAGTTAAGCTAAAAGCGATAATGATATGATCTGTAAAAAAAGTGTTCACAACGCTCGTTACATATTGCCTTAATGCCCGGAAAGTCAAACTGCGCGTAAGGCGTACAGCCTGATTTTTATGTAGTGGGATGAATATAAGTTCATGCTTCTTGACAATGGTTCTCAATAGCTTACTGTTTATACAAGATTTTTATATGCTTTCTTGTTGTTATTTCGACTGTGCCAAGGGAAATGCTTATGAAACAATATTATTTTCATTTGTACAGCTTTTGCCTCTCATTTGCCTGTATTTTTGTGTTTCTGCTGTGTTGCACTTTTCCTGCTGTGGCACAAACTATGAAAATAGGGGTTAGTATTGCTCCGCAGGCTTGGCTTGTGGAACAAATAGGAGGTTCTTTATTGCAAGTAGAAACCTTGGTTCCTGCCGGAAGTAGTCCACATACCTATGAACCAAAAATATCGCAGCTCAAATCACTTGCAACGGCTTCTTTGTATTTTAGTTTAGGTATTTCTTTTGAGCGAGCATGGTTACCGCGCATCAAGGCAATGTCTAAAAATATGCAGGTGTTGCCTATGGATAAAAATATTAACAAAATACCAATAGCCGAACATGGACACGCAGTGCATGCAGCACTTCTTGATCCTCATGTCTGGACTGCTCCAAAAAATATGCTGATCATGGCTAAAAATACGCTTCTTGCTTTGCAAAAAGTAGATGCAGACCATGCTCAAATATACGAAAAAAGATATGAGGCAGTAAAAATAAAAATTCAAAATTTAGACCATGAACTCAGCGAATCATTTGCAAGTTTACCGGCAAATAAACGCGTATTTTTGGTTTTTCATCCAGCATGGGGATATTTTGCAAAAGCTTATGGATTGCAGCAAGTAGCTATAGAAATACAGGGTAGGGAACCTCGGCTCAAGGATATGCAAAATATTGTTGATACCGCTCGCGCCATAAATGCTCAAGCCCTCTTTGTACAGCCACAGATAGCACACAAATCAGCACAAACCGTGGCCTCAGAAATAGGGGCACAACTTATTGTGGCTGATCCTTTGGCAAAAAATTGGCTGGAAAATTTGCACGCAGTCGCTGTCTCACTCAGGGAAATTTTGCAATGAACACATATCCAGCCATATGTATTGAAAATCTTTCCTTTTCGTTTGAGCAACAAAAAGTTTTACACAATATCAATTTGCGCGTTGAACAAGGTGAATTTTTAGCCGTAATCGGCCCGAACGGTGGGGGTAAAACCACCTTATTGCGTCTTTTACTAGGACTGCTGAAGCCAGATAAAGGCACAATTACAGTGCTTGGCAAATCAGCTCGTGCCTCGATTGGGCGCATTGGATATGTGCCCCAGCATACAGCTGTACAGCCGGATATTCCCATTACGGTTTTGGACACAGTGCTGATGGGCGCAGTTCGTAAAAAACGCCAACTTTTCGGGTATTCCCAAACGCAAAAAGAAAAGGCCTTGCTTGCATTAGAACGATTGGGGCTTTTAGCTAAAGAAAACAAGCGCTTTGAAAGCCTTTCCGGCGGACAAAAACAACGCGTGCTGATTGCCCGTGCTTTGGCCGGTGAACCTGACTTATTGCTCCTTGATGAGCCAACTGCGAACGTAGACCCTCAAGGTTCATTTTGCGTGTATGATTTTTTACAAAATTTGGCTGCCCAAGCAGGAAGAACCATTATAAGTGTAAGCCACGATCTTTCTATCCTTGCCTCACATATTAGCTCTGTCGCTTGTGTTAATAAAAGACTTTTTCATAGCCCAACTCCACGGCTCAATAAACAAATGTTAGAAACACTCTATGGTACGCATGATCATTCTTGCTCTATGGATGACTTTATCAATTCCATATCTGCCCAATTTGGCTCGGAGCTTGCGTGATGATCGAAGCCCTGTCCTATTCTTTTATGCAACACGCGCTTTTAGCCGGATTTTTAAGCTCTCTTGCTTGCGGTATAGTCGGCTCTTTAGTGGTCGTAGGACGCATGGTTTTTCTTGCTGGCGGAATTGCTCATGCAGCTTATGGAGGGGTGGGCTTGGCAATATTTTTGGGTTTGCCTGTCCTTCCTTGTGCCATGAGTTTCACTACCGGTGCCAGTTTGCTTATGGGCATGGCCACGCTCAAGCAACATAAACGTACAGACACGGTTATCGGCGTTATGTGGGCAGCAGGCATGGCTTTTGGTATTGTGCTTTTGGATTTCACCCCCGGCTATACACAAAATCTTATGAGTTTTTTATTCGGCTCTATCTTAACTGTCCCGACATATGATCTTTGGATAATGTGTGCGCTTGATCTACTGATTTTCATCTTTGTTCTCGTGTGCTACAAAGATATTTTGCTGATGAGTTTTGATCGTGAATACGCTAAAACACGGGGAGTCCCTGTTACTTTCCTTCATTTTATTATTCCTGCACTTATAGCCTTAAGCGTGGTCATGATAGTACAGGTCGTGGGCTTGATTTTAGTTATTGCGCTATTGACCATTCCGGCTCGTTTGGCTGAAAAAACTGCTAAAAATTTAGGGAGCATGATGTTCTTGGCCTGTATTTATGCTTTTTTCTTTTGTCTTATCGGCTTATGGTTTGCGTATGATTTCAATCTGACCCCCGGAGCTTGCATTATTGCCGTGGCAAGCTGTGCTTTTGTGGTATGGTCACTTGTACAAAAAGCAGTTTCTTGTTTGACAAAGCAGCATATATAAATCCACGAAAAGCCTTCTTGCATAAAGCTTATACTTTGCTCTATCCTGAAATAGACACAAAAAGGAATGCAATTTTATGAAAAAAAGTTTTCAGCTTGTTTTGTTGACTTTAACGCTCACTTTGTTTGCCTATACAGCCAAGGCTGAATTGGACTTTGCTTTTGCTGATACCCCAAGACAAGATTCAATATATCAAGTGTCCACAATACAGGCACTGCAAGAAGGCAAGGAAATGATTGCGGATTTTGCTACCTTGGCTCAAAATGGTAATTTTGGTTTTGGTACAGTGGACGGGCTTGGCGGAGTCATGATTGCTTTGGACGGAAACTTTTTTTTAGTCAAAAGCAGAAATCATGTTGCCAAAATTACGCCTGAAACGACCACACCATTTGCTATGCTTACTCGTTTTAGCATCGATTTTGAAGAAGAGCTTCAATACATCAAAGACTTAGAAGACCTCAAACAACGGCTGCTTAAAAAATTACCAAATCCGGCTCTGTTTTATGCCCTGCGTATGGACGGTTCTTTTCAATACATAAAAGCCACAAGTGTGCCTTTGCACAAAAAGGCTTTAGATGAAAACAATGTTTTTGAACTCAATGAAACTTTTGGGACAATTCTTGGATTTTTTGTTCCTGAATTTATGGCTACAGTGAGCCAGCCGGGCTTTCATTTTTATTATTTGGACGGTAATGAGACACATGGCGGACGTATACTTGACCTTTGTACTCGTGAACTTGTGGTTGACATTGATCGTACTCCTCATTTTTTTGTCAAACTACCTATATCGTATCTTGATGAATAAGCTCTTTGAGCCAAGGAATAAAAACAAATGTTATTAGGGATTGACGTTGGCGGAACCCATACCGATGCTGTGGCCTTACATCTTTGCGGCAAAAAAGCGCATATTCTTGCCTCTGCCAAAGTAAAAACCAATCCTCAAAACCTTCTTTTCTCAATACAGCAGGTTCTCAACATTATCCTGCAAGATGTTGAGAGAACAAAAATCCGGCAACTTAATCTTTCTACTACGCTGACCACCAACGCTATTGTTGAAAATCGTATTGAAGATGTCGGAGTTCTTCTTATCCCAGGCCCGGGCATAGACCCTTTGAACTATCAAATTTGCAAAAATTTTCATTGCATACCCGGAAGCATGGATCATCGCGGTATTGAAACAGAACGCCTCAATATGAACATTTCTAAGCACTACATAGAACAGTGCAGGGCGCAAGGGATAAAAACCTTTGCTGTGGTGGGTAAATTTTCAGTGCGTAATCCACTGCATGAACTTCAACTGCGACATACACTGAAGGGAACGGAGCCGGCTGGCGCTGATTTTATTACTTTGGGGCATTTACTCGGTGGTACGCTGAATTTTCCACGCCGTGTGGCGACTGCCTATTTCAATTGTGCTGTTTGGCGTATTTTTGGCTATTTTGCAGATGCCATTGAGCAAACTCTTTGCGAGCTAGGGCTTGACTGCCATGTGAATATTCTCAAAGCAGACGGTGGCACAATGCCTCTGGCCTATTCGCGCAATATGCCCGTGCAATCTATTTTTTCAGGTCCGGCAGCTTCCGTTATGGGCATCCTCGCTTTGACTGACATTTTTCATGATTCTGTGATTTTAGATATAGGCGGAACCACAACGGATATTGCCATTTTTGCTAAAGGTTCACCTTTAATTGAGCCAAGTGGAATTGATATAGGTTCTCATCCTACTCTTGTGCGTGCGCTTAAGGTAAAATCCATTGGAGTAGGCGGAGATTCAAGTATTTGGCTTTTGGGAGACTCGGTACGGGTAGGGCCTAATCGGCTTGGACCTTCTCTTGCTGAAGGAGGGAGTCATCCCACGCTTACGGATGCATTAAACTATCTTGAGTTAAGCGATATTGGTGACAAGGAAGTCTCAAGACTTGGCTTTGAAAAATATGCTAAAGAGCATACGCTTAGCCCAAAAACTTTGGCAGAAAAAGCTGTGGATACAGCTACCTCGACTATTCAAAAAGAAACCCAAGCCTTGCTCAATGAAATAAATGATAAGCCTGTGTATACCATACATGAACTGATGGAAGGCCACCGCATTGTACCACGAAAAATATATGTGGTTGGTGGGCCGGCCAAGGCCATGCGTCTTCCTCTTTTTGCACGATTTAGACTTTCCACAGAAGTGCCTGAAAATTTTGCTGTGGCCAATGCTGTGGGCGCGGCTTTAACGCGCACTACCGCAGACTTAGAGCTTTTTGCGGATACTCAAAAGAACTCAATGTTCCTCCCATCTTTAGGTCATAGGGAAAATATTCATGGCGAGTATAGTTTGCAGGATGCCGAGCGCGATGCCATGAACCACCTCTTGGCTCATCTCACGGATTTGCGTCTGGCAGACGATGCAGCCAGAGCTCAAATAACCCATGCCTCATCTTTTAGTATGGTTGAAGGTATACAGACTGTGGGGCGCAATATTCGTGTTACCTGTCAGATTAAACCCGGAGTCAGTGCCAAGTGTTCAGGAGGTAGCTCATGATAAAAGCTCAAAATTCCCTTGGCGTGGTTCTTTTTCCGGCTTTTGATTGGTCAATGGGTCAAACGCATCCAGAAAGAGAAGAACGCCTGCTCTACACGCAGGATCAACTCAAAGAAGAGGGTTTGTTTGATATTGAAGGTATTGATGAATTTAAACCGTCCATTGCTGGTGCTCAAGATATAGAACGAGTACATTTTTGCTTTCCAGACATGGAATCTGTGGTGACTCGTTCGCATCGTATTGCAGCCGGAGGAGCCATTAAAGCTGCAGAACTCATCATGAACGGTCAATGTAGCAAGGCCTTTGCTTTGGTACGTCCTCCCGGACACCATGCCATGAAAATAATCAGGGGCAACAGAGGATTTTGCAATGTCAATAACGAAGCTGTCATGGTTGAGTGGCTTCGTGAGCATTACGGGCTAAAACGAATAGCTATCATAGATACAGACTGCCATCATGGAGACGGGACTCAAGATATATATTGGCATGATCCAGACGTTCTTTTCATTTCCATTCATCAGGACGGGCGCACCTTATATCCGGGCACTGGCTTTCCGCACGAATCAGGAGGCCCGAAAGCCAGAGGTCGAACCATCAATATTCCTTTACCACCGGAAACAGGGGATCAAGGTTTCCTCATGGTGATTGATGAAATTGTTTTGCCTCTATTAGAAGACTTCAAGCCAGAACTTGTCATAAATTCAGCAGGGCAGGATAATCATTTTAGTGATCCCATTACCAATATGAATTTTTCCGCTCAAGGATATGCAAAGCTCAACCAGCGTTTGAATCCGGACATTGCTGTACTGGAAGGAGGCTATGCCATACAAGGTGCTTTGCCTTATGTAAATCTGGGTATCTGCCTTGCAATGGCAGGAGTGGATTATTCCGGGGTACTGGAGCCAAACTATGCACCGCAAAACCTGCAACAATCCACGCAAATCAGCCGATATATAGAAGAGCTTTGCCGGCAACTTCCTCGTCTATATTTTAAGCCGACCGCTTCAAATACAAATGAACACATTCAAGATAACTGGAGCCAAAGAAATAAGTCCATTCTCTATGATTCGGACGGCTCATCAGAAATACAAAAGGAATCGTTGTATTTGTGCGAAAATTGTCGGGGTCTTCTACAAATTGAAAGTCAGGTTGGTTCTGTACGTTGCCTTGGATTGGAAGTTCCGCTTGCTGCTTGCCCAAAGTGCTGTTCTTTGGGACAAGGCTTGGTAAAAAAAGCCAGACGCAGTTCTTTGTTTCGGTATATTCAATATATCAATCGCGCAGAAAAAAGATATGAACGATTTGGATTTTAAGGGCATGAAAATTTAGTATAGCCCCAATTTTACTGCTTGTTTTTTTTATTAAAGATATGCTCAAATCTCCTATCAACTTTTATTGAATTTCTTAAATTTAATTTTTTATTACAATGGAATATATTTTCAAAAAGCATATCAAAAAATATGTCAAAAATACCTATAAAAAAACACCTGACACACAAAAGCGGTAAATTTGTCTTTTCATGCGAATACGATACTCAGCTTCTTTTGCCTAAGATCACTACTGCCTCAAATTTATACAATATGAGACCTCTGCACGGTAATTTTTCCAAATTTTCTCTTTAAATATTTGATATAAAATGTTATTATCTCCAAAAATAAGGAGAATGACATGGCGGTTCGCAAGAAAGATATTCAGTTGCCTGACTACTTTTTACAATTCAGAAGAACCAAGCGTACTTTTTTGGATAACATAAATGAACTTATAGACTGAAAGCCCATAAATTCCTTTCTTTGCAAGAAAATAAAACGCAAAGCTAATGCCGTGGGTAATCCTCCCCTTTTTGTCATGCTATGTCCTCTCTTGTCCTGCGCTCCCCCTCTTGTCATCCTGCGCGTAAGTCGCAGGATCCAGTTCTTTCTTCAAAAAGAAACAGTGTTGCAATATGTCTAAAGAATAAATATGCTCAAGTACCGTGCTCAGAAGCGAAGTAGTTTTTATTAGGCTGGACTCTTATTTTACTCTTCAATTCCCCTTCCTGCGGAGGGGTGCCCGTTAGGGCGGGGTGGTTGCTTTCAACATGAGCGTAATCAATCTATTCTCCCCTCAATCCGTGGCCGTTATTGGTGCGAGCAATGCGCCAAACAATATGGGTAATATCGTGATGAAAAACATCATGAGTGGGGGCTTTCTTGGACCGGTAATGCCTGTTTCTCTTGAGGCAGAAGCCATTGCCGGAGTGCTGACCTATAAATCCGTAGCGGATTTACCTAAAACACCGGATCTGGCAATTCTATGCCAGCCTATTGAAAAAGCTCCAGCCATACTACAAGAACTCAGAGAGCGAGGCACAGGTGGTGCATTGCTCATGGGTAATGAATATGAAAAATTAGAAGAGACGGAACAAGCTGAACTTCGCACGTCTCTTTTAGCAGCAGCCAAAGTGCCAGAAATGCGTATTTTGGGGCCAAAGAGTTTAGGTTTTATCAATCCGCACCTCTGTCTCAATGCTTCGCTTACCCATACTCCTGCTACTTCCGGCAGGCTTGCTTTTATTACCCAATCAGATTCACTTTTTTCCACTGTTTTAGACTGGGCTAAGGGGCAAAATATAGGTTTTTCCCATCTTATAGGCTTAGGTAGCCATATTGATATAAGCATGGCAGATGTGCTTGATTACCTTGCCTCTGATCAACATACACGCTCTATTTTAATTTATCTTGAGTCTGTTTGTGATGCACGCGAATTTATGAGCGCAGCTCGTGCTGCAGCGCGAAATAAACCAGTACTAGTCATGCGCCCGGGACAAGCCATTGAAGCGCAGCTACGCGAACTTCAGAATTTAGATCGTGAGTTCCAACAAACAAAAGACGAAGTGTATGACGTTGCTTTCAAACGCGCCGGAATGCTACGAGTGAGCACCATAGATGAACTTTTTGATGGAGCTAAAACCCTTGCAGATATTAAACCGGTTCGTGGAAATCGACTGGCAATTATTTCTAATGGAGATAGCATCAGCAGGGTAGCAGCTGATACCTTGCTTGCAAAAGGGGGCAAACTTGCTTCCTTTAGCGAAGAAACACGCCAACAGCTTGAACAAGTCGTGGGCAATTCATGCAAATTAAGTAATCCTATTTCGCTTCCTTTTGACGTAAACGGGAAACAATATGCCGAAGCAGTAAAAATTTTGCTTAAAGATAAGGGGGTGGATGCTATTTTAGCCATGCACGTTCCTTTTGCAGGCCTTGATAGTAGCGAAGTTGCCCGTGGTCTAGCGGAATCCTTACGAAGGGTACGGCGTATGGTTGTCACTTCATGGCTAGGTACCGGCACAGCACATGAAACTCGCGATATTTTTCAAACTGCTGGAATTCCTAGCTATGATACACCGGATAAAGCTATTCGCGCCTATTTATTTATGGTGGAGTATCAAAATAATCAGCAAATGCTGATGGAAACTCCGGCTTCTTTAGCCTCTGATTTTTTCCCTGATACTACTACTGCACAAAAAGCCATACAAACAGCACTCAAGCAAGGCAGGGAACAGCTCTCTGAAAATGAGGCCAAAGATGTTCTAACAAGCTATGGCATTCCTGTAGTAGAAACAAGGGTTACTCTTTCTGCACGAGAAGCAGTTATTGCCGCGGATGAACTAGGATATCCCGTGGCCTTAAAACTACGCTCTCCGCAAATAGCCCAGCCATTGGAAGTGGGAGGTGTTATTTTAGACTTGGAAACTCCGGAGCAGGTTTGGGATGCAGCTGCAAATATTTTGGCACGCATATCCAAAGAACGACCAGATGCGTATATTGAGGGCTTTTTAGTCCAAAAAATGGGCAGGCGTTCAGGAGCTCATGAACTTTTTATTTCCGCGCATATGGACGCAGTGTTTGGTCCGATTATTCATTTCGGCCATGGTGGAATGTCCAGAGAAGTCATTAGGGACAAGGCAGTAGCTCTACCTCCGCTTTCCATGTCTCTTGCTCGTGAGCTGATTTCCAGAACCCGTATTTCCAAGCTCTTGGCCGGAACACCAACCCTTGCCAAAGCTGATATGGACGATATTTGTCTGACCTTAATTCAAGTCTCGCAACTCCTTATTGATTTACCTCAAATCACCTCTCTTGATATCAATCCCTTGTTTGTGGATACTTTTGGAGTTTTGGCTCTTGGGGCACAAATTGAAGTGAAGCAATATACCGGAGACAAAACAAAACGTTTGGCGATCAGACCTTATCCACAAGAACTTGAAGAACGTGTACAACTGAAAGATGGTACGCATATACATATTCGCCCTATCCGCCCTGAAGATGAACCTGCACACCGCGCTTTTATTGAACATCTTTCTGATGATGACCTGAGATTACGCTTTTTTGGGGTTGTTCACCGTGATTTTGACCAAAAGGACATGGCTGCTTTTACTCAAATTGATTATGACCGGGAAATGGCCTTTATCGCCCAAATTATTGAAAAATCCGGAGAGCGAAAAACCATTGGAGTCTCGCGGACAATCACGAGCCCTGATAATATTGAAGCCGAGTTTGCTATTGTGGTTGCCTCTGAACTGAAAGGCCAAGGTTTAGGTTCCATGCTCTTTCAAAAGTCTATCAATTATACTCGCGAACGTGGCACGAAAATACTCAGCGGACAAACCATGCGAGAGAATAAAGGTATGCAAGGGCTGGCAAAAAAATTCGGTTTTGCAATCAGTGAAGATCCTTTGGATCATGACCTTGTTGCCATGAAAATTGATTTTTCCAAACAAACAAAAAAGTAAAACTTGAACGAAAAACACAAGAAAAAATGCGTTGTGGCAGTGCAAAAATAGGCAAAATATTTTTTTCGGGAAAAAGCACTTGCCAATCTGTTGCTGATTGGGTAATCACACTTTCTCTAAGCATGTGCCGAGGTAGCTCAGTTGGTAGAGCAGTGGACTGAAAATCCTCGTGTCGGCAGTTCAATTCTGTCCCTCGGCACCATAGAAATCAAAGGCTTACAGCAATTATAGTGTAAGCCTTTTTATTTTGCTTTCATTTTGTTTTCATGCGCCTTTTTGTTTTTTTCCTTCTTGACACGGTGCTCTTGCCGATATAATTGCCACGCAGGGACTTTTGTTACTTCTTTGAGTTGCTATGTGAGGCAAGGTCAGATTGAAACGATTTGGCAGTAGGAGAAACAAAAGTCTGATAAATTCATTTTTGGAGGAAAATCATGGGTTACTCTGTTACGGTTGATACCGACAAATGCGCTGGCTGTGGCGAATGTGTAGACGTTTGCCCTGTTGAAGTTTACGAATTGCAGGACGGCAAAGCTACTCCCGTCAATGAAGAAGAATGCCTTGGTTGCGAATCCTGCGTGGAAGTTTGCGAACAAGACGCCATCACTATTGAGGAAAACTAATTCCCCAATTTCTTTATTTTGAACGGGAGCGAAGGTTCAGTCGCTCCCGTTCTTATTTTGTGCATTTTTTCTGTTTCTTTATGAGCATGTGATCTTCAGTACGATGGCAGTGCTCTCTTTTGTTGTATCATATACAGTATTATGTATTGTGCCAGTAGAGCAAAATTTTCCTGTGTTCTAAGGTTGACGTGAACCTGAGAGATACTTAGATACAGATAAATACTGCCTTCAGATATTCACGATGTATAAAAAAGATAAAAATTTCTCAAAAAGATGTATAAATAAAGATGTATAAAAAATCAGAAAGGGGATCGGTCAATGGCTCTTGATTTTACTCCATTTTTTCAGCGCTATGAAGCAGTGCTTTCCAAGGTTGACGAAACCTTTGTTCAAATTCAAGAGCAAACAGGTGATCTGGTACATTGTGCTCAAGGCTGTTGCGATTGTTGCTATGCCTTGTTTGACCTTACGTTGCTTGAGGCAATGTATATAAGCCACCATTTTCGCGCATCTTTTTCAGGTATGCAAAAAAGCAGCATAATGGAGCGCGCTGATAAAGCGGACAGAGAAGTCAATCGCTTAAAACGCCAGCTTTTTAAGGCCTCCCAGCAAGGGATATCAACCGAAGAAATTTTGGCTCAAGTGGCACAAAGCAAACTGCGCTGTCCTCTGCTTGGAGAAAACGATCTTTGCGAGATGTATGAGTATCGCCCCTTGACCTGCCGTGCCTATGGCGTACCTACTGCTTTTGGCGGACAGGTGCATACTTGCGGTAAATCAGGCTTTGAACAAGGAAATCCTTATCCCACGATTCAGATAGAAAAATTGCAAGATTCACTCATGTCCATGAGTTTGGAATTGGCTGGTGGAATTAACACTCGCTATAAAGAGCTGGGCAGTATCCTGATGCCTGTGTCCATGGCTTTGCTCACAGATTTTGATGAAGATTTTTTAGGCATTATGGTTGCTAAGGGAGATTCTTCGGCAGCTTCCTGTGCATCTGCCTCTGGCTGTGCTTCGTGTAGCGAACAGGAAGGCTCTTCAGCTTGTGCTTCGTGTAAAGATTCTTCTTTTTCCATCACGCTTGGCAAGAACTCAGAAGAGGATTAGAGCATTATGGATGCCAAGAGTTCAGAAGAAATCGCGATTTTGAAGCGTGATCTTTATGAGAAGCTCTCAAAACGGCAACGTAAATATGTTGACCGCATTGGCTATGAGGCATGGGAACCGTTTCAAATGCCCAATGATCCGTTGGATATACGTCAGGATAGAACAGGGTATACGGCTCAAGAGCTTGCTCTTTTATTTTTTCGGGAGCAGGAAAAACAGCCTCCTGAAAATTATAGAACTGCGGTAACTGAATTTTCCATACAACTTTTAGCACAACCAGAACGCTGTCGCCCAATTTTGGAATTTTGTTTTTGGTATGGTAGGCTATTAGAGAAACAGGGGAAAACTTTTTAAGAGATACAAGATCAGCCTTTGTTTTTTGAACATGGGCTATGAAAAACAGAGGGTTTATGAATGATGGCTGAAAAAGAATATGCAAATATTGATGAATACATCGCAGATCTCAAAGCAGGTTTAGCGAAAAATGAAAAATGTGGTAATACCTTGTACAATCTTGGTGTAGCCTATCTTTCCAAACGTGAGTTCCATGAAGCAGAAAGGTATTTGAGAGACGCTGTGGAAAATTCTCCTAAATTAGCCGAGGCTAATGTGCAACTTGGTGGTATCGCCATGCAGCGTGGAGATTTGCAGGGCTGTTTGAATTATAACACAGCAGCTACTCAGCAGCGTCCATTTTTTGCTGTACCATGGGGAAATATTGGTTTTTGCCAATTGCAACTTGGTGATACAGATAAAGCCATAAGCTCGCTTAAGCGTGCATTGAAGTATGATGGAAATTTTGTACAAGCCATGGCAACCCTTGGTTCGGCATATATCAGCAAAGCAGAGTATGACGAAGCCTTTACTGTTTTAGAAAAAGCAGTGACCCTGCAACCAATGTTCGGACCTGCTTGGAATAATCTTGCTCTTGTGTATGCAGAAAAAGAGGACTGGCTCAAGGTCAAAGAATGCTTAGATAAAGCTGCAAAGTCAGGGTATGAAGTCTCAAAGGAACTACTTCAAGAACTTGAGACAAATCTTGGCAAAGCTTGAGTTTGGTTTTTATAAAGTTTTTGCGCTTAAAGATGTGCATTAAAAACACTGTAGAGTAAAAAGTATGACCGCTGTTTGATAAAAGCAGCGGTGTATCCTTTGTTTATAAAAATATTATGGCACGCTTTAGAGCTTTGAAAAAAGAATTGTCCTCTGCTCTGGCTCACGAAGACTGGCGCAAAAAAATTTCTGCCATGAATGTTGAACCAGATATTCTTGTTAATCCGCTTCTTGCTTTACGTTTACACCGAGAAGAAATAATTTGCTGGCGAGCTGTGGAAGCCTTGGGAGAAGCTGTTGCCCAAGTGGCAGAAGCACGAATTGAGCAAGCTAGAATCCATATGCGAACTTTTATGTGGTTCATGAATGAAGAGTCTGGAAATTTGGGCTGGGGTATTCCAGAAGCCATGGCTGTAGCCATGGTGAAAAATGAAAAATTAGCTGCCGAATATCATAGCATACTTGCTTCCTATATCTATAATGAATCAGACTGCGATGGGAATTATTTAGACCATCCTGAGCTGAGGCGCGGTGTTTTTTGGGGGCTTGCATATTTAGCCACAGCAGCTCCAAATTTAGTTGTAAAAGCAGTGAAGTTTATAACAAATGCACTTATGGACGAAGATTCGGGCAACCGTGGGCTTGCAGCCATGACTTTGGGCGTGCTTGCGTCTAAAAATCACAATTTACCTCCAGATGCTTTACATAAGCTGAATGCACTCCAGAGCGACAAGGCCACAGTTCGGGTATATAGGAATGACAAAATAGAAGAGAGTAGCGTAGGACAGCTTGCTTTAGACGCACTGAGTCATTTGTAGTTTAGTTCTGTTTATTGTTTGTGTTGAGCTATTCAAAACGTGCATACATGCTTTGGTGGCATTGCTGTAAAAAATCTATCATTTCATCATAATCAGCATTTTCATAAAAGCGCAACATTCCTGCATTGTATTCTGTTAATTGTTTTGCAGGAATGGACAAGGGGGGGAATCCTTTGCTCATTAAATGTCCATTGAGCATGAGTAGGCCGGTTCTTTTGTTGCCATCATAAAAAAACTGGCTACGAGCAAAATCTAAATGCAAGCGGTATGCTTGTAGACAAATATCTTCTAACTTAAAAATTTCTTTTATAATCCGCTCAAAAAGAGCATCAAGTTCAGTTGCTTTTGGCGGTTTGAATGTTGCCCCTGCGATACTCACTTGCCCTGAGCGAAATTGGCCGACTTCAAGAGCTTCGTTTTTGGCTACAATTTTTTGAAGAGAGCACGCTGTTTCCTTTGTAAGGCGAAAGGAGTTTGTTGCGACTAAATCGATCAGAGTTTGCCAAGCAAGGATTTGCTGTTTTAATTTTTTTTGGTCAGCAATTTTATGTCCACCCACTGTAATACCTTGAATATATGTCAGCACTTCCGGCATGGTAAAAGGCATTCCTTCAAGGCTTTGCACATCAAAGATAAGTTCTGCAAATATCTTTTTGGCGATAAATAGGGCTTTGAGCTTATTTTGTTTCATAATGATTTTTTTTAATTATAGCGATTTGTAATCTTCAGTGCTTTACCAAGTACTTTTTTTGAAATAACTACTACGCTTTGTGAGCAGTAAAACCAAACTGACGATGCCAAGAAGCATAACCAAACCTAGGTGCGTCCAGTCAATGAGCATGGTAAATTCTGGAGAGAACGAGACTGTGGGCTGATTTTTCAGCATACGTATTCCACCTGTTATCAAAATCCAAAACCAGCAAGCAAGGCGCAACCAAGCACTACGACGTAATTCGCGCTCAAAGAAGGGCAACTGCAACCAGCGTACTATAATGAGACCTACTAAAAACAAAAGGATCATGGCTCCAATATAGTGTAGTACATGGGTTACATAAAATTTGGCAAGCCAGCCAAGTCCGGGCAAGTCTGCTATATAGTAACGCTTGAAAATAGGCATTTGTGCTAGGCCGGAAAGCGTTAAAAGAAAAACAGTGCATTTGAAGGTCAAAGAATAAGGTGAAGACAGTAGTTTTTTAGGCATCATCTCCCTCCTTTTTACTAAATTTTCCAAGTACAGTCAGTGCTCCTGCTGCGATGCCTGCAAAAGGTGCCACAAGTGCTGCCACGGCTAAGTTTTCCTCCATGGCCATGGAATCGCGGTGCCTTTTTAAGTCTGGCTTTCCTTTTTTGGAATCAATTTGACCTTTGTCAGCTAAGGCTTGTTCTATTTTTTCAAAAGGCACAGGGGAAACATACAAACTGTTGGTGCCTCCGTTTTCTGTTTCACCGTAGATATAACCGTTCATTTCCGTGGCTAATTGATGAGCTTTTGCTACAATTTCATCTCGTGGTCCTATGGTCTGCACCTCATAAGGACACTGTGCAATGCAGGCCGGAACTTCACCTTGCTCTAACAGTTGGTAGCACCTATCGCATTTATACATGACCCCGTTACCGGCCAAGCGTGGTAAAAGGTCAAGGTACAAGCCAACTCCGGTTTGCCTTTGAGGAATATCCCAAGGGCAGACAGTCGCGCATTTTGCACCGCCTAAGCAAATATCTTCATTGATACGCACGATACCGTTTGCCCCTCGCGAAGCTGCCCCCCAAGGGCAGAGATTTGCGCATGGTGGGTTTTGGCAGTGCATACATCGCCGTGGCATATTGATTTCATATACCTCGCCTTCATGTTCGACTTCAACGGATTGGATAAAGAGCCAATTATATGGAGTCAAACGATCATCAACATCCTGTTTTTCAGACCAATCCGATACTTTGACACGGTTTGGGAGCATTTTAGGAAAAGGTTTTTGAGGGGCAGGATATTTTTCTGCATTACTTTCTTTGCAAGCCTCAACACAAGCACCACAGCCAACACATTTGGAGAGATCATGTAAGGTCGCAAGTTCTTGAGTATTTTTTGTTTGCTTGGCTTGTGAAGTACCGGGTAGAAGCAGTCCTGCGCTACTTAGCCCCAAAGTTTTCAAAAAGTTTCTGCGATTCATCTGCTGAAACCTCCGCACATGTTAAAATTGTCTCACCACATAGCTGTAAAAAGTGTAAAGCATATCCTACTGGACAAATTGTTTTTTTTCATTATTATACATTAACAAACTTAGTATACTTGAAGCTCAAGTCACAGCGCAGAGTTGCATTATTCTCGCAAAAAAACGAGCGTAGCAAGGCTTAGGAAGGTAGATATGGCTCTTAAAAAAAACACCGCAAGCATCAGTTATGCCGGCAAAACTTGGGAAGTTCCTGTTGTTATAGGTTCAGAAGATGAAGTTGGTCTTGATATACAACACCTGCGCCACGCCACTGGACTTATAACTTTTGATCCCGGGTTTGGCAATACTGGTTCATGTACATCTGCAATTACTTTTGTCAACGGAGAAGAAGGAGCCTTGCATTACAGGGGATATCCCATAGAAGAAATAGCTGAGCACGGTTCGTTTATTGAAGCTGCATACTTGCTGATTTTTGGCTATTTGCCGGATAAAAAAGAATTACAGCATTTTTCTGATTTGCTCACGGAGCAAGAAATGTTGCATGAAGGGTTGAGGCATCATTTTGAAGGATTCCCATCACAAGGACATCCAATGTCATTGCTTTCTGCGGTCATCAATTCTTTGGGCTGTTATCACCCTGAACTTTTTGAATTAGAGGATAGAGAGCAATTTGTACTGGCCGTGGCAAAACTTATTTCTAAAGTCCGCACCATTGCAGCTTGGACCTATCGTAAATCCACGGGGCGTCCATTCATGTATCCTAATCCACGGCTATCGTATTGTAGAAATTTTTTACATATGATGTTTTCCCAGCCAAATAATCTCTACGATGCTCCGCAAGAAGCTGTGAGGGCTCTGTCTCTCTTTTTTATACTTCATGCAGACCATGAACAGAACTGTTCTTGCTCCACGGTGCGAATGGTTGGCTCCACTCAAGCCAATCTTTTTGCCTCAGTTGCTGCTGGAACCTGTGCTTTATGGGGCAAACTTCATGGCGGAGCAAACTCCGGAGTTATTGATATGCTGGAGGACATAAAAGCTGGTACTTATTCCATTGCACAGTGCATTGAGCGAGTAAAAACGAAACAAATGAGACTTATGGGTTTTGGGCATCGCATTTATAAAAATTTTGATCCACGAGCCAAAATATTACAAAAAGCAAGCAAGGATTTATTGCAAAAACTTGGTTTGCAAGATGAACTCTTGGATATTGCCTTAGAACTGGAGGCCATAGCCTTGGCTGATGAATATTTTTTAGAGCGCAGTTTGTACCCAAACGTGGATTTTTATTCAGGTATTATTTTACGCGCATTAGGTATTCCGGTGGATATGTTTCCGGTGATGTTTGCTATAGGCAGAATGCCTGGTTGGATAGCGCATTGGTATGAGGAATCTCAAAACACGGAGTCTAAACTTCACCGGCCTCGCCAAATTTATACAGGAGAACGTAGAAGACCATATATCCCTATTTCCAAGCGCACAGAAAATGCTGATATATAGTTGAATAAAATGAAGTATAGACTGATCGTGGTATGGCAAAGGCAGTTATAATGCGCTTACCCTGTTTATATCAGCAAAAGGACTTGCCAAGTTTTCTGATTGTGGCTAAAGACATTGTCTCTGAGTGATTGCCCGAATGGCGGAACTGGTAGACGCGCATGGTTCAGGACCATGTTCCTGTACAGGAGTGGAGGTTCGATTCCTCTTTCGGGCACCATGAAAAAATAAGGATTTACGGTAGCTGACGCTGTAAATCCTTTTTATTTTTCTATCCTATTTTTATTTTTCTATCCTATTTTTATCTTCGCTACCTTATTTATCTTTTTTTTCTCATATTTGTTTCTGATAGCAGTCAAGGGCAAGCGAATATAAGTTTTAGGGTCAATACTTTCTGCTCATTGTATTGCCTCCCCCTTCTTGTCATCCTGCGCGTAAGTCGCAGGATCCAGTTCTTTTTTTCTTTGCTTTTGTCTCTTCTCCTACAATGTTGAATCCTCGTAGTTCGGCTCTGCTGGACTGTCGCGACTTACGCGCTTCAATAACAGAGGAGGGTAGCTGAATGATGAGAAAAGCTAATGCGTTTGTCTCTTATTACCAGTCCAGTGTTTTTTGAAAGGCCTGAGCGAGTTCTGTGCAAGAGACATTTACGATCTCGCGTCCGTGTATTGTAAGCCGGAAAGGAGATGATGCGTCATGTACTTTACCAATTTGGTAATATATTTGCCCTGCAAAGAGCTGTTCAAATTCTTTTATTTTTTCAGGCTTGACGCTTACAATCAAGCGTGAGGCTGATTCCGAATACAGAAGGCTTAATTCATTCAGTTGTTGCGCCTGCAGCATATCGCTAAGATCAATCTCTGCCCCAAGCCTGCCCCCAAGAGCCATTTCAGCTAAAGCCACAGCAAGTCCGCCGTCAGAGCAATCGTGGCAAGCGGTAATCAAGCCTGCTTGTGTTGCTGTAAACATGCTTTGATACCTTCTGCGGGCAGAGAGCAAATCGACCTTGGGTACTTTGCTTGTAGTAAATCCAAGTTCATTTTCTATTTCACTTCCGCCGGTTTCATCTAAAGTGCGTCCAAGGATATAAATAGAGTCTCCGGCTTGTTTGAAATCTGAAGTCAGACAACGATTCACGTCAGGGATAACTCCAATAAGTGAGAAAAGCACAGTAGGGGGAATAGAAATTTTTTGCCCTCCGCCTGTATAATCATTTTTCATAGAGTCTTTGCCGGAGATACAGGGGATACCAAAACCAAGACAAAAATGTGCTAAAGCTTGATTGGCTCGTACTAGCTGGGCTAATTTGTAGTGACCATCAGGGGTCGATTCACTTTGTACCGGATCACACCAACAAAAGTTATCCACTCCAGCCATATAAGAAATATCTCCCCCAACAGCGACTGCATTGCGTATGGCTTCATCTATGGCATTGGCCATCATCCAATATGTATCAATATCTGAAAATTTAGGGCAAATACCGTGGGAAATAATCAAGCCACGCTCTGATTCAAGTTCAGGGCGCAACACTCCTGCATTCCCCGGGCCATCCTGCTTGGCACCGACTAAAGGTTTTATGACGCTTCTACCCTTCACCTCGTGATCATATTGGCGAATGAGATATTCTTTTGAGCAGATATTGAGCCTGCCTAACATGGTTTTCAGCAGTTCTGTGTGATTTTCAACTTTCGGTGCTGCTGTTTCGTGTATTGCAGGCTGCTGCCAAATAGCTTCCAACTGCATTTGGGGGATGCCCTCATGCAAAAAGTCCATATCAAGGCAAGCGACTAACTTGGCCTTATGCACGACCTTGTACATGCCTTTATCATCAAAAGTACCTAGCGCTGTAGATTCTACCCCCATTTCCTTAGAAAGCGTCATGAATTGCTCAAGTTTTGCAGGTGGTACGGCAAGAGTCATGCGTTCTTGTGCTTCAGAAATAAGTATTTCCCAAGGCGCGAGGCCATCGTATTTCAGAGGGGCTTTTGCAATATCAAGAGTAAAACCACCACAATCACAGGCCATTTCACCGACCGAAGAAGAAAGGCCTCCGGCTCCATTGTCGGTAATGGCATTATATAAGCCCAAATCGCGTGCACGCATGAGAAAATCGTACATTTTACGTTGTGTAATGGGATCACCTATTTGGACAGCAGTTGCAGGACTGCCTTCGTGCAGTTCTTCTGAAGAAAAAGTAGCCCCATGAATACCATCTTTACCAATGCGTCCACCGGACATGACAATAATATCACCGGCCAGAGCTTTTTTTTCATGGCTAGGGCGTCCTGCTATTTGTGCTGGCATAGAGCCAATGGTTCCGCAATAAACAAGCGGTTTGCCAAGATAACGGCTATCAAAAACCACAGAACCGTTCACTGTAGGTATTCCAGATTTATTTCCGCCATGTTCAACCCCTTCGCGTACACCTTCAAAAACGCGACGAGGATGTAAGAGCCGAGGAGGTAATGTGCCTTTATAAAAAGGAGACGCAAAGCAAAAAACATCGGTATTGCATAAAAGATTAGCACCAATTCCGGTTCCCATAGGGTCACGGTTGACTCCTACAATACCTGTTAAAGCTCCGCCATAAGGATCTAAGGCAGAGGGTGAATTGTGTGTTTCCATTTTCACGCAAATATTTAAGTCCTTGGAAAATTTAATAACACCTGCGTTGTCTTTGAAAACAGAAAGACAAAAATCTCCATGTAACCCTTTGGCTTCCTTGCTTTTTCGTAAAATGCGTGTTGGGTTTTTAATATAGCTTTGGTAGAGAGAATTTATTTCTTTGTACTGTTTTTTTTCTTTATCTGTGTAACGAATGCGTGCGGAGAAAATTTTGTGCTTGCAGTGCTCAGACCATGTTTGAGCCAGCACTTCTAATTCTGCGTCCGTGGGATCTGGCGGTAGGCCTATGCTTTTACGCTGAGCTACAATTTGAGGATTTTGAAAATGATCACGGATGATATGCAGTTCATTGAGAGACAGAGCAAGAGTGTTGGCACTGGAAAATTGTAGTAGCTCCGCATCCGTCATTGCTGAAAGATTGATGATTTTGACTTCATCACTCGATTCTCCGGTAACTTTGGCTGCTTTGAGGGGGAAATCAGGTTCATTTTTCCATTCTGCTGCGGATTTTATTTCATAGCGTTGGATGAGTTCATTGGCGAGTAGATCCTTGGCAATGGACTTTGCACAATTTTTGTCTAATGGAGCTTCTGGATTTTGTTGAATAAGATATTGCCGAGAAGTATACACTTTGCATTCAGCAGCAGCTTTTTCATCCAGTCCTAAAACAAGGGCAATGCTTTCTTGGGCAGTACGCCCTTCATTATCGGTGACGCCAGGCCGAAAACCTACTTCAAGAATATAATCAAACTCTGCGGGTAGAGGAGCAAGAGATGTCTCGTGTAAAACAGGGTCGGAAAGTGTATTATTTTGTAGCAATAGATTAATTTGCTTTTGATTTAAGCCATCAATGGTAAACACATTGATAATGCGAACTGATTTGACGTCCAGTTGAAGCTCATGCTGAATTTTTCGCATAACTCGTTCACCAAGAACATCGCGTACATGAGGGCGTAGGCCAACCAAAACCCTGCAAAGCATGTTTATCTCCTGCGGAAAAATGGTTTGGATTGTTGGAGGCTATTCATTATTTTTCACGAGCTAATACAAAATCAGCAGCTTGCTTGAGGACGATTTTTTCTTTTCCTTCAGGTAAAGGCTCTAGGGCTGCTTTGGCCTTGGCAACATATGCAGTTGCTTCTTGTCTGGTTTGCTGAGCAAAATCATGCTTGGCTACATCTGCTAAGATTTGCCTTATTTCTTGCTCAGTGAGCGCGTCTTCGCGCAATTTTTCAAGCAGGGCTTCTGCCTCAGCTGTGGGCATATGTTCAATAAGCAAAATAAGAGGGAGGGTCATTTTCCCTTCGCGTAAATCGCCTCCAAGAGGTTTTCCAGTAAGTCCGGTATCAGAAACATAATCTAAGGCATCGTCTACCAGCTGAAAAGCGATACCTAGATTTAGCCCGTATTCTCCAGCAGCATCTTCTAAGGCAGGGTCATCTGAAGCAAAGGCAACACCGCAACGGCAGGCAGTTTCTATAAGTTTTGCTGTTTTACCGATAATGACTTCCATATAAGCCTTGCGATCTATGCGCGAAGTGCCGAGCATAGCAATTTCTTGAACTTCTCCTGTGGCGGTATCAATGATGCCTTGAGCTAGAAGTTGAGAAATGCGAACTTTGTTACAGGAGGCGCCTATGCGATTTGCCAAAGCCAAAAGCATATCTCCGGCAAGAATGGTCTCTGTGGTTCCAAATATTTTATGCGCAGCCACAAGGCCTCGTCTAAATTGAGCAGCATCTAAAATATCATCATGCAGCAAAGTTGCCGTATGTAACATTTCCAGAGCGCAGGCAAGTGGCAGGGGATTTTTCTTTGTAGTGCAAGGCAAAACATTTGCCATAGCAAGGGTGAGAACAGGACGTATTCTTTTGCCTCCACTGAGCAGAGAATGGCTTAAAATATCTTGAATCAAGCCTTCCAACTTGCCTATTTCTGTTTCAAGAAAAGCGTTAATGCGTGGAAGTTCTGTGGCAAAATATGCTTTGAGTTCTTTCATTGTTTTTACCAGATTTTGTAAAAAAATACTGTACGCATCATTTCTTGTGCCGTCCAGTTATAGCCACATTGCTTTTCCTGTTTTTTGAAGTAAAGCACGCTGGCAGTTATAATCGCCAATAGTGAAAACCCTGTTTTTTCATCTCTTGTGTATCAAAAAAACCTTTTATGTCAATAAGTAGCGGAGAGCCTTGAGTATTAAACCATGTTTTAAGAGCCTCTGGTTTTAACTTGCGATAGGCTTCATGTGGCACTGCAAGTACGAGGGCATCCAATTCTCTCAAGTTTTCAAGAGAAGTCAGTTCAATATTGTATTCTTGCATGGCCTCCTCAGGGTCTGCTTGTGCATCGTGTACCAGAACGTTTGCCCCATATTCTTGAAATTCCGCGATAAGATCGACTGAGCGTGTATTGCGTAAATCCGGAACATTTTCCTTAAAAGTAATGCCCAAAAGTCCTATCCGTGCGCCTTGCACTTGTTTTCCTTGTTTAATGAGTTGCTTGATGCTTGCCTGTACCACGAATTGAGCCATGGAATCATTGGTTTCCCGACCTGCTAAAATAACTTGAGGATGTAGGCCAAGTGATTCTGCTTTGAAGGTTAGATAATATGGGTCAACACCGATGCAATGTCCGCCGACAAGACCGGGGCGGAAAGGGAGAAAATTCCATTTTGTACCAGCTGCTTCCAGCACTTCAAGAGTATCAATATTCATGCGATCAAAGATGGTTGCCAGTTCATTCATAAGCGCAATATTGAGGTCTCTTTGTGTATTTTCAATTACTTTGGCGGCTTCGGCTACTTTAATGGAAGAAGCGCGGAAAGTTCCTGCCTGTACTACCTTTGAATAAACTTTATCTAATAATTCAGTTACAACAGGAGTCTGTCCTGCGACTACTTTCACTATGGTTTGCAGGGTGTGCGCTTTGTCCCCAGGGTTAATACGTTCAGGAGAATAGCCAACAAAGAACTCTTGCCCACACACAAGCCCTGAATGCTTTTCAAGAAGAGGGACGCATATTTCTTCTGTTAAACCAGGGTAAACCGTGGATTCATAGACAACAATAGAACCTTTGCTCAAATTTTGCCCAACAGTTTTACTTGCGGATTTTACAGGGCAAAGATCAGGGGAGCGATGTTTATCAATAGGTGTTGGTACAGCGACAATGAGCAAGCTACAGGCCTTAAGCTCTTGCGGATCACAGCTGTATAATACCGGTGCAGCCTGAAGAAGCTCTGTATCGACTTCATTGGTACGATCTTTCCCTTGCTTGAGTTCTGCAATCCGCTGAGGGGATATATCAAAGCCAATAACTTGAAAATGTTCTGCAAGGGCAACGGCCAGAGGTAAACCGACATAGCCCAAGCCCACCACGGCAATGCTACTTTTTTTACTGTATAATTGCTCAAAAGAAATCATATTTTGCTCCAAGGATAGACAGGCAGCTTTGTTCAAGCTACTCTTGATTCATGAATTTTAATTTTTCTCTTTTTTTCGTGGCTTGTGGCCTCGCCCTTATGTTTGAAGGACTGTCATATTTTCTTTTTGCAGATAAAATGCCTGAGCTGCTTGCAATGCTGGCACGTCAAGAGCCTCGCAGTTTACGCATGATGGGCTTTAGTGCCATGCTTATAGGGTTCATGCTCATTTGGATTTTCAAAAGCTGAAGATTTTTTTTGAGCGCAGTCTTGGCTTTTTTCTGCAATATGAGCATAGACAATGCCAGAAAGCATGGGCACATGGAATACCCTAGAAAAGCCGGCTGTAAGTAATTCTTGGCTCAGTGCTTGTTCATCAGGAAAGGCTTTGATTGTGTCTGCAAGATAGCGATATGCACTGCTATCGCCGGAAATCATCCGGCCTATGCTTGGCAAGACTGTATTTAAGTAGAAATTATATACACCTTTCCAAACGCGACGAGAACCTGTACCAAATTCTAGAATGCAAAACCGTGCGCCAGGAGTCAAAACACGGAGGACTTCTGCATAGCACTGTTCGCGTGGCAAAATATTGCGTATGCCAAAAGCAATGCTTGCGCCGGCAACAGAATCATTTGCCAGTGGAATACATTTGGCATCAGCCTGTATAGGGTAGATAGATTCCTCACGCTTACCTCGGATTTTCTTTTTTACCCCTTCAAGAAGCATGGGATATGTAAAATCAAGAGCCAGTACTCGTGTTGTTGGGTATTGGCGTAGAATTTCCGTGGAAACGTCCAAAGTACCTGCAGCAAGATCAAGCACAGTTCCATTTTGTACAGGGCGAAGATGATTTACCAAACGATTGCGCCAAATGATGTCTTGTCCTAAGCTCAAGGCATGGTTGAGAAAATCATACCATGGGGCAATACGTCCAAACATTTTAGTCACGCGCTGTCCATGCGTATCGCTTGTATCTTCTGGCGTCCTCGTTTTTTGCATCATGTATTCTATTCTCGGTTGTAACTCGAGTCCCTGTACTCTTCAGGGTGTATAAAGCGTGTAGCGGATTATTCCTCTTCCTGAGGCGAATTTTCGTTTCCAACTGTTTTGAGCACAGCATTATAGATAGTTTCAAAATTTTCAGAAAAGTTTGTCGGGGAAACCCTGCCTACTTCAATGAATTTAATGACAACTTCTTTGGCGACCTGCAACACATTTTTATTGAGTTTATCCATGTAACCTCCCACAGTTAAAAACCCGCCCGGTGGGAAATGGCCTCAACCCACATGGATCGTAGCTCCGGGCGGTAAAGCAAAGGTAGCCAATGAGACCATCCTTGTTTTGAGCTTGTATAGCATGAGCTGTTTACAGAGTCGAGAAAGCAATTTTCTGGGAGAAAAAGGCTTGCAAGCGAACATTGTTTTCGCCTTGTGCTGAGGCTTGTATTAGTCGTCGAGCTCTGATGCAAGAGCTTTGATTTCTTCCCTGATGACACGAGCTGCAACCCGAGAAACTTCATTTTGTATGAGTGTTTCTATTTTATCCAAACGATATTCCAAGACGCTGATTTTTTCTGCCATTTCTATGCTTGAAGCTGTTGGCGCAGGAGGGGCTTGTGGAGTAGGAGCATCAGCCTGCGCTTGAGCTATTGATTCACCAAAAAGATTATCTTCTTCAGAAAGAGGATCAGCTTTTTCCTTGGCAAGGGAAGACTCTGTTTCTAAAGATGATGCGTCCTTCTCTTCTTGTGTTGCTTGCTCAGAGTAATCTTCTAAAAGGTCATCCCAATTGAGAGCACCCTCATCTTCGCTCTTTTGGGCATTTTCTTGCTCTTCACCTGCTCCATCTTGTTCATATCTTTTTTCTTCGTCTTCTTCAGCTTCTTCTCTATAGTTTTCGCTCAGTTCATGTTCGTCAAAGGTATCATCTTCAAACTGCTCATCATTAAACTGCTCATCATTAAACTGGTCTTCATCAAACTGGTCTTCATCGAACTGGCTTTCATCAAATTCTTCTGTTTCAGCTGTATCTTCAGTGGCTTCACCGTCTTCAAAGTCTTTTTGCTCTAACTCTTCTAATTCCTCATCTGTAAGGTCGTCTACGGCTTCTTGTTCATCGTATTCTGTAAACGGTTCAGCAGCATTTGCGTATTCATCGCTCTCTTCACTGAGATCGCCTAGCTCGCTTTCATCAAAATCACTTTCATCAAAATCATTGTCATCGAAATTATTTTTATTGAACTCTTCGTTATCGAGTTCATTTTCATCAAAATTATTTTCGTCTAATTCTTCAAAATCTATAAAATTGTCGTCTTCCAGATTGTCTTCTTCCAAACTATCGTCTTCCAGATATGCACTGTCTTCATCAATTCCAGTATCGACAACTACAGGATCAAGCACTTCTTCAAGGTCGAGTTCCTGAGTGGGTGCTTCCTCGGCAAAATCATCAGTAGAATCTTCGGCAAGCTCGTCTAAATCAAGCGCCTCATAGTAGGCTTCATCGTCATCATCTCTCTCTTGATTTTCATCTTGCTCTTGATTTTGCTCTTTATCTTGATCGTCATCGTCATCATTTTCATCGTCGCCAATAATATCATCTAATAGAAGAGCTTCATCGCTTTCTTCTTCAAAAAGCAAAGAATCATCCAAAATATCAATTTCTGGCTCTTGATATTCCTCTGTAGTGGATTTTTGATGATCAGATTGCAAAGGTTTGCTTTGGGAAGAGTCTTCGAGCGTGTCAGCACTATCAGCAAAAAGTTCTTCAAACTCCTGCTCGAAACTTACGTCCACAGCATCGTCTTCGAATCCTTTCTTCTTTTTGTCATCCACGATATCGGATAATTCCAAAAGTTCTTCATCAGAGTCAGCTGGGATCATATCTCTACCCTTGCTTAGTGTGGCGAGAAAAGGGTAAGGAGAGCCGGTTTAAGCCCTCCTTACCTGTAACATAGCATATTACTTCGTGTGACAATCGTTACACTTTGTTGGACCAGACTTCATGGACTTATGGCAACCAACACAAGAAGACTCTGACTTTCTGTTATGGAAAGCATAGTCATACCCTTCAGGGTTTCTCTTTGCTGCTTTGCTTGTGTCAGAGTGGCAAGAAGTACACTTCATGTCTGAAGCTTCGTTCATCTTGTGGTGACATTTTTCGCAGGCAAGGGCAGCATGAGTCGAGTGATTAAACTTAATGGGTGCATACTTGGCCTTGGCTCCAGGGTAGTCCATTGCGAGACCATCGGCCGGAGCTTTTGCAGCAGCGACCATAGATACTGTGAGCACACCCACAAGGGCGGTGATCAACAGAGAGATCAGCAACAACTTTTTCATGTTAAAAAATCCTCCTTTTCAACAAACGGAATGTTATTTTCTTCACTGCTAAAAAGGTAATCAAAACCGAACTTTCTGTCAAGCGGTCTCTTGTTTTAGCCAGGGCAAACGCATATTAACTTTTCTGTCATTCAGACATTCCTCTCCGTTATTTAGAGCACCGCCCCCGTCATTCCGCGCGTAAGTCGCGGAATCCAGCAGAGCCGGGCTATGAGGGTTTGACGCAGTAAGAGAAAAAACAAGGAGGCAGAAGAGAAGAAAAGAAGAAGCAGCGAAGACAGAAGAACTGGATCCTGCGACTTACGCGCAGGATGACAGGAAGGGGGAAACAATAAAATGGGCAGGAAGTATTGAGCCTAAAATTTATAGGGGCTGACACCTGACTTGAAATAAGTTAGGGGTCAATAATGTATGTAAGGCACTGTAAATTAAGCAGTTATAAGCAACTAAGGCTGATGGAACACTTTGTTGCAGGTACACCGGCGAGAACAGCTGCTGATTTGGTGGGAGTGCATCGCAATTCTGCTATCCGTTTCTTCCATAAATTGCGTTGTGTGATTGCCTATAAACAGCAAAAACGTTCAGCTCAATTTTGCGGAGAAATAGAAGCTGATGAAAGCTATTTTGGAGGAGTCCGCAAAGGAAAAAGAGGCAGAGGAGCTGCTGGCAAAACTATTGTTTTTGGGCTTCTTAAAAGAGGAGGAAAGGTTTATACTTTGCCCGTTTCGGATACAAAACAAAAAACACTATTGCCCGTAATACGCCAGAAAATAAAGCCTGACAGCGTTGTTTACACAGATGGGCATACAGCTTACAATGCTTTGGACGTTTCAGAATTTTTCCATTTTAGGATCAATCACAGTAAAGAATTTGTAAGTAGCCACACTCATATTAACGGTATTGAAAATTTTTGGAATCAGGCAAAAAGACACATGCGAAAATACAATGGAATACCGAAGCAAAACTTTGAATTATTCCTAAAAGAATGTGAATGGAGATTTAACGAGGGAACTCCAAAACAACTTCTAAAAGACCTTAAAAGTACCCTCAAAGAAAAATATTAGGTGTCAGCCCCAATTTATATGCGTTTGCCCTGTTGTTTTAGCATAAGAGGAAATTTTGCTATTCTTTTTATTTTGCAAGCCCAATGCGTGCACATAATCTTTCAAAATCAAGCCATTCATCAAGCAGGTGTGTTCCATGCGTGACTTTGAGCGTATCCCGTAATTTATGGCGAGAAAGAACGCTTTCCATTTTTTTAGCCACGGTAAATGTATCTTCACGAACCATAATAATTGGTATTTCCAGTACTTCAGAGCGTGTCAGGATAATATCGTTGGGATAAAGGTTTCCGGTTAAGATAAGGCAGGGGCAAGCTCCTTCCAAAGCAACTAATTGTACATCGCTACGATCTCCACCAACAATAATAGCGGAATTTTTATGCCTACGAAAATGAGCCATAAAATTTTCAACCTGCATTGTGCCAATAAGAAAATTTTCCACTACTCGCTTTGATTTGGAGTGAGCGGACACGATTTTACCACAGAGCTGCTTGGCTAAATCTTCTACTTTGATAGCTCCCATCACAGGGTCAGAAGCAATCGAACCAAGAATATGAACACCTTGGCGTTCTAAAAAAGGAATAAGTAAATCATCTAATTCCGCGCGGTAGGATTCAGGAATATCGTTAAAAACCACACCGGCCAGTTTATCTCCAAGGCAATTGTGCGCGCGTAGTACATAGTCATAGCGTAATTCTCCAGCTTGGAAACGGTCAAGCAAGATCGTTTGCAGTCCAAGTGCTTGGCTTACGGCCGTACCCTCTACCCCACAGTAGACACCTGAAGAAAGGAATGTCCCAGAGCCGGCAACAAGCATGATGTCTTTATCTTTAGAAAGTTCAGCATAGGCTTTTTGGATAGGCTCAAGTAAGTTCCCATGGCCTTGAGTAAAGGCTTTGACTGAAAAATCGCGAGTTACAAGGACAGGGGTTAGCTTGGATGGATCTTCTTCGAGTCCAAGCACCTCTTGTACAAAAAAGGCATCTTCATCACCAAGTAAAGAATTTTCTTGGTGTGGCATGGCTCCTACAGGTTTCATATAACCTACGCGAAAGCCTTGCTTTTGAAATTTAAGACCTAAGGCCAAAGTAAGCAGATTTTTACCTGAATATCCCGCAGTGGAACCGATATATAAGCCGACCATCAACAAACCTCCTTACATATTTGCATCTCCACGCGAAAAGAATGCAGGAAGATAATTATCTGGAACAAAGCCTTGCTAAAATGAACTACCAGAAGCATATTATAAAAAAGGAAAAGATTAAAGGGATGTTTTTATCCAAAATACTGCCTTGCCTCCTTGAAGGAAAAACGTCTACTATGTCTAAAATATAGATAGAAATTTTTGAAATATGCAAAACAATATATTTGAGAAAGACCGCAAGCGTTTTGCCCTCCAGCTCGTGAGCATTTCTTTTTTTGTTAGCTTGGGTACAAATTTACTTGCCTTTGCTGTCCCTCTTGTCAGTTTGGATGCAAAAGTCAGTGGTGCTTGGCTTGGTTCAGCTTTTGCCCTGTATTTTTTTGCTCGATTACTGAGTGCGCCTTTAGGAGGGATGTGGGTAGACCGTATCGGTGCACGGATACCCATGCTTTTAGCCTGCGGACTTGGAGTTCTCTGCCCAATACTGTTCATTGCACAAACTGCTTGGATTGCACATCATACGCTTATCGGCATTTACGCGACGCAAATTATACTTGGTTTGAGCGGTGGTTTATTGCGACCTGCTGTACTTTCTGCTTTGGGTAGCGCAGTACACAATAAACCTGTTTGGTTTGCCAGACATGGCTTTGTGTTTCATTGCGCTACTTTTTTTGGTGCTTTATTGGCAGGGCTACTATATTGTAATCACGCGCTACAGCCTGTGCTTTGGGGCACAAGTATTTGTTTGGGGATTGCTTTTTGCTTCTCGTTTTTTTTTCCGCATACAAGGCAGCTGCAAAACAAACAGCCCAGCTCAGAGCACAATTTTTTGCTTTGGCCTATTCTTTTAGGAATTTTAGGACGGAGTCTGGCTCTTGGCGCAAGCATTGCTTTTTACCCGATGCTTTTATCCCAAACCCTTGCAACAACAAGTTTTAGTATTGCTTGCATTTATTCCATAAACAGCTTGAGCACTTGCCTTGTACTACCCTTTATTGGCAAGTTGCGTACTTCAAAGCCAGAGCTATGTATTGCCTGTGGCATGTGTTTAAGCGGTTTTTCTCTGTTTATACTTGGGCAAAGCTCTCAGCTGCAGTATTTTTTGATCGCAGGAATTTTTACAGGCTTAGGAACTGCTCTTTCTTTGCCCTTTTCCATGACCTTACTTTCCCAAACAACACAGAAGCAAGCAAGTATTTTTGGACTGGCACAAACAGTGACCGGAATAGGTTTTTTATTTGGTCCGTTTTTGGGAGGATTCATTATTCAGTGGACAGGAGATACAGGAGCTGCCCTCAGCTTTTTTGGCCTTTTGGGGATATTACTCACGATTCCGATACTTCTGATTGCTTTGAGAAGGTTTTCATTTTGGAGCCGAAGTTATAGTTTCATCACAATAGCGACTGCTATGTTTTTGATTCTTATTGCTGTTTTTTCATTTCCTTCCATGCTTCGGGTACACGATGCAAAAGGGAATATGTACTGTTTTGCCGATACAGCAATGGGGACAAGCGTTCACCTGACTCTGTATGCTCCTAGTCGTTTGCTAGCTCAAAAAGCAGTGGCAGCAGCCATGAACTCTATGCGAAGCTTGCAACATGATTTTGATCATAGAAATCCGCAAGGTTCCATAGGACAAATCAATCGTGCGGCCGGAAAACAATTTGTGACACCCTCACCTTTGGCCTTTGCTCTTATCCAAAGGGCATTGAATTTTGCAGCAAAAACAAAGGGAATTTTTGATCCAAGCATTGGTGCTGTGACCAGCAATCCTTTCTTTTTTGCCTTGGATTCAGATTTTCTTGCTGATCATTCTCAATTTGTGGATTATCGAAAAGTCAAAATAAAAAATGCACAAATCATGCTTGCAGAACCGAAAATGGCTTTAGACCTTGGGGGAATAGCCAAAGGCGCTATTATAGACCATACCGTGAGTGTCTTGCAAAATATGGGAATTTCGCAGGGGATTGTGGAAGCAGGGGGTGATTTTCGCTGTTTTGGAGCGCATGTTTGGAAAATAGGCGTGCAAAATCCACGAGGAACAAAAGATACGCAGATTTTTGAAACAGTATGTGTACAAAATAAAGCAGTATGTACTTCAGGGGATTATCGTCGTTTTATTCTGTTTGATGTCAATGGCAAAGCTGTTCGCCGTCATCATATTTTTAGTCCACAAAGTATGGACTCAGCGCAAAAAAGTATTTCTGTTACAGTAATAGCTGACACAGCAGAAGAAGCGGACAGTCTTGCCACAGCCTTATTTATTATGGGGGCAGAAGATGGACTTAAATTTTTAGAAGAGTATGACTTTACTGCAAGTGCTCAATGGATAAATCCTGATTTAAGCATCACGTCCTCTCCAAAATTTTCAGAGAATTATAGTGTAGCAAAGATTCAGAAGCTCAAGACTCAAAAGAAAAATTAATGAAGCAAAGAAAAACTAATTAAGAATATATCTTTTTGGATTAAATGCTTTTCCTTGAAGGCGTACTTCATAGTGAAGGTGAGGGCCGGTGGAGCGTCCTGTATTGCCGACAAAGGCTACTATATCGTCTCGCTCAACGATTTGTCCTACTTTGACTGCTACCTTGCTAAGGTGAGCGTATTTTGTTTCCAGTCCACCTTGATGTTTGATCATTAAGGTGAGGCCATAGCCATCCTTACGTCCAACAAAAATCACCTTGCCATTTGCCGGTGCAACAATGGGTGCACCACGACCTGCCGGAGGGACAATATCTATGCCTTGATGCATACGGCTGTATTTATCAAAAGGATGGTTACGCATACCAAAACCAGAAGTAATGCGACCTTTTACCGGCCAAACAGAAGGCGTCCAATCCAAAATATTTCTATTATGCCGGAACTGGCGCAAAACAGCTTGTTGTACGCGCTCAACTTCCAACATATCGCTTTCTAAACGACTGACCCCGCGTTGCATGTTTCGTGCTAGGGTGGGCATACTATATGGCGTGATACAGGAACGCTCAAAGCTGAGGCCTGCGCCACCTTGCGCCATGGGGAAAAATTCCTCTGTAAAGTCCATATTGAGCATAACTTTGAGTTTGCGGTTTAATTCGTCAACTCGCAGGTATTCACGGCGCAGTTCAGCTAACTCACTTGCTTCAGCAAGCAATTTTGCCCTGAGAAGGACACGTTCTTTTTCCGCTACAGAATAATCGTATGTTGCTTTTTTGGCTTGGAGCACTTCAAAGGCGAGCAATCCGTCAAAAAGTAATAATCCACTGAAAAAGAGAAGCAAAAGGCAAGGCACTGCTTTTGCCAAACGCAAAGAACGGTAGCCCCCTGCGTTTTCGGGGTATACTTTAATGTGGTAGTTACAAAGCAATTGGCGAAGTTTCATAATCAAGTAATACCTACAAAAACAGCTTATTCAACTTGCGTGTGGCAAGTAAACTATCTTATTCGTTCATTAAAAGCAAGATATTGAAAGAAAAAAAATATTGGAGAACGCAAGCGACCTTAAGGTCTTGTAATTTCCTGACTTTCAATTTTCTCTAGAAAAAGTTTAGTGTCATTGCCTAAATTTTACACACTGGGAAAAATTCAAGTAAAAAATACGCAGATAAAGCACAGCATACTTCTTTAAGCTCTCTCTGGGGGGGAGGGGAATTGAAGAGGTGTTGAGCTAAAAACGTAAAGAGGAACGTTGGCTGAGCCTGTCGAAGCCAAAGAAAGCAAAGAAAAAAAAAGCACTGGATCCTGCGACTTACGCGCAGGATGACAAGAGGGGCGTGCGGTATGGCAAAAAAGGGGTATGGCAAAAAAGCGGTATGGCGAAAAAGCGGTATGGCGAAAAAGCGGTATGGCAAAAAAGGGGTATGGCAAAAAAAAGGGGGGTGGAACGACTAAAGGCGCGCAGGATGACAAGAAGGGGAGTGTGGTACATCAAAAAAGGGGGATGGGATGAAAGCTGAATAACGAAGAGAAATGGCTAAGTAACAGAAAAGGTAACATGCACTTGCCTTTTTTGCCTGTGAATAATTTTGACTTTTTCCAGTCTATGGGCTAACAAAAATAGGTTCAAGGCTTACGCAGCAAGGCTTTTGTTTTAAGTCAAGAAATTGGGCGCAGACCAGTTATGAGATTAGTTATAAGATTAGCTATAAGATTAGTTACAAGACGAGTTATAAGATTAAGTTATAAGATTAGCTTATAAGACCAATTACAAGACCAATTACAAGACCAGTTACAAGACCAGTTACAAGGCCAGTTACAAGACCAGTTATGAGGCCAGCTATAAGACGAGTTATAAGATCAGTTATAAGATTAGCTATGAGACCAGTTATAAGACCAGTTATGAGATTAGTCATAAGATTAGCTATAAGATTAGTTACAAGGCCAGTTATGAGGACAGACGGAAATGGATAGAATTCAAAAAATTAAGGGTTTTGCCGATATATTCGGCATTGAGGCCAGCAAGTTTGTCACGATTGAAACCGCTGCACGCACAATTTTCCCGCGTTATGGTTTTGAAGAATTGCGTTTACCTCTTTTGGAAAAAACAGAATTGTTTGCCAAGTCTATTGGGGAAGAAACTGATGTTGTTGGCAAAGAAATGTATACTTTCCCTGATCGTAAAAACCGTTCTTTAACAATGCGTCCTGAAGCAACGGCAGGTATGTGCCGAGCTTTTATTGAAAATAAAATGCACAAACAAGGCAAGGTTTCCAAGCTTTTTACCTTTGGCCCGATGTTTCGTTATGAGCGTCCTCAGAAAGGACGTATGCGCCAATTTCATCAGTTGGATGTAGAAATTTTTGCAGCTCCAGAACCGGCTGCAGACGCTGAACTTATTCTAATGCTCACGAGTTTTTTGGAGCAACTTGGGCTAAAAAATTTAAGCGTAGAACTTAACTCTTTGGGCTGCGCCAAGTGCCGTCCTTTGTATCGCAAAGCTCTTGTAGATTTTTATAATAGCCTTGCAACGGACAGTCTTTGTGCGGATTGTTCTCGTCGTAAAGAGAGTAATCCTTTGCGCGTATTGGATTGTAAAGTTCCTGAGTGTAAAGAATTGGTACAGAATGCTCCTTTGGTTACTGAGCACCTTTGCACAGAGTGCCAAGAACATTTTATACAAGTTCAAAATATTTTGAGCGTGGCAGGCTTGAAATATACTTTGAATCCAAGACTTGTGCGCGGTCTTGATTATTATCAGCGTACTACTTTTGAAGTCGTTTCAGGAGATATAGGCGCGCAATCCTCTGTTGCAGGGGGGGGGCGCTATGATGGACTGATTAAAACTTTGGGTGGCGGTGATATTTGCGCCACGGGTTTTGCCATTGGTATGGAGCGTATTGCCCTGCTTATGGATGAACTTGAGCCCCAAACCCCTGATTTTTATATTGCCGTAGTGGATGACAATGCTGTTGAGCCAGCCCTTTTATTGGCTCAAACATTGCGAGCTGCAGGAAAAAGTGGGATATGCGATTTTGTAAAAGGCTCAATGAAAAGTAGGATGCGAGCAGCGGACAAGTCAGGGGCAGAATATGCCCTGATTTTAGGCAATGATGAAATTGCAAATAATACTGTGACCCTAAAATATATGGGCAAGACTGGTGATGCTCAAGAACAGCAAACAGTAGACAGAAACAAAATTCTGGAATTTATGTAAAATATTTTTGTTCAAATAATAAGATAATAGGTATAACAATAAGATATAACAATAAGATATAACAATAAAATATAATAATAAAATATAATAATTAAATATAATAATTAAATATAATAATCAAATATTTAATTATAACAATAAGATATAATAACAAAGATATAATAATTAAGTATAGCAACCAAGCGAAATAGCCAAGCAAAATAAGCAATCAAAATAAAAAAATATACTAATTATAATAAGAAGATATAGCAACAAGATATAACAAGAAGGAAACAAACATGGTAGATCAGATTCAAGATGATGGCGTATATGATAAGTACCGGTGGCTGGATACTTTGGATGGCTGGAAACGTAGTCATCATAATAACGAGCTGTCTGCTGCAAATTTAGGGCAGCAAGTTTGCCTTATGGGCTGGGTGCAGTTTCGCCGTGATCATGGTGGTTTGATTTTCATTGATTTACGAGATCGCGAGGGTTTGACCCAAGTCGTGTTTTCGCCTGAATATAATTCCACGGCGCATGAACGCGCTCATGCAATTCGTGCTGAGTATGTGGTTGCGGTCAAGGGCTTGGTGCGTGAACGGCCAGATGGGATGGCTAATTCCAGCTTGGTGACAGGGGAGATTGAAGTTGTGGTGGATGAATGGAAACTGCTTAATCTTTCTGAAACACCACCTTTTACTATTGAGGACAGAGATGATGCAGGGGAACAGCATCGCCTCAAGTATCGCTATCTCGATTTGCGCCGTCCAAAATTGGCTCGCAATTTCATATTGCGACATAAAGCGACTCGCGCTGTGCGAAAATATATGGATTCTCTTGGTTTTTTGGATATTGAGACCCCTGTTTTGACCAAAGCTACGCCAGAAGGCGCGCGAGATTATCTTGTTCCCAGCCGTGTAACACAAGGCAGTTTTTATGCCTTGCCTCAGTCTCCACAACTTTTCAAACAGTTACTTATGATGTCTGGTTTTGATCGTTACTACCAGATCGTCAAATGCTTTAGAGATGAAGATTTGCGCGCTGACAGGCAACCGGAATTTACTCAAATTGATATTGAAATGAGTTTTGTGGATGAAAGTCAAGTTCAAGAAATGGCTGAAGGTTTGGTTCGTGCCATGTTTAAGGAAACAATTGATGTGGATTTACCCACACAATTTCCACGCATGACGTATGCTGAAGCTATTCGCGATTATGGACTTGATAAGCCGGATCTGCGTTTTGATCTCAAACTGCAAAATGTTTCAGATATTTTTGAAAAGAGCGATTTTAAGGTGTTTGCCAAAGCCGGCTTGGTCAAATGTTTGAAAGTTCCGAACGGGGCACAGCTTTCTCGAAAAGAAATAGATGACTATACTCATTTTGTTGAAATTTATGGTTCTCAAGGGCTGGCTTGGATTAAGGTGAAAGAAGATGGCCAGTGGCAGTCTCCGATAGTGAAGTTTTTTTCCGAGAGTGAGTGCGAGGCACTGAAAGAGCGCATGAATGTACAGGCTCATGACATTCTCTTTTTTCAAGCAGGCCAAGCAGATATAGTGAATACCGCCTTGGGGTCTCTTCGTATAAAGCTTGGGGAGCGTTTTGATTTGATACAAGACAACACTTTTGCTCCGGTTTGGGTTACGGATTTCCCGTTATTAGAATGGGATGAAGAAGAAAAACGCTTTACTGCAATGCACCATCCATTTACTGCTGCCCAGCCCGGAGAATTAAAAACTGTACAGGAAAATCCCGGTGCTGCACTTTCCAGAGCCTATGATTTGGTACTGAATGGACAGGAAATTGGTGGTGGTTCTATTCGTATCCATAGCGTAGAGGAGCAGCAAACCATGTTCAAAGCCTTGGGTATTTCAGCAAGGGAAGCTGAAGAAAAATTTGCTTTCTTGCTTGAGGCCTTGCAGTATGGTGCTCCGCCCCATGGAGGCATTGCTTTTGGGATGGATCGTATCGTCATGCTCTTGACTGGTGCATCTTCTATCCGTGACGTTATTGCCTTTCCTAAAACACAAAAAGCTACTTGTTTGATGACCGAAGCACCCAGCACAGTTTCAAAAAAACAATTAGCTGAATTGGGCATTAAATTACGAGAGAAGAAAGAAGAATAAGGCAAGAAAGAATTTTCTCATGGGGTTGCCCAAGACGTGTGAGGGGAGTAGCTCTTGAAAAAAAGGTGAGTACAATGAGACTGAAGGTGTTGACCTATCCTGATCCTGTTTTGAAGCAGGTATGTGAACCAATAGAGGAAATAAATTCGGAAATTGAAACGCTTATCAGCAATATGGTTGAAACCATGTATGAGGATGATGGTGTGGGTTTAGCTGCGCCACAGGTGGGGCATTCAATTCGTCTGATTACCTTAGATCAAACCGGCCCCAATGAACGGGCTGAACTGAGAGTGATTCTTAATCCGGAGATTATTGAGCACCAAGGAACTGTGGACTCGCGTGAATCTTGTCTTTCTGTACCAGCTTTTTCTGTAACCATTAAGAGACATGAAAAAGTAATAGTTACTGGCCTGAACGAAAAAGGCAAAAAAGTGAAAATAGAGGCTGATGGCTTGCTTGCTATTATTTTGCAGCATGAGATTGATCATCTTGATGGAATTACTATTGTGGATCGTGCGAGTCGATTAAAACGTGCTATGTATGATAAGAAGGTGAGCAAATGGAGCAAAAGCAAGTAGCTCCTCTGGGTGTGGTCTTTATGGGCACTCCTGATTTTGCCTCGGAAATTTTGAGGCATATTCAGCACTATGAACAGGACGGTGCTGTCTCTGTGCTCGGCGTCTATACGCAGCCGGATCGTCCTTGCGGACGTGGTCAGCAGTGCAAAGCCTCGCCGGTTAAGCAGCAGGCCTTAGATTTTGGCTACAAAGTTTTGCAACCAGAAAATTTTAAGCAGCAAGAAGATATTGAACAATTAGCTGAGCTTAAGCCAGATGTTCTCATTGTCGCAGCTTATGGACTTATTTTACCCCAAAAAGTACTTGATATTCCCTGTCTTGCTTCTTTGAATGTTCATGCTTCCTTGCTGCCTCAGTACAGAGGTGCTGCCCCTATTCAACATGCGTTATTGAATGGTGATATTGTTACAGGGATTAGTATTATGCGTATGGAGGCAGGGCTGGATTCTGGCCCTGTTCTTTTACAAAGAGCTTTGCGTATAGGTCACGATGAACATGCCGGAGAAATTCATGATCAACTTGCCCAAATGGGTGGGCAAAATATAGTGGAGACTTTGGAAAGACTGAAGCTTGGAACCTTGCATGAAACTGCTCAAAACCATGAACTAGCAACTTGGGCACCAAAATTATGCAAGAAAGACGGAGAAATAGATTGGAACCAGCCTGCACAGGCAATTCATAATCGTATCAGAGCCATGCACCCTTGCCCTGGTGCGTATTTTATGTGGGAAAAGGGTAAAAAACAATTGCGTTTGGCTATTATGCCCGGCTCCATAGGGCGTAAAAAAACAGACAAGGAATGCCCGGGGACTATTTTAGGGCAGGAGCAAGGGCGTTTAGCCATTGTTTGTGCGGATAAAATTTATTACACGCCTGGACTTCAACCGGCCAATAAAAAATGCCTTGATGCTCAGGCTTTTTGCTGTGGTTATTTGAACCCGTGTTAGCTTGAGGTATTCATACGAGAGACAATAGTTATACTATGGCTCAAACATCCAGAAAACGTATCTTTGTTGGTTTGATTATAGTCGCAAGCATTGTGCTTTGTCTTGCTTTGCTCTTGCTTTGCTTTGTGCCTTGGGTGGGGCTTGATACAATACATCCGGCAATCAAATGGGTATGGGGTATCCTTATTTTGACAATGATTGGCAGCATTGCTTGGGCGACTCTAGGCTTGCTTGTTAATATTACAACCGGCCGTTCTTTTTTATTCACTCGTAGGGTTCGCGGAGTAACAATCCAGCTTTTTTTACCGCTGATAACAGTGCTAGGACGTTTGTTTGGTATATCGAAGCGCACAGTCCGTAGCTCTTTTATAAATGTCAATAATCAAATGGTTTTAGCAGAAGCAGGGCGATTTGCCCCAAAGCAGATTTTACTTCTTATGCCACATTGCCTGCAAAATTCAGAGTGTAAGTATCGTCTTACCCATGATGTAAATAACTGCAAACGTTGTGGAAAATGTCCTTTAGCAGGTCTGCTTGCTTTGCATGATTATTACGGAGTGCATCTGGCTATTGCCACGGGCGGAACCATTGCCAGACGTATTGTTGTTCAAAAAAAGCCAAATATGATTATTGCCGTTGCTTGTGAACGTGACCTTGCTGCTGGTATTCAGGATACCTACCCCTTGCCCGTGTTTGGAATATTAAACGAGCGTCCGAATGGACCTTGCCTAGATACCAATGTTCAGCTTGAATTGGTCGAACAGGCCTTATTGCGATTTTTGAAATCAAGTGACAAACAAGGACATGAATTTTTTGATAAAGGCAAAATAATAGCCATGAGCGAGGCAGCACATCTTGAAAGCAAAAAGTGATATTCCTCCAGCCAGAAAAACTGCCCTTGCTGTTTTAGAAGATATTTTTGATTCAAAGCATGGCAAGGATGTGCAGGCTGCTTTGGATTATGCTTTGCAAAAAGCTGATTTAAGCAACAAAGATAGGGCTTTGAGCACCGAACTTGTCTATGGCTACCTGCGCTTAAAAGGGCGCATTGAAGCCCTGCTTGCACATTTTTTGAAAGCCCCTGAAAATTTGCCTGCTTTGCTGCATCGCATTTTAGGCCTTGCAAGCTATGAACTTCTTTTTTTAGAGCGTATTCCAGACTATGCTTCTGTGGATTGGGCTGTAAATGCTGTGCGTATAAGTATTTCGCCAAAATTAGCAGGGCTGAGCAATGCTGTTTTGCGAAATATAATACGCCTTGGCAGCAAAGCACATGAACAGAATTTTTATCAAAGCCCAAACAAAATTAAGGCGTTAAGCCAATTTTATTCTTGCCCAGAGTGGATAATTCGGCTTTGGGCTGACAGCTATAAAAAGCAGGAGCTGGAGGCTTTGCTCAAAGCCCAGATTACGCCTCCTGCCCTTGGCCTCAGTATTCCTTTTGATCATGCGCAAAAAGAGCAGATACATAAAAAATTAGCAAGCCACCCTGAATTACTCAGCAACAATGGGTGCGGTTTTGCTTTTCCTGCCGGAACTTTTGTAGAGCAGAGCGTGAACGGCGTAAGCCTGCATAGGGTGAGTTTTGCAGCCAGACAAGCCCTTATGGCTCTTGAGCCTCACACATGGCCTCAGCCAATATGGGATGCCTGTGCCGGACGTGGAGGCAAAACTCGTATACTCGCGGAGCTTGGTCTTAATGTTATGGCTAGTGACGTCCACAAAGGACGTATTGCTGCGCTCCAAAAATTATTGCCTAATATACCTGCAAAAATTACTTCAATTTTTGATAAGCCTCAATTTGACAAACAGCCGCAAACTATTTTGCTTGATGTGCCTTGTTCTGGACTGGGGGTTCTGTCTCGCAGACCTGATGCCAAATGGCGCAGGACTGAGCAGGATATGAAACAATTAGTTCAATTGCAGGCTGAGATGTTATTCGCAGCTGCCGGTCATTTTTCGGCACAGGCGAAAGCAACGCTTGTGTATATTACCTGTACCTTAAACCCTGCTGAAAACGAAGAACAGGTACGCAATTTTATAGAACGTTTCCCTGCGTTCACCTTGAGTATGGAGTGGTCCACCCCGTTAAACAGTCCGCTAAACGAATTTTTCTATGGCGCGCGCCTTTGCCGTGTATAATGGCTCTGCTTTGCACAAGATGACAAAGCCTGGAGGCTTTGCTAAAAAGGGGGATATACCCCAGATTGCAGTCTCTTTTTCAATTGAACTTTTGTTTTCAAGGAGGACTTAATGGACAATCCTAAAATTGGTCGACGTATTCGTCAATTCCGTGAAAAAGCTGAACTTTCTCTTGCTGATCTCTCGGCACGAACTGGTCTTGCAGAATCCTTTTTAACTGCTATTGAAGATGAGGACTGCTATCCTTCTTTGCAGCCACTCGTAAAAATAGCCCGTGGTTTAGGAGTACGGCTTGGTACTTTTTTGGATGACAAAGTTTCTCAAGACCCTTTAGTTGTACGGGTTGCAGATCGTAAACAAGAACTTGTCATGCACACTGGCAGTGCCAAAAAAGCTGCTCTTGATTTTTATTCTTTGGGGCGTGGCAAGGCTGACCGCAATATGGAACCTTTTTTCATTGAAATGAGTCTTGATGAAGACAAATCTTTGAGCAGCCATGAAGGGGAAGAATTTTTGGTTGTGGTTTCTGGCAAATTGGAAGTGATTTATGGAAATAAAACTACAATTTTAGAAACTGGCGATTCAATTTATTTTAATTCTATTGTACCGCATCATGTTGGAGCGTATGAAAATCCATGCTCTATTTATGCAGTACTTTATTTCCCTCATTAAAAAGCAAAGGCTTTGGACTTTGAAGAGAGTAGATTGATTTTTCTAAATTTTGCTTGATTTTTTTACGCAACTGGAGATGGCATGTCCCAACTGAGAGAAAGAACCCTTGGTCAAATTTTGGATGAAACTGTTCAGCAGTGGCCGGATAAAGAAGCAGTGGTCTATGTCGACCGTGATTATCGTTTGACCTATGCGGAATTTGCTGAGGAAGTAGACCGCTGGGCCAAAGGGCTTATGGCACTGGGTATACAAAAAGGGGAAAAAGTAGCTGTTTGGGCGACCAATGTTCCAAACTGGGTGGCACTGCAATTTGCTACAGCTAAGATTGGTGCGATTTTACTTACTGTGAATACGCACTACCGTAATCATGAAATAGCCTATCTTTTGGAGCAATCTGAAACTGAAAATCTTATACTTATCGATGGTTTCAGGGAGATTGATTATGTACAAACAATCTATGATTTGATCCCTGAACTTAAAATTTGTGAACGTGGGCTACTCAACAGTGAAAAATTTCCGCAGCTCAAACGGGTTATTTTTTTAGGGCAAGAGAAGTATTCAGGTATGTATTCCGTGCCTGAAGTACAAGCCATGGCAGCGGTTGTGAGCGATGAAGACTACCAAAAGCGTCAAGACATGCTCTCCCCGTTTGATGTCGTCAATATGCAGTATACTTCAGGAACAACTGGGTTTCCAAAGGGAGTACAGCTGACGCATTATAATATAGGCAACAATGGCTTTTGGATTGGTGAAAACCAAAGGTTTACGCATGTGGATAGATTGTGTTTACCTGTTCCTTTGTTTCATTGTTTTGGCTGCGTGTTAGGGGTGCTGGCTGCGGTTACACACGGCGTGACCATGGTTATTTTAGAGGGCTTTGATCCCTTCTTGGTTATGGCCTCAGTGGATCATGAACAATGTACTGCGTTGTATGGCGTCCCTACGATGTTTATTGCTGTTTTGGAACATAGAGCCTTTAGCAAATTTGATTTTTCTTCATTGCGAACCGGTATTATGGCAGGCTCTCCATGCCCTGTGGAGGTTATGAAACGAGTCATGGATAAGATGAATATGACGGAAATAACCATTTGCTACGGTTTGACAGAAACAAGCCCGGTGATGACCCAGACCAAGCCCGGCGATTCCATGCAAAAAATGACTGAAACCGTGGGGCGCGCTATGCCTGAGATTGAAGTTATGGTCAAAGACCCTGAAACAGGCAAGCAGTGTGCTCCGTATGAGCAGGGTGAAGTGTGTTGCCGTGGTTATAATGTTATGAAAGGGTATTACAATAATCCTAAAGCTACCCAAGAGACTCTTGACGAAGATGGCTGGCTACATTCCGGCGATTTGGGTGTTTTTGATGAGGATGGGTATTTGGCTATTACTGGTCGACTTAAGGATATGATTATCCGTGGCGGTGAAAATGTATACCCACGAGAAATAGAAGAATTTTTATATACCATGGAAGAAATCAGCGATGTTCAAGTGGCAGCTGTGCCCAGCCGTAAATACGGAGAGGAAGTAGGCGCATTTATTATTCTAAAAAAAGGTGTCAGGCTTTCTCCTGAAGATGTTCAATTATTTTGTCGTGGTAATATTGCACGCTATAAGATTCCAAAATATATTACTTTTGTGGATGAGTATCCCATGACTGCTTCAGGTAAAATTCAGAAATTTAAGTTACGAGAACTGGGTGCTGAATTATTTCCAGAAGCAATGGAATAAACTGGAACAGAGTAAAAGGAAGGTTCTTATTATGAAGGAATATGTAAATATAGCTCGTAGATTACTTGGACTGCGTGAGGCTTTGGATTTTTCTATAGAGGATATGGCCAAAGCTGTTGGCGTAGAACTAAAAACTGTTGAGCTTTATGAGTCTGGTACACATGAAATTCCAGTCGGTTATCTGCTCAAAGTTGCTCAAGCCTGCGGAGTGGATACCACTGCTCTTATTTCCGGAACGGACTCGCACCTTGTGCTACATTCCTTGGTACGCGCTGGCAAAGGTTTGAGCGTCGATCGCAGAAAAGATTACGATTATCGTAGTCTCGCTTATCGCTTCAAAGATCGTAAAATGGAACCTTTTGAAATTACTGTTAATCCTAAAACAGAAGATGAATTGAATTTTGCAGAACATACAGGGCAAGAATTTATTTATTGCATTGAAGGAGTGCTGGAAGTTCGGCTTGGCTCTGCAATTCATGAACTCAGCGTGGGCGATTCTCTGTATTTTGATTCGCGTACTCCTCATGCCATGCGTGCCCTTGGTTCTGGGGTCGCACGTTTTATTGACGTGATTCTGTAGGGTCAACAATATGCAGGATTGTTGATCCGTAAAAAGTTGGGAAGTGAAGGCAACAGAATTATAGAACTGAGAAAGAGGGAACGATGCAGAAACAGCAATTTAAGGATTATGAAGATTTTATAGCCAAATTTAAGGTAGAAGTTCCAGAAAATTTCAATTTTGCATTTGATGTCATTGATGCACGTGCTGCTGAAACGCCTGAGCGTCCAGCTATTTTGCATGTTAATGATCAGGGAGAAGCTCGTGAGTATAGCTATGGCTGGCTCAGTGAACGTTCCTCTCGGTTGGCTTCTGCATTGCAGCAGCGTGGAGTGGCTCAGGGCGATAGGATTATGCTTATCCTGTTTCGCCGTGTGGAATACTGGGTAAGTATGCTCGCTTTACATAAGCTTGGAGCTCTGCCCATTCCTTCGCCGTCTTTGCTTACGGTTAAGGATGTTACTGAAAGAGCGAATTATGCAAATATCAAAGGCGTTATTTGCGAAGATTCTTTTGTGGGAACCGTAAATGAAGCTAGGGAGAAAGCTGCTAGCTTTAAGTATTTTGTTCAATGCGGTGCTGTTAGCCCTGAAAATGGCTGGGAAGAGTTTGAAACGCTTTGTCAAAGTGGCAAGCCTGTTTTTCCCCGTACTGCGGATTCGCCAAAAAAAGACGATCCCATGGTCATATTTTTTACCTCGGGCACAACCGGTATGCCCAAAATGGTAGTACATACGCACTCCTATCCTTTAGGGCATTGGACAACAGGAGCCTATTGGCATGATCTAGGCGAAGGAGATTTGCATCTGACGCTTTCAGATACAGGCTGGGCAAAATCTGTTTGGGGGAAATTTTACGGTCAATTCTTAGCAGGAGCCGTGGTTTTTGTCTGGGATTTTCGGGGCAAATTTGTGCCTGCTGAATTGCTTGATACTCTTGAAAAATATAAAATTACTTCTTTTTGTGCACCGCCTACGGTGTACAGATTCCTTGTGCGTGAAGATTTGGCAAAGTGGAATCTATCCTCACTGCGTCATTGCACAACAGCAGGTGAATTACTGAATGCTTCTGTTTTTACAGACTGGAAAAATGCGACTGGCCTGCCCATTTATGAAGGTTATGGTCAGACAGAAACTTGTATGCAAATAGGTACCTTGCCCTTTATGGAGCCCAAACCGGGTTCTATTGGCAAGCCAGCTCCAGGCTGGGAAATAGGGCTTTTAGATGAGACTGGAGAGCCTGTTCCTTCCGGCGTGGAAGGGGAAATCTGTATCCGTTTTCAGGACGATTCTCCCACAAACGGCGTGCTTGGTCTGTTTGCAGGCTATATGGATGAACCGGAAAAAACAGAATCCGTAAAATTTGATGGCTGGTATCATACCGGAGACAAAGCATGGATTGATGAAGACGGATATTTTTGGTTCATGGGTCGTACAGATGATCTCATCAAGGCTTCTGGTTATCGTATTGGCCCCTTTGAAGTGGAAAGTGCGCTGGTGAGCCATGATGCAGTGGTCGAAGCAGCGGTTACAGGCGTTCCTGATCCAGTACGCGGTCAAGTGGTCAAGGCCACGGTTGTGCTTGCGCCGGATTATGCACCCTCGGAGGAACTCATCAAAACCTTGCAGAACCATGTTAAGGCAGTAACTGCGCCGTATAAATACCCACGCATTATGGAGTTTGTAGAAGAACTGCCCAAAACCATTTCTGGGAAAATTAAACGTGGCGAAATTCGAGACGCTGACTTAAAAAAATATTCAGTCGAGTAGCTTGTTGACAGGCGTGGAGATTTTTTCAAATCAAGCAATGCAGGTATAAAATAGTATAGTTTTAAGGGCTGACTCTCTAATCTTCCAAAGTCAGCTCTTCGCCCTGCATGACCTTATTCATGGTTCGTACCGCGCACATTTTACCGCACATGGAACAGGAGTCCTCATGCTCTGGTTTAGAAGAATCACGGTATACTTGCGGTTTTTCTGAGTCCATTGCCAGCTCAAACATTTTTTTCCAATCAATGGCTGCTCGTGCACGGCTCATGTCATCATCCCAATCTCGCGCTTTGGGCAGTCCTTTGGCAATATCGGCTGCATGGGCAGCAATGCGCGTGGCAATAATGCCTTCTTTCATGTCCTCAAGTGAAGGCAGACGCAGGTGTTCAGCCGGAGTTACATAGCAAAGAAAATCAGCGCCATTCATTGCAGCGATGGCTCCGCCAATGGCTGCTGTGATATGATCATAACCCGGCGCAACATCTGTTACCAGAGGGCCTAGTACATAGAAGGGAGCACCATGACACAGCCTTTTTTCCATCATCATGTTACCGGCAATTTCATTCATAGCCATATGTCCGGGACCTTCTATCATGACTTGTACATTGCGCTCCCAAGCCCGCTTGGTAAGTTTTCCAAGCTCAATAAGTTCCTCCACCTGAGCTGCATCCGTGGCATCATGCAGGCTTCCGGGCCGGCAGCCATCTCCTAGACTGAGGGTTACGTCATATTTTTCGCAAAGCTCCAAAAGCCTATCATAATGTTCGTAGAATGGATTTTCCGCATCATTAAGTCGCATCCATGCGTACAGCAAAGAACCGCCACGGGAAACAATACGGGTAATGCGCTCATCGTCGTTTATGCGTGCTGCTGTCCGGCGATTGAGACCAGCATGAATGGTTAAGAAATCCACACCGTCTACAACATGCTGTTCAACTACTTGAAAAAATTCGTCCACAGTAATTTTTGCTAGGTCCTTTTCCAAATGCCCAATGGCATCATACATCGGAACTGTACCGATCATGGCCGGACTCATTTCTATGAGCCGAGTACGAAACTCTTTGGTTTTGCCCCAGCAGGATAAATCCATAATGGAATCAGCCCCAAGTGTAAGGGCATGGCGAACTTTTTCCAGCTCCAGTTCCATGTCTTGAGCGTCCTTGGAAATACCCAGATTGACATTGACCTTAATTTTTGTCCCTTCGCCCACGGCCTCAGGATTGATGCTTGTATGGTTTTTATTGCAGGGGATAATTATTTTTCCTTCAGCCATTTTGTGCATAAGGTCTTCAATTCGCAGGTTTTCTTTTTGTGCAACAATACGCATGGCCTCTGTTCTAATGCCTTTTCTGGCAGCGTCCATTTGGGTAGTATAGCTCATATGTTTTTCCTTAATTATGTAACAAAGCATATCAAAGATGAAACGACAGCATCGTCATTGAACACAGGCAAGTCAAGCTGTTTCAAACGATACTTGACCTCTATGTGCTTTTCACAGCATACCAGTCTATATGAAGCGCAAAGCAAGAAACGACAACAATCCATATACATGCTCAGGGCGACTGTATATCCAGCTTGCCCCTTCTGATGTTGCTTTATTTCGTTTTTTGCTGGAAGCCAATGATAATTTGGCTCTTTTTACAGTTGTTCAGCGCAAAAAAGCAATCTTGCTCCTGCGCTTCAGCCCAGATCAAGAGCAGGAAGTACAGGAGTTTCTTACGCAGGCAAAAACGGAAATGGAGATTGAAATTGTCTATGCTCCCTGAAAATTGGAAAGTCGCTTTTTTGTTTCATCTCGCCAGTGCGTTTACGCTTTACCCTACATGGGTGCCATGCCAAAAATGCTGAGTAGCCAATGTTCGACCTCCGGCATATACCAAGTAGCGATAAGTCCGGTAATCGACATGACAATGGTATAGGGCAGGGCAAGCACCACCATACGGCCATACGACAGGCGGATAACCGGAGCGAGTGCGCTGGTTAATAAGAAGAGGAATGCAGCTTGACCATTAGGCGTTGCCACAGAAGGGATATTTGTTCCGGTGTTAATGGCTACGGCCAAAGCACTGAATTGTTCCATACCGGCCATGATAGTATTTCGGGTGGCTTCTGGTAAAAGAGCCAAAACTTCTGCGGAATGATTGACATGCGGATCGGTCAAAATCCCCATGAGGCGAGTTCCATTCAGCTTCGCTCCTTCCCACATAAGTTCACTGACTCCGGGCAAAGCACCTAGCCACGCTACAAAGTGAGCCTTGGTTTCGTTAATATAGACCGTGGCCACAAAAACATTATCTGAAATCATGGACAAGATACCGTTTGCCCCATAGTAGGCCACAAGCTGATGGCGTCCATCAAGGCCGAGCACATATTCAATAATACCTTTGAATAGGTGTTGATCATGAATCACTGCGACTATAGAAAAAAAGACCACCAAAAGCGCGGTAAAAGGCAGTGCTTCTTCAAAGGCTTTACCTATCTGGTGCTCTCCGGTGATGCCACAAAGAGCCGTAAGTAAGATAATGACTGAGAGGCCTACCAAGCCCACAGCAGCAAGGTGAAAAGCAAGAGCAACTATAAGCCATACAGCCACACAGGCTTGAATAAGCAAACGTGCTTTGCCGGTTGCTCCCATTGTTGCATCTTTTTTAGCTGATTCTTCAGTGAGAACGCTTCTGACGTTCCCCGGAATTTGGTATCCATAGCCAAACAAATGAAATTTTTCGACAAGAACGCAAGTCAAGAGTCCTGAAATCAGTACAGGGATGGAAATGGGCGCGACTTTGATAAAAAATTCAGGGAAATGCCAACCCATTTTGCTGCCAATGAGCAGGTTTTGGGGTTCGCCAACCAAAGTACACACTCCACCCAAGGCAGTGCCTACAGCCCCATGCATCATCAGATTGCGAAGATATGCTCTAAATTGTTTTAGATCTTCTTTGGCCAATTCCTTTACAGCATCTTCATTGGTCAAATTGCTACCACCTGAAGTATGTTTGTGGTAGACCGCATAAAATCCATAGGCCACGGCAATGATCACCGCGGTGACTGTCAGTGCATCTAAAAAAGCAGAAAGAAAAGCTCCAGCAAAACAAAAAAGAAGGGATATAGCTATTTTAGATTTAATTTTTGTTAATATTTTGGTGAAAGCAAATTGTAGAAGGTCTTTCATAAAATAGATACCTGCAACCATAAAAATGAGGAGCAGGATTACTTCAAAATTATTGAGAGCTTCATGATATACTGTTTCAGGATGTGTTAGCCCGATAAAAACCGCTTCTATGGCTAAGAGACCTCCGGCAGGAAGTGGGTAGCATTTGAGAGCCATGGCCAGCGTAAAAATAAATTCAGCTATCAGTATCCAACCTGTTACAAAAGGGCCAAAGCTTGCCAAGAGCAGAGGATTGGCAAGCAGGAAGCCAAGGATGGTGAGTTTATACCAACCCGGAGCATTACCGAGTAAATTGCGTTGCAGTGCTTCTGAAATAGTCTGCGGCATACAGGAATCTCCTTATAGTAGTAAAAAGCAGGTTCATATTTGATTATATCTAAAATATGAAAGCCTTATAGTATAATGCTCTTTATAATTTCTCAAGTGCTAAGTTGATAAACCAGTACTGCAAGGGCAAAAGCTATACCAGTGTTAAATAGCATGGAAAAAATCGCCCATTTCCATGAAGATTCTTTCGCCATAGTGATGAGCGTAACAAAGCATGGGGCATAGAGTATCGTAAAGATAATGAGGGACAAGGCCGTTGCCAGAGTAAAATGTGGGTCTTTTTGCAGTCGTGTTGCAAGGCCACTGCTTTCCTCAGGCGTAATTTCTCCAAGGGAATACGCAGTGCCCAAGGTAGAAACAATCACCTCTTTGGCAGCCACACCGCCAATAAGTGCAATATTAGTTCGCCAATCAAAACCAGCGAAACGAGATACGGGTTCCAGAGCTGTTCCGAGTTGACCGGCAAAAGAATAGCGCAAGCGTGCTTGATTTCTTTGATTATTTATTTCCATGAGTCGCTGTTGTTGTGCCTCAGCATGAAGATTTTCTAGGGCAAAGTTTTTTTGTTTTTCATATTCAAGCCTTGTGTGCTCAGGCAAGGCAGGAAAAGTCATGGCAATCCATAAAAGGATTGAGATAGCCAAGATTGTAGTGCCTGCTTTTTTTATGTACTGCCATGCGCGTTCCCAAGTATGGAGAAAAATACCATGCATGGTGGGCATGCGATAAGGTGGCAATTCCATGATAAAGGGGGTGGCCGGTCCGGAAATAATGGTGGAACGTAAAATGCGTGCTACAACAAGGGCTAAGCACCAAGAGATTAAGGTTATCCAAAAAAGAGCATTTCCTGCATTTTCTGGAAAAAATGCAGCGGTTAAGAGTAAAAATAGTGGGACTTTGGCTCCGCAAGCCATAAAGGGTGCGGTAAGAATGGTTGCTAAACGTTCACGCGGACTGCGTAAGGTGCGCGCAGCCATAACTCCCGGAACAGCGCAGCCACCGGGAATGCCCCCTGAAATAATAAAAGGCATAACAGAAGAACCATGCAGACCAAAGGCTTTGAAAACTCTATCAAGCATATAGGCCATACGCGCCATGTATCCTAAATCTTCTAAAAACGAGAGCTGGATAAACATCACGACAATAAGTGGAACAAAACCCAAAACACCGCCAACACCACCGATGATACCGTCTACTACAAGAGATTGTAAGAGGCCTTGTGGCAAAAGTGTTGCTGTGAGTTCTGCCAAGTAGCCAAACAGATTTTCCAGCCAGCCCATGGGGATTTCCCCAAGCATAAAGGTGAATTGAAACATGGCGTAGAGGATAAACAACATAAGAGCTGGCCCAAAAAAAGTAGAGGTCACAACCTGATCTATTTTATCCGAGGTAACAATGCGTTCACGAGAAACTTCTCGCTTGAGTATCCCTTGCTTCATGATTGAGGCAATAAAGCCGTATCGATAATCTGCAACAATGGCTTCGGGATCCATCTTGAGAGTCCGGCGACAGTGTTCAGCGACACGGGCTGCAATGGCCTCAAGCTGGATAGCGAGTTCTCCAGCTCGCCGTCCAACAACTCGTATTTGTTCATCATTTTCAATGTATTTAAGAGCCAGCCAGCGTGGTGGATATTTTTCCACAAGAAAATTATTTTCCTCAATCAGGGCAATCATATCCGCAAGTGCTTCATCAATATCAGCTGAATAGGAAATATTGAGTGGTTCCCAAACCGTGCTTTGTTCGTTGACCACCTGTAGTGCGGTATTTATGAGTGTTTGTTTTCCTTCACCTGATCGCGCCACTGTCTCAACCACAGGAATACCGAGCAATTCCGAGAGTTTTCCCGTGTTTATGCTCCAGTTTTTTACGCGAACTTCATCCATCATATTTAAGGCTAAAATGAGAGGAACACCCATTTCCATAATTTGAACGGCTAAGTATAGGCTGCGCTCTAAGGTGTTCGCATCAAGAATATCAATGGTTATATTGGGGGTTTCATCAATGAGAAAATCGCGTGCTGCAAGTTCATCCGCGGAATAGGCTGTGAGTGAATACGTCCCGGGCAAATCAACCACATGCAATATTGCATTGTCATGCTGTATGGTTCCTTGCTTTTTGGCAACGGTAACACCGGGATAGTTCCCCACATGTTGCCTTGAACCGGTCAGGGCATTAAAGGTTGTGGTTTTGCCAGAATTCGGATTACCAGCAAGAGCAAGAGTGATTTTTTTCATGTTTGCTCCTCAAGCTGGACAATAATATGGTCAGCTTCATTGTTACGCAAGGTGATTGTGAATCCTGAAAGGCGCAAAGCCACAGGGTCTTTGAGCGGGGCTCTTCCTGTAACCTTGAGACGAGTGCCGGGTATTATTCCAAGTTCTCTAATGCGCCGACCCAAATCGCCCTCGGCCTTGATGGTTTTGACAATTGCGTATGTATCAATTGGGAGTTTTCTCAGCCCAATATGCGTTTTCATGTTTCCCCCTCAAACTCAAATTATTTTTATACTCTTGTTTGTTTAGCCTTATTTTGTGTAAAAAGTCTTTATTGAAAATGAAAATCATTGTCAAATAGTTTCTGCATAGTTATGATTTGTGTCGTATGACTGAGGAGCGTAAGTCGCAGGGTTCAGTTCTTCTGTCTTTGCTTCTTCTTCTTCTTTTCTTTCTCTTTTGTCTTGCCTTCTTCCCTTACTGCGTCATGCCCTCATAGTATGGCTTTGCTAGATTCTGTGACTTCGCGCAGAATGACAGAGGAGGATGATAGTAACACGATGCAAAGCACTAGACTTTTCTGACTTCGCGCGTCAATGGCAGATGGAGAGTACAGTCACACTGTGCAAAAGACGAACTGTCGCAACTTACGCGCTTCAGTGACGGGGAGGTGCTCTAAATAACGGAGAGGAATGTTTGAATGACAGACAAGTTAATATGCGTTTGCCCTGATTGACTTAATTTAGGGCTTGGTATTTCTAAAAAAAAAATGTAGACTTATCATTATGAAGGGGAAGCCGGGTGGCGTTTACGCCATGAACCCCGTCAGGTCCGAAAGGAAGCAGCGGTAGTGGTTTCAACGGGTATCCGGTTTCCCTTAAAGGCGCGTATCTTTGAGTACGCGCTTTTTTTTGTGTTTTGATGCAGCACGTTTGTACTGAATGAATTTATAATCACACCGCGCAAAGTCTAATTTTATGCTTTGTTTTTCCGCCCATTCTTCTTGTCATTAAAGCTCGAAGTCACCAAAGTTCATATTTTGCACAGTGTTACTATCATCCCCCTCTGTCATTCTGCGCGAAGTCGCAGAATCCAGTTCTTCTTTCTTTTCTTCTCTGCCTTTTTCTTTGCTCTTCTTCCCTTCTTATCCAGATTAAGACCTCATAGTTTGGCTCTGCTCAACTTTCAAGGCTTAGCATTTCAAGGCTAATATCTGGACAATACCTTGCCTTGCTAAAGTTTTGGAACTGTTATCTCTCGCACAATTGTTACTGGCGGAGCATTTGTTTCCACCGGAGTGAGGACACAAATCCCTCTGTACCTGCCGGCGGGCCAGTTTCTGCGTTTACGAATGCTGACAAACATGCTCTTTTGTGCAAAATTCTTTTCTGCCACAATAGAATGTTCAGCAATTATCCGGCCAGCAGGATTCATCACAGACATATACAGTTCGTCTCCGGTAACTACCCCAAAAAATGCAGCCCAAAAACTCATGCGATCGCTGCGTTGCGGATCAAATTTTTTTTTAGGACTCAGCAGTACCTTACGCAGATCAGGTACCCCATTAACAAAAGCTGCATCTAATTTGCCTCTGGATTTATAGGGGAACATATTCAAGGCAGCTTTATCCCACAAAGGCATGCCATGTTGACCACAGCTCTGTACTGTATCGCCCATAAAGGGATCCACAGATTTTTTCCCTGCAAACACGCAGATTTCTAAATGAGGAAACTCGGTTTTACCGGACAGCCCTACCATGCCAAGCACTTGGCCTCGTTGAACAAAATCACCTTTTTTGACTCGAACACTAGCTTTTTTCAAGTGATTATATTGCACTGCAAAACCATTATTGTGATTAACATACACGGCATTGCCTGCAAATTTACCGTGCAAAGCAGCCAGATCCATAACGCCTGTGCCGTCCTCCATGCCATCGCGCACGTCCATAACTCTGCCGTCGTCCATGGCAAGCACCGGAACTCCGCGTTGCATATCTTCATACAAAACCCGAATGTCCGTACCAGTATGCCCATCATAGGAAAGGTGGCGACACATGTAGTCTGCCCAATGTATGCTTGGATCAAGATCCACATAGTTTTGCACAAAACACAGATTCAGGTCAGTGCAATTAATCGGGGCTGAAAAACGAGAATCCGTAGCCCACTGCCCCATGACAAAAGAAGGAAGCAGAAGAATAAAAGCAAGCACAAGGCAAAAAAAGTGAGCACGAAAACGATAAAAAATTGAATTTTGTAAAAATACTACATTTGCCCAAAAGGATTTATTGAGACCAGCACAAACTATGCGTAGCAGGCGATGTACATACATAATCACTGATTAACATAAAAGTAGCCACTCTGCCAATGCCCTGAATTTACGGTATACTTTTTGCTTATTTCTTGTGTAATAATACCTGAACGTCAATTCTCTGCCCTAGGCAGGATATGTATTGCAAAAACAAGCGAAAAAACATGAAAAAATTATTTTTACTTCTCATACTTCTTTGCTGCGTCAGTTGTAGCTATACAGAATTACAAATTGCCAAACCGCATCTTCATATTGATGTACCAATTCAAAAATCTCAACTCATGACCTATGTTCAACCGACATCAAGGCAAACTACTCCACTCAAAGCTCTTATCTATCCCATGTGGATAAACCAATTGTATCCAAAGCGTTTGGAACTGGGGAAATCTTTTAGTCATATTTTTCATAATGCTTGGGCTCAAGAAAGACTTTTTCCTGCACAAGAACTTGATGATTCTTTAATTTTCCGAAGCTCGGAAAAAGCAGTGCGCGAAGCACGAACACGAGGTGCTGATGTAGTTATTATACTCACTTGCCCATATTTTTATGCCGGCCATACTCTGGATGACACGAAAATTACCGTACAAATGGACATGTACGAAACAACTGCTGGGCATTTAATCTATTCCATGCAACAAGCAGCTGTGATTGAATTTAAGGCAAAAGAAGACTGGATATTCTTTGCCAAAGAAAATCGTATGCCTGCGGATCCCTTGCTAGGCTGTCTTTGGAGCATTGCCAAAGATATGGCCATACCCATTAAATCTTGGCTCCCTCCATACCGCCCACACGCACTTGGATTTGCCTCTTCACGCAGTGAAATAATTCAAGGGCTTATCGCAGCAAGTGCCAATACTCCTGTCAGTGAAATGTCCGCTGGTACAGAAATTATTCAGCATGATGGTGCAGTGTATTTAAACATAACATTTGAAACAAATTCAGCGCAGATAAACGAAAAATTCTATCCTCAGCTCAATGTCCTTGGTGATGCCCTAAGCTCCTCAGCACTTTATGGGAAAAAAATAATTCTTGCAGGGCATACAGATTCCGATGCGGATGCTGAGTTTAACCTTCGACTCTCCAAACAGAGAGCAGAAGCAGTAAAAAATTATCTTACGCAAAAATTTTCTATCAACCCTAATCTTATTCAAACCACAGGTTATGGTGAAGACCGACCTTTGATGCCAAACAATTCCGTGGCTAATAAACAGCTCAACCGCCGAGTGGAAATACGCCTTGCTTCAGAGTAAAAGGCAAACAGAGTAAACACAAAAAAAGGACTTATGGCCTAATTGACCATAAGTCCTTGACTTGGCTAAATATAAAAAACAGTTACAACAAGTATACTTCCCAAATAAATGGCTCCGAAAATAGCTCCTAAAAGCCACCAGCGAGCCTGTCTTATAAAACCTGAACCGTACCAGATGGGTGAAGGTCCCGTAGCATAAGGGGTGATAATACCCATCAAGCCCAAGCTGGCTGCTAGCATCAAAGCCACCCGAAGAAGGCTCTCGGGGGTAAAAACCGGAGCTGCAATAGCCAAAAATAATGGCAGGAGCGCGGTTGTATGCGCTGTGGTGCTAGCAAAGAAATAATGCAATACAAAGAATAAAATTATCAGCATAACCGCCACACTCATGATAGGTAAGCCTTGAAGATGTACGGAGACCATATCGCCCAGCCATTTAAGCACACCTGCTTTGCTCAAACCGCCAGCCATAGTGACAAGGGTGGCAAACCATGCCAGTACGTTCCAAGCTCCCTTGTTGGCAATTACGTCATCCCATGAAACCACTTTTGTCAAAACCATCAAAGAAAGAACAAACAAGGCGGCAACTGTACTGTCAACACCGACCTGCTTGCCGAATATCCAGAGCACCAAAGCCAAAAAAGCATAGCCCAGCATAAGCAATTCTTTGCTTGAAATACTGCCCATCTTACGCAGTTCATCAGCAGCCCAGACAGGGGCATCAGGAGAATGTTTCTGAGCAGGAGGATATATGACGTAGGCCAACCACGGAGTGAGTATGAACAAGGGCAGCATGGCAGGAAGCATGACCTGTGCCCATTGCCCCCAGGAAATACTCATACCGGTGCTTTTGGAAATAATGTCCACGGCCAATAGATTGGGTGCCAAAGCGGTCAAGAACATAGAACTGGTAACGCAAGTCGCGGCAATGCCCACCCAGCTAAGGTAGGCACCTATCTTGCGCGGCTCGCTTTCCGGCGTTGAGCCGAACATTGGAGGAATGTTGCTGACCACGGGATAAATGGTACCAGCGCTTCTGGCAGTATTAGAGGGCATAAAAGGTGCCAAAACAGCATCAGACAAGGCCACCGCGTACCCCAGACCAAGTGTATTTTTACCTAAAAATTTAATCAGAAGCAGGCTTATCCTGCGCCCCAAACCGGTTTTTTTGTATCCCAAAGCAAACATAAAAGCTGCGAAAATCAGCCAGATAACATTGTTAGAAAATCCGGAAAGAGCCCAGACACGACTTTCCTTAACGCCTCCGACCAAGCCAAGCACAGCAACAAGCTCAACCCCTACCAGCCCAACCAAAGCCGGGGGCACCGGTTCTACAATAAGACCAACAACCACTCCGACAAAAATACTTAAAAAGTACCAGCCGTTCTGAGGCAGTCCTTCTGGCGCGGGGATGAGTGCCATCAGTACAGCCACAATTATAGGTGAAAAAAGAGCAATTTTTTTCATGTTAGCTACCTCACAGGCAAAAAGGGTTATATTAGCAAACAGGACTGCTGGTTTAACTTTTCAAATTTGCCAGAGTCCTTATGAAATTAAGCAAGGATCGCGCCACCCTTCAGGTGCAGTAAAATACTTTAAAAAATCGGCAATTAACAAGACCCGTTCCGTCTCAATAAAATTTTTCTGCCAAGCACTCATAGTTCCCAAGGTGTCAGCCTGCTTTACGCTTTGTTAAAAACAGACCTCCTGAATAATCATATTTAAAGACTACTACAGCCTGCCGCAGCCTGATACGCATGCATCCCAAAAACAGTGAGCAGACATCAAAAAAGCAGTGAAAATGCGGTGAAGGGGCAAATAGGGGGCAAAAAGAAAAAGGACTCACAGCACAGGATGCCGTAAGTCCTTGATTTTTCTGGTAGCGGGGAGAGGATTTGAACCTCTGGCCTTCGGGTTATGAGCCCGACTACCATTAGCTTCTTATTTTTCATTGTGTGTCTTTCTCTTTGTTTTCCTTGACTTTTTATTTTTCGATGTTACCTTCTTTTTCATCAAATTGGCTATTTTTTCACATCTGGTGAGTATCCGGTGAGTATCCGAATTTGGGCAAAAAGGCAGTGATATGGCACGAGTAAAGATTACAAAGCGTTTTTTAGAAGACTTAAAACGAGGGCAAAGAGAATATCTTTATGACACTGAGCTGTCTGGTTTTGGCGTACATGTAGGTAAAGAGAACATCTCTTTTTTTGTCCAATATCGCCATGGCTATGGTAGAAAGGGCAAAGTCAAGCGTCTTTCACTAGGAAAATTTGGAATTTTAACAGTAGAACAAGCCCGACATGTGGCGAAGCAAAAGCTTGCTAAAGCTATACAAGGGGAAGATATCGCTCGTAAAAGACAAGAAGAAACACCAATTCCTACGTTTAACGCATTATGGAAGTTATATGTCAAAGCGCGTCCTGAGCTTAAAGGAATAGCAACCGATGCAAACAGATTCAAAAAACATTTGAAACCACGTTTTGGGGATATTTTTCCAACAGAACTTAAGCCTTTTCATGTGGATCGATTACGTTACTCCATGATGGAGACTCTCAAGCCTGCAACTGTTCGAAATACCCTTGAATTACTTAGACGGCTCATAAACTTCGGAGTCAAACGTCAATTATTTCCAGCGTTATCATTTACCATTGAATTGCCCCGCGTTAATAATGCAAAAACTGAAGACCTTTCGCCCGAAGCTCTTAAGAGACTTTGGCAGGCCATTGATGATTCGAGTAATACCCAAGCTGCCAATATGATGCGTTTGACCTTATATACTGGAATGCGCCGTGGGGAATTATTCAGACTTAAATGGGAGCATATAGACCTTGAACGCAATTTTATCCGATTGGTTAATCCAAAAGGAGGGAAAGAAGAAAAAATCCCTCTCAATTCTGCTTCTAGGCGTCTACTCCTTTCCCACCCTGCTATTGGCTCAAGCCCGTATGTTTTTCCTGGGCGCAATGGTCAGAAAAGAGTAGACATCAAAAATTCAGTGAACAAGATAAAACAGCAGGCTGGTTTACCCAAAGAATTTAGAGCCCTTCACGGGCTTCGTCATGTATACGCATCAATATTGGCTTCTTCTGGTAAAGTTGATCTTTACACTTTGCAAAAACTTCTCACCCACAAAAGCCCTGCCATGACTCAACGTTATGCTCATCTTAGAGATGAAGCAATGAAGAACGCTTCTGAGGTTGTGGTAAACTTGGTGGAAGGGTAATCACCCCAAGAGCGAGGATGTCCAAAGTGGTATAGGCTCTACTTTTCAAAACTACTAATTTTCAGGGGGATTACCCTCCAGTTTCTTCAGCAATCTATCAAAATCACTTTCAAAGAGTCTATCTTGAACAATGCGGTATTGTTCAAACTCGCTTTCAGCATGGGCTTTAGCTATTTCTGCTGTTACTTTAGCAAAAAAACGTTGAGTGCCCTTTGCTTTTAGATCATAATCAATAGAAGTAGAGTAAATGTCTGTTATTTTTTGATAAAACTTACGTTCTGAAAGACGTATCTCTCGGATACGTTCCAGCTGCTCTTCAAAATATTGATCAACAAGAATTGAGCCACCTTTTTTGAGACGTTCATCATCCATTGCATAGGCTTTGATAGTATATTCTTTGATAATAGTTGTTGCCCATTTTCTGAATTGAACAGCGCGTTCAGAATTTACCTTATAGCCTACAGCAATAATAGCTGAAAGATTATAATGCTTTGTATTATAATTTTTGCCGTCATTGGCAGTTATCCGAAAATTTTGGATAACTGAATTTTCTTCTAGTTCATTGTCTGAAAATATTTTTTTCAGGTGATAATTGATTGTCCTAACATCAACATCATACAGCATACTCATCATTTTTTGGGTCAGCCAAACATCCTCATCTGCATAAACCGCTTCAACTCCGCCTTCACCACTGGCAGCGACAAAGGTCAGGTATTCCGCTGCTGATGAACGGATATATGACTTTTTCTCTGGCGAGTTTTTTATTTTTATGGGGGTATTTTTCATTGTTTGAGTTTTTGAGTAGGTTAACGCAGTAATTCGTAAACTTTATCTTGTAAGTCTATTTGCTAACCTTTTAATTGATCAAATATTTTTTTGATATATCTTTCGTCTCTTTGAAATACGATATGCTTGGAAGTAAAGTCTTCTTCGCTCATCCCTTCTTCCCAGTTACGCACTTCCTCATAAGAAGTTACTGAAACAATAAATGAATTTAGAATAACCTTGGCATCTCCCAACTGTTTTTCAATTGATTTAATGGTCTTGTAAAATTCTATTTTTGGGTCTTTTGAATCTAAGTTACGAAGTCCTTTAGGATCAATAAAAGATATGTATTGCTTTTCTCCATCCAGCAACCACATAATAAAATCAGGGTGAAAATTTCCAGCCTCAAAAAATCCTATTCCACGACCTTTGCTCATATTTCTGAGCAAATAGAGTTTTTTATTGGCAAAAAATTTTGGATTGTGTTGATAAAAACTTCGTAAATTTTCAACAAATTTCTTTTCTCCTCTATTAAGAGGCACAGGCTTTATTTGGATATTGCCACTTTCAGTATAGAGCAAAGGCTGATAAAGGTGACAATCAAAAAACAAAGCCTGCCATTGCCCAAAAGGTTGATCAATCTTTGGTATTTCTCCTTTTTCAATTACACCCTTAATAGATTTTAGCTGCTTGATAATTTGTTGCTGGGATTTATCAATCAACACTTTGTACTCAGCAATAAAATTAGGATCATTTTCATCAAGGTAGCAGTATTCACGGTGTGGTGCTTCCCATTGATTTTTCGAAGTTTTATAAAAACGGTCACAATATTTTTGGAGCAAATTTGAAGCAATATTTTGCCAAATATGCACCTTTTCAAAACTATCAAAATAAAGCTCTTCTTCAGGAATCAAAAGTTCATACCATGACGTGTCAGATAGAATTTTCTCAATCTCTGCTTTGGATATCTCTAAGTTAAACCACGCTCGTTCATTCTTAAAAATCTGTAAATCAAAATAAATAGCGTCAATATCTAAAAACGCAATATGCTTTGAAGTGAGTACGCTACTATGCCTTATTGCTTGCTCCTGCTGAACTTGAATATCTTTGGCGATTTGTGCCTGAATGCGCGGATAGTAATCTAAAATTATCTTATTTCGTTTTATATCTTCGCATAATATCAGGTCTGGTTTTTCTCCGTCTTGCTTATAATCCAAACCTTTTTTTAGACGGACAGTTTTTAATTTTTGTTTACCAAGATTAGAAATAACAGGGATAACTATTTGTTCTAAATTATCTTCAGTAGGCATTCCTTCTGCCTCAAGGTAAGTCTTAAATTGCTCCATATAATTTGCACGAATACCAAAAATATTTAGTGTTTCCAGCTGAGCAAGGTACTCATTGTATAGCACGTTTTGCTCTTGCAAAGCACTATGGCGTTTTAATGTTTTATCTAAACCTTTAAGACGCACGCCACGACCAAAAAGCTGGATAATCTGCGAACCCTCACTGCGCCCTACATTCATGAGTCCCATGGTGCTGACACGCCAACTACTCCAGCCTTCAGTAAATTTCTTTGAGCCAATGAGAATATTTATTGTAGAATTTTCTTTATTGATTCCATGAAATAACGATTCACTAAAATTTCTTTCAGCAATGTTGATATCGTCATATTCAGCAAGCAGCTTACACAATTTTGATGTATCCCCAACATTAATGAGACCAAAAGGTGCATTGTTGCCTAAGCAAAGAGATATTTCGCCATCTGCACCTTTAATATCCTCAATATGTAAAGAAGCACTGCTACTGGCATTAAAAATATCCTGCATAATGCCGTCATAAAGCTGCTCTGGCGTTTTACTGTTATCGCCAATAAATGGAAAAACATTGGAAAAAATATCATGACCGTGAGAGCTTAAAAGCCCAGTATTTCCACTAATGGCACGGGCAATAAGCTGTAAAGTAGATTGTTTATTTGAGGAGGCAGTAAACCTTGCCAGAAATTGAACAATATCAACGGCATCAGAAATATCTTTTTTGCTCGTACTTTTGGTAACACTACTGCCTACAAAAACCCAGAGCGGATTTTCAATATTAAATTGTTTCACCTTAGCTTGCGGATCTTTGAATAGCATTTTTTGCTGGTAAAAGGTCAGCAAGCAGGCTGTCAAATAAAGCACTCTAGCATTTTCGTCATTATCATCAGGTAAATTTAGAATACGATAGTCTTTGCCGTATCCATCACCGTAAAAATAGCGATAGGAGTAGTCAAATACAATCGATTTGGCATATTCTTGTGACAATTCTGCATCCCCTGCCACAGCCTGCCCCAATGTTGCAGAGTATTCAAAAGTAAAACCTTTTTCAGCCAGCTTCCTCCTCCGTTGGCTCCAAACTTTACCGCTTGCGCCACGATGCCCCTCGTCAGCTAAAACAAGATTATTGCCTTCAAAGGCCTCCAAAGCCACGGTTTTATCGCCATCTACATCAGCTAATTTAGTAACCTCAATAATTTCAACTGTTTCATTAAAAGCTAATTTTCCTACTTGTTTTGAAAAGAAAGTGCTTTGAATACCTGAGAGTTCAAATTCATCTTTATGCTGCTTGGACAGACCTTCATTTGGTGTGACCAACAATATACGGTTCAGCTCGCGAGAACGAGCAGATTTTTTTAGATAATGTAAATACTGCTTGATATTCATATGCATGATCAAGGTTTTTCCTGATCCTGTAGCACTCCAAAACGCAATTTTTCGCAAATCATCTTCAGTAAACAAAGAAAGTTTTTCTTTTGCAGGTAAACGAGCATTAAATCCACCAAGAGGATAATTAAACGCTTCGTCCTCATACATTTGGCCAGTCATAGCATTTACAGATTGCCCGTTTAAGAACATATTGAGACTGTTAGCAAAGTTTTTTGGGTCATTCATATAGCGATCAAGATAGATTTCAGTAAAGAGCAAGGCTAAATACTGAAAGTACTTCCAGCGGATTGGTTTTGGTCGTTTGCCTTGGATCGCTAGTGTATGGGAGACAATATTTTGATCATAGCCCAATAATATCTCTGGGCTAAGCTGCGCGCCTTGCATAGGCAGGGCTTGCACTACAGCGTGATGAAACAGGGAGATACGGTCTTCTGTCCAGCCCTCATTCTCTGTTTTGTTCACATGCAAAGCAATATCTTCAAAACTTTTTATTCCAAATAGACTGAGGATATATTGATTCAACACGAGCCGTTTATTAAACGGCAAAGGAGGCTGCTTTTTTCTTGGTGGCATTAACAATCTCCCCTAAACATCCTGTACATCAAACATAAGACGCTTGAATTCAGCTTCAATCAAGCGAACTTGCCAATGTTCTTCTGGTAATTTCATATTCTCAATATTGTTATCACCGTTTACATAGATGGTATCAAAAACAAAATCTTTGGCTTTATATAAAATTTTGAACCACTTATCGAGTTTATCGTTATTTATATCCTCTGCATTCCGCCAGATTATAAGGCAATCTTCATTAAGGCTGTTTTTTCCAGTTATGGTGACAATACCAGAGTCATCACGGTTAATAGTACGAACAGTTAATCCAAGCAGATAGTTAAAGGTTTCTATCAGGTCTACATTTATTACCTGCGTGTCATCATTACGGGTAATGCGTAGTTTGTAGGAAAACGGATTGGCAAAGGCATCAATATTGAGCAGAGATTGTGAACCACGGCTTTCCACATCCAGCATATAGCTAAGCATATACTGCTCGTTTAGAGCGGGGTTGTCGTTTAGCAAGCCTGCCTGAGTCTCTGTTTTGCTCAAAACTAAATTATCAAGAGCGTCTTCATACTGTTCTAAAGACATGTACTTGATTATCTGAGACACCCCTTCACGCGATATAGGCTTTCCGTTTTTCCAATCGCTTGAATAAGATACTTTTTGAATACGAGGTTTAAGTACGGTATTAAAATACGTTCCCATTTCCACAAGTATGTATTTTCTTGAACCTTCATCTTCTCTGTTGAGGTTAATAACTGCATGACCAGTAGTTCCTGAACCAGCGAAGTAGTCTAAAACATGATTATTCGCTTTTGATGAGGCACATCCAATTAGCAGTTCATATAGATTTACAGGGTGGCAATAAGAAAACTCAAACTCCATAGGGTCAACATCGTTTTTACCTCTTCTGCCTTCAGAAATAACAGAAGATATTTGTCGTTGAGAGTCTGCGGTCAAAAATACTTTTTTCTGAGGCTGAACAGTCTCATCTTTACCAAAGATGATTAAACCAGCTTCTAATAACTTATTTATTTTCTCAGGGGTTCTTGAAAAGCCATTATTGGGTATTGGACAGTTTTTACCTGTAGTAGGATGCTTTAAGGGGATAAAATATTTTGCATCAGTACGAGTTTCTGGAGCACCCATTGCAACCCCACGATAAATTCGGCCATCGTCATCAATAAACTTATACGCTTTCTCGCCACCACTAAGGTCTTTATTGGATGCAACCCAGTCAGAAAAATCTTTTCTTACACTTTCATCAATTACTCCATAAGATTGTATTAATTCATCAACTTTAGAAAGCATACTCAAAACGTTTACATTCCGTTGGTATATAGGTTGAGAAACATTAGATCTCCAGATTACATATTCATGCTGCGTGGCAACACCTTTTCGGCCTAGCATCGGATTCCTTTTGTCCCAGACAACGGTGCCGACATTAGGAATGGATATAGTATCAAAAAGAAGGAAGAGCTTTTCATACTCATGTTCGTCAATATGGCATTGTAATGATCCCTCGTCAGTTAATAGAGATGCTGCAATACCTAACCGACTCTTCATCATTGTCAGCCAGCTAGAGTGTTGATAAGCATTTTTATATAAAAACCCACTTGTTTGCGTGTTATATGGCGGGTCAATATGGACGCAAGAAATTAATTCTTCATAACGTTCCTTAATAAAGCTAAGTGCCTGAAAATTTTCGCTGTTAATCAACAAGCCATCTGTTTGTTCATCCAAATCATCAAAAATACTTAACAGCGTATATTTGAATCCTACATCAAAAAACTTTGTATCCACCAGTAGCTTATCATTGGCTTTAAGAAATTCTACAGTAAGCGGATTAGAATAAGCTACATTTGCCAAATTGCCTTTTAGCTCATCAATCGCAAACAGCTTCACCCATTCTTCACGCTGGGCATCATTTTCAGCAATAATCGGCAGTAGTTCATTTTCCACCTCGCTCCCAATAATATGATCTAGCGTGACGCAGTAATGAGTTTCCAACACAAATTTCTTTTTTAGCCAGAGTTTCTTCTGAAAATTTTCCAACTGCGCCAAAAACTGGATAATCTTTCTCGCCACTTTACGCATGGCTTTTATTTTAGCCAAATAGGCTTCAACTTTTGGGGCAGTCTCATTTTCAATATCATCCAGATACATGATTTCATTTTTGATGAAAAAATCCAGCTCTCTGCTTAAAAATTTGCCCAAATCTTTATGAATGAAATAGTCAAAGCTGTTTTTGGCCGTATAATCGGTGAGATGTTTTTCTAAAAGAGTGCGTTCTTTATTCTTTTCTGTAGGAGCTTTTTCAGCCAAACCAAAATCTAAAATTTCTGGCAAACTTAATATTTTTTCTACAATTTCCTTGTTAATTGCGTCTTGTTTACGACCTTTATCATCAGCACGATATTCAAAACGAATAACCAATTCATCGCCATTGACTTGTATTGGTGATTCTTCGTGCAAAATAAAACGCCGTTCCTTGCCGTTGGCTGCTTTGTTATTATTAGTTTCTGTTCCACCAGCTACAAGTTCAAAACGTATGTGTTTTTTGCCGTTTACTGTTTTGAAACTATAATTTTTAAGATTTTCCGATGTTTTTATGTAGTACTGGTCATGATTTGCCCAATGCAGTTTAACTTCCTCTCCTTCATAGGGCAGTGCATAAACTCCTTCCTTATAACGGCGTAGAGACATAAAATCGCCTTCGGAATAATAACGCTTAAAAAAGTTATATAGGTCAGAGTAAATTTCATTTTCCAGCTTTTTCAAATCCACACACTGGCTCAGCTTAGCACGCAGTTTTTTTACTTTTGGAGCTGTTTCAGGATCAACACCTGCATCTTGAAGGTTTATAATTGTTTCTTTTAACTCTTGCTCGACATTACTACTATCAGAGGATTGACACTCCTCTAAAATCTCATGCACTTGAGGCAAAAGTTGCTCGTCTAAAAATTGAGACACGTCATCTCGTTTTTGGTTCATGATACGGTAAAGACCAAAATCCAAATCACCACGATCCAGCTGAAACATTTCCCGTAGCTGACTTTTAAGCTGCTCAAAAGCTGGAGATTCTTGTTGTGTCATAGCATATTTTCCTTGCTTATACTTTTACAATCCCTTGGTGTTAAATTCCATAGACACCTTCAGCATAGGGTCAAGCTCATCCCTTTTCCCCTTTCTCAATCCTACGCTTGGCATTTTTTATAGTCTCTCAATACTCTTTTACTCTACATACTCTTTTGCCGTCTAAGGCAGTTGTTCGAAATTTCCGAATAACTGAATTTGGTTTTATCTCCCCTCTTTTTCAAGGGCTTTGATGCTCTTATCAAAGTCAGAGATGATTTTTTGCGTTTTATTAAAGGCATCATACTCGGCTTTGGCTTTTTTATCAGCACGTTCTTTCGTCATTTTGCCTTTGCCTTCTAAAATTTGATATTTGTGAAAAGCTAAAAACTCATTCACGCTTTGCGAAAAATCTTCCATGCTGAAAATATGTTCACGTTCAATCATACTTTCAATATAATCAAAATATCCAGCCACAGTACGTTCTAGCTGTTTGATTTCTTTTTCTGGCAAGTAATTTTTTGCAATGCTTACATCGGATTTCAGCACTCGTCCATCAGGTGCGTTTTTCCATGTGCTCAGCCCCATATGCTCTTTACTCTGATCTGCTTGGCTGTATATAATTTCAGCAGCGGTCTGTCCTGTAATGGCAAAATGAAATTTATTTTGTACCATGGCATAAAAATCTTTGGTTACGGGGGAGTCTTTATCATAATTAAAACTGCATTCCGCAAAAATATCGGTAATTTGTTGCCAAATACGGCGTTCACTCGTGCGGATGGAGCGGACACGCTCTAAGAGTTCACGGAAATAATCTTTGCCAAAAACGGTTTCGCCCTGCTTCAAGCGTTCATCATCGAGTATGAAGCCTTTTTGGATAAATTCCTTAAGTATTTTGGTTGCCCAGATTCTAAATCGTGTTGCCTTTGCAGAATTGACCCGATAGCCTACGGATATAATGGCATCAAGGTTGTAAAAATTAAGATTGCGTTGAACCTTGCGCGTCCCTTCGATCTGAACTACCGAGAAATTCTCGGTAGTTGCCTTTTCGGCTAATTCCCCGTCACTGTATATGTTTTTCAAATGAAAGCTGATGTTATCTGTCGATGTATCAAACAGCATCCCCATGGCTTTTTGAGTAAGCCAAATGGTTTCATCATGCATGACCACATTAACTTTAACATCTTCTTGCGGTGTATTATAGATTAGAAACTGTAATTCTTTGTTCATCAAATAACCCTTTGATCTTACCTTCACTCTCTGTGCCGTGAGCGGAGGCTTCAATATTTTTGAATACCGCTCCTAAACTTTTTAATGAGTATGACCATGTATAAACACTATGTAAATCAAGAGCACAATAAAAGCTACTTCCCCCAGTTCATCTGCTTGAGCCAGAGAACCACTTCATGCTTGCCTCGTTCGTGAGCGTTTAAGGCAAGGGGGTAGTCTTTATCTTCTTTGAAGCTCTGCTCTCTTGGTCTTCCAATATTTTCACGGCAGTATCTTGCACAAGGATTTTCATTTGGCTAATGGCGATTGCATTTAATCTTTCAAGGCGTATGCTTTGTTCCAGCCCTTCATTTATAAAAACTGCATTTAAGTTCTCAAGGTTTGATAAGCACACAAGCTGGCTCGCATTTGCATAATCCCTTATGTTGCCATCTTTAGCAGGGTGTTCATCTCTCCATTGTTTGGCTGTTTTACCAAATAGAGCAACATTTAAGACATCGGCTTCTGTTGCATACACAAAAGATATTTGCTGTGGCGTTAGATGACGGGGAATAAGATTTTCTTTGATTGCATCGGTATGAATGCGGTAATTGATTTTTGCCAAATTGCGTTTAATATCCCAATCTAGATGTTCTTGCTCTCGCTCTTTTAAGCGTTGGAATTCTTTAACAATGTACAGCTCAAATTCTACGGAAATCCAACTGGCAAATTTAAATGCAATATCTTTGTGGGCGTAAGTGCCACCGTATCTACCTGACTTAACTCTAAATCCTTTTGCGTTTGTTGCCTCAACCCATTTTTGAGGTGAAAGAGTGAAAGCATTAAGCCCTGCTTGTTTTTTAAACCCCTCGAATTCGAGGGGTTTGAAATCCGGATTATACAGACTTTCCCATACACCTAAAAACTCAATAGTATTACGATTCCTTATCCAATTCCCTATAACAGCACTTGCATCATTTGTTTTATATTTTGCGATGTCAGTTATACAGATAAAATCTTCCTGTTTTATCTGGGAAACTGTAATTTCAATCCCTTTAACTTCTATTGTTCTTTTACTCATCAAGGATCGCCTGTTTTAAGTTTTTTTGTGCATTGATTTAGCGTACCGCGTGCATCCCTACGATAAACCATAAAACACAATATTGGTATCGTAGGGACGAGAAGGCAAGAGGTCAAGATGAAGCAAAAATCAGGATAGGTTCATCCAGCCTTTTATTAGCCAAAAATCTAGGCTCTATCTCACTTCAATCTATTGATAATTATTCCTTCCCCCAGTTCATCTGCTTAAGCCAGAGAACCACTTCATGCTTGCCACGTTCGTGAGCGTTTAAGGCAAGGGGATAGTCTTTATCTTCTTTGAAGCCTGCCATTTTATAAGCACTTAAAACACCAAGCGGATTGTCGCTGTAAAGCGCGAAGTACGGTGCTGGCAAGTGCGTATCTTTGGGAATGGCATACATGTCTGCGCCAAGAGCTAGTAAAGCGCAAACTGCCTCGGTATGTCCTCCCATGGTCAGAACGTGCAAGGGCTGCTGTCCTTCGTTGTCCAAAGCAAAGATGTCCGCTCCTGCTTCATGTAAAGCAAAAATTGGCTCTGCCTTGCTTGGCCAAAAGATCGGAGTAAAGCCGTCATTGTCTCGTGCTTCGATATTTGCCCCTGCTTTGATAAGTATTTTAATGGCTTCAGTATTCTCATACATGGCTGCTTCATGCAGCAAAGACTTGCCATATTCATCTGTCCAATTTGGATCGCCTCCTTTGTGTAGATATTGTTCAATAATTTCATTTTTCCAGTTGAATAAAGCTGTTATGAGTTCCTGATGTGTCATTGTGTCCTCCTGAGATTTTGATTGACTGATTTCTGTTATGCTTACGCCATTGCCTTACTTTGTCCAAGCACTGGATAATTCCTTGAGCTTGCTCAATACACCATTCAATTCGTTTTGCAATGCGTGACAACCTTGCACCTCCAGTTCCAGCCTGTCTATCCGTTTGTCCTGCTTGTCTAGGCGAGTGCTCTGCTCCTTCTCCATTCTGCTTAAGGCCTTGAGTAGGTTCTGCCCCAGTTCGTTCATATGCTACCTCCTGAATATCAGGGCTGGCTTGCCTTCGCTTGTATGCGCTATCTCTAAGTTCGCCCCCTTGGGAAAGACCAGATATTTTTGACCGTCCGCTTGATGTGCTGTGATGCCCCATTTTGTGAACTTGCTGATGCTCTCCTTCTGCTTTGCTATCTGCGCTTTGATTGAAGCTAATTCCTCGGAGCTTTGCCTGAGCCTCAAGCTGTAAAAGCCTGTTATGGAGACTAAGACTATCGCTAAAAGTAATGACACGAGAAAACTGCCCAGTAGATTTTGCTTCCAATGATATAGCGAAATGTTGAATTGCCTTTTTTTCAGCTCCTGTAACTGCGTATCCATATCGTTTCTGATTGTATTCAGCTCTGCGTGTGCGTATTGCCTCAAGTTCTTGCCTAAGTCTTGTAATGCGCTCTGCACGCTCTTTTCCGTTTCCAGCACTTCCAAGCTCACTTGTTCCTTTAATCTGCTGGTCAGCTCTCCAAGATGCTGCATAAATACCTCCTTTGAGTCTGATGCCTTGCCCACCCTTTGGTGATTGCAGAGTAATATATTCTTTGCCCTTGCGCGGGATTACAAAACCTGCTGTTTCCAAAGCTATAATCAAGTCTTCTCTAGCCTGATACAGCCCGTGCTTTATGCCCTGCGCTAAATATTCAGTAATTTGTTTTTTGATTTTTACCTTATCGCTATGAAACTGATTCGCTTTCCCAAGCTGAACAATACGCGCTCTTTTTGGATCATCCGGACGTGCCCAGTTTTCCTGCTCATTCCATAAATCCCGCCAGACATCGTATTGCTTTTGCCAATTCGGAGGGCAGGGGTTCAAGGCCTTGCCTTTATAAAGCTCAGTGCGCGGTATGATAAAATGCAGTTCATGGTGCGGATTATGGTCATGCCGTACCCATAAAATTGTGTATTGGTCAGGCTCTAGTCCTGCAAAAGCAAAGGATTCAAAACTGTCCATGATTTGCTGTTCTTTTTCTGGCGTCATTTTATCCTCTGGCGACCACGACAAAACTCCGGAAGTATATTTCCATTTACGACTTGTTGCGTTTATGACCTTAAGCAGCAATTCAGGATCACCACGCAAAACAGTAGGAGGACTTTGCTCTCGACCTTTACGCTTCGGGTCAAGCAGGTAATTGATGGCTTTGTCTCCTCGGCCAGTGCCATGCTCAAAAACCTTCATATACATTTTATATCCTGTGCAATACTTTGGAGTTCTGAGAGGATTAAAAGCGTATCTGCACTTCCTTTGTATGTATTTGCCCAATGGGCGAGCTGGTTCAGATTATTGCCGATACGGGCTATTTGTAAGTTTTTCTCCTGCTCTATTTTCGTTTTCCTCACTCGGGGTCTGCCTATTTGCTGGCGTACAAAATCACCAAGGCTCATATTTTTTGCCTGCGCTGCGTTTAAGAGCAAAACCTTTTCTTCAGGTGTAACTCGTAAGGTTATCCAAGCATTCCTACTCATTTTTCCCTCTTGGCGTAAGCAAAGGGTTCGAAGGGAGCTCTGCTCCCTCGCCAGCACCCAAAAGAGACAAGTCAGTTTTACTGGCTGTGTCACCTTGGGTAGGCTGGCTAGGACATGGTATTACCATGTCATTGAACTCCAAAGAGGAATGAAAAGGGCTATTTTCAGACTGTAAGGTTTTATCCCCTAAAAAAGCGTCATATACGTCACTTCCGTCACTTGCTTCTGTAACCTTTTGTATTGACTGATTATTCTGCGGTGACAATTTAAGTGACGCTTTCTCTGTTCTTTCTGAAAGCGTCACTGCATCTGTCACGTTTTTAACTTCTTGAGATTGTTGATTTTTATCTACTAGAATGACGTTTATGTCGCTTGTGACGGATTTTTCTACTGGAAATTGTTTATCCAAAGCAGACAAAATATCAGGGTTAAGCAATACGCCTCTAACTTTATTTGTCCTCTTTGTTTTTAATCCAAGTTTTTCAAAAGTTTGCGCCACGGCTTTAGCTGAAACATGAAAGTCCTCTGCCAAGCCTTCATTGAGTGCCGAGACAATCATCATTGTAGGCAAGCCTGAGTTTTGGATATGCTCTTTTAAGCGTAAAATTGTCTGGGCTACTCGCTTTTCCAAAGAAGTAGACTCGACCAAGCCGTGAGGTGCTGAAAGCATTTGCCAGACTTGCCATTGCTGCTCTTCTAGCCAAGACATAAGCGTAGCTGTTTGCTCAACAACTAACTTTGAGACTTCTATGAGTTCAGATTTATTTTCTGACCAAGCATAGAGACAATGCAGAACCAAGCAGAGTTTGAAAAACGCCCCGCGGATTTTAGGGGCAAGTGCCTCATACATGGCAAGGTCTGGTCTATACCAATGACTTTTGACATGCTGGTCATGCCACCGAATAATGGACTCACGAGCTGGGTTTGAAAATTCAATAAGCTGTGGCTTGCCATTATCAAAAGATAAACTCAGTGCCTGCTTGATAAAAGCATAAAGTGCCTCTGCTTTGTCACCTTCAAAACCTTTATCAGTCCAAAGCGAAGGTTTTGTCTGTTCGCAGCGTACAAACAAGAAACGAGGCAAAAATCCGGAAATAGCATCGCGCTGTTTGAAAAGATTGGGAAGCAATCCCGGCTGGACAGTGCCAAAGATTGAAACGCAGGCATGAGGGATATGTAGGCCGTCTTTGGTACTCCGAGAAACTTTCCATGCTCCGCAATCATAAGCAGACAAAAGCCGTGCTTTGTCCCCTGTATCCGCTCCTTTTCCGTCATACCTGCCAAGGTCGGCAAGTAGGCCTGAAAGTTCGTCCCTATACCATAAAACACCTTTTGGGTTATCAGCTAAAATTTGCCCCACGGCCTGCGTGGTGCTGTCTTCGACATATATTTGCTCCCAAACTGGCCTCTCTGGTTTAAGGGGTATATCTTTGCCATTTCTTTGCGCTTTATTTGCAGAAACTTGCCATGCCTTAAGGGCATATTCATACTCCTGAATTTCCATTTTATAGGTACAGAAAGAAGTATGCTCCTGCTCATGAATTGGCCTTAAAATAGCGTTTGAGCAAGGCGATTTGCCCATGCCAGACCTAGCTACCAAAGCCCAATATAAATTGGGATAAGCTATCCAGCCCGCCTTGACCTTCAAGCCCCGTGTCATGCCAATAGATGCACCAATAACTGCTAAAAAAGTTACTGAGGGCACGGCTAAAGGCACATTAAACGCCTCGGACGCCATGAACAAAGCCTCTTCTACACGCTCAGGGAAAATGCCCTGCGGAAACGGCATAGGCGAAGGAAGCAGGGGGCTAGCTTCCATTTAACAGAATCCTAAAGGTGATTATGGGCATTACATCACCTTATATTCGTTCTGTTCTTTGCTTCTTTGCCCTTCAAGCCATGAATCAAGTACCTCTTTATCATAAAGAATAGTTCTTCCAATTCGTGTGAAGGGAATTCCTATAAGCTGTGTTCCTCTATCCTTGTTGAGTACAGAGACAGATATTCCAAGATAAGACGCAGCTTCTTTTGCCCTGAGATAGCGTTTTGGTTCCATAATTTCCTCCTGTTGGTTTTAGGAGAAAATCATACAAAAAAAAGATAAACTTAGTACTAATCTTATTTTTTTAATAGCCTAGTTTTATTACATTTAATAAAAACAGTACTACGAATACTGATTTAACCACTTGTTCCAAAGATTTTTCCCCTCTTGAGAAAGCTCGTAGGCATATCGCTTTTTAGTTTTTTGAGTCAAAGGATATTTGACAAACTTATCTACATATCTAAGTTGAAATTCACGGATACCCCTCTTCTCTTTCCCTAATTTTTTTTGCTGATATTGTTCTAATGCAAAAAACAATAACGCAGCGTCTTGTCTCAATATTTTTTTAGGACTGCACCAGTAAATAAAAGAAGTGAATTTATATATTACGAAAGTGTACCAGCTTTGCTTTTTTACTGCATGAATGAATGTAATAGTTACTACTCGCCTTGGAGAATTGTACACGCTCCCTGCAAGATTGATGTAGCAAATTATGGATAAAGCGAAGAACGATATTATACCTTCAAAAAGACATAGTCCCCCCTTTATCCCTTGGGGAAAAGCTATGTCCCAAGTAATAACAAAAGCCCAAACAAACGCCCCAAAAAATAACCACGTTAAAGATTTAGAAGGATTTATTGGGGTTATTCTATAATTTTCGCCATCAATAAGATATAAGCCATAGCGCATAAAAACTCCTCAGTAGGCTATAATATATGACTATACTTCAATATGAAAAATTTGAAATCTGAATACCACATAAGCATATTTTTAAAAATATTTAAAATATTTTTCTCGCGGTGAGTATCCGGTGAGTATCCGCAACAAAAAAAGGACTTAGTGTTTTCACTAAGTCCTTGATTTTTCTGGTAGCGGGGAGAGGATTTGAACCTCTGACCTTCGGGTTATGAGCCCGACGAGCTACCGTACTGCTCCACCCCGCGTCATGTAAGATGGTGTTTATAGGCAGACGGTACATACTTGTCAACTTTTATTTTCATGAACCAGCCCTGATATTCGCTCTTGCTTTTGCCTTCAATATAAGACAATTGTCTTTGAAACACAGGGGTTCACAAGATAGGTATGCTTTCATAACGTTATAATTTTCATAATTTTCATAATTTTTATTTACTATTTACGCGACACAATATGTTTACTCTTCCGCAATACTGGTGGCTCCTTGCTTTGCTGCTCCTCCCTCAGGCAATCTTTGGGCTTGCCCTGCTGAGTTCTTTGAGAAAAAAACGTCCTCTTCCTTCTTGGGCAATATTGCTATTGGGTATGGCTTCGCTCCTTGGCATTATGTATGGCTTGGTGCAACATGATGCTGTTTTTGTTCTTGGCCAAGCCTGCGTATTGGCTATGCTGTATTTGTATTTCAACAATGCCTCAAAATAAGGCCAAAAAAGCGTATCACGCAGGCAAGAGCCTTGCTTTGTCCATTGCTTCCTGTCAAACTCTTGTCCATGCACACAAGTCCACAGTCCTCTCGGCGCATAGCCCTTATGATGCCTCGTTTTTCACGCTACGGAGGTGCTGAAGGCTTTGCTTTTCGCTTGGCTGAATCTTTGGCAAAAGCCGGACATCAGGTAGATTTTATTTGCGCTCGTTGCGAAACTGAGCCTCCAGCACATGTTCGCCCCATTGTTGTTGGCCGTTTTGGCCCATTTCGCTGGGTAAAAATTCTTTGGTTTGCCTGCGCTGCAGAATATATGAGACGCCGTGGGCAATACGCTTTGTCGATTGGGCTAGGGAAAACATTTCAGCAAGACGTGCTTCGTATCGGGGGCGGAGCTTTGTCCATCTTTTGGAAGCTCTCAGCCAAAGCCTGGGACAAAGGCTGGCAAAGAAAATGGAAGATGCTTCGTCGCTATCTTTCTCCGGCAAACTGGATAAATTTATGGATAGAATATGTACAGCTTAAAAAAAGCACGCATATTGTTGTCAATTCCTCTCTCTTAAAAGACTGGCTGATTGAAGCACACCCTTATCTCACGCAAAAAAATATTGATATTATATTTAACCGGCCAAATCTTACGCGCTTTACTCCATTTTCAGAAAAGAAAAGAAATGAACTGCGAAAAGCAGCCGGAATAAAGAACAATGAAATTGTCCTGCTTACTGCTGGGACTAATTTTAGGCTCAAAGGTATCCGCACGCTTATCCATGCCCTCACACAACTTCCGAAGCATTATAAGCTTATTGTAGCCGGAGCACGAGGCTGTGAAAGCTACCTTGCGCTTGCTCAAAAATTAGGAGTCAAAGAACGTATTCAATTTATTGGTCGCGTGGATGATATGTGTTCTTTTTATAATACCGGCGATATTTTTATTTTAGCATCATTTTATGATGCCTGCTCCAATGCGGTGATGGAAGCCTTGGCCTGTGGGCTTAAAACAGTTTCCAGTGCATGTAACGGCTCAGCTTGTTTTTTAGAACAAGAGTGTATTCTTACAGACCCGGCAGATCATATACAGCTCGCAAGCATACTTCAAGGCTTAGAGCAAAACACTGTTCCAAAGTCTTTTGAGTGGCCTGCAGAAATCTCCGCTGGCATGGATGCTTGGATTACATATATCAATACCCTGCTGATTGAAAAAACACAAAAGAGCTCGTCTTAAACCCAGGGCAAACGCATATAAAATTTAGGGTCAATACTCTCTACTCATTTTATTGTTTCCTCCTCTTGTCATCCTGCGCGAAGTCGCAGGATCCAGTCTTCCTTCTTCTCTTTTTCTTGTCTTCTGCTTTGCTTCTTCTCCTACTGCGCCAAGTCCTCATAGTTCGGCTCTTCTGGACTGTCGCGACTTACGCGCAGAATGACGGAAAGGGATGTACTGTCGAACTGTGCAACGCATTGGTTTTTCACGACTTCGCGCAAAATGACAAGAAAGAAAGACATAACAAGACTAGGGGGGAATAGGATACTCCCGAATGTGTTTCAAGCTAGGTGTTCGCGCTAAAATTTATATGCGTTTGCTTTGGTCTTAAACCGGAAACTGCGTAGCAAGCCAATCCGCAGCAAAAGAAAGATTTTTGGCCGTGTACTCAGGTTCACATTGTTCAAGAGCAGTAGCACCCTTACCTGTTGTCACCAAGATACTGCGCGCGCCAATAGCCTTGCCCAGCTCAACATCCGATTTTTTATCGCCAATCACAGCGCAGTGCTTAAAATCAAGCCCAAATCTTTTTTGAGCTTGCAAAGCGAGGCCAGACAAGGGTTTACGACAAGGACACTGCTCTTGGGGAGCATGAGGACAAACAAAAAAAGCATCAAGAAAAACACCTTGCTTTTGAAGCAATTTATATAATTGATTATTGCAGGCTTCTACATCCTTAAGAGTAAAAAAGCCACGCCCCACACCTGATTGATTGCTGACAACGATTAACTTAAAGCCCATAGCAGCCATGCTTTGCAAGCCTCGCACCGCTTCAGGAAGTAGTTCTACTTCATCTGGATCGTGCAAATAATGCTTATCGTAAATAATGGTTCCATCACGATCTAATAATACTGCACGCATATTACGTTTCCCCTGCTACAGTATGTACTGCGCTGATTGAACAAAAACCGGCAACAAGTAAAAAAATTACTACAAGTTATTTTTTATTACAGGAAACTTCAGAAGGGCAATTACCCAAAGGGCAAGCAAAAACTTTTTGACTCATTCCGTGCCCAAGGACTAGATCAGAACCCCTGACTCGAAGTTTGCAGGGACCGGAACCGGATTGTATAATTTCAAGCTCAGTACCCGGAGTCAAGCCCATGGCATAAAGTTTTGCTCTTGCTTTAGGGCAACCACCTAATTCATGTAACCTTACCCGCGTTCCCTCTGGAATACGACAAAGAGGTGTACTTTCATGCTTGCTTTGAATCATTACTCAGAACTCCAGTATTGAGAATGGATTTCATTAACTCTAGGCTAAGCTCGGAGTCAAGCCTTAAGAACAGCTGGTAAGGTTGTCGCATTTAATCCAGAGTTTGGCGGAATAAGAAAATTGCTAAAGACATAACCACGATGCAAAACAGAGCAATGGGCCATAGGTTTGTCCAAAGGTCGGCAAAGCCATTTCCCTTGAGTAGTATTCCCCGAACCGAGCGATTAAAATGAGTGAGTGGCAAAAAGCTACCAATGGCTTGTGCCCATTTTGGCATTCCTGCAAAAGGAAACATAAAGCCTGAGAGCAAAATATTGGGCAAAAAATAAAACATGGTCATTTGCATTGCTTGCAACTGGGTTTGAGCAACAGAAGAAATGGTCACGCCAATGGTCAAATTGGCCGCAATGAATAATAGGGCAGCACAGTATAGGGCAACGGGATTACCTAAAAAGGGAACATTGAATAAAAAAATAGCCAAAAGGATAATGATACTGACTTGAATGTTACCAATCAGGATATAGGGGACGATTTTGCCTGTCATAATTTCTAAAGGAGTAAGCGGTGAGGATAACAGGTTCTCCATCGTGCCTCGTTCTCTTTCTCTGGTAATTGCAAGGCCGGTCATCATAATCGTGGTCATGGTCAGAATAACTCCGATGAGTCCTGGTACGATATTGAGTTGAGTAATGCCTTCCGGATTATATTTGCTGTGTATTTTGAAAGAAAAGGCTTGCTTTTGGGTATGTAGATGCTGCAATGCTCCAGTGATTTCTTTATCTACCACAGAGTTAAGTATTCCTTGCAATGCTCCGAGCGCGCCCTTGGTGGCAGTGGGATCTGTAGCATCTGCTTCAATAAGTATGCTTGGGCATTCTCCGCGAAGTAGCTTGCGAGTAAAATTTGAAGGAATAGAAACCACAAATTGTATTTCACCACGCTGCAAAGCCTGTTTTGCAGTATTTTCATCCAGCATGGCATTTAAGGAAAAGTATTGAGAAGAGTGCATTGCTTGTGCAATGCTGCGGGTAAAATTATTTTGTTCACTCAAAATAAGGGCAGTTGGCAGATGTTTGGGGTCACTATTGATGGCATAGCCAAAAAGGAGCAATTGCATAATCGGGATACCAATGACCATCCCAAGGCTGACGCGATCACGTTTGAGTTGCAAAAATTCTTTAATAACTATGCCCCACCAACGGGAGAGTGAAAAAGTATAATTTGAGTTCATGTTCTTGCCTCAAAATTATTTTGCGAATGGTTCATCATATAAATGAAGACATCCTCAAGACTTGTTTGTGCATAGTGTATTTGATGTTTACTTTCTGCTAGCTTGTGAACAGTTTGAAGCAAAGTTTCTTTGTCTTTCCCACAGGCATGAAGCGAGGAACCAAAGAGAATGGTTTGCTCAATTTCAGGGAGATTTTTTAGCCGTTTTGCAAGATGGATAAGATTTTCTCCATGCACGCTTACGGTATGCAAATTTTGTTTTTTGATTATTTCAGCAGCGGTTCCGGAAGCAAGTAATTTGCCGTAAGCAAGATAAGAAAGTTTATGGCAACGCTCTGCTTCATCCATATAATGGGTGCTGACCAAAACAGAAATACCTTGTGCAGCAAGTCGATGCAATTCATCCCAAAAATCACGGCGAGCAGTGGGATCAACTCCAGCGGTTGGTTCATCCAAAAGAAGCAGTTTAGGAGAGTGAAGCATACAAGCAGCAAGGGCAAGCCTTTGTTTCCATCCGCCGGACAGAGAACCAGCAAGCTGCTGAGCATGTTTTTGTAAACCTAAATTATTGAGAGCTTGTTCTACGGTCTTATTTTTGTCAGGCATTTCAAAAAGGCGAGCTACAAATTCTAAGTTTTCACGAATGGTGAGGTCATCCCAAAAAGAAAATTTTTGGGTCATGTAGCCAACCCTGCGTTTAATTTTCTTTTGTTCACTGAGAATATTAAAACCAAGGCAAAAGCCTTGACCCGTGTCCGGAGTAAGCAGACCGCACATCATGCGAATGCAGGTGGTTTTACCGCTTCCGTTTGGTCCGAGAAAACCATGAATTTCACCCGGTTTGACCGTGAGGGAAAAATTATCAACAACGGTTTTAGAATGAAATATCTTACTGAGATTATGAACATCAATTGCTGGCTCAGTAACTGATGTCTTCATTGTAAACTCACTTGCACAGGCTGTCCCGGATGCAAGGAAGCTGCGACACTGGACGGTACTTGCGCTTCCAACATAAAGACCAGCTTAGAACGAGTTTCATTGCTAAAAATAATAGGCGGAGTATATTCAGCTTTGGGAGCAATATAAGAAATATATGCCAGCACAGGTTCGCAGCAGCCGTCTATATGCACCTGAACTTTATCCTTAATGTGTATCTTGCCTAAGCAATGCTCTGGTACAAAAAAGCGAATTTTTATTTTTTCTGGAGCAAGTAATTGCACCACAGGCTTGCCGGCCTGAACCAACTCTCCTTGGCTAAACAGTGTCTCATAGATAAGACCTGCGCTTGGAGCATATACTGTTTTTTGTTCTAATTTCCATTGCGCTTGTTTGAGTTTTGCCTGAGCCGCGGCTAAAGAGGCTTGCTGGGATTCTATTTTTTTGCTGCGCTCAGGAAGATTATATACCGCGACTTGGTTCAAAAGTTCAGTCACTTGGGCTTTTAAGGCCTTAGCTGCTGTTTGGGAATCATCAAATTCTTGCTGAGAAATACCACCAGAACGAAGTAAGTCTCTATTACGCTTTAATAAAGCCGTAGCATTGGCAGCTTTACTTTGGGCTTGGGCAAGTTGCGCCTTGACCATGGATATTTCTTCTGGCCTTTTACCAGTTTGCATGTTTTCCAGCTCTGCTTTGAGCGCAAAAAGCTCTTGTGTTGCTTGCTTTACAGCTTGCTGTTCATACTCTGCTTCAAGAGTAAAAAGCAGTGTATTTTTATCAACACTATCTCCGCGTTGTATTGCTAAATGTTGCAGGCGACCTGTTTGTGAAGAGGCAAGGTAAATAAATTCGCCTTCAATATATCCTTGAAATTCAGCTTGTTCTGATTGTTCACAGCCAAAGGCAAAAATGAGAATTAAAATAAAAAATAAAAAGAGTGCTGATTTTTTCAAAAGAACAGGCATTGTACTTACAGTGAAAAAGATTCACCAAGATATATTTGTCTTGCTTTGGTGTCTGTTACTATTTCTTCAGGAGACCCTGATAAGAAAACAGTACCTTCATGTACGACATACGCGCGGTCGCATATAGAAAGGGTTTCACGGACATTATGATCAGAAATAAGCACCCCAATGCCAAGCGTGGCAAGTTGCGCGATAATTTTTTGAATATCAAGGACAGCAATGGGGTCAATCCCTGCAAAGGGTTCATCTAAAAGAATAAATTTTGGTTTTGTAATAAGTGCGCGTGCTATTTCCAAGCGTCTGCGTTCTCCGCCGGAAAGAAACATGGCAGGCTGGTCTGCGAGTTTGTGGATATGAAACATTTTGAGTAGTTCATCAGCCCTTGCTTTGCGCTGTTTCCTTTTTAATTTACTATGTTCCAAGATAATGTCTAAATTTTGCCGAACGCTGAGCCTACGAAAAATAGAACTTTCTTGAGGCAAATAGGCCAGCCCTCGCCGTGCTCGTTCATGCAAGGGTAAATGGCTAATATTTTGTTTTGCAAGAAAAACATTTCCAGCATTGGGTTTGATAATGCCTACAAGCATATAAAAGGTGGTTGTTTTACCCGCACCATTTGGCCCAAGCAAGCCCACGACTTCTCCTGTATTTAATTCGAGGGACACAGAGTGTACAACCTCTTTTTGCCCGTAGCGTTTACTTAAGTTTGAAGCTGTTAATTTTTGCATTTACGGACGCACATCCTTTGGCACTGTGAATACAGCCTGCACAGGCTTTTGTTCACCGCCTAAAACTTCACTGCGATTTTCATTAAGATAATAGCGGATAGTTTTACCAGTGAGCGTATTATTTTGCCCATCTTCCAATACAGGATCACCTTCCATGCACAAAATACTGTCTTGTACAGTATAGCTGAGGGTTTGACATTTTCCCAGCATGGCTTGTCTGGAAAGTCGTACTTTGCCCTTGGCAATAATTTTTTTTATTTGTTCTTTCCCTGCTTGTGGTGCACCGTCAGTACTCAAAAAAGCCGTTAGCTTATCTGCAACAAGTAATAAATCTTGGTGTTCTACTTTGACATTACCTTGAAACAAAATTGATTGCTTAGCTTCGTTATATACCATGCGATCGGCCATAATTTTTATCGGACTTTCATTGAACAGAGCTTGGGATTTTTTTTCTGTAGACCTTGTATCTTGTGAGCTTTCTGCCTGACTTGCGCTTGTTTCTTGGCTGTCTGCGGACTCAATTTCCGGTGCAGACTGCAAAAAGTCTAAATTTTTGATCAAGACATAGCCAATGGCCTTGCTTTTATCCTGTTTAGACTCATCCAAAGGGAAAAGCGCAGCCCATTCTCCTTCAATAAAATCAATTTTTACTGTTTGCCCTTGTTGCAGAGTTTGCGTTTTTGGCGCATCAAGGCGACGCGATAAAAATACATCACAATCAAGCCTTACAGTATAGAGGTCACCCCAAGCCAAAGCTGATAGAGGCAAAATCATCATGCACAGTACAGTAAAAACAATGATAAATTTATGGCTTTGCACTGTGTACGCTCCTACTGATGCTTATTGTTTCAGTGTTATTGTTGAAGAAGGCAAAAAAATTGCAGTAATGCCATCACTGGCAACAATAGTTTTTGTATCAACATCAAAATCTACTGTGGGCATACGAATTTCCGCATCCGGACGAAGTAAAGAGACATGACCTTTCAACACAATTTTTCCCGTAGTATTATTAAAGTGCATTGTATCTGCCCTTAAGACAAGAGTATCGAATTTCCCGATAACCTTGTTTTGTAAATAAAAATTTCCTTTTTTTTGGTCAAGCTCTCCTTGTTTTGAACAGATTAAAAATTCCTCTCTGTTTTTGCCAAGGTAGGCAAGGATTTGAGGGTGCTCAATCACAACACGACTTTGTGATCGCGTATATTTTGCCTCAGAAGCCTTAATTTTCCAATCAATTTGTCCGCTACCACCTTGTACAAATTCAATATCCCGTGCAATAATTCTTTCTGAAGCAAGTTGCGCGGATTTTTCTTTTGTGTTTTCAGGGATACTTCGTTGCCCCCAAGGGTACATGAACAGTCCGAGCAAAAAAAGAATAAAACTTATCGCCAGCCAAGGGCGCGCTTTTCGTGCATGAGCCTTTGGGCTTATTGATCGCACCATTTGCCCCATGCCTCATCAAAACGTCCAGTCGCTTGCAGTAAAAAATCAATGCTGTCTCGTACAGCTCCATGACCACCGGTATTTTTTGTTAGCCAAACGGCCAGTTTTTTAATTTCAGGGCGAGCATTAGGGACGCTCAAGGGCAAGCCCACAGCCTGCATAGCTGTAGCATCAACCCAGTCATCTCCAAGAAAGGCCACTTGCTGTAGGCTGAGCTTTTTACGTTTGCAAATATCTTGCAGAATAGGCAGTTTGTTATGATAGCCTGCATGATATTCTTCAATACCGAGTTCACGCATTCTCAATTCAACCACGGCCTGATTGAGGCCAGTGATAACAGCAATGTCAAGGCCGTTTTCAAGGGCGAGTTTTATGCCAAGCCCATCTTGCACATTAAAGCGTTTGAATACTTGACCATCCGGCATATAATACAAACCACCGTCTGTGCACACTCCATCCACATCAAGAACTAAAAGACGGATTTGAGCAGCACGTTCCTGTACACTAAGCATGAACCATGCTCCAGATTTGCTGGAGTTGCCTCAGCAGTGCTTTAAGCTGATTGAGTGGCAACGAGTTCGGGCCATCACATAAAGCATGATCAGGGTCTGGGTGTACTTCCATAAAAACTCCGTCTGCACCGGCAGCCACGGCAGCCCGAGCCAAAACAGGGACATATTCACGCTGACCACCGGAGCAGCTTCCTTGCCCCCCCGGGAGTTGAACAGAATGCGTAGCATCCATAATGACTGGAAAATTAAATTTTTTCATCTCCGCGATACAGCGCATATCAACGACTAAGTTATTATATCCAAAGGAAGAACCACGCTCTGTGAGCCAAAGCATTTTGCCTCCAGCTTCACAGACTTTATGTATAACATGCTGCATGTCCCATGGTGCCAAAAATTGACCTTTTTTTATATTGATAATGCGCCCTGTTTTGGCAGCAGCCACCAGTAGATCAGTTTGCCGGCAAAGAAATGCAGGGATTTGCAGAATATCCGCAATATCAGCAACTTCATCAGCTTGTTCAGGGCTATGAATATCCGTTATAATGGGTAAGCCAGTTTCGCGCTTTACCTTGCTGAGCCACGCAAGACCTTTTGTAAGCCCGGGCCCACGGTAGCTTGTAATGGAAGTGCGGTTGGCCTTATCAAAAGAACTTTTGAACACTAAGGGCAGTTGCAGTTCTTTGGCTATGCTCGCAAGTTCAGTTGCAACACTGTGTGTCACTTCTTCAGACTCTAAGACGCAAGGCCCTGCAATAACAAAGAAATTTTCACGGCTACGCGTGAATAACTGTCCCACAGTATCTTTTTCTGTATATTTGTCAGTATATTCGGTCATATAGAGCTACTTCTCTGCCTGTTTATTTGCTTTGGCAGCAGCAATAAATTCACGAAAAAGCGGGTGTGGATCCATGGGCCGAGACTTAAATTCCGGATGAAATTGGCAACCAAGGAACCAAGGGTGATCCGGCAACTCGACAATCTCTACCAAAGAATCATCCGGCGCAAGGCCGGAAAGTACCAAGCCTTTGTTTTTATATGTATCAATGTACTTGTTATTAAATTCAAAGCGGTGCCTATGCCTTTCTTCAATATTGACAGTATTATATGCCTCGTAGGCTTTTGTATTTTTAAGTACTTTGCAAGGATAAGCACCCAAACGCATTGTTCCACCTTTATCAGACTCTTCATCTCGGCATTCAGTTTTTTTAGTACGGAAATCATACCACTCTTTCATGAGATAAATAACTGGTTCCACAGCATGAGGATCAAATTCTTCGCTGTTCGCATTGATGCCACAGACATTGCGGGCAAATTCAATGACAGCGCATTGCATTCCGAGGCAAATCCCAAAAAACGGAATATTATTTTCACGAGCATAGCGAATGCACTCAATTTTTCCCTCAACACCTCGCGAACCAAAACCACCCGGCACGAGGATGCCATCAAGCCCCTTCATACGTCTGGTGACATTTTTAGGTGTGATTTTGTCAGAGGCAATATATTCAAATTTGACAGCGACATCATTGGCAATACCTCCATGTACCAAAGCTTCATGCAATGATTTGTACGCTTCTTTGAGATCAACATATTTGCCCACAATGCCAATGGTGACTTCGCCTTTTGGGTTTTTGAGCTTATGCACCAAGGTTTCCCATGTGGAAAGATCAGCATTCTTTGCCGGAAGCTGCAGCAAAATAGCTATTTTTTGATCCACACCTTCGCGGTAAAAGCACAGTGGTACTTCATAAATGGAATCAACAGTCAGTGCTGTAAACACGGCGTCAGTATCTACATCGCAGAAAAGAGCAATTTTATTTTTAATTTCTTTAGGAAGTTCTACATCCGAGCGACAAAGAATAATATCCGGATGAATGCCAATGCTTCTTAATTCTTTAACAGAATGTTGGGTTGGCTTGGTTTTCAGCTCACCGGCTGCTCCCATGTAAGGAACCAAGGTCAGGTGGATAAAAAGCACATTGTCTCGCCCTAGGTCTCCACGCAATTGGCGAATGGCCTCCAAAAATGGTAAACCTTCAATATCCCCAACAGTACCGCCTATCTCAATAAGAGCCACGTCTTCTCCGTTTGGCATTCGGAGTACTGCTTCTTTAATGGCGTCTGTTATATGCGGAATCACTTGCACGGTACCGCCGAGATAATCGCCTCGACGTTCTTTTTGAATAACATCATAATACACACGGCCAGAGGTACAATTATTACGTTGACTCATGGGGCGTTGCAAGTAACGCTCATAATGTCCCAGGTCCAAATCTGTCTCAGCTCCATCATCTGTAACGTAAACCTCTCCATGCTGGAAAGGATTCATAGTTCCGGGATCAACATTAATGTATGGATCAAGTTTTTGGATAGTAGCGGTCATGCCACGCTGTTGCAAAAGTGCTCCAATAGAAGCAGCAGCAAGCCCTTTACCCAAGGAGGAAAGTACACCACCGGTGATAAAAATAAATTTTGTTTTGTTGTTTTTGGCGAGCTCTTGAATGTTCATGTAGTAATTCCAAGTGGTTATGGTTTTGTTGACGCCGTGAACCGGCAAACGTATGTAGACCAAAGTAACAAACACAAAGTGGCAAGCACAGACTCTTTTGTCAATATGAGCAGGAGATTTCCATGGCCTTGGTCAACACATTGATTCTTACGGGTAACGGCACGAATTGTGAGCAAGAATCCGCGTATGCAGCGCGTTCAGCCGGAGCTGATAGCGCAGACATTGCGTATTTTTCTGATTTATTAAGTGGCAAAGTAAAAATGGAGCATTATAATTTTTGTATTTTCCCGGGTGGTTTTTTGGATGGGGATGATCTCGGTGCTGCTCAAGCTGCTGCCTTGCGTTTCCGCTTTGCCAAAGATGTAGGGGGACACGCTCTTATAGAGCAATTACAATCTTTTTTTGAATCAGGCGGTCTTATCCTTGGAATTTGTAACGGCTTCCAACTGCTGTGCAAATTAGGTTTGCTCCCTGCTGTTGGTGGAAAGTATTTTGATAGGCAAGTTTCACTGTCCTATAATGATTCCGGAAAATTTGAAAATCGCTGGGTGCATCTCAAATGCAACCCCAATTCTCCTTGTGTTTTTACGCAAGGTTTGGACAGACTCTATGCACCAGTGCGTCATGGTGAAGGAAAAATTATCCCTCAAGATACAGCCTTGCTAGAGCAACTTGTTGCTGCCCAGCTCGTGGCGTTACAATATATTGATCCTGATACCGGCGAAGCCACCTTAGAATACCCCTTAAATCCCAATGGTTCTCCTTTGGGCATTGCTGGTTTAAGCGATCCCTCAGGGCGGATTTTAGGACTTATGCCACATCCTGAAGCCTTTAATCATAATACAAATCATCCGGCGTGGACTCGTGGTCATAATGATGAACTGGGCGTGGTTTTGATTGAAGGTGGTATCAAACATTTGAAGGCGCGTTGAGTATGCCAAGGCCAGAACCTATTGTACCAGATCAATCCACTCTTTCATATTCTTTTACTGAACTTATGAAGCAGGCCTTAATTCAGGCCAAATTTGCTGCAGAGCAAGGAGAAGTACCGATTGGTGCGGTGCTGGTCAACGAACAAGGAGAACTTCTTGCAGCAGCGCATAATACCCCGATTGCTCAAAATGATCCAACAGCACATGCAGAAATACGCTGCCTACGACAAGCAGCTCAAGCCATGGGCAATTATCGTTTGCCAAATACTATTATGGCCGTGACTTTGGAACCATGTATCATGTGTGTTGGTGCGCTTATTCATGCACGAGTTGCCGGAGTTATTGTTGGTACGCCTGATTTTCGTGCTGGAGCTTTGTTTACAAAGCTAGGTGGCGCGTGTTTGCCTTGGGCAAATCATAAAATGTGGGTAAAATCAGGGGTGATGCAAGAACAATGTGCTTCCCTGCTCCATGATTTTTTTAGAAACCGTCGCTAAGGGCTCACGAGCCTTAGGCATTAGTTGTTCAGGCAAAAGCATATCAACTTTTAGCGAAATTCTTTTTTGCCATCCTACGCACCTTTTTGTCCTTCTGCACTCCCCTCTGTCATTGAAAAGCGCGAAGTCGCGAAAGTTTGTGCTTTTCACAGTATGGTAGTTCCCCTTCCGTCCGCCTGTGTTCTTTTTTGTTGTCCTGCACAACGTCGTGAAAATCCAGTGCGTTGCCTTTTCTTTATTATATCTGGCTTCGGCGGGCTCAGCCAGCTTTGCTCCCTCTTATCATTCTGTATATTTCCCTCCTCCGTCATTTTGCGCGAAGTCGCGAAAGTCCAGCACTTTGCACAGTGTGGCAGTCTCTTTCCCTTCCGTCATTCTGCGCTTTAGTCGCAGAATCCAGCAGAGCAGGGCTATGAGGGCTTGACGTAGTAAGGGAAGAAGGCAAGGAAGCAGAGGAAGAAAAGAAGAAGAAGTGAAGACAGAAGAACTGGATCCTGCGACTTACGCGCAGGATGACAAGATGGGAACCCCAGCTCTACTAAACTTTTGCGACTTACGCGCAGGATGATAAGAAGAAGCGCAGGAGGACAGAGGGGGAAACGCTGAATGATGAAGGGATAAAACTCGCTAGCTGAGCCTGCCGAAGCTAGAAAAAAGCACTGGACTTTCGCGCCTTTCGCGCTGGATGGCAAGAGAAGGGAAGTAATAGAATGGGCAGGGAGTATTGACCCTACAATTTATATGTGTTTGCCTTCTCCTCAAATTCCCAAACTTGCTTCATCGCACAGACAAGGCTATGCTTTATATCCACGGAAAAAAGATTGCAAAAAACTCTACAAGCAAGATGAGGGGAGAGTGATGCGGATTGCGGTTATCGGTGCCGGAGCTTGGGGTACCTCCCTGGCCAATCTTTTGGCAAAAAATGGGAGAGACACGCTTCTTTGGGCGCGAGAAGCGGAATTGGTACAAGAAATGCGTAGTAAGAGAACAAATTCCGCGTTTTGGCCGGGTTTTACTTTGCCCCAAAACCTGATGCTTGAAAACGATATAAGGAAGGCTTTAGTGGACAGACAAGTCTTTCTTGTGGTCATTCCCAGCCAGTTTTTACGAGTCGCACTTGCTTCTTTTACTCCTTTTTTGCCGGAAAATCCGATTATTGTCTGTGCGAGTAAAGGGATTGAGCTCAATACCCTTGCCCCGATGTCACAGGTCGTGGCCGAGGCTTTAGCAGAAAAAAATCCTCGCTACGCAAGTCTTTCCGGCCCTTCATTTGCTGATGAAGTAAGCCGAGATTTACCCACTTCGGTTGCTTTGGGCTGTCACTACGAACAGCTTGCAGCACAGTTACAAACTCTTTTTTCTACTCCCAGATTTCGGGTCTATACTACTGCTGATTATCGTGGTGTGGAGCTTGGAGGTGCTGTAAAAAATGTTATTGCCATTGCTGCTGGTGTGGCAGACGGGCTTGGCTTTGGGCATGATGCAAGAGCAGCACTGATTACCAGAGGTCTGGCTGAAATCAGTCGTTTAGGCATGGCCATGGGTGCGGATGAGCGTACTTTTATGGGTCTTTCTGGCATGGGAGACTTGGTTCTTACCTGCGCTGGTGATCTTTCTCGAAACAGGCAAGTAGGGCTTAAATTAGGGCAAGGCAAACGCCTTGAGGATATCATTGGGGAGATGAAAGCCGTGGCTGAAGGCGTGAAAACCACAGAATCCGTCCATGCCTTAGCTTCAAAACTTGGGGTAGAAATGCCTATTACTGCTGAGGTTTATGCTATTTTATATAAAGGAAAAAATCCTGCACAAGCCGTGAACGATCTCATGAATCGTAGCCTCAAAGCTGAATAGAAGCGTCAGACTTCAACCTACTATGTTGAGATTTTGAAATGCCTGTGAGCAAATATAAAAAAAGCTCTCAAAAATTGCGTACCGGATTTACTACCGGCTCTGCAGCAGCAGCTGCTGCCAAGGCTGCAGTGCATTTCCTTCTGTGTGCTGAAAAACTTTCGCGTGTTAATATTCCTTTGCCCACTTCCGAACGCATGAGCATCCCTATCCATGCTTTGAACAGGGAAAATAACAGCGCACGCGTTTCGGTAATTAAGGATGCTGGAGATGACCCTGACTGCACAGATAAGACTGAAATCCAAGCCTTGGCTTTTCTTCAAAGCGGTGTTGATACGTTAGAAATAGCCCTTGATGGTGGACAAGGCGTCGGTAGAGTGACTTTAGCTGGTTTGCCAGTGTCTATAGGAGATGCTGCTATCAATCCGGAGCCACGCAAGCAAATTTGTGCTGCTGTTCGTGAAGCAGCTCAAGGTTTTTGTGGAAAAATCACAGTTCTCATAGAAGTACCTGAGGGAGAAAAACTCGCAGCAAAGACCTTAAATGCACGCCTCGGTATTCACGGCGGTATCTCTATCCTTGGAACTCAGGGCATTGTGAAGCCCTACAGCCATGATGCGTATAAAATGTCTATTCTTGAGGCTTTGGATGTGGCTTGTGCTGCAAAGCTAGATCAGATTGTGTTCAGCACGGGCAGACGAAGCGAAAAATTGTATATCAAGGCCTATCCCATGACCCCAGCCTTATCTATGATCCAAGCTGCTGATTTTTTTGGTTTTGCCTGCAGGGCAGCTGTGGAGCGTGGTCTAAGGCAAATACGCTGGGCTATTTTTTTTGGTAAATTACTGAAACAAGCGCAAGGTTTAGAAAATACACATGCTTCGTATGCTGCTCTTGATTTTGAGCTGCTTGCCCGGCACTGCGCTGAAGCTGGATTGCCTGAGAGTTTGCTCCCTGCGGTGCGCTCTGCCAATACAGCGCAGCAGGTCTTTGAACTCACAATGCAGCATGGGGTGTTGCCCGCGCTTTTGCGTTTTTTGAGCGAGCAAGCCTCGCAAGCAATACAAAATTTTGTAACAACTCCTCTTGATGTTTCGTATACTGTTTTTAATTTTGATGGAGCTGTTTTGCTCTAATTCCCCTCTTTTGTTTTAAGCTATTTCACGATATACACTGCACATGCTACATAAGCCTATACATATAGTGGGGATGCGCCCTGGTTCTTTGGAAATATCTGAACAGAGCTTGTCTATTTTGGAACAGGCAGAAGTCGTGGTCGGTGGAAAACGTCTTTTAGCTGCCCTTGCTTTGCTTTCTTCCGAGCAAAGACCCATTGATCCACCTCGATTGATCCCGATCAGCGGTGCACTTGATGCGGTTATTGATAGGATTCGGCTCTGTTTGCATCGTCGAGTGGTTGTTTTGGCTGATGGTGATCCGCTTTTTTATGGTTTTGCCCGAAAAATCGTGGCTGCATTCGGTGCTGATAAAGTCATTGTTTTGCCTCATTTAAGCACCTTGCAAGTGGCTGCAGCTCGCTTGCGTATGCCTTGGGAACAGGTCAAAACAGTTTCCTTGCATGGACGTAATGATTTTGGGCTACTGTATTCAGCTCTGATGCAGTATTCAACCGTGGCTGTTTTGACAGATACACACAATACTCCGGCCGAAATAGCCAAGGCCTTGTTGCAAAAAGGAATCGAAGGCCTCAGCATGACGGTGCTTGAGGATTTGGATACTCCACAAGAACGCATTCGACGCTTAACGCTTCATGAGGTTTGGGATTTAGAATTTTCGAGCTTGAATTTAGTGCTGATTGAACGAGAAATCATACAAAAACATGCGCTTTGCCTTGGTATTCCGGATCAATTATATATACATGAGAATAATCTTATTACCAAACAAGCAGTGCGAGCAACCGGAATTTCTCTATTACAAGTACAGCCTGAGCACACTGTATGGGATCTCGGCTCTGGTTGCGGAGCAGTGGCTATTGAAATCTCGTCTTTGGCTACTCGTGGGCGAGTGTATGCAGTGGAAAAAAATAGAAAGCGTCTGGCCATGATCAGGGAAAATGTTCGCTGTTTTGGAGCTCTGCTTGTGGAAATTGTGCACGGGGATATGACTAGTGCTGTAAACAATTTGCCTGCGCCGGATCGTGTTTTTATCGGCGGTGGCCTTGGAGGAAAACCAGAAAAAAGCGAAAGTATTTTAGATGCTGTTACTGATATTTTAGCAGCGCAAGGTCGTATAGTGTTCCATTGTATTCTATTGGAGACGCTACTTCGGGTGAAAAGTTATTTTGAAAATAAAAACTGGGTCTTAGGTATAACTCAAGTGCAGGCTTCAACTTCAAATAAGCTTGGAGATGATCTGCGGTTCAAAGCCCAAAATCCAGTCTTTATTCTTTGGGCAGAAAAGCCATGAACACGCTGCCGTGTGTTTTTTTTGTTGGAGCCGGGCCTGGCGATCCTGAACTTTTGACCATTAAAGCCAAAAAGTGCATTGAGCAGGCCGGACTAGTTCTTTTTGCCGGTTCTTTGGTGCCTGCTGAAATTATTGCCTTTGCTGCAAAGGATGCAGAGCTTGTGGATTCTGCGCCTTTGCACCTTGAAGAAACCCATGCCTTGATTTGCAGGACAATAGCTCAGGGCAAGAACGTAGCACGGGTGCATACAGGCGACCCTTCTTTATATGGCACTATACGCGAGCAAATGACTCTCTTGGATAAAGAAAATATTCCCTATATGACTATCCCCGGGATAACAGCCTCTTTTGCCATGGCAGCCAGTTGCAACCGCTCGTTTACTGTCCCAGCCCAGACCCAAACCCTGATTATTACCCGTGTGGATGGCAGAACTCCGGTTCCAAAGGCGGAGAGTTTGCGAAAATTGGCGAGCCACGGTGCGTCCATGGCAGTATACCTTTCTGCCGGACATGCAAAAATGCTCCAAAAAGAATTGCTTGCCGGAGGCATGAAGCCGGATACTTTGATTGGCATTGGCTATCGCGTGGGCTGGGCTGATCAAGAAATAGTTGAATGTTCTTTGGAAAATCTTGCTCAAACTGTGCATGAAAAAGGCTTTGTTAGGCAAACTGTTTTTCTTGTATTACCTGATGAAAACACAGGGCAAGCTCGGTCTTTGCTGTATGATAAAAATTTTGCACATATGTTTCGGCAAAAGGCAGGCCAAGCCTGACGGGGTGGTTCTTAAGAGGACAGGAAGGACATTATGAAAGCAAGTCAAAGATTTTTTACAAACAGAGCCTGCGCCCATTTTCCTTGCCATCAAGGCATTGATCCAGCGCAGTTTAACTGTCTCTTCTGCTATTGCCCTTTGTATTTTTTTGCAGATTGCGGTGGAGAATACACGATTTTGGGCAATGGCTTTAAGAATTGTACACAGTGCACTATCCCCCATCGGCCTGAAGGCTATGAACATATCCTTATGCAACTAAAAAAAGGATTTCAAGCAGGGCTGGTGCCTTTAGGCAAGCCACGAAAGTAAATTCACAGCTCTTGCTTTGTACTGGCGACAAACGCACACGAAAACAAGATATTAAAAAAGCAATAGAAATGCTTGCCGAGCCTATCAATCCATCCTAGTACTTTCCCCCCCATCTCTTCCCCCCTTCTGTCATCCTGCGCTCCCCCCCTGCGTCATTCTGCGTGTGAATCTATAAAACCCAACATCAGTATTGCCCCCTTGCCGTCATTGAAGCGCGCAGTCGCAAAAGCTCGTGCTGTACACCGTGTGGCAGAACTTCCCCCTTTGTCATTCTGCGCTCCCCTCCTGTCATTCTGCGCGTAAGTCGCAGAATCCAGTGCCTTTTTCTTTATTCCCTCTAACTTCGGCAAGCTCAGCTAGCGAGTTTTGCATTTCAGAGTTAGTTGAGCCTTTTGCATTGTAGGGTTGGTTGAGCCTGTCGAAACCAACGAGCTTTGCCCCTCCGTCATTCTGCGCGAAGTCGCAGAATCCAGCAGAGCCAGATTATAGGGACTTGCCTCTGTACGAGAAGAGCAAAGAAGAAAAAAGAAGACAAGAAAAAGAAGAAGATAAGAATGAAGAACTGGATCCTGCGACTTACGCGCAGGATGACAGGAGGGGGGAAACAATAAAATGGGCAGGAAGTATTGAGCTTAAAATTTATATGCGTTTGCCCTGCTTTCTGGGTTTTGCCGGGCTGACTTTTTTAAGAATATAGCATAGCGTATAGGCGTGTAGCATAGTATGGGGAGTAGTGTCGTATAGTATGCAGTGTATTCTTGTTTGAGCTACAATGTATCTTGCTGCAATGGAGTAGAAATGTCTTTTTCAAGCAGTAGTGATGTAGTTGCTTGGCTAGGTTTTATTACAGCCGTTCTTGGTGCTGTTTTTACTTTTTCTTATTACCAGATATTTAAAGATGATAAAACCTGCCAAGGCTTTATTGATTTACTTAAAACTGGGCAACCACTTGACTCATACCATGGCTTTATTCAAAACATACTAAAGAGTGCTTTTGATTTTTTTGGAAAACCATTGTCTCGAAAATCATATGGAAAAATTTTACTCTTAGCTCTTTTTTATCCACTTATCTTTTTCATGCTCTGTTATGTTGTTTCTGGGAATGTTACACTTGGTACCATAGATATTATGCCTCAAGAACAAGATATATGGATACGTTTTGCTAGAGTCTTTGTATTCTCTATTATAGTTATGATCTTTTGTGTTTTTTATAAAAATATGATTAAAAAACATTTTACTATAGTACATAAAGACTATACTTCGTTCGGAAAATATGGTATAGATATTTTTATTGTTATGTTTTCTTTTTGTTCCCTTTCTTTTGTTTTTTCTTATATTACAATCCCTATTGTGGGCTCTATTGCTATTGCTATTGCTATTGCTATTGCTATTGCTATTGCTATTGCTGGTGCTGGTGCTGGTGCTGTTGCTGTTGCTGTTGCTGGTGCTGTTGCTGTTGCTGGTGCTGGTGCTGTTGCTGGTGCTGGTGCTGGTGCTGTTGCTGGTGCTGTTGCTCGTGCTGTTGCTGTTGCTGTTGCTGGTGCTGTTGCTGTTGCTGGTGCTGGTGCTGGTGCTGTTGCTCGTGCTGTTGCTCGTGCTGTTGTTGGTGCTGGTGCTGTTGCTGTTGCTGTTGCTGGTGCTGTTGCTGGTGCTCGTGCTGATGCTCGTGCTTTTGCTCGTGCTTTTGCTGTTCTGACTATTGGTTATTTTGTCTTTTTGATTTTTATTTTTGCTGGTGATATTTATAGTCGTGATATAATTCTCTTTATCTCACTTTTTTTGTTTTTCATTATTTTACCCCTAGCAAATAGTTTACTTGACTGGGTTTCTTTTGAATGCAGCAGATGGTTGACCCGTATAACAGTAAAAATGGAGAGTCAAATCAACGTAGTTGCGATGATATTTCTTGATTTTATGTTTGCTGTAGTACTTTTAATTGGAACAGCCATACTGCTGATCGTGGCAATACAAGGATTGAATGCGTATGGATCACATAATATAAAAGATTTTCAAACAATCGATGTATTGCAGATGGCACGGCAAGCAAGGGATGCTCCTTTTACGGAAGGGCTGACGGTAACGCTGATGCTTTTCAGCACTCTGGTTTGGACAGCTATCCATGCGGTAATTGCTTTTTGGTCTCTTATTATCCGCCCTGTGTTTACAAAATGGATACTGGGCAAAATGAACAGACAGTTAACAAATATTGAGCGTATGCTCGGCGCAGGCTGGGTAACTTTTTATGTTTTTCGCTTGCTGATTTTAGCTATTGGCATTCCCTATTTCTTTTATCTCCTGTTTTCAAACCTTCCAATAGCAGAGTATCTTTATGAAGCTGTCATGTGGGTGCATGATGATCTTGTAATGCGAGGTTATCATACCTGTGTAATGTATGTGGGTTTATTGAAAGATTGGATTGTTATGATTTTTTGATGACTTGAATACGATAGCTATCTTGCATGGGAGAAGGAAGAACTGGATCCTGCGACTTACGCGCAGGATGACAGGGGGGAGAGACTACCACGCTGTGCAAAGCACGGATTTTTGCGATGACGCACTGCAATGACAGGGGAGGGATGCAGGATGACAGAGAGGGAAAACTCCTTGGTTTCGACAGGCTCAACCAACGCTAAAATGTAAAAGGCTCAACCAACCCTAAAATGTAAAAGGCTCAACCAACTCTAAAATGCAAAACTCGCTAGCTGAGCCTGCCGAAGCTAGATATAATAAAGAAAGGGGCGGACACCTGACTTGAAATAAGTTAGGGGGCAACAATGTATGTAAGGCACGCTAAATATATCAACTCTTTCCTTGAAAAGGGATACGCTAGCCATAAAAAAAGGCGAACACAAAAGTGATCGCCTTAAATTCCAAATCAAGCAAAAAAACTACACACAGCCGGTAGGCTTGGGCAGTCCAGCCATTTTACAGGCGCCTTTGCCCGGGCCAGAAGGAAACAGTTCATAAATCTGTTTTAACTTAAAGCCAGTGACTTTAGAAAGAATGCGAACCATAGGGGCAATACCATTCTTTTTGTAGTAGTCCTGCAAAAATTCAACAACTTTGCGATGGTCAGGGGTAATGTCCGCAATACCTTCCTGTTCTTTGACATACTCTTCCCACTCAGGGGTCCAAGAATCAAAGCTCTGCAAGAAACCATCTTCATCCACTTCAAAAGATTGACCAGCAAATTCGACAACAGCCATTGTTTTCTCCTTAAGTACGGTTGATACAAAGCATCATAAGATGCCCCGATGAAACGGGAACCATATCCGAAGGGGTGACATTACACGTCACCTTTTCGACTATCTAAAAAACGCAAAGAAGTTGTAAAACTCCTTGCGTTTCTTGTCAATATCTCTCTTACTTTCAAAGCACATTTGTTCATTTTTTCACATTTTCGCTTTTGGTATAAGCTAAAGACAAGGGCTATTCTTGTCCACAAAAAACACTCAAAACAATACGATAGGCATTGAGTTTATTGTTTTTTGTCTGCTTGTTATACAGAATTTTCCGTCATTATATCATCTAAATGTGCTTTTGCTCCGGTAAGAGAAGGATCCATGTCTAGGGCACTTTGCAAATAATCTATTGCCTGTTTTTTATGCCCTAACATCTTATGACATGCTCCAAGGTTAGCCAAAACTTGCGCTTGTCCGGTGTCAATATCCAGTGCTGCTTGAAAATGTGCAAGGGCTTTTTCATATTCAGCACACTTAAACCGCGCCACGCCCAATAAATTATGGGCTTCTTTAAGGCCAGAGTCCAAAGAAACACAGAGCGTCAGGGGAAAAAGCATTTCTTCCCAGCGACCAAGTAAAGACAAAACATGGCCGTGATAAAATGCTGCCAAAGCCCGTTCTTCTGCTGCCGGTTGCAGGGCAGTAGCTTGCTCAAAAAAAGTCAAGGCTTGTTCAAATTCTTCTTCGCGCAAGGCTAAAAGTCCTTTGAAAAAAGGAATAAAATATGCTTTTGGATAAATATCCTCTAAACTTGCAAGCCCGAGCCTAGCCATAACAGTCGGTGCTTCTTCAGCCAACATTCGGCCAACAAAAAGCCCCATGCTACAATGTTTTGCGCGCTCCCTAAAGGCAAAACCAGGCACAAAAGAATAATTTGCAGGAATTTTCAGTTCAGCATGAGCCGTACTCACGGTATACAAAGAAAAACCATGTTGCTGTAATCCGTGAGTAAGAGCCATTATTTCCTCAAGTATGTCTTCTGTTTCCACATTTGGCAAAGAATCCATGGCAACAACTGAACCACGCAACAAGCCCTCTATTTGTTCTAAAGAATTATATTTTGGTAGGCCGGAAGCCTCATACACTCGCCCTGTATGAAAATCTCCGGCAAGCTGAGCAACCTCTGTTACCGCCCTGATAGCAGCCTTAACCGGAGACGATGATGTACCCGCAGTAAAAACAATTTCACTCATGCCCGGGAAAGTTTCTGGATCCCAAGCCAAAGCAGCCACGGTGGGCACAGGCATTCCCATGCTCAAATCCTTAAGAACAATACGGACTCCGATTTTCTCAAAACAAGACAATAATGCGCGCAAAACAGGATCGTCTGAAGATTTTTGGTCTATGGTGGGCAGTTCAAATTGCTTTTGGGCAAACACAGCGCATACATGTCGCTCCACCAATTCACAGGCTCCTTGTAACAAAGATTCTTCCAAAGTATTGCCGGCAGAAGCACCGTTAAATTCGTTTAATACCCGAAACCAATCAAGCGGAACATATTCCATTTTTCCACTTTGAACATTTAGTGCCAAACAAAATTTCCACGGCCTTAAATCCATAATAGCTACGGCTGTTTCAGCATCAATTGTTTCGTTTACCGAGTGTGCAATACACTGAATATCCATGACTTGATCCGGCCATTTTTCCAGTGCTTCGCTCCATGTCAATTCTTCAAAATGTGAACTGTCCTCCCAAAAAGAAAACCAACTGTAGCGTTCAACCAATTCCATTAAGGCAGAAGCCTCGGCTTGAGCTGGGCTTGCTCCTTTACCCATTTGCTTACGAGAAGGCATGAGCTGCGAGGCTCTGCTGCCGCAGAGAGAAACAAAAACAGGGATACCTAATCGGCCAGTATCTATACGCTCGGTTTCAGCTAAAACACCGCAAGAACCGGAAAGAATTTGAGTCACTCTGGCAACTGTTTCCTCAGGTGAAACAGCTTTATCTTGATCTTTGGTATATTTTTTCAAACAACTTGATAATGTATACATTTTTTCCCTCACTCCTCATATCGTTCAATACTAAGAACAAACAATACGTTAGCCAGAAGATATAGCGCAAATTTTAGAGAGCTGACTCGCTTTTGTACTGTTTATTGATGTTCTTTCTCATAATTTTCATCTCAAGTCTTGTTTTGTTTTGCCCCAAAAAAAACAGCTCATGCCCTTGACAAGAGCGTTCACAGTTCATTATGTAGTCGCCTCTCTTTCTTTTCAAAAAGAGAAATACACTGCATAATTTTTTATTATAAATAAGGAGCACAACGTGGCCAACGCAAAAAATAAACGTGCCGGAAATTATTTCGAGGGTGCTGTCTCTGTTGAAGGAGGCATTGAGTTCAAAGGAAACCTTATGCAGCCCGTTGTTGAAAAATGTGAAGGCTGTGAACGTGCTATTGCTTTTGAAGGTGCATCTTACTGCCCTAGCTACGCGCAACCTGAACGCAAATGGGCAAAGGGTGTTTGCAATTTTGCTACCCATGTTCGAGCAGAAAAAGCCAGCGACGGTAAGGTCAAGGTCAACCCTCTCAAAGCATCCAAACGTGCTGCTCGTGGCCGCTAGATTGCATATGTTATGCTAAATTATGCGGGCGGGAATTTTCTCGCCCGTTTTTTTTTCGTTCGGAGAACATGTACGGGGTAGAGGCCATGCTGCAAGCTATTTTCAAAAATATTGATTCCTCTCGCGATTATCTGATTGACGTACAGCGTGCCCTTGTTTCTATTCCGGCTCTTTCTCCCCAAAATAATGGACAAGGAGAAAAGGAAAAAGCAAGCTGGCTAAAAAAGCATCTTGAAGAGCTTGGCTTTCAGGATATTCGTGAATTCCGCGCACCAGATACTGAGGCTCCCTGTGGCTACCGCCCAAATCTCGTGGCTCTTCTTCCGGGCAAAGACACACAGCGGACATTTTGGATTATCTCTCATATTGATGTAGTGCCTCCCGGCGATCTTTCGCTCTGGACAAGTGATCCCTACACCCTGCAGGTCACAGGAGATACGCTCACAGGACGCGGAGTTGAAGACAATCATCAAGGTTTGCTTAGTTCTCTACTTGTTGCCAAAGCCTTGCTCGAAAACGCTCTGCCCCCTACTGTGAATCTCGGTCTCTTATTGGTAGCAGATGAAGAAACAGGCTCACATTTTGGACTTGAATATATTACAGAAAATCATTTTGATTTATTTGCAGAGCAAGATTTAGTCTTAGTACCTGATTATGGTTCTCCTACCGGAGATGAAATAGAAATAGCAGAAAAATCCATGTGCTGGTTAAAAATAACGGTTTTAGGACAACAATGCCATGCTTCCACTCCGCAGCAAGGAAATAATTCTCTCACCGCAGCAGCAGATTTTATACTCAAATTAAGAAAACTGTATGAAATCTACAATCGTGAAAATCAGCTCTTTACTCCACCTTATTCCACTTTTGAGGCTACAAAAAAGGAAGCCAATGTAGAAAATGTAAACACCATTCCGGGCAAAGATATTTTTTATCTCGACTGTCGCGTACTCCCTGAATATAATTTACATGAAGTGCTTGAACAAATGGCAAGCATGAGCCTTGAAATTGAAAAAAAATGGGATGTACATATATCCATTGAACCGATACAGTTTGAACAAGCTGCTCCGGCCACCCCTTTAGACGCACCTATTGTCACAGCCATGATGCAAGCCGTACATGCAGTTTACCAAAACACTCCTCGCCCGGTTGGCATTGGAGGAGGTACCGTGGCTGCACTACTGCGTAAAAAAGGACTTCCTGCTGTGGTATGGTCATGCCTTGAACATACGGCTCATCAGCCCAATGAACAAAGTTCCATTACCCGAACCATCAATGATGCCAAAGTCATGGCTTCGGCACTCATGCACGCTTAGGATCAAGACATGCTTTCTGGCATAAACAATAAGATAAAAACATCTCCCCCTAAATGTTTTGACCTTATTGTCGTGGGTGCTGGTCATGCCGGCTGCGAAGCAGCCATGACTGCAGCACGGCTGAAGCTCAAAACCTTGCTTTTAACGATCAATATCGATCGCATTGGGCATCTTTCCTGTAACCCAGCTATTGGTGGCCTCGCCAAAGGGCATATGGTGCGTGAAATTGATGCCCTAGGGGGTATGATGGGGCTTTGGGCTGATCGCTCTGGCATCCAATTCCGTACTTTGAATACAAGAAAAGGCCCTGCTGTTCGCGCAACACGAGCTCAAATTGACCGCACGACGTATATGCAAGTCGTGCAGCGCGATATTTTTGCACAAGAAAATCTTTGGGTTTGCGAAGGCATGGCCTCTGAAATACTTGTAGAAAAAAATAAAATTTCAGGAATTATCACTCGTATTAAAGAACGTATTTTGGCCAAAGCCGTTTTGCTGACTACAGGGACTTTTTTACAAGGACTGATTCATATTGGCCTTGAACATCATTCAGGAGGACGTTTAGGAGACCCAGCAGCCAAAGAACTTTCCGCTTCTTTACGCAAAGCTGGCTTAGAACTTGGCAGGCTCAAAACCGGTACAGTACCGCGTCTGCGCCGTGATTCCATTGATTTTTCCGCTATGGAAGTACAGCACGGAGATGATCCACCCCCTCCTTTTTCTTTTCGCAGCAGCAAAATCTGTATGCCACAAGTTCCCTGCCACCTGACTTGGACGACACCCAAGGCTCATGCAGCCATTCGTTCCGGCTTTGACCGCTCGCCTATGTTCACAGGTATTATTACCGGCACCGGAGCGCGCTATTGTCCATCCATTGAAGATAAAGTCGCCAGATTTCCAGAAAAAGACAGGCATCAAGTGTTTGTAGAACCAGAGGGTATTAATTCGCCTGAAGTATACCCCAACGGCATCCCAACTTCATTGCCCTTGGATATTCAAAAAGAAATGATAAAAAATATCCCGGGTTTAGAAAATGCTCAAATCGTTCGCCCCGGATATGGTATAGAATATGATTTTTGCCCACCAACGCAGCTAAAGCCCACTTTAGAATGCAAGACCGTGTCCGGCCTTTATCTTGCTGGACAAATCAACGGCACTTCAGGATATGAGGAAGCAGCAGCTCAAGGGCTTTGGGCTGCTATGAACATCGCTGCGCACCAAAAAGGACTTCCGCCTTTTCTCTTGCGACGTGACCAAGCTTATATTGCTGTTTTAGTGGACGATCTTGTCACAAAAGGTACTTCAGAACCTTATCGTATGTTTACCTCGCGTGCTGAGCATCGCCTGCTGTTACGAGAGGGTAATGCTGATTTGCGCCTGACCGCTCTTGGTAAAGAGTACGGTCTGGTCGATGATGCACATCTAGCCCTGTTCCAGCAAAAGCAAAAACAGCTCAAAGCATTGCTGGCTACCTTGCGTGAGACACGCATTTGCCCGAACGCAGCAACTGCGGATAAACTGCGTGCCATTGGTGCTGCAGTGCCTGGAAAATCCGTGGATCTCGCCACTATCCTTCGCCAGCCTGACCTCACCATTCACTCTCTTGTTGTTTTTTGTCCCGAGCTCAAAAATATGGATGAAACGGTTTTAGTCGAGGCGGAAACACAATTGCGCTATGAAGGCTATTTGAAACGTCAAACAGAACTCGTGCAAATAACCAGTTCCCGTGAAGAGTTAGCCTTACCTGATACTTTAGATTATACACAAGTTGCTGGACTTACCCATGAGGCAGTTGAAAAATTAAATTCCATTCAGCCCATAAGTTTAGGGCAGGCCGGAAGAATTTCAGGCATTACTCCGGCTGCACTCAATGCCATTGAAGTACACCTTAAGAAAATGGGGCTGCTGTAAATCGTTATAAAAGCCCTCTACTCAGTATTTCTTCTTGCATTTTTTGTTGACAAAAGAACAAATATAGTTCTATACAGTTTGGCTCTACCTTGCTCTTTTCATTGTGAAAAGGGCCATTAAGACCGCAAGGAGATTCCATGCAACGCTATGAGACCATGTTGCTACTTTCCCCTGAACTTGAAGAGGAAAAACGCAACGAAATCTTTGCCAACCTCGCCTCAGTTATTGAGCGTGAAAACGGCACCCTCATTGAACAGGATGAAAAGAAATGGGGTATGAAAACCCTAGCTTATCCTGTTGAAAAACAAACCCGTGGCTATTATACCCTGCTCACCTATGAAGGCCCAGGCGCATTGGTCGCCGAGCTGGAGCGCATTGTCCGTATCACCGACGGCATTTTCAAATTCCTGACCGTCAAACTCGACGGAAAGGAGGCTTAACATGGCATTCCGCAAAAAATTTGCTCCCCGTAAAAAATATTGTCGCTTTTGTGCTGATAAAGAACTACCGCTGGATTACAAGCGTCCAGATATTTTGCGTGATTTTGTGACCGAGCGCGGTAAAATTATTGCTCGTAGAATTACCGGCACCTGTGCCAAACACCAACGTCGTTTGACCACTGAAATCAAGCGCTCTCGGCAAATGGCTCTCCTGTTCTATACCACCGTCCATTCCACGGACGTGAAAAAGAAATCTGTTTAAGGAGGCCGACTATGCAAATCATTCTTCGTGCTGATGTCGATTCCTTAGGGCGTGTCGGCGATATTGTTACTGTTAAAGACGGCTTTGCCCGGAATTATCTTTTACCACAGGGGCTGGCCATGCTTTCCTCTGCTGGCAATCTCAAGCATTTTGAATTGGAACGGAAACGCTTGGAAGATAAGGCAGCTGTTCTTCGTACCTCAGCTACTGATCTGGCTGAAAAAATCGCTGCTTCTCCGGTGGAAATAACTGTTCGTGTTGGTGAAGGCGATAAACTCTATGGCTCTGTTACTACCCAGATGATAGCCGATGCCTTGAATGAAAAAGGCTTTGAAATAGACAAAAGAAAGATTATGCTGGGAGAACCGGTTCGCTCCTTAGGCGAGTACGAGATAGACATCAAGCTCCATGCTGATGTGCGTGCGACCTTAAAGTTAAGCGTCTTGCGCCACGGCTTGCCTGAATTTGAGGAAATAAAGAACGAGGACGACACTTCGGAACAACCAGAAGTTCAGGATGCAACAGACCCAGAATTGGAAGACAACGCATAAAAGCGATGAAGACAGGCGAGCAGTTAATGCTGTCGCTGATCTTGTCCGTAAACTCCCCCCCCAGAACCTAGAGGCCGAACAGGCAGTTCTAGGGGGGGGCTTTTTGTCTTCGGATATTTTTCACTCCCTTGTTGATATTATTACTCCGGACGACTTTCATGCTCCGGGAAATGCCCTTATATTCAAAACTTTTCTTGATCTTTACGAAAAAAATCAGCCTATTGACATTATTACGGTAGGGGACGCCCTGACTGCTCAAGGAAAACTGGATGATGTGGGTGGCCTTGTTTATTTAAGTGAACTTGCAGATTCAGTGCTTTCCTCCTCTAACGCCGTATTTCATGCCCAAATAGTACGCGAAAAAGCCGTACTCAGAAGACTTATTAACACGGCTTCCACAATCATTGCTGATTGCTATGATTTTCAAGATGTAGATATTTTACTCGATGAAGCAGAGAAACAAATATTTGATATTGCTGGTAATAAGCAAAACTCTTCCTTGGTAGATTCAAAAATTCTTACCAAAAATGTATTTGATGAAATATCGCTAAGGCATCAAAATAAATCCTCAGTAACGGGTATTGCCACGGGCTATGATAAATTTGATAAAATGACCGCAGGGCTACAAAATTCAGACCTTATTATCTTAGCAGGTCGGCCGGCCATGGGGAAGACTGCCTTTGCCTTAAACCTTGCCCTGCGCGCTGCAGTGCATTCAAATGTTGCCACTGCTGTATTTTCTTTAGAAATGAGTAAAGAGCAGCTGATGACTCGTCTTTTAGCAATCCAAGGCAGGGTTGACCTTGGCAATCTACGCACCGGATTTTTAACTGATCAGGACTGGAAACAGTTGCAAGATGCCGCAAATATGTTGGCCGATGCCCCACTTTTTATTGATGATACACCTTCAATCACTCCTTTAGAACTGCGCGCTCGTTGCCGTAGACTGAAAAGCCAAAATAATTTGGGTCTTGTTGTTGTTGATTATTTGCAGCTGATGCGTATTAAGGGCAGAACTAATTCTCGCGAGCAGGAAATTTCAGAAATATCACGCTCTCTTAAAGCCTTGGCCAAAGAATTAAATATTCCAGTCATTGCTCTATCACAGCTTAACCGCAAGGTTGAAGACCGCGACAGCAAAAGGCCACAACTACAGGACTTACGAGAATCAGGAGCCATTGAACAAGATGCAGATATTATATGTTTTCTGTATCGAGCGGATGCCTATGAAAAAGATAAAAGCAAGCACAACAATCTTGCTGAAGTTATCATAGGAAAACAGCGTAATGGCCCGATAGGCGAGCTGTCTTTATACTTTGTTAAGTTTCAAACGCGCTTTGAAAATCTCGATACTTCGCAAGCTCCCTTTGCGGATGATAACAACCCGGCCATGCCTGAAACGTCTTGATGCACCTCATTATTATATGGAGTCCTTATGTATTTTAATCCTGTAGAAACGCTGCCTCGCCAAGAGCTTGCCCTTCTTCAAACAAAGCGTCTCGAAGCAATTGTTGCCCAAGCCTCGGCAGCTCCTTTTTATAAAAAAATATTTGCTGAAAAAAATATTTCAGCAAAAAATATACAAAGTTTGGATGATCTCCGCCGTTTACCTTTTACAAACAAGCAGGATTTACGCGACCATTATCCTTATGGTTTCCTCAGTCTTCCAAAACATGAATTTGTTCGCTTACATGCTTCTTCTGGAACCACAGGAACCCCCACGGCCATTTTTTATACCAAGGAAGATATAGCAGCTTGGGCCTCGCTCATGGCGCGTTCCATGTACTGCTGTGGTGTACGCAAAGAGGATGTACTACAAAATATGTCCGGCTATGGACTTTTTACCGGTGGTCTCGGCATTCACTATGGTTCTGAACAGCTTGGCTGCTTAACCATACCGGCCGGAGCTGGTAATTCCAAACGTCAAATAAAACTCATACAAGACTTTGGCGTTACCGTGGTGCATATTATTCCTTCCTACGCTCTTTACTTTGCAGAATTTCTTAAAAATCAAGGCATTGCCCCTGAATCTTTGCCTTTGCGTATAGCACTTATCGGTGCTGAACCACATACCGAACATTGTCGCACACGCATTGAAGAATTACTTGGTATTAAAGCCTACAATTCTTATGGACTCTCAGAAATGAACGGCCCTGGTGTTGCCTTTGAATGTGAGCATCAATGCGGAATGCATCTTTGGGAAGATGCCTATATTGCAGAAATTGTTGACCCGGAAACTGGAGAGCCCCTTCCGGATGGAGAAACCGGCGAACTGGTTATGAGCACTTTGACCCGCTTTGGTATGCCTCTTATTCGCTACCGTACTCGTGATCTCACTCGTTTTATACCCGGAGAATGTGCTTGTGGCCGAACCATGCGCCGTTTAGATCGTATTGCAGGCCGAACCGATGACATGCTCATTATAAAAGGAGTCAATATTTACCCCATGCAAGTAGAGCAAGTACTCATGAGCTTGCCTGAAGTTGGGCAAAATTATTGTATAGAATTATTTAATGATGGTTATATGGATCAATTTCGGGTGAAAGTTGAGATAAAAGAAGATTTTTTTGTAGAAGATATGCGCGTTCTACAAAGTTTACAGAAAAAAATAGCTAGCAATCTGTGCAATGAAATCCTTATCACTCCGCGTGTAGAATTGGTACAATCCAATTCCATTCCCAAAGGAGAAGGGAAAGCCCAGCGTGTCGTTGATTTACGCAAAACAAACAGTTGAAAGTAAAACAAAGGCCTACTGTCAATTTTAAGGTGCCCAAAAAATAGAGAATACAATGTCTGCCACACTTTTCCCAAGCTACAGAGCGCAAATGCAATACCGTTGCCTTGGCTGCGGTGCTACTTATGATATCAATGAATTACATTACACTTGCCCTTTGTGCCGTGATGTTTTTATTTTGGAAAATTTATCCTTTGATCAATTAAAACAAACTTCCGGCAAAGAATGGCAAAGTATTTTTGATGCTCGCGCTGCTTCTAAAAACACGGCCTTGCGTGGGATTTTTCGTTTTTATGAACTCATAGCTCCTGTGCTAGACGAAGAAGATATTGTATACCTTGGTGAAGGCAATACGCCAATAATACATTCTTCTCCGCACTTAAACGCACTAACTGGATGCGTAACAGCCTACAAAAATGATGGGCAAAACCCTTCTGCCTCTTTTAAGGATCGCGGAATGGCCTGTGCTTTCAGTTATCTTAAAGCCCTCACTCGTCGCCACGCTTGGGACGAAGTGCTAACGGTTTGCGCTTCCACAGGAGATACCTCGGCAGCAGCTGCGCTCTATGCTTCATATGTAGGAAAACCCCTTAAAAGTGTGGTTATTTTGCCTCATGGCAAAGTAACACCTCAGCAACTGGCGCAGCCTCTTGGTTCAGGAGCTGTGGTTTTAGAAGTTCCAGGAGTGTTTGACGATTGTATGAAAGTTGTTGAGCATTTGGCAGATAATTACCGCGTGGCTTTGCTCAATTCTAAAAATGCGTGGCGTATTTTAGGGCAAGAGTCCTATGCTTTTGAAATCGCACAGTGGTATGATTGGAATCTTGCCAATATCTGCATTTTTGTACCTATTGGTAATGCTGGCAATATCACGGCAATTATGGCTGGTTTTCTTAAATTATATCAGCTTGGTATCATTGAACAATTACCGCGTATTTTTGGTGTACAGTCAAGTCATGCTGATCCGGTTTATCAATATTATGCAGTAAGCGATCCTGCCAAAAGAGGGTATTCTCCGGTAAAGGTTCAGGCCTCAGTTGCTCAAGCAGCCATGATTGGTAATCCTGTTTCTTTCCCTCGCGTTCGCTATTTTGCCGAGCAATTTGAAGATATTGGCGGAAAAGATGCCTTTCAAGTATTGCAAGTTACTGAACAAGAAATAATGGAAAGCATGATCTGGGCCAATCGTTTTGGGCATATCGCCTGTACTCAAGGCGGAGAATGTCTTGCCGGAGCTATCCGCGCTAGGGAACTTGGTCTTCTTTGCTCTGATGAACGAGCAGTACTGGATGCAACTGCCCATCAGCTCAAATTTTTAGATTTTCAAAACATGTATTTTGCCAATGCTTTTCCCAAAGACTTTGAAGTGAGCCCTAAGCAAGAATTATCCAATAGCCCTGAATTGATTATAGACCCACAATGTAAAACAGACCTAAGCCCTGAGGAATATACATTGGCTGCTGCAAGCAATGTTGTAAAACGCCTTGGGCTCAAGGCACAATAACGCTCGGCCATGCCCAAACTCAGGGCGGATCAACTCTTGTATAGCCAAGGGCTTGCTGAAAGCAGAGAACGCGCCAAGCGTTTGATCATGGCCGGACAAGTCTGGCGTTTAGATCACGAACAAAAAATCCCCATAGAAAAACCGGGCAGTCAATTTCCTGAAGACACACAATTGATGCTCAAGCAGGAAGAACGCTTTGTTAGCCGAGGGGGCTATAAACTCTTAACAGCCATTGAAGAGTTTGACATAAACATAGCAGGTACGATTTGTCTTGATGCAGGGGCAAGCACTGGCGGATTTACAGACTGCTTGCTGCAATTTGGAGCAGCCAAAGTGTATGCCGTTGATGTCGGGCGAGCGCAGCTGCATGAAAAAATGCGAAATAACGCACAAGTAGTCAATTTAGAAGGCATTAATCTGCGCCATGCACAGCCAACGCTTATTCCTGAACTTGTCGATGTAGTAGTAGCTGATGTTTCCTTTATTTCACTCACAAAAATTTTGCCACCCTGCGTGCAATTTATGCAAAAAAACGGACAATTCATTGTGCTCATAAAACCGCAGTTTGAGCTTGATCCTCAGGATAATATAAAAGGCGTAGTACGAGATAAAACACTTCAGCAAAAAGCCGTACACAAAATAATAACATTTTGTGAAACCGAGCTGAACCTGCAAAACATAGGCCTTGTCCCTTCAAAAATAAAAGGCCCAAAAGGAAACCAAGAATACCTTGCTTGGTTCAAGCGCAAACAAGAGGGATAAAAAACAGCTGGCCAGCTCTAAAAGATACAGTACTGTTAGTCTTGTAGAGCTAGTCCTGTAAGGCGTGTAAATGCTTCAAGGTATTTTTCGCGAGTTTTCTCGCAAATATCCTTAGGCAGTATCGGTGCCGGCGGTTTTTTATTAAAGCCTATTTTCGTGAGCCAGTCGCGCACATACTGCTTATCAAAACTTGGTTGCCCCTGCCCTGCTCTATACCCTTTTTCCGGCCAAAAACGTGAAGAATCCGGCGTCAGCACTTCATCAATGAGCAAGAGCTTACCATCTACTATTCCAAATTCAAATTTTGTATCCGCAATAATAATGCCTTTACTCAGCGCAAAATCCCGACCTTTGGAATAAATAGCTAGAGCGGCCTGTGTGGCTTGCTCAGCAATATCTTTTCCGGCAAGCTGTATGGCCTCTTTGACCGTAATATTTTCATCATGCTCGCCAAGATCAGCTTTGGTAGACGGAGTAAAAAGCGGAGTTTCTAATTTATCGGATTCTTGCAAATTTTCTGGCAAGCTATGCCCACACACTTGCCCTGTTTGCTGGTAATCTTTCCAGCCTGAGCCTGTGATATAGCCACGCACAATACATTCAATGGGTAAAGGCTGAGCCCTGCGTACCAAAACACTGCGCCCTGAAAGTTCTTCGCGGTATTTGTGTAAGGGAGCAGGAAAATCATCCACATGGCTTGCGATAATATGATTTCCAATAATATCAGCAAACTTTTCCATCCAGAACAAAGTAATTTGATTAAGTATTTTTCCTTTGTCCGGAATTGGCGTGGGCAGGATAACATCATAGGCAGAAATACGATCTGTTGTGACCAGCAGCAGTTGATCTTCTGTTATTTCATAAATATCGCGGACTTTTCCGCGGTGCAGGAGCTTATATTCAGCAATATGCGTTTCAATCACGGGTTTCATTTCTTATTCCTTTGCACTACGGATTTCCACGGATCTAGCATGTGCTTCTAGCCCTTCTAAACGAGCCATTCTTGCGATTTTTGCGCCATGCTTGGCAAGGTACTCACCTGAAGTTGCAATAATGCTGGAGCGTTTGCAGAAGTTATTGACAGACAGTGCCGAAGAAAAGCGCGCTGTCCGTAGTGTTGGTAGCACATGATTTGGCCCTGCAAAATAATCTCCAACAGGTTCAGGAGAAGAGTCTCCCATGAATATTGCGCCGGCATGGCGTATTTGTCCCAAAAGTGTCCAAGGTTCGGCCACAGCAAGTTCCAAATGTTCAGGCGCAAATTTATTGATAAGCTCAATTCCAGCCTGCATATCCTTCACAAGTAAAATTGCCCCCCAGTTTTGAAGTGAAGCTTTGGCAATATCACTTCGGGGTAGACTCGCGGTTTGTCTTTCAAGCTCTTTGGCTACTTGCTTCGCGATGAGCGCATCTGTGGTAATAAGCAGAGCCGCGGCCAAGGGATCATGCTCAGCTTGAGAAAGCATATCCGCAGCCAGCCACGCTGGATGTGCAGATGCATCTGCCAAAATAGCGATTTCACTTGGGCCGGCAATCATATCAATGCCCACTTGACCAATAAGCTGTGCTTTGGCCGTGGCCACAAATATATTTCCAGGGCCGGCAATTAAATGACAAGCCGGAATGCGCTCCGTGCCATAGGCCAAGGCTGCAATTGCCCAAGCAGAGCCACTTGCAAAGATTGTTGTAATATTGAGCAGCTCCGCCGTAGCCAATAAATAGGGATTTAGAGTGCCGTCCTTGCGTGGAGGGGAGCTAACAATAATCTCAGGAACACCAGCCACCTGAGCCGGCACAGCGTTCATAATAAGGCTTGATATAAGCGGAGTTGTACCGCCCTGCCCCCCCGGAACATAAAGCCCTACTCGCGCTACAGGCGTGACCATCTGTCCGAGCACTGTACCGTCCGCAGAAGTGCTAAACCATGAATTTTCTTTTTGTTTTTCATGAAAAGCGCGGACATTTGCAATGGATTCCTTCAGTATATCCAAATCCGTGCTTGGAATTTCATGTTTCGCCTCTGCTATGGCCTTGTGGCTCACGTTCAGCATATCACAAGTAAAATCAGGGCAATCAAATTGAGCCGTATATTTGCTTAAGGCTTCATCGCCATGCAGTTTTACCTGTGCTAAAATTTCAGCTACTTTTGAGTCCACGGAGGATTGTGGGTTAGCACGTTCCTCCAACCAAAGGCGTAAATCAGACCAAGTAATTTCCTGAGGATATTTTTTTATCATGATGGGCAAAATATAGCCTGAGCATGGATAAAAGTCGAGCTTCAAAAAATCCCATAAAAAAAGCTGGGCTCAAAAAGAGCCCAGCTCGGAATGCGTTGTTACTTATAAAAGGACTAAACCCTCTTAGAAGGAATACTGCAAGCCAAAGACGACTTTGGAAGCATTGGTTTCTTTTTCACTGGAAGTCCAAACTTCGTCATCATAATCAGCTTTCATGTAGCCCAAGTTTACAACAGCGGTCAGCTCATCATAAACTTGATATGTGGAATTCAGGTCGAGTTCCCAGAGGCTGTCTTCTTTGGTTAGAGCTTTACCATAAGCAGCGTTGTTGTCTCCGGCAATACTCTTATCGTTGGTACCCGCAAAGTACAACAAATTAATCTTGTGGGTCAGACCTTCAACAAAAGAGATGTCTTCTAAAACAAGACCAACAGACCAGAAGCCCATGACGTCAGCATCAACATAAGCACCATCATAAGCGTCGCCACCCAAGAAGAAGGAGCTCATGCCAGCAAGGCCAGAGGAAATCTGGGGCAAACGCTCGGAACCGTCAGCGTCATCATCATTTTCACCAGTGGAATAGGAGAAGTACAGGCTAGGGGTAACAAAGTCGTTAGCAGTGTATTTTAGCTGTGCATCAGCAAACCAACCGGAACGGCTTGCAGCTTTAGAGGTTGCACTGTCATTTTTGACATCAACATCTAGGTCACCATAAACAAATGAACCAGCAATGTTGACAGGATCAAGCAAGCTGATGTCATAAGTGCTTCCAGCATAGTTAAATGTAGCAGTTGTTGAAGCAAGGTTTGCAGCAGCGTAATCTGTTTGGGTTAAAAGACCAGGGAAGGTTGCTGCAAAATTTTCCACTGTGAAGCTATCAAAAAAATTGCTACCAGTATAAGCATGCAGATAATATGGAGTTGCACTTACACCATCCGCGGATATTGGAAGAGCTATAAACCAAGCATCTAAATTTTCGCTAGTGATCTTATCCTCACCATCAACGTCCCAATACTTATCAGCACTAGCGTACAGGCGAGAAAAACCAGCCAAAACGCTGACGTTTTCAGTCAAAGGAGTGGTTACAGCAGCACCAGCCATGTCATCATCCAGAACCGGGTTGCCACCAGGGCCACCAGGAAGGGCGATAGGCATAAGACCAACAAAGAAGCCGATGTCAGTGTTAGGCCATACAAAGTTCAAGTACAAGGACTTAACTTCAAGAGAATCAGTGCTGTCAGCCTTGAATTGGTTCAAGCCAGTAGCACCAAACATATCGGTACCAGCTTCGAGCTGCAAAACAGCTTTTAAGTTTTCACTAGCAATGTAGCTAAAGGAAGTGCGAAGACGGGATTGTAAAATCATGTCATCTTCAGCATCAGTTTTGTCAAAATCTGCGTCATTGACCCAGCCCAAAACAAATTGGAGAGAACCGGAAGCCTGCAAGTCAGCGGCAGAAGCAGAAACTGTCATGCCGAGAACCATAGCAAGCAAGGTTCCTAGAACTAGAATTTTTTTCATTTCTTTTTTCCTCTTCTTCTTTTGCAAGAAGTTAAACATAAGTTTAAGAAATCAACCTAACAACATCATTCCTGAAACGGGGGTATAGCCACTTTCAATTCTTTTGGCAAGATATTTTTTTGGAAAAGTAAAAATTTTTTTACCGTTCAAAATTTTTTACTTCTGAGTGCTTGTTTTTAATTTTATCTTGGTATTTCAATATGTTATTCGCGTATTTATTTTTTCTGGGGAAAATGAAATGCCATAGAGTTTTAAAAAAAATTGAAGAAAATAGCTCGGAAAGCAATAAAAAACCGTACATAGTACAAAAAATTATATTTTTGCCAAATGAATTTTCTGATAGCTTAATGATATTGAACTAAACACGGTTATACGCTGTAACGTACTAAGATAGCTAGCAAAATAACGAATGACATAGAAAAACTGGATTCTGCGACTTACGCGCAGAATGACTGAGGAGGAACCACTGGCCTGCTGTGCCAGAGCCTCCCACTTTCTTGTCCTTCTACTTGTATGATAAAAAGGAAAAACAAAGATTACTCCCCGTTCTTGTCATTCTGCGCGTAAGTCGCAGAATCCAGTTCTTTCTCTTTGCTATCTCTGGCTTCGGCAGGCTCAGCCAACGAGCCTTGCCCCTCCTGTTGTTCAACGTCCCCCTCTTGTCATTCTGCTTATATAATGAAAAAGGAAAATCAAAGATTACTCCCCTTTCTTGTCATTCTGCGCGAAGTCGCAGAATCCAGTAAAGCCAAACTGTGAGACCTAAACCCGGTATGATAAAATAAGCTGAACACTGCGCTCCTTTCTTGTCATTCTGCGCGAAGTCGCAGAATCCAGTTCTTCGTTTTTTGATTTATAGTAAAATAGAATTCGGATATATCGTATTATACAATTCCAGTATACGCGGTGCTACATTGTGTGCTAAGGGGTGGTTCTTCATGACAAATACAAAAAAGTATATTTTTATCCCTGCTGAATTTCCAAACAGCTCCGGTGTTTATCTTATGAAAGATAAGGCAGGGCATATTATATATGTAGGCAAGGCCAAAAGCCTACGCAAAAGGCTCGCTTCATACTTTACTTCGCCCTCAGGCCTGAGTGTTAAAACTCGCGCTTTGGTCGAGCGTATCTGCCATATTGATATTTTACTCACCAGCACGGAAAAAGAAGCACTGCTTCTTGAAGCGAGCCTGATAACAAAACACCGTCCACGCTATAATATAGCCTTGCGAGATGATAAGCAGTATGTGCTTTTTAAGCTCGACCGCAAGACTGAGTTTCCACGCCTGCGTATGACGCGCAAAGTGATGCGTGATGGGGCTCTGTATTTCGGTCCTTTTGTTTCGGCCATGGCTGCTAAAAAAACTTTGAAGCTCCTTGGCAGGGCTTTCCCCTTGCGTAAATGTTCTGATGCTATGTTCCGTAACCGAGTTCGCCCTTGTCTTAATTATGATATAGGGCAGTGTTTAGCTCCTTGCGTAAAAGAAGTAAAAGCTGAAGAATACGCTCAAATAGTCAAGAGAGTAGAACTTTTCCTTGCTGGTAAAACAGGAGAACTGCTGAAAAATATTGAAAAAAAAATGTATAGTCATGCTGAGGCTCTTGAATTTGAAGCTGCAGCACGATGCCGTGATCAAATTCACGCAGTACGCCGAACCCTTGAAAGACAGGCTGTGGTTTTACGCTCTTTCCAAGATATGGACATCCTTGCTGTGGCTGAAAGCAGTGGAGGCTTAGGACTTGGGCAGCTTTTTATTCGTCAAGGCCGGCTTATTGATGAAAAAGATTATTTTTGGCCGGGCTTAAGTCTTGAGGAAGGCATTGAAGCCTTAGAAAGTTTCCTGCCCCAGTTTTATGCAGTACACCGGTTCATTCCACCGCGCATTGTGACCCAATATGCCTTAGCGCACAGTGCAATAGAAGAAATTTTGAGCGAGCGAAGACAAGGAGCTGTCAGCATTACTCCTGCTACAAACAAAGAGCATAAACAGCTTATTGAGCTAGCACGCAAAGTTGCCATGCACGCTGGAAGACATGCCGGGCAGTTTGATTTAGCCAAACTTTTAGCCAAAAGGCTTGGTTTTTCTGATAATATAAACCGTGTGGAATGCGTTGATATTTCGCATCTTGCTGGTAGCGATGTTCGCGCTGGGGTCGTTGTTTTTGAGCATGGCGAAAGAATAGCAGCGGATTCTAAAGTTTATTCTCTACCAGCCTTGGAAGGAAGCTGTGATGACTACGGAGCCCTCGCAGCTTGGGCTGTATTACGCGCCGAGTCTGGCCCTCCATGGCCTGATTTATTCCTGATAGACGGCGGTAAAGGCCAACTTTCTGCTGTACAACGCGCATTTGCAAACCTTGGAGAAAAAGCACCGCCTGTACCACTCGTTGCGATTGGCAAAGGAGCAAGCCGGAGAGCAGGGGAACTTGAAGACCATATATTTAAGACCGGGCGTAAAAATCCTTTGCCACTCAAAGCCGGCAGTCCTGAGATGCTTTATTTACAGCGTATGCGTGATGCAGCTCATGATTTCAGCTTAGGACGCCAGCGCAAAGCACGCAAAAAAAGAGTGCTTATGAGCGAAGTTCTGGCTTTGCCAAATGTGGGAACAAAAACCGCAAAATTACTTTGGGATTGCTTTGCTTCTTTAGATGCTATGCTGCTTGCAAAAAAGTCGGATATCCAGGCTATTTCAGGTATCGGGGCAAAACGAGCGACGCAAATTTATACGGCTCTTCAAATTATGAAAAAAGCGCGTACCAAAAATTCATAATCAGGGGTAAAGCTCGTTGTTTTCGACAGGCTAGCTGGTTTCGACAGGCTCAACCGGCCCTAAAATTCAAAGCTCGTTGGCTGAGCGTGCCGAAGCCCAAAAGGAAAGAAGAAAAGGCAAAAACTGGATTTTGCTACTTACGCGCAGAATGACTGGAGGAGAGCTACATGACAAGAGGGGGTAACTGTATAACAAGGGAGGCAATTAAATGAACAGAAGGGGAGATATAAATGATAGGAAAGTTAATATGCGTTTGTCCTCTTGTGCAGAGATTTTTATTAAAGGCCGAGAAATTGTTGTGGGTTTGGGCTGCGTAATTGTGCAAAAGCAGTATGGCGTGTGATATGTTGCAAACAGCGTGGTTCCAGTATGCTTACGGTGGGTGCTATTTGTGGCATAAGAGCTTTGAGCTGCTTTAGGAGCAAAGGAAAGTTACCGGCTGATTCCATGAAAACGCGGAGGCTGCTTTGCTCTGGGCGTGCAAGGATGCGGACTTGCCCTGAACCGAAATGCGGTGATTCAAAATCAAGAGCACATTCCTGATAGACTATGCCGGTATTTTTGCTTTGCCGGCGTGTTATGAGATTAAGTTTGAGGGCTGGAGCAAGCCACGGAAGATAAAAAAAACGAACAAAGCCAGTACTTGTTATCTGTGTATTTATAGCCTGCTGTAAAGTATATATTTTTTTCCAAAGTTGCATTTGTTCTGTATTAAGAGAATCAAGAAAAGTTGTTTGCCTTTGCAAAAGGCTTGGCCTTGATTTGTGCCGCAGTGATTTTGCTTGCAGTATTTGGGAGCGTGTTATGTTTTCAAAAAGATTTTGTGTCAGTTCAAAAGTAGCCAGATCATGCAGGAGCTTGTGCTTTGCATTCGGTGTTTCGCTCTGCGAGTCCTCTTTGAGTACGATATTTGGGCTGAGTTCCGTGATAATAAAATAGAGCTTAGTTCCCGGCAAAGGTATAGCATTTAAGCGCGTAAGTAGAGCAAGGCCATTAAAGGAAATCCACGCAAGCCCTGAGGGATCTTTTTGAAGATAAGTGCCTGAAATGCGTTGCCCTACACGGTATATGCTTTGGAATTTTTGTGTTCGCTGCTCACGGCCAAGATGCAAAGAGCTATCACGCTTGTTTTGCTGTGATGTATGCCTATCCACACGCACGTTTTACGATTCCTGATCAATAATAATTTCTACTTCTTCAAGCGTGAGACCAGTGGCTTTAGCTAGTACGAGAGGGGAGCGTCCTTTTCGATGGCCTTCGATAACGGTTTGTCTTTTAATGGCAGGGGAGTGCAATATTTTCTCTGCAGCAGTGAGTAGCTTGGAAAGTTCTTTAGCGCGCGTGTCTAAGGCTTCATCCAAGGCAGAAAGTTCCTCTTGCCGTTTGGAAAAGGAATTGATCATTTCCTGTTCAAGCTGGGCATTAAAATGAAGTTTATTGACAAATTCAGCTTGACCTTGACTGAGTTTATTGAGCAAGGCTTCTGATTTTTTGAGCCGTACAAAAAATACAATGATGATGCCAAGAAGCAGGAGTTCTGTAATGGAAAAAAAAGCGAGCAGTAGCGTGGAAAATTGCATAGAAATATCCTAGTTTTTAAATTCTTTTGTTAATAAGATTGCCAGCCCAGGGCGAATCATTGCCCGGATGAGAATCCATCTCCTCTTTTTGTGGGTCTTGGGCAGCATGTTGGTCTTGCTGCTGGGATTGAGGAGTTTGAGAATTCCCTTTACCGTCCCTGTCAACAGCTAAATTTTTTTCACTGCTACTGATGACCGGAACTTCTTCTTTTGCTTGTTTTTGCAATTCTTGTGTTATGAGTGGGCCAAAGACTTCTTGCCTTACCTCCGGCCGAGTCTGTTCCGCCGTCGCCAGCTTGCTAACAAACGGAAGCTGCGAAACAAGAACCGGGTAATCTACCGGTAAGGTGGGCATAAAAGCCTCCTACTTCACTAAATAATGCTCAAATAACAAAGTCTCAAATGTTCCGAGAGCCATATATTGATTGGTCACGGCAAGCAGTTCCTGTTTTAATGTTTCTACATTTGCCTGATCTGCCAAAAAGTCAACATCTTTACTTTGGAGAAAATAATAGAGAGCGTATCGAACTGTGGGCTTTTCACGCCTTAGATTGTCAGCCAATACAGACCTTGTGGTGCAAAATACCGGGGTGATTTCAAGAAAGCGCAGCTCGTCCTTTTTGCTCGTGTATTCTACGAAAAAGGGATCAAATCGGACTTGTATTTCTTCAGGTTCTACCACGGGCGCAGGTTCCGGCTCAGGTGCTGGGGTTGCCTGCTCTTCTTGTATTTCTTCTACCGGTGCTGGCTGTGGAGGTGGAGCTTGCTCTTGTGGCTTATCATTACCTCCTAAAACAAGCGCAAGAATTATCGCAAGAATCACACTTGCTATTCCCCCGATAATAAATAGCTTTTTTTTCGATTGGCCTTCTTCAGTACCTTGCTCAGGGGAAGAAGGCTCTTCATCAAAAGCAATTGCTTCGCTTGGTTCTTCTTCCTCTACATCGGAAAGAAAGGGCGCGTCTTCTAAATCAAGTTCAACTTTTTTTGGTTCTTCTTCCTCTTCGCTACTGATATCCAGTATGGCCTTGGGTCTACCATCTGGCTCTTGCATACTTGCATCAGGGCTGTCCGCAGTATCGGTAGTATATTCTCCTGAGCTTGCATCTTGCTCAGCAAACTCACGAGGCTCTGCATCTTCGATATGCTTGGATGCTTCTTCTGAAGAAGGAGTTTCTTCTATGGAAGAAGTTTCAGGGACTTCCAGAGTTTCGTCCTCTTCATCCGGTACCATGAATAGTATCAATTTTTTATCCCCAGAAAAGAGTTCCAAAAAAGTGGTTTAGTAAAAATAAGCACCTGATGGTACAGGCAAGCTCATTGTGTGTCCTCATACTTGAGCAAATATTCTCTTCTCAGTTTTCCAAGAGCTTGAGCGTGAAGCTGGGACACTCTACCCTCGGTGATGTCCATGACTTCAGCTGTTTCTTTCATATTGAGCTCTTCGCCATAATAGAGCGAGATAACCAATTTTTCTCGTTCTGTTAAATTTTCAATAAGTTCAGCAATTTTGTTCACTAATTCTTGAAAGGCAGTGGATTGGTAGGGCTCATTTTCTTCAATACCTTCGCGGTGTCCGGTAAAACTTTCTTTGAAGGAATCTAAACTGATGCACAGTTGATTTTGCAGAGCTTCCATACCGAAATGTACTTCTTTGGAATCCATTCCGGTATGCTGTTCTACTTGTTCAGGTGTTGCGGAATGGCCCGTTTGATTTTCAATATCTCGTATGGCTTCTTCAATATGCTTAATTTTTTTGCGAAGACCACGAGAGAACCAGTCCATACGGCGTAATTCATCAAGCATGGCTCCTTTAATGCGGTTTTCTGCATAGGTATCAAATTTGATTTTAAGCGCAGGGCGGAATTTACCCAAAGCATCAAGCAAACCAAGGCTTCCTGCACTCATAAGTTCGCCAAGTTCTACGCAATTTGGGAGTTTACCCTTCATGCGTAGAGCAAGAATGCGAATTTTTGGCGCAAAATAACGAACGATTTCTTCTTTGTCCCGTGAAGAAAAGTCGTTCCAAGCTGTTGTGCCATGCTCCAGATCAAGCCACGGACTGTTCTTGGAACAGGAGCTTTTTCCAGAAAAATTTGATGTTACCATCGACATAAGAAGCCGTTTTCCAGTTTTCAATAGTTTGCGCTGCAAGCACGAGGGCTTTTGCAGCTTTGGATTCAGGAGCCATTTTACAAAAAGGCTCTTGATTGACCACAGCTTTGCGAACTACTTTATCCTGTGGAATAAAGCCCACAAGGTCTAAAGAAATTCCGGAAAGAAAATAATCACAAGCATTATGCAGTTTGAGGTAAATCTCTTTTGCTGCTTTTTCGCTAGATGCCATATTGATCAGCACTCTGAAGCGTTCAATGCCATGTTGCATTTTGAGTACTTTGATCAAGGCATAAGCGTCGGTTAAAGAGGTTGGCTCAGGTGTAAGCACTAAAAGTCGTTCCTGCACTGCAAGGTTAAAATACAGTACATTATCATTGATACCGGCTCCGGTATCCACAATCAAAAAATCAAGGGCATCTTCTAAAAAATCCATTGCTTCAAGCAAATCAAGTTTTTGCCCTGTATCAAGATTGACCATGTCCGAAACACCAGAGGAGGCCGGCAGTATGCGAAAACCGTAGGGCGTTTCACATAAAATTTTATCAAGACTCATGCCTTCATGAAAAAGATGAAATATATTGAGCTTTGGAGCAAGGCCGAGCAAAACATCCACATTAGCTAGTCCCAGATCTGCGTCAAGCAGAAGAACACGGCGTCCTGCTTGCGCCAAGGTATAGGCCAAGTTTACTGAAATATTGGTTTTACCAACGCCACCTTTACCGCTGGTAACTGAGAAGACTAGAGGTAATGTATTCACTGTTGCTGCGCTCCTTGCCTTGCGTATTCACCGGGAAGTTGATGTTTGAACAACAATCTCCAAACCATTTGATTGTTTGCCGGATCCATGCTGTTTTTCAAACCTGAACCATAAGAAAGGGCTGAAAAAGGGAGTCCGGTGGAGCAAGCTACATTGAGCAATGAGCCAAAGGTACAGGCTTCATCAAGTTTCGTCCAGAGAATGGAAGCAATTTTATTATGCATATATTTGTTCATAAAATTATCGTACTGGCGAGTATGGAAATGAGGGGCTAAAACAAGGTGTATGGAGAGCTCCGAGCTTTGTGCCATTCCCATTTTTGTAAGGTATTGCGTAAGATTTTCATCCTTGTGCAAACTTGGTAAATCTATGAGCACAAGATCAAAATCACGACTTTCAGCCACCAGTCTGACAAAGTCTTCTTTGCTTACAACTTCTCGAAATGCAAGGGAAGCTATGTCTGCGTAGTGCCGTAGAATGAGCCGACCTTGTCCACGTCCACTGTCCGCGCAGGCTAGTGCAATGCGGATATTCGGATTTTCTTTTTTTTCGCGTAAAGCCCAGCGGATCATGACCGAGGTTTTGCCCACGCCACCAGGGCCGGCAAAAGCATGGAGTTTATTTTGCCATGCTTTTTTTTCAAGTGGTTTGGCTTTTGCCAAACCTTCTAGAATCGGTAAGATAGAGCGTTTGGAATCTTCGCATAATTCAGCATAAATGCGCGTTAAAACTTTTTCATCCACGCCTTCGCGTTCTAGATATTCCATGGCGACTCGCTGGGGAGGGGCAAGTTTTTCAGGAGTACGCTGGGAGCGCATAAACTGCAGAAGACATCCTTTTATTTCTTCCCATTCATGGGTAAGGGGGCTGACTGAGTCAAGAGCACCTGTCAAAAAATCGTCTTTACTTGTTTTTGGGCTCTGGGCGTTTTGCGGTTTTGCTTCATCTTCAATCGCAGCCATGACCTCAATCATGCGCGTTCCATTTTTGTTAATGGTTTTATTTGACAGAATAATTGCGTCCGGACCGAGTTCAGCCTTTATCCGTGTAAGACAGTGGGCAGAAGTTTTATCACAATACGTTTTGACTTGCATATATTTACTCGTGTTTATCCTGGAGATTCTTTATATTTAGAGGTTCACAGTCGCAAGGGATTGAATATTCACATCTGCCGGAATTTCTGCTTGAGAGATGACCGGAAGATTAGGTAAAAAACGAATCATAAGTTGCGCTAAATGGGGACGAATTTGTGGCGTGGTAAGCAATACCGGTTGCCCGTCCGTGGTCACAGCCTGTTCTGTACAGGAATTTATGGCTTTGATTATTCCCTGTGCTTGATTAGGGTCTAAGGCCAGATAGCCACCTTGTTCTGTACTTCTGATACCTGCTGTGAGTATTTCATCTATTTGAGGTGAAAGGGTAATGATAGGCAGAGTTCCCTCAGAATCTAAATAAGGTCTGATAATGGTTCTGCTCATTCTGGCACGAACATATTCTGTTAATTGACTTGGATCGTGAATAGCTGATCCATAGTCTGCCAAGGTTTCCACAATAGAGAGCATATCACGGATGGAGACTCCTTCACTAATAAGGTTTTGAAGCACTTTTTGTATAACACCAAGTTGCAAGATATTTGGCACCAAATTTTCCACTGCTTTTGGAGCGCGTTTGGCCAAGGTATCCAGTAAATCTTGTACTTCTTGCCGTCCCAAAAACTCGGAAAGATTTCGCCGAAAGACTTCTGTAAGGTGCGTGGCAATAACAGTGGAAGGATCAACCACAGTATAGCCTGCCAGCATGGCTTCTTCTTTTTGCGCTTCAGGAATCCAAATCGCAGGAAGATTAAAGGCTGGTTCCACGGTCTCCACTCCCTGAATTTCATTTTTTGCATCTCCAGGGTTCATGGCTAAGAAATGATCAATAAGGATTTCTCCGGTGGCCATGGCATTGCCCTTGATGAGCACACGATATTCCCCTGGTTTGAGTTGCAGATTATCGCGCAAATGTAATGAAGGAACAATAACGCCCATATCCAAAGCAAATTGACGCCGTATAGAGCGAATGCGTGAAAGCAAATTTCCGGTTTTTTCTTCATCCACCAAAGGAATAAGTCCATAGCCAACTTCCAGTTCCAAAGCATCCAAAGGCAAAAGAGACTGCACTTCCTCAGGAGTATCTAAAGCAGCTTGAGTTTTTTGTTCCGGTTCAGCAACATTTTCAATTGCATTTTGTTGTTTAGCACTGATGTTTGAAATACCAAAAACAATGGCAGCTAACATCAGGAAAGGTACAGTGGGCATACCGGGTACAATGCCAAATATACATAAAATAGCAGAAACGAGCTTTAAGGCGCGGTGATGATACGTGAGCTGGCCAAGAAATTCTTCGCCCATTTTGGCCTCAGCAGCGGCTCTGGAAACAATAATACCTGCTGAAGTGGAGATAATCAAAGAAGGAATGGTTGCAACCAATCCATCACCAATGGTGAGCAGCGTATAATTATGGGCTGCGTCCATCCAGTTCATATCTTTTTGCACAACACCTATCAGGAAACCACCTATAATATTAACACAAGTTATCATAAGTCCTGCATTAACATCCCCTGAAACAAATTTACCAGCACCATCCATGGCTCCGTAAAAATCTGCTTCACGTCGAATGAGTTCCCGTTGTTTGCGGGCTTGGTCTTCATCAATGAGCCCTGCATTAAGGTCAGCTTCAATCGCCATTTGTTTGCCGGGCATAGCATCTAAGGTAAAGCGTGCTGCAACTTCGGCAATGCGTGTTGTACCATTGACAATAACGGTTTTATTCAAAATAAAAAGTATCAAAAAGATAACAAGGCCGATAACATAATTACCACCGACTACAAATTCACCAAAACTTTGAATCACTGAACCAGCAGCTGAAGAGCCCTCATCTCCATGCAGTAAAATGACACGGGTTGTGGCCACGTTTAAGGCTAAACGAAGCATGGTAGTGACCAATAAAAGTGAGGGAAAAATAGAAAATTCTAAAGGGGACTTCATAAACATGGAGGTAATAAGAATAACCAAACCAAGTGAGATAGAGACCGTGAGCATAAAGTCAAGAAACAGCGTAGGCAGTGGTACCAGCATAACAAAAAGAATGAGCACTACCCCTGCAGCAAGCAGTATATCACCCTGCTTGGCAAATTTTTGATAGTCTATATTTATGACATCGGCTGCGCTGGGTATGTTTGCCATCTTTTTGACACCTCCGGTCTTGCCGGTAATAAAGGTCTATTCTTTGCGTAACCTTTCCGGAAGTGTCTATTATCGCTTGAATTTGTCCAGTTTTGCTAAAATAGCAGCCACTGCTTGATAAAGTTCTTCCGGGATGGTTTCCCCAATTTCTACTTGCTTATACAAAGCCTGTGCCAGAGGTTTATCTTCCCGGATAGGAATTTCATGTTCACGAGCAATTTCTTTTATTTTTTCGGCAACAGCCCCTGCACCTTTGGCTTGTACCATTGGTGCTGGTGCTTCGGAAATATCATAGGAAATAGCTATGGCTAGATGTGTCGGGTTGGTAACGACCACATCTGCTTTGGGTACATTTTCCATCATGCGCTGAGCCATAAATTCCAGCATTTTTCTTTGCCGTGCAGCTTTTATTTTAGGATCACCGTCTTGTTGTTTTCGCTCATCTTTTACTTCGTCTTTGGTCATTTTAAGCTGCTCATGGTAGTTCCACCTAGTATAAAAAAGATCAATAATGGCAATAATCATCATTGGAATAAGTGCATAGCAGGTCATTTTATAACCGACTTGTAAAATATAAATGACGATAGCCTCAGGAGTCATATCAAAGAGAGTGGAGAGCTTGGCGTATTCCTGCCTAATAACAATATAGGGGGCAATGGCAACTGCAGTGGCTTGCCCCATGCTCTTGAGAAAGCGCACCAGAGCATCACTACTAAACATTATTTTTTTTATACCGCTTAATACCTTAAAAATTTTTGAAAATTTAGGTTTAAGTGGTTCCATTGTCCAAAGTTTTCCAACTTGAAGACGCACCGCGATAAAAGCAATACCCATGATTATGATCATAAAAGGCAGCACCATTTCAGCCATAATGCGGATGCTCATAAGAAACAGTTTGTAGGTTTCCTCTTTTGTGAGCTCAATGCTGATAGCATCGCTGAGAAACCAGGAAAAAGTAGTGCGGAGTTTTGCATCGTAAAGCCAAATAAGCAGGCGCAGGGCAATGATTCCAATGAGCAGGGACATTACTTTGCTTAGTTCTGAGCTAAGCGGTACATTGCCCTTTTTTCTGGATTTTTGCAGATGCCTTTGAGTTGCTTTTTCAGTTCTGCTTGGGTCAGATTGTCCAAACACATTGCATCCTAATTTCCGCCGGCAATATGCAGCAGGTTAATATAATATTCATTGAGATGGCGCACTTGATTGCCTGTGTATGTACTGATGAGCTCAAAAAGAATGGCGAGAAAGAAAAATCCTACAGCTATTTTAATGGGAAAGCCAAGAACCATGACATGTATTTGTGGCGCGGCTTTTCCTATAAGGGCAAGGGCAAGGTCCACAAGGAAAAGAGCTGCCATAACCGGAGCCGCAATTTTAATACCAAGCACAAACATGAGGCTTGAAAATTCAAAAATATGATGCGCTAAAGCAGGAGTGAGCAGCAAACCGCCCGGTGGTACTAACTCAAAACTTTTCCCCAATCCTTGTAAAAAATACAGAGGACCGTTGAGTGAAAGAAAGACAAGCATTGTCACCATATAGAGAAAATGAGCCGTGGCAGCTTGGCTTGTTCCAGTCATTGGATCAACCACATTAACCATTGCAAAGCCCATTTGAAAACCAATGATTTGGCCTCCTGTTTGTACTGCTGCAAAGAGAAAACGAATAATAAGTCCCATAATAAGTCCAAGCAGTGCCTCGCCGGCGATCATGATTACGATGAGCCACGGACTTGCAGGCATAAGCGTGCCCGGAAAAGAAACCTGAGGCCAAAGCGCAAGGGTGAGTACGAGAACTAAAGCTGCCTTGACCGGAACAGGAGTGGTCTCCCCACCAAAAAAAGGCAAAAGAAAAAGCACAATGCTCACCCGAAAGAGTGTGAGGTAAAAACTCATAAGAGCGTTGGGATCAAAATTGAATATATCCATAGTGCCTTGCTAAGTATACACCAAACAGTGCCCCAATTTTTTGTTTATGTATAGCCAAAAGGCTTTGCTGCCTGAGAGTTACGCTTGTATTTTTTATGCAAAGTATATGTGTGCTTAAGAATTGTATGAGCTACGGTATTTCTGTGTTTAGTTGAGGATATAGTGCATTGGATCCACAGGAACACCAGCGAGCCGAATTTCATAATGCAAATGCGGGCCGGTAGAGCGTCCGGTATTGCCAACGTAGCCTATTATTTTGCCTCGCTCCACTTTTTGTCCGTATCGTACATTCATTGATTGTAAATGAGCATAGCGAGTGAGTAAATTTGAATTGTGTGCAATTTTAATGGAAAGTCCAAGCGAACCATCGCGCCCTGCAAAAATTACTTTTCCTTTTGCCGGAGCGTATACAGGAGTACCCGGAGGGGCAGAAATATCAAGTCCTTTATGAAATTCACGTTTCCCCGTAAATTTGGAAGTACGCCAGCCAAAGGGCGAAGTTACCCATCCGACAGTCGGCCAGACAGACGGAGTGGCACTGATCATTTCTGGTTTGTCTTGTAAACATTGGAAAAGTTTTTGCTGATTTATTTCTTCGAGTTTTGCTTCCATATTCAGTTGTTTGAGAAATTCGTGCATTTTTCGTGCAAGGAGTTCTTGCCTGTATAAAGGAAGGTACTCATGTGAAAACTCACTGCCTAGAACATTGTCTTCCGCCAAGGAGTCTGCTTGTGGATTTTGATCAATGTTGATCATTACTCGCAATTTCGAGTCAAAGTCGCGTATACGAGTAAGGTTTTCCTTGAGCGTGGATATTTTTTGAGAAAGAGACATGAGCTGTGTTTTTTGTTCCTGAACGGTTTTTTGAGAGGCAGTCAATCCGCGTTCAAGTTGAGAGTGACTTTTGTAGTAGTCCCACAGCAGAACATTGCCAGCAAGCAGGGCGAGAGAAAACATGAGTATGCCGGCAAAAATCCATCCTCGGATTTGAAATTTACGGCAAATTCCTTGCTGGTCTTTGAAAATAACAACCTGATATTTTTTGGATAACATATTCATATACAGCCTATAATACTGCTCAACAACAAGGCAAGATGAAAACAAAATTTTTAGCCCAAATGCGTAGCGTAGGCTAGGGTTTCTTAAGGTCCAAGTCAAGCTGATAGCGTTTAAGAGCTCCAAAGATTTTGTTTTTTGTATCCTGACCTTGGGTCGAGAGTTCTTCAATAAGTTTATGGACAGAAGCTCTTTGAGTAAGCCCATCCGAGGGGCAGGAATTTTTCCAAACTGGTAAGTTCCACTGTTTTGCAGCAGTGCGGATAAACTTTTTTTCCAGTAAAAGGAGCGGGCGAATTATTTTAAGTCGCCCCTTAAAAAAGTCCTCTTTCGCTGCTAAACCTGCTACTCTGCCATTGTGTAATATATTCATAAAAAAAGTTTCAGCAAGGTCTTCTGTATGATGTCCTAAGGCAAGGTGAGTCAGTTTATATTGCTCGCAGAGTTCAAAGAGCCGTTTTCTACGATTCCATGAGCAAAGAAAGCAGGGAGATTTTTTGTTTTTTTCAGAATGCGCCATGGTTCCAAAATTTGTAAGTTCAATATGCGAGGCAAGACCCTGCTGAGCGCACCATGGACGTAGTGGTAAATGACTGTCTTTGATAAAGCCCGGATTAAGGTGCAGCACCATGAGCTCGACAGGAAAGGGCATGATAGCACGACGTATGCTTAAAACTTGAGCCAAAACAAGCGAATCCATGCCCCCTGAAACAGCAATGCCTATGCGCGCTTGCGGATGTACCATATCCGTTTGTTGCATTAAAGCTCCGGTGGCGCAGACGCATTTTTTTTGAGCAAATGAAAATTTTTTCTTGGTCATACAGTGCCTTTATTTTTGAATGCAGATTTTTTTAAAAGAATAAGGCTTGACTTGCAAGGTTTGCAGAGATAAATATATCGGCTTGCTTTGAGCGTAGTATGTTGTTCAAACACAAAAAGAAACAAGCACTAAAGTGTTAATACGCACAAAGAATATCTTATACAGGCTTATGTCTGGCATAGGCTTATGTCTGGCAAAACCCTTTCAGCTTGAGTTTTCAATGTAAGGAGATATCATGGCGAGAATTACCGTCGAAGATTGTCTGCAAAAAGTCGGTAACCGTTTTATGATTGTACAGATGGTTATTAAGCGAGTGAAACAATACCGTGAAGGCTATCCACCGCTTGTGGAAAGTAAAAACAAGGAAATTGTAACTGCTTTGCGAGAAATAGCTGCTGCTAAAGTACTTCCTGATAGTAATCTTTCTGTGGGCGACGCTTTCCAGTCAAACGCATTCGGGGATGAAGATTGATCCATGTCCAAAAGGGATTTTTATGAAGTACTGGGCGTTGCCCGTGGCGCAGGCGAGGATGAAATAAAGCGAGCATATCGCAAGCTTGCCTTCCAATATCACCCTGATCGTAATCCTGATAATCCTGAGGCTGAGGCTCTGTTTAAGGAAGCTTCTGAGGCTTATGATGTATTGCGTGATCCTGCTAAACGCCAGCGTTATGACAATTTTGGTCATGCCGGTATGGATGGAGCAGGTTATTCAGGCTTTTCCTCTAATGAGGATATTTTTGGTGCATTCAGTGATATTTTTGGTGATATTTTCGGCTTTGGTGGAGGAGGTGGCAGAGGACGCAGTGCTTCTCAGGCTCGTGCCGGAGCTGATTTGCGTTATAATCTTACGGTCTCCTTTCGTGATGCAGCAAAAGGAACCGAAGTAAAATTACAAATCCCCAAAGATGTCTCCTGTGCTGAGTGTCAAGGTACAGGAGCGAAAAAAGGAACCAGCCCTGAAAGATGCAAACAATGTGGTGGTTCAGGGCATGTACAGCAAGCTCAAGGTTTTTTTCGTATTTCCGTAACCTGTCCTGTCTGCCGTGGGCAGGGTAAAATTATTGTTGATCCTTGCCCTGTTTGTTCTGGTCGTGGCCTTGTGCGTGAAAATAAATCGCTTTCTGTGCGTATTCCAGCAGGAATTGATCATGGTTCACGGCTGAGGTTGCGTGGCGAGGGTGAATCAGGGCTTAAGGGCGGACCGTCCGGCGATCTCTATGTTGTTGTTTCAGTTGAAAAAGATAAAGTTTTTGCCCGGCAAGGGCAGGATATTATACTTCGGCAGGAGATTAGCTTCATACAGGCAACTCTGGGTGAAAAAATAAAAGTACCTACTTTAGATGATCCCGTGACTTTGGATATTCCCAAAGGAACGCAAGCCGGTGAAGTTTTTCGTTTGCGAGGCATGGGGCTGCCACATCCCGGTTCTTCATTAAAAGGCGATTTGCTGGTTGAAATACGGGTCGTGACTCCAACTCGTCTTTCCAAACGCCAAGAGGAACTTTTACATGAGTTTCGTGCTTTGGAAGAGGAAAAACCCATGCAAAAAGCCAAAGAGTTTTTTAAGAAGACCAAAGCTAAAGTTATGGGTGATAAAGCCTGAACGTATATATCCTGATCGTATATACAAAGTTTGGCCATGAGATCGTTATATTTCTTTGATAAGGGCCATTAGCTCAGTTGGATAGAGTGCATGCCTCCGGAGCATGAGGTCGCAGGTTCGAATCCTGCATGGCCCACCAATTTAAGTATTTATCTTGTTATCAATCAGCTTCATATTCATATCACAGACACCATACTGCTTTGCAAGTATTGGCCATTTGGCAAGACTGGATTTTGTGGCTTCAATAATTTGAAGTGCTCGCTTGTTTTTGATTTTTCTCTTTTTAGCAAGTTGGAGTAGGTGTTCTATGTTAGGATTGTGACCTTCTCCCATAACCATTGTACTTTGCTCTCCACCTAGACCAGAAGAAAATGTTAGATCATAGGCCGGTGCAAGTTTCCATTGCCCTGTAGAGTTCATCAGGTAACTAAAATTCTTTGAATGATCATCACGGTTATGTGCCAAAACATTAAACACGGCTAATTGATACATTTTCTCAACTTCACGCATATCACGGGTGAGTATATTGCTCAAAGTGAGTAATTCTTGATAATCAAGTGAGGGGGTGCGAAAATCCGAATGCAACAATCCACAGGCACTGTGCATATGATAACGCTTGTCGCCATTTCGATCAAAACGCTTAATGGCAAAATATCCAGGATTTTCCTTTATAGATACGAGAATCATGAAGGGCTAGTCGGCCGACAGAACTTAGGGTATCACCAAAATCAATAGCTACTTTAATCTCTTTGACGGATTGTATCGCCTTCATTTGCGCGTTCCTCGTTTACGAGTGAACTTATGATTTGCTTTCAGCACGTCGTCAATGGAGGAAAAAGTTGTGTCTTTGGTTTGAGTAATTCTTAAAAAAGTTTCTAATGTTCCGAGTGCCATGTGAATTTTAAGAAAAGATTCAAGTGAGATAGAACCTTTTTGTTCAAATTTGCGTAGCGTTGACAAAGACACCCCTGAGCGCGCAGCAAGACCTTCTTGCGTTAAATTCAATTGCAGGCGTAGTGTTCGTGCATGTTCTGCAAGTTTTTTTTGTGCTTTTGCTGTGTCTATAAGTGCTACCATAATACCAATTACCACCATTTATGTCATACTAGAGACATTATAGTGTTAGTAAAGACAAAGATCAAGTATGCTTTAATTCGCTTAGAGTATGGCTGTAAATGCAATTGACCGGAAGAGCTGTACGCGCTTCCGGTCAATTGTTTCTGCAGGGTTTGTGGCGTTTAGTATCGATAGTGGTCGGGTTTGAATGGCCCTTCTCTTTTGACACCTATATAATCAGCTTGCTCTTGACTTAAGGTTTCCAAGGAAACACCAAGGCGGTCTAAGTGTAAACGAGCGACTTCTTCGTCCAGCTGTTTGGGCAAAATCATCACTTTTGGTTCATAGTGATTTTGAGCTAAATCCAGCTGAGCAAGCACCTGATTTGTAAAAGAATTTGACATGACAAAGCTAGGATGCCCTGTGGCACAGCCTAAGTTGACAAGGCGACCTTCAGCCAAGACAATAATACTTTTTCCTGATTTTAGTACCCATTTATCAACTTGTGGCTTGATCTCTATTTTTTGTGCTCCGCTTTGAGGCAGGTATTCCATTTCTATTTCAGAATCAAAATGACCGATATTGCAGATAATTGCTTCATTTTTCATTTGCTCCATGTGTGCACCTGTAATGACGTGGTAATTACCAGTGCAAGTAACAAAAATATCCCCTTGCGGAGCAGCATTTGCCATGGTTGTTACTTCATAGCCTTCCATTGCAGCTTGTAAGGCACAGATAGGATCGACCTCTGTAACAAGTACGCGTGCGCCAAAGCCACGCATGGACTGGGCGCAGCCTTTGCCTACATCGCCATAGCCAATGACAACCACTACTTTGCCTGCCACCATAATATCGGTAGCGCGTTTGATTCCATCGGCAAGAGATTCACGACAACCATAGAGGTTATCAAATTTGGATTTTGTTACAGAGTCATTGACATTGTATGCAGCAAACAGCAGTTCTCCTTTGCGTTGCATATCATAAAGCCTATGTACTCCAGTGGTTGTTTCTTCAGAAACTCCGCGAATTTTTTGCCCCATGGCAGTCCACTTATTGGGATGATTTTGAACACTTGCAGACAAACGATCCATAATAATCTGAAATTCTTGTACATCATATTGCTTGTCACAGAGCAAAGGGTCAGCCTCTACTTTGCTGCCTTGGTGTACAAGTAGTGTGGCATCTCCACCATCATCAACAATAAGGTCAGGCCCTGTGCCGTCCGGCCAAGTAAGTGCCTGCTCTGTACACCACCAGTAGTCTTCCAGACTTTCTCCTTTCCATGCAAAAACTTTGGCCATTTTTGATTGTGCAATGGCAGCAGCAGCATGATCTTGGGTAGAAAAAATATTGCAACTTGCCCATCGAATATCTGCGCCAAGTTCGTACAGACATTTGATAAGCATGGCTGTTTGAATAGTCATGTGCAAAGAACCGGTAATCCGCAAGCCTTGTAATGGTTTGTCTTGTCCATATTTTTCGATCAAGGCCATGAGCCCCGGCATTTCTCGTTCTGAAAGTTGCATTTCTTTCTCACCCCAATCGGCTAAAGAAATATCTGCAACTTTGTATTCAAGGTTTGGCTCAACAGGGCGTACATTTTGAGACATGCTTACCTCCTTTTTGGGTAAAAGTCAGTTAAAGGGTATATAAATTTTAGCTATGATGAAAAATACAGTGTACTCTGGGAGCGTTTGCCTCAATTTTTTGTGCACTCGTAAATGCAAACGCTTAGCCCCATATTGACGGAGAAAATATCTATTGTGCTTAGGATAAATCCTGCACGAGTGAGCCATGCTGTCATTTCTGTTTGATCAATACCAAGGCGATGGTCTCCATACTCAACGCGCATATTTTCATTATTATGGCTGTCAAATTCAACAATAAGTAATTGCCCTGAATTATGAAGAATGCGTGAAGCCTCGATCAAGGCTTGTTGTGGCTCGGCAAGGTGATGCAACACCATAGATAGCACCGCGAAATCAGCTTCATGGTCGCGTAGTGGCAAATAAGGGAGTTCTCCTATGCGTAAACTGATGCGTGGATTTTTGGCAAAACGAGTGCGAGCTGTTTCCAGCATTTTGGGAGAATTATCCACTCCTATAACATGTTCACTTTTTTCACTCAGAAGAGCTAAAAGTTGTCCTGAACCACAGCCAAGGTCTACAGCAAGTTTGCAAGCAGGCATACGGGCGGACAGTTCAGCTCCAAGATCAAATTGCCCCAAAACATTTTTACTGAGGTGATCCCACTGCTTGGCAACGGCATCAAAGAAATCGCGAGTACGCTCAATGCGCTGATGCAGTATTTCTTGCGCGCGGATCAAATCTTCACGAACTAATTGCTCCTTGTTTAACATGCTTGCGGCTCCATCCAAAAACGCACGAGGAGAACCGCTGTTCGTAGCTTGGTAAAAAGCCCACAAACCATCTCGACGAACTTGAACTAAACCAGCATCAAGTAGAATTTTCAAATGCCGTGAGATTCTGGATTGCCCCATGTGCATGGCTTGGACTATTTCTCCTACATTCAGCTCATATCGCAAAAGCAGGGCTAAAAGCCTTGTTCGTGTTTCATCAGAAAGAGCTTTGCAGTATTGCACCAGTTGCATAGAACCTCTTTAATTTTTATCAAGCTATAAAACTCAATATCAATACATATGAATATAGTTATTTTTCTAAAGCATTCTCTCCGCAAGGTCAAGCGTGCACTTCATATATACAGGGCAAACGCATATAAATTTTAGAGCGAACGCTTGGTTTGAAACAAATTCGGGAGTATTCAATCCCTTCCAGTCTTGTTAAGCTTTTTTTGCTTCTCATGCTGTGCGAAGTCGTGAAAAACCAGTGTTTTACACCGCGTGGCAGTCATCCCCTCCGTCATTCTGTGCGTAAGTCGCGACAGTCCAGCAGAGCTAAGCTATGAGGGTTTGACGTAGCAAGAGAAAAAACAAGGAGGAGGAAGAGAAGAAAAGAAGAAGAAGCGAAGACAGAAGAACTGGATTCTGCGACTTACGCGCAGAATGACAAGAGGGAGGGCGTGAGGCGACAAGAGGGAGGGCGTGAGGCGACAAGAGGGATGGCGTGAGGCGACAAGAGGGATGGCGTGAGGCGACAAGAGGGGAGGCGTGAGGCGACAAGAGGGAGGGGGGCAGGATGACAAGAGGGAGGGGGGCAGGATGGCAAGAGGAGGAAGCAAGAGAATAAGCAGGGAGTATTGAGCCTAAAATTTAAGTGCGTTTGCTATGTCTGAAATTTAAGTGCGCTTGTCATGCCTCAAATTTAAGTGCGTTTGCCTTCTCTGAACTGTAAGTACGCTTGCCATGCCTGAAAAGAAAATGCGTTTGCCCTCTCTATATATGTAGAGTATAGACCTTGAGTATGAAAGAGCAGTGCTGGCCGGAAACATATAAAGCCAAATATTATTGGCGTGAAAGGCGTCTTGCCCGGGTTGGGGATATATTGACTCCTTTTTTATCAGGGCTTGATTCAGAAAATGCAAGTAAGCTGGTACCGCTTTGGAAAAATTGGGAGCAGACTGTTGGGGGTGAAATCGCAAAAATGGCAAAACCTTTAGGCCATAAAGGAAAAACCTTGCTACTTGCCGCGGAAGACCCCATGGTTTCCCAACATCTTTCGTTTTATATCCCTGATATTTTAGGCGCGGTAAATGCTTTTCTTGGCTGGACGGCTTTTGAAGGAATTCGCTTTGAGCTAGCTAATGGTCGTCCTCTTTTAGATAAAGAGTAATACAAAACGTCTGTACGGTAGATTTATCACCCAAAAAACCATCCCATCAGGTTTCTCCGCTAGCCCTTTGGCAGAGGGGAATTGAAGTGCTATCCCCCCCAAAAGACATAGGCCTCCACGTCTCTTTCTTGCCGTACTGCCTCCCTCTCTTGTCGTTTTACTTCTTTTTTGTCATATCATGTTCCTCTTTTGTCATCCTGCGCGTAAGTCGCAGGATCCAGTCTTCCTTTTTATCATACTGCATAGAGCCCCGGCAATTCATGCTCTTTTTTCATTCTATTGAGACCTCTCTCTCTTGTCATCCTGCGCGTAAGTCGCAGGATCCAGTTCTTCTGTCTTTTCTTCTTTGTTCTTTTGTTTTTTCTTCTTCTGTACTTCTTTTGCTACAGTGTACTCTGTTATACTGTCGCGATTCATGCACTAGCGACAGAAGCGTTGATAAGAGCTGCGCTAGCTCTGTGCATACAGCGAGCCTCTACTTTGTTTTTCAGTAGCGGTATGTCATTTTTTTTATTCTTTTGCAGTAAAGGCTTGACGGCAATATATTCTTGCTGATAAAAGCACGGTTCCCATGAGCTACTGCTTTGAAAAAGAGATCATCATGTGACCAAAATGGTCTGTGTTAGGAGTATAGAATGAGCGAAGAAGTAAAGGAAACGACGGAAGAGACGCAGGCTGAAGCTGTAGAAGAAACAGTGGAAACACCTGCTCAATCCAAACAAGAAGATCGCACATATGAAGTCTCGTTTGAAGACTTGGGACTGACCAAGCCTTTGGATAAGATGACAGCCAAAGAACTCCGCGCTTTGAGCATGGAGAAAATTCCAGCCATTGTTGGTGCCTCCGGCTTGGGCAAAGAAGAATTGGTTGCCAAGATTAAAGAGATTTTTGGTATTAGCGATGAAGATGGCGGAGTTTCTCCTTACAAGGATCAAATTCTGTCTTTGAAAAAGGAAATTCGGAGCCTGCGTTTGGAAAAGGAAAAGATTGAAGGTCGCAAAGAACGCGAAGTGCTTCGGCGTAAAATAAACAAATTGAAGAAAAGGACTCGCCGTTTGGCAAATGCAGCCTAATTTTTACTGAGCCTTTTCAGCAGGAAAAGCTTGACAAAGCAGTGCGCTTGTCTATAAATCTGCCTTCCCTGCTGGGCTGTCGTTCAATTGGCAGGACGACGGGTTCTGGCTCCGTTAATCAAGGTTCGAGTCCTTGCAGCCCAGCCAATTGATCTTTTTTATATAGATGCGACCCCATCGTCTAGCCTGGCCTAGGACGTCGGCCTTTCACGCCGGTAACGGGGGTTCAAATCCCCCTGGGGTCGCCAACTAATTCAATAAGTTATAAACTCTTAGCCTCTGCCAATCATGGCGGGTACAAAAGGCGGGTTTAAAACGGTTTCTGATTCGCGTTCAGAGGCCGTTTCTTTTTTGAAAGGAAATTCAATAATCTTCCCTTGCTTTTTAGGCATTCCCCGTTCAACTGTTTCCCGTATGGTTTCCACTTCCAACCGCATATAAATTCATGGTTTCCACGTCAAAAAATATAAATTTTAGTAAATACCCCCTATTCTATTGCCTCCCCCGTCATTCCGCGCGTAAGTCGCGGAATCCAGTTCTTCTGTCTTCGCTGCTTCTTCTTTTCTTCTCTTCTTCCTCCTTGTTTTTTCTCTTACTGCGTCAAACCCTCATAGTTTGGCTCTGCTGGACTGTCGCGACTTCGCGCAGAATGACGGAGGAGGATGTACTGCCACGCTGTGTAACGCACTGGATTTTCACGACTTCGCGCAGAATGACAAGCAAGAAAGGTATAACAAGGCTGGGGGTGAATCGGATATTCCTGAATTTGTTTCAACCTAAGTGTTCGCTTTGAAATTTATATGCGTCTGCCTGAACAGCTATCCCCTACCTTGTGTTACTTCTTTAGAAAGTGTATGCGTTTTACGTTTGCTTTATGCTAGAAAATATACGCACTGAAAAAGGGGGGGGTATGCATATTCCTGATGGGGTACTTTCTGCGCCTGTATTGGCTGCTGGAGGAGTGCTGACTGCTCTTGGGGTGGCTGTTGGCCTTATGCGTATAGATTATGACCGGATTATGAGTGTGGCTATTCTGGGCTCTGCTTTTTTTGTGGCTTCTCTTGTTCATGTTCCTGTGGGGCCTTCCTCTGTACACCTTTTATTGACTGGAATCCTTGGGCTAGTGCTTGGCTGGGCTGCCTTTCCTGCTATTTTAGTAGGCCTCTTGCTACAGGCTATTTTTTTTCAGTATGGCGGGATTGTTGTCTTAGGGGTGAATACTTTGAACATGGCATGTCCGGCAGTACTGTGTGCCTTGATTTGTCGTCCATTTTTAAGCACGAGAAGTAAAAATTTACTCGCTTTTATGTGTGGATTTGGGGCTGTTTTATTATCAGGAACCTTCACTGCTGCGTCCCTTGCTTTGACTGATGGCGGTTTTCTACAAACAGCTTCTCTTTTGCTTGTAGCACATTTACCTGTTGCTTTTATTGAAGGAATACTTTCTGTTTTTATCCTTTCTTTTATCTTTCGGGTTCAGCCTGAAATATTAGGCAACAAAATTGTTGAAAAAAGGAAGAGTGCATGTTGAAAAAAATTGTTTTACTTCTTGGTTTTTGTATTTTGTTTCCTATATCGGTACTGGCACATAAAGCTCTTTTTTTTGCATATTTAGATGAACAGCAAATTATATGTGAGGGGAGTTTTTCAGGAGGACGAGTTTGTAAGGATTGCGCTGTTACTGTATACGATGCTGCGAGTAATCAGCTTGTGGTGCAAGGAAAGACAGATAGTACTGGAAAATGCAGGTTTCCCTTGTCGCAAGCGATTTTGCAAGCCCAGTCCGGATTAAATTTATTTTTAGATGGAGGAGCAGGACATCGCGCCAAATGGTTTTTAGAGCCTGATGAATATCTTGATTTTGTACCTAAAAAAGAGACATCAACTCCAAGTGCTGTAGCAAAAGTCGATCAAAATCACCTTTTATCAATAAATAATGAAGAAAAAAACAGCGTAAATGGAGAAACTATCCGCTGTATTGTGGCCGAGGAAGTAGCTAGAGTTTTGGATAAAAAACTTGCGCCACTTCGCCGTAACCTTGCCCTTGCCTTGAATCCTAAGCCAAGTATCGCTGATATTGCCGGTGGCGTGGGGTGGATTGTTGGTTTAGCTGGTATTATTGCTTGGCTTCGTGCGCGGCGTAAAATTTAAGGTTTGTATATGGCTGTTTTGCAAGAATCATTTGCGTGTGGGGATTCGCTGTTTCACCGCTTGGATACAAGGATGAAAGTACTGAGTGCCTTTCTTTTGATTATAGCACTGGCACTACTCAAGACTCCTATGCTGCTCATGTGTGCCTTTGTTTTGTCTTGTAGCCTACTCATTTTTGCGCAACTTCCATGGCGACTTGTCTTACGACGTTTTTTCATGGTGAATGTGTTTACAGCTTTTTTCTGGGTTATGCTCCCTGTGACCTACGGGGGGGAAAACCTTGATTTTAGCGGTTTTCTTGTAAGTCAATCCGGCGTGATTTTAGCCGGTCTACTCAGCTTAAAAATCAATGCAATTTTTTGTATTGTCCTTGCGCTGCTTACGACCTCAACAGTGGCGGATTTAGGACGAGCTATGCAATGGTGGCGCGTTCCGAAAAAAATTTGTTTGCTTCTGTTGTTTTCCTATCGCTATATTTTTGTTATTCATGAAGAATATCTACGTTTACGCAGGGCTGCAAGTATGCGCTGTTTTGTACCGCGCAGCACAATATTGACATATCGAATCTATGGAAATCTTGTGGGTATGACTCTGGTGCGTAGTTATAATCGGGCATTACGAGTAGGACAGGCCATGGAGTTACGATGTTTTCAAGGGAATTTTCACAGCCTTGAATTGCCTGATTTTGATATTTTTGACTTTATGTGGGGCATTCTTTTGTGTTCTTGTGCAGCAATTTTATTTGTACTGGATGTATTATAAATGACAGCATTTATTGAATTACAAGGTATTATGTACCGCTATAGCGAAGAAGCTCTGGTGCTTGAGAATTTGGATTTTATTTTCGACACTGAGCGTATAGGCTTAGTCGGCGATAATGGTAGCGGAAAAACCACTCTTTTGCACCTGATTATGGGACTGCTTATGCCTTTGTCCGGCAAAATTTTATTTTGTGGAAAACCAGTACAAAGTAAAAAAGATTGGCTTAAATTACGTCAAGCAATTGGATTTGTTTTTCAAAATTCCGATGATCAGCTTTTTATGCCCACGGTGATTGAAGATGTTGCATTTGGGCTACTTAATTTAGGGATGAGCCCCCACAAGGCTCAAGCACAGGCTCAAGCTACTTTAGAGAGTCTGGGGATTGGCTCTTTTGCTCAACGATTGACACATAAACTTTCCGGCGGAGAAAAGCGTCTGGTTGCATTGGCCACGGTTTTAGCTATGAACCCACAGGCTCTTATTTTGGACGAACCGACCAATGATCTTGATCCTGAAACTCGTTTGAAACTTATAGATATTTTAAGAAATTTACCGCAAAAACTATTGGTGGTGTCACATGATTGGGATTTTTTGCACCATGTAGTACAGAAACTTGCTGTGCTCGAGCATGGGAGGCTTTCTCTACAAAACCTTTCTGTTTTGCATGAACATAGACATGCTCATATTGGTGGCAATGCTTTGCATCGCCATTGTGAATAAAATATTTTCCCGCGGTATGCTTAGCGTTTCCCTTACTTTTTTGGGCTAGGATTTTCATAGCGTATTGAAAGAATTTCGTATTCAACTTTACCCTGCGGTACTTCTACAACAACTTCATCGCCTTCTTCTTTACCAAGAAGCGCACGGCCTACAGGAGAAACAATGGAAATAGCTCCATTGTAATAATCTGTTTCATCCGGCCCCATAAGTAAATAGGTGCTAATTTCTTCTGTTTCAATATTTTCAAGTTCCACTGTGGCGGAGAACGCAACGCGCTCGCCGTTCATTTCTGCGGGATCAATGACATTGTAAAAGGGCATTCTGGAATTAATATGGCTAATTTTTGCTTCCAACCAACCTTGTCTCTCGCGAGCTGCATGGTAGCCGGCGTTTTCACTTAAATCACCTTCTTCACGAGCTTCTGCAATAGCTTTTATAATACCCGGCCGTTCAGCCTTGAGTTCTTCAAGTTCTTTTTGTTTCAGCTCAAAGCCTTGCTTTGAAATAGGAATATTTTCCATGATTTTTGTATCCTTTGTGGGTTTGCTGAAAAACAAAGCCGTTGTCGGCAAAACCAACAACGACAAAAAAACAGCACATGTTTTGCAAGCATACAAAGTTAATGCTCTTTGGTCAAGATTGAACTTTTTACTCACAGGGCAAACGCATATAAATTTTAGGCTCAATACTCCCTGCCCATTTTATTGTTTCCCCCTTCCTGTCATCCTGCGCGTAAGTCGAGACAGTTCAGCAGAGCCAGCTGTGAGGGCTTGACACAGTATGGCAGTGCATCCCCTCTCCGTCATCCTGCGCGTAGCCACAAAAATTTAGTAGAGCTGGGGCTTCCTCTCCTTGTCATCCTGCGTGTAGTCGCAAAAGTTTAGTAGAGCTGGGAGTTCCTCTCCTTGTCATCCTGCGCGTAGTCGCAGGATCCAGTTCTTCTGTCTTCGCTGCTGCTTCTTCTTCTTCGCTTCTTCTCTTGCTACGTCAAAACCTCACAATCTGGCTCTACTGGATTCTGCGACTTCGCGCAGAATGACGGAAAGGGGAGGCTTGCCATACTGTGCAACTCCACTGGATTTTCACGACTTCGCGCAGAATGACAAGCAAGAAAAGCATAACAAAACTGGGGGGTATCGGATTCCTTCGCAGTCTTATTATGCCTTTTATTTTTTATGGCGATTTTTTCTAGGGTGCTTTGTTTTTTTGATCCCTGTTGAAGAAGTAGCTTTACGATATGTCCTCTTCGCGCGAAAGAGCCTGAATAGGCCAAACCAGATAACACAAAAGACAAAAGAGACTGAGGCTTGCAATGTAAGCAAGCTGATGGGATAGCCTTGCAAGGAAATAGAAGAACCAGCAATTACCTTATTTTGCTGCTGTTTTATTGCTTGTGGACACTTTTCTGCAAGCGTATTTATCCAGTGAAAAATATCTTTTTTTACAAGATATTTACCCGGGCAGATTGTGTTGTTGACATCGCGATGGAATACTATTTTTTCTTGTGGAATGGAAAATTCAGTGCACAAAGCTTTTAAGGCATGAGCAAGAGCCGGACGTAGTGTTTGAGGGAAAGGATCGGTTTCATAATTACCCACAAGGCAAAGCTGCAAGCAACGGCGATTCGCAACAGTATCGCGTGTTGCGCCTGAAATATCAAGTGTCTTAAAATGGCTCGAAGCCTCTAGGTATCCAGCCGGTGTTTTTGTGGAACCATTAGAAAATATAAGATGATAGGCAGCGTCGCTCCAACCACGTTGTAGGTGCATGGCTCGAATAGCAGCAAGATCACCGCTTGCTCCGGCAGAGTGATGAATTAATATGGAGTCAAATCGCCACGAGCGCGCAAAAAAACAGAGTAAGCTATTGATAATCACGAGGGCAATAAAAAGTCGTATCCATCCTTTGAAGCGCATAACTCTTGCCTAGCGTATACATTTTATACACGCAAGTGTAGTTACGGAAAACAAAAAAATACTTGACATGTGCCACGAAAATATTAAAAGTAACACTTATGCGTGTTCAAATTTTAGGAAATTCTATCAGGAAGGTTGTTATGAAACGTATGTATCTCTCTGCTTTAGCTATATTTTTTGCGCTTTGTTTCGCCAGTCAATCATTTGCTCATTTTGGAATGTTGATACCGGATAAGGACGAAGTAGAACAAAAGGATAAAGTTTTGCACTATGTCCTTTCTTTTTCTCATCCTTTTGAAGGGCTTGGTATGGATTTGCGTAGGCCAGAGAAATTGACAATGTATTTTGAGGATAAAAAAATAAATCTTTTATCCACTTTGTCCGAGACTCAAGTTATGGGACATCAGGCTTGGAAAGGAGAGTATAAAATTAAGCGTCCTGGTATGTATATTCTGGTGATGGAGCCTACTGCGTATCCTGAACCCGCAGAAGATAATTATATTATTCATTATACCAAAACTGTAGTGGACGCATTTGGAGCCGGCGAAGAATGGAATGTTCCTGTAGGGCTAAAAACTGAAATTGTACCATTAACCCGTCCGTTTGGAAATTATGCCGGAAATGTTTTTCAAGGAACAGTGCTTTTGGATGGTAAACCTGCCCCGTATACTCGTGTAGAGGTTGAATATTATAATGCAGATGGCAAAAAAACCGCTCCCAATGATCGGATGGTAACCCAAGAAGTATTAGCTGATGCTCGTGGTGTTTTCACCTTTACTTGTCCATGGAAGGGCTGGTGGGGATTTGCTGCACTTTCCGATGCTGATTATAAAATTAAAGGCAAGGATGTAGAGCTTGGTGCTGTACTCTGGATTAAGATGCACTAATCGCTAGTTATTTTTGATGAGTGAGAACCGCAAAGTCGCATGTGTTTTTTCGCACATGCGACTGTATTTTTTTAGTGTGTTTGTGAAAGTTCTTCTTCACGTTTTATAAGCAAGTTTGCCAAGGGTTCATGGCTTTCTTTATGACGGAAAATTGCCTCGGTATCACACACAAGGGCTGCTGCAAGCACTTCATCCATATGTTCTACCAGCGTGATTTCTAAATCATTTTTTATTTCAGTGGGTACATCGGCAAGATCTTTTTCATTGTCTTGAGGAATAAGTACTCGCTCTACAAGGCCACGGTGTGCTGCAAGTAATTTTTCGCGCAAGCCTCCAATAGGCAAAATTCTTCCGCGTAAGGTTATTTCTCCGGTCATGGCCAAATTGTTGCGAGCTGGGATATTCAATAAGGCTGAAATGAGCGCAGTAGTCAGTGTAATCCCAGCACTTGGGCCATCTTTGGGTGTGGCTCCGTCCGGAACATGTACATGGATATCAATGTCTTTGTAAAAATCCCGTTTCAAGCCAAAAAGATCAGAGCGAGAACGGATATAGGAAAGTGCCGCTTTGGCAGATTCCTGCATAACATCACCAAGTTTACCGGTAATCACAATTTTACCTGAACCAGGCATGAGGGCTGCTTCGACAAGTAAAAGCTCACCTCCGGTTTGCGTCCAAGCCAGTCCGGTGGTGACTCCAACTTGGGGGCTGGCTTCACGCTTGCCAAAACGATATTTACGAATACCAAGATATTCTTTGATGCTTTCTTTGGAAAAATTGACTTCAAGTTCTTTGTTTTCTTGCTCAACCACTTGCATGGCTGCTTTGCGGCACAGAGAAGCAATTTCTCGCTCAAGATTACGCACTCCGGATTCTTTGGTGTAGTGGCGAATGACGCTTAGCAAGGCATCCGTGGAGAGAGAGATGTTTTTGTCTGTCAGTCCATGTTGTTTTCTTTGTTTGGGAAGCAAAAATTGTTCGGCTATGGATTTTTTTTCAGTTTCCAAATAACCGGGCAAACGAATAATTTCCATACGATCCTGCAAAGGAAGGGGAATTGATTCTAAAGTGTTGGCTGTGGTTATAAAGAAAATTTTAGAAAGGTCATAGTCTAATTCAAGATAATGGTCGTTAAAGGCATGATTTTGTTCAGGATCAAGAACTTCTAAAAGTGCTGAGGCTGGGTCTCCCCTGTAATCAGAAGCAACTTTATCTACCTCATCTAGGCATAGAACAGGGTTATTATATTCACAGCGACGCAGAGCTTGAATAATTTTGCCGGGTAAAGCACCAACATAGGTTCGTCTATGTCCACGAATTTCAGCTTCATCACGGACACCACCTAAGGACAAGCGTACAAATTCTCTGTCCATTGCCCTTGCTACAGACTTAGCAATTGATGTTTTGCCAACGCCAGGGGGGCCTACAAGACAAAGGATAGAGCCTTGCATTGTTTCCACCAAGGATTGTACAGCAAGATATTCAAGAATACGTTTTTTGGGTTTATCCAGTCCATAATGGTCTTCGTCTAAAATATTGCGAGCTTGATCTATTTTAAGTTCGGTTTTTTTGTTTTGTCCCCAAGGCAAGCACAGTGTCCAATCAACATAATTTCGAGCAACAGCATATTCTGCGGAACTGGGTTGCATTGAACGCAATTTTTTGAGTTCTTTACGAATGCGTTCTTTGTTTTCATCAGACATATTTTTTGCATCAAGCTGCTTTTCGAGTTCATCAACTTCAGCTACAGGATCATCCTCACGCCCCATTTCTTTATAGATGGCTTTGACTTGTTCGCTGAGATAGTAATCCCGTTGATTTTTTTCCATCTGATTTTTGACGCGCCCTGTTACTTGTTTTTTTACACCAGCAAGCTCTATTTCTCTGAGAAGATTTTTATACACTTCTTCCAAACGATGAAAAGGCGAGTAATTTTCAAGGATGGCTTGTTTGGCTGTAAAATTTATTTTGAGATGCGCCATGATTAAATCTGCTAATTCTCCGGGATTGTCTGTTGAACGAGCAGATAATATGGTTTCTGGCATAAGCTCTTTATTTGTTGCTATACTTTCGTTAAGCGTATCTTTTACTGAGAGCACCAGAGCTTCAATCTCAGGCTCAGGCTGTTCAATACTCTTTTCAGGAATATGAGCCGTCAAAGCCAAAGGGCAGGCTTCTTCATCATTGCCAAAGTCATTGGCTGAGTCTGGTGTCCATGTCGCACGATATAATCCTTCAAATAATACTTTAAGTGTTCCGTCCGGGAGACGTAACATTTGCAAGATTCTGGAAACCGTACCCACTTGGAAGAGATCGTCTTGCGTTGGAGCATCTTTAGTAGCTGAGCGTTGGGTTACAAGAAATATTTTTTTGTCATGCTCGGCCAGTGCTTTTTGGATGGCATTGATAGAAGATTCGCGTCCTACAAATAAAGGGACGATGGAATTTGGAAAAATTACAACATCACGCAAACCCATCATGGGTAAGCTTAAGGCTTTGGCAGGGCTATCAGGATCATCAAAGTCAAAAGTAGACATTTTTTCTCCGATTTTTTAATAAAAATATTTCTATATCAATTCGTTATATCTCAAAATATAATTTTGAATGCTTAGGCGGTCTCTTCTGCAGTGTGATAGATAAGTAAGGGTTCTCCTTGATTTTCTACCACAGCGCTATTGATGACACATTCTTTCAGTCCGGTGAGTGAAGGCAATACATACATAATATCAAGCATGATATTTTCCATTGCATTGCGTAGACCACGAGCACCGGTTTTACGTTTGATGGCCTTTTGAGCAATAGCTTTCAGCGCATTTTTAGTAAAAGAGAGATTTATTTTTTCCAGTTCAAAAAGTTTTTGGTATTGTTTGATTAAAGCATTTTTGGGCTCAGTTAAAATACAGATCAAATCTTCTTCAGTCAGTTCTTCTAAGGCAGTTATCACCGGAATGCGACCGACAAATTCTGGTATAAGACCAAATTTGATAAGATCAGCTGGCTCTGTTTGCTCCAGAACTTTACCGATGCTTAGATTGTCTTTTTTTGTTCCATGACTGCCAAAACCCATAGAAGAGCCGGAAGTTCTTCGTTCAATAATGGTATCTAGTCCAATAAACGCGCCTCCAAGGATGAACAAAATGTTCGAGGTATCAATGCGGATAAACTCTTGCTGCGGATGTTTCCGGCCACCTTTTGGAGGAATGTTTGCCAGCGTCCCTTCTATTATTTTAAGCAGGGCTTGTTGCACTCCTTCTCCTGAAACGTCCCGTGTCATGGAGGCAGAGGCACCTTTGGCAGCTATTTTATCTATTTCATCAATGTAAATAATGCCTTGAATGGCAGAATCAATGTCTCCGTCTGCATTTTGTAAAAGCTGTACCAAAATATTTTCTACGTCTTCGCCAACATAACCTGCTTCCGTAAGCGTTGTGGCATCTGCAAGAGCAAAGGGGACATTAAGGATGCGCGCTAGTGTTCTTGCCAGTAAAGTTTTTCCTGAACCAGTAGGTCCAATTAACAAAATATTGGATTTATCTATTTCAATATCATTGAGTATTTTATTTTGAGAATAGGCGATGCGTTTGTAGTGATTATGTACGGCAACAGAAAGAATTTTTTTTGATGTACTTTGCCCTATAACATATTCATTCAAAAGCTCATGGATTTTTTGTGGAGGGAGAAGCTGCTCAGGAGCAGAAGTACTTGTACTTTTTTCATTGATGCTTTTAATACAAAGTTCAAGACATTCGTTGCAAATACAGGCAGTAGGAGAAGTGACCATTTGATCTACTTCTTCCTGATCTTTATTGCAGAAAGAACATTTTAAGATTCTTTGTCGTGTTTTCCTGTCTATAACCATGGATAACTCATTTTGTTGTGTAAATTTTTTATTTTACTATGATGCACAGTCTTCTTCATGTTCAGAATGGCGAGACATTATTTTATCTACAATGCCATATTTAAGGGCATCTTCAGCAGGCATAAAATGATCACGCTCTGTATCAGAGGCGATAATGTCGAGGTTTTGGCCAGTATGCTTGGCAAGAATTGTATTCAGTGATTCTCGCATACGCAAAATTTCTCGTACATGGATATCAACATCAGTGGCTTGCCCTTGTGCGCCACCGGAAGGTTGATGGATCATAACTCTGCTATGTGGCAGGCAATAACGTTTACCTGGTTCACCGGAAGCGAGCAACAATGCGCCCATGCTTGCAGCTTGTCCCATGCAAAGAGTGGCTACTGGGGCATTGATATATTGCATTGTATCGTAAATAGCCATACCCGCAGTAACAACACCGCCCGGACTATTGATATACATAAAAATATCTTTTTCAGGGTCTTCTGATTCTAAAAAGAGAAGCTGCGCGCAAATTAAGCTCGCAATATGGTCATCAATCGCACTGGAAAGTAGTACAATACGATCTTTGAGCAATCGAGAATAAATATCGTAAGCGCGTTCCGATCGGCCTGTTGTTTCAATAACTATTGGTACTCCAGCCATTGTATTGCTCCTTGCATATGTGCTATCGGTCTACTGGCAAAAAACTTAAGTGCCCGGCATGGCTTTTGCGTCTTGCCGGGCACCCTTAACTTTTGAGCTAAAAGTATGAATTATTTATTGCTACAGGACAAGTCCTGAGATTATTTTTCCTTTTTGGGTGTGGCTTTTTGACTTTTTGAGGCCTGATTTTTTTTCTTTGTTTTTTTCTCTATTTTTTCCTCTGTTTTTTTTGTGTCTGCAGCCGGAACTTTATTTATTTCAGCATTGGAATAAATAAATTCCATAGCCTTATCCGCAAGCAAACGATCACGCAGGGGAACAATCAGTCCTTTTTCCTCGTAATATTGTTTCAAATTATGGAACGGTTGTCCTGTTTGCATTGCGTATTGATTGATAGACATATCAAGTTCTTGTGGAGTGACGTCCAAAGCCTCTTGCTTCGCTACAGCGAGCAAGAAAAGTTCAGAACGGCAAGAATCTTCTGCAGCAGAGCGATATTCTTCACGGAGTTGCTCAGTGCTTTTTCCTAAAGAAGCGAGACTTTTGCCCTGTTTGTCCAGACGCATTTCTAAATCTTCGATCAAACGTGAAATTCTATCTTTCAACATGGACGGAGGTAGCTGAAAATCAAGATTTTTTACCAAAGAATCAATTAGTTCTTTTTGAGCTTTTCCTTTATTCAGCTGAGTTGTCTGGCTTACAAATGCTTCTCGGATAGCGGTTTTCATGGCTTCTGCGGTTTCAAAACCAGCAGTTTTGGCTACTTCGTTATTCATCTTGGGCACGATACGTTGTTTGACTGAATGTACCTTAGCTTGCATAATGACTTGTTTTCCAGCCAAATCAGTATTGATAAAATCATCTGGGAAGGTCATTTCTTTTTTTCCGTCTTGACCAGGAGCAAGTGTTTTTATCAATTCTTCAAATTCAGGTAGAGTTTGCCCTTCACCTATAACAAGATCAAAACTTTCCGCTTTTATGCCTTGAATAATTTTTCCTTCAGCATCAAAAGCACCAAAACTTATCACAGCCACTTCTCCGTCTTGAGCAGGGCGGATGTCTTCAATGGTTTCTACTTTAGCGTTTTGTTGCAATATACGTTGTTCTATTTTGGCAATTTCCGCTTCATCTGCAAGAACTTCTTCTTCCTCAACTTTGAGTCCCTTGTATTCTGGAAGCTCTATTTCAGGGGCGGTTTCAAATGAAATGGTATAGACAAAATCTTGGTCACGCACCAATTCTTTGGCGTCAACATCAATTCGAGACATGGGTTGTAATCCAAGTTCGCCCATGATTTGGTTGATTTGAAGGTTAATCATGTCCGTGCTTGCTTCGCCATAGATTTGTTTTTTGTATTTAGATTCAATAATTGATGCAGGGGCTTTGCCTTGGCGAAATCCTTTGATCTGGTGTCCTCTTTTATACAAGGCAATGGTCGTGGTTATAGCAGCATTAACCTCTAAGGCCGGGACTGAAATTGTGATTTTCCGCTCCACAGGGGAGCTTATTTGTACCTCATATTTCATAAGTATCGTTTCCTTTTGCCACGTCGTAAGTTAGCATTTTTTTACAAAGCACTTGCCTTGCTTCTGTTGCATTGTTTTGTTTGAACTAATGCGTTTTCACCAGTGATTGTTACAAAAATTTTTGGTGCGAGAGGGGAGACTCGAACTCCCACGGCAAAACCGCTGGATCCTAAATCCAGTGCGTCTACCAATTCCGCCACTCTCGCAATTAAAGACGATATTTTTAAGCATGGCAAAGGGGAGCTGTCAATAGCAGATGCATTGTAGTTTTGATAATGAACGTACAAATTTTCAAAATCAACCTCAAAATATCCTTGCTTCATGCATCAAGCAAAGCTAGAAAAAAATATGGTTTGTCTCAAAAAAATATTTTTCGTGTTTCTATGCCTGCTGGGTATTTTTTCTTGCCCACAGGGAATTGAAGCACATCCGCATGTTTTTGTGGAACCGGAATTAACTTTAGTTTTTGACGCTCAAGGTTTAGCTGGCATTAAACATGTCTGGTTTTTTGATGAAATGTTTTCTGCAATGATTTTAGAAGATTATGATGTAGATGATAGTATGGAATTTAATACTTCTGAAATAGCTGCTATTCAAGAGGGTGCGTTTCATAATATTGCGGAATGGGGATATTTTACCTACTTCAAAAAAGACAATACCAATATTCCAGTACAGAAAATACAAGACTTTACAGCCAAAATACAAGATGGTTCTGTGCTCTATGAGTTTTTTATTCCTTACCAAATTCCCTGCGGTACTCATGTTTCTATTGCTGTTTTTGATCCTGATTATTATGTTGATTTTTTGCCACCAATACAAGAAAGCGTCCATTTAGAAGGTGCTGCTCAGTACCTTGTACACATTGCTATACATGAAGAACCTGAAGCCATTTTGAATGATTGGATGATTACACCAACAGTAATCCATGTGGATTTTACAAAAAAATGAACCAACGCTTGCTTTATTTCGGAGTAACTCTCTGCTTTTTTATTTTTTTCCTTCAGGCTGCCTCTGTCCTTGCTGGCAATCCTTTCATTGCACAAGCTCAAAAACAGCTGGAACAATCAAAGCAAAACCAAGAACAAGCCATGAACTGTGATTTGAAGGCGCAAACAAATATGCGCCAGATATTTGCATACTTACTGCCTATTCAGCGAAAACTGCATCAATTTTTAAGTCAAACTATCCGCGAATGTACGGCAGAGCATGGCATAGGTTTCAAAACACTCCTGCTACTTGGCACGGCCTTTCTGTATGGCTTAGTCCATGCTCTTGGCCCTGGGCATGGAAAATCTGTTGCTTCCGCCTACTTTTTAGCACGCGGAGGAAAATGGTATCATGGTCTGCTCATGGGTATGTGCACAGCTTCAGTTCATGCACTTTCTGCGATGATAACTGTCTTTGTGCTCCGGTTTATATTGGAGGGTAGTTTAGGACATGGTTTGGAAAAAACAGTCCGCCTTATTTCCATGATAAGTTTTTTAAGTATTGCCTGCATTGGTTTATTTATGCTGATATGCACTGTGCGTGAAAAATGGAAACCGCAAACAAAAAAAGCAAACCATCAAGGCGGACTTATCAAAATGGCAGTAATCTCCGGTATTATTCCATGCCCCGGTGCCTCTATTATCCTTTTGTTTGCTTTGGCCGTGAATGCCTTGCAAGCCGGAGTTTTCGCAGTACTCGCTATGTCACTTGGTATGGGGATAACTATTTCAGCAGCAGGCACAGCAAGCCTTTATGTGCGAAAAACAAGTCTAGGTCTTTTTCAGAAGCAGCATTGGAAAGGTTTGGTATGGGGAGCCGAACTTTTTGGCGCGTTCCTCGTCTGCATACTGGGACTGCTTTTTGCTTGGGCAGAATACGCCGGATAAACCAAAAATAACAGAGTCCTACAGCACTTTTTTTCGCAAGTTCTGCTCCTCCCCCAAATATTACGCGCCTAGATATAAAATCCGTGCTTTAAGGGATCATCTTCAGTCAGAGCATATTGATTGATTCCTGTGATAAAAGCTTGACCTTCTATTTCTGGAATAACGGCCTGCTTTTCTCCGACCATGGTTTCTGCTAATAATTTACCAATGAATACTGTGTCAAAAAGACTTCGATATTCATATTTCTGCCCAAGTGGCAGTCGCCCTTGCGCATGAAGAAAGGCCATTTTCGCGCAGGTTCCTGTTCCGCAGGGAGAGCGATCTATCTGGCTTTCACCAAATATAACAACATTTTTCGGTTTTTCACCGTCTGTATATATTTCAACAAGCGCAACTTGCGCTTCTTGACCGCTTTCCGGATGAATAATTTTGTGGGCTTTATTTATTCTATCACGAATATCAAGGCCAATTTCCTGAAGGGTTTTAATATTTTGAGGAAGAAGCTCAATATTGAGATCTCGAGCATTGACTAAGGCAAAAAAATTACCACCATAAGAGATATGTACAGGTATTTCTCCAAGTTCAGGCAAAACAAGACTTGTGGAAGCATAAAGAAAAGCTGGTACATTTTGAATTGTTATGGATTTAATTTTTTTGTTTTCTATTGTTACTTTTGCTAAAATTTTTCCAGCAGGAGTATCAAGAGTGACATCAAGGATACCATTTGTAGGACGATCCCTGCAAATCATCCCTGTTTCAACGAGTGCGGTAACGGCTCCAATGGAACCATGCCCACACATATCTAAATAGCCTCCACCATCCATAAATATTATCCCAATTTCAGCATCATCAGAGGTCGGGGCAGTGATAATTGCGCCAAACATATCTTTATGCCCACGAGGTTCCCATAAAAGAGCTGTTCGCACATGGTCTAAATTTTTCTGCATCCAATTTTTTTTCTCACGCATTGTTTTACCCGGAATATTTGGAATACCTCCGGTGACAACACGAGTTGGTTCACCTGCAGTGTGTGTATCTATTGCACTGATCAATTTGGATATTTCCATTGTGTCTCTCCTTATATAGCTTATATAGCATGAAGGCCGGTACTTCGTTTTTTACGCGAATACCGGCCTTGCATATTGAATATGTTTTCGCTTTTAGAGGCTATCCATGCAGTCCAAACATCTTTGGTATCCATAAGATAGCATCAGCCCAATAGGTCGTAATCGCAAGCACTGCCAAGGCCGATAAAAGGAAAGGAAGCAGTGCTTTCGATATTTTGCCTATTGATATTTGTGCAATATTAGCTCCCACAAATAAGCACATGCCCACAGGAGGCGTAGCTAGACCTATAACAAGGTTCAAAACGCAAAACACGCCATAATGCAAAGGATCAACTCCGACCATTTTTACCAAAGGCAAAAAGACAGGAGTCATAATCAGCAAAGCAGGCACGACATCAAGGAACATACCAAACACAAGAAGCACAAGATTGACTAAGATAAGGATCATTATCTTGTTCTCAGTGATGGATAAAACTGCTTCTGCGACTTGCTGCGGGAATAATTCTGTTGTGAGGATGTAAGAGAAAATCGCAGCAGTGCCCATAAGGATCATAACTGCCCCGGTTGTCACACTGGTTTGAATCAAAACATCCACACATTTTTGGAATGTAATCTTTTTGCGTATCACAGTACCCACAATAAAGGCATAAAAAGCAGCAATACCTGCTGATTCCGTAGGTGTTGCCAATCCGCCTACAATACCGCCTAAAATAATGATAGGCATCATAAGGGCAAGCATGGCATCTCTGGTAATGAGTGCTTTTTCCTCAAAAGTGAATTTTTTTTCAATGCGCGGAAGTTCTTCTTTTGTTGAGGTATAAAAAATAACTCCCATTTGAGAAAGACCTAAGAGAATGCCCGGAATAATTCCAGCAAGGAAAAGAGCCCCGATCGATATTCCGGTAATTGAACCATAGACAATAAATGGAATACTTGGCGGAATAACAGGGCCAATAGTAGAGGAAATAACCGTTACCGCAGTTGAGAAATTCTTGCGATACCCGTCTTTGGTCATGCCCGGGATAAGAATAGTACCTACTGCTGCCGTATCTGAAACACCGGCTCCGGTCATACCGGCAAAAATCATGGAGATGATAACATTTGCATAGGCAAGCCCTCCACGAATCCTGCCCACAAAAATCTTACTAAAATCAATGAGTTCTTCAGTTAGGCCGGATGCATTCATAAGATTGCCTGCCAGAATAAACAAAGGAATAGCAGTCAATAAAAAAGAATCCAGACCGGTAAACATTTTTTGGGCAACCAAAACTACAGGTGTTCCATGTGCAAAAATATAAACAAGCGAAGCAACCCCAAGCGAAAACGCAATGGGTACACCCAAAATGGAGAACACTAGGAACAGTACAAATAAAAGATAAATCATCCTAGTCCTCCAAAGTTGAAAGGTTTGTCATGCGCTCTAAGATGTTCGCAAGCACATAAATAATCATGAAAAAGCCACTGAGAGGGATCACTGCATAAGGATAGCCCATGGGAATTTGTAAACCGAGAGAAGTCTGAGCCATATTTCTGATACTTATTTCTATGCCCCCAACAATCATGGCACCGAGAAAAACTATAAGCACAAGATTTGCAAATATCTTGAGGCGAAGTAGGTTTCTTCGAGAAAGAATATCCCTAAAAAGAGAAACCTTGACATGCTCACGGGAGCGGAACGCAAGCACCGCACCAAGCAAGGAGACCCAAATCATAGTGTAACGAATAAGTTCCATGGTTCCCATGTATGTTTTGCCAAAGAAATACCTTCCCACAACATGAAAAATTATAGCAAACATTATAGATGCCGCGCCAAAGGCCACCGAGAAACGCAAGAGGCGATCAAAGATTGCAACAATGCCTTCGACAATTGTAGTCGCCAACGTAAGGGCTTTTATATATCCAGAGTTCATGATTTTAGCTCTCCTCGGTCAAAAGAAAAACAGGGGGCAATGAATATATTCATTGACCCCTGCACTTTGTATTCATTTCTTGAAATTAAATAAATTGCAAGGGTCGTGACCTAGGGATTCATTTTTTTAATTTCAGAGATGATGCTTACCCACTCAGGATGTTCTTTAGCAATGTCATCATAAACAGCTTCAGTGGCTTTACGCATGGAAGCTAAATCAGGATTACGTTCAACCTTCATCCCGTGTTTGATTGCTTTTTCCAAGTGTTTTTCCTCGGAAGCACGGCCAAGATCACGGCCATATTTACACGCGGTAAGCCCAGCGTTCAGAACAGCTTTTTGATCTTGAGCTGAAAGTTCATAGAACTTATCTTTATTCATCAAAAGTACAGCACCACCCCAGATATGTTGAGTGATGGAGACGTATTTTTGTACTTCCCAAAGGCTACGGGCAGTAATAACCCAGTTCGGGTTGGATTGACCATCCACAACGCCGGTTTGGAGAGCTGTATACAGTTCACTGTAAGGAACAGGAATAGGGTTAGCACCCAAAGCTTTTGAGGTAGCAATTCTTACAGGGGCTTCAATGGTACGCATTTGCAAGCCCTTAAAGTCTTTAGCACTACGAATAGGACGCTTGGAGTTAGTTATATTATTGATACCATCATCAAAAAAGGCCAAGCCCTTAAAGCCAGAGGTTTCCATTTTATCAAGAATTTTACGGCCAATCGGGCCATCAAGAACAGCATCAAGATGCTTAAGACCCTTAAAAAGGAAAGGGAGTTCGAGCATATCAACAGAAGGTTCAAAAGCTGCAACAGGTCCCATGGTGGCAGCGGAAACATCAATCATACCAGCCTGAATACCTTCCAAAATTTCACGGTCACCGCCTAATTGGCGTTGCGGGAATATTTGGATTTTTACACGGCCCTCAGTGCCTTTTTCCACTAATTCTTTGAATTTAAGAGACGTAGCATGGTATGGATTGTCCAGCTCAGGAATAGCGACATGAGCCAAACGCCATGTTACACTGGCAAAACTTGTGCTTGCAAAGCCAAGCACAAGGCCAAAAACCAAGGCCGACAAAGCAATTGTTTTCATCTTCTGCAGCATGTTCATTACCTCCAAAATAAGTTAATAACTGTACCTAAAGGGTATTTTAACGGCACTGAGCATCAAAATTTATGTAGCCATATAAAAACAATATTGAAACAAGGGTGCCGTAGAATCTAAAATTTAGAGTACAAGCAAAAGAATAAATTTACAAGAGTTTGCTGAGATTTTACTTGTTTTTTGTGCAAAAATTATTTGCCTACTGGAAATAGAAAGCCTGCTTTCAACTTCATTATCATTCAAAATAATTGAGAAAATATGAATTTTAGCCTAGAAATTTTAGGCAATTTTTGGCAGCCTCCTGTGCCAAAAAATATCAAAGTAAAAATTTCCAGCAATGCAGGGGAGCTATCTTTCAGGGCAAGCGTATATTAATTTTTCTGTCATTCAGACATTTCTCTCCGTTATTTAGAGCACCGCCCCGTCATTCCGCGCGTAAGTCGCGGAATCCAGCAGGGCTGGGCTATGAGGGCTTGACTCAGTAAAGGAAGAAGGCAAGAAAAAAAAAGGAAGAAAAGAAGAAGCGAAGACAGAAGAACTGGATCCTGCGACTTACGCGCAGGATGACAAGAAAGAGGAAGCAATAGAATGAGCAGGGAATATTTAGCCTGAAATTTATATGTGTTTGCCCTGAGCTACCTTTCAGGCTCATTGACATACGATACAGCAAGCAGTAGTTCCCAAGCTCAAATCTTTGGAGGTTTATAATGAAAGAAAAAGTAGAAGCTGCTTTGGCAAAAGTTCGTCCCATGCTTCAGGCCGATGGTGGCGATGTGGAACTGGTAGAAATAAGCGAAAATGGAATTGTTAGGGTGCGTTTACAAGGTGCCTGTTCTGGATGTCCTATGTCACAGATTACTTTGAAAAATGGCATTGAACGACTGGTGCTCAAGGAAGTTCCCGAAGTAAAGGCTGTTGAGGCAATTTAAGCCTTAATTCATATTTTCTTTCTACCTTGCTTGATACAAGGCTAAACAAGGATTTTTTATGTCTCAAATAGTTACCCGTTTTGCCCCAAGCCCCACCGGTTTTTTACATATCGGCGGTGCACGAACCGCTCTTTTTTCTTGGCTTTTAGCGCGCAGTCAAGGCGGACGCTTTTTGCTACGAATAGAAGATACAGATCGAAAACGGTCTACTCAAGAAGCTATTGATGCTATTATAGACGCTATGCAATGGCTTGGTCTTGATCATGACGGAGAGATATATTTTCAAAGTAAACGTGCTCTCCGGCATAATGAAGTTATTGATCAGCTCATTGCTTCTGGTCATGCTTATTGGTGTAATTGCAGTAAAGAGCAGGTTGATGCAATGCGTGAAACTGCCAAAGCTGCAGGGAAAAAGCCGAAATATGATGGCACTTGCAGGGAAAAAGGATTGGACGCAAGCTGTGGTGGAGTTGTCCGTTTCAAAACACCTTTAGTTGGCATGATTAGCTATACTGATCTGGTGAAAGGCACTTCAAGCGTTCATTATCAAGAACTTGACGATCTTATTTTGCGACGTTCCGATGGCAATCCAACCTATAATTTGGCTGTCGTTGTGGATGATCATGACATGGGAGTCACCCATGTTTTACGCGGAGATGATCATGTTAATAACACCTTTCGGCAAATCCCTTTATACAGAGCCATGAATTGGGATGTTCCACAATTTGGGCATGTTCCCATGATTTTAGGTTCAGATAAGAAGAAACTGTCTAAAAGGCATGGCGCGCTCTCTGTTATGGAATATGAAAAAATGGGCTTTTTGCCTGATGCCGTGGCAAATTATTTGGCAAGATTAGGATGGTCGCATGGTGATCAAGAGATATTGAGTAGGGAAGAATTGATACAGAATTTTTCAACACAGCATCTTTCTTCTTCGCCATCTGTTTTTGATATTCAAAAATTAGAATGGTTTTCCGGGCAATATATGCAAAGCGCAGAACCCAAATTTTTAGTTCAAGAATTGTTAAAATTACTGGCAATTGAGCTGCCTCCTCTCACCAAAACACGGCTTGAAGCTGCCATGCCTCTTTTGCAACCGCGAGCCAAGCACCTTATCGACTTGCTTGAACAAAGCCGTTTTTTCATCGTAGAGCCTGAAGCACTCAGCTATGAACAAAGTGCTGTGGAAAAATTTTTGAACGCACAAAGTACTTCCCTCTTAAACGAGTTGTTTCTACAGCTTCAAAACATAAAAGATTGGAATGAAGAAGCAATAGAACAATGTTTACGTGCTTTTATTGAAAATAAAGACCTTAAATTTAAGGCCTTAGCTCAACCAGTGCGAGTGGCTGTAACTGGCTCCACTAAAAGTCCGGGGCTTTTTGAAACTTTATTTGTTCTCGGACAAGAACAAACTCTCAAACGGCTGAAATATGCTGTACAAAAATTCGGGGAATAAACGAGAGTATACAATTGAAACTAAAAAAATCGCTGAAACTAAAAAAAACCGCCAAGGCGGTTTTTTTTAGTCTATATTATAGCTCACGCAAAAAAGCGTGAAACTAAGATTTTTTTAGAAAATTTCCTTGGAAAATTTCCTTAAAGTGCTTCTGGCTTGCGAACTTCCGGCTTTACTATCCGGCCAGAACGAATGCAGCGAGTACAAGCCTTAATGGTTTTGACCGAACCATTATTGTCTTGGTGCCGAACTTTTTGCAAATTCGGCATAAAACGACGTTTTGTTTTGATATGTGAATGGCTGACATTATTGCCAGACTGCGGGCCTTTACCACATATATCACAAACTTGAGACATAAAAACCTCCGCTATAAAAAATCATCAATATTGTCTTGTTGCTGCACCATTAAAAAAACTTTGTCCCGTACAGCGGAGGGGTTGTTTAGCCCTTTAAGAAAGAAAAGGCAAGCTCTTTTTTCTTGACATCGCGTGAAGTTTCTTTATAGCTGACCACCTCTACGAGGAAAACATGCACGAATTATGGATACGCTTAAATGAACTCCCTGAACAGGGAGCACAAATCGCTATTCCTCATCAAAATTTTTGGACAGAACGTTTTGATGCTTTTGGCATGGGCATAAAATTACACGGTGATTTAAGTACCTTGGTATGGATCAAAGCAAGCAAGCACAGTGCGGTTATTAAAGGAAAAATTTTTGGTATTGTACAGCTTTCTTGCGATAGGTGTTCAGAACTGTTTGATTTCCCCGTAAACATTTTTTTTAATGAATTTGAAACAAAGAAGACAGGCAAAAAAGAGCAACATGCCTCGCATGAATTCGATGCACTTTTGTTTGATTCAAAAGAAAAATTTTCTGATTCCGACTTAGAAAATATGCCCAATGGGCTTGAATTTTTAATTGATACAGAGTCTTCCATAGAAGAACAAAAAAATACGCAGTCGCGTCTTTTTACGCAAGGCAAGGTTTTTTATTGTGACCTAGGCGCGATTTTGTGGGAGCAACTGATGCTCAATCTACCAGTTAAACCTCTGTGCTCTGTGGAATGTAAAGGAGTATGCCCCCATTGCGGTATAAACTTGAATATGCAAGAGTGTTCGTGTGCTGGGCAAGGCCAAGATCCAAGACTTGCGCTTTTCCGTACTCTTAAGGTAAAATAGGTATTCAAGAATTAAGTAATAGCATATTAAGTAATAGCATATTACATAATAACATATGAAGTAATACAATACGCTTTGTATTAAGCTAAGGAGAAAAATAATGGCAGTACCCAAGAAAAAAACATCCCGTTCCAAAAAAAATATGCGTCGCTCCCATCATAGCGTAGCTACCCCTCATGTTGTTTTTTGTGAATGCGGTGAACCAAGCTTGCCCCATCGTGTTTGTCCTTCCTGTGGCGTTTATAAAGAAAAACAGGTGATCGGCGAAAGCGATGCCTAAAGCTCCGCGTATAGCTGTCGATGCTATGGGGGGTGATTTTGGCCCTCGAATCAATGTTCCTGCTGCTGTAACCGCTGCGGAGCGAGGCGCAGAAATTATCCTTGTTGGAGACGAAGGCGCAATTCAGCACGAACTGCAAGCCGTGGGGGCAACGCAGGCAAAGAATATTTCCATTGTTCATGCAACTCAGGTCGTGGGCATGGATGAAAAACCTGCTGAATCCTTGCGGGCTAAAAAAGATTCCTCAATCCAAGTTGCTTGCCGTTTGGTAAAAGACGGTACTGCGGATGGCCTCGTCTCAGCTGGAAATTCAGGTGCCACCGTTGCTTGTGGTATGTTTGTTCTCGGCCGTATTCAAGGAGTAGAGCGTCCTGCTCTAGCCGGAATTATTCCCACGGAAAAAAAACCAATGGTTTTGGTTGATGTTGGTGCCAACGTGGACTCAAAACCTTCACACCTTGCACAATATGCTGTCATGGGTGAAGTGCTTGCACGCTCTGTTCTTAAAATCGAAGATCCTTCAGTGGCCTTGCTTTCTATTGGAGAGGAAGAAGGCAAAGGCAATGTTGTCACCAAAGAAACATTTGAACTACTAAGAGATTCCTCGCTTCGTTTCGTGGGTAACGCCGAAGGGCGCGATATTTTTACCGGCGAAATAAACGTGGTTGTCTGCGATGGTTTTGTTGGTAACGTTGCCTTAAAAGTAGCAGAAGGGGTGGCAAAAAGTTTCGGGCATATTTTGAAAGGAGAGCTTAAGCGTGACGTACTTTCTAAAATGGGTACCTTGATGCTACTTCCTACCCTGACTCGTTTTGCAAGGACTTTGGACTATGCAGAATACGGAGGAGCTCCTTTACTTGGCCTCAAAGGCCCTGTCATGGTTTGTCATGGTGCTTCCACGGTAAAGGCTGTGGTTTCTGCTGTTGCCATGTGTGCTACCTATGTTACCATGCATACCGGAAAACAGCTTATTGCCGAGCTTGAAGCAAATCCTCAACTGAGTAAACTCAGCCGTAAACCGGCAAAAAACTGACATTTTATCCTTATTTTTTTTGCCACTACCATATCGTCATGAACAAGATGCTTATCAAAGGGCTGGGATTCAGCGTCCCTCAAAAAATAATAAGCAATGCAGAACTTGCACGCTTGGTAGATACCAGTGACGAATGGATAAGCTCTCGCACTGGAATTAAGCAGCGCCATGTGGTTGAACGAGATGCTCCACTTTCTGACTTTGCAGTAGCCTCTGCCAAACAGGCTCTCAAAAGCGCCAATATGCGTGCCCAAGAACTCACGCATATTCTTGTTGCTACTTTTTCTCCTGATTCAGTGATTCCTTCTTGTGCAACGATTGTGCAGCATAAACTTGGGATCAAGGGTATCGTGGCCATGGATATTTCAGCTGCCTGTACCGGCTTTCTTTATGGCCTAGAAACAGCACGCGCACTGCTTGCCCTACATCCTCACGCAAAAATTTTATTATGTTCTGGAGATATTGTGACGTCCAGAGTGAATTGGCAAGATCGTGCAACATGTGTCCTCTTTGGTGATGGATGCGGTGCAGCAATACTGGCTGCAGATGATGGTTTGGAGAGCATTGCATATGTACGCGATGTTATTCTTGCTGCGGATGGCGGATTAGGTGATTTGTTGACGGTCAAAGGTGGAGGCTCTGGCGCGACTTATCAAGCGAATGAAACAATCCGCGATGATTTTTTTGTAGAATTTCAAGGTCGCGAAGTGTATAAACACGCGGTTCGCTCTATGTGTGAAATTTCTGAAAATCTCTTAGAAAAACATGCTTTAAGTATTGAAGATATTGATGTGCTTTTGCCACATCAGGCAAATTCTCGTATCATTGAAGCTGTTGGCAAAAAAATGGGGATTGCCTCAGAAAAAGTTTTTGTTAATGTAGATAGGTATGGCAATACTTCGGCTGCAAGTGTTCCTATTGCTTTAGCCGAAGCGTGGCAAAGCGAATTTATAAAAAAACAGGAAAGAATGCTTGTTACTGCCTTTGGCGGTGGCTTTACTTGGGGAGCAAGTATACTCGAATTTTAGGCTTTCTCCCTTGGTTTGCAGTTCCCTCCGGTTTAGTATATTTCCATTGCACTTCTACATGCTTTTGAGCAAGGAATAAAAAATATGAGTGAAACACCTTCTCTCGCCTTAGTTACCGGCGGTTCTCGTGGAATAGGAAGAGCTTGTGCCAAACGCTTGGCCAAGGCCGGTTTCACTGTATATTTGACATATGTTAGTAGGCCAGAACTTGCAAAGCACGTTGTTCAGGAAATTAAAGAAGCTGGAGGCCAGGCTAAGGCTTTTCTGCTTGATTCTGCTCAAAGTGACGCTGTGTCTCTTTTTTTTCAAGAGCATATCAAGGGACAAGGAACACTTTGTGTTGTCGTCAATAACGCAGGAATCACGCGAGATACCTTGCTTATCCGTATGAAACCTGCGGATTGGGATAATGTCCTTTCTGTTAATCTTTCTGGTTCATTTTATATTTTGCAGGAATCAGCCAAAATAATGAGCAAACAACGCCAAGGTTCTATTATCAATATTACGAGCGTGGTCGGACAAACGGGAAATGTTGGACAAGCCAATTATGCTTCGGCCAAAGCTGGCTTGCTTGGCCTGACCAAGAGTGCTGCACGGGAATTTGCAGGGCGAAATGTACGCGTCAATGCTATTGCTCCGGGTTTTATCGAATCTGATATGACACGCAATTTACCAGAAAATGTTGTTGAAACATTAAAAAACCAAATACCAATGAAAGCCTTGGGACAACCCGAGGATGTGGCTGCTACGGTAGCTTTTTTGGCAAGTGAGGATTCTGCCTATATCACAGGTCAAGTATTGGCCGTGAATGGCGGTATGTATATGTAAGCTATGTATCACAAAAACAGATACAAATTTGGAGGAAAAATGTCCAAAGCAGAAAAAGTGAAAGAAATTATTGTAGAACAATTGGGAGTAAGTGCTGAAGAAGTTGTGGACAATGCTTCTTTTGTGGAAGACCTTGGCGCGGACTCATTGGATTTGACTGAGCTTATTATGGCTATGGAAGAAGAATTTGATATTGAAATTGAGGATGACGACGCTCAAAAAATTGTAAAAGTTCAAGATGCTATCTCTTATGTAGATAAAAACGTTTCTTAGATTACCGAATGTATGAGCATATGACATGAGCGTTTTATACCCAAAAGTGTAAGACGCTCAGTTTTTTCTTTAAGGCGCGAAGGGGATGAGTATGAACAGAGTCATGGTTACTGCCATGGAAGCGATTACTCCCATAGGTACGGATTTACAAAGCAGTTGGGAAAACCTTCTCGCCGGAACTTCTGGCATTGGGCCAATTACTAAATTTGACTGCAAAGAGTTTGACACCCGTATTGCAGCCGAAGTCAAAGGCTTTAATCCTAAAGAATTGATAGGACATAAGCAGGCTAAACGCATGGAGCTCTTTGCTCAATATGCTGTATCTTGTACCAAACGTATGTTCAATCGCATTGGCTGGGCTATCCCAGAGCACGAAAAAGAGAGAGTAGGCACTATCATTGGTGTTGGGCTTGGCTCTTTGCAAGGGATTGAAGATTTCCATAGTAAAATGCTTCAGCGAGGGCCGGGTCGTCTTTCGCCGTTTTTTATTCCCACCATTATAGCCAATATGGCTGCTGGCCAAGTTTCTATTGAAGCAGGGAGCATGGGAACGAACCTTTGCACAACAACCGCTTGCGCTTCAGGAACCCATGCCATCGGAGCTGCTTATACAGATATTTTACTCGGAAGAGCAGATGCTATGATTTGTGGAGGTGCGGAATCTACAATCACAAAACTCGCTGTTGGCGGATTTAATGCCATGAAAGCTCTTTCCACTCGTAACGATGATCCGCAAACCGCTTCTCGTCCTTTTGATGCCGAGCGAGACGGTTTTATCATTGGTGAGGGTGCTGGTATTTTATTGCTAGAATCTTTAGAACATGCCAAAGCGCGAGGGGCTGAAATTTTAGCGGAAGTGCTAGGATTTGGTGCTTCAGGAGATGCTTTTCACATGACAGCACCACCTGAGGACGGCGCAGGCATGGCTCTTGCCATGACTGCTGCATTACGCGAAGCAAAAGTTCATCCAAGTGATGTAGATTGTATCAATGCACATGGCACCTCAACCAAACTCAATGATCAAGGAGAAACCCGTGCGCTAAAGACTGTGTTTGGAGAACATGCTTACAAACTCAATATTTCAGCAAATAAATCACAAATCGGTCATCTTCTTGGCGCAGCCGGTGGGGTTGAGGCAGTTTTTAGTGTTATGAGCCTAACACAAGGTATTATTCCGGGCACAGCAAATTATACAAGCCCTGATCCTGAGTGTGACTTAAACTATATGGGCGATGGCGCGCGTGAACAAAAAATTCAATATGTGCTTTCCAATTCTTTTGGATTTGGCGGTACCAATGCGTGTATACTTTTTAAGCGTTTTGACGGATAAATAACAAAGAGGGAATCATCATGGAAGAATTACTTATTCAAGACCCTGAACTCGCGGCCAGCATTGCTCGTGAAGTGGATCGTCAAGTTGGCAATATAGAACTTATTGCTTCAGAAAATTTTACGTCTGTGGCTGTACGGCAAGCCATGGGCTGTGTCATGACCCATAAATATGCTGAGGGCTATTCAGGCAAACGATATTATGGTGGTTGTGAGTATGTGGATGAAGCTGAAGATTTAGCCTGCGAACGAATTAAGGCTCTTTTTGGTGCACAATATGCCAATGTGCAACCGCATTCCGGTTCTCAAGCCAATATGGGGGTACTCTTTGCCTGTCTTGAACCCGGCGATACTATTTTGGGGATGAATCTTAACCATGGGGGGCATTTAACCCATGGTAGCCCTGTAAATTTTTCAGGAAAATTATTTAATGTTGTTTCCTATGGTGTGAGTCAAGAATCCGAAACTATTGATTATGATGAAGTCGAAAATATAGCGAAAGAACATCAACCAAAACTTATTATCGCAGGGGCTTCAGCATATCCTCGAATTATTGATTTCAAACGCTTTCGGGAAATAGCAGATGAGGTTGGGGCAAAACTTTTAGTCGATATGGCGCATATCGCCGGTCTTATAGCAACCGGAGAACATCCTTCCTGCATTGAGTATGCTCACTATACAACATCGACCACACACAAAACTCTGCGCGGGCCTCGTGGTGGACTTATCCTTTCCAGCGAGGATGAAGCAAAAAAACTCAACTCAAATATTTTCCCGGGAATCCAAGGTGGGCCACTCATGCATATTATTGCCTCAAAAGCAGTAGCTTTTGGAGAAGCCCTTTCGCCCGGGTTCCAAGAATATCAAGCGCAAGTTGTCAAAAATGCTAAAGCACTAGCCGGAGCATTGATGGATGCAGGTTTCAGGCTTGTTTCAGGCGGAACTGACAATCATCTGATGTTACTGGATTTAACGGATAAAGGCATTACAGGTAAAGATGCACAAATCGCTTTAGAAAAAGCAAATATCACCACAAATAAAAATATGATTCCCTATGATACTCAGTCTCCCTTTGTTACTTCCGGAATTAGAATCGGTACTCCGGCCATGACCACACGCGGTATGATTGAGGAAGACATGATAGTTATTGCCGAAGCTATTACGACAGCTTTAGAGCATCTTAACAATGAAACTATCTTAGCTGAACTGGGGCAAGAAGTACGAGAATTTGCCGAAGAATTCCCTCTTTTTGCTTGGTAGAAGAATACAGGAGATGACTGCAAAAAATATCTAACGATAATACAGATTGCGACCACCAATAGTCAAAAAGGCTTGGTGTAAATTCTCACGAATATCGCGCCGACTCCAAACATCTTGAATATGCCCTCTGGTTAAAGCCTTGAAACATTCATGGTAATTAGGGGGTATATCCATACCGGTCGTTTCTTTGATAACAGCTGGACCTGCAAACCCGATACGCGATGAGTGTACTGCGTATTGATAAGGCGAACAGCCGAGAAAGCTAGCCACTGGTCCAGCATAAGAATTCGTATCATAAAGAACAATATATAATCCGCCTGCTTCAATATAGCGACGAACAGCCATGGTCACCCGAGGCATTTGGATAAGTCCATTGACCCCTTCCTGAATACGAATGCCTGCTGTACCATGAACATAGGCTAAAAAAGGCTGATGCTTTTTTCGAGCGACTTCTAAAGCGCGAATAAACTTCTCCCCCTCAGCTGCCCCCACAGAACCGCCACGAAAATCCGCAACAAGCATACCGCACGTCAGTTTAATCCCTTTCAGCTGTGCGTCAAAAGTTATACATGCCGATTTTAAGCCGGTTTTTTGTTTAGCAGCATCAAGCCGTGCTAAAAAATTTGGAAATTCTGTTGGATTACTTGATGCAATATTAGCATTAAATTCTTCAATACTCCCGGAATCAAAAACATTGGCTAAATACCATTGGTATTCAATAGGAAAATGGTATCCGCATGTTGGGCATACTCCTGCAAAATCATCGTAAAGATCCCGAGCCCAAATATCAAGGCAACCTCGTTTGTGAGCATTAGGACAAGTCACTTCCCTGTCTTCAAAAGCCTTATGGCAAATATATCCATTTTCTCCGTTATTATCTTGGGGATTGATTGGTTGTGACAAGGTGGTCAGTCCGGTGACATCCACTGCTTGATTTATATCATCTAGGCCAAGCCTACGACAAAACCATTGTTTCAGTGCATTAAAATGTTCAGTGACAACATGCAATTCCGCTGAAGCTTCTGCTGCAACACTGCCAATACCTTGCCCCATTTGCTTAAACACGCGATAACGAAAATATGCAACAAGAGATTGCAGAAATTCATTCTGTGCCCCAAATATTTTTTCAAAAAATCCTCGTTCATCGCTAAAGGCATGGCGAGCTAAGGTTAAATATTTTTTTGTCCGTTTATTAAGCAGTCGCTGCTTGGCTGCAAAAGAAAGATCCCAGCGCACAAAAATATCTGCTTTCTCTGGATCACCTTTACGCCAACGCAAAGCCATTTTGCGTAAAAAACGAATGGAGCGCACGGAAAGGGAAATATCATCAGTAGCACGAATAACCGCCACTCGCAGCTGGCGAAAAAAATTAAAATGTTCAGGCCTTGCACCAAGCGGAGGCTCTTCTAAAACAGTATCAACATAGCCTAAGCGTAAATTATCTGCTGCAGTAATGCGCTGGCTTTGAGCGCATTGCTCTATAAGCGTGGCAGGAGCTCGTTGCCCACCTTTTAAGCGTCCTTCAATAGCAGCAGCCCCTTCAGGTGAAATAACAGAATAATAGCCATGTGAGAGCATAATACGGTGATCAGCCATGGCCACGGCTTCTGCCCCACCAGAACCGCCTTCGGAAATAACAGACACGATAGGGACTTCCAGCCCACACATCTCATAAATATTTTCTGCTATCTGCTGGGCAGCTCCGGGAAAATCTTCAATCGGATATGAACCTGGGGTAAATACATAGGTGTGAATGGGAATATTTTCTCTTGCTGCAACTTTCATATATTTGAGTGCTTTGTAATTCCCCCAAGGCTTGATAGAACCGCCATTGCGAAATTCTTGCCCATGTCCTTTTTCTTGTCCAACAACCATAACAGGCTGAATATGAATTTTATTCCCTATACGGCGTGAAAAATACGCACGAGCAATGAGCATACCGGGGTCTATGGAATGTTCATCATGTCCGCCTATTTCCGTATAGTTATCATACACATTTTCTAAAATATCTTTGAGGCAAATACGGTCAGGATGTCGCACAATACGCACCCTATCCATTGCAGTCAGCCCTGCATCTATTTCCTTTTCCACTATTTGAAAACGCTGCCACAAAACTTCAACTTCGGCAGCAGTGCTTTCTAAAAGTTCTGTATTTTCAAAATCAATGCTTTGTAATCGAGTAGCAAATGCCTCCAGGCGTTCGTGCTTTTTTCCGGCAAGAATATCCCTAGCATATTGTACTCGAGCTTTCAGCTCTATAAATTTCTTTTCAGTATCCATATAACCCTACGATACGCCTAAAATTCAAGAAGTTTTGCAGTCTTTTCTTTCAAAAATTCAAGATTCGATTTCAAGGGCTGCCCCTGAGAATCCTTACCTCTCAAAATAATGCTATCAAGATATTCATAGCCTCGCTGTTTTGCTTCCTCTAAATCCTTGCCAGTCACAATAACAAGGGCAAGATTAGGGTCAAATTCGGTTGGAATACAGTATGTTTCATTACCGGGTATTTGCGTATGTACCACCGCCCATTCACGCTTTGGCCAAGAAAATTCTTCAATGCTACCTGCCCATGGCCTAAAACGTGCTTCTGTATCCTCCGCTATGATGCGATATTCAATGGAAATGCCCTGCAAAGAGACATCCTCTTGGGTATAGCCCAAAGGTTCGCCCAAAGCCAAACGGATTTGCTCTCGCACAAGATCAACTTGTTGCCCTTGAATAGAAGCAATGGCTGCGCTTACGCCATTTTCCACTTGGATACGTGCATTGACTTCCATAAGAAAAGGTTCACCTTTTGGAGTGACTATCCATTCCCATGTTCCAAGGTTATCATAGCCTATAGCAGAGGCAATCCGCAGAGAATATTCAGTAATGTCTTCAAGCAATTTTTGAGCATCAAAGGTATAGCGGATTTCTTGTGGAGAAAAACCAGGGGCAACCTCTATGCGTTTTTGTAAGCCCGGAGACTGTACAGAACAATTACGCGTTCCAAAATGCACAATATTTTTTCCGCTTTTCTCCGCTACGATTTGCACTTCTAAGTGATTAAAATTAAAAATACGTTGCTCAATAAGCACGCCTTCATCATTAAACTGCCGCAGAGCATAATTGCGAATACGTCTATATGTTTGACGAAAACGGCTCATATTCTGCACTTCGTCAATGCCCATTCCGCCACCGCCAGCAGAAGCCTTGACCAACACAGTCGGACGCAATACTCCTTGTTCTTTTTGGAAAGTATATAAGCTGCGTGCTATTTCTTCAGCTTCCAGTTCATCATATATAGCGCGATCCGAGCCGGGAACAGTTGGTACGCCAAGACTACGCGCCAGTCGTTTGGTATTGATTTTATCACCAAGATCACGAATAACGCGCCAAGAAGGACCTATGAACAGCATGGGACGCTTACGCCCCACAATCCTCCGTGCAAAACGATAATTTTCTGAAAAAAAACCATACCCGGGGTGTACAGCTGTGCACGCAGTATGGTCGGCAACAGACATCATCTCCCCTGCGTCAAGATACGAATGAATTCGGCAAACGGCATTTTCACCGCCCCATTCACGCGCAAGACGTACATGCCCAGAAAATGCATCTGCCTTGGTGTACACAGCAACAAAATCATGCCCTAACTCACGAGCAGCTTGCATGATACGGATAGCTATTTCGCCACGATTGGCAATGAGGATTTTATGTTTATTCATGCTTCGTATAATACTCCATAAAAAATAAAACCATGCCTGATGTATCTTGTATACACTGAATGTGCAAGCTGAAGCAAAACAGCTATAGTTCAATAATTACAACTTATTATCGAACTATTTTTCCAGAGTCAAAAAAACTGGATTTTTTCGGAAAAAGCAGTACAAAAGGGGCTGTAACTAGCTCTTTTCAAATAACTAAGCATGGCGCACCACTATGCTTTTTGGAGAATATTATGAAATACGTCATAGTTGGAAACGGAGTTTCCGCTATAGGAGCCATCGAAGGAATCCGCCTGCACGATACAAAGGGAGAAATACTTGTTATTTCTGAAGAAAAAGTCCCTACCTATGGGCGTCCGCTTATCTCCTATTATCTTGCGGATAAAATTCAGCTCGGCACTTTACCTTTTCGGGATGAAGCTTGGTATCAAAAAAATCAGGTACAGATGCGACTTGATTCACGGGTTATTCATGTTGATTCCGCGCAGAAATTACTTGAATTAGCTGATGGGAATAAAATCTCCTATGATAAACTTTTACTTGCCACTGGCGGAAGCCCTGTTGCTCCGCCTATCCAAGGCATGGAAGGAACAGGAGTTTATAATTTTACAACCATTGCCCATGCCGAGGCACTTAAAGGAGTTATGGATCAAGTAAGTTCCGTGGCAGTTATAGGTGCTGGACTTATTGCACTGAAAGCTGCCGAAGGATTTGCAGAAAAAGGCATACCTGTTACTATCATCGTGCGTTCACGCATCATGCGTGCCTATTTTGATGGGGCAGCCTCAAACATGGTTGTCAGGCACTTAGAACAAAACGGACTCAGCTTTAAGCAAGGCGCAGCAACTCGCGCGATAATTCGCAAAGAAAATGGACAAATTGAAGGGGTAGACACAGACCAAGGCTTTGTTCCTGCCGATATAGTCGTTATAGCTGCTGGGGTTAAACCAAATATGGGGCTGGCTCAAAATTCTGAAATAGCCACCAACAAAGGCATCCGTGTAGATGATACCTTGGCTACTTCCCTTACAGATGTCTTTGCCGCAGGGGACGTTGCAGAAGCTTTAGACCTGCTTACAGGGGAATATGCAGTTCGTCCCCTATGGCCCAATGCCTATACACAGGGAAACTACGCTGGGATCAATATGACAGGCAAAGAGCAGCATTATTCTGGCGGAATGTCTATGAACTCAATAACGTATTATGGGCTACCAACCGTGGCTGTCGGAAAAACAAATCCTCTTGATGACGATGATCGTTATGAAATCCATGTCCATGAAGATCAAGAAAATTCCATTTATCGCAAAATAATTTTTGAAGACGAAGTATTGGTTGGCTGCATTCTTATTGGCGATATTGACAAAGCAGGCATTTACTCAAGTTTCATTAAAAATAAATTCCAAGTAGATAAGGAAACCAAGCGTGAACTCATAGAAGGAACTCCTACTCCAGCGCACTGGCCAGATGAGTATATCCAAAAAATGCAAAATACACCGTAAAAAGAACAAAACATACTCTTTATCCATGCGCTTTGATATACATACCCATGCTTTTCATCCCAAAGTAGCCAGCAAAGTCATTCAGCAGCTTCACGGGCATTATAATATCCATCCCGTTGGGACTGGAACAGTAGAAGATTTGCTCACCCGTCTGCATAAAGCAGGACTAGACCACGCCGTGGTGCATACCGCAGCCACTGAACCAGCCCAAGTTGTTCCTGCAAATAACTGGTCTTTGGAATTAGACAGCACATATCCAGAACTTATAGCCTTTGGAACCATGCATCCAGACTACCTAGAAATTGAAAAAGAACTGGAACGCCTAGAGCAAGCTGGTATCCGTGGTCTAAAATTCCATCCTGATTTCCAAAATTTTGCACTCAACGGCAAACGCTTTTTTCAACTCATGGAATGTATTGAGGATCGCTTTATCCTTATGATCCACCTTGGCGATGCCTGCTCTGCTGATAAGTGCAACAGCTCACCGGACAAACTGGCTGAAGTACGGCGTAATTTTCCAAAACCGCCAATTATAGCTGCCCACCTTGGAGGGTATCGCCACTGGGAGCTTGCACTTGATACTTTGGCTGGCAAAGATGTCTGGATGGATACCTCTTCTTCCCTGCCCTTTATTGCACCACAGACCTTACACCAACTGTTTGCCACGCATCCCAGAGAACGCATTCTTTTTGGTTCTGATTATCCGCTCTTTGATCCACACGAAGAAATGATCCGCCTACAAAACATGCTGCACTTAAGCGATGAACAGCTTGATGATTTCCTCTGCGCTGCAAGCTCTCTTTTAGATTTGTAAGATTATTTTTAGGGCTGATTTTTGCGTTAAGACTTCGGCGTATTTCAGTGCACCCTCAGGGCAAACGCACTTAAATTTTAACGAAAACACCTTCTTATCCATCCTGTATTCCCTTTTGTTATCCTCCCCTCCTCTGTCATTCTGCGCGTAAGGCGTGATAGTTCAGTAAAGCTGGGGTTCCCATCTTGTCATTCTGCGCTTTAGTCGCAGGATCCAGTTCTTCTGTTTTCACTTCTTCTTCTTTTCTTTCTCTTTTTTCCTGCCTTCTTCCCTTACGACGTCAAGCCCTCATAGCCCTGCTCTGCTGGATTCTGCGACTAAAGCGCAGAATGACGGAAGGGGAGAGACTGCCACACTGTGCAAAGCACTGGGTTTCTGCGACTACTCGTTTCAATGACGGAAGGGGGAGCGGTAATCCCCCCCTTTTTTAGCTATCTAAAAAGTATAGCCTATGCCACCGTGTATGCGCTCGCTCTTGGGGGAGGGTTAGCAAGTCACTTGTAATTTTTCAAAAATTTTTACAAGCGTCTACTGCACCAATCTCCATTCCCCATTTTCATCACGGTACGCTTTAGCCAGTACGGTTTGTTCTTCTCCGTCAATGACAGTTTTGATTTCTACATCGCGGTAAATACGTTCTTCATGCGTGTAGGCAGGGTGTGGTGTTGCTTCGTATTCGTATCCAGTATCTGGATTTGACCAAGTATGTGTTTGGCCGGAGGGAACGGTTTCCAAGGTCGTATTTACTTCTTGCTGGTCGTATTTGTCCATTTCATTGCCAATAATATAGCCAAGTACAGCTCCAGCACCAGCACCAAGCAAAGCACCTTGAGCTTTGTTTTTTGAGGCTAAAGCTCCAGCCGTAGCCCCTACCAAAGCTCCAAGCCCTGCGCCTGACTGTGCTTTATTGGCACAACCACTCCCACATAATGAAAAGATCAAAATACAACTTAGCGTGATGATTGGGAATTTTTTATACATAATACTCTCCTATGTTTGCGATGCTCCTCATGCCACAAGCTTCTCATGCCGTAATGCTATACGCCATAATGCTCTAAACTCCGTGTGCGTTGTGAGCTTTATACCCTCTCTTGTTTGCCTTAGGCAATACTCAAATTTATAGTGCCAGCACTCATAATTTGCCTTGTATCCTTCCTTGCAGGGTAAGTAAGCGCAGACCTTCCATGAGAAGTTCAGTACGGGTTTCTTGGATGCTAGGGCAAACCTTAGCAATACGTGGAGCAAAGCCGCCAGTGGCGAGTACAAAAGGCTGGGTATTAAACTCTGCGGTAATGCGCTGTACCAAACCTTCAACCATTGCAGCAAAGCCATAGACCAGCCCTTGATTCAGGCTGTCTAAAGTGGAACGTCCCAAATGCAGTCTGCCTGATTCTATTTCTAAAGTAGCTTTGGGCAGCTTTGCGGTTTCTTCGCTCAAAGAACGTGTGGAAGACAGCACTCCGGGGCAGATAAGTCCGCCTAGATAAGCAGAGCCAGAAACACAGTCAAAGGTCGTGGCAGTACCAAAGTCTATAATAATTAAATATTCTTTTTCTGGGTGCAGGCTTCGTGCTGCAAAAGCACCTACCAAACGGTCTGCCCCTACTTCTTCTGGGCGTTCATAGTTATTTTTTAAGGGTACAGGCAAATCTGTAGGGACAAAAAAGACTGAAGCTCCAAGATAAGCACCTAATTCTCGTAATATGCCGTCACAAGAAGGAACTACAGAAGAGACCACCAAAGCTTTCAGCCCTAAATTTTGCGTGTTTTTTTGCTCTAGGCTTTTTACAGCAAAAGACAAAGACTCTACTGTGGCTGAACTTGTAGGAATAGCCGTTGTTTGCTCAAGTTTTCCTTGAGTAGCTAAACCTATTTTTATATTGGTATTGCCTACATCCAGCAAAATAATTTTCATTTTTTCCATTATAATTCCCCTGCCTGCATCCTTTGGCTAAATTCGTGCAGAAATGCAAGTGTATAGTTGATAAGCTCAGGGCAAACGCAAATAACTTTCCTCGTCATACTGCACCCTTTCGTCATTCTGTACCCCCCCTCTGTCATTCTGCGCGAAGTCGCAGAATCCAGTGCTTACTTCTTAAATTCCCCGTTCCGTCATTCTGCGCGAAGTCGCAGAATCCAGTTCTTACTTCTTAAATTCTCCTTTCCGTCATTCTGTGCGAAGTCGCAGAATCCAGTGCCTTTACCTGCGGAAGTTATTACGCACGGCAAAAGCAAGGAGCGAGGCTTGGATGGTGATGAGAATCTGCCAAGTGATTCTGCCAAAAGATTGAAGTAAAGTTAGCTTTTGAGAGTTATCAGCAACAGCCTGATTTATGATGCTTTGTAAATCCGCATCCCAAAGAGAATGATATACATTGAGGATTACAGGCGGTTTATCTGGTGAAAATTGACTCATAAGGGGTATGTATTCACGTGGATCGCCAGAGAAAATCAGAGGGAGCAGGAGAAGTATACTCAGCCAAAAAATAGCTCGTGCAGGGCACTCTCCATAGCCGCTGGAATACTTATATAAACACAAAATAAAAATGGATATTCCTAACGCAAACTTTTGCAACATCCATCTTATGAGATAAAATGGAAAGAAACAAACGTTTGTAATTATTTTCCAAGGCTTTTTTTGTAAAAATTCCAGCTTTGCACAAATCCAGTATACAAATTGATGCCACAACAAAAAAAGCTTTCCCCAAAATTTTTGCCACAGTAATTTAAGCTGAACTCGTTTCTCCGCTTCATGCCATTTGGACGCTTCGTACTCATTATTTTCATTTTTGTACTTGGCTTTCATGCGCTGGTAGAAATCACGGGTACTCTGTAGCCTATATTTCTCTCCTTCTTTATTTTCCTCATCTTCAGTATCTACTTGAATTTTTCCCCCTTTTTCCCATGGAGAGTTATCAAAGCGGAACCGCTCAAGTTCATATTGTCCAATAAGGTTCAAACGGCTTTGGTCGTAGCCTTGAGCTTGGTTGCAATCTTGAAATGTAATATCTTTTGAAACAGTACAGTCTGCAAAGACAAGCTGAGCTTTATACTTTGTTTTAGGATTGTCCAAGATTTTAATGCTCTCAAAACTAGCACCCTTTTCAAAGCTGCTGTCCTTAAACCATGCGTTCCCCTGAAACGTGCTTTGATAAAACCCTGCGCCCCCCTTAAACGTGCTTTGATAAAACCCTGCGTCCATCTGAAAAGTGCTGTCCTTAAACCATGCGTTCCCCTGAAACGTGCTTTTCTCAAACCATGCATCCCCCTGAAACGTGCTGCTATAAAACCATGCGTTCCCCTGAAACGTGCTGTTATTAAACCATGCGCCCCCCTTAAACGTGCTTTGATTAAACCCTGCGTTCCCCTGAAACGTGCTTCCATCAAACCCTGCTTTCCCCTGAAACGTGCTGCCAACAAAATCAATATCAGGGAATTTGTAGCCTTCGGGAAATAGAATACACTCTGGAAAGATTGTGCCAGATAAATCGCACCTAGCTTTTTTATCTTTTAAATCCAGTACATCCTGTATTCTGGCAAAGACACGCTTATTAAATTCATGAACAGACATGCCCTTATGCTCTGCCGGTGCATGGAACAGGCAATAGCCCTTGCCTTCCTTATCAATATACACGACCTTTTGTTTATCTTGCCAAGGCTTAGAAAGTCGACGCCCCTTTTTATCAAATCGACCTTCCGCACATATACAACATTCTGTAGCTTGCCCGTTCTCCATTGCTTTTTGCTCTTCTCCCATGACTACCCCCTTGTACTCAATGCTACATACCCGTAGGCAGTGTTTCGTCTATAGCCCACAGTTTGTGACATTACAACTTGGGGGATAAATGCTTCAGGGCAAACGCATATAAATTTTAGGCTCAATATTTTCTGCCCATTCTATTGTTTCTCCCTTCCTGTCATCCTGCGCGTAAGTCGCAGGATCCAGTCTTCCTTCTTATCTTTTTTTTCTTATCTTCTGCCTTTTCCCCTTTGCTTTTTCGCTTACAGTGTCAAGACCTCATAGTTTGGCTCTGCTGGATTCTGCGACTTCGCGCAGAATGACGGAGGAGGATGTACTGCCACGCTGTGCAACGCACTGGATTCTGCGACTTCGCGCAGAATGACACGGAGGGTGTGCTGAATAATAGAGGGGAAAAAAATCGCTGGCTGAGCCTGCCGAAGCCTGAGATGACTAAGAAAAAGAAGACTGGATTCTGCGACTTCGCGCAGAATGACAAGAAGGGAGGGAGTGCAGAATGACAGGAGGGTGACAGACCGAAAATTTATATGCCTTTGCCCTGTTGATAAGCTAAACAGGTTAGGTTATTCTAAAAACATAGTAAAATAAAAGATATGGTACCAATAAATTTTCTTATTATAGATTACGTTATGGACTATAATATAGGCTGTATTAAACTACGTTATAGACTATAATATAGACCATAATATAGACTATATTGAACTACGTTCTCGGCTATAATATAGACTGTATTGGACTACGTTATGGACTATAACATAGGCTGTATTGGACTATGCTTTAGACTATATTACAGACTATATTGGCTAACTTTAATTTTTTGACCTTAAAGAGGCGTTTGACCTTAGAGAGGCATTTGACCTTATAAAGGAGCAGATAATGATTCCAGCAGACCTGATTCCTCCAGCCCAAGCAATCCCGATTCCTTTCTTGTGGTTTGATATTCTTTTAGTTGCTACTTTTATTATACATATTCTGCTTATGAATATTGTGCTGGGCACAGCTTTTATCTCTTTTGTTACCCTTTGCCAAAAACAAGATTTAGCTTTGCCAAAACAGTGGAGCAAACATTTGCCCACGCTGCTTGCCTTAACCATAAACTGCGGTGTAGCTCCTTTGCTTTTTGTACAAGTGGTGTACGGCAGTTTTAATTATGTCGCCTCAGTGCTTATGGGCGGACTGTGGCTTTCTATGATTGCCCTGCTACTTGGAGCTTATTACGGGCTATATGTTTATAAACTAAAATTTTCTTCCCTTGCTGCTTGGCGTAAGCCCATGCTTATTTTTTCTTTTATTTGTCTGCTTTGCCTTGCTTTTCTTTTTTCCACAAATGCCACGCTTATGCTGCGCCCAGAACAGTGGCTGGCATATTTTTCAAAGCAGGGCAGTCCTGTACTTAATTTTACAGACCCCAGTTTTTTACCCCGCTGGCTGCATTTTATAGTTGCAGCTCCAGCTGTGGGCGGACTGTTCATTGCTTTTTTAGGTTCAGAGAGGGGGCTGCGCTGGTTTACTTGGACTACCCTGCTCAATATTCCCATAGGCTTATGGTTTCTGTTTTCTTTGCCTAAAAACATTATGCAGCGTTTTTTTGGAGGACATGCAGCAGCCAGCGTTTTTGTAGATATTTGCCTTATTCTGATAGCCTGTATGCTTTGGGCAGGTTTTAAGAAAAAGCTGAAAACAGCAGCAGCTTTGCTCATGCTCACTGTTTCGCTCATGGCAGTTATGCGCCACCTGCTCCGTCTTTTTACCCTTGAGCCATTTTTTGACCCCAGCAGCCTAGAAGTAAGCTATGAAATTTCATCCCTACTGTTTTTTTTATTTGCTCTTGCGGTCGGGGCAGCAGTCATTATCTGGATGCTTAAAACTTATTTTCAGTCCGCCTATAAAGGAGATGCATAATGGATTATCCTATTTGGCAACTCAGCACTTTTGCAGGCGGTTTCTGGGTAGCTTTTATTGCTACAGTACATGTCTATGTTGCCCAATTTGCTGTGGGTGGCGGTCTTTTTCTTGTACTTTCTGAACTACAGGCTTACAAAAAAGGCACTCCGCACCTGCTGCAATATACTCAGGCGCATTCCAAATTTTTCCTGCTGCTGACCATGGTTTTTGGAGCAGTTACTGGCGTAGGTATCTGGGTTACTGTAGCCCTGCTTTCACCTTTGGTGACCAGTACTTTGGTGCATACCTTTGTTTTTGCTTGGGCAGCCGAGTGGGTCTGTTTTCTGGGTGAGATAATAGCCCTTCTTTGCTATTATTATGGCTGGAAAAAGCTAAATCGCCGTGACCATTTGCGTATGGGCTGGCTGTATTTTATTTTTGCTTGGCTTTCGCTCTTTCTAATTAACGGCATTATCACTTTTATGCTCACTCCAGGAGCTTGGCTGGAAACCCATAATTTTTGGGATGGTTTTTTCAATCCCTCATTTTGGTCTTCGCTGGTTTTTCGTACTTTTCTTGCCTGTATGATAACAGGTCTTTTTGGTTTTGTTACAGCGACTCGCATTGCTGAGCAAAATGCCCGTGAACACATGATTAAGTCCTGTGCTGCTTGGGCTGTAATTCCTTTTTTCCTGCTTATGCTTTCTGGCTGGTGGTATTTTGGTAGCCTTCCTGAACCCCAATACATTCTAATGGCAGAAACATCACAGAGAGCAGGCTCTTTTTTGCGTCTGTTCTTATATTTTGCTCCTGCCTGTATGCTCGGCGTGCTTTTGCTGTCTATAAAAACACCGAAGTCCATCCGTTTCCCTCTTGCTTTACTGGTTCTTTTGCTTGGTCTGGGCATGGCTGGCAGCTTTGAGTTTGTTCGTGAAGCAGGGCGTAAACCATACCTTATTTTTAATCATACCTATTCTAATTCCATTGCAGTAGAGCAGCAGGAAGAAATCAATCAAAAGGGTATGCTGGCAAGTTCTCGCTGGGCAGATGCCAAGTTGCTTGAAATTGACCCTAAAGAAGCTGGACGTTTGCTGTATCAAATAGAATGTTCGGCTTGCCACTCTCTGCATGGAGTTATGAATGATTTATTGCCACGCACAGAGAAATTTTCTCTTGATGGGATGGAAGCTATGCTGACAGGCATGGGTACTCTTAATAGCTATATGCCTCCGTTTTTGGGTACAAAAAAAGAAAAACAGACGCTGGCACGCTGGATAGTAGAAGAGCTGCACAATAAAAAGACGGAAAGTTCTGAAGCAAAACTGTCTATTTTGCCTGAGCCAGAAATACCAAATTTTGAGAGTTCTACGCATAAATATGTCCTTACTGCGTGGGCAGACAAAGGAGTGACCTTTTTTACTGACTTAGATTCTCAGTGCATTCTCAGCTCTCCAAGCAGTACGCTCAAAGCGCAGCTTATATTGCGTGGCGATCCGCCCATGCTGGTCACGGAAAACGCAGTTTTGGAATATAGACTTGAAGAAAACCAAGAACTTGCAGGAGAAATGATTTTGCAAGAGGGCATATTCACGGCATCGAATTTGCCAGTGACGCCTTATGCAGAAAACAATCAGCTCTTCCGTCCTTACCCTTTGGTGCATATTACTGCAAAAAATATTCATGGGAAATTTCTTGCAGAAACACGCATTACAGCCCCTGTTTCTACAGAGCTAGGCTGCAAGCATTGCCACGGAGGGCAATGGAAAGTGGCAGATCGAGCTGGAGTAACAAGGGAAACTGTTGCAGATGTACTTGCTGTGCATGACCGTATGAACAAAACAGAGCTGCAAAGCCTGAGCGCTAGCGGCTTGCCTGTGCATTGCCGTTCTTGCCATAACCAAGCAGGGCGTTTGCCTAGTCTTTCCGCTGCACTGCATGGAGTACATGCTCTTTATCTGGCTGAGAGGGAGGAAGATGCCTGTGCGTTTTGCCATCCCACAGGTATGCAGGGGGCAACCCGTGCTTTTAGGGGACGTCATGCTGATTTTGCTACCTGCCTTGACTGCCATGGAGCATTGGAAGACCATGCTTTATCTTTATTACGCCATGAGCAGCAGCGTGGAGCATCATCTGCTGGAAAACTTATAAATATGATTACACCACGCAAGGCAGCTGCTACCTCTGAAATAGAACCACGGAAAGCATGGGAGCAAGAGCCGGATTGTCTGACTTGCCATAAAGAATATGCTTCACCGAGTTTTGATGCTTTTAATGTTTGGACAAAAAACAGCAAAGAGCTTTTCGCCCAGCGTAAAGATGAAATGGGAGCTTTGGCTTGTGCAGCTTGCCACGGCTCACCTCATGCTATTCGTCCAGCTAGCAACCCGTATGGCGATACCCGTGATGCTGTTATCCCTTTGCAATATCAAGCGAATAATGGAACGCTTGGCACGCAGGGCTCTTGTATTTGCCATACAGTGGACTATGTGCCTACAGATTCCATGCACCACTCGATAATAGAGGAGTAACTCATTGAGAATTAAACAAAATTGAAACCAGCTCTTAAAAAAGTCCTCCCTCTCGACAGGGGCGACAGAGCATATCTGACGGAGTGGTTTTTGCCAAACAACATAACAGGAGAAAAAATGAGTCTTTTATCATCGCAGGTCTCAGAGTATATTGGGCGTTCCTCGTGGATACGCAAAATGTTTGAAAAAGGGGCAGAGCTTAAAGCCGTCCACGGTGAAAAAAACGTATATGATTTTAGCCTTGGCAACCCAGACCTGCCGCCACCGCCAGCCATGGCTGAGGCTATCCGTTCTTTGGCTGAAACTGCCAGTAAACCATTTGCATTTGGCTATATGCCCAATGCCGGCTACCCTGAGGCACGGCAGGCTCTTGCAACAAAACTTGCACAAGAGCAAGAACTGGATATTGAAGCAGAGGATGTGCTGATTACCTGCGGAGCTGCTGGAGCAATCAATGCTTTTTTCCGTGCAGTATTAGAGCCTGATGAAGAAGTTTTGGTTCCTGCTCCTTTTTTTGTGGAATATGCTTTTTATGCTGAAAATCATGGAGGCAAACTCAAAGCAGTTCCGAGCAAAGCTCCAGATTTTACTCTTGATATTGATGCCCTTGAAGCAGCTATTACTGAAAAAACAAGAGTTTTGCTTATCAATTCGCCAAACAACCCTACAGGCGCAGTGTATGCTGAAAGCACTTTGCGCCAGCTCACAGCTGTTCTTGAAAAACATAATGCCAAGCGTTCACGCCCTATCTTTTTGCTTTCAGATGAGCCCTACAGGTTTCTTACATATGACGATGTAAAAGTCCCTGCTTTGCTGCCTCTTTACCCTTATGCTGTGGTCTGTTCTTCGTTTTCCAAAAATCTTGCTTTGGCAGGAGAACGGGTAGGCTACTGCCTTGTTAATCCAAACATGCCCGGCAAAGAGGAATTGCTGAACGGGCTTATTTTAGCCAACCGTATTCTGGGTTTTGTTAATGCTCCTGCCATTGGTCAAAAACTTATGCTGCAAACCATGCACACGCAAGTTGATGTTAGTATCTATGCCCAGCGCCGTCTTGCCATGGCTAAAATTTTGGATAATGCTCAGCTCAAGTATACTATGCCAAGCGGAGCGTTTTATTTCTTTCCTCAAGCACCGCAAGGCGATGACCTTGCTTTTGTTGAGGCTCTGCAAGAGGAATGTATCCTTGCAGTACCCGGGCGTGGTTTTGGAATGCCAGGCTATGTACGGCTTGCTTTTTGTGTTGAAAAAGCAGTTATTGAAGGTGCTGCTGTGGGTATGCAACGGGCAGTAGCAAAGTTTGTTTGAAAATAAATCAAGGATTGGATGCTATGGATATACTTGTTGTCGGTTCAGGGGGGCGTGAACACGCTCTTTGCTGGAAATTGGCTCAAAGTCCTCAAGTCAAAAAAATATTTATTGCTCCGGGCAATGGCGGTACAGCAGAGCTTGGAACGAATGTAGATATCAAAGCTGATGATTTGCCTAGCCTGCTTGCTTTTGCCAAAAAATATAGCGTGGGTTTGGTCGTGATTGGGCCAGAACAGCCTTTGGTTCTTGGCTTGGCAGATGCCCTTGCCAGCGAAGGGATTTCTTGTTTTGGTCCAAATAGCTATGCAGCCAATTTAGAAGGTTCCAAAGTTTTTTCTAAAACCGTGATGCAAGCTGCTGGAGTGCCCACAGCTCCTTTTGTGGTCATGGACGATTTTGCCAAAGCCAAAGCCTATGTACAGGAAAAAGGTGCGCCCTTGGTTATCAAAGCTGATGGTTTGGCAGCAGGCAAAGGCGTTATTGTGGCTCAAAGCACAGAAGAAGCAGTCTGCGCTTTGGAAGAAATGATGCTTCAAAAAGCCTTTGGTCAAGCAGGGGAGCAAGTTATTATTGAAGAGGCTCTGGTTGGAGAAGAAGCTTCGTTCTTAGCTTTTTGCGACGGCAAAAGTTATGCCCTGCTCCCTTCGTCACAAGACCATAAAGCCATTGGCGAAGGTGATACTGGCTTGAATACTGGAGGCATGGGTGCGTATTCTCCTGCCCCTGTCTTGCCCCTAGAAGATCATGAAAAAATAGCAAAGCTCTGCATTCAACCTATTTTGGATTATATGCAAGCCAAGGGGCAGCCCTTCAAAGGGGTTCTTTATGCTGGGCTGATGTTTACAGCAAGTGGGGTACAAGTTTTAGAATATAATGTTCGTTTTGGCGATCCTGAATGCCAGCCTTTACTCATGCGCCTTGAAACAGATTTGTTGGACATTATGCTTGCCTGCGTGAGTGGCACTTTAGATACGATTCAATTGGTCTCTACGCCCAAAACCGCCATTGGGGTGGTTATGGCTGCCAAGGGTTATCCTGCTTCTTACTCCAAAGGCATGGAAATTTCAGGCATTGCAGAGGCTGAAAAACTTGCCAATGTCCAAGTCTTTCAGGCCGGAACAACAAAGAAAGAGGGCAAAATTTTGGTCTCTGGAGGGCGAGTACTGTGCGTCACTGCTTTAGCAGACGGGCTTAAATCAGCTCAAAAGCTAGCCTATAAAGCCGTACAGTGCATTGATTTTAATGACAGTTATTATCGTAGGGATATTGGGAACAAAGGCATTGCCAGAGAAGAAAAATAAAAAGCATAATATGCAATTTGGAGAAAAAATGCCGCAAGTAGCGATTTTTATGGGTTCAGCCTCTGATGAAGAAAAAATGCGTCCCTGTGCCGAAATACTGAAAGAGCTGGGGATTGAGTACTTTTTTACTGTTTCCTCAGCGCACCGCACTCCTGAGCGTACTGAAAAATTAGTTCAGGACTTGGAAGCTGAGGGGTGCCAAGTATTTATTTGCGCTGCTGGGCTTGCAGCTCATCTGGCTGGAGCAGTTGCTGCCAAGACTACCTGTCCTGTGCTGGGCGTTCCGCTTTCCTCCCAAGCTTCTGCCATGGGTGGTCTGGATGCTATGCTTTCCACGCTGCAAATGCCGTCTGGATTCCCTGTTGGCACACTGGCTTTAGACAAAGTTGGCGCACGCAATGCTGCTTGGCTGGCAGCACAAATTCTTGCGCTTTCAGATGAAGTGCTGAAACAAAAAATACAGGCAAAACGCCGTGAGTTCGCAGACTCTGTTGAAAAGTCAGCAGCTAAATTAAAGCAGTAAAAATATTATAGCAGGTATGGAAGTTGTAGCATGAGCATAAACCTGCTTGATTTTAGCCTTGAAGAGCTTGAGTTATTTGTAACTCAAGAGCTGCGTGAGCCAAAATTTCGAGCCACGCAAATTTGGAAATGGCTTTGGCAATATGATATTCAAGATTTTGCAGCCATGCACAATCTTTCCAAAAAGCTCAGGGCAGAGCTTCCCCAAAGGGCTGCTATCTATTGGCCAAAAGCCGTGGATACCCGTGTTTCAAAAGACGGCACCGTTAAATTCCTTTTGCGCCTACATGACGGCAAACTTATAGAAACAGTGCTTATCCCCGGAGCGCAGGGTAATTATACCCAGTGCCTTTCTACGCAGGTAGGCTGCGCCATGGCTTGCAGCTTCTGCAATACTGGACTCATGGGTTTTGAACGTAATTTAAGCCATGGGGAAATTTTGGGACAAATCCTTGTTGGGCGCAAATATATACGAGACAATAAGCTTGCTCCCTTGCGACGGCTTGTGTTTATGGGCATGGGAGAGCCTTTGAACAATCTTGAAAATTTGCTCAAGGCTTTGCATAGCATGAACTCGGATATTGGCTTAAAATTTTCTTGGCGCAGAAGCACGGTTTCCACAGTAGGGCTGCCTAAAAAATTAAAAATTCTTGGCGAGTCAGATTTAGCACTGCCAGCAATAAGCCTCCATGCCCCGACTCAGGAGCTGCGAGAAAAAATAATGCCTGTAGCTGCCAAAGTACACCTTGATGAACTTATGGCTGCTATTGATGCCTATCCCATGCGTCCCCGTGAGCGTGTTACTTTTGAATATTTGCTGCTTAAAGATGTAAACGATTCCCTGAAACATGCAGAGCAGTTGGCAAAGCTCTTAAAAAATCGCCGCTGCAAAGTGAACCTTATCGCCTATAATGCTACAGAGGACATGCCCTACAAAACCCCTGATCAAAGGCAAGTAATCCGCTTTGAAAAATATCTTTGGGATCAAGGCATGACCGCTACCATACGCCGTTCCATGGGAACAGACATTCAAGCTGCCTGCGGTCAGCTCAAGGCAGAGAGCTAGGCAGATTTGAACAGAGGGCAGGGAAGGGCGATTGCCGTAAAATAGTATGCTTTTACAAGGCTTGCCAGTCTATGAGCTTTGTTTTATAAAGCCACCTCGTTTTTTCAAGGAAGGTAAGACAATGTTTCGACCAGATTTTAGCAAAATGGAATTGATTCCCTGCATTGCCCAAGATGCAGAAAGCGGTGAAGTTTTGATGATGGCGTATATGAATGAAGAAAGCTGGGAAAAAACTCTGGCTACGGGCGAGGTGCATTATTGGAGCCGCAGCCGTTCTGAAATCTGGCATAAAGGCGGAACCAGCGGACATGTGCAAAAAGTAAAATCAATCCGTCTTGACTGCGACTCAGATACCGTGCTTGTCCGAATAGAACAAATAGGCAATGCTGCCTGCCATAAAGGCTATCGTTCTTGTTTTTATCGTGAACTCAAAGATGGACAAGAGTCTGTCTGCGCTCCCCTGATTTTTGACCCCAAGGAGGTTTATAAATAATGACTACACAAACATTACGCCTCGGCATTCCCAAAGGTTCGCTCCAAGATGCTACTCTTAAACTTTTTGAAAAATCTGGCTGGAAAATAAAAGTGCATCCTCGCAATTATTCACCAGACATCAATGATCCTGAAATAAAATGTTCTTTAGCCAGAGCTCAGGAAATGGCAAAGTACGTTGAAAACGGTACTTTTGATTGCGGGCTGACTGGCAAAGATTGGATTATGGAATGGGATGCTGATGTAGTGGTGGTTGATGATCTTATGTATTCTAAAGTATCGAATCGCCCTGCCAGATGGGTTCTTTGCACCAAAGGGGATGCTCCTTTTGAAAAGCCAGAAGATTTAGAGGGTTGTCATATTGCCACAGAATTGGTTGGCTTTACCAAAAAATATTTTGCAGACCTTGGCGTTAATGTGGAAGTTTCTTTTTCTTGGGGAACAACTGAAGCCAAAGTAGTGGAAGGGCTGTGCGATGCCATTGTGGAAATTACCGAAACAGGTACTACGATTAAAGCCAATGGCCTCAAAATTCTTGCTGAACTCATGCAAACCAATACCCAGCTTATTGCCAATAAAAAGGCATGGGAAGACCCATTTAAGCGTAAAAAAATTGAAAATATTAATTTGCTCCTTCAAGGTGCGCTACGAGCGGATAAATTGGTGGGGCTGAAAATGAATATGCCCAAAAATAAACTTGAGGAGCTTAGCGCATCCTTGCCTGCCTTAACTTCGCCCACAGTAGCCGAATTAAAAGACCTTAAGTGGGTATCTTTAGAAATTATTGTTGAAGAAGCAGTGGTTCGTGAACTCATTCCAGAACTTGTGAGCCACGGGGCAGAAGGAATTATTGAATATTCGCTGAATAAAGTTATTTAAGAATTGTTATTTAATAATCTTATTGAAGAATTTTATTTAAGAATCTTTTAGGATATTATTTAAGAATCGTTGACGAGCAGTCTTTACTTTAGTTTTATGCGCTGACTCTGAGTTTAGTACAGGGCAAACGCATATAATTCAAGGATAAATACTCTCGGTTCATCCTATTGCGTCCCAGCTCTTGTCATTCTGCACGAAGTCGCAGGAGTTCGTGCCTTGCATATCGTGAAAGTGTTTCCCCCTCCTCTATCATTGTGGCGTGTAAGTCGCAGGAGTTTCTGTTTTGCATATAGTGAAAGTGTTTTCCCCTCTGTCATTCTGCGCGAAGTCGCAGAATCCAGCAGAGCAGGATTAGGATGTCTTGCCCCTGTACGAGAATAAATAAAGAAGAAGATAAGAAAGAAAAAAATAAGAAAAAGAAGATAAGAAGGAAGAACTGGATTCTGCGACTTACGCGCAGAATGACGGAGAGGGATGTACTGCCACACTGCAAAGCACTAGATTTTCACGACTACGCGCAGGACGACAAGAAGGGGAGGTGGTACAGCAAACAATGGGAGTAGGCTGGCAAAAAGGGGGGTGGTATGATAAGAGGGATGCAGGACGATAGAGGAGGGATGTACTGCCACACTGCAATGCACTGGACTTTCACGACTTCGCGCAGAATGACAAGCAAGAAAGATATAACAAGACTAGGGGGGAATTGGATACTCCAGAATTTGTTTCAACCCAAGTGTTCGCCCTAAAATTTATATTCGCTGACTCTGATTTTAGTATACAATTATTGACATCCCCTGCTTGTTTTTGTACTGCGGTATTGTTGTGTTTTGTGAATCTTTTCTCAATTAAAAACCGGACGAGGTGTCTCTTATGATTTCTAGTTTTCTAAAAAAAATGCAGTTTTCTCTGCTGGGCATAGTCGGTGCTATTTTAGCTTCACCGGCTTTGGCCTTGGCCAGTGAGGCTGCAGTAGCTGCTGCTACTGAACCTTGGTGGTACTGGCCGTTGATTCTGCTGGTATTTTGTTTTGTGCTTGGTATTATTGCTGTTCTTGCTGGAGTTGGCGGTGGCGTGTTGTATGTTCCACTCGTCAGTGGATTTTTCCCTTTTAGCATAGACTTTGTGCGAGGAGCCGGACTGATGGTTGCTTTGGCCGGAGCTCTTGCTGCTGGCCCCGGACTGCTGAAGCGAAATCTGGCAAGCCTGCGACTGGCTTTGCCCGTAGCCTTAATCGCCTCTGCAAGCTCCATTGGTGGCGCTATGCTCGGACTGTATCTTTCCTCACTGAACCCTGCCTATGTACAAATCTGTCTTGGTGCCACGATAGTGGGGATTGCAGTGCTTATTCTGCTCTCAAAAAATTCTGCGAATCCACATGTTGAAAAGCAGGACGCCATAGGCGCAGCACTTGGAATCCATGGTACATATTTGGATGAAGCCACCGGAGAAGTTATTGATTGGAAAACGCATCGCACGCTTCTTGGCTTACTCCTGTTCATTATCATTGGCATTATGGCTGGTATGTTCGGGCTTGGCGCAGGTTGGGCAAACGTACCGGTATTTAACTTGCTGATGGGTGCTCCGCTTAAAATTTCGGTTGCCACAAGTAAGTTTTTGTTGTCCATCACTGATACTTCGGCTGCTTGGATTTATCTGAACCGTGGTTGCGTTATTCCTTTGATGGCAATTCCTTCTATCGTAGGTTTAATGCTTGGTTCTTTTGTGGGCGTGAAACTTTTAAGCCGTGCTAAACCGAAGTTTATTCGCTATATGGTCATCGGCGTATTGTTTTTTGCAGGACTTAAGTCCATAGACAAAGGTCTTGGCTTAGGTTTGCTAGGTTAATATGTTAATATATTGTATATCCATCTTTTGTATATAATGGAGAAAGAAAATGACTGATGAAACAAAGCAAAAGCTTCAGCCCATGCCTGAGCAGCTTGCTTATGCAAATTTGCTACAGATTGGAGCCTTGAGCGGTATTGTTATTATGCTTGTTACATATTTAATTTACATTTGCGGTATTTTACCACCGCATGTGGAGATGTCACTTGTAACGGCTCATTGGGGCAATGGAGTTAATGAGTATATACATGCTACAAATTCTCCGCATGGTTGGGACTGGCTGAGCTTGCTGGGCACTGGTGATTTTGTCAACTTCATAGGGCTTGCCTTGCTCGCGCTCTTGACCATCCCTTGTTACCTTATCCTTTTGCCCGGATTTTTTAAGAGAAAAGATTATGTGTATGCAGCCATTTGCATCACAGAAGTTATTGTTCTTGCAGTTGCAGCTTCTGGCGTATTGGGAAGTGGAGGACACTAACAGACTGATATAATATTATTTTTAATATTATTTTTAATATTATTATTTCAAGGCGAGAGATTATCTTAGATGATAGCTCTCGCCTTTTTTATTCTTTATTTGGCACGGTAGTAGAAAGTAAATACCCTCGGCCACGGATGGTTTTGATTGGGATTTCATTGTTTAATTTGCGCCGTAAATTGCTGATATGCACATTGAGTACATAATCATCAAAACCTGCACCGCGTCCCAAGGCCGAAAGCATAAGAGTTTCCCTATCAATAACATTTCCTGGTGAACGCATCAGTGCTTCGAGCAAGGCAAATTCTGCAGCCGTAAGATGGATTGTTTTTTCGTGTAAGTGTACACTCTGGGCTCCGGGATTGATGCAAAGCGGGCCAAGGTGCAATTTTTTTTGTTCTACATGCAGTCCGCGCTGAGGCTGTTGGTAACGGCGTAACACAGCTCGGATCCGGGCCAATAATTCACGTTGTGGAAATGGTTTGACCAGATAATCGTCAGCTCCCATTTCAAGCCCAACCACTTTGTCTATGTCTTCATTTCGTTCTGTATGTATAATGATTGCTGTGCCAAAATCTTTTCGAAATTTTCCAAGTAGCTCAAAACCCTTTGCATCCGGCAGCATGAGTTCGAGTAGCACTAAGTCTATATGTTCTTGGGAAAGCAGAGTGAGCCCATCCTCCGCAGTATGAGTAATGAGCAGCCTAAAGCCTTCTTCCTCTAAATAATTTTGTAACTTTTCACAAAGTGCCAGGTCTTGATCAATAATAAGGAGAGTGGTGCTTTGTTGTTCATTTTGAGGAATATCTGCTTTATTTGTTGCACTCATTTTGCTTGTCTCCTTGAAAAAGCGTGATTGAGCTAAAGAGTACACTAAGAAAGTTTTATTTACTACTCTTTTTTATGAATAAAAATATAGGTATGTTGATCTTTTTTTTTCTTCAAAAAATACAGCTTATTTTGAAAAATAAAAATTTTATCTAAACACTTTTGCTCTTAAGTTCGTATATCATGGGTAAGAAACCCCTGCATGGTGTGGGGGCAGAGCAAGGATGCTCATTACATAACACGGAGGTCTTCATAATGGCACTAGTAGTTGCACATAACTTAATGGCAGCAAATACTGCGCGTAACCTAAATACGTCGTATAATGCACTAGCTGTTTCAACACAGCGACTTTCTTCTGGTCTGCGGATTAACTCGGCAAAGGATGATGCCGCTGGCTTGGCTATGCGCGAGCTTATGCGTGCAGATGTTGCTACTTTGAATCAGGGCATACGTAATGCAAACGATGCTATTTCTATGCTACAAACTGCTGACGGCGCGCTTTCAGTTATTGACGAAAAATTGATTCGTATGAAGGAATTGGCCGAGCAGGCTTCAACCGGCACCTATACTGATGCTCAGCGCAATTTGATTGACAGTGAATACCAAGCCATGGCTTCAGAGATTACCCGAATTGCCAACGCTACAGATTTTAACGGAGTGTATCTGCTGAATGGGTTTCTTTCTGCAGATGATGCCTGTTCTATCCATTTTGGTACAGGTAATGACTCGGCTGAAGATAAGTATGCTTTTTCTATAAGAAACTGTACTGCTTCTTCTCTTGGAGTTGGGGACGCTGCTAAAGATAAATTTAATCTGACTACGCAGGAAAATGCGCGAAGCGCGCTAACAGGAGTGAATTCAGCTATTACCATGAAGGATGAACTTCGGGCTCAGCTTGGTGCGTACCAGAACCGTTTGAGTGCGACTATCTCCAACTTGGAACTGCAATCCGAGAACATGCAGGCCGCTGAATCTCAGATTTCTGATGCGGATATGGCTACTGAAATGACCAACTTTACAACGAGGAATATTATTACACAGTCTGCTATCTCAATGCTGAGCCAAGCAAACTCATTGCCACAAATGGCGCTACAGCTTCTCAGTTAGTGGCAATAAAATTCAAGTAATAAAGCTAAAAAAAAGAAGTTATACTTCTGCAAAACAAGACCCGGCCTTGTGCCGGGTCTTTTGTTTACTCTTCAATTTTGCGGATTATGTGCTGAATAATTTGTTCATACAGGACATCGCCCAATACTTTATCTTCAATACCGCGATCAATATTCGGATTATCATTCACTTCAATAATGATCACACGGCCATCTTCCAGTTCCTTGAGGTCAACTCCATATAGGCTATCCCCAATAAGCTGCGAAGCTTGTAGTGCTGTTTTGAGCACTGTATCCGGTACATCTGTGAACGGTACGGTCTCAGCTCTTCCTGCTCTCTGACTTATTTTTTTGGCAGCATGGTTATATATTTGCCAGTGATTTTCAGCCATATAATATTTAGAAGCAAAAAGGGCTTGGTTGTTGAGTATACCGATTCGCCAGTCGTATTTTGAAGGCAGGAATTCTTGGCATAAAATAATTTCAGATTTTGATAAAAGTTCATTGGCCTTATGATATAGTTCTTTGTCAGTTGCTACTTTGAACACACCTGTGGAAAAAGCTCCGTCAGGAATTTTGAGTATATAGGGTGGTTCAATCTGCTTAATTTGCTTTTTTAAGTTAATGCGATCTAAAATAATAGTGCGAGGTGTATTGATTTTATGGCGGTCTAATAATTCATTGAGAAAAACTTTGTTGCAACATTTGATGATTGAATTTGTGTCATCAATTACCGGAATGCCTTCCAGTTCTGCTTTTTTGGCGAAACGGTAGGTGTGATTATTGATAGCCGTTGTTTCACGAATAAAAAGCGCATCATATTCTAAAATACTTGAGAAATCATTTTTTGTAATAAGTTCACTTCGTACATCCATTTTTTTGCTTATTTCCATGATCTTTTTCAAAGCAGCTGGATTTGACGGAGAGTTTTTTTCTTTGGGATCATGCAGTATGCCAAGCCAATAGCGTTCTTGTTTTTTGGGTGCAGGTTTTCGCCAGCGGCTCCCTGTAAAATTCGCGAGGTCTTGGTTAAATGTTGCAATTTGTTCTTTGTTAAGAGAATTGAAAAATTTTGCTCCTATGCGGGCAATGTTCCAAGAACCCTCAGGAGTATGCTTAATTTCAAAACCTGCGATAGGCAGGCGAAAGAGGTCGAAAATACGTCTTGCAAGAGGTTCGATAGATTTATTTTCGTGACGTCCAAAAAAACTGACGAAGTGTAGGGATTGCATATTTCCATATGGTGCAGTGTAATATTTTTTCAAAAGCGTATTTAATTCCTGAAAAGAATGAGAACAATGGTAGCGCCAAGCAGCCGCAATAATATTTTCTACATCAGGGAAGCACTGTGCTCCACGAGCTTCAGAAAGTAGGGAGACATAATAGCCACGACTTAAATAATCATAACTGGGTGAGAGGTTAATTATCCTAGAGTTTTTAAGTGGTTCTGCCTTTTGGCTTGCACTAATAAATTCGTGCGGGTTAAGGATGGTGTATTTTTCGTTTTTTTCAACCAATTCTGGTTTATTGCTTACTATAATATATCTAGTCATAGTGTATGTCTTTTTTTAGCCTAAGACAGGCTACACCGTCCGGATAATAATGAGCAGTGCGTCCATAGGGTACAAAGCCTATTTTTTGGTAATGGTTAATGAGGTTTTTTCTATTTTCCCGCAGTTCTTGACGTAATTGGGTCAGTCCGTGTTGGCGTATGCGCTTTTCAGCATGTTGTAACAGCATAGAACCAATTCCTTGCCCTTGGTATTGTGGAAAAACCGCGAGGGAATAGAGACGGCCGTAGCATGTATTTTTGCGGTATAATACAATAGAGGCAGCGCATATTTCTTGATCATGGCTAGCCAGCCATATTTCCGCATTGGCTTTTTGTAGTAGATATTTGTACTGCCGTTTGTTGATCAGATGATACAAGTTAGGTGGAAACACTGCCTGTTCAAGTGTGAGCAGTTCCAAAAGATCACTGCCCGTTGCCCTGCGGATATCTATATTCATGGCTAGTGTCAGCTAAGAACAGTAAGCAGTGCTGAAAAATTTGGGCAGATTTTTTATCAAGATTAAAATACTGCTAGTACTCATAATGGCAAATGCACCTCAATACAAAATTTATTCAGTTAGCATACTGAGGAGCAGAGAATTGTGTGAAATATCATTTGGAGTCAAGTGTTTTTGAAGGAAATATTTTTATTTTTGCGCTCTCGTGATTTTCAATGCCTCCGCCCTCATATAAGCAAAAAGACCGGCAAGGAATATCCTCCTTACCGGTCTTTATTTTTTTTGGCTCCCCAGCACGGACTTGAACCGCGAACCTAGTGATTAACAGTCACCCGCTCTGCCGATTGAGCTACTGGGGAATAAAGCACTGTTCATGCGAACTCAAGACCATTATCCAACTCACTAAGAAGCGTCAAGATATTTTTGGGCTATTTTGCGTTTTGAAGGCAAGATTTTAGATCGGTAGGTATATGTTTACAATGGCTGTTTAATGCTGAGTGCAGTTGCAGCTTTTTCGTCTAATTCTGCGCGCTGTTTATCGTTTCCGTGCTTGAGAAAGGCCTCTCCCTGACTATGTGATACAAGTTCATAATAGCCACACACGAATTGTATATTTTTTTCTTTGTCTACGGTAAGTACATATTCTTTACCAATAACACCTTGTTTTTGAATATCGTACTTTGCAAAAAGATTTTTTAAAAGAGACGTGTTATCCATATCATGGACAACATAACGAATAGTGTATGTTTTATTGTTGATATTTATGCCTTTTATAAACGCAGTGCGTGGTGCATAAAATTCATTGTCTATTGTGTCATTTATGCACTGCCTTGCCACGATTGAGACAGCATGAGGTTTTTCTCCTTGTTCTGATATGAATAAATGTACAAGTTCGAGGTATTCTTTTCCGTTGTGTGCGTACCTTACTTCGTGCTTTCCTGCATAAGTGTACTCAGACGCGATAAACGCAGTCTCTCCATAATTTGCTAATGTAGCTTGTGTTTCCTCAACGGCAATATAAAGATCGCCATCATTTATACGCATTGCATCGTGTTCAGTAGAAGCGGTAAGAATTATTTTTAATCTGATGCTATGACTAGAGCATCCGTCATAGTAACGTTTTACTTTATAAAAAGGACTGATAGAAAGTCCTTTTGCTGTTGCCAGCTCTTTGAGAATAGAAATCAAGCCAGTATCTTGCTGGGTATCAAGGGTAAATGTTTTCTTTGGAATATTGATCCCTTCACAACTCCAGCCACCCTTAGTCAGCTTAATTTTGTCTTCTAAGAGTAATGTACTTACTGTATTGTTATCCTCTTCGTAGTAAATTTGAATTTTGTGGTATGTTGGCAAAGCATAGCCACCTCGACTGGTGGCCAACCCCATACTTGAACGAGTGGTTGTTGAGCCAAAATATTGAAAGCCGGGATATGGCTCCGAAACCACAGGCGCCATACACGCTGTACAGAGCATCCCAAGTAAGCAAACGAGAAAATAGCGGACAAGTTTATGCAATATCGCTTGCTCCGTGTATATTCTAAACAACGCCTTCATCTACATCTTCAGTAGCACCTATTTCTTCAACTATTTCGATGTGCCCAAGAAAAGCCGGAGCATTTTCAAGAGTTGCAATCAAAGTCCCGTCTGCCACCATTGTGGTCTCCCATGTTATGGAACCATCTTCATTGGTTACTTGCCAGTCTGTTTTATTGGTTCCGTTAGAATCATAAAAGAGTTCTCCTGTGGAAGGATCATACACAAAGCATGGCTTATACCAATGGTAAGACCAAACTGTGGACTGCAAATATTCATCATAATAATCGTTCCATTGGAAAAGCTCTGGTGCATATCCTGAAGCATAATTCAGCACATTAAACACATATACATCGTCCTGAGCAGTATCAAAACCATCATATAGTCCGGCAAGAATTTGTAGCGTATCCCCTGTGCTTGCGTTTGGATCGCCTGTACCTTCAAAATCACGGATTATATCAGCGTCATACGCTGTTGAAAGCACGAAACTATCGTCACCAGAACCTCCAACAAGGTAATCCGCACCATTATCGGCAATCAAAATATCGTTTCCTGCTCCTCCGTAAAGGGTATCGTTTCCGGCTTGTCCATATAGCGTATCGTTTCCGTCTTGACCAAAAAGTACGTCACTACCTGAACCGCCGTACAAGGTATTATCCTCTGATGTGCCAAACAGTGCTTCGTTAGCATCTGTTCCGGTATCTCCTTGGTTTGCAGAATCAAAAGACGTATAACCCCAATCTGTTAAATCAGCAGTATATTCAGCTCCATCTGTGTCCCCATCAAGAGTTTTGATGGAAAATTCAGGATCGTTTTCTTGTACACCTTCAAGCTCTCTGTCACTTCTGGTAACGACGATAAGACCCCCGTGATCAATTTTTTTATCATACAAGGCGTCCCAAGCCTTAAAGGTGGCAACTTCATCATAGAACTTGTCGACTTCGTCGGGGTCTTCAACAACCTTGTCTTCATAAATCACTTTTGGTTTGACTATATTTAAAAATTCTGTATCTGTCGCAATATTTTGAGAGGTGTTTGTAAAGGCTTGGTTTGCCACTAGACCAATATCCATGATTTGCATTTCACCAGAATCCAAGCTGAGCTCAATCTCTTCAACTCCTATTTCTGCAAGAGCTTCTATTGTATTTTTTTCCTCAGTGCCACTCGTTTCGCCTTCTTCGTCTCCTTCTTCTTCAGTACCCTCGGTTTCTTCAGCATTTTCTTCTTCTGCGTTTTCTGCCTCTGCTGGTTCTTCAGCAGTATTGTGTTCTTCTGTGCTTTCTTCTTGGCTATCAGCACGTTCCTGTGCAATCATCTCCTGTGCTTCTGCACTGGTTTGTACCGAAAGCGGAACAGCCGTTTGTATCTGAGTTACGAGTTCAGCAGTAAAGGCAGCAGGTTCACTGATAAGACCATCGCTTGCCACGGAAACGAATTGTCCATCTTGGGAGATAATGCTTTGGCCGACATCACTGTCAACGGTGACGATATGCCCTTCCGCCATATCTTCCACACCAACAGTTTGCGCCTCATGGGAAACAGTCACAAAAAAAGTAGTACCGCGGATACCTACAGTGGAAAGAGGTGTTTCCACATTAAAACCTTCAGGGTTGAGCTTGACGATTTCTCCAGAAACAGCGCGGATGCTGCCTTTGGCGATGTCAAAAAGAAGTTCATTGCTCGCATTGCTTTCAGGATCGTACACATAGGTATCAAGCAGAACTTCAGAATTTTCACCTTGTGAAAACACTGTTCCATCTTCAAAGTGCATTTCTATGGTGGAGTGATCCTGCGTAGAAATAGTGTCATCCTGAAAAATTGGATCGCCTTGCGTGAGCGTACGCAAGCTACCGTCTTCAGTAGCAGCTGTGACTGTGCCACTTAAGGTAGCAACAGTTCCTATGGATGTACTCATTATACCCCTCCCCTTGTTATTTTCCCACAATAAGCAAAAAATCTTTTACTTGTAAATTTTATTCTATTATCTTTTATCGGTAAAATAAGACCTTTTCTTAGGGGTGGCAAGGGAAAAAATTGCTTTCCTTTTAATTTTCCTCTCATGAAAGGGGAATTTGTTAGGGCAGGGGGGGTGTTTTCACATGCTTTTTTGTTTGCAATTTTTGTTATATTGTTTGCAAAGAACTATCCCGTCAGGCTTTGCCTGCTATCCTTCCGCGAGAGGGGAATTTTTGAATTAGCTTTTGTTCTTAGTGATAATACAGAGCGAGCGCATAGTAACTTTCCTGTCATTCTGCGCGAAGTCGCAGAATCCAGCAGAGCCAGATTGTGAGGCCATGCCTTTGTACGAGAAGAAATAAAGAAAAACAAAAGAAGAAGAGAAGAAAAAAGAACTGGATCCTGCGACTTCGCGCAGGATGACAAGAGAGGGGAAGCAATAAGATGAGCAGGGAGTATTTACCCTAAAATCTATATGCGTTTGCCCTGATTGAATGCACTCCGCTCTTGCCATATGCATGTTTTCACGGCAAAGTGAACTGCAAATGGACAAACAAGAACTTATTCTTATACACGTTACAGGTGAGGATAAACCCGGCCTTACGGCTGCGCTGACTGAGCTTCTCGCGCAATATGGCGTTGATATTCTTGATATTGGGCAAGTGGTTATCCATAATTTTCTCACTTTGGGTATTCTTATTCGCATTCCGGATACCGAAGATTCCGGTGCAATGGTGAAAAATGTGCTTTTTAAGGCACATGCTCTTGGAGTGAGTCTGCGTATGCACCCTTTGAGCACAGAAAAATACGCAGACTGGGTTGAAGCGCAAGGTAAAAAGCGTTTTATTGTTACCTTGCTCGCTCGCCAAATTGGCGCGGCGCATATTGCAAAAGTTGCAGCAGTACTTTCAGAGAATAAGCTTAATATAGATACTATACATCGTCTTTCAGGGCGCATTCCCCTTATCGGAGAAACTCCTCGCCAAGCCTGTGTGGAATGCTCTGTGCGTGGCACGCCAACCAGTGAAAAAATTATTCGTGAAAAATTCATGGCAATTTCAGCAGAGCTTGGTGTGGACATTGCTTTTCAAGAAGACGATGTTTTTCGCCGTAACCGTCGTCTCGTTTGTTTTGATATGGATTCAACTTTAATCCAAACCGAAGTTATTGATGAACTTGCCAAAAGAGCAGGAGTAGGTGCTGAGGTTTCCGCAATTACTGAACGTGCTATGCACGGGGAACTTGATTTTAAGGAAAGCTTGAAAAAACGCCTTTCTTTTCTCAAAGGGCTTGATCAGGCCGTGCTTCAAGATATAGCAGACAAACTTCCCTTAACTGAAGGCGCAGAGCGTCTTATTTCCAACTTAAAAAGGGTAGGGTATCAAACCGCCATTATTTCGGGTGGATTTACCTATTTTGGCGAACGTCTTGCTCAGCAATTGGGCATTGATTATGTTTTTGCAAATAAATTGGAAATTGAAAACGGCAAGCTGACAGGACGGGTCAAGGGTGCAATTGTCGATGGTGAAAAAAAAGCTGAACTTTTGCGTGCTGTAGCCACTTCTGAAGGTATTAGCTTGAAACAAGTTATTGCTGTTGGCGATGGAGCTAATGATTTGCCTATGCTGCATCTTGCAGGTCTTGGGGTGGCGTTTCATGCCAAACCAAAAGTGAAGCAAGATGCTGGACATTCTATCTCCACTATGGGGCTTGATTCTATTTTATATCTTATAGGTGTTCGTGACCACGAGGCATTATGCTAAATTAGACTTTTGCTCAGGTAATGCTCGCTATTGTCCTTGTATTGATCATGTTGCACAGGTTGTGTTTCGTCCGCTTGCTTTGGCTTTGTAAAGTTTTCGGTCTGCGAGTTCTATGAGTGTATTAGCCTGTTCGTTTTCCCAATTTTTATCCAGTTCCTGTACACCAAGACTAATGGTAATCGAGAGATTCTGGTGAATCTTTTTTTCTCCGGTGCTGTCTTCTATTTCAAAAGAGCATCGTTCCACCTGTTGGCGTATAGCCTCCGCAACATCCGTAGCTTTTTTAGCCTCGGTATGTGGTAGAACTATAGCAAATTCTTCTCCTCCGTATCGGCAAGGATGGTAATTTTCAGAAGGGACAATATGATTGTTATCAGCAAGATGTTTCAAAATATCTGCCATGACCTGTAAGGCGTGGTCACCTATGCGGTGGCCATAGGTATCATTAAATTTTTTGAAATGATCAATGTCTAGGATAATGAGCGATAAAGGCCAACCCTGCTCTAAGCTCTCTGCAACGCAAGTATTAAGAATGTTATCAAAAGCCCTACGGTTGTTGAGTTTGGTAAGTTGGTCAGTTAAGGACAGTTGAGTCAACTTATCCATATCCTGTTCCATGTTATTGACAACTTCATGGAATGCTTCGCGCATTGAAGAGATTAATACTGTTGTATCTGAAGTTTTTTCAACAAGATCAACTGTTGTTGTTTCCAAATCTTGCACATCGCCTTTTTTACGCAAAAAGAGCTCATGCACTTCTTCAAGCAAGGCCTTGGTTTCATTTAAGGCCATTTGTAGCTTTTCTTTATGTGGACCAAGCAAGATGTTTTCTTGCTGACGCATGATATTGATATATTGCTCTTGACTATAATTTTTACTTTTTAAGATAGACAGAACGAGTTCTTGGAGCTGGGCTTTTTGTTTAATGGACAAGAAGTCAAAGGTGGTCATGTTCCTAATGTATAGGACAAGTGTGCGCCACTTGACATCAGCCGGAACTCCGGCTTGATCCAACAATTGTAGCAGAGCCTCCCAACTCAGTTCTTCCATTGTTCTCGTATACCTTTGATATTTTGTTTTGAGTGTTATGTATATGACGCGCCTGAAATTATAGCAGATTGCCACAAATGGCAAAGTATAATTTATTGATTATTCAGAACTTCCAATAGAAACAAGTAAAGCCTCTCAAACAGAGAGACTTTACTTGTTTGTCAATAGTTTTGCAATAAGAACGAAAGCTTTATGCCATCGGATTTACAGCGTTTGCCAATTGCATGGCAATATCTTGTATATCTACATGGTACGTTCCATTCTTTACTTGGGTTTTGAGCAATTTTATGCGCTCTGCCCGTTCTATGGAATCCAGACCCTTCGGGCTGCAACCCAGTTCCTCCTCTGCCAATGTATCAGACCGAACTCGCGGTCTTTTAATGTCGCTTGCACTCATTTGATCTCCTCTCACGAATGCTCAGCGGTTGCCACCAAGGGGAGAATGTCTCCCCAGACCCTTCCCTGGGGCAGAGATGAAGTCCATTTCATCCACGGCAGTTGTTTTTCCATGACAGAAATACACCCTTGCCGTAATTAAGGTATCGGCAGTTTTGAGAAGAGTATTAGGGGAAGCAGAGAATTTTAGCTAAAAAAAAGCCCTCGCAAAAAGCAAGGGCTTTGATATTGCGTAGAATGACTTAGTTCTACCAGTCAGAATCGGCAAAGGGATTAGAACCAAAGCCAAAGTCTTCTTCAGGAGCACCGCCTGTTGAAGGAGCGTCAGAAGAAGCTTCTCCTGCGGGAGCAGCAGCATCGCCACCAGCAGCACCTGCAACAACAACGCCTTGACTCTTGACTTTTTCTACTTCATCCATCAGCTCATTGAGTTTTTTGACCATGCCATCAATTTTGGTCTCAGCCAAAGTAATCTTTTTCTCGCCAGCAGCATTTGCGTCATCAGCGACTTTTACTTTAGCCTGTAGGCCTGCCACTTCGCTTTCAATAGCCGCCTTTGCAGCAGCCAGCTCTGCATTTTGAGCTTTCAGAGCTTCGTTTTCAGCTTTAATCTCAATGATTTTATTCAGAACAGCTTGAGCCTTGGTCAGTTCTTCTCCTTCCATTGGAAGCATTTTTACTTTCCCACCAAGAGAGGAAATATCTTCACCAGCCATGGCAGCCAGCTTAGAATCCTGTTCATAAATATATCCTTTGGCAATGCCACCAGCTACTGGAGCCAGATCAGCATCAACATTGGACTGGGTAACGAAAGAGAGCATTTCCATTAAACCATCTGCTTCACCGCCTTTGATAGCAGCAACCAGTGTGGACATGGGGAATACTTTTTCTTGAGTTTCTTCCACTTCAGGGGTTTTGACGTCTTCGGACATTCTTGTGCCTCCTATGATATTCAGACAAGGTATTATCGTTGTAACATGACAGGCATTAGCCGTTCATGGGTATTCTGCCAATCGTCTTGGCATGAGCCAAGGCCACAGTACGGTATACTAAATGCCCAAGTTTTGACCAAGGCAAATAAAAGAACAACATCCATACAGCAACAAGGTGTACATAATAGGTGATGTATCCCAAGCTTGGCAGGGCAATCAATCGGAAGATTTCAGCACCAAAACCAGTAAGGAAAACAACCCAGATGATGGTCAGCAAGTACCAGTCATACCAAGAGGAACCTTGTTTTTCCGTATCAAGGCTTACCCTACGAGCCGTGAGCCCAATCAAACCAATCAAGCCAGCAAGGAATGCTCCATTTGCCAAGAGTTTGACTGGATTCATGAGGTTCATGGGGGTATGTCCCACCATGGCGACAAAGTTTGTCAAAGCTTCTGGAGCTCCTATCCAATGTAGGAAATAACCGCCCCAATGAGTCACAGCAACAACGCCAGTTACCAGAGCCAAAGCTCCGAAAGCCAGCATTAAAAACCAGTGTCCCTTAAAGCGTTTATCAGCTTCTTCGTCTTCACCGCATTCCTGCAATTGGGTATTCATAAACACTTCATTTTTCAAAGTATCAATGAGAGCCGAGCAAAAACATGGGTTTTTACCGCCACCCAAAACATATGTCTTAGGCAGATTTTTGAAAGACTGCATTTGTTTACGAACAGCCATTACAAAGAAAATTACCATGGTAAAGAAGGTCAAAACAAAGATCGGGTCAATGGTAAAATCTCCCGGGAACAGTCCGCCGTAAACAATGTCACCATCAGGAACAGGAACCCAGCCATGACCGCTTTCCTTGAACAATGGAAACGCAGTACCGAGCTGAGAAGCACGAATATTCCAGATAAGCCCCCAAATAAGGGCAGGGATAGCAATAAGAAATGGCAGAAATTTAGCACTGCTCATCCATTTTCCAATAGCAGGGAAAGGAGGCAGGTTTCTATATGCCATATTACGCAAAGCACCGAGAAGATCGCCTGGTTTTGCACCACGAGGACACAAATCAGAGCAAGTACCACAATTATGGCACAGCCAAATATCTATATCATTGACCAGTCTGTCCTTGAGCCCCCATTGAGCCCAAATCATTTCCTTACGGGGGTAGGGATCATCCGCAGGGGAGAGAGGACAGACCACCGAACAGGTGGCACACTGGTAACATTTTTTGAGGGACTCGCCCCCAACTTCTTGTAGTTCTTTAATGAACTTCAGATCCGGTTGAACCTTGACGGGATTCGACATGGTCTCACCTCCTAATAACCCTTGAAGGGGTTAGGGCCAAACTTGCTGACAACTTCGGTCATGAATTTTTCAATCATGCCGGGAACTTTGTCGTACTCATCAATGGATACTTCATATTGCTCCACCCGTTCGGGTTCAACTCCCAAACGACCTAAGGATTCGGCAATGTTCTCCTTACGGCGATTACACAGCTCAGAGCCTTTCACAAAGTGGCATTGGTAATCATCGCCATATTTACATCCAAGTAGCATTACTCCATCGATACCTTTACTCATAGCATCGGCAACCCAGATGGCGTTTAAGGAGCCGAGGCAACGCACCGGAATAAAACGCACATAAGGACTCCATTTATGCCCACGCATGGCTGCCATATCCAAAGCAGGATAAGCGTCATTTTCGCAGGCAAAGACAATCACGCGAGGGCCGCCATCATCAATTTTTTCAGGAACCTGAACTTCCTTCACAGTAGAACCAATCTGGTCAATATTGTAATTGGCAAAGCCAATAACACGTTCAGGGCAAGCACCCATACATGTACCGCAACGACGGCAACGTGTGGGATTAGGCATTGGAGTTCCCTTTTCATCATCATCCAGCGCACCAAAAGGACATTCTTCAGTACAACGTTTACACTGGGTACAACGAGTGAAGTTAAATTCAGGGAAGGTAAGATCGCCAGAACGAGGATGCACAGCAACACCGTTATTTGCAGACTCAATACATTGAATAGCTTTAAGGGCAGCGCCAGCAGCGTCTTCGCGTGCCAGATTCATAGGCATGGGCTGACGGACACAACCAGCAGCATATACTCCTGTTCTACGAGTTTCATAAGGGAAACAAACGTAGTTGGAATCTGCATAGCCATCAAAAAGCTCTAAGTCTGGAAACGCAGGACCTTGGCGATACTCAAACTGCATGGTTGGATCAGCCGCAGTGGTCGGTACAATAGCCGTGGGCAGTACCACCATGTCCGCAACCAGCTCAATGGACTCACCAAGCAGTGTATTTTTTGCTGTGATACACAAAGAACCATTACTGCCTTCTGTGATGGACTGTATACCACCCTTCGTTAGCATGATGCCCGGATCGTCTTGAGCAATTTTGTAGTATTTTTCGTTAATGCCTGGAACCATCATATGATCATAAATGATATATGCTGCGGATTCATCATTTTCACGAACATAGCCAGCCTGTTTCAAGGCAACAAGAGAGGATATTTCAGCGGAATACGCTAAATGCTTTGCACTTTCTTTGTCCGGATAATGGAAAGAGTCTTCTTCCCCTTCTTCTGGTTCTTCAGCTGTTTGCACAGCACCGTATTCTACCCCTTCCATGAATTTTTCCACGTCTAAGATGAAAGCGACAGAAGCAGGTATTTTACCATCAGAAGGTCGTTTGATTCCGCCGTTGGCAGCCATGGCCTCAAATTCTTTGGTCGTTACGATGTTTTTGTATTGACCATAACCTAGAGGTGCTAGATATTCGGCTTTGCCTGCTTGCCAACCAGTGGCTAGAACCACAGCACCGATAGCTAATTCTTCACCACCAACTACCGCAGTATAATGCCCTGGAGCTCCTTTGAGAGCTTCCAGCGTAACTCCGGTTTTGACCGTGATATTTTTTTGTTTTTCTATTTCGGCAATAAGGGTTGGAATTGGGTTTTCTTCCAGCTTTGTCCAAGGATGAGACATCGGGAAGAATTTATACATTCCAGCAGCCTTACCGCCAAGGGTATCTTCCTTTTCCACCAAAATAACTTCACGACCAGCACGAGCAGCTTCAAGTGCTGCGGTTAGTCCTGTGTAGCCACCACCAAGTACGAGTACAGTCTTGGTACAAGGCTCAACTTCAGGAGCTGGATTTCTGCTTTTGGAAAGGAAGGTGATGCCCATATTTACATAGTCTTTGGCCTGAGTCATTTGAAGACCCTCGAACTTGGGGTCATCTTGGAATGACCAGACTCCAAGTTCACGCAAAGACACGCGATTGACTTGAGCAGCATCAAATTTGAAAACATCCCATTTTGCGCGTGGTGAACAAGCGCAAACAACCACACCATCTAAGCCCTCGGCCTTAATATCAGCCTCTATTTCAGCTTTGGCCTCCGGTGAACAAAGCACCGAATTTGTTTTCACAACAGGACACAAGGCACTGTGTTTGCCCTTTTGGACAAACTCGGCCAGAGCCTCGGTATCAATGCTGTCAGCGATACCGCAGCCGCCGCAGATATATACACCAAGCTTTTCAGCCATGATTTACCTCCCCACCACGTTTTGAATGGCTTTAAGAGCAGCACCAGTAGCGGCTTGAGCCGTTTTCATGACGTCCAAAGGCTGCTTAGAGCAACCCGCAGCAAGAATGCCGGCGTCCTCTCCGATGACAAACCCTTCATCATCCAGAGTTGTGCTTATTGGCAATTTTTCTCCGGCCAAAGAAGGCTGCATACCAGTAGCCAAAACAACAAGATCAAAAGTTTCATCACTCTTAATCCCAGTTGTTGCGTTTTCCACTGTGACAATTGGATTGTTATCTTTGTCTTCAACAATTTCCGCTACTTTTCCCTTTACAAGAGAAAGGTTCGGGTCATCAATGGCCAAAGCCTTGAATTTATCATAGCGACCAGGGGTACGCAGATCAATATAGTAAATAGTCACTTGGGCATTGGGGTATCGTTCGCGTACATACTTGAGTTGCTTTAAGGAAGCCATGCAACAAATATATGAGCAATAATTCAAGTGATTTTGGTCACGGGAACCAGCGCATTGCACAAAGGCTATCCGCTGTGGTTCTTTACTGTCACTGGGACGTAAGATTTGACCATCAGTAGGACCACTTGGAGCTGCCAAGCGTTCCATCTGCATATTGGAAATAACATTTGGCAGTTTTCCGGCACCTAAGTTGCTGAGTTTTTCAAGCGGATAAGGCTTCCAGCCAGTAGCTACAATAATAGTGCCCACAGTAAAGGTTTGGGTCTTTTGAGTTTCATCCAAATCCACTGCATCATACGGACATGCAGCCTTAATCGCAGCAAGTTCAGTTTGATCAGCATGTGTTGTATCAACAACATAGCGTTGTGGAAATGCAAAAAGATGCGTTGTGTAGGCTGTTTTGCGTTCACCTACGCCAAAATCAAATTCACTGGGAACTGTGGTGCTTGCAGCCTCTACACATTTTCCGCAGCATGTACATTTTTCATTGACATGGCGTGGACTGATTTTAACATCAACCGTGTAGTTTCCAACCGAACCGTTAACCGCGGTCACCTCGGCCAAGGTTAGGAATTTAACCCTGGGATTGTTTTTTATCCTTTGAAATTGAATCTCAAGTCCACAGGAGGGGGGACACAATTTAGGAAAATACTGATTTAATTGTGCCACTCTTCCGCCAAGATACGGGTTCTTTTCAACGATTATTACATCGTACCCGAGTTCAGCGGCCTCCAAGGCAGTGGTGATTCCTGCGAATCCTCCACCGATCACGAGAATACTGTTATTCGACATTCTCATTCCTCCCTAGATTTCTATGATGCCCAAGCCATAAAATGGCCTCAACCCGGACGAGGAAACTCAGCTCCTAGCCCGGGATCAGACCATTTTGCCCCGTGGTTTAGAAAAAGGCGGCTGCGGAAAATCCACAGCCGCCTTAATATTCAATCCCGACTTAGACGGGGATGATCTGGTAGTAAGGCTTTTTGAATATAGTAGTTTCACCTTTTTCAGGATCATACTTGGAGTTCACAAAGCACTTCCACTTGGAATCATCCAAGCCCATGAAGTCACCACGATAGTAGAAGCCCGGGTAACGGGATTCTTCGCGGAACTCAATGTGCTGCATATGCAGGCGTACAGTCCACAGACGGTGGAATTGTTCCCAGCAACGCATCAATTCGTGCAAGTCACGAGCAGCAAGTTTCTGGGAATCTTCTTCCAACATGGAAAGCAGCCAGAAACCAGTGTTCAGCAGGGCTTTAGAAGTCATGTACAAAGTAGAAACACCACCACCGTATTCATCGGTGCACTTAATGAGGCGCATCATGAAGTTCTTAGGAGTGATGTAAGCTGGGTTCACAACAGGATCAGTGGAACCGCCCTTATTCTCTTCGTAGGTGTACCAAGGTTGGTAGATTTCTTTTACGAGATCAGCAGCAGAAACTTTCAAGGCAGGCTTGAAGTCTTTATGGTCAACGCACCAGCGAACCATCTGCTTACCAACAATACGACCTTCAGCATGAGAGCCGGAGGAGAATTTGTGTCCGGAAGCACCAACGCCATCAGCGCAGGTGAACAAACCGTTAACAGTAGTCATACGGTTGTAAACTTTACCGTTATCAGCTTTAACCTTGTATTCTTCAGGAACCCAAGCTTCGTCCGGTCCAGAAACCCAGATGCCACAGCAACCGGAGTGAGAACCGAGCAAATAAGGCTCAGTAGGCATGATTTCAGAACCACGCTCTTCAGGTGCACAGTTCGTGGCAGCCCAAAGGTTAGCCTGACCAACGCACATGTCGAGGAAGTCTTCCCAAGCCTCGGACTCAAGATGCTTTTGTTCTTCAGGAGACATGGTCTCAAAAGTGGTCAAAAGGGCAGTCTTGGTGTCCATGTAAATAGGACCACGACCTTCGCGCATTTCGCGAAGCATCATGTGGTTACGCAAGCAAGTGGGGATGACGTGACCCTTAGCATAACCGCGATCCTCATAAGGTTTGAGCATAGCACGGTTAGTTTCGCAGTAGTCTTCACCCTTGTAGTTTGTAGCTTTGGCTTTGAAAAGTAGGAACCATGCGCCAACCGGGCCGTAACCGTCTTTGAAACGGGCAGGAACGAAGCGGTTTTCCATCATGGTCATTTCGCCGCCAACTTGGGCTACCATGGTATATGTGGAACCAGCGTTCCAAACAGGATACCAAGCGCGACCCATACCTTCACCGGTGGAACGGGGACGGTATACGTTCACAGCACCACCGCAAGCTACAACAGCAGCATTACAGGTAATGACATATACTTTGTTTTCACGAGTGGAGAAACCAACAGCACCGGCAATGCGGTTAGGCTCATTGGCATCCAAAAGCATTTTTACGATAAAAACACGTTCGAGATAACGGTCTTCACCCAAAGCCATCTTGGCAGCTTCAGCCACGATGCACTTATAGGATTCACCGTTGATCATCATCTGCCAGCGACCAGAACGGACGCATTCATCGCCATTACGCAAGGACAAACCTTGTGCTTTAGCTTTGGCACCGTCAACGTTTTTGCCGTCTTTTTTGATCCAGCAGGGCAAGCCCCACTCTTCAAACAGATGAACAGAATCATCAACGTGACGACCGAGGTCATAGATCAAGTCTTCACGGACAAGACCCATAAGGTCGGTACGAACCATGCGGACGTAATCGTCAGCATCGTTGTCACCAAGATAGGTGTTGATAGCAGACAAGCCCTGTGCAACAGCACCGGAACGCTCGAGAGCGGCTTTGTCAAAAAGCATGATAGACAGATCGCTGGCATATTTATCAGCCCAACGAACAGCCTCAAAAGCCGCACCACAGTTACCCATGCCACCGCCGACCATAATGATGTCGGAGTGCATTTCGATAACTTCAGGCTCGGCAAGAGCAACACCTTTGGAAGCTTCTTTGATAGGAAGCAGAGGCATATTTCCCTCCTAATGTAGGTTGTTCAAGTCTCTTGATTCGTTTTCGCCCAATACGGACTACACACCAAAATCGGTTTCGCCGTCTTTCCAAGTCCGAGACATATCGGCTTCGGTAACGTCGATTTTCTGGCCCAGAGCTTCCTTGGGTGCGGTGAGCTCAGTCTCAGTAAAGAGCAATTCGCTGTCCAAATCGCCAGCTTCAGGTTTACCATCAAAAGGCTTGATAGAACCTTCAGGGGTGGTACGAATGGGGAACTTGAACCGCTTTACGGAACCATTACGGAATTTAACGGTCCACATAATGTCTTCTGCGGAGCGCATGGGGATGCAGGTACCGCCGAGAGGGGCGAAGTCGCCGTAAGGGCGGGCTTCAATGGCACCTTGGGGGCAAATTTTGACGCAGCTGTAACATTCCCAGCAAGCCTCGGGTTCCTGGTTATAGGCCTTCATTTCGTTGGGGTCCAGGATCATGAGATCATTGGGGCAAATGTACATGCAAGCGGTCTTTTCGCCACCCTTGCAGCCGTCACATTTCTCCGGGTTGACGAAGGTCGGCATAGCATATCCTCCTAAGATAAGGTTAAAAACTGAAACACAGTTACCGACAAATCCATTACCATCAAAATAACTCAACTTCCCCTATGCAAGGGGATTTGAATGCGAAGAACTATCAAGCCCTTGACAAGGTGTCAAGGAGGAAGTGAATTTTTGAACAAGCTCCTATCAAACTCTATAACCGCTTGATTTCTAGTAAACTAATAATAAAAATTTTCTTCCTGCTTAAAAACATACAGGCTCAAGTATATTTTAATTTTTTCGTATACACTTTTTTTTGCAAGTAGTTATAAAAAACATCTAATGACCTGAAATAACTGTGTATAAAGTTCTATTCCAGTTTGTTTTTTCTACTTTTATGTTTCCTGCGTTATGTTTTTCTTCTTTTTTTTGGGATATTTTACAATAAAAAAGAATTTCAAAAAACCTGTCTCATTATAATAAAAATTTTGGGCTTGACACAAGATTCACAATCTGGGCATAAAACACACGTTTTCTATTTTGAAAACCTGCGTCCATGGTGTTGTTGCCTGGTCGCAAATTATTAAGGCTGTAGGGCATAATATATCCATACAATGGAGGACACGACATGTCGAAACTAGTACCCCCTCATGGTGGCAAAGGACTTGTTTGCTGCCTACTCGAAGGATCTGAGCTTCAGGCTGAAGTAAAGAAAGCTGAAGGCTTGAAAAAAATTGCTATTTCTGACCGCGCCAAAGGCGACTGTATCATGATGGGTATCGGTGGTTTTTCCCCGTTAAGCGGTTTCATGACCAAAGCTGATTGGAAAGGCGTTTGCGAGAATTTCTTGATGGCTGACGGCACATTCTGGCCGGTTCCCATCACTTTGGACACTGATGATGAAAGCGTTGCAGTTGGCGATGAAATTGCTTTGCAGGCTGCTGACGGCATTATTTACGCTACCATGAAGGTAGAAGAAAAATATGAAATGACCGACGCTGACAAAAAATGGGAAAGTGAAAAGGTCTACAAAGGCCAAGGCGAAGATTCAGCTGACGATGTTTTCTGGAAAGTCGCTCTTGAAGATCATCCCGGCGTACAGATGGTCATGGCTCAAGGTAAGTACAACTTGGCTGGTCCAGTAAAAGTTCTTTCCGAAGGCAATTATGCTGACCGTTTCCCCGGCGTATATCTGACTCCTGCTCAGATTCGCGCCCAAATGGATGAACGTGGTTGGTCTAATGTTGCTGCTTTGCAACTGCGTAACCCCATGCACCGCTCCCATGAATATTTGGCCAAAATCGCTGTTGAAGTATGCGATGGCGTTGTCATCCATTCCCTTATCGGCAATTTGAAACCCGGCGACATTCCTGGTGATGTTCGCATTAAGTGCATTCAGACTTTGATTGACGGCTACTTTGTCCCTGAAAACGTTATCAATGCTGGTTATCCTCTGGATATGCGTTATGCTGGTCCTCGTGAAGGCCTGCTCCATGCTACCTTCCGTCAGAACTACGGTATCAATAATATGCTTATTGGTCGTGACCATGCTGGTGTTGGCGATTTCTACGGTCTGTTTGAAGCACAAGAAATCTTTGACCGCATTCCTACTCCTGCTGAAGAAGGTAAAGCCCTGCTTTGCCAGCCAATGAAAATTGACTGGACCTTCTACTGCTATAAGTGTGACGGCATGGCTTCCATGCGTACTTGCCCACATACCAAGGAAGATCGCGTTATTCTTTCTGGTACCAAGCTGCGTAAAGCCCTTTCCGAAGGTGCTGAAGTTGTTGACCACTTTGGTCGTGACGAAGTTCTGGAAATCCTGCGTGGCTACTACGGTTCCTTGACTGAGAAAGTTGAAGTGAAGATGCAAAAAGCTGCTTCTGGCGCTGATATGAAATAAGCGTTTTGTACGCTGAGTATTCTAAGGGGGTTTGTGTATGCAACCCCCTTTTTTTTGTACTTTTTGCTGCGTTGTCTGCGAAGAGCCACTTTGTCAGGCCTGCCCTGCCACCCCACACCTCCTCTGTCATTGAAGAGCGTAAGTCGTGAAAATCCAGCAGAGTCGAGCTGAGAAAATAATCCTCCCCTCCGTCATTCTGCGCGAAGTCGCAGAATCCAGCAGAGCCGAGCTGAGAGGCTTTGACGCAGTACGAGAAGAAGCAAAAAAAGAGAATGGAAGAGAAAAAGGCAAAAAAGAAGAAAATAAGAGCGAAGAACTGGCTCCTGCGACTTACGCGCAGGATGACAAAAGGGCGGAAAACAATAGAATGAGCAGGAAGTATTGTCCTCAAAATTTATATGCGTTTGCCCGGGCAAAAGTACTGTTTTGAGGGGTATCAATGAACTGCCAAAATTAAAAAAAATAAAAAAAATTCGTATATCACTAGACAAACACAGATTTCGTACCGTATATTTCTTATGTAGAGGTTTAATTGCTATGGAGGTTAGAGCTTGGAGCTCTTGAAAAGCCTGCGGGCTAGGATGTTTTAGGTGCTTCATTGTAGCAACTACAGTTGTCTTCTCCAGAGGCAAAAGTTTTTGCTTTGGGTGTAGTAGGAGGTCAAGGCAATCTTCGAGAATGGTTGTAAAAAAAGGAAAGAGAGAAGAAGATGAGACTAACAATACCCATCACTACATTTTTATTACTCGCTACTTTAGTGCCTGCCGTATCTGCTTATAATATTAAGCCGGTGCAACAAACACAAGGTGATTTTGAGCTGCTTCAGCTCGCATTATCCGCAACTGAAAGTACTTCCTCAAGCGCACAAGACACGGCTACTGATTTCAATCAAAGTATCAGTCCTAATGCCAATTTAGCTGTGCCAGAAGAAATTGTCGTGCAAGAAGAAATTGCTGCGCCAGAAGAAACTTTGGAAGTAGCGCAACTTTCAAATTCCGAAGAAAATTTGGAAGTTCTCCAAGTTGCAGCCGACGACACGCAGCAGGAGATGATTCCTTTTGATAATGAACCCTATGTGCAAGAGAATACTGAAAGTGCATTGCCAAGCGAGCAGCCTATTATAAAAAAATCCAGCTCACAAGATTGGAGCGGAAAAGTTTTTCAAAATATTAAAACTCTCTTGAGTCAAGATAATCTCACGGCTGAGGCAAGGCATCTCACAGAGCAATTTGGAAATGCGCTGAGCGAAGAACAGTCGGTTGATACTGAAGAGCTTCAAATGCGCTATGCACGCCTTGCTGGTCGTGCTGTTGCTGATGCCACTGTCGAAGAGGTACGGGAACTGCCCTGGGTCAAGACCATAGAAGTCAAATATGAACTTCCTGTTGGAGGTTCAGGGAGCATTCATACAGATGCGCTGCTTACCTTTGATGAAATCGACAAAGACGGCAATTTATTCTTTTCGCAAGTTGGCGGAAGATATAAGCAGGATAGATTTATCGGCAACTTTGGCTTGGGGTTTCGGAGCTTAAGTGCTGATGAAACTTGGCTTTGGGGGACAAATATTTTCTGGGATTATGATTTTATGGGCTATCACCTTCGCGGTGGTGTAGGCGCAGAAATAAAAACAAGTATACTGGATACATATTTTAACTATTATCTTCCGCTCACAGAATGGAAAGATGCTTATCAGCATCCATATTTGGAAGAGCGTGCTGCCGAGGGTTTTGACTTCGGCTTAACAGGGCGTTTTTCCTTTTTACCTTCTGTAACTTGGAATACGAAGTACTTTAAGTGGTATGGTGATACAGTCGATGTATACGGTGATGATAAGTATGTTTCCAATCCTGATGGCGTGGAATTTGGACTCAAATGGAATCCTTGGAAGGCAATTAACTTTGCTTTGATACATTCTAGAGCTTTGGGAACGAATTTACAGGAAACAAAGATTGTAGCGCAATTTTCTGTTGCCCTTGAAGAGATAGATACTATTTTTGAAACTCCAAATTATGTAGCCGGCTTCAGTGTTCGTGATAAAATGGATGACCTTGTATATAGGCAAAATGAGATCGTCTTTGAACGGCGTGTTTCAGCTGAAGGAAAAGCATTAGGAATAGTGATAACACGATTTGAACGCAAATAGTTATAAAAAAACGTGAGAAGTACTATGCGACATTATACAAAATTTATTCTTTCTGTCTTTTTCCTTTTGATCGTGTCTCAGCTTGCTTATGCAGATGTAACACACGAGATTGAGTACGTCTTTATAGGTGAGACTCTTGTGGTGGAGTTTGAAGCAAATAGGCAGATTATAGAAGATGATTTTGTGATTACTTGGCTTGTTGATGGCAAAGCCGTACAAACCAAAACAGTAAGCGAACCAGGTAAAGATACATTTACCGTAATTAAAGATTTTTTGAATCCAGATATTCAAAATCACAGCGTTGAATTGCGGATTGAATCGGATGATGGGGTAGGGGTCAAAGTAGAGAAAAAAGCAGAAGTTGAAGCAGTTATTGAAGAGGCAACTGACTTTGAACCTAGAATTGTGGAAACTGATGATATTCAAAAAGTATCAGGAACCTATCAGACTATTGCTAGCTCTGACGTGGCAAGTTCTTTTAACTTATTGATTTATGATAATACAGCAAGCGCAGAAGTCACAGATTATGAGGGCTATCGATGGATACGTGCGGGCAAGTATAAAGATTGCTTTACATTTGACTCAGGAACACGAACTTTAACCTTTAAGCAACCATTTATAACTGGTGGCAACAATGTATATCCTCTTAATGTACTTGCTCAAAAAACAGTTATTGACAAAGAGACTAGTGAAGTAAAAACTGTTGGCGAAGAGCTTTCCCTGGAAGTTTCTGTTCAGGGGCTATATCTTTTAAACGCCGGGCCTGATAGACAAGTCGCAATCGACGTGGGGTCTTATGTTCAGGCTGCTACCGGTGGTAACGGCGGAGCTTTGGAGTATACGTCTTCAAATACAGATGTTGCCACTGCTGATAATACAGGAAAAATCACGCTCAAGGCTCTTGGGGACACTACCATCACCGTCACCGAGCCTGCCCACCATGCGTTCCCTGCGATGGAATTGCCTGAGATCAGTGACACTTCTGATGAAGCTGAGAAGCTTCGAGATGCACTTCAATATGAGCTTACAGTTGTAGGTTCTATTGAGGCTGTTGCCAAAGAAACCAAGCAAGAATTAACCCAGTATTTTTCTGTGCCAGACGATGATAGTAGCAAAGTATTTTCTAGCGTAACTGGTGGAACGCATCCCCTTATCTATGAGATTGTCAAAGGCATTCTTCCCGACGGCGTGAGCTTTAATTCTGACACTGGCAAAATTGAAGGTATTCCTACTACTGTAAACAAAGAACCAATCTCCGTTACCTTCAGGGTAAAAGACGCGAACAATAAGGTAGCACAAACGACAAGTACAGTGCCGTTTGTTGTCAATGATACAATTGTGGCTGCTGCTAATCCACAAACTACAGTGGTCATGACTGTAGGTGCTGAACCAAACTTTAGCCCATTCAGCAATGTCAGCGGTGGTGCGCCTCCTTATACTTATGAAATAGCTTCTGGTTCTTTGCCAAGTGTTGTGAGCCTTAATGCGAGCACTGGTAAACTTAGCGATGCTCCTACAACGGCAAATGCAACAGCAACTGAAGTTACCTTTAAGGTAAAAGACTCGCAATCGGACTATGCTGAAACGACCAGCACGGTCTCTTTCACGGTTAATCCTGTTGTTACTGCAACAAGTGGCACGAATTCAATCCCTGAATTGACTCAGGATGTTAAGATTACTCCGTTTACACCGCTTACTGCAAATGAGGGTGGTTATGTTGCAGAAGGAAGTAGCTATACATATTTTTATACTGTGCCAGAGGATTCCTCTTTCCCTGCAGGCTTAAAGTTTAATCCAAAAACTGGCGAGGTCTCAGGCACGCCAACTGAGCCCTGCGAGGTAACGCTTACCTTCAAGGTTAAGGATGATAATGGCGCAGTATCTACGACCACCAGTACAGTGAAAATTAAGGTTAATGGCCCTCTTGAGGCGACTGCGAATACTGAAACAGAGCTGATCTTGACCAAGGATGCTGAAATGCTCGCAGCGTTCCAGCCACTTGTGGCCAGCGGTGGTACGACTGATGCCAGTGGCAACTATACATATTCTTATGATGGAGAGGGAGCAGGCGACGCAAGCGATATAATCGCTACACTGGGCTTAAGTTTTGATAAAACCACTGGCGAAATATATGGTACGCCGAATGACGAACTGACGCGCACCGCTGTCACCTTCCATGTCAAAGATATTAATGCTTTTGCTGATACTACCAGCACTATTTATATCACGGTTAATGACGTGGTTACGGTCGACGCGAATGATGATGTTTCCTCAACTCAAGAATTTACCGAGGGAACGCCGATTACTCCCTTTAGTCCACTTGGAACGCCGAGTGGCGGTACTACTTCAGATGGCGATGATGGTGGCTATACATATTATTGTGACCCTGATTTGCCCGCAGGTTTATATCTTGACCCTGACACTGGCGAGCTTTCAGGTACGCCAACGGAAGCCCCATTTGGACCAACAGAAATCACCTTCTATGTTAAGGATGAAAATGGTGCTGTTTCTGACACCAACAAGCCCATAACCTTTACAATTAATGCTGATATTTCTGCAACGGCAGCTTCAATCACCAAGCAATTGACCATGGATAAAATCCTGCCCACAGAAGGCATTGCTATGTTTACTGAGGTAAAAGACGGTACGCCTTTTGAGGGCGATGTATATCTCTATAAAGTCAAGGACGGAACGCTTCCGCTTGGCCTCGACCTTGGGGACTATACCGGCCTTATTACTGGTACTCCTAAGGGCATAGGCTCTACCGGAACTACTGGCACTGTAACTGTAACCTTTACGGTTGAGGATAAGAACGGAGCGGTGGCTAAGGATAGTAATGATGAAATTATTACTGGTGAAATTACATTTATTCTAAATGGTGAGCTTACTGCGACTAAAGATGAAACCGCACAAACCCTGACTCTCAATACGGCCATCAAAGAGAAGGTTTGCAGGCCACTTACTGCCAGCGGTGGTACGCCTGATGTCAATGGCAAATATACTTACGAAGTGACAAGCGCGAGTACGAACCAACTCCCCACAGATATGGATATTGATGCAGATGGTTATATCACTGGTGCTCCTTCTGATATAGGTACAGGTACCTTTTCTGATATAGGTACAGGTACCTTTAATGTTACCTTCCAAGTATCAGATGATAACGGAGCTATTGCTGATACTACAGCCACTGTAAAGTTCACGGTCAATGAATTTATCACGGCTGAGGCGGATACAACTGCGCAGAAATTTTCTATCAACAAAAAAATTACTGACTTTAAGCCCTTTAGTAGCGTATCCGGCGGTACTCCTGACGCAGACGGGCACTATATTTATACAGTTATCAGTGAGAACAAATTGCCGGAAGGGCTTGATTTTGCGGATGATGGCTCTGGTAATGTCACTGGCACACCAACGGAAACCTGTACTGACAGGGAAGTGACCTTCCAAGTCGAAGACGTGAATGGTGCTATCGCCACGACCACCAGTACAGTGAAGATTACGGTCAATGGACCTATCTCTGCGACGAAAGATGAAACAGCACTGACCCTGACCAAGGGCACTGCCATGTCCGAATTTAAGCCACTTGTGGCTAGGGGTGGTACAAAGCCGTATGTATATTATTATGATGGGCAAGGAGAAACTGACGGAAGCGATATAATCGCTACACTGGGCTTAAGTTTTGATACAAGCACTGGTGAAATCTCTGGTACGCCGAATAAAACGCAAACTGAAACATCGGTTACCTTCCATGTCAAAGATGCCAATGATGTCATTGCGTCAGAAACAGCCACGGTCAAGATTACGGTCAATGACGTTGTCACTGCGACGAATAAGTCCCTTGAATTGACCAAAGATATAGATATGGATAATCTTGACCTGCAAAGTCTTGTTAGCGGTGGTACAGCACCGTATACCTATACAACGGCATATGATCTTGGATCAAAAGGATTAGCTCTTGCTGGTAGTATCCTTTCTGGTAAGGCTACTGTTGCAGAGTTATTTGACATTACCTTTACTATAACAGATGCCAATAGCGCATCTACTACGACTACCGTGAGCTTTAAGGTCAATGATACTCTTTCTGCTACGAATAAGTCTCTTGGATTGACCCAAGGTACAGATATGAAGACCTTTAATCTGGAAAGTCTTGTTAGCGGAGGAACAGCACCATATACCTATGAAGTGCAAACTGGTTCTCTAAATGGCTTAGCTCTTAATGACGGTGTATTATCTGACTCTACCACTGCTACAGCTGATTTTGAAATTACCTTCAAGATAACAGATGCCAATAGCGCATCTACTACGGCTACCGTGAGCTTCACGGTTAATGACATTCTTTCTGCTACGAATAAGTCTCTTGGATTGACCCAAGGTACAGATATGAAGACCTTTAATCTGGAAAGTCTTGTTAGCGGAGGAACAGCACCATATACCTATGAAGTGCAAACTGGTTCTCTAAATGGCTTAGCTCTTAATGACGGTGTATTATCTGACTCTACCACTGCTACAGCTGATTTTGAAATTACCTTCAAGATAACAGATGAGAATAGCGCAACTACTACGGCTACCGTGAGCTTTACGGTTAATGACGTTCTTTCTGCTACGAATAAGTCTCTTGGATTGACCCAAGGTGCAGATATGAAGACCTTTAATCTGGAAAGTCTTGTTAGCGGAGGTACAGCACCATATACCTATGAAGTGCAAACTGGTTCTCTAAATGGTTTAGCTCTTAATGACGGTGTATTATCTGACTCTACCACTGCTACAGCTGATTTTGAAATTACCTTCAAGATAACAGATGAGAATAGCGCAACTACTACGGCTACCGTGAGCTTTACGGTTAATGACGTTCTTTCTGCTACGAATAAGTCTCTTGGATTGACCCAAGGTACAGATATGAAGACCTTTAATCTGGAAAGTCTTGTTAGCGGAGGAACAGCACCATATACCTATGAAGTGCAAACTGGTTCTCTAAATGGCTTAGCTCTTAATGACGGTGTATTATCTGACTCTACCACTGCTACAGCTGATTTTGAAATTACCTTCAAGATAACAGATGAGAATAGCGCAACTACTACGGCTACCGTGAGCTTTACGGTTAATGACGTTCTTTCTGCTACGAATAAGTCTCTTGGATTGACCCAAGGTACAGATATGAAGACCTTTAATCTGGAAAGTCTTGTTAGCGGAGGTACAGCACCATATACCTATGAAGTGCAAACTGGTTCTCTAAATGGCTTAGCTCTTAATGACGGTGTATTATCTGACTCTACCACTACTACAGCTGATTTTGAAATTACCTTCAAGATAACAGATGAGAATAGCGCAACTACTACGGCTACCGTGAGCTTTACGGTTAATGACGTTCTTTCTGCTACGAATAAGTCTCTTGGATTGACCCAAGGTACAGATATGAAGACCTTTAATCTGGAAAGTCTTGTTAGCGGAGGTACAGCACCATATACCTATGAAGTGCAAACTGGTTCTCTAAATGGCTTAGCTCTTAATGACGGTGTATTATCTGACTCTACCACTGCTACAGCTGATTTTGAAATTACCTTCAAGATAACAGATGAGAATAGCGCAACTACTACGGCTACCGTGAGCTTTACGGTTAATGACGTTCTTTCTGCTACGAATAAGTCTCTTGGATTGACCCAAGGTACAGATATGAAGACCTTTAATCTGGAAAGTCTTGTTAGCGGAGGTACAGCACCATATACCTATGAAGTGCAAACTGGTTCTCTAAATGGTTTAGCTCTTAATGACGGTGTATTATCTGACTCTACCACTGCTACAGCTGATTTTGAAATTACCTTCAAGATAACAGATGAGAATAGCGCAACTACTACGGCTACCGTGAGCTTTACGGTTAATGACGTTCTTTCTGCTACGAATAAGTCTCTTGGATTGACCCAAGGTACAGATATGAAGACCTTTAATCTGGAAAGTCTTGTTAGCGGAGGAACAGCACCATATACCTATGAAGTGCAAACTGGTTCTCTAAATGGCTTAGCTCTTAATGACGGTGTATTATCTGACTCTACCACTGCTACAGCTGATTTTGAAATTACCTTCAAGATAACAGATGAGAATAGCGCAACTACTACGGCTACCGTGAGCTTTACGGTTAATGACGTTCTTTCTGCTACGAATAAGTCTCTTGGATTGACCCAAGGTACAGATATGAAGACCTTTAATCTGGAAAGTCTTGTTAGCGGAGGTACAGCACCATATACCTATGAAGTGCAAACTGGTTCTCTAAATGGCTTAGCTCTTAATGACGGTGTATTATCTGACTCTACCACTACTACAGCTGATTTTGAAATTACCTTCAAGATAACAGATGAGAATAGCGCAACTACTACGGCTACCGTGAGCTTTACGGTTAATGACGTTCTTTCTGCTACGAATAAGTCTCTTGGATTGACCCAAGGTACAGATATGAAGACCTTTAATCTGGAAAGTCTTGTTAGCGGAGGTACAGCACCATATACCTATGAAGTGCAAACTGGTTCTCTAAATGGCTTAGCTCTTAATGACGGTGTATTATCTGACTCTACCACTGCTACAGCTGATTTTGATGTTACCTTCAAGATAACAGATGAGAATAGCGCAACTACTACGACTACCGTGAGCTTTACGGTCAATGACGCTCTTTCTGCTGATAATACCTCTCTTGTATTGACCCAAGGTGTTAATATGGATGAGTTTGACCTGCAAAGTCTTGTTAGCGGAGGTACAGCACCATATACCTATGAAGTGCAAACTGGTTCTCTCAATGGCTTAGCTCTTAATGACGGTGTATTATCTGGCTCTACCACTGCTACAGCTGAGTTTGAAATTACCTTCAAGATAACAGATGAGAATAGCGCATCGACGACGACGACTGTCACTTTTGCTGTTTATACTCCTCTAACTGCAACACCAAATACTGCAGATCGTATCTTATATGTTGGTGATAGTCCTAGCTTTAGTCCGTTTACAAGTGTGAGCGGAGGGACTGAACCTTATACTTATAAAGTCGTGTCTACGAACCAGCTCCCCCAAGGCTTAAATCTTAGTAACGGGCAGATTACAGGGACTACAACAAGCACATATTCTGAGGCTGTAGTAGAAGTCCAAGTTAAGGATAGCAAAGGAGTATGTGCTTCACTTAATAGTACGATTAAATTTGCGGTGTATAAACATCTCTCAGTTCAGGTAGCAAGCATTCCAGCTAAAGAAGTCGTTCAGGAGGTAGCAATGGAATCTTTCTTCCCATTTAGCAGTGTAACTGGTGGAAAGCCTGACTTAGTGTATAAAAATGATGTCGCGCTTCCTGATGGTATATCTCTTAATTCTGCAACAGGTGAAGTGTCGGGAACTCCATCGCCAGATGCAGCTGAAAATCTTGAAGGTTTTGATGTAGTCTTTACAGTGCAGGATCAAAACGGAGAAGGAGAAATTGCAACAGAATCTTGCACAGTAAACTTTAAGGTCTATAAAGCTTTTGCGGTTACAAAGGATACAACTGCTCAAGCCTGTAATGTGAATAGAGATATAAGCGACTTTAGTCCTTTAACAGTTACTGGCGGAAGCTATGATTGTACATATTCCTATGAAGGAGATTTAGGTGGCCTTGATTTTAATACAACAACAGGGGTGGTTTCAGGACACACGACTGGGGAATATGAGGAGACAGAAATTACATTTAGCGTGACTGATAACAGGCTTGGACACACCGATTCATGTACTGTAACTTTCTCGTCAACAGTTTATATACCCCCAGCAATGCCTGAGATTACTATCACCCTTCGAAAACCAATTAGTTCTAATATTATCGGAGAGATACAGGCTCGGGTGGATACTGTTATGGGCTGGGGTGAGGAATGTGTTATATACACCGAGGATTACACGAAGTATGCGGTGCTTCCTAAAGATTGGATAAAGAATCTTCGTGGAGTCACCGAATCCGCTGACTATTATAAGTACAGGTTGAATTTATACCGAGCAGGGGATGACATGAACGACCCTCATATACTGGTACCACTTAACAACACATATATTATACATACAGATTTGGATGAGGGATGGTCATGGGCTGGCGATAAATCTTCAACGTATATGAGGTTATCCGGTTTTGTGTATATGAATGGTCTCAAGGTATATACTGTGGCAACGGGAGAGGTCTCGGAGAGATCTCTTATTATAGTTTATTCATCCCCTTACAACAAGATTACAGGTCTGAACACCCTTCCTCAGACTTTCACAGTAAGGCTGATACTGAATAGCTAAGATTTATGGGGAACTTTGTTGCAGGTATGCCTGTGAAGATAGTAATTGATTTTTTAAGTGCCTATGCTTCAGGAGCATGTTCCACCGCAGTCTCTTTGAATAGTGTTGCATAGTTGCAATCTTGTAATCGTCATTGTACTGAGAATAATAAACATACAGAGAATAATAAACAAAAAAGGGCATTGGATTGTGTACGAGCTTGCATAATCCAGTGCCTTTTCTTTGATTTCTCTTGAGAGTTTTGCCGTGCATGGCAATACTGCCCCTTTGTTCGTAAAGCGCATGAGTTTGTTCTTTTAGCGCATGGCCTGTTCGTGAAGCGCGCGAGCCTGTTTGTGAAGCGTGCGAGTCTGTAGTCTGTTTGTGAAGCGTGCGAGTCTGTTCGTGAAGCGTGCGAGCCTGTAGTCTGTTTGTAAAGCGCGTGGCCTGTTTGTGAAGTGTGTGATTTGCGAAAGAGCAGGTTTCCATTCTCTTTTCGTCTGCATTTCCTCATAAAGAACTATTCGGTCAGCCCTGCCCTGCCACCCCTCGGCCGGAAGGGAATTTTACCCCTCCCCAAAAAAAGCACAGCCTATCCTTTTCCGCCTCCGTCATTTTGCGCGAAAGGGGAGGGGGTGTAGTGCTTTACACAGTATGGCAGTGTTTTACATCGCGTGGCAGTGTTTTATATCGCGTTGCAGTGCTTCCGCCTCCGTCATTCTGCGCGAAAGTCGCGACAGTCCAGCAGAGCCGAGCTATGAGGACTTGCCCCTGTAGGAGAAGAAGCAAAGAAGAAGAGAAGAAAACAAGAAGGGGGAACGTTGGCTGAGCCTGCCGAAGCCAAAGAGAGCAAAGAAAAAGAACTGGATCCTGCGACTCACGCGCAGGATGACAAGAAGGGGAGGGGGTACAATAAAAAAAGGGAGTAGAGCGATACGAACAGAAAGGCAAGAAGGGAGGCAGGACGGCGCGAGAGAGCGAAAGTGCAGTGTTTTATATCGCGTTGCAGTGTTTTATATCGCGTTGCAGTGCTTCCGCCTCCGTCATTCTGCGCGAAGTCGCAGAATCCAGCAGAGCCGAGCTATGAGGACTTGCCCCTGTAGGAGAAGAAGCAAAGAAGAAGAGAAGAAGACAAGAAAGGGAAACGTTGGCTGAGCCTGCCGAAGCCAAAGAGAGCAAAGAAAAAGAACTGGATCCTGCGACTCACGCGCAGGATGACAAGAAGGGGGAGGCGGTACAATAAAAAAAGGGAGTAGAGCGACACGAGCAGAAAGACAAGAAGGGAGGCAGGACGGCGCGAGAGAGCGAAAGTGCAGTGTTTTATATCGCGTTGCAGTGTTTTACATCGCGTGGCAGTGCTTCCGCCTCCGTCATTCTGCGCGAAGTCGCAGAATCCAGCAGAGCCGAGCTATGAGGACTTGCCCCTGTAGGAGAAGAAGCAAAGAAGAAGAGAAGAAAAAAGAGAAGAAGGAAGACTGGATCCTGCGACTCACGCGCAGGATGACAAGAAGGGGAGGGGGTACAATAAAAAAAGGGAGTAGAGCGATACGAACAGAAAGGCAAGAAGGGAGGCAGGACGGCGCGAGAGCGTAGGATGACAAGAAGGGGGAACAGGACGGCGCGAAGGGGTGGGATGACAAGAAGGGGGAACAGGACGGCGTGAGAGAGGCAGGAGGACAAGAGAGAATAGCTGAACTTTTGGACTAGGCACAAAATGATGTATGATGCCCTGTTTTTTTAATACTATAGCTTGCTTTTTACTATAGACTATGAAATAATCACTAGAAATATTTGAGTGCTGCGAGATGATTTGAGTGCTGCGAGATGATTTGAGTGTTGCGAGATTGTGTGTGAAGCGAGATTGTGTGTGAAGCGAGATTGTGTGTGAAGCGAGATTGTGTGTGAAGCGAGATAAGAAAAAAAATAGCATGAAAATAACTCGAAGCTCTAAGGCCTAAGGAGGCTGAGTGATTATCCGATGCTGGGGAGCAAGAGGCTCTATTCCAATTTCAGGTAAAGAATTTAGTCGTTATGGCGGTGATACCACTTGTCTTGAACTGCGTACAGCACGAAATGATGAAGTGCTGATTTTTGATGCTGGATCAGGTACGCGCAGGCTGGCCAATGCTGTAATGGATGAAAATCGTTCTATTTTTCATTTTTTCTTTAGCCATGTGCATTGGGATCATATCCTTGGTTTTCCATTTTTCAAGCCTATTTATTGCGAGAATACGAGACTTGTGGTTTTTGGCTGTCCGGAAATGCAGGGTGATATGGATAATCTCTTGGCGCGTATCATGGATGCTCCATATTTTCCGGTTCCTTATGAGGTTATTCGTGCGCGGATTGAGTATCGTCATGAAAGCCATAAACCCATTGAGCTTGATGGCATGACCATTGAAAGCATTCCTTTGAGCCATCCCAATAAAGGGCTTGGCTATAAAATGACAGAAGATGGAAAATCTTTTGCTTTTTTGACGGATAATGAATTGGAATATGTGCATGAAGGTGGCAAGACATTTGACGAGTATGTCGAATTTGTTCGTGGGGTTGATGTTCTTTTTCATGATGCAGAGTATTTGCCAGAAGAATATGAACAGAAAAAAACTTGGGGGCATTCTTCATATACAAAAGCGCTTGAATTGGCTTTAACTGCCGGAGTGAAGCGTTTTGGTCTTTTCCATCATAACCAAGATAGACCTGATGATGCAATTGACGCTATAGTTGAAAAGTGCCGAGCGATTATTCGGGAGCAAGGTTCTGATTTAGACTGCTTCGGTGTCACCCAACATACTGAACTAAAACTATAATTTTAGAGCAAATTTTTTGTTTTTGTAGGCTGCTTTATGCAGCCTCCTTTTTGTCTGGCTTTGTATTATGCGCCTCTTTTTTGTGCCTTGGAAAGGGCAAATTTTGTTCATTGATGTTAGCTTTGAACTTGTTTATGATGTGAAATCAATTTTCAAAGATATTGTCTCGACAATGTGAGCTATATATTTATGAGTCAAAAACTTGGTATAAAATTTACTGATTACGGTCAGATATATGATTTTTCTTCCGGTCCTTATGTTGTGGAAAAGGGCGCGCAAGTTATTGTCAAAACAGAGCAAGGCACAGGACTTGGTGAAGTCCTTGTTGTTGGCAGTGAAGGCGAGCAACTGGATACGGAGCTTCAAACTATTTATCGTCTTGCCAATGAGCAAGACTTGGCGAGTCAAAAAGAAAATTTGGAACTTGCCAAAGAAGCCTTTGCTTTTTGTCGTGATTGTATTTCCCAGCATGAATTAGATATGAAACTTGTGGATGTAGAGTTTTTTTTCGATCGTTCCAAGATGATTTTTTATTTTACTGCTCCCGGGCGTATAGATTTTCGTGAATTGATCAAGGATTTGGTGCGAGAATATCGAACTCGTATTGAATTACGACAGATAGGTGTTCGCCATGAAACACAAATGCTCGGAGCAATTGGTAATTGCGGACAAATTTGTTGTTGCCGAAGATTCATGCGTAAATTTGTACCTGTAACCATTAAGATGGCCAAAGAACAAAATCTTTTTCTTAATCCTGCAAAAATTTCAGGTATTTGTGGACGTCTTTTGTGTTGCTTGAGTTTTGAACAAGATGGCTACGAAGAGTTTAATAGAAAATGCCCAAAAATCGGCAAAAAATATCGTTCTCCACAGGGGATGGTCAAAGTTCTTCGGGTGAATTTTTTTCGTAAAAATTTGAGCCTTATGTTTGAAGACGGCAGCGAATGTGATCTGTCTGTGGATGACTGGACGGAGTTTTTAAGTAATCCTCAGTTTGTATGTAAAAGAGAACATGCCAAGGGTCTTGAGCATGGTTTTCAGCAGAGCCAAGAGGATGAAGCTATCGACGCGGACGATGAATAAAAGTGCATAGCCGGCGTGTACCGCTCTTACTCAAGGGCAAGTATATAAAAGGAAAATTTCGGTACCAAGGAGAGCTTACTTTTGAATAGTTTCTTTATTTCCACTCCTATTTTTTATGTTAATGCCAAGCCTCATTTAGGTCATGCGTACACGACCATTGTGGCGGACACGATGGCTCGTTTTCAACGACTTATGGGAAAAAGTGCATATTTTCTTACTGGTACAGACGAGCATGGTGATAAAATAGCCCAAGCTGCCCAAAAAAACACGCAGACTCCGCAGGCCTATGTGGATACGATCAGCCATCTTTTTAAGTCTATGGGGTCGCAACTTTCTGCTGAACCAAACCGTTTTATCCGTACTACGGATAAAGATCATATTGAAACAGTGCAAGGCATCCTTCAAAAAGTATATGATTCCGGTGATATATATTTCGGTGAATATGGCGGGCATTATTGCTATGGCTGTGAACGGTTTTATACGGAAAAAGAACTTGAAGATGGCAAATGTCCGCAGCACGGTGTTGAGCCAGAGTATATTGCGGAAAAGAATTATTTTTTTAGAATGTCCAAATATCAGGATTGGCTGGCCGAGCATATCCGTAAAAATCCAGATTTTATTCGCCCTGAACGCTATCGCAATGAGGTTTTAAGTTTACTTGATTCTGGTGCTTTAGAAGACTTGTGTATTTCTCGCCCTAAATCACGTCTTACGTGGGGCATAGAGCTGCCTTTTGATCCTAATTATGTGTGCTACGTTTGGTTCGATGCACTGATCAATTATATCACTGCCTTAAAATGGCCTGAAGGTGGTAATTTTAAGAAATACTGGCCATGCGCTCATCATCTTATTGCCAAAGATATTCTCAAACCCCATGCGGTATTTTGGCCTACCATGTTAAAAGCTGCGGGCATTGAGCCGTATCAGCATTTGAATGTCCATGGCTATTGGCTTGTGCAAGATACGAAGATGTCAAAATCTTTGGGAAACGTTGTTGAACCAATGGACATGATAGCCAAATACGGCATCAATGCTTTTAGGTATTTTCTTTTGCGAGAAATGAGCTTTGGTTCTGATGCCAGTTTTTCTCAACAAGCTCTTGTTGTGCGCTTAAATGCTGATTTAGCAAATGATCTTGGTAATCTTTTCAGCCGTACTTTATCCATGACTCATAAATATTTTAATGGTCAGGTACCGGTTCCTGATGAATTAGAAGAAATTGAAGATGCAGAAATTAAAAAACTTGGTCAAAATGCAATGCAAGCCTATCAAGAACATTTTTCTGCTTTTCGTCCTCATCGTGCTTTGGAATCCTTGTGGGAGCTGGTGCGTGGGCTGAATAAGTATATTGATACGGTAGCACCTTGGGTTTTATACAAAGAAGGCAAGCGTAAACGACTGGCTACGGTTATGTATATTATGCTGGAAAATATGCGGAAAATCGCTGTGCATTTATGGCCAGTTATGCCCGGCAGTGCGGTGGAAATGCTGAAACAAATAGGCATTGAATTTGAAATGAAAAAAATAAATCTTGCAAAAGAACTCGATGCGTGGGGTTTACTTGATACTGGACTCAAGGTCGCGCAAAGCTCTAATCTTTTTCCCCGTGTTGATATGCCAGATATTGAAGAAAATAAGATAAAAGTTGGCAAAGGAAAGCAGGAAAAAAATAAAAAAGAAAAAAAAGCTGAAGCTGCTGAAGCTGCTTTTGCGGAATTTGAAGATTTTCAAAAATTAGAATTACGAGTAGGTACTGTAATCCAAGCAAAAAAACATCCTGATGCTGACAAATTAGTATTGCTTAAGGTCGATATTGGGGAAGAAGAACCGCGTCAAATTGTGGCTGGTCTTGCTCATTTTTTCAAGCCCAAAGATTTGAAGGGACGGCAAGTCGTCGTTGTTACTAACTTAAAGCCTCGAAAAATTCGGAAAGAAATGAGTGAAGGTATGGTGTTGACTGTGCGAACAGCAGACGGCATGGAGCTTCTTACTGCGTCAGGGGAAGTAAAAAATGGTAGTCGGGTGAGTTAATGCCGAAACGAACGGATATTAAAAAAATTATGCTTATAGGCTCAGGCCCGATTATTATTGGGCAAGCCTGTGAATTTGATTATTCTGGTACGCAAGCACTCAAGGCTTTGAAGGAAGAAGGCTATGAAGTGATTTTGGTCAATTCCAATCCAGCCACGATTATGACTGATCCGGAACTGGCTGACCGTACCTATGTTGAACCTATTGAACCAGAAACCGTTGCGAAAATTATTGAAAAAGAACGTCCTGATGCTTTACTACCTACTCTTGGCGGTCAAACAGCCTTGAATACAGCTTTGGCTATAGCTGAAATGGGTGTTTTGGATAAATTTGGAGTTGAACTTATCGGAGCTGGACTGGATGTTATCCGTAAAGCTGAAAGTCGTGAGCTTTTCGGTGCTGCGATGGCTAATATTGGCCTTAAAATGGCAGCCAGCCGTATTGCCCATAATATGGATGACGTGCGAAGAATCGGGCAAGAGCTACCTTTTCCACTGATTGTGCGCCCTGCTTTTACAATGGGCGGTTCTGGCGGTGGGGTGGCTTATAACATGGAAGAACTGGAAAATATTTCCTCCCAAGGTTTAGCTCTTTCTCTGCAAAGTGAAATACTTATTGAACAGTCTGTTATTGGTTGGAAAGAATTTGAAATGGAGGTCATGCGCGACAAAAAAGACAATTGTGTCATTGTCTGTTCCATTGAAAATCTTGATCCAATGGGAGTACATACCGGAGATTCAATCACAGTAGCTCCGGCTCAAACTTTGACAGATGCTGAATATCAAAAGATGCGTGATGCTTCACTGGCTATCATGCGAGAGATAGGCGTGGAAACAGGAGGTTCGAACGTCCAATTTGCTCTTAATCCTGTCAATGGAGAGATGGTTGTTGTTGAAATGAATCCCCGTGTTTCCCGTTCTTCTGCACTGGCTTCTAAGGCCACAGGCTTTCCCATTGCAAAGTTTGCTGCAAAACTTGCGGTGGGTTATACTTTGGATGAAATTCCTAATGATATTACCCGGGAAACCATGGCGAGCTTTGAGCCGACCATTGATTACTGCGTTATTAAAATCCCTCGCTTTACCTTTGAAAAATTTCCAGGCAGTGAAGATTTACTCACTACGGCAATGAAGTCCGTAGGTGAAACCATGGCTATTGGACGAACCTTTAAGGAGTGCTTGCAAAAAGGTTTACGAAGTTTAGAAACCGGGCAAATAGGTTTGGGCAAATATTTTAAGGAATGCCCTTATGATAAAGAAGAACTTTTAGCTTTTCTCAGAAAGCCAAACTCCAAGCGTTTATATGCCTTACGACATGCTTTTCAAAGCGGATATTCTGAAGAAGAAATTTTTGAAGCCACTCAAATTGATCCTTGGTTTTTACGCCAAATTAAAGATATTATTGATTACGAAGCAAAGCTGAAAAGCGAACTTACACATAATTTAGCTACCTTAGCTGAACTAGGTACATTAGATGCCGATGCTTCCAAGCTCAAGGCAATACTGCAGCAAGCAAAAGAATTTGCTTACTCAGATACGCAACTTGCTGCTTTAGCCAAGACAACAGAGGCTTCAATACGCACTTTACGAAAGAAACTCGATATCAAACCTGTGTATTATCTTGTCGATACTTGCGCTGCAGAGTTTGAAGCATATACTCCATATTTTTATTCGACTTATGAGACCGGCAATGAAGTTGCGCCTTCTGAGGGTAAAAAGGTGCTGATTTTAGGGGGAGGGCCAAACCGCATTGGGCAAGGTATTGAGTTTGACTATTGTTGTTGCCACTGCTCTTTTGCACTACGCGAGATGGGTATTAAATCCATTATGGTCAATTCTAACCCTGAAACTGTGTCCACGGATTATGATACCTCGGATCGTCTGTATTTTGAGCCTTTAACCTATGAAGACGTGCTGAATATTATTGATTTTGAACAGCCTGACGGGGTGGTTGTGCAGTTTGGCGGTCAAACTCCGCTTAATCTTGCTTTGCCTCTGATGAATGCGGGGATACAGATGCTGGGTACAAGCCCAGATGCGATTGACCGTGCTGAAGACAGAGAACGTTTTACCCAGCTCTTAAAAAAACTGAACTTAAAACAGCCCTTAAACGGCACGGCTATGAGTTTGATTGAAGCTCGTGAAATAGCAGAAAAAATTGGTTTTCCCATTGTGCTTCGTCCTTCTTATGTTTTGGGTGGGCGGGGTATGGAGATCGTATATTCTCTTGAGGAGTTTGAACGTTATTTCCATGAATCAGCTTTAGTCAGTCCTGAACATCCTATACTTATCGATAAATTTTTAGAACATGCCATAGAAGTAGACTGCGATGCTTTGGCCGATGGTGAAGATTGTTATATTGGTGCGGTTATGGAACATATTGAAGAAGCAGGTATTCATTCAGGAGATTCTGCTTGTGTCCTGCCTCCACATACTGTGCATGTTGATTTAATTGCAGAAATTGAAAGACAAACCAAAGAACTAGCCAGAGAGCTCGGAGTGGTCGGGCTCATGAATATTCAGTATGCTATTAAAGATAACCAAGTATATATTATTGAAGTTAATCCGCGTGCTTCCCGAACAGTTCCTTTTGTATCCAAGGCTACTGGCGTTCCCCTTGCCAAGTTAGCTACACGGATCATGATGGGAGAAAAATTAAAAGACTTAAAACCTTGGCAAATGCGTAAGCAAGGGCATATCGCGGTTAAGGAAGCGGTTTTTCCGTTCAATCGTTTTTCTGGAGTGGATATTTTGCTTGGACCGGAGATGCGCTCTACTGGCGAAGTTATGGGCATTGATGAAAATTTTGGACTAGCATTTATGAAAGCCCAGCTTGGCGCAGGTTTGAAACTACCGGTCGCAGGCAGTATTTTTGTGGCTGTAAACGATTGGGATAAACCACGCATTTTGCCTGCTATACGCCTTTTTCAGCAAATGGGCTTTAAGATTATGGCGACACGAGGAACCGCAACCTATTTATACGATAAGGGCATTACGCAAGTGGATCCTGTACTTAAAGTATATGAGGGGCGTCCTAATGTTGTGGATCATATTAAAAACGATAAAATATGTTTAGTTATCAACACTGTTTCTGGACGTAAGACAGTGACGGATTCCAAAGATATACGCCAAGCAACACTCATGTATAATATACCCTATGCTACCACAGTAGCTGGAGCAATGGCCATGGCTCAAGCTATTTGGGAATTTAAGAAAAATGGTCTGCATGTAAAAAGTTTGCAGGAATATTACGCCTAGCGGAGACTGTATGAAAAAGGAATATTGTGGCCTATTTGGCATTGCCGGACATTCTGAAGCAGCGCGCATGGCATATTTTGGTTTATATGCTATGCAGCACAGAGGACAGGAGTCTGCCGGCATTTGTTCGTGGGATGGGGTAAAAATCCGTGAACAGCGTGGCATGGGCCTCGTGGCTGAAGTTTTTAATGAACGGCATTTAGGGGCTGAGCTCAAAGGTGATATTGCAATAGGTCATATTCGCTATTCTACTACAGGAGTATCGCTTATCCGCAATGCACAGCCTTTCTTGGTACGTTACGGGGAATATAAGATATGCGTGGCGCATAATGGAAATTTGGTCAATACTCATGCCTTGCGAACGGAACTTGAGGCCGGTGGTTCAATTTTTCAAACCACTATGGATACAGAGATTTTTGTGCATCTTTTGGCAAAATATCTTAATTCATATTCCATTGAAGAAGCAGTACGGAAAACGTGCGCTCGAATAAAAGGTTCGTATTCACTTTTGATTATGATTAACGATATGCTTATTGCCTTAAAAGACCCTCATGGATTTAAGCCTTTAGGCATTGGCCGTGTGGGTGATAGCTATGCTTTTGCTTCTGAGACCTGTGCCTTTGATCTTGTTGAAGCTGAATTTTTGCGCCCTGTTGAACCGGGAGAAATGGTGATTATCAAAAACGGGCAACTTGTTTCACAACGTTTATGTGAAAAAGAAAGTGTTCCGCGCAGGCAGTGTATTTTTGAGCTTGTGTATTTTGCCCGGCCTGATTCTTTAATTTTTGGGGAAACTGTATACGAAACGCGAAAACTTATGGGCTATCATCTTGCACAAGAAGCACCTGTGGATGCAGATTTGGTTATGCCTTTTCCTGATTCAGGAAATTATGCTGCCCTAGGATATGCCCAGTATTCAGGGCTACCCATGGAACTGGCCATGATTCGCAATCATTATGTTGGCCGAACTTTTATCCAACCGTCTCAAGATATGCGCGATTTTTCTGTGCGAGTAAAACTTAATCCCGTGCGTTCTATGATTAAGGATAAATGTATTGTTATTGTTGAAGACTCTATTGTGCGTGGCACGACTATTCGAACGCGAGTAAAAAAATTACGAGAGCTTGGAGCACGAGAAATACACATGCGAGTAGCATGTCCTGCCATAAAATTTCCTTGTTTTTATGGAATTGATTTTTCTTCTAAAGGGGAACTTATCGCAGCAAATAATTCTATTGACGAGATTGCTCGGTTTATTGGACTTGATAGTTTGCACTATTTGAGTATCCCCGGATTACTCGCCTCGGTTGGGAGGAAAGAAGATTACTGCTTAGCTTGCTATAATGGAGAATATCCGGTGCAGCCTGAGCATGGTTTTGGAAAATTTTGTTTAGAAGAAGGGGAAAATTAAAATTTTGGATACATCAAAGATACTTTCTCTTGCACAAGACGTTTTTGCCATAGAAATAGAAGGTCTGAAATTTGTGCGTTCACAAATCGGGCAAGGGTTTGCTGAAGCCTTGGATTGTATGTTGCAGTGCTCAGGCAGGGTCGTGGTTTGTGGCATAGGAAAATCCGGTTTGGTTGGGCGAAAAATTGCAGCTACTCTTGCCAGCACCGGCACTCCTTCATTTTTTGTTCATCCAGTTGAGGGCGCACATGGTGATATGGGGATGCTCCGTGCTGGCGACGTGGTACTTGCTCTTTCTAACTCAGGGCAAACAGATGAATTAAATAGTATTTTGCCGACATTGCGCTCTCTTGGAGCAGTAATAATTGCCATGACAGGACAAACAGATTCAACTTTGGGAACGCTGGCTGATATAGTTATCCCTGTACAAGTTCCCCGTGAAGCCTGTCCTATGGGCTTGGTTCCTACAGCTTCTACTACTGCCCAGTTGGCAATGGGTGATGCTTTGGCTCTTTGTTTAATGCGTAGCAAAGGTTTTGATAAGCAGGATTTTCAAAAGGTACATCCTGCTGGCTCACTTGGCCAAAGACTGTCTCTACCTGTTGATGAATTTATGCACACGCAGAATTTACCTGTCGTGCATGAAACTGCATCCATAGCACAAGCCTTAGAAGAACTTGATCGAGGAAATTTTGGTTTAGTCATACTTGTGGATAAAAATCAGCATGTTTCAGGAGTGCTTACGGATGGAGATATACGTCGAATGCTGTGTCAGCAAAAAATTTGTATGCAGGAACCGGCTTCTACGGTCATGAGCCGTGGAGCTAAGGCTGCGTATAGCGGAGATGCTTCGGCTCATGTTTTAGATTGTATGGAAAAATATCAAATAACAGTGCTTCCGGTACTTGCTGAGGATAAAACTCTTGTGGGCTTGGTGCATTTGCATGATTTACTTGGTAAAGGGCGACTGCGTTTTGGAGCGCGATAGTATAAAAAAGTTGACCTGATATGAAAAAATTTTTGAAATATACCTTACTACTTTTTGTTGTGTGCACACTTTGTGTGGGGGGCGTGGTCGCCTATAAGTATAATCAAGTAACACAGGATTTACCCGGTTTTACTCGTATTACTGATTATGCCCCTTCACTTGTAACCACTGTCTACGATAATAAAGGCGGAGTGCTTGGTTATTTTTACAAAGAACGTCGTTGGCTCGTTACACTGGACGAGATGAATAAATGGTTGCCTTTAGCTTTTCTGGCTTCAGAAGACAGCGCGTTTTATGACCATGAAGGTGTAGACCCTCTGGCAATTTTTCGAGCCTTTGTAATAAATATTAGAGCCGGCGGAATCAGACAGGGCGGTTCAACCATTACCCAGCAAATCGTGAAACAATTATTGCTGAGCAATGAGCGCAGTTATGAGCGTAAATTAAAAGAAGCGATCTTGGCCTATCGTTTGGAAAAATATTTGACTAAAGAAGAAATACTGACAATTTATCTCAATCAGATATTTTTGGGAGCGCACAGCTATGGGGTAGAAGCTGCTTGTCGTTCATATTTTGGAAAACATGCGCGAGACGTTTCTTTGGCTGAAGCTGCTCTTTTAGCCGGATTACCACAAGCACCCAGTCGTTATAATCCTTATGAAAATTTTAAGGCAGCCAAAGAACGACAAAGTTATGTGCTTTCACAAATGCGTCAACTTGGTTGGATTACGCCTGCACAAGAGCATCAAGCAAATACTGAAAATATACAGCTCAGCTGTATGCCTGATCCTTCGTGGGGAACAGGTGCATATTATTTAGAAGAAGTTCGTCGCTGGCTTATAGGGCAATACGGTGAAGATGTCGTCTATACGAAGGGATTGTCTGTGTATACGGCTTGTGATCCCTATCATCAAACAGTGGCAGAAGCAGCTTTGAAAACAGGCTTAGAGAATTCTGCAAGGCGGCGTGGCTGGCCAGGCCCTCTCAAACGTATTGAAGATCCGGTTGAGCAAGGTAAATTTCTCTTGAATGAAAGCCGGACACGAGAAGAGTTTAAGCCAGGCGATTGGGTTACTGTTGTCGTAGATAATGTGAAAGAAAATGTTGCATATGTTCGATTTGGGCATGAAAAAGGCATTATACCTGTAAGTTCTATTCATTGGTGTAGAGAACCTGACCCTGATACGCCAACAGAATATGTCAAAGCAGTGAAAGATATGCGTCAAGTGCTTGCCTCCGGAGATGTCGTGCAAGCAGCTATTAAAAAACCGCTGAAACCCACACAGCGAGTTTGGGTTCTTGACTTAAAATTAAAGCCTGAAGTGCAAGGTGCTATTGTGTCCATTGACCCCCAAACAGGGGATGTTTTGGCCTTAAGTGGTGGCTATGATTATAAAGAGAGTGAATATAACCGGGCAACACAAGCAAAGAGGCAACCGGGTTCTGTATTCAAACCCATAGTATATTCTGTGGCTATTGATAATGGTTTCACACCTGCGACTTTAATACAAGATACGGCTGTGGTTTTTGAAAATACTGATGGCTCTTTATGGAGACCAGCAAATTATGAAAACGCATTTTTAGGCTATCTTTCTTTGCGAACAGCCCTTGTCAAGTCTAAAAACCTTGTCACCGTGCGTGTGGCACAAAAAGTGGGAATAGATAAAATAATCAAACGCGCACAAAGTCTGGGCTTGGAAGCTGATTTTCCCTACAATCTTTCCGTAGCTTTAGGGTCTGCTTCTGTAACTCTTTTGAATCTTTGTCAGGGTTATACGGCGTTTCCGCGTCTTGGCTCATGGATTGACGCATGTTTAATCAAAAGTGTTAAGGATGTGTGGGGCAATGAATTGTATGTACATGAGCCTGCTATCCATGAAACCATAAGTCCGCAAACTGCATTTATTATGGATAAATTGATGCAGGAAGTTGTACAAGCCGGAACCGGACGTCGTGCTTTAGCTTTGGGGCGTCCTGTGGCTGGTAAAACAGGAACGACCAACGAAGAACGTGATGCTTGGTTTATGGGTTTTTCCCCGTATCTACTTACCGGTGTCTATGTTGGTTTTGATGAACCACGCCCTATGGGGCGTTTTGAAACTGGTTCACGCGCAGCTTTGCCGATTTGGCTTGAGTATCGTAAGCAGGTTGAACCTTTATATCAAGCGGAAGATTTTTCACAGCCGGAGGGAGTCGTCATCTCCAAAGCAAGTTTTCGTGAGGGAAGTAGGAGTGGTATGGTTGATGTAAGCTATTTCTTGCCGTTTAAGGAAGGAACGCAGCCTTCAGCTTCAGGCTATATGCCTGAGAGCTCTGAACTTGGAAAAGCAAATGCTGATGATGATTTATTTAAGCAAGGTTTTGATACAATGGAATAAAATGCTGTATTGTCAAAAGGAGTATGCCAATGAAACTTGATATTTTCCAAATTGATGCTTTTGCAACAGATGTTTTTAGCGGTAATCCGGCTGCAGTAGTTCCCTTGTATGAATGGCTTTCAGATGAAACATTGCAAAAAATTGCCAATGAAAATAATCTTGCTGAAACTGCTTTTTTTGTTCGGAATAAAGAATATTATGAACTACGTTGGTTTACCCCTGAAATGGAAGTGGATCTTTGTGGTCATGCTACGCTTGCCACAGCCTTTGTCCTTTTTCATTTTTTAGATGCTCCTGATGAATGCGTGGTTTTTGAAACCAAGAGCGGACGTCTCTTTGTGGATTATGAAGAGGGGCTGCTTTCCATGGATTTTCCTGCATGGCAGGCAAAACCGTTTCAAGTTACAGAACGGGTGATGCAAGTATTGGGCAGCAAACCTGCGGAATTGTATATTACGCGCGATCTCATGGCTGTTTTTGAAACACAAGAAGAAGTCGAAGCTCTTGCTATTGATTTCCCTAAAGCCTTGGAGCTGGATGGCTTGGCTTTGATTGCTACCGCACCGGGTACAGATTATGATTTTGTTTCGCGTTGCTTTGTTCCAAAAGCAGGGATTTCCGAAGACCCGGTTACAGGTTCTGCACATTGTTCTTTAGTACCGTACTGGGCAAAGCGTTTAGAAAAACAAAATCTTACAGCATTTCAAAGCTCACGCCGTGGTGGAGAACTGTTTTGCAAAAATATGGGGGATAGAGTGAAGATTGCCGGCCATGGAGCATGTTACATGATCGGTTCTATTCAACTGGATTAAGGCGCGTATAAGACTTACTTTTGTTCGAACAAAGGGCATAGTATTAGGGCAAATACGCTTTGTACGCTAAAAAAAATCTCCTGTCTTTTGAACAGACAGGAGATTTTTTATTTTGAGAAGCAAGCAAATTAAACAAGCTGGCTGATAAGATACTCTTTGATCGCTTGAATAGAGTCTTCACCATTGAGTTCAATATATTTGAAGTCAGCACCCAGATTCTTGAAATAATTACAGGCAGCCATGGTGCCAGTTGTTTCATCATAGTAGATGTCATGACGCTTGTTAATGGCATCTTCATCTTGATCATCTTCGCGTGCAGAAAGCGCACCACCGCAAACTCGGCATTTATCACCATCTGGAGCAATGACCGGAATACCGACATTATTGGGATGGTTTGGATTGTTTTCACAAAGACGGCGCCCCATAATGCGAGCTTTAGCAATTTCGCGAGGTAGTTTTATTTCAATAACATAATCAAGTGCGACATTATCTTTTTGAAGAGCTTCCCAGAGTTTTTCGCCTTGAACCAAAGAACGGGGAAAACCATCAAGCAGCCAGCCCGAGGTTGAACTTGATAATACGTCCAGTACCATAGGGATAGTAATATCATCAGGTACAAGTTCACCTTTGTTGATATACTCTTTAGCTTTCATGCCGAGTTCCGTACCACCGCCGATATGTTTACGGAAAATAGCACCGGATTCAATATGATCCAAATTGTATTTTTCTTTAGCAATATCTCCCTGTGTGCCTTTGCCGGAACCATTTGGTCCAAAAATTAAAATGTTCATACGTTCTCCTTCTGAGGTAGTTTGTGCAAAAAGTAACAAAAACAAATATCTTTTTGACTCGAAAGTGTCAATGTACAGGCTTCGTGTTTGTGCTTGCCCTGCGTAAAGAGCCGTGAGTCTTGCTTTATTATGTGGAAAAGTGTTTTTTTATTTCCTCAACCCCTGCTTGCGTTGTATATCCCAAAGTGAGGCATATTGAGGCAAAATCTGTTTTGAGCTGAGCGGTCATTCGGGTCACTTGTGTGTATTGCTGTAATGTAATCATTCCTTGCGAAAGCATATATTTGCCAACATCGTGGTCTGAGGGGCTATTTTTTTTTGCAAGTGGTGCTTTTTTTCTTGCCTTTCTTTCCTGCATCTCTTTGATATCATACTTAAGTTCATTAAGAGAGCGTTCTAATGTTGCTTGCTCTGCATTGAGATCCCTGCGCTCTGCCTCTAAGCGTGCTACGTCATTGATTAAATTTTTATGTTCGTCTTGAATCCTCTCGCGTGATGCGTGCATGGAAGCTTTAAGGAGATTATAGACAATTATGCAACCAATACTGCTTGCTACAAGGGTAAATATAAAAATAAAAACCATGCGTATTAAGCCTTATCGCCTTCGAAATTATTCTCACAAGACAGTATTTCTTGTTGAAGTTCTTCAATGGTTTCTTGATGTTTGCTGATTGAATTTTCTAAAAATTGGTATCTTTTCTCTAGTTTAATGCGTTCCAGTTCATGTTGATAGCGCACTTTTTGTAATTGCTGGCGTCCATTATGGTGTACGATGAGCAAAAAACAACATTCAACGATGATAACGATAAAAAGGATTGTGAATAAAGCGATATTCATGTGTCCACTGCACTTTATTGTTAGCTAGTATACACTGAGGAAAAGGACAGAGCAAAGCTCGACAATCTTTTTTGCATGGTTTAGAGCACAATCGAAAAACGCAGTGTCTTTTGTATACTATTTTTTTGAATAAAATATGGGGCAGAGTATAACTGGATTAAGCACAGTCTTCAAGTAATTTATAACTGAAGTAGGGCAAACGCATATAAATTTCAAAGCGAACACGTAGTTTGAAACAAATTCAGGAGTATCCGATTCCCCCCCAGTCTTGTTATACCTTTCTTGCTTGTCATTCTGCGCGAAGTCGCAGAATCCAGCAGAGCCAAACTATGAGGGTTTGACGCAATAAGAGAAAAAATAAGGAGGTAGAAGAGAAGAAAAGAAGAAGCAGCGAAGACATAAGAACTGGATCCTGCGACTTACGCGCAGGATGACAGAAAGGGGGAAATAATAAAATGGGCAGGAAGTATTGAACCTAAAATTTATATGCATTTACTCTGGGGCATGGGTTCGCGTGCAGCAGGAAATTAATTCATGTTTGCAAACCGGAGTGCTTCAAAAAAGGCTTTATACCACTGGTTCTCCTGCATATTTTTTTCGCAAGTAAAAGGCAAAAAGTAGGCTCAAGTTTGAGCATCAAGGGCTTTTTTAAGAACACTGGAGGAAGAGAGGCTATGGATGAAAAACTGGTAGAAATGTTGGCGGCTTCATTTGCTGGGGATCTTTTTGAAACCATAAAGGCAGCTCGTAAGTTTCGGGATGAAAAGGTATTTCGTCATACCATGCTAGAAAACGAAGACGGGATGATGGTCTTTTGCGGTCTGTTTCCAAAAGCTGATGTGGCGCAGTTCCCCGGTGTGAACAGTCTTTATTTAGAGCAACTTGAGACCTTTAATATGATGGGCATCATTACCGATGGGCAGACAAAGTTGGATTTTTTCCATTTAGGGGGCATGAACAAACCATTGACTTCGCTTAAGAATCCTAACCAGTTGACTGATCTTTTGCGGCGTGAACAATTAATTTCCTTTTTGCAGCAGTATTTCCGCTTGCGTAATATGCTTGTCGATCTTTCTCGCTGTAGCTATGAGGAATTCTTGCAAATAGCCAAGGCCGAAGTTGATGCGCATACATCTTTTAAGGAATTTTCAACTATTGAAAAAATTTTGATGCAATCGCATTGACGCTTCCTATTTGAAAGGCATACAAGGGGGGCACAAAAAGCGCATTTGCGCTGAAATTTTATTGCTGTTTGTTGTTTTTTATGTCGGTATTGGAGGAAACTCATTGTAAAAAATGGCGAAAGTGATTCGCCGGAGGTGAGGTATGGCTGAAAAGAACGTACAAGGCATGACTCAGGCACTCAAACTGGCACTTGGTAATGGCGCTGATGAAATTGTTCCTTGGTTTTATGAACACATGCCGGAATATTATTTCCGCACACACGGCGAAGAGGAGCAATTGGCACATTTGCAGGCCATTGTTTCCGGAAAAGTTTTAAGTGAACAGCAGGGGCTTTCGCTTAAATCTCCTTCTTCTTCGCGAGTTACGCATATTTTACCAGGCGGTGATACGCAAACATTGTTGCAATCTGTGGCTTCCCTTGCCAAGCAACGCATTCATACCGCAAGGTTATATTCCTCCGATGATCTTTTCTTACGGCTTGATACCTATCTTTTAGGAGAGCAAGCACGCAGTGATGTCAACGGCAAGTATTTTTCTGCTGCAGAGCAAGAATTATTACAGTCAGAGTCCATAAGTACGAAATCTCCTCAAGCAATTAAGGAGTTTTTGTCCGCAGCTTCTGAAGATTATGTTGAAAAATTTGAACCGGTTAGGGCAGCACGGCATTTTGATATGTATAATCGTGTGGCTGGAACTGAAGGCGTGCATGTCAGCCTTGAAAGCCAAGTTTGGCCAAATTCAGACCGGATTATGGTTTCAATGACACAGCCACCGCAAAAAGGTATCCTACTTTCTGTTCTCAAAATATTGGTACGAGAAGGCTTAGTGGTTAGCAGAGCTTATGGGGATGAGTTTGCCCATGCTGATGCTCCTGTTTTAGTTATGAGTTTTTATGTAGCCAGAGGCGAGCAAGCTTTAGAGGAAACATCACCACGTTGGCAGCGCATTGCACGCCAGCTTCGTCTTGTTAAATGGTTTGCTTTCCATGATTTAGAACCTTTGGCCGAGGAAAATTCTTGGGAAATTGGGCAGGTTATGCTGATGCAGGCAGCCTGTGAATTTGCACACCAATTTCTTATCCGTCGCGATATGTATAAATATACATCTGCGGTTATTGCTCGCTCCGCACTTCGGCATCGTGAGATACTGGGACGCTTGCTTGCGTTTTTTGAAACTAAATTTGATCCTGATTTTTCAGGGGATCGCACACTTGCCTTGGAAAAAATTCGTGGTGAGTTGCGTGATGCACTTCGTGATGTCAATGATGATGTAGATCGAAAAGTGCTGGGTTATATTCTACGCTTTTTCCATTATGTGCTACGCACTAATTATTATTTGCCAAATAAATTGGGTCTGTCTTTCCGTATGGATCCAAATGTCTTGCCACGTCTGGCTCTTGAAGAGCCACCTTTTGGTTTTTATTGTTTTCATGGACCGCACAGTTTTGCTTTTCAAGTGCGATATCGAGATATGGCTCGTGGTGGAGTGCGTGTCGTGCCTACGAGAAGCAAAGAGCATTTTGAATTGGAATCCAATAGGCTTTTTGATGAAGTTACCAAACTGGCTTGGGCGCAGCAGTTCAAAAATAAAGACATTCCAGAAGGAGGCTCTAAGGCAGTTATTCTGATGGAGCCAGACGGAGAGATTGACCTTGCGGTAAAGTCAATGACAGATTCCCTGCTTGACCTTATGGTTACTGATGAACAAGGACAATTGCCAAGTGAAATAGTTGATTATCTGAATCGGGATGAAATTATTTACCTTGGTCCTGATGAAAATATTACTCCAAAACATATCCAGTGGATTGTGGATAGGGCTGCAAAGCGTGGTTATAAATGGCCTGGAGCCATTATGAGCTCGAAACCTAAGGCAGGGATTAGTCATAAAGAGTATGGCGTAACCAGCGAAGGCGTTGTTGTTTATGCAGATGAAATCTTACGCAGCCTTGGCATTGATCCTGATAATCAGCCATTTACAGTAAAAATGACTGGTGGGCCGGCCGGAGATGTCGCTTCAAATGTGGTCAAGATTTTATTGCGTGAATATGGTGCAAATGCCCGTATCTTAGCCATGACTGATGGGCATGGTGCTGTTTATGATCCCGATGGTTTGGATCATAAAGAATTGATGCGTTTGATTGATGATGTACGGCGAACCCATGAATTTGATCCCGCAAAATTGAAAGGGCAGGGTGCTTTTGTGCTTTCAGCGGATACACCAGAAGGCGTCCGGATGCGAGATGATTTGCATAATATTGCTGTTGCAGATCTTTTTATTCCCTCCGGAGGGCGACCAGATACCATCAATGAAAAAAATTGGAAAAGGTTTTTATTGCCTGACGGAACACCTTCGGCCAAAGCCGTGATTGAAGGGGCTAATATTTTCATTTCTGCTGGAGCAAGGGCAAAATTTGAAGAATGTGGCGTCATTTGTGTGCCTGGTCCTTCTGCAAATAAAACAGGGGTTATTTGTTCCTCTTACGAGATATTGGCAGGGCTTGCTTTGAACGAGGATGAGTTTATTGAAATAAAAGATGACTATGTACGGCAATTATTGGATATCTTACGCTTGCGTGCAAGAAGTGAAGCGCGAGTGTTGCTCAGAGAGCACAAGTTTGGCGGTGCTCGTCAAAGTTTGACAGAGATATCGTATGCTTTGTCTTCGGCCATTAATAGTTTATCCGGAACTATCGCAGACATGCTTGAGGAAGATGATGTTGAGGTGGCTGCTGACCCTGTCTTAAAAGAGATTGTTTTAGCATATTGTCCAGCGATTTTAGCTGAAAAATATGGTGAAAGGCTTTTGCAGCGTATTCCTAAAGCACATCAATTCGCCTTGCTTGGTGCATCTATTGCTTCCGGTATGCTGTACAATGAAGGTCTTGAATGGGTAACTGCAGTGCTTGGAACTAATGATGTACGGCAATTTGTTCGCGCGTATTTAGGGCAAGGATCTTTGGTCGCCAGTCTACTTGATCAAGTACAAAACTCTAAAATCTCGCAATCACCTGAATTAGTACAGATTTTAGAAAGCTGTGCGCGTAAAGTTTTAACCATGAAAGCCTTGGAACAATAACACATAAATATCAGAATGAGATACTATACTACAAAAGCGGCCAAAAGGCCGCTTTTGTATTTGATAATACGTTTTTAAGGAAAGAAAAAATGAATATATGCTCTCGCCTGAGCATGAGGTTTTGCGTATTGTTCAAAATTGATTTTTGAGCTAAATATCTTTTGCTACATTGTGAATAAAAGCTCTAATCATAAAAATTCTAACTTTTTTAGGTATGCAATTGTATAATATTTTACGGTTCAAAAAATTTTCTGATGCTCGCGGTTTGCTTGTTCCTTTAGAATTTGGTGCGGATTTCCCAAACCATAATATTCCTTTTGCAGTGAAACGTTGTTTTTTTATTTTTCCTGAATATCAAGGAATACGAGCTCAACATGCACACGATAGATTGGAAGAAGTGTTGATTTGCCTGACAGGTTCCTTTGATTTGATTTTGAAAGACGGAAAAGGAAAAAAAGAAACTGTGTGTATGAATGATTGTACGCAAGGAGTTCATATTTACCCCAGAATTTGGCTTGAAATGACTAATTTTTCAAAGGATTGTCTTGTGCTTGCTTTAGCTAATGAGCATTATATCCCAGAAGATAATATTCGAGAATACAGCACCTTTCTCTCAATGATTCAAGAATGAGTTGGCAAGAACTTAGAATGTTTAAGCAATGAACATAGATTTTTTAGATTTACACAAACTGAACGAACTCTATCGAAAAGATATAGAGAATGTCTTTCAGGAAGTACTTGAAAGCGGATGGTATCTCCTTGGCAGGAAAACACAAACTTTTGAGCAGGAGTTTGCAGCCTATTGTGGTACTGAATATTGTATTGGAGTAGGCAATGGACTGGATGCTTTAACCTTAATTTTAAGGGCTTATGGTTTTGGAGCAGGAGATGAAATTTTAGTTCCGGCCAATACCTATATTGCAACGCTTTTGGCTGTTTCTGCCACTGGTGCACGCCCTGTGCTTGTGGAAGCGAGCGAAAAATATTTTACTCTTGACCCTTGTGCAGCAGAACAAGCCATTAGCCCTGCGACTAAAGCCATTATGGCTGTCCATTTATACGGGCAGTGTTGTGATATGAGTGCTCTTTGGTCGCTTGCGGAAAAATATCAGTTAAAAATAATAGAGGATAGTGCTCAGGCTCATGGTGCTGTTTTTGAGCACAAAAGAGCTGGTAATTTGGGACATGCTTCCGGTTTTTCATTTTATCCTGGCAAAAACCTTGGTGCCTTGGGAGATGGTGGCGCAGTAACTACTAATGATCCTGCATTGGCTCAAAAGATACAAGCCTTACGAAATTATGGCTCAGAAAAAAAATATTATAATCTGTATAAAGGCGTCAATTCTCGCTTAGATGAATTGCAGGCAGGGGTACTTTCAGCCAAACTTAAAGGGCTTGACAGGGATAATGCACGAAGAAGAGAAATCGCACAGTATTACAGGCAACATATTAAAAATAAAAAAATAATCTTACCGGAAGTTGAGCACGATGAACTTGCACATGTTTGGCATGTATTTGTCATTCGTTGCCAAAAGCGGGATGCTTTACAAAAATTTTTAGCAGGGCATGGGATTCAAACGCTTATACATTACCCTGTGCCATTGCATAAGCAACAAGCGTATGCAGAATTGCAAAATCTTTCTTTACCCATTGCAGAGCGTCTTCATTCCCAAGTACTTTCTTTGCCAATCTCTCCGGTTATGCTTGATACAGAGATTCAGTTTGTTGTTGATATATTAAATAAATGGAAGTGATTCTAAAGAGTTATCGCCATAGAGCTGATGAGGAAAATCGGGGTGATTACAAATAGTCATGGTAAAAGCAAAACTACAGTTTTCATCTGAATTTGTAAGCGAACTTTTCGGGCCACAGGACTTGCATCTCGTGCTGCTTGCTGAAAGGACAGGGGCGCGGATTGAAACGCGTGGCAATGTTGCTACGCTGCATGGTGAGCAAGATCAAATTGATTTGGCTGCTGCTGTTTTACGACAATTAGACGCAATGCTACGAAAAGGAGCAGTACTTTTTCCGCAGGATGTGGAGTGTGCGTATCGTGTCCTCGCTCGTGAACCAAACGCGGATGTTCAAAAAATTTTCAGTACAACTGTATTTCAAGCAAGCAAGGGGAAAAAAGCTGTTACTCCTAAAACTTTGGGGCAGCGCAATTATGTAGAGGCCATACAGCAACATGATTTGACCTTTGGGCTTGGGCCTGCTGGTACCGGAAAAACATATCTTGCTGTGGCCATGGCGGCAACCGCTCTTGCAACGAAACAGGTTAAGCGCATTATACTTACCAGACCAGCTGTAGAGGCAGGGGAAAAACTTGGATTTTTACCAGGTGATTTAGTGGAAAAGGTGAATCCTTATCTGCGTCCTTTGTATGATGCGCTGGGAGATATGCTAGATTTTCGTAAAGTACAAGAATATCAGGAAACAGGAGTGCTTGAGGTCGCACCTTTGGCTTTTATGCGTGGCCGAACGCTTTCTGATGCTTTTGTTATTTTAGATGAAGCACAAAATACAAGCCCACAGCAAATGCAAATGTTTTTGACTCGCTTGGGATTTGGTTCAAAAGCAGTTGTTACCGGTGATATGACACAAGTGGATTTGCCAAAGGGGCAAGCTTCAGGGCTGGTACATTGTGTCAATATACTCAAAGATATAAAGGAGATTGCTTGTATACGGTTTACAGATGAGGACGTTATTCGGCATCCTTTGGTCGCGCGTATTGTTCAAGCATATGAAGTACATGGGGAAAAATCGTGAATTTGAGTATACAACGTGACTTAAGTTTACTGTTTGATCCTGTTTTACCTTTAGCTAATTCTGAATTGCGTAATATTTTTGAAATACTGGATGGAATATTTAATTTTTGTGAACGTGAAATTATTTTGCACTTGGTGAATGATGCGAAAATGGCAGACTTGAATACAAGGTTCCTTGCTTGCACTGGCCCTACGAATGTTTTGGCTTTTCCTGATGATGCGGAGGGCAGGCTGGGAGAAATTGCATTGTCTGTTGATACCTTGGCGCGAGAAATTCAATTGTATGCACAAATTCCCGTGGAACATACAGTACGACTTTTGGCACATGCCTCTTTACATTTACTTGGCTTTGAGCACGGAGCTGAAATGGATATGCTGACTCAAACTGCGGTAAATGCCGTGTGTGTTGGCAGTGCTTAAAAATATAGTTTTCAGCTTGGTAGGAAAAAATCGGTGCAAAGCATTTCTCCTTTTACTTTTTACGCATTTTTCACGGTGTTTTCACTTTACATCTTAGGCTGAGTTGGGCAACCTAAATATCTTTTCATACCTGACTGTTGAGTATTGGCAACAGAAAAGGAAGGTATTGTGACATGAGACATTTTTTGAATATACTTGATTTAAGTCATGCCGAGGCCAAAGCACTGCTTTTGCGTGCCGTGGAGCTGAAGCAAAGAAATATTCATACACAGCAGCTTGCCGGCAAAACAGTTATTCTGATTTTTGAAAAAGCCTCTACTCGAACTCGCCTGTCCTTTGAAATAGGGGTACAGCAGTTAGGTGGTCATTCATTGCTTATGACCCCTGCGGAATCACAGCTTGGAAGGGATGAACCACTTAAAGATACTGCGCGAGTACTTTCGCGCTATGCTTCTGCTTTGGTCGTGCGGACTTTTGGGCAAGATATGCTGGAAACTTTGGCTGAATATTCTTCTATTCCTGTAGTTAATGCACTTACTGATATGTATCACCCTTGCCAATTGATGAGCGATGTATTGACTATGTATGAGCGAACCCCCAAGCTTGAAGAAATCAAAGTTGCTTGGATCGGGGATGGTAATAATATGGCGCATTCATTTTTGAATTTAGCAGCGCGTTTTCCTTTTTCTTTGTCCTTGGCTTGCCCAAAAGGCTATGAGCCGAATCGTGAAATTGTAGAACGAGCAGTGGAGCAAGGAGCGAAAATTGAACTCAGTGATGATCCGGTGCAAGCAGTGCAAGGCGCACGATATGTGCATACAGATGTTTGGGCTTCCATGGGTCAAGAAAGTGAACAAAAAAAGCGAGAAGCTGCTTTTGCAGGCTATGAGGTGAATACTCAACTTATGGCTCATGCAGACCCTAAGGCTCAATTCATGCACTGTTTACCGGCTCACCGTGGTGAAGAAGTCAGTGCCGAGCTTTTTGAATCAGAGGCTTCTCTTGTGTTTGATCAGGCTGAAAATCGTTTACATATGCAAAAGGCGATTATGGAATTTATTATTGGACAATGAGCTGGTGATAAACAATTAAAAACGGAAAAATAGTTATGAGTATTGAAAAAGTCGTGCTGGCGTATTCTGGTGGATTGGATACTTCGGTTATTCTAAAATGGATCAAAAAAGAGTATGATTGTGAAGTCGTCACCTTAACTGCTGACCTTGGGCAAGGCGAAGAGCTGGACGGCATTGAGGATAAAGCTCTTTCTACCGGCGCGAGCAAAGCTTATGTCGAAGATTTGCGCGAGGAATTTGCGCGTGATTATATTTTTCCTGCGTTTCGAGCTACTGCAATTTATGAGGGGCGTTACCTTATGGGTACCTCTATTGCCAGACCTCTTATTGCAAAACGTATGGTTGAGATTGCTGAAAAGGAAGATGCTCAAGCCGTAGCTCATGGAGCAACAGGCAAAGGCAATGATCAGATTCGATTTGAGCTTGGATCCATGGGGCTTAATCCAAAGCTCCGGTGCATTGCTCCTTGGAGAGAATGGAACTTAAAAAGTCGTAGCGACCTTATGGCTTTTGCTCAGGAAAATGGCATTGAGATTCCTGTTTCGCGCAAAAAACCGTGGTCAATTGATGCGAATATGCTGCATGTGTCCTTTGAAGGAGGAGAATTGGAGGATCCATGGTGCGAACCAGGGCCGGACTGCTATCGTTTTACTGTGCCGGTTGAGGAAGCTCCAAATGAGCCGGAAGTAATGAGCATAGATTTTGAAGCAGGCGATCCCGTGGCTGTCAATGATATTAAATTGTCACCTGCTGCCTTGGTGCAAAAGCTCAATGAACTGGGAGGCAAGCACGGTATCGGCCGAGTAGATATGGTGGAAAATCGTTTTATTGGGATGAAGTCTCGCGGAGTGTATGAAACCCCGGGTGGCACTATCTTACATATAGCGCATCGCGACTTGGAAGGCTTAACCATGGACCGTGAAGTAATGCATCTGCGTGATAGCCTTATCCCGCGCTATGCTGAAATGATTTACAATGGTTTTTGGTTTTCACCGGAGCGTGAATCCTTGCAAGCACTTATTGATCGTAGTCAAGAAAAAGTAACTGGAACAGTTCGCCTGAAACTTTATAAAGGCAATGTTATTCCTCTTGGTCGCAGGTCTCAATTTTCAATGTATAATCCGGAATTGGCAACTTTTGAGGAAGATGTTGTTTATGACCAAGCAGATGCAGAAGGTTTTATCAAACTTGTTGGTCTGAGACTGAAAGGGCGTATGCAGCAATCTCGTTGGGGTGGACGTGATATAGAGGATGAATAGGGAAGGGTGGAAAGTAGCATGAGTAAAAAACTTTGGGGCGGACGTTTTGAAACGAGAACCGCCACAAGTGTGGAAGCCTATACGGAATCTGTTTCCTTTGATTGGAAATTATATGCTGAGGATATTGCTGGCTCCAAAGCTCATGCGCGTATGCTCGCAGCACAAAGTATTATTACGGACTTAGAAGCACAGACACTTGTCCAAGGCCTTGAACAAGTTCAAGAAGAAATAGAATCTGGTTCTTTTGTTTGGAAAAAGGAACTGGAAGATGTTCACATGAATATTGAAGCTCGTTTGACCGAGCTTGTGGGCATACTTGGGGGAAAATTGCATACCGGTCGGAGTCGTAATGATCAGGTTGCTCTTGATTTTCGTTTGTATGTAGTGCGTTGCCTCAAAGAATGGTCCGGTCTTTTGACGACCTTGATTACTGCTTTACTCGCGCGCGCAAAAGAGCATGAGAAGACTCTTTTGCCCGGTTGCACTCATTTACAACCAGCACAGCCCGTGTCCTTAGCTCAACACCTTTTGGCATATTGTACAATGTTTCGCCGTGATTATGAACGGGCAGGGGAATGCCTGAAACGAAGCAATGTTTGTCCGTTGGGTGCTGCTGCTTTGGCCGGAACCACCTATCCACTGAATCCACAGGCTGTCGCCGATGATTTGGGTATGGACGGTATTTTTGTAAATTCAATGGACGCTGTATCTGATCGTGATTTTGTGATTGAATCTTTATCTTGTGCAAGTTTAATCATGGCACATCTCTCCCGCTTTAATGAAGAAATTATCCTTTGGGCGCACCCTCTTTTTGGCTTTGTCAATTTACCAGATGCGTATTCAACAGGTTCAAGCATTATGCCACAAAAGAAAAATCCTGATATCAATGAATTGATGCGCGGTAAAACAGGGCGTGTCTATGGTGCCTTGATTCGTATGCTGACCATCATAAAAGGTCTGCCTTTGGCATATAATCGAGATATGCAAGAAGACAAGGAAGCTTTTTTTGATACAGATACCACAATACGGGACTCGCTTTCTATTATGGCGGAGTTTGTTTCTTTATTAGATTTTAACCCTGTGGCCATGGATAAAGCCATGGATAAAGGCTATCTTAATGCCACGGAATTAGCTGATTATCTGGTAGCGAAAAATTTACCCTTCAGACAGGCGCATCATATTGCAGGCGAGATTGTGGCGCGCGCTGAACAGCAAAAGCAAAATCTTACTGATTTTTCATTGCAGGAATTGCAAGCATTTTCTCCTCTTATGGAGGCGGATGTATTTGAGGCTTTGTCTTACACAGAAGCAGTAGAGCGTAGGGTCTCGCCGGGGGGAACAGGTTTTGCTTCTATTAAAAAGCAATGTGTGGAGACTGCTGCTTGGCTCAGTCAAGTCGCAAAGGATTTTGCATAAAAAAGGAAGGTTTTTGAAAGCAAGGTATGCAAGCCGTGCTGGTGATATTTGCAGGATACCAATGGCGGAGGGTAACAGGAGTCGAACCTGCCGATCGCCTTTCGACGATCCTACGGGTTTGAAGCCCGCGCCGCCCACCGGAACGAAATACCCTCCATGCACATTTTGCTTCAATAATTGCATGGCTAACAGCTTTGAATCAGACTGGCAACATGTTGATTATGAATAGCGGATACCCTTGCCAAATCTGACTCAAGTATTACACTAGGTGAGACAGTATAAACAGGATTTATGGAGACATAGATTACAAGGAGTAGCCCTTGAATACTTTTGGTAAAAATCTCATGATTTGGGTCGTGATCGCCATCATGATGCTTGGTTTATTTAATGTTTTTAATCAGGCACAACGGCGAGAAGCCATGCCTTATTCCACATTTTTGGAAAATGTTACGAGTGGACAAGTCGATTCTGTCCGCATTCAAGGTCAGCAAATAAATGGCGTGTTAAACGGAGGAGTTCCCTTTACAACCTATACGCCCGGCGATCTGAATCTTGTTCCGATCCTTGTTGCAAATGATGTACAAATCAATGCTGAACCAATAGAAGAAGCATGGTATATGACGCTTTTTGTTTCGTGGTTTCCCATGCTACTTTTAATAGGTGTGTGGGTCTTTTTTATGCGTCAAATGCAAGGTGGAGGCTCTGGGGCACGCGGTGCCATGAATTTTGGACGCTCCAAAGCGCGACTTATCAATGAAGAACTTGCACGGGTGACTTTTGAAGATGTAGCCGGAGTGGAAGAAGCTAAAGAAGAATTATCAGAGGTCGTTGATTTTTTGCGTGAACCCAAAAAGTTTACCCGTTTGGGCGGACGTATTCCCAAAGGGGTCTTATTAGTTGGCTCTCCTGGAACTGGTAAAACGCTGTTAGCGCGAGCCGTTGCAGGTGAAGCCGGAGTTCCTTTCTTTTCTATTTCTGGTTCTGATTTTGTGGAAATGTTTGTTGGCGTAGGGGCTTCAAGGGTGCGCGATCTTTTTGCCCAAGGTAAAAAAAATGCACCTTGTTTGATTTTTATTGATGAGATTGATGCGGTTGGAAGGCAGCGTGGTGCTGGGCTTGGCGGTGGTCATGACGAACGCGAGCAAACCCTTAACCAGCTTTTAGTAGAAATGGATGGTTTTGAGTCCAATGAAGGCGTTATTCTTGTTGCTGCGACAAATCGCCCTGATGTGCTTGACCCTGCCTTGTTACGTCCTGGGCGTTTTGATCGTCAGGTCGTTGTTCCAAGTCCTGATGTTCGTGGCCGTGAACGCATTCTTGAAGTGCATACGCGTAAGGTTCCTTTGGCTCAAGGTGTGGATTTACAAGCTATTGCCCGTGGTACGCCTGGTTTTTCTGGTGCTGATCTTGAAAATTTGGTCAATGAAGCTGCCTTGGGGGCTGCAAAAATGGCTAAGGATCAAGTGGAAAATGAAGATTTTGAAGAAGCGAAAGACAAGGTTCTTATGGGCAAGGAACGGCGTAGCGTGATTTTATCAGATAAAGAAAAACGAAGCACTGCGTACCATGAGGGCGGTCATGCTCTTGTTGCAAAATTATTGCCTGAAATGGATCCTGTACACAAAGTCACTATTATTCCGCGTGGGCGTGCTCTAGGGCTGATGCAACAACTGCCTACAGATGATAGATATGGCTATACTCGTGATTTTTTACAAAATCAGTTGGCAGTGCTTTTGGGTGGTAGAGTGGCCGAAGAAGAGGTTCTTGATCAAATGACCACCGGAGCATCAAATGATATAGAGCGTGCTACAGCAACAGCACGCAAAATGGTGTGCCAATGGGGAATGAGTGATACGCTTGGGCCTATGAGTTTTGGCGAAAATCAAGAACAACCTTTTCTTGGCAAAGAACATGTACATAATCGTAATTATGCAGAAGATACTGCAAAAACGATTGATGCCGAAGTACGGTCTATCATTGATAGAGCCTACCAACTCGCACGAAATGTTATTGCCGAGCATAGGGAAGTATTAGATAAAATTGCTGAAGCCTTGCTTGAGCGAGAAACTATTACTGGTGCTGATTTAGATTTATTATTGGAGGGGAAAACCTTAGCTGCAAATGAATCAAGCAATACAGAGCAAGCAGAAAAAAAGGGCTATGTCCCTCATTCTGAATCAGAAAAAGGTAATTTTCACTTAGAAGACCCTGAGAGTAACGAAGCCCCTGATAGCAATAAAGGCAATGATGATGCGAACTCATAAAATGTGTCTATTGAGACAGTTTGGATTAATTTGTGCGTAATACATGGCAGATATTAAAAGCTCAAATCCTTAGGAGCAATCCTTTTTTACTTGCCGGTATTGTGAACGTTACGCCGGATTCTTTTTACGATGGCGGTGAGCATGAGCAACCTGACGATGCGGTCTCTTGTGCTTTGAGGCTTGCCCAAGAAGGTGCTGATATTCTTGATCTTGGTGGTGAATCAACTCGTCCGGGAGCTGAGCCTGTATCTAAACAAGAAGAGCTCAAGCGTGTTCTTCCTGTTATTGCAATGTTGGCTGAAAAAATTCAAGGGATGAATACTGTTATTTCCGTAGATACATATAAGGCCAAAGTCGCTGAAGAGGCCTTGAATGCTGGAGCAAGCATTGTCAACGATATTTCAGCTTGTCGATTTGATCCTTTGCTTTTGGACGTACTCGTACAAAAGAAACCGGGATATGTTCTTATGCATACGGCAGGGTGGCCAAAAGCCATGCAGCAGGCTCCACAATATGAGGATGTTGTTTCCGAACTTCTTTCTTTTTTTGAGGAAAGATTACATTTTTTAACTTCTGCTGGTTTGCCAGAAGAAAATATTGTGCTTGATCCGGGGATTGGCTTTGGCAAAACAACTGAGCATAATCTGACGCTTTTGCGACATCTTGATAAGTTTAAGGTGCTAGGTTGCCCTGTGTATATAGGGCTTTCCAATAAATCTGTCTGGGGTAATCTTTTGGATATTCCGCTTGAAGAGCGTGGTAATGCTACGGCCTCAGCCACGGCTTTGGCCTATGCCAAAGGAGCGACAATTCACCGTGTCCATGATGTGCAAAGAGCGCAGCAAGCCTTGACTATTGCTTCGCAAATTTTCCCAATTGATAGGGCAATTTCATGTTAGACATCTTTGGCATTACTTTTTCTTTGCGCGATGTTTTTGATATAGGCATTATTGCTATTGTCTATTACCGATTGATTTTATTGGTGCGTGGTACGCGAGCAGTTGCAGTACTCGTTGGCCTCGCTTTTTTGCTTATTATTTATTTTCTTTCTGAATTGGTTGGGCTTTTTACCTTACATTGGCTGCTTACGAATTTTCTTGGTTCTATTTTTCTGGTCATCATTATTCTTTTTCAAAATGATATTAAATTGGCTCTTGCTCAAATGGGTGGAGGCAGATTATTTAGGCGTAAACCCTTGGCGGATGAAAATATAGAAGAATTAGTGCAAGGACTACTTTTTTTAGCAAAGCATAAAACAGGAGCTCTTGTTGCTTTAGAGCGAAGTATGCCTTTGGGAGATATTGCCGAACGCGGACGACCGCTTGATGCAAAAATTACTCGTGAACTCTTGGAAACTGTGTTTCAAACCAGTACGCCACTGCATGATGGAGCTATACTTATTCGTGGAGGGCGCATTGCAGCAGCTGCTTGTGTTTTACCCCTATCAAGTAAATTTAGAGGAAAAACAGTTTTTGGCACGCGGCATAGGGCTGCTCTTGGCCTGAGTGAAGAAACGGATGCGGTTATTTTAGTTGTTTCTGAAGAAACAGGTTCGATTTCAATTGCTATGAAGGGGAGAATTATAACTCCTCTTGATGAAACTCGCTTGCGAAGAATTGTTCGCAGTGTGATGAAATGGTGAGGGATAAGGTATGAAAGAGCATTGGCAAACCGCGATTGTGGCTCTCGTCCTTGCCCTGTGCACTTGGTATGTAGTGACTGGCCGGGAAAAAGTAGAAACTTGGATTCATGTTCCGATAGAAATGATAGGTGCCAGTGATGATGTGATTATTCATGATGGGCTTGTCAACCAAATAGAAGTTCGTGTGCGTGGTCCTAAAGAATTGGTGCGTTCATTAAAAGCGCAGGAGATTGGCTACCCTTTAGATATTTCTGGATTGCAAGCTGGGGTAAATTCTATAGAGCTTATTCCCTCTCTTATTGATATTTCAGGTGCCTATGAAATTATGGAAATGCGTCCGGCGCATTTACTGCTGACAGCGGATAGAATGATTACAAAAACTGTTCCGGTTTCTGTGAAATGGCCTCATGAAAAGGATTTGAATCCTGATTATATGCTAAAAAAAATGACAGTGAGCCCTGAAAATGTACAATTACTTGGCCCTGAAAGTTCTTTGAAATTATTGGATAAAGTGGATTTGATTTTAGAAGAAACCTTTAAGGAGCTTGTGCCATCGCATTGGAGTTCCAATCTTCCGATTGTCTTGGATTCACCGATTAAGGCGAGTCCAAGTGTCGTGCGAATTGATTTAAGTATGGGGCCTAAATTACAAACTATTCCTGTGAAGCTACGGAAATTTACAGTAAATGCTCCACAAAATTTTACTGTTTCAGTACTGACGAATTCCGTGACCTTAGAAGTTGAAGGTCCGGTTTTTCTCTTCAGAAACGATGAGTTTAGAAAAGAGATTGGCATCACAGCTTTTGTAAAATCAGGAATAGCACCCGGCAAACAAAAGATATTGTTTGCGGTGAAACTGCCTGATGGTTGTCGTCTGGTTCGAGCTACTCCGGAAATCTTAGAGGCTGTTGTAAAAATAAAATAAGGAAATTTTGATGACAAGGAAGCTGTTTGGGACAGACGGCCTTCGTGGGCAAGTAAATATTCCTCCTATGACTCCAGAAATTGCTCTGAAATTAGGGCAAGCCGCAGGGCAATATTTTCGCAAGGGAGCAAGGCGTCATAAGGTGATTATTGGCAAAGACACTCGACTTTCCGGATATGTATTTGAAACTGCTCTCACTTCTGGTTTGTGTGCTGCTGGTATGGATGTGTATCTTGTAGGCCCTTTGCCTACTCCGGCTATTGCATTTTTAACCCGCAATATGCGCGCGGATTTGGGCGTTGTTATTTCAGCTTCACATAACCCTTTTATGGATAATGGTATTAAATTTTTTGACCATAATGGTTTTAAGCTCCCTGATGAGCTTGAAGCAGAAATCGAAGCACTTGTTTTGGCCGAAAATCCAGTATGGGAAAATCCAGAACCGGAAATGATCGGACGAGCTGCGCGTTTGAAGGATGCCTTGGGTAGGTATGTTGTATACCTTAAAAATTCTTTTCCTCAGGATGTCACTTTAGATGGTTTACAAATCGTCTTGGACTGTGCTCATGGTGCTGCCTATTCAGTGGCTCCTACCGTGCTCGAAGAACTTGGGGCAACAGTTATAACTACTGGCGTGAACCCAAATGGTTTGAATATAAACCATCAATGTGGTTCTTTGTATCCTGAAATTATTTCTCAAATGGTTGTGGAAAAAGGTGCAGACCTTGGTCTTGCGCTTGATGGTGATGCTGATAGATTGATTGTTGTCGATGAATTGGGTCGCATCTTGGACGGTGATCAAATCATGGCTTTGTGTGCGGATGATCTGATGCGCCGTGGAGAGCTTGCTAAAAATCTTGTGGTCAGCACTGTTATGAGTAATATGGCTTTAGAACTCTTCATGAAAGAACGTGGGGGCTCTTTGCTTCGTTCTCCTGTGGGAGACAGGTATGTGGTGGAAATGATGCGTGAGACGGGTGCTGTACTTGGCGGTGAACAGTCAGGACACTTAATTTTTATGAATCATTCTACTACCGGAGATGGAATACTCGCTGCATTACAACTTTTGCGTGTCCTGAAAACACGGGATATTCCTCTTTCCGAGCTTGCCACTTTGCTCACGCCTTTTCCGCAAGTTTTACAGAATGTTCATGTGGAAAGAAAAATACCTTTTGCAGAGGTTCCTCTTATCCAAGAAGCAGTTCGAGAAATAGAGGCAGCGCTTGGTGAGGGGGGGCGTGTACTACTCAGATATTCGGGTACAGAACCTGTAGCCAGAGTGATGGTTGAAGGCTCAGATGAAACTGCGGTACAGCAATATGCCGATGAATTGTGTGATGTTTTAAGAAAGTATTTGCGCTAAATTTTTGATATTACCTCAGAGAGGAGTATGAAAATACACAATGTTATTATTCCTGTGGCCGGATGGGGGACTCGTTCTCTGCCAGCTACCAAAAACGTGCCCAAGGAAATGCTCCCTGTGTACCGCAAGCCTATTGTGCAGTATATTGTGGAGGAAGCCATTGCAGCCAATTTACACGATGTTATATTTGTAACAAACCAAAATAAAAGGATTATTGAAGATCATTTTGATAGAAATTTCCTTTTAGAAAACTTGCTCAAGCGTTCAGGAAAGGAACTGTTACTTCAAGAGATTATTCGTGTTGCTGAATTGGTCAATTTTACTTCTGTGCGGCAAAAAGAACAGCTTGGTTTGGGACATGCTATTTTACAGGCTAAAGAAATTTGTGGGCATGAGCCTTTTGCGGTGATGCTCGCTGATGATCTTGTTTTTGGTCAAGATGCAGGGATCAAGCAGCTGTTAGATATAGCGCGTAAAGAAGAAAAAGCAGTTGTTGGAGTCATTGAAGTTCCGGAAAATCGTGTCCATAAATATGGCATTATTCAGGGCGAAACGCTTGAGCATGGATTGTATAAGGTTACGAATTTAGTAGAAAAACCAAATATTGCCAATGCACCTTCTCGTTTAGCAATTATTGGACGCTATGTTTTATTCCCTGAGATATTTGATGATCTGGCAAAACAAGAAGCTGGATTTGGCGGAGAAATACAACTGACCGATGCCCTGCAAGGCTTGGCAAATAGGGATAAACTTCTTGCAGTCAAATTGCAGGGCACGCGTTTTGACGCAGGTGATTGGGTTGAGTATCTTACTGCAAATATTTATTTCGCTTTGCAAGATGAAGAATTGCGAGATGTACTTGTCACAAAACTTGATAGCTTGCTTTGTTCATACAAGAGTTAGCTCATCTCTTTTGTATGTTTGATTGTTTGCCATAGTATGGAGTAGTTTATTGGCTAGGTTTTGGCAGGTGGCTTTATGTACAGCACCATTTTCAATTTTAAGCTATGAACAGCCTGAATCTTTTCCTGAACTGCAAGTAGGACTGCGAGTTCTTGTTCCTGTTCGCGGAGGGCTTCGTGCCGGAGTCTGTATTCAAGAGTGCCCGCAACCGAACTTTGCGACCAAACCACTTCTTTGGCCTTTAGAAACGACGCCTCTTCTGAATCAGCAATGGCTTGCAATGGCCTCTGATCTTGCTTTGCGACAATCAGTGCCTTTGGCTAAGGTTTTGGCTACTCTTCTTCCTACAGGTTTGCGGACAACTGAAATTGTCTATACTTGCGCGGCTCCTGATGTTCCAGCTCGTATCTCCCCTCAACAAATACACGCATTGCAGGAGCAAGAGCGCACTGCTTTTTTACAGGCTTGGAGGGATGGCGCAGTACATGTTCATTTTAATCCCAGAAAAGAAGCTAATGCTCAGCTTGTTTGCCTTGCGTGTGAACCACCGTGGAGAGTTCGCCCTCGGGCATTGCGACAACGTGCAGTCTTAGAATATTTACACGAGCATGGTTCTACAAGCGTAGGGGATTTGAGTCATGTTTGTGGTCATGGTACAAAAGCTGTTGTTGATACCTTGGTTCGCAATGGCTTGCTCGCATGGGATAGGCAAACGCAGGATATTGAAAAACCAAGTGCAAGAGTGCCAGAGCATATTTCTACAGCACAGCAGCAAGCAGTTATTAGCGAGCTTCTTGCGTTAATGCGAGAACATAAGGGCAATACAGCTCTTTTGCATGGCGTCACTGGTTCAGGAAAAACCCATGTATACCTCTCCTTAATTCAAGAGGCTCTTGAGCAAGGGAATAGTTCTTTGTTGCTTGCTCCTGAAGTCGCGCTTGCCATGCAACTCTTTCAAGTGCTGCGTGCGCGTTTTGGGGAAAATCGTGTTTTTTTGTATCATGGTTATTTAAGTTCAAGTCGCAAGCTCTGTATTTTTCAAGAAATAGGAAAATGCAAAGAGCCGTGTATTGTTGTTGGTACTCGTTCAGCATTGTTTTTACCTTTTCAGCAGCTTGGTTTGCTGGTGATTGATGAAGAGCATGATGAAAGTTTTAAGCAGGAAGAACGCCTTTTGTATCAGGCAAAAGAAGTGGCTTGGAAGCGTATTCAGGAAAGTGGCGGTTTACTCGTACTTGGTTCTGCTACTCCGGATATAAAAACATTTTATGCCACATGTACCGGAAATGTGCCTTTACTTACTTTGCCACAGCGAGTTGGCGAAGGTAAATTACCTACTATTGAGCTGATCGATATTTCTAAGCATAGTAATCAGGATGTTCCTCTGGTGCCTGAGGTGCAAGCACGGCTTTTGGCAACAGTGCAAGCTGGTGAACAAGTCATGATAATGCTTAATCGGCGTGGCTATGCTCCGATTATGTATTGTTTATCCTGTGGGGAGGCGTTGAAATGTCCTGCCTGTAATGTTGGTTTAACGTATCATAAAAAGCAGCAACGCTTACTTTGCCATTATTGTGGAATATATATGGATTACCCTACTTTGTGTCCAAGCTGTGGAGGAACAAAACATTTGCCGATGGGTGGTGGGACAGAGCGCATAGAAGAGTATGTACATAAAATTTTGCCTGAGGAGACTAGCTTATTGCGCTTAGACCGTGACTCAACAAGGAAACCGGAATATTTAGAGCATATTTTAGATGAGTTCAGAACTGGTAAAGCGCAAGTTTTAATCGGTACGCAAATGTTGTCCAAGGGACATCATTTTCCGGGAGTGACGCTTGTTATTGTTGTTGAAGGTGATCTTGGCTTGAATTTACCAGAGTACCGTAGTGCTGAGCGTACATTTCAAATGTTGGTTCAAGTTTCAGGGCGAGCTGGCAGAGGCAATAAGGCTGGAACAGTACTCATTCAAACGAGAAATCCACAACATCCTCTTTGGCAAAATATATTGGACGCGGATTATAAGGCATTTTATACACGAGAAGTGTTGAAGCGAGAACAGTTTGGCTATCCTCCTTTTGTCTTCTTAGCCTTGGTGCGTATGAGTTATTCCATGTATGATAGCCATGGTTTGGAATACTTGAGCGAAGCAGGGGATGTATTGCGTAATGCTGCGATGCAAAGTGGAATCAGCGTACTTGGGCCATCTCCTGCACCATTTGCACAATTAAATAACCGTAAACGATATAATTGTTTGCTCAAAGGGAAGGATTGGGCAACATTGCGTGGTGTTTTTGTTCGGCTTATGGAATGGAATTTGGGTAAAAAAAAGTTGCGTATTTCACTTGATCTTGATCCATTGTCCATGCTGTAGTCCGTGCCGTGTGATATGTAGCGCAAACAGAGGGAAATAATGTTTTTACGATATACAGTATATATGCTTTTGTTCTTGTGTGTTTTTGCCAGCTCTGCTTGGGCGCAAAATAAGGTTGGTTTTGTGAATACTCAGCGTATTCTTGAAGAAACAGAACTTGGCAAAACAGCACAAGAAGATCTGGCGCGTTTGAGCACAGAAAAAGATAAACAGATCAACGAATCTGCTCAGCAGATTATTGAACTCAAAGAAGAATTAAGCTTATATCCTCATGATAAAGGGCTACAAAAAGAACTTGAAGCACTGTCTTTAGCGCATGAAGAACTGAAAAAACAGTGTAGGGCTGATTTACGCAAAGAGGAAGAGCAGTTAATTCAATTTTTGCTCAAGCACGCAGATGAAAGTTTGCGTAAAATCGCACATCAAGAAGGTTTTTCCATGGTTCTAACAGATCCGAATATTGTGGGCTATCTTGAATCTTCAGCTGATTTAACTGATCTGGTTATACAGGAAATGAACAAGGACTAGCCAATGGCTTGGGTAAAAGGAATTTGTTTGTTTTGTTTTTTCTTTGTTTGTTGTGCTGATATAATGCAAGCGCAGGATTGGGGAGTAATTATGACCCCGAAAAATCCTGTAAAAGTTCGAGATGCTCGCTCACTGAAAGCCAAATGTGTTGCAGAAATTAAACCGGGAAGTTTGTACCGCGTCGCTTTTCCTGAAAAACAGTGGGTTGCTCTTTTTTCTCTTGATATACTGGAAAAGGATGAACAAAAGGCTCTTGGCTATGTCATGTCGAAATATTTACGGCCACTTGGCACAGGACATGAGCCATGGGGTAAATTGATGAGCCCGAAGAACCGTGCAATCGTTTATCAAACCCCCTCGGAACAAAGTTTACAAGTTTTTACTGTGTTTAAGGGGCAGACCATTAAAGTTGATTTTGAAAAAGATGGTTGGCTTGCTGTTTTTGATGAAGATTTGCTTTTGAGAGAAAAAACACTTGCTTTAGGCTATGTGCGCCTTGATGCTTTGCTTCCAAGCAAACAAAAAATTGTACGTCCTGCAAAAAAGAAAAATTCTTCTTGGGATAAAGCATTTTCCGAATGGGGACGATTGCTCACTATTCAGCGTAGAGTCAATGTGAGAGCAGGTCGATCAGCACAATCTGCGCTTGTTGCGAGCTTAGAACCAGGGACATGTGTGCGTGCTGCCTTTTTGGAAAGTGGGTGGTATGCTGTTTTTGATGTTTCCGAGCAAGAGCGTGATATTTCTAAAGCATGTGGCTATATTTATGCCCCCTTATTAGATGAACCGAGCATCAAGTTTCCAGATGCAAAGGATACGCCTACGCCCTATGTGCAGACAGAGCTCACAAGCAAAGACACTGTTGTCCAAAATACGCCTGCGCCTTCTGCTCATACTAGGCTAAAGCAAAAACTTGAGCACCAACCAGAGCAAAAAGAAGAAGAGTTTACTCCTTCGTCACTTGATGCAAAGCTTAAAGGCCTGAAGTATACTGTGCTGCAACATGAGAGTAAAACTGCTACTTCGGGCGTGGCAGAGTTTTTTACTCTCTATTTGGATATTCAAACATTGCCCGGTGATGACGAGCTTAAAGAATTTGCCCTTGCTTTCCAGCTGCAACAAAGCAAGCAAAACGCATTATGTGTACTCTATATTTATGTACCCGGACAGGATGTTCATGATTTGGCCTATTGCCAAGCTCAGTTTGATAAACAAAAACTTACTGAGTTTTGGACAAGAAAGGCTACCTTATACGGAACTCGGTTCTAAGCTAGAGTACAAAGTGTCCTGAATGTTTTGAATTTATCTTGACAAAAAAAAAAGAAGAGTATAATGACTCTCTTTCGATTTGTTATATATATTTTATGAAAAAAATAAAAACAGTGTAAATAATGAGGAGATAGATTTTGGCTAATCATCCATCTGCCTTAAAACGGCATCGTCAAAGCCTGAAACGCAATCTGCGTAATCGTATAAGCAAAACTCGCATCAAAAATGCGGTGAAAGCTGTAAGAACTGCTGTTGAAGCAAATGATCTTGGGCAAGCTGAAACTGCTATGGTCACAGCCACTAAAGTTTTGGACAAAGCAGCGTCGAAAAAAGTTATCCACTGGCGACAGGCTGCTCGCCGTATTTCTCGCTTGCAGCAAGCGATAAATAAGATAGCCGTATAACTGCTTTTTGTACCTAAAAATTGTAGCCCACTTCAATTATTGGAGTGGGCTTTATTTTTTATTTCAGATTATTTGAGATTATGAGTCTGAAAGAATGGCGGTACCGATACCTTCGTCTGTAAAAAGTTCGAGGAGTACACAATTTTCTTCACGGCCATCAATAATATGCGCTTTTTCTACACCGGAAAGGACAGCCTCCAGACAACAGCGTAATTTGGGTACCATGCCACCTTTGGGGATGCCTTGTTCAATGGCTTGAAATCCTTCCGTAACAGATAAACGTTGTATAAGCTCTTTGTTTTGATCAAGCAGACCTTCTACATCGGTTAATAAATGAAGCCTTTTTGCCTCCAAAGCTGAAGCCACAGCACCAGCAACGTCATCAGCATTAATATTATATGTTTCACCATATTCATTGACCCCTACTGGAGCAATAACCGGAATAAAACCTTCTCGTTCCAGCGAATGAATTACATTGACATTGATATGCGTCACTTCACCGACTTTGCCAAGGTCAAGCAGTTCAGGTGGCGCATCCTTTTTTGTAACCGCCAATTCTTTTTTTTCGCATTGAATGAGTGTTCCGTCCTTGCCGGAAAGTCCGACAGCTCGTCCACCATTAAGGTTAATAAGATTCACGATTTCTTTATTGACTTTACCAACAAGAACCATTTCTACTACATCCATGGTGGCTTGATCAGTTATTCTATGCCCCTGCCGGAAATGAGACTCTATTCCGAGAGCAGTAAGCATTTTACCTATTTGTGGCCCTCCGCCGTGTACAATAACTGGATTGATGCCAACATACTTGAGGAGGATGATATTCAGAGCAAAACTTTTTTTGAGTTTTTCGTCAATCATGGCGTGTCCGCCATATTTGATAACCACGGTTTGACCGTAAAATTCTCGAATATATGGTAAGGACTCCATAAGCAGACGCGCTTGTAGGGCATCGCGTTCTTTGTCTCTTTGAGTACGTTTTTGCATGTATGCTCCTTCATTATAACAGGCAAAAAGAATACTTAAATTGAACATCAGGCAAGGGGAAGTGTCAATGCGGAGGGTGCAAAATATTAGCGGTAATTGATTGTTTAGTTTTCTGGACAGCTTTTTGTTCATGCAGTAATATAAGTATGTTATGATTCAGCGTAAAAACAGCAAAAGTATTTTTCTTGGTGATGTCAGTATTGGAGGCGATAGCCCCATTCGCGTACAATCTATGTGCAATACTGATACACGCGATGTACATGCTACCTTAAATCAGATTGAGCGTTTAGCCAAAGCTGGATGCGAAATCGTGCGTTTAGCCGTTCCTGATGAAATTGCAGCAAATGCACTGTGTACTATCCGTAACAGGACAGAGGTTCCCCTCATAGCGGATATTCATTTTGATCATCGTCTGGCCTTACAAGCTCTGCAGGCAGGGATAGATGGCTTGCGTATCAATCCTGGAAATATTGGAGGGGAAGCAAGGCTTGATTCTGTTGTTGCTGTGGCAAAAGAACGTGGCGTCCCTATTCGCATTGGGGTGAATGCTGGAAGTCTGGAAAAAAAACTCTTGGAGCGTTACGGTGGGGCTACACCGGAGGCCATGGTTGAAAGTGCGTTAAGTCATGTTGCGATGCTGGAACGCCGAAATTTTGAAGCCATTAAAATTTCTCTTAAATCCAGTTCAGTCCTTCGCACTATCTCGGCCTATCGTTTGCTTGCAACAAAGGTAGACTATCCTTTACATATTGGCATTACTGAAGCTGGAACTTTAGGGCGAGGCACTGTAAAAAGTGCTGTGGGCTTGGGGATTTTACTTTGGGAGGGTTTGGGTGATACCTTGCGTGTCTCTTTGACCCATGATCCGCTTGCAGAACTAAGCGCAGCTTGGGAAATTTTGCGCGCTTTAGGACTCAGGGAACGCGGGCCGGATATTATTTCGTGTCCGACCTGCGGTAGAACTGAAATTGATTTGATTGCTTTGGCTACCAAAGTTGAAGAAAAACTTATGGGTGTGGAAGAAGTTTTTACTTGTGCGGTCATGGGCTGCGTGGTCAATGGCCCTGGTGAGGCTCGTGAGGCAGATATAGGTATCGCAGGTGGTCGTGATTCAGGGATTATTTTTCGGAAAGGGCAGGTTGTACGCAAAGTGCGTGGTGCAGAAGATTTGATTTCAGAATTTATGCAGGAATTGGAACTCTTCTTGGAAGAACGGAGAAAAAATAAATGAGACTTTCTAAATATTATATTCCAACGCTTAAGGAAGATCCGGCAGATGCCGAGGTGATGTCCCATAAATTGCTTATGCGTGCTGGTATGATTCGTAAGCTAACAAGCGGTATTTATACTTATTTGCCCACTGCTTTGCGCGCCATAAATAAGGTTGCCAATATCGTTCGAGAAGAAATGGAACGAGCTGGTGCCATAGAAATTTCCATGCCAATGGTTCAGCCTGCTGATCTTTGGCAGGAAACAGGTCGCTGGGGATATTACGGGCGAGAACTTTTGCGTATGAAAGATCGTCATAATCGTGAGTATTGCTTGGGGCCTACGCATGAAGAAGTTATCACGGATTTGCTCCGTGGAGAAATTCGTTCCTATAAACAATTACCGCTCAATTTGTATCAGATACAAACTAAATTTCGCGATGAAGTTCGTCCACGCTTTGGCCTGATGCGTGGTCGGGAATTTATTATGAAGGATGCGTATTCCTTTGATGCGGATGAAGCCGGTGCGGAAATGAGCTACGAGGCCATGTATCAAGCCTATTCCAAGGCTTTTGAACGTATTGGCTTGAGCTTTCGTGCAGTACAGGCGGACTCAGGCGCAATTGGTGGCGATTTTTCGCATGAATTTATGGTTTTGGCTGAAACAGGAGAGGATACTATTGCTGTTTGTGAGGATGTAGCCTGTGGCTTTGCTGCCAATTTAGAAAAAGCCAAAGTAGCAAGTCAGCCTGTAGATTTGAAGAGTGAAACCAATATCCCTGAGTTTTCATCAGTATCTACTCCGGGAGCGCACAGCGTGGAAGAAGTCTGTGCACTTCTTTCTGCTAAGGCCTCAGAGCTTATAAAGACTTTGCTTTTTAGTGTGGATGGAGAAGCTGTGGCTGCTCTTGTGCGTGGAGACCGCGAACTTAATGAGGTGAAATTGCGTAATCTTTTAGGGGGAAATAGCATTGAAATGGCTAGCCCTGAGCAGGTTATAGAATGGACTGGTGCTCCTGTTGGCTTTGCAGGGCCTGTGGGCTTACAGGTAAAACATATTTTTGCAGATAATGAATTAGGATATGATCGAGCTTGGATTACCGGAGCCAATACATGTGATACACATTTGAAAAATGTACATCTTGGGCGAGACGTCCAGATTGAACAATTTGCTGATTTGCGAACTATTGCACAAGATGATCCTTGCCCGCAATGTGGCAGGGCTGTTCATTTTACAAAAGGTATTGAAGTCGGACATGTGTTTAAGCTTGGAACAAAATATTCACATGCTATGAATGCAACATTTCTTGATGAAAATGGGAAAGAAAAAACCATGATTATGGGTTGCTACGGCATTGGCATCTCACGGATTGTGGCTGCAGCTATTGAACAAAATAATGATGAACAAGGAGCTGTGTTTCCGCCTTCTATTGCACCTTTTGAGGTTTGCCTTATCGCCCTTGGTGCTAAAGATGAAGCTGTTAGCATAGTGGCTGAAGACGTATATCAGAAATTGCTCCAGCTTGGGATTGATGTTTTGTATGATGACCGTAAAGAACGCCCGGGCGTTAAGTTTGCGGATGCAGACCTTGCTGGTTGGCCCATGCAACTTGTTCTCGGCAGCAAAGGGCTTGCAAACGGCATAATAGAAGCGAAAAACAGAAAAACAGGGCAACGAGTAGATTTAGAACTCTCTGATTTTATTAAAGTTTTTAGCAAGTGGCATCAGGATGTATGGAATGTTTGGGGCTTAGATTTATAAAACACAGCTTTGCAAAGGCATTGCTATTGTATTGGAAAATATTGTGGATATGCACATAAATTTTATAGAACTAGCTGAGGAATTTTTAGAAGCCTGGCCTACGGAAGCAATTAACGAGCTTCCTTTGCGCGCTTGGGATGGAGAAATTCATCTTATTCGTTCAGAAAAGCGTTTGCTGTGGGCTCTAACGCGCTTACAAAATGAAATATTGCTTGGTTTTGATACTGAAACTCGCCCTGTTTTCAAAAAAGGAAAACAGCCAGGCCCTCCTACAGTGCTACAACTCGCTACTGCTAACGAAGTCTTTTTGTTTCAGTTGCGTCATCTTTCACTGGAGACTGGTTTGGCCGAGTTATTGAGCAGCAAGGATATTGTCAAAGCTGGCGTTGCAGTGCGTGATGATATTGCAGGCTTAAAGAAATTGTATAATTTTAAGGCTGGTGCTTTTGTTGACTTAGGGCAAGTTTCCAGTGAACTCAAAATGCAAACACATGGTCTGCGAAATCTTGCTGCAAATTTGTTGGGATTTCGTATTTCAAAATCAGCTCAATGTTCGAATTGGGCAAAAGATGAACTTTTACCAAAGCAAATTATTTATGCAGCAACAGACGCTTGGGTGAGTCGTGAATTATATTTGGCCTTTGCCCGTCTTGGCGTTTTTGAACTTGAGTAATCCCCCCCCCCGAGACTTGACAGGTCTAAAAAGTAAAATTTTTTCGTAAAGACAAGGGAGGAAATTTTACATGAAGACATCAGCTTACTGTATAGCGGGTTCTCCATTTACTGGAACAGATCATAAGAAATTGTAAAGCCATAAAATCTCAATACTTCGCACATGATGCCTTAGTCTCAAATATCATTATTTTATCTCATATTTCCAGCATATTAGTCCATAAAAGGGAGTTTCTGCCTAGAAGGCAGGAAAAACCTGCCTAGCACATATTGACTGACTTGCAAAAAGCAAGTTTCAAGCAAAATTCTTAATAATTCTCAAAAATTATCCTAAAGCTGATACAGAAAAGCAATTTTTTATAAAAAGAAAAATGTTGTAATCTATTTTTATGCGGCAAAATCGAGGCGAAATAAAAGCTAAGTTTATGATAACTTTATATATCTTGATATTAAGTGGAATTTTAGTTGCTCAATTCAGGTGAAGGAGAAAGTAATGCAAAATTATACAACAGAACACCAGCCTTGCATCAATATGCATGAGCATGACCTGATATTTGATCAGTTCAGGGCGTTCATTATGCACTGCATTACTTCATTTTATCGCTCTATTGGCAAAAACTGTCCTTACCATGAGCGAGAAGATATTTTTCAAGATGTTGCTCTTAAGATTCTCAAAAATGATTATACGAAAAAATATGATCAATCAAAGGGTGCAGTTACCACATGGCTCGGCATGATCATCCGTACTTCTATTATAGATCGTTTGCGTAAACGGCAGCTTGATTTTTTAAGTATCGAGCAGGATATAGAGTCTTTTGAACCGTCCTTAGAATCTCAGATTGAGCCCTTATCACTTCCGGACGGAGTGCTTACACCACGTCAGGTTGAAATTTTAGAACTTACTTTTCTTGATGAACTTGAGGCCAACGATATTGCTGTAAAGCTGGGAATTTCACCTTGCACGGCAAGAAGTCTTAAGTTTCAAGCCTTGGAACGCCTGAGAGAATATTTTAGCCTCGACCACAAGTCCGAGGAAAGGAGAATACATTCATGAGTATCACTTCTGTTATTGACGCTTATTCCAATGAGACTCAAAGTCTTACAAGCTCTGACTCAACCCCTGCCTTAGATACAGATGCTTTTTTGCAGCTTTTGCTTACAGAAATTGAATACCAAAACCCTTTGGATCCTATGGATTCTACGGAGTATGTGACGCAGCTTGCTGAGCTTTCAGAGCTGGAACAACTTTCCTCGATTTCCGGTTCAATGGGCAGTGTCACCGATGAAATGAATGAGATTCAAAGCATTTCTTCTTTGAATTATCTTGGAAAAGGGGTGACTGCCAATGGTAAAAGCATTGCCCTTGCCGATGGTGAGGCTTCAACTATCTATGTGGATTTGGCAGAGGAGGCAGCAGAGCTTACCATCAATATTTTTGATTCTAACGGCAATATCGTGAATAGCTATATCTATAATAATGTAGCAGAAGGTATGTTTAATTATACATGGGATGGTTTGGATTATGATGGCGAAAGCATGGATAACGGGAAGTACAAAATAGGTGTTTCAGCTTTGGATGAGGATGGAGATGCAGTGGACAGTGAGCTCACAATAGCTGGAACAGTTATGGCAGTAGAATTTACTTCTGACGGTGTTGAATTAACGCTTGATGATGGACGTACAGTTGATGCAGCAAATGTGAGTTTGGTTGCGAGTAATTAAAATAAAAATATACGAATAACGCTCTAAAATTAAAGGAGAATACACAATGGGTATCAGCGGTTCAATGTTTACGGCAATTTCCAGTTTGCAGGCTCAGGGGCAAAATGCTTCTGTGGTCAGTAATAACCTCGCGAATGCTTCAACCTCTGGTTATAAAAGCACCAGTGTTGAATTTGAGGATGTATTTTACAGCTCGGTTCGTGCTTCCAGCAGTAAAGACCAAATAGGTAATGGTGTGCGTATTGCTGCGGTTTCCACGGACTGGACACAAGGAACGTATGAAGATTCTGCCTCTGTTTTGGATATGGCCATCAATGGCAATGGATTTTTTACAATGGTCGATCCTGATACTGATGATGTTTATTATACACGAGATGGCAACTTCTCACTGGATGTAGAAGGATATCTGACTGATGCACATGGCAATAGAGTACAGGGCTGGGTTGTTGAGGATGCTGCTGTCAGCGGTTCGGTAGGAGATATTCAAATTGATAAATCTCAAACCAAACCTCAGCCCACAAGCCTTATTGAAATGGAATTTAATTTGGATGCTGAATCCACTAACCATACTACGGATACGGTCAACAATATTGAAATGCAAGCCTTGTTTCAAAGATATAATGGGACTTTAGACGAACCTTTGGACGATAATGCCTATGCGTATCAAACAACAATTTCAGTCTATGATGAACGAGGCACGGCTCATGATATTATGCTTGCTTTAGACCCTACCGGTGTCGAGGATGGAGGAGAAGTTGTTTGGGAATATTTAGTCTATTGTAATCCTTCCGAAGATTTACGAAGTGTCGGCACTACTCCGTATGCAGAAACTGCAGCTGCCGGCTTACTTATGACTGGTACTTTAACGTTTACTTCTGCAGGATCACTCAACAATATGACGGCCTACACACCGAACAGCACTCTTTCCGCAATTCCTGCTGCTGCTAGCGATTGGGCTTTGGCAGATTTTAATGAAGACGGAAATGTTATCTTGAAAGCCAATTTTACAGGAAGTGATGATGAACAGGAAATAGGTTTAAATTTTGGTGTGCTTAATAAAGACATCATTAATACATGGACAGACCAAGCCACTACGCCTGCTGCTGCGAATACGTCCTATGGTGCTATAGATGCTAACACCAAGGCCTCTGATTTAGCTATATTTGCAGATGCAGAATTTAGTGTCAATGCTGCTACGAGCTATGATCAAAGTTCAGCTATTTATCGCAGTGCTCAGGATGGCTATACTTCCGGAACATTGCAGGATTTAGAATTAAGCGAAACAGGAGTTTTGACTGGACTATACTCCAATGGACAGTCCATAGACTTGTATGCTGTGGCGCTCGCTGAGTTTGCAAATGATGACGGACTTCGGCTTGAAGGCACAAATATTTATAGTGCTACCATGGAGTCAGGCGAAGCTCTGCTGGGGCAGGCAGGTACTTCATCCAGAGGAACTATGGTTTCCAATGCCTTAGAAGGCTCTAACGTGGACACGGCCTCTGAAATGACGGATTTAGTTATTTTGCAGTCCGTGTATCAAGCAAGTGCAAAAGTTATCACTACAGCAGATACTCTGCTCCAGACTGCTATTAACTTGAAGCGATAATTGGTTTTTAAGTAATAGAGAATATTGAATCAGGAAGTCCGGAGAAATACAAAATGCTTAATAATCTGTATCATATAGGCTCTTCAGCTTTGAACAATGCTCAGGTCTCGGTACAGACGGTATCGAATAATATCGCTAACTCTGATACCGAAGGTTACCGTAGAAACGTTACTGTCTATGAAAGTACTTGTTATTTGGACGTGGGCAGGGTTTCTGTTGGCAGTGGTGCAGCTGTTATTGAAGTACAATCCCAAGTGAATTGGTTTGTAGAAGAGCAATATCTGGACACGCTTTCTGAATTTGGCACGCAAGAAGCCTTGTATGAATATCTAGCTCAGGCTGAGGCACTCCTTAATCAAAGTGAGAATAATGGTTTGGCCTCGCTTTTGGATAGCTTTTGGGATTCATGGAATACTTTAGCTGAAGACCCAACCAGCGTTGCAGCACGGGAAGAACTTTTAGGTGTTGCAGATACTTTGGTTTATGAACTGAACTATGCTCGCGAACAATTGGATGACACGGTTCAGGAGATTGATGATGAATTGCGCCAGCAAGTTTCTGAAGTCAATAGTATTGTCCAGCGTATTGCCATACTCAATAAACAAGTTGTTTCAAGTCAAGATAACTATGACTTGCTCAATACTCGCGATTTATTGGTCAAGAAGCTGGGTGAGCTGGTAGATATTACTGTCGATGTTACTGATACCGAGCAGGTCGATGTAACGCTTAAGTGTGGATATTCTTTGGTTGATGGTGCTGAGTACAATGAGCTGGTATATTCTCCTGCCCGTGAGCCAAAATATATCTCTGCTCCTGGTTCTACATGGAGCGGGCAGCCGTATTACGCTTTTGATGATGATGAAACTCCAAGTGAAGAAATATTGCTGGAATTTGTGACTGCAGGCAGTAATGGAACTGCTGAGTTCAAAGTGTCTTTTGATGGAGGGACAACTTGGGAAACTGACGAAGATGGTAATGAGCTCCATTTCACGGCTAGTGATCCAAGCAATCCGGCCGTTATCAAAAAAGTTGAAATAGGTTTTGTAGATACCTCAGGCAATCATGCTGTTGGTGACCGAGTTTCCATTGTGCCCAAAACCGGCGTTTACTGGACTCCTGATGAAGGTGAGGGCTTATACAATATCACGACACTGACCAATGAAAGCGGTGAGAACGTAGGCAATCGCATTGAAGAAGGGAGCATAGCCGGGCTTTTAATGGCGCGTGATGATAATATTCAGCCTTTTATCAATAACTTAAATGAATTGGCTTCTACCCTGATTTGGGAAATAAATTTGCTCCACTCCCAAGGTGCAAGCAGTAAACATCAGACACTGCTTGAAGGAAGCTATACGGCTGAAGATACATCTGTAATTTTTGAAAACAGCGACCTTGCTTATGCTGATAAAGTAACGGCTGGCCATATTAGTTTTGTAACGTATGACAGCGATGGAGATATAGCTACCCAAGCAAGTGTGAGTTTTGACCCTGCTTCAGATTCTATTGAAGATTTGAAAGATGCCATTAAGAAAGATTTTGGCACTGAGCTTGAAGCAACAATAAATTCTGATAATTCTTTTACTTTAGCTGCTGGTAATAACTTCACTTTTGAAATCGCTGAGGATACAACAGGGGTTTTGGCAGCTCTTGGCTTAAATACTTTCTTTTCTGGTTCTACTGCGCGTAGCATCGCAGTAAACAGTGCCTTGAGTTCAGATTCCAGCCGTGTGAACTGCCAAGTAGTAGAAACAGACGGCACGGTTTCGTCTGGTTCTAACGATACGGCTTCTGCTATTTCAAATTTAAGTACCAAAGATGTGACAATTGGCGAGGGAGCTGATGATGATACACTTTCCGGGTATCTTGGAGAAATTATTGCTAAGATAGGTTCGGCAAGTGCTGCTACTGAACTGCAAAAAACATATACAGAAACCTCTGTGACCTATTACAAAGAACTTATTTCTTCTATTTCAGGGGTTAATATTGATGAAGAAACTTTGAATTTAACAAAGTATCAACAGCAGTATGAAGCTGCTGCCAGAATCGTGACAACGGCTCAAAGTTTGTGGGAAACCATTTTGAACATGGCTTGATAAAAAAGGAAACATACCATGAGAATCAGCACGTCACAAATATATTCCACTACATTGTCACAGATCAATAATTCTTTGACAGAGTACATGAGACTGAATGAGCAAAGCAGCAGTCAAAAACGTATCAACACTTTGTCTGATGATGCGTATGGCGCTGCAAAAGTCAGTGGCTTGCGTTCTGAAGATTCTTGCGTATCGAGCTATTTGGAAAATTGTAGTGTGGCACTGGAAACTTTGGGTACTGCGGATTCCTGTTTGAGTTCTGTTTCTGCGCTGATTACTTCGGCTCTTGAAACAACTGAGCAGGGCTCTACTGAAACCTATAATGCTACGAACCTTGCCTCCATGGCTATTGAAATACGGCAGTGCATGGAGTCTATTTATGGCATTACTAATACCAAGCTGAACGACAACAGCATCTTTGCTGGGAATGAGCTGGAAGGTGATGCGTATGCAGGAAGCATTGGCGTCACTTTGAGCGATGGGGTTTTTGATGCTTCGGCTGTAACAGGCGTGAGCGGAACAACAGATTCCAATATTTGGGTACAATTTACAAGCGCGGGAACCATTGGCACAGATGCTTTAAACGCTTTAAACTATCGGTATTCAAAAGATAATGGTGAAACATGGACGAGCGCAACACTTGCTGCCGGTTCTACTACTCTTGATTTTGGTACTTGTGCGATAGAACTTGCTTCAGGGACGGTTCCTGAAGTGGCAACAGCTAAGGGAGAAGGGCCTGGTTTTATAATACGCGAAAGCTATGCCTATACTGGCAGTAGCCGAAACATGGAACTCAATATTTCAGAAAATAGTCCAATGGAAACCACACTTGTTGGGAAAGATATATTTGGCGGAATTAATTCTTCCTTAGAGGATAATCTTTTTGAAGTTTTGGCCGATATAGCAGTGTATATGGAACTGGGTAAGCATGAGGGGGTTGCTTCATGTTTGGACAAACTTGGTGCCTGTCATGAGGTGGTGACTGCAGCAGCAGCAAGTATTGGTGCACATGAAATTCATGCCAGTTATACTGAGTCGCATTTGACGCTTTTTCAGGAGCAATTGACTCAATCTATTAGCACTGTTGAGGATGTCGATGCTACGGAGATTTTAACTGAAATCAGTCAAGCTGAGTATGTATACAAGGCAGTACTGCAAACTACCTCAAACGTCATGGGCATGAGCCTTTTGAATTACATGTAATATTTTGCTTCAAAAATAAGAGGAAAAGCAAATGGCTTATATTTCAAGTACCACAAGCGATATTGAAGCGTATACCCCAATCAGTACCTCCGGTTCGGTTACATATTCCACGGGTGATACGGATTGGAGCGAAGTGGTTGATGCTTTAGTTGACGCCCAGTCTTTTAAGCTGGATTCATATGATGAAGATATTGCTGAGCAAACTTTTGTACTTAGCCAGCTTGAAAGTTTGCAAAGTGCTGTTTCAGAGTTCACTTCTGCTTTGGACGATTTGGATTCCATGGATAAATTTTTGGATGTTAAGGTCAGCGGTGGTGGTGATGCTCTTGAGGTTACAGCTGATAGCACAGCAAAAACCGGCTCACATACTATTGTAGTCAATCAACTCGCTAAAAATGATGTTTGGATTAGTGATACCGGAAGCGCAGCAAGCACTGACAGTATCACGGATAATAATAAAGATGGGAAGCTGGAGTTTACGATTAATGGAAAAGATTATGCCATTAACGTTACAGAAGGGACAACGCTTGACAAGTTAGTTGATCAAATCAATGCGGATAGCTCAGTCAATGATTTGGTGGAAGCAAGCGTTATTTACGATGGTAGCAAGTATTTTTTTGCCCTTTCTAGTCTGGAAACAGGGACAGAGAATGCTATTTCAAATATTACCCTTACAAACCTTACTTTTGGGATGGATAATACCCAAACAGCTTGTGATGCTGAGCTTAAGGTCGATGGTTTTGCGATAACTCGCTCTTCGAATGAAATTGATGATGTTATTGAAGGCTTGACTTTGAATTTATCCGAAACAACTGGGACAGATGGTGTCCGTATCAGTGCATCGTATGATACCTCAGCTTTAACTGAAACCATTGAAGAATTTGTCAATGCTACAAACCAAATTCTTTATGATATTCAGGTCGTTACCGGCAAAGTGGAAACAACATATGAAACAAGTGATGGCGAGACAGAAATCGCTCCTACTATTAATAGCTATGCCTTGGATTTAATGTATGCAGAGCTGAAAAGCATGATTTCCGCTACTGGCATTGGTTTTGAGCACTATAATGCAACTGCAAATACTGGTGATGTGTATGCCTCACTTTCTCAAATAGGTATTTCCACGGATGCTGATGAAAATTCAGAAAGTTGGGGGCTGTTGCTTCTTGATACAGATGAATTAGAAGATGCCATTGCAAATGATCCCAAGGCCGTGGCTGCTCTTTTTGCAGATAATGAAAGTGTAAGTATTGATGGTAGCGGTTTGATGCTCGACAAGCGAATTGACGGCATGACCAAGGGCGGAACCTATACGGTAGAATATACGGTGGATAAGAAAGGTGAGATTTCAAGCGCAACGATCGATGGAATGATAATAGATATCGAACTATATCTTGATAAGGTTAATAATATTATTACTATCCCAGCTGGTTCTGACGCTGTTGGTCTTTCGCTTAAAGTAACAGAGACCAAAAAGGGTGACTATTCCTGTGTAGTAGGGGTTAAAGAAGGCAAAATTAGTGAGCTGAACCGTGCTGCTAAACAATGGAACTCTGCAGATGGCGGTACATTATCTATTGTTGTGAGTTCTATGGAATCCTCAATTGATAGCGTAGAAGATGATATATATGACGAAGAAGCTCGCCTTGATACCTTGCGAACTTCACTTTTACGCAAATATTCTGCCCTTGAGACACTTCTCGGTACATATAGTGCTTTGGAGGAAACTGTCAGCCAGTTAAGTGCTTCACTTCGCAATAATAATAGCGATTAGTGCGTGTCAGTCGACTACCGGGAAAATGGTTGCCCCCGGTTCGACTGTTTTTTCCCCGATCAGAGAACGGCTCTGGTCGGGGTTTTTATTTTAGCTCAGCAGTTTTTGCAATTCTTGATGGCTTTGTTCTAAGGTGGCTTGCTTTGCAACAGGCTGTTGTAAATACGCGTTGATTGCTTTGATCATGGAGAGGGCTTTATCTACATCAAGGTTACTCCCACTTTTATATGCACCAATATTGACCATATCTTCCACTTTTTTATAGGTGGCAAGATGAGCAAGTGCAGTATTGCCAAGCGTAATGATTTCAGCAGGCGTGACGTCTGAACGGAGTCTACTTACGGATTTCAGCACATCAATACAAGGGTAGTGTCCTTGATCTGCCAGCTCACGCGTGAGCACGAGATGACCATCAAGAATAGAACGTGTCGCGTCCGCAACTGGTTCAGTAAAATCGTCTCCGTCAACCAGCACGGTATAGATACCGGTAATAGAGCCTTTGGCTGATTTTCCTGCTCGCTCCAAAAGCTGGGGAAGCTGGGCAAAAACAGAAGGAGTATACCCTCCGCGTGTCGGGGGTTCGCCTGAAGCCAGTCCTACTTCACGGCTGGCCATACAAAAGCGAGTCACTGAATCCATCATGAGCAAAACATCTTTGCCTTGATCCCTAAAATGTTCAGCAATGGCTGTGGCCGTATATGCTGCACGCATACGAATAAGAGGGCTTTTGTCCGAGGTGGCGACCACGAGTACAGAGCGAGATAAGCCTTCCTCTCCTAAGTCTCGTTGCATAAATTCTACAACTTCTCTGCCACGTTCTCCAACCAGAGCAATTACATTGACATCAGCCTTGGTATAGCGAGCCATCATGCCCAAAAGCGTGGATTTACCTACGCCTGAACCGGCCATGATGCCAATACGTTGTCCTTTGCCTAAGCTGAGTAGACCATTGACTGCGCGTATACCAACATCAAGCGGTTCATCAATACGCGGTCGTTCCAGCGGGTTTGGTGCTTCATTGTACAGCGGAATATGGCATTCTGGCACAATGCTTTCGCCACCATCTAAAGGCAGGCCAAAGGCATCAATTGCCTTTCCCAAGAGTTTGTCTGAAAATGGTATAAGTGGAGGGCTTGGGCTATTGCGAATAAGTGAACCGGGGGCAATACCACGCAAATCACCATAAGGCATAAAAAGACAGGCATTATCTTTGAAACCTACAACTTCAGCAGCAATGCCTTTTTGCTCATGTTCATTTGCAAGGAGCTGGCAGACTGAACCAAGGGGCGCGCGGATGCCTTGCCCTTCTGCAATAAGACCAACAACTTTGGTCACTTTACCATACGCTTTACAAGGCTGGGTTTGAGTAAGGAGTTCAGTACATTTTGAGGCTTCAAGAGGCATGGCTTGATTCTTATCCCTGCTGCTCAGGTGAATCCACCGTAAGCCGGCTTAAAATGCTATCCACCTCTTGCCAGCGTTTGTCTACGGTATTTTCCACTTTTGAGACAGTGGTTTCGAGTATGACTCCTAAGCTGACTGAGGGGTCTTGTTTTACATTCCACGAAGCAAGTTTGGGGTTTGTTTTTTGTGCCACAGCAAGCAACTCTGTCAGTGTTTCAACATCTTGCGGAGCAGTATGCAAGGTGAAGGCTCGTTCTGTTTCTAGTTTGTCTAAGGATTCTTTAAGCAGGGATTCAAGTATTTCTTGCCTGCGTTGCTCTATTTCAATACCTAGTGTTTTTTT